>NZ_JACJVP010000018.1 GCF_014212125.1 Cohnella nanjingensis
TGCATTGGCGGTCGGGGGGCTGGAGCGACAGATGTGCGTATGTAAACTACCTACATTGGCGGTCGGTTGGCTGGGGCGGCGAATGTGCGTATGTAAACTACCTACATTGGCGGTCGGAGGGCGGAAACGGCGAATGTGCGTATGTAAACTACCTACATTGGCGGATGGCGGGCTGGAGCGGCGAATGTGAGGAAATAATGTACCTACATTGGCGGATGGCGGGCTGGAGCAGCGAATGTGAGGAATTAAACTACCTACATCAGCGGTCAGAGCGGGCTTAACCCGCGACAGCCACGTACAGCGATGAGGCTGTTTCGCAGGTCATTTTACGACCTTAGGAGACAGCCTCTTCGCGAGTCTTCGCCGCAGCCATTTGCTCGCGTTTAGAAGCAGGTGAACACTTCGATCCGCTGCAGATCGATACCCGTGTACATCCAGAAGAACCCGGTCCAGCGGAAGCCCGCGACCGACGTTCTCCCGACGAATACGGGGTAGAACCAGAAGCCGGTGCCATTCCGCAGCCAAACGTACGTATTGCGGAACAAGCAGCCGCGGATCGCGCCGGGATCGACGGCGAAGGTCGTCGACAGCGGCTTCTGCGGGACGGTTCGGGGCGGCGGGGACGACGGCGCTTGCAGCGCACCCTGCGGTCCTTGAGGCGGCATGAATGCCATGACGATCAGCTCCTTTCGGATTAGGCGACGCTCGCTTCGCCGGGATTACACCAGCGTGATGGCGAGCAGGTCGAAGAGAACGAGAGGCAGCACGAACCTGCCCGGTCCGAAGCCGAATCCCGGTCCGAAGCCGGGTCCGAAGCCGTGACCGAATCCGGGGCCAAAGCCGGGTCCGAAGCCGGGTCCGAAGCCGGGTCCGAATCCCGGACCGAAGCCGGGACCGAAGCCCGGGCCCGGGAAGAAGCCGCGGGCGGGCTGCTCGATCTGAACGCTCAGGTAGACGATGCCCCGGTGAACATGCGCCAACGTCCCCTCGAAGACATCCCCGTCCAGGGTCTCCACCCGCACATGACGGTCGCCGCAGTGGCCGCAGACTGCGTGCAAGTGATCGCGCAGGGACATCAGGGACTGCGCCATGCTCGGGTCCGCCTTGTATAGCGTGCGGCTCGGTTCGGCCGCGTTGGGCAAGCTCATCGCTAGTACCTCCAATATGCGAGAATCGAACTAAGCCATCATATGCAGATGCCCATGGATAGGTGTTCGCCTGGGGCTGCGCGAACGCCGCGTTGCCTTTGCGGCCGATAGCGTATAGAATAGGTTGAGATCTGAATGGGGGTGGAGACATGAGGACAAGACCGGTCCGAATTCGCGAATCGGCTTTTCCTTTCCGTCCCCCCCTTTCATGGAGGCGCTAGAGCATTTATGCTTTAGCGCTTTTTATTTGGCCTGGAGGTGCTAGGGATGACGAAGTACAGGAGAGTCTTGGTCAAATTGAGCGGCGGCGCGGTAGCGGGGGCGAGCGATTCGGGATTCGATCCCGGCCGGCTCGAGCATATCGCCAGCGAGATTCTGTCCGTGGCGAATCGGGGGCTGGAGGTGTCCGTCGTCATCGGCGGGGGCAATATCTTCCGGGGCAACATGGCGGAAAGCTGGGGGATCGAGCGGGCGGAAGCGGACAATATCGGGACACTCGCGACCGTGATCAACAGCCTGATGCTGCGGGGCGTCCTGAAGGCCAGGACCGACAAGGAAGTGCGCGTCATGACGGCGCTGCCCGTCGCCTCGGTCGCGGAGCCGTACATCCGGCTAAGGGCGGTTCATCATCTGGAGAAAGGCTATATCGTGATCTTCGCCGGCGGCAACGGGCAGCCCTACGTGACGACGGATTACCCTTCGGTTCAGCGGGCGATCGAAGTCGGCTGCGACGCGCTGCTGGTCGCCAAGCAGGGCGTCGACGGCGTCTACAGCGCGGATCCGAAGCTGGACCCGGACGCCCGCAGGTTCAAGACGCTTCACTATAACGACGTCCTGGCCCGGGATCTGAGGGTGATGGACCAATCCGCGTTTATCCTGGCGAGAGATTACGACCTGCCGATCCACGTCTTCAACTTCGACCGTCCGGGCGCCATGGCCGACATCTGCGACGGCGGGCTGAACGGTACGTTCATCGGCGGCCGCGCGAAGCTGGACTACTAACCGAAAATGAAAAAACCGGCACGCGATCTCTCGCGTGTCGGTCGACAGGTGAAGCCTTGCAATCTCAATAGAAACCAGCACGAAGGATAATGACAAGCAGGACGAACAGGACCAGAGCGAATGCTGCGCCGCTACCACCATATCCAGAACAACTGTAACCCACTGCAATCACCACCCGATGCTTATTGTGAGATCGATTACGATGTCACTTCGTCAATATATGCGCGGGTAGCTGTTCGGTAAGTGCACCAGCCTATCCGCGAATCAAGATTCGGCGCGCCGCAGGCAGCACTGCTCCAGGTACGCAGCGAAGCTCGCCCGGTTCGTCCGAACATGCCGGTTGGAGCCTTCCAGCTTGCTCATCATGATGCTTCCTTCCTTTGAGGCGAGGGTGAATCCGGCCAGCGCTTCGACATCCAGATCGTCCTTGAACTCCCCGCGCAGGGCAAGCGGAACGGCTATCTCTTGATGTGCCACCAGGCCGGCGGGATCGTCGGCGCGCTGGTCGGGGGCATCGCCTTCGACGCCTTCGGCAGCTACCAGCTGCTGATCGCCTTGGACCTGGCGATGTGCGCGGCGGCGGCCGGCGGCTATCTCTGGCTGCAGGCGCGGGCGAGCTTCGCCACGGGGGCGCGACCGGTTCAGGCGCCAGGGCATACCGGCTAGGCGGACGACGCGTCTGCGGGGCATCGCCGGCCGGATGGCCGGAGGTCCGGTCTCGCGGCTTTCTCGCTGCCGGTCTCGGAGTTCCGGCTCCCGGTCTCGCGGCGTTCCGACCGAACGCCGGTCAGCCTCCCCGGGCGAGCAGCCCGCGTTTCACCAGCTCGTAACCCTCTCTGTGGTTCTGCTTCGCGTAGAACCGGAGGCCGTCGAGCCCCTTGAAGAGCAGGGCGCACCGCAGCCGTTCGCCGAGCTTCGGGATGTCGCGCCCTTCTCGCGCCCAAGCTTCGCGCACCCGCTCGGGGAACCGCAGCTGCGGATGCCAGAGCTGCTGCGTCGCCAGGTCGAAGACGAAGTCGCCGTACATCGCCATCTCCCAGTCCACGATGCCCGTCACCGCCGGCCCGTCGGCGAGCATGTTCCCCAGATGGAAGTCCCCGTGCACGAGATAGCGCTCCGCAGGCGAATGCCGGACGAGATCCATCATCTCGCCGTAGAGCTCCTCGTAGAGGCCGCGCTCCAGGAAGCTGTCCGCGAAGAGCGCGTGCCAGTCCCGCCAGAATCCGGTCTGCTCCTCCTGGAAGAAGGAAGCGAGGAAGTCCGCCCAGCTCGCGTGCGAGCCGTCGCCCGTCGGTCCGATCCAGCCGTAGCCGCACGTCCCGGCGATCCGGATCAGGTTCATTGTCGCGAACCGTTCGACGAGATCGGGCATCGCCCGCTGCTGCTCCGCTTCCGGACAGCGCGCGATCGATTGCCCCGCCGCCTGCTCGGCAATGGAATAGTACAGCGCGCCGGCCCTGCCGGCGTCCACGATCTTCGGGATCGGGACGCCCGCGGGGCTGAGCGCGTCATACAGGAACTTCTCCTTCTCCGCGCGTTCCCCGTCGCCGCTGAAGTGAACGACATAGCCGCTCGCCCCGTCGAGGAAGCGGTACACCCTGCACAATTCCCCTTGATCGATCGGCTGTACGTCGGACACCTGTCCGGACCAAGCGCCGCGCAGGAAGGCTTCGGCCTCGCGAATGTCCATTTCCGGCTTGAACGACTGCATCTTCGGCGCTCTCCTTTCTGCAACCCTTATCTACCTTATCCTATCCTTCTCGAGGCGAGAGAGGTAGCCCCAGAATACTTTACACACATTTATTACTTCAAAGACATCGTTCTAACATTCGGGCCATACAATGGAACTGTGATATGGGATCGTTCCCATAGGTGACTTTCGCCTAAGGGACCGTTCCCACACGGGAGGAGGCATGCCACGTCATGCGCATGGAGATTATGGGCGAAGCCGGGCCCGACGACGCCCGGACGCATCGCCGTTATCCGTTCGAGCTCCGGGAACCGAGCGACGGCCTTCATATCCGCTTCGCCTATTCGCCGAAGACGCTGGAGGACAGGGAGGAATCGCGCCTGCTCATGGAGCGGAGCATCGCGCTCTACGTCGCGCCGGATCAGCAGGCGCGGGCGCTCGAGAATGTCGACCGGTATTATCCGCTGAAGAATCTGATCACGATCTCGGTAGATGACGGCCGCGGATACCGGGGCGCCTGTCATCGCCATGACGCGGAACAGCGGCTGTTCCTCTCCGAAGAGGAGGCGTCTCCGGGATTGACGAGAGGTCCGGTCGAGCCGGGCCGCTGGTGCGTCACCTTGAGCCTGCATGCCATCGTGACGGCATCCTGCTCCTATCGGCTGGAAGTCTGGACGGCAGAGGAGGGCGAGAACCGATGAGATGGATCGCCTGCGAGCTTCATACGCACACCGCGCACAGCGACGGACGGCAGAGCCTGCCCGAGCTGGCGGCCGGCGCGGCCGCCCTCGGATTCGAATGCATCGCGCTCACCGACCACAATACGATGTCCGGCTTGGCGCAGCGCGAGGAGGTCGAGCGGGAGACGGGGATCCGCATCCTCCCCGGCATGGAGTGGACGACATTCTACGGGCACATGGTCACGATCGGCGCGCGCGCGTTCGTCGATTGGCGCGAGGCGCATCCGCAGCGCATCACGGAGGGCGCGGCGGAGGTGCATCGGCACGGGGGCGTCGCGGGACTCGCGCACCCTTATCGGATCGGCAGTCCGGCGTGCACCGGCTGCTACTGGGAATACGAGATCGCGGACTGGAGCGATCTGGACTATATCGAAGTCTGGTCGGGCACGTGGGCGCCGATCAAGACCGACAATCTGCGGGCCTACGCCCTCTGGACGGAGCGGCTGAACGCGGGAACGCGCATCGCCGCCACCTCCGGACGCGACTGGCACGCGCAGGAGGAGACCGACGAGCCGCTGTCCGTGACCTATCTCGGCCTGGAAGACGAGCGAACGCCGTTCGAGGACGAAGCGGTACGAGCGCTGCGCCGGGGCCGCGTCTCGGTGACGATCGGCCCGCTCCTCACGCTGGAGGCGTCGCAGGGCGGGCGGACGTACGGCATCGGAGACGTCTTAGTCCGCAGTGCGGAAGAGACGGGCGAGCCGATCGAGGTCGGCGTGTCCTTGCAGTTCTCCGCGCGGGAGGGCCGCTGGTCGCTGCCGCCGCAGACGTTCAGCCTGCGCCTCGTGGGCGACGGGGGCATCCTGGCGGAGCGGGCCGTCGATGCGGTCGACGGCGGCTATCGTCTGGAGACCCCGGCCGGCGGGACGACCTGGCTCCGGGCGGAGCTGTGGGGCGTCGTCCGGGGCGCAAGGGCGCTGATCGCCTTCACGAATGCCATCTATTACGAAACGGGCGAGAAGGGAGCGCGGACGCCATGAACGACTTTCCGCTGATCACGGCGCACACGGGCTGCATGGGGACGCTCGACAATTCGCTCCTGTCCGCGCGGACCGCGCTCGCGCTCGGCGCGGACATCGTCGAGGACGATATTCGCGCGACCCGGGACGGGGCGCTCGTGCTGAGCCATGACGACCGCGTTCCGCTGGCGGACGGCAGGGACGGGAGCGTCTCGAGTTTGACGCTCGCGGAGCTGAACGACGGGGCCGCCGAGCCGCTCGTCCCGCTAGAGCCGGTCCTCGGGATGGTGCGGGACGCCGGCCGCCGGATGAATCTGGACCTGAAGGACGATGCCTGCCTCGAACCGGTCGCCCGGCTGATCGGCCGGCTGGAGATGACGGACCGCGTCTTCCTGTCCGGCTGCGGTTACGGCCGGGCGCTCGCCGCGGCGCGGATCGTCCCGCACCTTCGCAAGCTGCTGAATGTCGACGTGCAGCCGTTCCTGTCCGCGATCGGCGTGGAGGCGGGGCTGCATGCGGCGGCGGAAGCCTGCGAGCAGGCGCTGTCGGCGGGCTGCTTCGGCCTGAACGTCCCGTATCCGCTCGCCCGGGAGGAACTGATCGCCCTGGCCGCCGAGAAGGGGTTGGACGTCTACGTCTGGACCGTGAACGACACGGAGGGCATGCGGCGCTGCGTCGATCTGGGCGTGCGGTCGATCACGACCCGCAACGTGGAAGCGCTGGTCCGCCTGCGCGCGGACCGGGCGCGCCCGGAGGCCGGCGAATGAGCCACAACATCAAGGAGATCGCCCTGCTCGCGGGCGTCTCCAAATCGACCGCCTCCCGGGTCATCTCGGGCAAGGGCTATGCGAGCGCCGAAGTGCGGGAGCGCGTGCTGAGCGTCGTGGAGCGCCTGCAGTACAAGCCGAACGCCGTTGCGAGAGCTATGGTCGCGAAGCGGACCCACGATATCGGCGTCATCGTCTTCCGCGACCGGCAGCCGATCGTCTCCCATCCGCTGTATGGCAAGCTCATCGACGCGATCCTGATGGCCGCCGAAGCCCGGGGCTACTCCGTCTTCCTGAAGACGGACCAGGAGATGTCGCTGCGCTCGACGGACTACATGCTGGAGCGGCGGGTCGACGGGCTGATCCTGATCAGCCGGCTGCGGAAGAACGTCATCGACTACGTGAAGAAGTTCAACCTGCCGTACTTGATGGTCAACGGCTCGACGGACGACCCGGACGTCATCCACCTTGTCAGCAACGACGAGGAGGGCGGCGAGCGGGCGGCGGCTTACTTGCACGGACGCGGGCACCGCAAGTTTTTCGTGATTGCAGGCCCGCAGGAGCACCGCAGCCACAATCTCCGCTTGACGGGCTTTCGCAGAGGCTTGGACAGGTTCGGACAGATCGAGGCGGCAGAGGTCGTGTATTCGTCGGAGTCGGATTTCGAATACGGCTCGCGGTTGATGTCGGCCCATTGGGAGGCGTTCGCGCGCGGGGGCTACACGGCCCTGTTCACGACGAACGACATGCTCGCGCTCGGCGCGATGAAGGTGCTGCAGGCGCGGGCGGTGGCCGTGCCGGGACAGGTAGCCGTGATGGGCTTCGACAACGTCGCCTACGCCGGGATGCATACGCCGTCCTTGACGACGGTCCGGGTGGATACGGACAGCATGGGCCGGGACGCCGTGGACATGCTGGACCGCCTCATCCGCCAGGAGGAAGACCTGCCCAAGCTGATCGAATACGCAAGCGAATTGATCGTACGAGAGTCCACCTGACTGGAGAGGAGATGCTGTATCGTGCGTTGGTACTTCGGTGCCGTAGGTCCGCGTCGGATCATCGAGTTTTTGCTGCTGACCGTTTTCGCCGTCTTTTTCGCGGGTCCCCTGTTGAATCTGCTCGTGCTCGCCTTCAGCGGACAGTGGGCTTACCCGCATATGCTGCCCGACCAATGGTCCTTCAAATGGTGGAACTTCGTCCTGCGGAAGGACGATGTCGCGCACTCGATCGGCCTGTCGTTCCTGATAGCCGCCATGGTGACCGCGCTGTCCATCGTGCTGTGCATCCCGGCCGCATACGCGTTTGCCCGGCTGAGATTCCCGTTCAAGCGGTTCTTCCTGTTCTCGTTCCTGCTGACGCACGCCTTCCCGAAGATGGGGCTGTACGTCTCGATCGCGGTGTTGTTCTACCAGTTGAATCTAATGAACACGCTGCTCGGCGTCGTCCTCATCCATATGATCAACGTCCTCATGTTCATGACCTGGATCCCGACGGCGGCGTTCCGCAACGTCCATGCCGCGCAGGAGGAATCCGCGAGAGACGTGGGCGCGACGCCCTTCCGCGTCTTCCGCAGCATCACGCTGCCGATGGCGATGCCGGGCATCCTGGTCGCCTCCGTCTTCACCTTCCTGAACTCGCTCGACGAAGCGCAAGGCACGTTCCTCGTCGGCATTCCGGACTTCAAGACGATGCCGATCGTCATGTACTCGATCATCTCCGACTTCCCGAGCAGCGCGGGCGCCGTCTTCTCGATCATCCTCACGGCCCCGACGATCATCCTGCTCCTCGCGGCCCAGCGGCTCGTGAGCGCGGACGTCATGGCCAGCGGATTCCAAGTGAAATAGGGACACCAGTTCCGGAGAAGGAGGCGTTCACATGAGCGCGCAGCTAGCGGTTCGCAACATGACCAAGCGATACAAGACGGGCGAAGGGGTCACCGGCATCCATCTCGAGGTCGCCAAAGGAGAGCTCGTCACGCTGCTCGGCCCCTCGGGCTGCGGCAAAACGACGGTCCTCCGGAGCATCGGGGGCTTCCTCGAGCCGGATTCGGGCGACATTCTGATCGAGGGCCGCGACGTCACCAAACTCCCGCCCGAGCAGCGGCCGACGTCGATGGTGTTCCAGAGCTACAACCTGTGGCCGCATATGTCCGTCTACGACAACCTCGCCTTCGGGCTGAAGATCCGCAAGATGCCCAAGGCGGACATCCGGGCAGCCATCACGGACGCGCTCCGGCTCGTGCGGCTGCCCGGCGCGGAGAAGAAGTACCCGAGCCAGCTGTCCGGCGGCCAGCAGCAGCGCGTGGCGCTGGCCCGCTCGCTGCTCCTGAAGCCCGCGGTGCTGCTGCTCGACGAGCCGTTCTCCGCGCTCGACGCCAAGCTGCGGCACGAGATGCGGGAGGAGCTCCGGGAGATTCAAGCCCAGACGGGACTGACGATGGTGTTCGTGACCCACGATCAGGAGGAGGCGCTGTCGCTGTCCGACCGCATCGTGGTCATGAATCACGGCCATATCGAACAGATCGCCGCGCCCAGCCAGATCTACGATCGGCCGGAATCGCTCTACGTCGCGCAGTTTATCGGCAAGATGAACTTCTTGGAGGGGGTGGTGGAGGAGGATCGGATCCGCGTAGGCCGGCTCGATTGGCCGAACGATCAGCGCCTCGAAGGACGCGTGAAGGTCGCCGTCAGGCCCGAAGACGTCGGCATCAGGCCTTTGACCGAGGATGGGGAGGGGTTGACCGGGACCATCAAGCAGGTCATGGTCCTGGGGCATTACGCAGATGTATCGCTCGACTTGGGGGAGCACGGCGTCATACGGACGTTCCAGCCCAAGGAAGTCATCAAGACGCTGCAGACGGGTCAGCGCGTCGACGTATCTTTTGCCGGCATATTGGCTTATCCCACTCAAGATCAATGAGGAGATGATGAGAGCATGGTACGCATGAACAAAAGCTTGACGGTATTGTCCGCGGTGACGCTGTCTCTGGCGGTGCTTGCAGGCTGCGGCGGCAAGGATGACGGGTCGAAGAACGCGGCAACGGGGACGGCATCGCCCTCCGGTTCGTCCGCCTCGCCTTCCGCGAGCGCGTCTTCCGGCGATCCGGTCGAATTCCAATTCTACTTCACGGGCTCGCAGAACGTGAAGGATCTGTGGGATACCCTCATCCCGATGTTCGAGAAGGCGCATCCCACCGTCAAGGTCAAAGAAGTCTACGTCCCGCCGGGCACGGGCGCCCAGCCGACCTACGACCGGATCGTCGCGGCGAAGCAGGCCGGCAAAGGCGCGGGCGGCATCGACCTCTACGAGGACGGCATCAACGTCGTCACCCAAGGCGGCAAGGACGACGTCTGGGACAAGCTCGACGCGAGCGCGATTCCGAACCTGGCCAACGTCGCGGCAGCGACGATGGGCGACGTGAACAATCTGGCCGTCCCCTACCGCTCCTCCGCCGTCGTCCTCGCCTACGACAGCGCCCGGGTGAGCGAACCACCGAAGACGATGGATGAGCTCATCGATTGGATTCATAGCCATCCGGAGAAATTCGCCTACAACGACCCGTCCACCGGCGGCTCCGGCAGCTCGTTCGTCACGACGGTCCTCTACAAGGACTTGCCGGAATCGGCGATCCATGACAGCGATCCGTCGATCATGAAGCAGTGGGACGGCGGCTTCGCCGTGCTGAAGGATCTGGGCAAGTACGTCTACGGCAAGGGTATCTATCCGAAGAAAAACCAGGGCACGCTCGACCTGCTCGCGAACGGCGAGGTCGATCTCATCCCGGCCTGGTCCGACATGGTGCTCCAGCAGTTGAACGAAGGCCTGCTGCCCAAGACGGTGAAGCTGCAGCAGATCACGCCGGGCTTCAACGGCGGACCGACCTACCTGATGGTGAACAAGCAATCGGACAAGAAAGAGGCCGTCTATCAATTCCTGGACTTCGTCCTCTCTCCCGAAGCGCAGTCGGTTATCGTCGACAAGATGAATGGCTTCCCGGGCATCGAGCTGACTCATATGCCTCAGCAGATGCAGGATAAGTTCAAAGGCGTCGCCGAAGGCTTCCGCACCTTCAATATCGGCGACCTCGGGACGGAGATCAACAAGCGCTGGCAAAGCGACGTAGCGGCCCAATGAAGAAGAACCTGAGACAAGCGGTATGGGGGCTGATCCTGGTCAGCCCTTCTTTTCTCCTGCTGCTCGTGATCGTCGTCATCCCGATCGGGCGATCGATCGTGTCGAGTCTCGTGAACGAGTCCGGCGGCTACGATCTGAGCCGCTACGCCTTCCTCTTCACGGACAAAGGGATGCGCGCGAACATCCTGTTCACGCTGCGCGTCACCGTCATCTCGTGCGCGCTGGTACTCGCGGTCAGCTACTCGCTCGCGCTGTACATGCGCTTCAGCTCGGGCCGGCTGTCCGAGTGGATTCGCAAGACGTACATGATTCCGCTCTTCATCCCGGGCGTCATCGCGACGTACGGCCTGATGAACCTGCTCGGCAACCACGGCTGGCTCGCCCGCCTGCTGCTACCGCTCGGCATCGACCTGCCGCGGATCATCTTCGATCAGAAGGGAATCATCATCGCCAATCTCTGGTTCAACATTCCGTTCGCCACCATGCTGCTGACCTCCGCGCTCGCGGGCATCCCGGCCTCGATCATCGAGAGCGCGAAGGACGTCGGAGCGGGGCGGCTGCGCATCTTCCTGCAATTTATCTTCCCTTTGTCCTATAAGACGTTCCTCGTGGCTTTGACGTTCGTGTTCATGGGCGTCATCGGCTCCTTCACGGCGCCGTTCCTGCTCGGACCGAACGCGCCCCAGATGCTGGGCGTGTCCATGGAACAGGTATTCGGGGTATTCCGCGAACACGAGCAAGCCGCGGCGATGGCCGTCTTCACCTTCCTGCTCTGCTCCGTCCTCGGCTACTTCTATATCCGCAACATGGCCAAGGAAGAGTCGGGCCGGCTCTAAGACGCCGTGCTCGCCGTGCCTGGCGCGCCTGGCGCGCCCGCAACTGCAACGAACGCCTACGAACGCCGCGTTGTCGTCCGGCGCCGCTCAAGTGGTTGCGGCATCGGACGGCTGCCTGGAGGCGGGCTGCATCCTGGCGTTGAACTCGGTCTGGCGCGCATACGTCCCACCGTTGTTGAACCCGACTTCATACGCCCAGTTGACGAGGCATTCCGACTGAATGAGCTGCAGGTCGGTCATGCCGAAGCGGGTGCGCAGATCCATGAAGTACTGCCGCTTCACCTCCTCGAACGATCGCTGGTTCTCGCGCTTCTGTTGTTCGGCGTCGAGCATATGCATCCCTCCCAATCTATCTATCTCTCATTATGGTCCGATTGTCCGGCTTCTAGACTTCATAGGCACGCCAACAAGCGCCAGGGGCAATATACCCGTGGCGCTTGGGTTTGTTGTATGCTGTTTGCCGTCTGCTGTGCGCGTCGGAACCCATGTAGGTAGTCTACATACGCACATTCGGCGAAACAGTACGTCGGAGCATCATGTAGGTAGTCTACATACGCACATTTGGCGAAACAGCGCGTCGGGGCGTAATGTAGGTAGTCTACATACGCACATTCGGCGAAACGGAGCGTCGGGGCGTAATGTAGGTAGTCTACATACGCACATTTGGCGAAACAGCGCGTCGGGGCGTAATGTAGGTAGTCTACATACGCACATTCGGTGAAACAGTACGTGGGAGCATCATGTAGGTAGCTTACATTCGCACATTCGGCGAAAGAGCGTCCTGTGACGGGAAGTGACGTCTGGCGCCGACGATCGGCTCGTCCATGCGAGCAGCTGCTATTACGTTTGGACGCGAGCGCCTATTCCTTCGCCTGCCAGTCAGCGCATGCGGCCGGACCGGCGGAAGCGGGGCAGAGGCTTGAAGCCGGCGGCCGCCACGAGGTACAGCGCGAGGAGAACGAGGAAGACGTTGAAGTAGCTAGGAATGGCGGCGACGCCTAGATAGAGTCCGCAGGGAAGCGACCAGGCGAACGCCGCATACATGAGCAGCCGCGACCGCAGCGCGGAGGCGACGAGACCTAAGCAGGCGGGGAGGATCAGCATGTAAGTCAAGGCGCGAACCGTCCCCGGTTCGGGCGGATCGGAGGAATACGGATTCCAATAGAGAAAGACGAGGCACGTGAGGATACAGCCTACGGAAGCGGCTATGCCGAACAGGATGGATCTCATGGGAGGGACGCCTCCTTTTGCTCGATTGGTTTCTATTTTACATTAAATGGAGGCTCTGCGTCTTAACCTTCTTCGCCGCTCAATAGGCAAAATGGGTGTTGACTCTCACGTTACGTGATACTCTATAGTGAACGTTGAAGGGAGGCTGTCACCGCGGTGAAAGTCAAAGAAGTCGCCGACCTGGTCGGCATCAGCGTGCGCACGCTGCATCACTACGACGAGATCGGGCTGTTGAACCCGGCGAATACGACGGAATCCGGATACCGCCTGTATGACGACCGGGATCTCGAGATGCTACAGCAGATCCTGTTCTTCCGGGAGCTGGGCTTCCCCCTCAAGAGAATCAAAGAAATCGTCGGCAGTCCGACCTTCGATCGGCAGGCCGCGCTGGAGCTGCACCGCAAGATGCTGCTGGAGAAGCGCGACCGGCTGGACGAGATGATCGCGACCGTCGAGAAAACGATCAAGCACGCTAAAGGAGAGGTTCGGATGACGAATTCGGAGAAATTCAAAGGGTTCGACTTCAGCGGAGGCAATCCCTACGAGCAAGAGGCGCGGGAGCGCTGGGGCGACGAGGCCGTCGACAAGGCGAACGCCAAAGCCGCGAACAAGGAGTGGCAGAACGAGATGGGCGGGAAAATGAACGCGGTCTACGCCAAGCTGGCCGAGCTGCGTCACGTTTCGCCCGAATCCGAAGAGGCGCAAGCCGCGATCAAGGCGTGGTACGACCTGCTGAACGAGATGGGCACCTATTCGCTGGACGCGTTCAAAGGACTGGGACAAATGTACGTCGACGATCCGCGCTTCACGAAGAACATCGACCAATTCGGGGAAGGACTGGCCGTCTTCATGCGCGACGCGATGGCGGCCTACGCCGATCGGAACCGGCCTTAGTCGGCCACCGATCGTGCCCTGCCGACCACAGGCTCATGGGCGCACGGCCATTCAGTCTTGAGCTAGCGGCGAACCGGCGATAGGCCAGCGGCCAACCTGCCAAAGGCTACCGGCCATAGGCGATCACTAAAAAGGCCTTAGGCTAGCAGCGAACCAGCGTTTGGCCAGCGGCCAACCCGCCAAAGGCTAGTAGCTTACCGGCCATAGAGAACTCAGCAACCCGGCCTTAAGCCGAGTTGCTAACGGCCCCCACCGCGACGACAGGCATCAAGCCGCGCCAACGGCGACAAGGCCCGCTGTCCGACGAACCGTCGGAGCAGCGGGCCTTGTCTTTGCTTGCTACGCTTGAAAAAGGTGCAACTGCCCTTAGATGAACGCGGCCAGCATCTTGCCGACGGCGCGCTCCGCGTCGACGTCTACGCTGACTTGGATCGGCGCGCCTACGATCGGATTGCGCCGCAAGTCCGCCACCGTCATGCCCGCGCACAGCGCGCTCTCGCACTCGACCTTGACGTGCATCGTCTGGTTGACGACGATCCCCGGCTCTTCCGCGACGAGAACGGTCAGCGGATCGTGCATCGGCGCCGAATCGATGAAGTAGTTCGAGCCCCGGTAGAACTCGAAGTAGAACGGGAGCGACGCGCAGATGAAGTCGACGATCGCGCGGTTCTCCTCGCGGCACGTCCGCTGCAGGAAATCGAGGTGCTGGCGGTTGATGTTCGTCTTCATCGTGACGTCGAGGCCGACCATCGTGATTGGCAGGCCCGAAGCGAAGACGAGGTCCGCCGCTTCCGGATCGCCCCAGATGTTCGCTTCGGCGACCGGCGTCACGTTGCCCGGCGCATGAACGGTGCCGCCCATGACGTAGACGTGCTTGATCTTGCCGGCGAGGGCCGGGTCCTTTGCCAAAGCGTGGGCGACGTTCGTCAAGCGGCCCAGCGTGACCAGGACCAGCTCGCCGCCGAGTTCGCCCGCTTTGCGGACGATGAAGTCGTCGGCCTTCTCCGCCAGCGGCTGCTGGGTCGCGGGCGGGAGCACGGCGTCGCCGATGCCGTTCGCTCCGTGCACGTTGGTCGAGAAGCCCTCGAGCTTCCGCTTGAGCGGCTTGTCCGCGCCCGGGGCGACGGGAACTTCATACGGCGCGCCCGCCAGTTGAATGATGCGAAGCGTGTTGTCCGTCGCTTGGGCGACGTCGATGTTGCCGAAAACGGTCGTGATGCCCTCGACGCGCAGCCGCGGCGACTTCAAGGCGTACAAGATGGCGAGTGCGTCGTCGATGCCGGTGTCGGCGTCGATGATGATCTTCTGAATAGGATTCAAGGGGTTGGCTCCTTCTCATGCCTAATATCCGTTGCGCATACAGGCATTATAATACGCCGGGAACCTCCGCACCAGCGGCCAAGCGACCGCCGCAGCCCGCCGCTGCGCGAGAGCCGATCGGATGCAGCCCGTCCGGCCCTCTAGACCGGCGTCCGATCGTAGAAGTCGCTGCCGGATTCGCTACCGCATTGATTGGCCGCCTGTCCCCGCCATGAACGCATGAGCAAAGACCCACCCCGCGATCCCAAGCGGCTTGCCATTGGCGAATTCACGTGCGCATAGCCGGAAGTGAGGAAGATTTTACTGCACATTGGCGCATTTAGGGGCGCATAGTCGGATGAGCGGAAGATTTTACTGCACATCGCCGCATTTACGGGTACATGGCCGGAAGTGCGGAAGATTTTACTTCACATCGCCGCATTTACGGGCGCATAGCCGGAAGTGCGGAAGCTTTTACTGCACATTGGCGCATTCTCCGGCACATGACCGAATCGCACATCCCCGCATTCTGATGAACCGAATCGCACATCCCCGCATTCTGATGAACCGAATCGCACATCCCCGCATTGTAATGAACCGAAAAGGAATGGCTTGCTTCCGGATCTCCTGCCCCTGACGCAGCCAGCCGCCGCTTAATGGGCGGTTGCGAGAACGGGCGTACGGACGTAAGCCGCATAGCGGAGCGCTTCCTGCGCGAGCTCGCCGTCCGAGAGATGGGCGGCGCCGTAGCTGACGAAGATGGGGAGGTACGTGCCGTGACAGCGCATGATCGTGTTCTGGATCGACCGCAGCAGCTCTCCCACCGTGAACGCGTTGTAGCCGCCGGGCTGGTAGCCGTTCTCGGGGCCGCCCGTCGTCGTGGCCATCACGAACTCCTTGCCCTTCAGATGCTCGCCGCCAGGTCCGAACGCCCAGCCGTACGTGAACACGTCATCCATCCATTTCTTCAGGAGAGGCGGACAGCTGTACCAGTAGAACGGAAACTGGAACACGATCCGGTCGTATTGGAGCAGCTGCCGCTGTTCCTTTTCCACGTCGATGCGCCAGTCGGGATATTCCAGATAGAGATCGCGAACGTCGACATCCGCATGGCCTTGAAGCGCATCTGCCAACGCCTGATTCGCGCGGGAATCCTTCAAATTGGGGTGCGCTACGATTACCATCGTTTTCATGAGACATCTTCCTCCCTGGGGTTTGGATCGTTTTCGCTTGCATGGCCCCATTATGAGACGGAAGGTCGTTCATTGTGAAGTACGCTCTTTTATCGTACATAGTCCTGAAAAACGTACTAAGTATGAATAGTCGTCGTACTGTCGCAAATCCGCATACTCTGGTACATTAACAGGAGACGATAAGACCGCGGAAGCGAAAGGAGGCGGGGAACATGCCCGAGCGCACGCACGATTCTCCGGAGACCCAAGGGGTGCTGGCTACGCTTACGGCGATCGGCGGGAAGTGGAAGCCGTTGATCCTGTTCATCCTGCTGCAGGAAGGGACCAAGCGGTTCGGAGAGCTGCGCCGCCTGCTCCCGGAGGTCACCCAGGGCATGCTGACGAATCAGCTGCGGGAGCTGGAGCGGGACGGACTGGTCGTACGCACGGTCTATCAGGAGATTCCGCCCAAAGTCGAATACGCCCTCTCCAAGCACGGGAAGACGCTCGCGCCGGTCCTGGGCGACATGTGCACCTGGGGGTTTCGGCATCTCGACTTTCTGAACGGCGTGGAAGGCGCGTATGGATCCTCCCGTCCTTCTGGTGTAGAATAAGAGACCGATCGATAACCGAGGAGGCAAGAACCGTGAATATTACGGAATACAGCGCGGAGTTGGTCAAGGACCCGTTCCGGATCCTGTCCGGCAAGCGCTATGAATTTCTGCTCGATCTGGACGTGGATGAGGAGGACGAGCTGTATAACGAGAACGGCGTATACGTCAAAGTGGTATTCAAGGTGGATGAAGACAAGTCCGGGATCGTGACGTACCACCTGATGGAGAAAACGACGAACCGGTACCTCGATTTCGATCTCGAAGCCGAGGAAGAGGCCGAACTTGCCGAGTTCTGCAGGACGCATCTGCCGGAGGAAGACTGAACGGCGTTTATTTGCCGGCGAGCAGCCGCTTGCGCGAGGCGAAGGTCGGGATCGAGTTCAGGCTCCAAAGGAGTGGAACCAGCCGGCAGAACAGCACCGTCCATGCGCCGTACTTGGCGAACCAGTCGTTCGCCTTCAGGGTGTCCTTCGGCGTCAGGCGCAGGATTCGGCCGTTTCGCTCCACGATCCGCTCCAGCCGCTCCATGTTCAGCAGCCGACCGGCCCCGTACAGCAATATCGCCCCGAGACGGACCCCCAGCGTAGACGATACGATGATCACCGCCATCGCATTAACACCTGATGAGATCGGCGGGAAGAGATACTCCAAGGCGATGAGCAGTAAGATACCCATGAAGCCGTACGCGTCCATCAACTCGGTAATCCGCTGTACCATTTCTTGCCCCCCTGTTTCGCCTTTTCGATGATTCAGACTCAGATTCCGATCAATCGGGCCCTCCCATTCCGGGAGTCTGCGCCATCGGCAAAGGTCCTCGCTTTGAACGGATTGATCGCTTCCCGGCGGTTTCCTCCTTCGCCCCAATAGTTGGCCGCCTCCAGATAACCATGACGGTGAAGGCAACCGTACAAGGCGCCTGTCGAAAAAATAGTGCGAACCCGACAAGAAATGCCAGTCAGCTTCGTCTATAATAGGAGGGCATGTCATGCTCGCTCATCCGAATCGAGGTGGAATCTTTGTCCTTCGTAACGCGGCTTCAATGGTTTTTTAGAGAGAGATGGGGCAGCTATGCGCTGGCGATCGGGCTCATGACGATCGTCAGCCTGCTAACGACGATCCCGCCCAAGCTAATCGGCAACACCGTCGACCATATTCGCGACGGAGACTTGACGCGCGCGGGCTTGACCCAGACGGTCTTGATTCTGGTGGGACTTGCCCTGCTGCTGTACGGAATGGTCTATGTGTGGATTACGACGTTGTTCGGCAACTCGGCGCTGATCGAGAAGCTGCTCCGGGGGCGCATGCTCGGCCATCTGACGAGAATGACGCCTTCGTTCTACCAGCGCAACAGTACGGGGCAGCTGATGGCCCTGGCGACGAACGACATACTCGCCATCGGGCAGACGGCCGGCTACGGCGTCATGACGCTGGTGAACACGCTCGTAGGCGCCACGGTCGTCATCGTCACGATGATCTCCTTTATCGACTTCAAGCTGATGCTCGCGGCGCTGATCCCGCTGCCCTTCCTGGCGGTCGTGATCAACCGGCTGGGCCGCAAAGTGCGTGTGCGCTTCATGGAGGCGCAGGCCTCGTTCGGCCGGATGAACGAGCATGCGCTGGAGTCGATCTCCGGCATCCGCGTTATTCGCTCGTACGTGCAGGAAGACGCCGACCTCGCCGCGTTCGGCCGCGTCACGACGGAGGTCATGAACAAGAACAAGCAGGTATCCAAGCTAAACGCGCTCTTCCAGCCGCTCATCTCGCTCATCGTCGGCGTGAGCTACTCCATCGGGATCGGCTACGGCTCATACTTGGTCATCGAACAGCAGATCACGCTCGGGCAATTGATCTCTTTCAACATCTATCTGGGCATGCTGATCTGGCCGATGATCTCATTCGGCGAATTCATCAACGTACTGCAGCGCGGCAGCGCCTCCGCGGACCGGCTCGAGACGGCGCTCTCCCAGGAGCCGGATATGAAGGACGCCGACGCGCCGGTCGACGTCGCGATCCCCGCGCAGATCGAGATGAACCATCTGACGTTCACTTATCCGACGGCGGCCCACCCTAGCCTCTCGGACGTCTCGTTCAAGCTGGAGCGGGGAGAGACGCTCGGCATCGTCGGGCGGACGGGGAGCGGCAAGAGTACGCTGCTGAAGCAGCTGCTGCGCCAATACCCGGTCGATCCGGGGCAGCTCCTCCTCTCGGACGTCTCCGTGGAGCGCATCGCCATCGACCGGATGAAGAGGTGGGTCGCCTACGTGCCGCAGGAGCATCTGCTGCTGTCCAAGTCGATCCGCGACAATATCGCGCTCGGCAAGCCTGAAGCTACAGAGGCGGAGATCGCGAAGGCAGTCGAGATGGCCTCGTTCACGGAGGACATCGCGGGCATGGCCCAGGGGCTGGATACGATCGTCGGCGAGAACGGCGTCATGCTGTCCGGCGGGCAGAAGCAGCGTCTCGCGATCGCCCGGGCTTTGCTCGTGGATTCGGAGATCCTGCTGCTGGACGACGCGCTGTCCGCGGTCGACGCCCGCACGGAGGCGCGCATCCTCCGGCACATCCGGCAGGAGCGCGCGGGCAAGACGACGCTGATCGCGACGCACCGGCTGTCCGCCGTCAGCCACGCGAACTGGATCCTAGTACTGGACGAGGGACGCGTCGTCGAGGAAGGCACGCATGAACAGCTGCTGCTGTTCGGCGGCTGGTATAGGGAGCAGTGGGACCGGCAGCAGATGGAAGCGAGTCTTGAAGAGTGAGCGCGGGCGCGCGCGGAGAGAAGAAGCGTACTGACGCGTCTGAGTAGAAAGGATGAGACGTTCATCCTGGCCGAATAGTAAGCAATTAAAGTTCGCATATAGATCTTATGAATAATGGCGACCCTGACCTAGGAGGCTGTTCATGAATTCGAAGCAATCCACGGCGAGACGGCTGCTCGGGTACGCGCTCGCCTACAAGTTCCGGATCGCGGGCGCGCTGCTCCTGCTTGTCGTCGCCGTCGGCGCCGAGCTTGGCGGACCGTATATTACGAAGACCATCATCGACCGCCATCTGACGACGAACGGGACGAGCGGCGACTGGTCGGCCGTGCTCGGGCTGCTCGCCCTGTACATGGGGCTGCTCCTGGCCGCGAGCGTGTGCAATTACTCGCAGTCGTATCTCCTGCAGTCGACGGCGCTCCGCATCATCCGGAACATGCGGATGGACCTCATGGGCCATATTCACCGCATTCCGCTGCGCTACTTCGACAACACGCCGATCGGACAAGTCGTCTCCCGGATCGCCAACGACACGGAAGCCGTTCGCGACCTGTTCATGAGCTTCATGGCGACGTTCGTCGTGAGCCTCATCCAGCTCGCGGGCATCTTCGTCGCCCTGTTCATCCTGGACGCGCGGCTGGCGTTGTTCTGCCTGCTGCTGCCGCCGCTATTCGCGATCATCATGGCGGTTCATCTGAAGTACTCGAAGGTGTTCATCACGATCATGCGCGCCCGGCTCAGCGATATGAACGCCATGATCAACGAATCGATCACCGTTATGCCGATCATTCAGGCGTTCCGCCGCGAACGGAAGACGCGCGAGGAGTTCGAGTCGCTGAACGTGGACCGCTACGTGAACCAGATCAAGCAATTCCGCGTCTTCTCCCTGTCTTCCCGCAATATCGTAGGCACGATCGGAAGCTTGGTGACCGCGATGGTCATCTGGTACTTCGGCGGCGAGTCGCTCGCGACGGCGGCTTTCTCCTTCGGGGTGCTGTATGCGTTCATCGACTACCTGGGCCGGATCTTCCAGCCGATTATCGGGATCTTCGATCAGTTGACGAACGCGCAGCGGGCATTCGTATCGGCGGACAAAGTGTTCGCGATCCTGGACATGGAGGGCAAGGAGGTCGAGCAGGCGGACGACGCCGCTCGTCCGGAAGGGGTCGTGCGGTTCCAGGACGTGACCTTCGCCTACAAGACTGGGGAGAATGTGCTGAAGGGCATCTCCTTCGAAGCCCGCCGGGGCGAGACGGTCGCGTTGGTCGGCCACACCGGCTCCGGCAAGAGCTCGATCATGAACCTGCTGCTCGGGTTCTACGAGCCGGATCAAGGCGTCATCACGATCGATGGCCGCGACATCTCCACGCTGTCCAAGCAGGAGCTCCGCAAACACATGGGCATCGTGCTGCAGGATCCGTTCCTGTTCGCCGGCGACATCAAGTCCAACGTCAGCCTCTACAACCCCGACATCACGATCGATCGCGTAAAGCGCGCGCTGGCGGAGGTTGGGGCGGCAGCCTTCGTCGAGCAGCTGCCGAACGGCTACGACGAGCAGGTGGTGGAGCGGGGGAGCACGCTGTCCTCCGGTCAGCGCCAGCTCATCTCCTTCGCCCGCGCCTTGGCGTTCGATCCGTCCATCCTCATCCTGGACGAGGCGACCGCCAGCATCGACAGCGAGACCGAAGGGCTGATCCAGCGGGCGCTCCAGGTCGTCAGCCACGGACGGACGACGCTCGTTATCGCGCACCGGCTGTCGACGATCCGGGAGGCGGATCAGATCCTCGTGCTGCATCGAGGCGAGATCGTCGAACGGGGCAACCACGACGAGCTGATGGCGCTGCAGGGCCGTTATTTCAAGATGTATCAGCTGCAAAAAGGGGAGAAGCCGGCGGTCGGTTCTCCGGCAAGCGCCACTTGGTCGGAGAGATCCGCAGCGATCGTCTCCGACTAAGCGGCGCGGTGGCGAGGTCCTGCCGTGATCCTACGACAGGACCTCGATTCGCTGGGTGCCGGGTTCCCTTCGGGCGAGCAGAAGTTTTGACCGTCGCCCGTCCTTGTCCAGATGGCCTAAGGCAACGATTCTCCAGAGCAACAGCCCTCGTATGCGGGCTAAAGCCTAAACAGGCGAACGTCCGAGCCCGGACAAGGTAAGCGCATTCAAAAAGCGAGCAAAGCGTTAAAAAACGGAGCGAAACCTCGGTTCACCCGGTTCGATCGGCGGAATAGGCTTTTTTTGTCGAAATATGAATAGTCAGAATATTTGAATAATAATTGTCCGTCGGCTATAATGAAACCAACCAAAAGGAAAGGGGATAGTCCAATGGGCCAGGAAAGCGAAGCATATCCGGGGATGGAGAAAGCGCAGCAATTACTCCGCCCAGCATCTGCTTGACTCGGCGGCACGGATATGCGGGAACTCAAGAAGCAGTTCGCCAGTTCGCAGGACGAATCTCCAATACCTAAGATAGGAGCGTAAAGGAAAAATTGAATAGCGAGGATGAGGAAGGATAGGGCGCCCGGTTATCAGCTGTTAACCGGACGCCCTATTACTGTGCGTTTTTTGGTCTCCTGCGAATGGAGGGGGGCGCCTAGAACAAGTCCTAGAACAAGTCGATGAAGCGCCGAGCGCGCTTGGAGAGATACCGGTCCTTCAGCCAGACGATACCGACGTCGGATTCGAAGCCGGCGCTGGCCAGCTCGAACATCCGGATATCGGTCAGCGGGAACGAAGTCAGGACGGACTTCGGCAGAAGGGTCGCGCCGATGCCGGCCGCCACGAGCGCGAGCGTAATGGCGACGCTCGAGCATTCGCAGAGGACGCGCGGCGCAAGGCCCGCGTCGGCGAACGCCCGCATGACGCTCCCGTGCATAGCGACCGTCCGTTCCGTCTTCAGCGTGATCAGCGGGTGGCCGGCGAGCTCGTCCAGGCTCAGGCGGTGCGCAGAGCCGTCCGGCCGCAGCGTCCAGGAGCGGGGGACGAGGGCGACGAACGGATCGGAGGGCAGGGGCTTCACGGCGTAGCGGTCGGATTCGCCGGGCGCTTCGAAGGGGAGGCGGGCGACCACGAGTTCAATCTCCCGCTTGTCGAGCTGCTCGCCGAGCAGGAAGTGGTCGCCTTCCCGAATCTTGAAGGTGACGAGCGGATACTGCTCCCGGAACTTGCGGAGCGTGTCGGGCAGCAGGGAGATGCAGGAGACGACGGCCCCGACTGCGAGCACGCCCTGCACGCCTTCGTCCAGCTCCTGCACTTCCTTCAGGCTCTCGTCGAATTGGTGCAGCAGCTGCTCGGCCCGCACGCGCAGCAGCTCCCCGGCGTGCGTCAGCTTAAGACGCTTGCCGCTGCGGTCGAACAGCGTAACGCCAAGCTCCTGTTCCATGAGCTTGAGCTGCCGGCTCAGCGGGGGCTGCTCCATATGGAGCAGCTTGGCCGCGCTCGTGACCTGTCCTTCTTGCGCCACCGTCAGGAAGTAGCGAAGCTGTCGCATATCCACCGAGTGCCGCCTCCTTTCGAATCCATACCTTAAGAGTATGTTTGAAGTACAAAACAGATATTTCAAATATACAATCGGTTGGCATACGATACAACTAAGCGTATATCGTCCGAGGAGAGGGGCACACGCATGGCCTATACGATCGCAAGAGAGCCGGCGGCGAGCAAGAAGCCGAAGCCGCCGCAGCAGGAGCTGGGGTTCGGCACCCATTTTACAGATCACATGTTCATGATGGATTATGACGCCGGCATCGGATGGCATGACCCGCGCATCGTGCCCTATCAGCCGCTCGTGATGGATCCGGCGGCCAAGGTATTCCATTACGGGCAGACCGTCTTCGAAGGGATGAAGGCGTTCCGGGCGAAGGACGGCCGGATCCGGTTATTCCGGCCGGATGCGCATCTGAGCAGGATGAACCGCTCCAACGTGCGCCTCAGCGTTCCCTTGCTGGATGAGGAGCTGGTGCTGGAGGCGCTGAGGCAGCTGATCTTGGCCGATCGGGACTGGGTCCCGGGCACCGAGGGCACGTCGCTGTATATCCGGCCTTTCATCATCGCGACCGAGCCCTTGCTCGGCGTGGCGCCGTCGCGGCAGTACCGGCTGATCGTCATCCTGTCCCCCGTGGGCGCCTACTACGCGGAGGGGATTCGTCCGGTCCGCATCCACGTCGAACCGGACTATGTCCGGGCGGTCGCCGGCGGCGTCGGAGCAGCCAAGACGTCGGGCAACTACGCGGCCGGGCTCAAGGCGCAGGAGGAAGCGTCGAAGCTGGGATACGCTCAGGTCATGTGGCTGGACGGCGTGCACCGGAAGTACATCGAGGAAGTCGGCAGCATGAACGTCTTTTTCCGGCTCGGCGAGACCGTCGTTACGCCCGCGTTGAGCGGCAGCATCCTCGCCGGCGTGACGCGGGACTCGGTGATCCGACTGCTGCGCCATTGGGGCATCGCCGTCGAAGAGCGCAGCCTCTCGATCGACGAGCTTGTGGAAGCGCATCGCGCGGGCACGCTGCTGGAAGCGTTCGGGACGGGGACGGCCGCCGTCGTCTCGCCGATCGGAGAGCTGCAGTGGCAAGGCGAGCCGCAGGTGATCGGAGGCGGCGTGACGGGGGCGCTCGCGAAGCGGCTCTACGACGCGGTCACCGGCATCCAGCGCGGCAGCGAGTCCGATCCGTTCGGGTGGATGGTCGATTTGATCTGAGGATCGCGACGCAGATGGGGGAAAGAGCGGCGGTGAAAGGGCGGCTCCTTGCGCTTGGCGCGGGAGGCGCTTTTTTTATGGCATCGGACGGAGCGCGGCTTCGCGAAGTTGGCCGAGGGGCTTCGGATCCTGCAACATTCGCGCGCGCCATCGAATTAAGCTGGTCGTGGCTTCGGACCTTGCATTCGAGCCATCGAATTAAGTTGGCCGAGGCTTCGGACTTTGCATTCGCGCGTCCCATCGAATTAGTCGCATTTGTACAACTTATTTCGGCGATGGAGGGGGTTTAAACCGAATTAGTTGCTTTCGTACAACTTATTAAGGCCGATTACGGGAAATCGATCGTTTTTCCCTAAAAAAGATGTACTTTTACAACATATTGGCATTTTTATCGCGATTGCTGCCGAAAAGTTTGTACTTTTACAACTTATTTGATGTCCGGTGTTTGGCTCCGACCGAAACGGAACCATCATCCCCCTCGTTTTTCTCTTCCTTCCCCAAACTTGCCCATCTCGACCAGCCAGCCACAACGCTCACCTTTCCCAGCATCCCCAAACTCCCACCTGCCTCGTCTTCGTTCAACTCCCCACCTTCCGTTTCACCCCTATTCCCGCCCGTCACGATCACCACCCACTCCCACCATCCTCAACTCCCGCCCGTCACGATCACCACCCACTCCCGTCCTCCCGTTTCCCCTAACCCCCGACCTTCCGTTTTCCCCCGACTCCCGCCCGTCTCGTTTGCCTCTACCTTCGCATGTCTCGATTTTGTAAAAACGCGACGCCTAAACAAAAAGACGAATCCGAGCGGCGGGCTTTAAAATGGGATTGATGCTGTAAGCGGATTCATAGGAGATGGGAGATTAGAATATGGCACTGAAATCGGACACAATACTCCATCGAATCGTGGTCTACGCGCTGCTCCTGCTCGGAAGCGCCGCCTTTATCCTTCCGCTCGTGTGGCTGCTGTCGACCTCTCTCAAGGGGGATACGGGGCTCTTCGAGATTCCGCCCAAGTGGGTTCCGGACCCGTTCCACTGGGATAACTACAAGAAAGCCGTCCATTCGTTCCCGTTCCTGCGCTATACGTGGAACACGGTGCTCATCACCGTGCTGTGCATGATCGGCTCCATGCTGTCCTCGTCGTTCGTCGCCTACGCCTTCGCCAGATTGCGGTGGCCGGGCCGTGACGCTTGGTTCGTGGTGATGCTGGCGACGATGATGCTGCCCGGACAGGTGACGATGATCCCGCTGTTCATCCTGTTCAAGGAGCTCGGGTGGATCAACACGTATCTGCCGCTCATCGTGCCCTTCTTCTTCGGCAGCGCGTTCTACATCTTCCTGATGCGCCAGTTCTTCATGACGATCCCGAAGGAGCTGAGCGAAGCGGCCAAGATCGACGGCTGCACCGAGCTCTACACCTGGTGGCGGATCTTCATGCCGCTGTCGAAGCCGGCGCTCGCGACGCTCGGCATCTTCACCTTCACCCTCGTCTGGAACGACTTCCAGGGACCGCTCATCTACCTCAACGATACCAACAAGTTCACGCTGATGCTCGGGCTGCGGAGCTTCCAGCAGCAGTACGGCACGCGGTGGAACGTCATGATGGCGGCCTCGCTGCTCGTCATGCTGCCGACGCTGGCGTTGTTCTTCTCCTTCCAGCGTTACTTCATCGAAGGCGTGACTTTGACCGGCGTGAAAGGCTAGACCAAAGGCACTGGCACTGGCACTGGCACTGGCACTGGCACTGGCACTGGCACTGGCACTGGCACTGGCACAGGCACAGGCACTGGCACAGGCACAGGCACTGGCACTGGCACTGGCAAAGGCAAAGGCAAAGGCAAAGGCAAAGGCAAAGGCAAAGGCAAAGGCAGTTGCCACTTACGCATGAGAGGGGGGATGCGGCTCTTCGCGGACAGCGATGGATATCGGCTAGTCGGAACCAGGATTATCGAATCGCTCAATATGGGAGGTCACATGGAAACGATGAAACAGAAAAAAGCACTCGTCCTCATGCTCACGACCGTCATGCTCTCGTCGATGCTGGCGGCTTGCTCCGGCAACAAAGACAACAACGGGAACGCAAGTCCGTCCGCTTCGCCCAGCGCGCCCGCATCCGGTTCGGCTTCCGCCAGCGCTTCTCCGGCGGATGAACCGGTCACCATCTCTTATTGGCACATCTACACGGACGGCCCGATGAAGGACCTGACCGATCAGCTCCTCAAGGACTTCCACGACCAGCACCCGAACATCACGGTCGAGCAGCTCGGCGTGAACTTCTTCGATTACTGGACGAAGCTGTCCACGGCGATGGCGGCGGGCAGCGGACCGGACCTCGCCCTGAACGACACGAGCACGGTGCCGTCCCGCGCCAAGACTGGCGCGATCCTGAGCACGGACGACTTCATCCAGCAGGACGGCGTCAACCTGGGCGACTACTTCCCGGTGCTCGTCGACCTTATGAAGTACGAAGGCAAGATGTACGGCATGCCGAACGACACGGACGTTCGCGTCCTTTACTACAACAAGAAAATGTTCACGGACGCGGGTCTCGATCCGAACAAACCGCCGGCGAACTGGGATGAGCTCGAGCAGTACGCCGACAAGCTGACCAAGTGGAACGACAAGAAAATGCTCGACGTCATCGGGTTCTCCCCGGCGCTCGGCAACCTGCACTTGTGGACGCTCGCTTGGGCGAACGGCGGCGGCTTCTGGGATGACGAAGGCAAACCGACCTTCAACAAGCCGGAGAACCTCGAAGCGCTCCAATGGGAGAAGAAGATTCAGGACAAGTACGGCGTCAAGGCGATGTCCGCGTTCAACTCGCAAGCGAGCGCGCTCGGATTCAGCCCGTTCATCGCAGGTAAGGCCGCGATGATCGTCGACGTCAACAACCTGTACCAGGAAATCAAGACCCGCGCGCCCGACCTCGAATTCGGCGTCGCTCCGATCCCGTACACCAAGACGCCTGCCAGCTGGTCTGCCGGCTTCGACCTCGAGCTCGTGAACAACAAGGACGACAAGCGCGCGGCGGCGGCATGGGAGCTCATGAAGTACCTGACGAGCGCGGACGTGCAGGTGAAGATCCACGAAGCGTCCGGCTCGCTCGTCTCCAACATGAAGGCGGCCCAGGATCCGAAGTTCATGGAGGATCCGAACTGGAAGATGATCGTCGATCAGATGCAGTATTCGCGCTTCATCGAGTATATCGAAGCGATGCCGTCGTGGCATGGCAACCTCGACCCGGTCGAGCAAGCGGTTCTGAACTCCGGCAAAGATCCGAAGGAGTTCCTCGACGGCGCGCAAAAGAATGCCGAGAATGCCGTCGCGAACTTCAACAAGACGAAATAAGAGACCTTCGGTTTCGTCCGTCCGCCTCTGAGGCGGGCGGATGAAACGCTCAGAAAGGGGTACGATTCGCCGTGCGCGAAAGACGAGCGATGAAGTTAAGCACCAGGGAAGCGCTGAACGGTTATTTGTTCTTCTCGCCGGGATTGATCGGGTTTCTCATCTTCATGGGTTTCCCGATTCTGTTCTCGCTCTATTTGAGCTTCACCTCGTACAACATCTACAGCGCGCCCAAGTGGATCGGGCTGCTCAATTACAAGTTCATGTTCACCCAGGACCCGCTCTTCTTCAAGAGCTTGGGCAATACGCTGTACTACGTCGCGCTGAGCGTGCCGCTGAACACGGTCCTCGGCGTGCTGGTCGCCATCCTGATGAATCAGAAGGTGTTCGGCATCCGGGTGTTCCGGACGATCTTCTTCCTGCCGAGCGTCGTCTCCGGCGTCGCCGTGGCGCTGCTGTGGCAATGGATTCTGGACGGCAACTTCGGCCTGATCAACACGTTCCTCGCGAACTTCGGCATAACCGGTCCCGGATGGCTGACCGAGGAGCTGTGGGCCAAACCCTCCATGGTCCTGATGAATCTGTGGGCCGTAGGCGGCACGATGATCATCTATCTGGCCGGATTGCAAGGCGTGCCGAGAAGCCTCTACGAAGCGGCGACCGTCGACGGGGCGGGCCGGCTCCGCCAGTTCTGGAACATCACGATCCCGATGCTCACGCCGACGATCTTCTTCAACGTGATCATGGGCGTGCTCGGCGGCTTCCAGGTGTTCATCCAGGCTTACATCATGACGGGCGGCGGCCCGAACAACGCGACGATGTTCTATGCGCTGTATCTGTACAACAAGGCGTTCAAGGATCTGCAGATGGGCTATGCGTCCGCGCTGGCTTGGGTGCTGCTGATCATCGCCATGGTGCTGACGCTGATCATTATGAAGACGAGTTCGAGATGGGTCTATTACGAGGGCTCCGACCAGAAGTAGCATGCGGTTCGCGAGCGCGGCAATGGGCGGAAATGGGGTTGCCCCGATGATAAGACGAATGCGGTACGTCCTAGCGGGCGCGGCAGCGGTCGTCGTGCTGGCTGCAGCCTCGTGGTGGGCGGTAGGTCCGCTGGGCAAGGGGAGCAAAGCCAAGGCCGCGGAGGCGGTCGGCTACGGCTCGTTCATTCCCGTCGCCGCCGTAGACGGCAAGGCGATGGACAAGTGCGCCGCGAATCGCGCGGCGGATCAGTCCGGCATGTCCGGCGCGGAAGCCAAGTCGCATACGCACGGCAACCGCGGCGGCACGATGTGGTGCGTGCGCACGGAAGCGGGCGAAGCGGCGGCCCTGACGTTCGATCTGGGACGCGTGGAGCCGCTGGGAGAGATGTGGATCTGGAACTACAACGAGCAGGACAACAATTCGCCGGGCGCGGGGCTGCTCGATCGAGGGCTGAAGGACGTCGCCGTCTCCCTCTCGGCGGATGGAGATATATGGGAGGAATGGCGGGGCGACGGATACCCGTACCGGCTCGCCAAAGCCGACGGCTCCGACCGTCTCGGCCCGACGAATCTGGATGACGGCCGGCACAGCCCGATCCGCTTCGGCGGCGTTCCGGCCCGCTACGTCAAGCTGACGGCGGCGGAAGCGCCGGGCAACGGGAATTGGGCCGCGGCGGAAGGCGGTGCGGACGCGCGCGTCTTCGGACTCGCGGAGGCGCGGTTCTATCGTTATGCCCGGGAAGTGGTCTACGGCGGACTCATCGACCCGGTCGGGGCGAGCGACGCCGGCGGCGAGGCCGAGGCTTCCCATCCGGAGAACGCCGTGAACGGCTATGGCCTGTCCGGCGCGTCCGGCAAGAACGCCGCGCACGGCAACGATCCGCGCACGATGTGGCTGCTGCGCGCCGGTCCGTCTGGCGAGGCGTCGATTACGGTCGATCTCGGCGGCACCTATCCGCTCGGCGAGATGCGGATCTGGAACTACAACGGCAAGGACGAGGCGGGCAGCCCGCTCGGCGCGCGAGGGCTGCGCGACGTCGGCATCTCCTACTCGATCGACGGCGAGACGTGGTCCGAACTGAAGGGCAAGGGCTATCCGTACCGGTTCGCTCAGGCCGACGGGAGCGACCGGCTCGCGGCGACCAATCTGGACGGCGGGCATGAAGCCGTCGACTTCGGCGGCGTGCCGGCCCGCTACGTGAAGCTGGTCCCGCAAGGCGGAGCCGGGCAGGGCAACTGGGGCGCGGAGGAAGCGGGTCGGGCGCTCTATGGCCTCAGCGCGCTTCGCTTCGTCGCCGGAGCCGGCGTCGCGGCCGAACCGGCGCCCGAATGGACCGGGCTGTTCAGCCGTTACGAGGGCTGGACGGGGGCCGACGGGATCTTCTCCGTCCCGCTGGGAGACGCCTCCGACCAACCCGGCTCCGCGGGAGCGGACACGAAGACGCTCTTCCTCTTCAGCGATACGTACGCGGGGCAGGTGCAGCCGGTATCGCGGGCGAGGGAGTCCGGGGCGATCGTCAACAATTCGGTCGGCCTGCTCGCCGGGGCGCTGCCGGATCCGGCCGCCATCCGCTTCGAATGGGTGCCGAAGTCGGCCGACCTGTCGCTGTTCTCCCCGCACACGGAGCAGGCGAAGGCGCTGCCGGGCAGCTGGTACTGGCTGCAGGACGGGATCGCGAAGGACGGACAGCTGCATCTGTTCCCGCTGCTGATGGTCAAGGACCCGGCCCAGCCGCCGGGCTTCCAGTTCGCGATCCGCGGCGTGACGCATATCTCGGTGCCGCTGAAGGACGGCGTCCCGGACTATGCGGCGCAGAAGCAGTCGGATACGCCGCTGTACCGCAAGCTGCCGGACGGCGGCGAGCTCGTCTTCGGCGCGGGCATCCTCGACAACACGAAAGAGGCGGGCGCGCCGCAGCCGGACGGCTATATCTATACGTACGGCTACAAGGCCGAACCGACGGGCGACAAGCGGCTCCTCGTCGCCCGCGCGCTGCCGGCCGCTCTCGGCGATCCGTCGCAGTGGCGCTTCTGGGACGGCCGGACATGGTCGGAGCGGATCGAGGATGCCGCGCCGCTCGCGGAAGGCGTATCCCCCGAACTTAGCGTGACGCCGATGAAGGCGGGACGCTGGCAAGGCAAGTATCTGCTCGTCTGCGAGCGGAATTCGACCGGCGGGGTTGTCGCCTATGCGGTCGGCGATTCGCCGGCCGGTCCGTTCGGGCCGATGACGGCGCTCTACCATACGCCGGAGCTCGGGCAGGGGCAAGACATCGTGACCTACAACGCCAAGGCGCATCCCCACCTGTCCGGGGAGGGCGAGCTGCTGGTCACCTACAACGTCAATTCGACGAGCTTGGCCGAGAATGCGAGCAACGCCGATATCTATCATCCCCGCTGGATTCGGATCCGAGAGATCGGTCCCGCGTCCTGAGGGCATCCATACCATTCATCGACCAGAGAAAAGGGGGACTTCGAAGATGAACGACAACCGCCATACGCATCCCCCCCTTCGGCAGGGAGATCCGATCTCGTTCGTCCGCGTGCGGCAAGCGGACGGCGACCGGAGCGGGGAGGAGACGATCTACGACTTCGGCGCGACGTATCCGCTCGGAGAGATTCATCTGACGGAAGGCGGCGCGTCCGCTTCCGCTTCGCCCGCGAGGGTCAGCTATTCCTTGGACGGCCGGGCGTGGAGCGAAGCTTTCGCGGCGGCGCTCGGCGGCGTTATCCAGCTGGAGGACGCCGTCCACGCCCGATATGTCCGGCTGACGGGAGAGGCGGGCCGGTTCGCCGCAGGCCGCGGCTACGCCGCCGAGCCGGCGGAGGATTGGACGCGGCTCTTCCATCGCAAGGCGGGCTGGACCGGCTCCGACGGGATCTATTCGATTCCGTTAAACGGCGTGGAAGCGCAAGGGCGGGCGGCGGACGGCCGCACGCTGCTCCTGTTCGGAGACACCTTCATCGGCGGGGTGGACGAGGCGACGGACGCGCGGGTGAACGCGGTCATAATCAACAACTCCTATGCGCTGCTGGACGGCGACCGTCCGGATCCCGCGGCGATCGCCTTTCACTGGGAGCAGGACGGAGAGGCGCCCGAGAGCGCGATCGTTCCGAGAACCCCGGGCGCGCTGGCGCACGAAGATACCTACTACTGGCTGCAGGACGGGACGTCGGTCGGCGGCAAGTTCCACTGCTTCCCGCTCATCATCGGACCCGATCCGGACGGACCGGAGGGCTTCCAATTCGCGGTGCACGGCATTACCCATGTCTCCGCTCCGATAGGCGAACAGGGTCCCCTGCTGGCGGAGCAGGAGCAGGCGGATACGCCGCTCTACTTCCGCTCGGCGGGCGGGCATACGACCTATTTCGGCGCAGCGATCCTGCCTCTGACGGAAGAAGCCGGCGTGCCGAACCCGGATGGGTTCGTCTACGTCTACGGGCTGCAGAACGACGGGGCGACCCGGCTGGTCGCCGCCCGGGTGCCGGCCGATGACCTTGCGCGTTTCGAGCGATGGACGTACTGGGACGGCCGCGAATGGACCGACCGCAAGGAAGACTGCGCGCCGCTCGTGCCGGAAGTGTCGTCGGAGCTGAGCGTGAGTCCGATGACCGGCGGCTTCCTGGACGGCAAGTACGTCATCGTCTGCCAGCAGGGCGGCATCTCGGGCAATCGCGTGGCGCTCTACGCGGGAGACAGCCCCGTCGGGCCGTTCGGTCCCGCTATTCCGCTCTACGCCGCATCGGAGTCGGAAGAAGGCAACGGCATTTACACGTACAACGCGAAGGCGCATCCGCATCTGTCGCGGCCGGGCGAGCTGCTCGCGAGTTACAACGTCAATACGACAAGCTGGGACGCCCACGAGGCGTTCGGCGGCATCTACCGTCCCAGGTTCATCCGGATTCGGCAGATCGTTTAAGCGGATGGGAGAGCAGGTCATGAGAAACTACGCAATCGTATTTGATGTCGGCGGACTGTTCATCAAAGCCGCCGTCGTGAACGATCAGGGACGGCTCGTTCCGGGCACTTATATGATCTATCCCGCCAAGTCCAAGGAATCCAAAGAGCAGCTGCTCGGGCATCTCGTCGATCTGGTCAAGCAGCAGACCAACCGGATCATGGCGCGGTCGTTCCGGGTGGAGGGCATCGGGTACGCCTTCCCGGGGCCGTTCGACTACGAGCGGGGCATCAGCTACATCCGGGCCGTGGACAAGTTCGAAGCGATCTACGGGGTGAACCTGCGGGAGGAGCTGGCGCACCGGCTGGCGCAGGAGAGCGCGTTCGCCGCCAAGCGTTCGCCGGGGTTCCACATCGTGTTCGAGAACGACGCCAACCTGTTCGCGCTGGGCGAGTACGAGTCCGGCAAGGCGGGGCCTTACGCCCGGGCGCTGTGCCTGACGATCGGTACCGGCGCGGGATCGGCGTTCCTCGAGCGGGGCGAGCTGGTGAAGTACCGGCAGGATGTGCCCGAGCACGGCTGGATCTACAATCAGCCTTTCCGGGAATCCGTCGTCGACGACTACATCTCCAAGCGGGGCATCGTCCGGCTCCTGCAGGAGGCCGGGTTCGACGGCGACAGCCTGGACGTCAAGAATGCCGCCGAAATGGCCAAAGCGGGCGATGAACGGGCCATCGCGGTGTTCCGGCGATTCGGCGCCATGATCGGGGAGATGCTGCTGCCTTTCCTGCGGTCGTTCCGGCCCGAAGCCGTCGTCATCGGCGGCCAGATCGTCAAGAGCAAGGAGCTGTTCCTGGAGAGCGCGCGGGAAGCGCTAAGCGAATTCCCCGTCGCCCTCGAAGTGTCCGACGAGACGTCTATCAGCACCTTCGCAGGCGTATCCAGGCTCCTGCAGCAACAGAAGAAAGTCACGAAGTGAGGGGAAGCGAACATGTCCAAGATTCGGGAAATTCTCGTCTATCAACACAGTCATCTAGATGTCGGCTACACCCATCCGCAGCCCGTGCTCTGGGAGTTGCAGAAGTCCTATATCGACCAAGCGATCGATCTGTGCGAGCAGACGGCCGGGGATCCGGCGGACGACCGGTTCTACTGGACCTGCGAGGCGACCGCGCCGGTGCTGCGCTGGCTGGAGACGGCGGACGGCCGGCAGGTCGAGCGATTCGCGGCATGCGTCGGGCGCGGTCAGATCTGTCTGACGGCCGTGAACATGCACAGCACGCCGCTATGCTCCGCGGAAGAGATGATGCGCGCCCTCTATCCCGTGAAGGCGCTTCGGGAGCGGTTCGGCGTGCCGATCCGTACGGCGGTGAACCACGACATCAACGGCCAGCCGTGGACGTTCGCGCAGATTCTGCTGGACGCGGGGATCGAGCTGTATACGACCGGCATCAACACCCACTTCGGGGGGATCCCGTTCAAGCGTCCGAGCGCGTTCCGCTGGGCGGCTCCGGACCGCAGGGAGCTGCTCACCTTCCATGGCGAGCACTATTCGCTCTTCACGCAGTTCGGCGAGCTGTGGGAGAACGACATGGCCAAGATGAAGGCGGGGCTCGACCGCTACCTCTCGCGTCTCGAGAGCGAAGGCTATCCGTACGATTTCGTCTACCTGTCGGCGACGAACATCCCCATGCTGGACAACACGCCGCCCGATCAAGAGCTGCTCGGCATGATCCGGCGCTGGAACGCGGACGGCCTAGGTCCCCGGATTCGCATGGTGACGCCGGAGATGCTGCTGGACCGCTTGAAGGGACTTCCGCAGGAGCAAGTGCCCGTTCATCCGGGCGACTGGACGGACTATTGGAACTTCGGCGCGGCCAGTTCCGCGGACGAGACGCGGCTCTCCCGCCGGTCGAAGACCGCGCTCCGGAGCGCGGAGTTCCTCGCCGCCTTCCGCGGCGAACCGGCGCAGGAGGCGGAGGCGCGTCTATATGACGACGCCTGGGAGCAAGTGCAGCTGTACGACGAGCACACCTGGGGCGCCAACATCTCGGTCACCGAACCCGACGCCGCGTATACCAAGGTACTATGGGGGCACAAAGCGCATTTCGCCTACCAGGCGAACAGCCTGAGCGGCTACTTGCTGAACCGGGAGATGGAGCGGCTCGCCGGGAATCCGCTGCAGTCGGGCGCGCCCGACGGCGTTCTCCTCGTGAATCCGACCTCGGCGGAGCAGACCGTGGACGTTCGTCTGCCGGATTACTGGTACTTCGAGGGCCGTCATACGGCCGGCGGCCGGTTTCACGTTCACCGCAACAACCTGGACACGGACTGGTCCAAGCCCTCCGCCGGCACCGTGACGCTGCCGGCCTTCAGTTGGAAGAAGGTCCCCGTGGCCGCGCTCGCTTCCGAGGAGTGCCGCCCGAGCGTAACCGTCTCCGCTGGCGAGGGTCGGATCGAGACGCCTTATTACAGGCTGCGCTTCGAACCGGAGACGGGACGGATCGCGGAGCTGTTCGACAAGCGGGCGGACTGGTCCATGATCGATCCGGGCAGTCCGTGGACGTGGTTCCAATACGTGCATGAGATGCCCGACCCGCTGGCGCACCGCCGCCACCGCGAGACGCTGTTCCTGCGCGAGATCGACAAGTGCAACAACAGCATTAGCTGCTGGAACCGCGAGTGGACGGCCAGCCGGCGCGGGGCGGAGAAGCTGCTGTCCTGCGCGGTCAAAGAGCACGACAGCGGCGCGACGCTCGCGCTGGTCTGGGAGGCGCCGGGCGTCCGCAGGCTGGAGCAGCGCATCACGCTGTTCCGCGACCGTCCGGGCATCGAGCTGCAGGCTACGCTGGACAAGACGGACGACCGGGCGCCCGAGTCGCTGTACTTCGCTTTCCCGCTCCGCCTGGACGCGGGCTGGGAAGCCGCGTTCGATACCGCGGGCACGCTTGTCCGGCTGGACGACGACCAACTGCCCGGCGTCTGCCGCGACTGGGTGACCGTAGATCAGGCGGTCTCGGTGTTCGACGGCCGGCATGGCGTCACGTTGGCTTGCCCGGACGCGCCGCTCGTGCAGATCGGGGGCTTCCACTTCGGCCGGGAGCAGGCTGCGATCCCGCGGGAGGCCGATCCGGTGCTGCTCGCTTGGCCGCTTAACAACTACTGGGACACCAACTTCCGCGCCAGCCAGCCGGGTCCGATGAGCTTCACGTACGTCATCACGCCGTTCGCAGGCCCTTTCCGTTCGGAAGAGATGCATCGGCGGGGCATCGAAGCCGCGCAGCCGGTGCAGCTGTTCCCGGCCTATGCCTGCACGGAAGCTTCGGACGGCACGCTGCTTGAGGTGACGGGCGAAGGCGTCGCGGCGATCTACGTGAAGCCGGCAGAGGACGGAGACGGACTGATCGTCCGGCTGCAGGACGTCCGCAGCGCGGAGGAACGGGACGACGCGGCAGCTTATACGATCCGGGTGCCAGGCGCTAGGGTTGCGGGCGCGTTCCGCGCCAATGCGCTGGAGGAGGATGCGGCCGAACTGGACGTGACGGACGGCGCGATTCGCGGACTGCTCGAGGGCGGCGGATTGGCAACTGTACGGATTCGTCTAGAACGCTGATTTGCCGCTTGGCTTCGCATGGCCAACCCAAGAAACCTCCAATCCCGCTTGGCCGAAGCGGGATTGGAGGTTCTGTTATCGTCCTGACCTGGCTGGGCCGATCCGGCTAGAACATGTCCGTATGCTCCCGCAGCTTCTTCAGGAACTGTCCCGGCGGCTCGCCCATCTCGGACTTGAACACGGTGGTGAAGTAATGCACCGTATCGAAGCCGGTCTCCTCCGCGATCCGCTTGATCGACCACTCCGTCGTGGTCAGCAGGGTGACGGCCTGACGGATGCGCTCCCTGCGCACATAGGTCGAGTAGGACTGGCCGAGCTCTTCGCCGAACAGGCGGGAGAGATGCCGGGGGGATACATGCAGGTAATCGGCCACGGAGGACAGCTTCAGCTCCTGGGCCAGATTGTCCCGGATATACAGCTTCGCCCGGTGCACGAGGGTGGAGGCGGAAGGCTGCACCGGCACGGTCCTGGCCGGTCCGCGCTGGTCGGAGAACGCGTTCTCGAACGAGGTCAGCAGCGCGCAGGCCAGCCCTAAGACGCCGTCGTCGAAAAAGCGCTGCGCCACTTCGGTCTGCTTCAGCAGCGCGAGCCACATCAGCACGGCGGGAAGCGCTTGCGCGTTCTGGAGCAGGAAGACGCGGGACTTCTCCAGGCTCTGGAACCGGCGTACCCCTTCCTCGGAGGAGTCCGAGGGGATCAGCTCGAACGCGACGAACACGATATACAGGCCGTCCTCGCTGACGATCTGATGCTTCAGGTGCGGACGCGACATGAACAGCGTGCCCGGCCCGATCGGCAGCCGGTTCGCGCCTTCTTCGTAGGCTCCCTCTCCGTCGAGCACGTAACAAATTTCGAAAAAGGAATGCTTGTGCACATGGTTCGTGTACAGCTTCCTCTCGCCGCCCCAATAGTGGACGTAGAAGGAGAGATCGGAGCCGTTCAGATTGGCGGCATAGTCGTTAAGTATGGCGTTTTTATGATTCAGTTCCTGTTGCGTGAATTCCATGGGCGAACACCATCCGTACTACACATCTTACCGGGTAGCCCTGTCGAATACAATGACCGCGGGGCAGGAACGCCGGTTTCTGTCCACTTTTTATAAATCGCCGTCTTCAACCTGAAAAGAATTCGACCGGGCGATATTCTATCATGAAGGTCAGTTGGGATACCAAAAGAGGGGGTTGGTTGGCATGGCATCTTACGAGAAAGAACCGGTCATCGCGATCGACGGTTGGCAACAGGAAGCGTGGGCAGGCTACGGCGATATCGCCAGACTGCTGGCGGCGCATGCGCAGCGGCGGACGAAGACGATCTTCGTCGTCGAATGCTACCCGGCCGTCCGCATCGAAGAGATCGTGAACGGACTGAGCGGGCTGAATCCCGCGCTGGTGGTGCGTGCCGAGCAGGCGGCGCACGACGCCCCAAGACTTCAAGAGAAACTGGGACGCTATCTGACGGAGGATCGCGTATTCGGCTACAAAGCGTCTTTTACGATAGATGAATTCTACGACGAAGAGCGGCTCGCGGCGGCGGCCCGCCAGGTTCGCGAGGTAGAGGAAGGCGTCGTGCTCGTGATCGGCTTCGGCGCTTCGCTAGTCGCCAAGGGAGACGTGCTGATCTACGCCGATCTGGCGCGTTGGGAGATACAGCAGCGCTACCGCAGCCGGGAATTCGGCAATTGGCGCGCGGACAACGAGGATGAGGACATCCTGCGGAAATACAAACGGGGGTTCTTCGTCGAGTGGCGGACGGCCGACCGGTTGAAGCGATCTCTGTTGGGCGGTGCGGACTACTATCTGGACACGAACCGCCGGGACGATCCCCGCATGGTGACGGGCGCGGCGCTGTTCGCGGGCATGCGCCAGACGGTGCAGCGGCCGTTCCGTCTCGTGCCGTATTTCGATCCGGGCGTCTGGGGCGGGAACTGGCTGGAGGCGCATATCGGGCTGGAGCCGAAGGGCAACCCGTATGCCTGGGGCTTCGACGGCGTGCCCGAGGAGAACAGCCTCCTCTTCCTGTACGGAGACGTACAGATCGAGCTGCCGTCGATGAACGTTGTCTTCTTTGAATCGAAGGCGCTGCTGGGCGAGCGTGTCTATGCGCGGTTCGGGGCCGAATTCCCGATCCGCTTCGACTTCCTCGATACGATCGGCGGCCAGAACCTGAGCCTTCAAGTCCATCCGTTGACCGACTATATCCAGCAGCATTTCGGGATGTCCTATACGCAGGACGAGAGCTATTATATTCTGGAGGCCAAGGAAGGCGCGAACGTCTATCTGGGGCTCAAGGAAGACGTCGATCCCGACGCCATGATGGCGGATCTCGAGCGCGCGCAGGCGGGCGACCGTTCCTTCCCGGCCGATCGGCATGTGAACGCCTTCCCGGCGCGCAAGCACGACCACTTCCTGATCCCGGCCGGCACGGTTCACTGCTCCTGCACGGACACGATGGTGCTGGAGATCAGCGCGACGCCCTATATCTTCACCTTCAAGCTGTGGGATTGGGACCGCCTCGGGCTGGACGGCAAGCCGCGTCCGGTCCACCTGGAGCACGGCCGCCGCAACATCCAGTGGGACCGCCGAACCGAGTGGGTGCGCGAGAACCTGGTGGACCGGATCGAACCGGTCGCGGCAGGCGAAGGCTGGTCCGAGGAGCGAACGGGGCTGCACGAGCTCGAATTCATCGAGACGCGGCGGCATTGGTTCACGGATACGGTCCCCCACCATACGAACGACGGCGTCCAGATGCTGAATCTGGTCGAAGGGGAAGAAGCCGTCGTGGAGAGCCCGACGGGCGCGTTCGAGCCCTTTGTCGTCCGGTACGCGGAGACGTTCATCGTGCCGGCCGCCGTAGGCGCCTATACGATTCGGCCGACGGGCGGGCCGCAAGGGCGGCTCGGGACGATCAAGGCGTACGTCAGAACTTGAACTTGGCTTAGGGGGAACCCGCGTGAACGTCACCATCGACTTTGGCGGTACGAACATCAAGATCGGACTGGTCCGCGAAGGCTCGGTCCTGGTGAAGACTAGCATCCCGGCGCTATCCGACAACGGGCTGTTGACGCGTCTGCCGGACGTGGAGCAAGGGATACGCCGGTTGCTGAGCGGTGCGGGCGTATCGCTGGCAGACTGTCGCGGCATCGGCATCGCGCTGCCCGGCATCATCGACGGAGAAGGCAAGACGCTTCTCTCCATCAAGGACAAATATACGGATGCGCTCGGCTTCGACTTCGCCGGTTGGTCGGCATCGCAGCTAGGGCTGCCGCTCGTCGTGGAGAACGACGCCCGCGCGGCATTGCTCGGCGAGATCGCCTATGGCAACGCTCGGGGAGAAAAGGACGCCGTGCTGGTCATCTTCGGCACCGGGATCGGGACGGCCGCGATGATCGGCGGCGAGGTCGTGCGAGGGAGACACGGGCAGGCCGGCATCCTCGGCGGACACTTGGCTACCGATATCTACGGGGAGCGCTGCAACTGCGGCAATCCGGGATGCTTGGAAGCGCAGGCGAGCCACTGGGCCATTCCGCTGCGGGCCGCGAAGCTGCCGGGATTCGCGGACAGCATGCTCGCGGGCGAGAAGGACTGGGGATACGAGACGATCCTTCGCGCCAGCGAGGAAGGCGACGCGTTCGCCGCCCGGCTGGAGGCGGATCTGCTCCTGCACTGGGGCGCGGGCATCGTGAATCTCATTCACGCGTACGACCCGGAGGTCGTCATTCTGAGCGGCGGCTTGATGAAGTCCGCGGATCGTCTCCTGCCGCGGTTGGCGGAGCGCGTCCGGGAGACGGCATGGACGCCGTGGGGTACGCCCCGCTTCACGGTAGCGGAGGATCCGGAGACGTCCGTCCTGCTGGGCATGTCCTACCTGGCAAGTCGGCAGCAACATGCATCGAAAGGAGAATAGAAGATGGCTTCGATCGCGAAGGCAAGCGGCCTGTTTATCGAGGAGGGCCCGGCGTCATGGACGATCCTCCAGCAGCGGGAGGGCTTCGCCGAACTGGCGCTTCGGGGAAGCTGGCATGCGGAAGGAGAATTCGATCCGGAGCGGGCGCAGGCTTACGTACGGGTCATGCGGGAAGAGGACGGCGAGGCGGTCCTGCCTTGGCAGTCCGGCGAGATGGCGGATGATCGCCGTTGGTCGATCCGGCTGGCCGTGCCTGCCGGGGGGCTGTATCGCGTCGAGACGTGCCTGCGCATTCGCAAGGACGACCCGGCGATGGAGTGGCCCGTGCGCGGCGACATGATCCATCATCTCGGCGTCGGCGACCTCTGGCTGATCGCCGGACAGAGCAATGCGGCCGGCTACGGACGGGGGCCGCACGACGACAACCCCGAGCTCGGCGTCCACCTGTTCCGACTGAACGGGCGATGGGATATGGCGACCCACCCGTTGAACGACCCGACGGATACGCGGTTCCCGCCGAACCGGGAATGGTCCAATCCGGGCCATTCGCCGTTCCTCGCGTTCGCCAAACGGTTGAAGCGCGAGCTCGGCTACCCGATCGGTCTCGTGCCGGCGGCGCTCGGCGGTTCGCATCTGCGCAGCTGGAACCTGGAAGAGACGGGCGAGCTGTACCGGAATCTGCTGGATATCGTACGGCATGCGGGAGGCGGCGTGAAGGGGATGGCCTGGTATCAAGGCTGCTCGGACGCGAACGTGCCGGAGAGCGGCGAGTCGGAGACGTATCCGGATCGCTTCAAGCGCTTCGTCGGTCAGCTGAGAGAGGATCTGGACGATGCGGAACTGCCGGTGCTGACTGTACAGTTGAACCGCCTGATCGGATGGGAGACGTCGGATGCGCTCGACCGCTGCTGGGGTCGGGTGCGCGAAGCGCAGCGGCAGGCGGCCGAGCGTATTCCGGGCGTTCATGTCGTGCCTTCGCTCGACTGCGCGGTATGCGACAACATCCACAACGGCCCGGAGGGCAACGTGAAGCTCGGCGGCAGGCTCGCCAAGGTCGCGCTGGGAGCCGTCTATGGACGCGGGCCGCTCCATCGGGCGCCGCGCGCCGTCCAGGCCGAATACGACTGCGACCCGGAGACGGGCGAGTCTCGCATCGTGCTTCGATTCGCGAACGTGGCGGGTCATCTCCTGGCCCATACGACGGAGAACGTGTTCACGGTCGAGGACGCTTCGGGGCGCGCGGAGGTGCGGGCATGGCAGGTCGCGGGACCCCGCGAGATCGCGCTGAAGCTCTCCCGAGCGCTGGCAGGCGAGGCCGTCGTCCATGGCGCCTTCGAGACGAACCCGGCGTATTACGTTCCGTTCGACGACGCGACGCGGTGGCCGATGCTGGCCTTCTACGGGCTCAGAGTGGAGCTGGGCAACCCGTCGTCATGACGGATGAGCCCAATCAAGACGGAAAGGGTAATTACCCTTATCCGTCTTTTTTTTGCCCCTGCAACCAGCCCGCGGCTGCCAGTAGGAGCAAAACGCTCCAAACAGCCAGCGCAGGTGTCTGGTGGAGGGCGATGGTCGAAAAAATCGACTATCTCGCCTCATGAAGGTGCGTGGTGGCAGGTGATCGTCGAAAAAATCGACTATTACTGATTGTGGAGGTACCTGGAGGTGGCTGGCCTCTCAGCCATCTTGCTGGAGCCAGTAGGAGCAAAACGCTCCTACTGTGGCGCTACAGCCATCACGTACCCGTCAGTAGGAGTAACCGCTTCAACTGTGGCCTCGCATCCGCTTCGAGCGCGCCGGTAAGCGTAAAACGCTCCAACTGTCCGCTCGCTGCCGCCCCAAAGCCTCCTGCAACCACGGCCTGCTCGTCGAGGTCAATTGCACGATCGGGCCCTGCCTCCTTTGTATTCGCATGCGTATACTGGTATTCTCATCATAATAGAAACCAAATTGCCGGGTTCGGGAAAGAAGGAGAATTCGTATGATAGCTTTCTTAATTGTCATCGGCGTGCTTGCAGCGCTCGCGCTCGCGACGCTGCTCGTGCTGCGTTACTATCCGGCTTTCGGCGGCAGGCCTGGCGAAGCCGCACGGGCGCGAATGCGCAGCTCGCCTCACTATGAAGACGGGAAATTCGTCAATCTAGTGCCAACTACGATGAACATGTCGTTACGCGAGAATCTGGCGATCATGCGGGACTTCATGAGAGGCCGGCCGGGCGGCAAGCCCGACCAGCCGCTCGCGACGGAGCTGCTGAGCCCCCTGTCCTTGAAGCGGGACGGCGCGGACAGCCCCCAAGCCAAGGTCACATGGTTCGGCCATTCCGCGCTGCTGCTGGAGCTGAACGGACGGAGACTGCTGCTCGATCCGATGCTGGGCCGTACCCCTTCGCCGTTCCCGGGCATCGGCGGCAAGCGGTACAGCGACCGGCTCCCGATCGAGATCGAGGACCTGCCCGCGATCGACGCGGTGCTGCTCTCGCACGATCACTACGATCATCTGGACTACGGCTCGATCAAGCGGCTGAAGGAGAAGGTCGGGCGGTTCTTCGTCCCGCTGGGCGTCGGCGCCCATCTGGAACGGTGGGGCGTGGACCCCGGCAAGATCGAAGAGCACGATTGGTGGGACGAGGTCGTCTGGGAGGGTTTCACGCTAGCTTGCACGCCCGCCCGTCATTTCTCCGGGCGCGGCTTGACGGACCGCAACGCCACGCTGTGGTGCTCATGGGTCGTCGATGGCGGGGGGGCGAAGGTCTTTTTCAGCGGGGACAGCGGATACGGGCCGCACTTCCGGCAGATCGGAGACAAGTACGGCCCCTTCGACCTCACGCTCATGGAGTGCGGGCAGTACGACAAGCGCTGGGCGGCGATCCACATGCTGCCGGAGGAGACGGTGCAGGCGCATCTCGACGTGGGCGGCAAGGTCATGATCCCGATCCACTGGGCCGCCTTCACGCTCGCGCTTCATGACTGGCGAGACCCCGTCGAGCGCGCGGCGAAAGCCGCCCGGGAACGGCGCACGTCGATCGCGACGCCGCGCATCGGGCAGACCATCTTGATCGGAGGCGCCTCCTACCCTTCGGCGGCATGGTGGCGATAACCGCTCAACTTCCTCAACTCTCCATCTGCGGATAACCGACCAACTCGACGAATCCCCGGCCGGTCACCGGGCGGATCCCTCCGTCCGGCGACCGCGTTTCCCCGCTCACCTCGCAAGCCCCCTCCCAGATCGCCCGCAGCGGACCGGCGATGCGCATCTCTTGATGCGCCATAGCCGGCGCGACGCGAAGCGTCATACGAAAGTCGGGCAGCTCGATTCGCCAGGCGATCGGGTAGTCGGCGCCGGTCTCCGGACTGCGCCAGGATCTCTCCGGGGCCAGGCCGACGCGCTCCGACGTGACGACCGTCCCGTCCCGCCGGATCAGCTTCGCGGCCGAATACGGCGCACCGCCGCCCGGACGCAGCCGGCTGACGAGCAGGTCGTTCCCGTCCTGCAGCTGCAGGCCGAACCAATCCCAGCCGTCCCTCCGCAGCAAGCCGTAGCTTCGGCCCCATTGATGGTCGAACCAGCCTTCGCCCCGCACCGTTTCGACGCGGCCGGCCGTATAGAGCTCCCCGATGACGCGATTGCGCGTCACGGAGTAGTAGCGCAGCCCGTTCAAATCTCCTGCTTCATCGATGAGCGCGACCGGCTTCGTCGGCGTATAGTTCAACCGCAGGCGAGCCGTCCCGGAGGTTAGTTGAAGCTGGAAGCGCGGGTCGAGGTCGTCCTGGAACAGCAGATGATTGTCGCCGTAGACGACCCTCGTCGGATCGGAATGAACGGCGGAGGGGCCGAGCAAGCGATGAGGAGGCGGCGGGCTGCCCGTCAGCACGTGCTTGTATTGCTCCCAGGTGTGTCCGTCCGTCGGATTTATGAAGAGATACGCCGGCAGATAGAGGCCCGCCATCTGGCCGACCAGCATTCGGTCCAGCTCGGATTGGCTCTCGAATTCGCCGCGGTCCGGTTGAATCAAGGAGTGAATCAGGTAGTGGCCCTTGGGGAACGCCAGCTCCCCGACCCGGAAGAAGGAGGCCATCGCCGCATAGCGGTTGCCCCGGTCGCCCGTCAGAAAGGCATAAGCGTACCACCACTCCACGTTGGAGGCCGGGTGGCTGCCCGCATCCTCAGGCAGCGCGATGAGATCAGGTCCGCGGTACATGCGCCCACTCCCGTTTTTTAATTCAGCGTATGTGGGCGAAGAGGGGCGCGTGACGGCATTTTGGATGCGCGAGGATACGAAACAGCCGCTTCCTCATGAGGAAGCGGCTGGACGTGCCGGATGCGATCGGATCGGAATCCCGCAAGGGGAGGACAGAATTCGGCCATTTTCGCCGAGAGCAGCCGCAACGGCAGTCTGTTGTCCTCATTGGACGCGCGTTAGTTTCTCCGGGTTGATGACGATATAGATGTCGGCGATCCGGCCTTGCTCGGCGCGGAAAGTGAGAACCGTCACCGGTTTCCCGTCCGCGTACGTGACGATGCCGGGTTCGCCGCCCACGACGGCTTGCCGGTACGTAGAGCCTGCGGATTGCTTGGCGTAGACGCCGGCGATGAATATGGCCACGCGGTCCCTGCCCAGAATCGGCCGAAGGGCGGCGTGTACCTTGCCGCCGCCGTCCGAATAGGCGGCGGCGTCCGCAGACAGCGTGCTTAACAGCAGGCCGGTGTCGCCGGTCGACAGGGCCTGCACGAATTGGCCGATGAGCCGCGCGAGCTGGTCGTTCATGGTACTCGCAGACGCGCCGCTCTCTTCGGACGAGGGGCGATGCTCCGCCAGGCCGCGCCTGGCCCGGTGGAAGATCTGGCGGCAGTTGGCCGCGCTCTTGCCGACGATCTCGGCGATCTCGTCGTACTCGTAGCCGAGCGCCTCGCGCAGCAGGAAGACGGCCCGTTCGACGGCGGACAGCTGCTGGAGCAGGAGAAGGTAGGCGGTCGACAGGGACTCGTGCCGGGCCAGCGCCTGGTACGGTCCGTCCTTCTCCGTCAGGAGCGGCTCGGGGAGCCAAGGGCCGACGTAGACTTCCCTGCGGTGGCGGGCGGACTTCAGCGTGTCGAGGCATCGGTTGGTCACGATCCGGCATAGATACGCCTTGACGTTGCGGATGGCGGCCGGATCGGACGCATTCAGGGCGATAAAGGCTTCATGCGAGATATCCTCCGCATCCATCACGCTTCCCAGCATGCGATAGGCCAGCGAGAACAGGAGCGGCTTGTATGCGTCGTAGACTTGATTCGTAAGCAGACCGTTATCCAATCTCATCACCTCAAGCTGGTTGAAATGCCGCCAAACCCGTCTCCGTCCGCAGAACGTCCAAGGCTTGGCGGGCGGCCCGTTCGGCGCTCGCGGCGGCGGCGTCTACGAGCATTTCGCCGTGGCTCGCCCAGTCTCCTGCCACGTAGAGCCCCGGCAGCTCCGGGACGGCCGGTCCGGGCAAGGGACCCGTTCGGCCTACATGCATGTAGTCGCGGGAGACGGCAATGTTCGGCAGATACTGCCGGGCGACGACCTCCTGACGCCAGCCCGGATGAATCAAGGTCATCGTCTCCTCCAGCAGCCGCTCGTCGGCGTGGGGGTCGCTGTCTCCGGCGCCATTGTACTTGAGCAAGTGCATGACGAGACGGCCATCATCGCTCAGACGGGCTACGCGGGAGTGATGGGAGAAGTACACCGGCTGGTCGAGACCGATGACGAAGTGACGGTTCGGCACAGGCAGCCGACCCAGCGCCAAGTCCAGACTGGCAGCCATGATCGGACGGGCTTCGTCCTTCCAGCGCTGCAGCGACGTCCGCTCGGCGCCCCGCACGAGCCGATACGTATCTGCGGGTCCCAGCGTGCTGATCACCGCCGCGGCGGATAGCATCTCGCCGTCCTTGAGCTGCACGCCGCTCACGCGCCCGTTGTCATGCGCGATGCCGGAGATGGCCTTCCCGGTTAGCACGGTCGCTCCCGCCCGCACGGCCAGATCGCGCAGTTGATCCGCCAAAGGCTGCCACCCGCCGTGCAGGTAGAGGACGCCGCCTTTCATCGAACGCTGCACTTGGAGCAGGGCAGGACCGGCGAGCTGATGGTCGATCTCCTTGTTGTACGTCCCCGTCCGGCTCAGCGCGTAGAAAATATGGCGGACCATCGGATCGCGAATCTCGCGCTCGGCCCACTGTCGCAAGCTCATCTTCGGCAGCGCGGCGGGATCGAACTTGTGGAGGCGCGTCATGAACCGGCCGAGCTCCAGCTTCCCCGACCAGGAGAGCAGCTTCGAACGCAGCAGCTTCATCGGATCGCCCGGCAGCGGAACGAGCCGGCCTTGCCAGATGCCGTAGCCCTCGGCCGACGGGGCGGCGCCGTCGATCGTCACGCCCAGATCGCGCAAGATGCGATAAGCTTCTCCGCCCCGGTAGAGCGCATGGGGGCCCAGATTGAACAGCGCGCCGTTCTTCTCATGGGTTATCCCTCGCCCGCCGAACCGGTTCGATCGCTCCAGCAAGACGACCTTCCGATTCACGCGCGCCAGCTCCGCCGCGGCGATCAAGCCGGCGAGCCCGCCGCCCACGATCGCGACCTCATAGGAATCCGTTCCGCTTGTCATTTGCATTCCCGTCATCTCCTCTTCGTCTTTCTTGCACACAAGACGAGGAGAGGGACCCTCTTGTGACAAATGTTCGCCGCAAATCAAACGGAGCCCTTGCGCGCCCCTCGGTTTTTCACATGAATCCAACGTCTAATCCGACTGTTCGCAAGCTTCCTCAGCCCTTGACCGCCCCGGCGACGACGCCTTTAACGATGTACTTCTGCAGGAAGATGAATACCACGATCGAAGGCAGCACGGCCATGACCATCGCGGTCATCGCGTATTGCCAATCGGACGTGTACGCAAACCGACGACGAAGCTGCTGCCGCTCATCGACGCGGCCGCCGAAGCGGCCTTAGATGCGGACTTTGGGGGTGCGATAGTCGAAAAAATCGATTATCTCCGGTGCAGACGCGGACTTTGAAGGTGCGATAGTCGAAAAAATCGACTATCTCCGGTACAGACGCGGACTTTGGGGGTGCGATAGTCGAAAAAATCGACTATCTCCGGCGTAGACGCCGTTCGCCGGCAAATTCCCGAGGCTCGCCGATACGTAGAACAAGGGCATAAAAGCGTTAACGTCGTCATCTCGATGACAGCTGCTTGCGGAATTCCGATGGCGTAAGACCGAAGTGCTTCTTGAAGGTCTTGCTGAAATGGACGTAGTCCGAAAAGCCGACGCGGAAAGCGGCTTCGGTCGTTTGGACGGAGGTCTCCCGCAGCAGCCGCGCCGCCATATCCATGCGCACGCCGATGAGGTATTTGACGAACGTCACGCCGATCTCCTCCTTGAAGGAGCGGCTCAGATAGGGGACCGACATGCCGAGCCACTCGGCGACGTCCTTGAGCGACAGATCCTCCCGCGTGCAGTTCTCTTGGATGTAGCGCGCCGCCTTACCCATCGTATATCGGGAGCCGAAGTTGCGAGAGCCCTTGATCTCCGCGATTCGCTGCCGGCAAGCCTCCAGCGCCCACGCCGGACATTCTTGCTCGCGCTCCGGCAGTTCTTCTTCGGACGGCGCCTTCGGAATCCCAAAGCCCCGCCTGGCAAGTTCCCCGTCCACGGCCCGAAGCAAATCCAGCGCCCATCGGCCCATGCGGAGATCGTCGCCGGCGCTGTCGCGGTAATCCGCGAGATCCTCCCTGATCTTGTCCGCGGCTCCGGCGGTGTCTACCGCCCATAAGCGTTCGGCCAGCTCCTTGACCCGCTGCTGATGCCGCAGGAGCCATTCGCTCTGCCGAGCGACGCGGCTGTCACCGTGCGCGAGCTCCCCAAGCAGCTTGGCCAGCGTATGCAGGAACTGGTCCGGATCGACCGGCTTCAGCAAAAATTCGGATACGCCGTAGCGCAGCGCCTCGCGGGCGTAGTCGAACCGCTCGTACCCCGTCAAAATAATGAATCGAATGCGGGGATGCGCTTCCCGCGCGGCCTTGATAAAAGCCAAGCCGTCCATCTCCGGCATGCGGATGTCCGTCACGACGATATCCGGCGCCGTCTCCTCGAGCATCGCGAGCGCCTCCGCGCCGTCCTCCGCCTCTCCCTCGATTCGGATATCCATCCCGGAGGTCTCTACGAGCTTCCTCAAACTGCGGTGAATCGCTTGCTCATCCTCTACGATCATCAATCTGTACATCGGGATCCGCCTCCTCCTGGGTTGTATCGAGCCGTACATAGGGCAGCCGGAGGACGAACACCGTGCCGCCGTCAGCAGACGAGGATCGAATGCTTAAGCCGAAAGGAGCTCCGAACAGCATGCGAAGGCGTCCGTGAACGTTGAGCAGCCCGATGCCGCCGGTCCGGTCGGCCCCCGCGCTCGGCTCCTCCGCATCGAGCAGCCTTGCGAGCGCTGCAAGCCGTTCGGCCGGCATGCCGAAGCCCCGGTCCGCGATCGATACGCAGTAGGCCTCGGGCTCGGCCTGGCCTTCAATGCCGATGAACGTCGGCTTTTTGTTTTTGTAGCCGTGCAGGAAGGCATTCTCGACAAGCGGCTGCAGCGTGAGACGCAGCGCCCGGACCCGCGCGGCGTCCGGCTCCGGGATATCGATCGCGACCTGCAGCTTCGGGAAGCGCGCTTGTTGGATGTCCAAGTAGGAGCGGATGTGGGCCAATTCATCCCGCAGCAGGACGTCCTGGCGCGTATGATCGGCATTGTAGCGGAACATATGGGCCAGCGACGACGTCATTCGGCTTATCTCCCGGTTGCCGCTCACGATCGCCTCGGAGTTGATGATTTCGAGCGAATTGTACAGAAAATGCGGATTGATGTGCGATTGCATCGCCTGAAGGGCGGATTCCTTGTGCTTGATCGTCAGCTCCCGCTCCTTCAACTTGGCGGAATGGACCTCGAGCCCGAGCCGGTTCAGCTCGCCCACCATGCGGTAAAAGCTGTCGAACACGGAGCCGATCTCGTCGTGCCGCTGCCGGCCGCCGGGCCGGCGGACGACGAAGTCGCCCGTCTCGACCTTGGCCATCAGTTGCTGGAGCCGGGAGAGCGGCCGGGTGAACGAGAAGGAAAAGCCGGAGACGGCGGCCAGGACGACGATCAGCAGGACGGACGCCGCGATCAGCGTCAGGTTGCGCATGCGGATCAAGCCGCCGATGACCTCGTGAAGCGAGGTGTCGGCCACGATGGTCCAATCGGTTGACCGGGAGGGCGCGTACAGAACCAACTGTTCTCCGCCGGGCTGCTCCAGACGGAAAAAGCCGCCGCGCGCCTTGTCCAGTCGGTCCCGAAATTCAGGCTTCAGCCTCGTCCCCATCAACGCGGGATCCGAATGATACAGAATTCGGCCGTCGACGTCGGCGATCCAAACATTAAAGCTGCCGAGCGAAGCGTTTCGGCAAATATGTTCGATCTGCTTCAGATTCAGATCGACGATCAGCAGGCCCTCGTATTTGTAGGTCAAGTTGTTGTACAGCTTGCGCGTGACGGTCACGACCGGCGTCGTGCCGACCGTGCCGGATTTGAGCACCTGGAAGTCGACGAGCTCGCCGATTCGCGACATGAAGCCGGCGTTGCGAATGCGGATATCTCGCATGTCGAGCGGCTCGTCCGAGCTGCTGAAGTCGTGAATCTGGCGGCCGGACGACGTCACCAGCGATATGCCGACGATATCGGAGCGGCCGTAGATCATCTGGGAGAAGAGATCTTCCTCCACCTTCTCGGACAGTTGGAAATAGTCATAGGGCTTCAAAGCGGGGGAAGACAACAATTTTTGAACGAGAGAGTTGTTGGAGAACGGATAGGTCGAGTTAGCCAGGTTCGTCAAGTACAGATCCAGATAGTCGTTCGTCTGCTGGATGAGCCGGGTGTTGGCTTGTATGGCGGATTGTTCGATCGTCTCGGTCGAAGACCGGTACCAGGACCAGCCGATCAGCAGCAGAGGGAAACAAATAAAAAAGACAATGAGCGCGAGCAGACGCTGACGGATCGTCAACGTGACTCGGCGTTTGACCCGCTCCTCCACCGGTCCACCGTCCCTTCTAGCGTTGCCCTGCCGATAGTGACCCACATTATAGCAAAAAAACACAAGTTGTAAAAGAAAAAACATGTAAGATAAACGGACGTTTCTTTATACTCAGAGCAAGCAATGAGGAAGCGGTCGGAATAAGAGCGCTTTACTCTAACACAGCTATGAGGAGGATGCGGAAACCAGATGATTCTAAAATAAACATGTCATGAAATCTAACAAAATTCGAGGCGAGGTGACCCTCTCTATGCGTGTGGATATTCGTAGAGCATGTCTGTGCTTTCTAACGGCGGCACTCCTGGCAAGCGCATTCCTGAGGATTCCAAAAGCCGAAGCGGCGGCCGTGCTGACCTTCGATTCCTTGCATGACGGCGACAGCTTGGCGGCCGGCGTCGTGCGAATCCAAGGCGGCTATACAGGGGCCTACAACGTTCAGTTGGTGGCGAACGGATCGCGGATCTACGATACGCATATGGAGGACCCGGACGGCGATGAATCGGGGACTTGGTACTGCGATCTGGATACGTCCGCGTACGACGGGGAGGTAGAGCTGGCAGTACGCGCCGCCGACGCGGCCACGCGCTACAACGCCTGGTCGGCCTTCCTTCGCGTCACCGTGCATTCGCCGCAGGCGAAGCAGCCTTCCGTTACGATCCTCAGTCCCGCGGACGGATCAACGGTCGGCGGTACGGTGCCGATCCGCGTCAAGGTCGAGGCGACCGGCTTGCCGCAATCCGTCCAAGTGCGGATCGACGGCGGCGATTGGCTGGAGGCTGCGCATCGCGGCGGGGGATTTTCCTACGATTGGGACGCCTCGGGCGAGGGCGACCGGACCCATAGCATCGAAGCGAGGGCGATCGGGAAGAACGGCAAGGTCGGGCGAAGCCTGACGACGTACGTGGATACGGGAGCCGGTTCGCACGAGACGACGACGTTGGTCCGACAGGACCGCGCGATGTGGATTTGGGAAAACGCCTCTTACAACCTCATATACAATCCAGGCTCGCGAGCCGTGCTGGATGCGATGGCATCGGACACGGCGACGTTCGGGCAGGACGCGACGACGACATTGTACCTCGGCGTCGACGCTTACCAAGGGACCGATATGCTGGAGGACGAACGGGAGCGCGTCCGGGACTTCGTCGCTTGGGCGCATGGCCGGGGCTACCGGGTGCAGGCGCTGATCGCGGGGGGCACCAATCCGCCGTACTTCGGCACCTATGCCCGCTATCGCGAGCAAGCGCTGCGCGAATTCGAGAAGGTACTGAACTACAATCTGGCTTCGGATACGAGCGAGCGGTTCGACGGCATTAATCTGGACACCGAACCCTACAGTCTCCCGGATTTCCACTCGGCTTATCCGGACGTGGAGATTCAGTACCTGGACATGCTGGAGGCGCTGATGCAGCGCAAGGAAGCTTCCGGGCTCGGCATCCCCGTCGGTCCGGCGATCCCGCGCTGGTACGATACGTCTGCGTCCGCCCAGAGCATCGCCTGGCACGGATCGGTCAAGTGGCTGTCGCAGCACATCCAGGATACCGCAGACTACATCGCCATCATGGATTACCGGGATCAGGCGGAGGGCAGCGTCGGCATCATCCAGCAGGCGCAAGGCGAGCTGGACTACGCGCAGTCGATCGGCAAGCCGAATTCCGTCGTCGTGGGCGTGGAGACGAAGGATATCGCGGACGGCGGAGATCCGGAGACGATCAGCTTCAACGAAGAAGGACGCGCCTACATGGAGTCCGAGCTGGATAAAGTGTACGCGGCCTTCGGCGATCATCCGGGGTTCGCCGGGATCGCCGTGCACCATTACGATTCCCTGCGCACGCTGCCTTCGGCATGGGGACCGAACGCCGCCTACTGGCAGCCGCCCGCAGACACGCGGCCGCCGGGGGCGCTGAGCGCGGCGCCGGTCGCCTCGGCGTTCGACTACCAGCGGATCGATATCGCTTACGGCCGGGCGTACGATGACGGCGAAGTTCAGGCTTATCGCGTCTACCGCAGCGAGCAGCCGAGCTTCGAGCCGGATCCGTCGCTGCTCGCCGGGACGTCCAGAGGCTTGAGCTTCAAGGACGCCGGCCTGCTGCCCGATACGCGCTATTACTACCGGATCGCGGCCATTGATATGGCTGGCAACGAAGGGCCGGCCTCGGCCGTCGTCTCGGCCCGAACGGGACAGACGACGCTGAAGCCGATGATCGTCAGCGCTATGAGCGTCGCGTACGGCGCCTCCAAAGGGACCGTCACGCTCCGCGTGTCCAACCTGGAGACGGCGGCAAGCATTCCTGCGGCGGCGGTGCACGGCCGATTCACGCACATGGCCGGCCGGTTCGTCGACGCGAAGACCGACGCCGACGGCATGTTCGTCGCCGCCTCGGAGACGACGTCGGCGGCGTCCGGCGAGATCGGGTTCATGCCGGTCCGCATTCTGGCCGCCGGCTATTACTGGGCATCGGCTTACGATACGCCGCATACCGCCTCGGCCAGTTGGCCGTCCTGACGTTGCTGCGAGAGGCTAGTCTTTGACCGAACTGCGTTCATTTAGATCTAGGGGAGATGACGAGACGATGATGAAAAGAGGAAAGAAGTTCATGATGCTCGCGGCTGCGGCCGCGATGACGCTGGCGGCCGCCGGCTGCGGAAGCGAATCCAAGGACGGGAACGGCGCAGCTTCCTCCGCTGCAAGTTCCGCGACAGGCGCCGCATCGGCGTCCGCCGGCAGCGGCGAGAAGGTCGAGATTCTGCTCGGCTATTACTCCGACGAGAAGTCGGATTCCAAGATGAAGGAGCTCATCGGCCAGTTCACGGCGGCGCATCCGAATATCAGCGTCAAAACCCAAAGCGCGCCTTACGGCCAATTCTATCAGAAGCTGGACACGCAAATCGCGGCGGGCACGGCCCCCGACGTGTGGCTGTCCGACGGCGTCTACGTGATGAAGTACGCCGAGCGCGGAGCGGTCAGGGATCTGACCGACTGGATCGCCAAGGACCTGAAGGCCGACGACTATTACGGCTTGGCGTACAACAAGGACGCGGAAGGCAGGTACTGGGGCGTTCCGCAAGGCATCCAGGTCGGCGTGCTTTTCTACAACAAGGATCTGTTCGACAAGGCGGGTGCCGCCTATCCGACCGACGATTGGACCTGGGACGACCTGAAGAACGCCGCCGCCAAGCTGACGGTGGACGCCAAGGGCAAGACCGAGGGCGAGAGCGGCTTCGACAAGAATAACGTAAACCAGTTTGGCCTCACCTTCTTCAGCATCACCGAAGGCTGGTTCTCGGTCCTCAAATCGTACGGCGGCGGCGTGCTGGACGAGACCGGCACCAAGTCGATCATCGATTCGGAGCCGAACAAGAAGGCGTTCGAATGGATGGTGGACGGCATGAACCGAGGCATCATTACCGATCCGGTCGACCTCAAGAGCTTCCAGAGCAATACCGCCGTCTTCCCGAGCGGATCGGCCGCGATGCGTATCGGACTGTACGCTCGGGTGCTGGCCGCCAACGAAGCGGGGCTGAACTACGACGTGGCGCTGCTGCCCAAAGGTCCCGACGGCAAGCGCTCGGCCCCGGTCATCGCCAATTCGTGGGTCGTCAACGCCAAATCCGGAGATGCCAAGGCGCAGGCCGCGTGGGAGTGGGTCAAATACTGGGCGACGCAGGACGACGTGCAAAAGCAGTGGGCGGAGCTTGGGGAAGCCATCCCGGTCAAAAAGTCGATCGCCGAATCGGACGTGTTCCTGAAGGGCGAACAGAAGCCGGCGAACCGCCAAGCGTTCCTGGACAGTCTGATCTTCGCACAGACGCTCGACGTGAATGCCGTATGGGAAGAATGGGTGGGCAAGTTCAACGAAAACGCCCAGCGCGCCTTCCTGGGCGACCAGTCGATCGACGAAGCGCTGAAGAGCGCCAATGCCGATGTGCAAAAAGTGCTGAACGACTTCTACAAGAAATAAAGCCATATGACGAGAGGCGGGATACCGATGGAGCAGACCATCGAACGGACGGGGCGCGCGCAGGAAGGCGGCCGGCCGGTTCCCAAGCGGAGGGGCTCCTCCGAGAGCAGGTGGGGGCTGATCATGGTCTCCCCCTACCTGATTCACTTCGTGCTGTTCGTCGCGGGACCGCTCGGGGCGTCGCTGTACTTCAGCTTCTCGGACTACGACATGCTGAATCCTCCCCGGTGGTCCGGGCTGGACAACTTCGCCCGGATGGGGGGCGATCCGCTCTTCTGGAAAGCGCTTAAGAATACGCTCTATTTTACGGTCCTGTTCGTGCCGCTGCAGACGCTGCTCGCGCTCGTGCTGGCCGTCGCGCTGAACCAGAAGCTCCGGGGGCTCAAATGGTTCCGGATGGCGCATTTTATCCCGGTTATCTCCTCCTGGACCGTGATCCTGTACGTGGCGGACGCCATCTTCAACCCGCGGTTCGGCGCCGCGAACGCGCTGCTGACCCGCCTGGGACTCGATTCGCAGCGATGGCTGCAGGACGAGAAGCTGGCGATTCCCCTGCTCGTGCTGATCGCGGTCTGGAAAGGGATCGGCTACATCATGGTCATCTATCTGGCCGGCCTGCAGAGCGTGCCCGGCGATCTGTACGAGGCCGCCGAGATGGACGGCGCCGGCTCGTATCGCAAGTTCAGATCGATCACGCTGCCGATGATCTCGCCGACGACCTTCCTGGTCGTCGTCATGAGCACCATCACCACCTTTCAGGCGTTCGAGCAGATCTACGTGCTGACCGGCAGAGGCGACATGAGCCAGGCCGGAGGTCCGAACGACTCCACGATGGTCCTCATGCTGGATCTGTACCGGGAAGGCTTCACTTTTCTGCGGATGGGCTACGCGTCCGCGATCGCGTGGGTGCTGTTCATGATCTTGTTCGCCTTGACGATGCTGCAGCTCCGGGTGCAAAAAAAGTGGGTCCACTACGATTGAACGTACCGCGACCGGACAGGAAGGAGAACGAATATGAAGCATAAGAGATGGTCCCGAACGGCCGCCTACCTCGCGGTATCGATCAGCGCCCTCGTCATGATCGTGCCCTTCGCCGCGGCGCTCTTGAACTCGCTCAAGACCTACAAGGAATATACCTCCGTGCCGCCTAAGTGGATCCCGGCGGCGCTGCAATGGTCCAATTACAGCCGGGTGCTGGAGCTCGGCAACTTCGGCCAGTATACATTCAATAGCCTGTACGTCGCGCTGCTGTCCGTGGCCGGCGCGGTGCTCTCCTGCTCGATGGTGGGCTACGCGTTCGCCCGCCTGCGCTTCCCGCTCAAGAGCGCGCTGTTCGTCATGGTGCTCGGCACGATGATGATCCCGCCGGTCGTCATCATCATTCCGCACTTCATCATCTTCAACAAGATGCATCTGCTCGACACGCTGACGCCGCTGTGGGTCATCGAATGGCTGGCCCAGCCGTTCGGCATCTTCCTCATGCGGCAGGCCTTTATGAATATTCCGAAGGAGTATGAGGAGTCGGCCAAGATGGAAGGCTGCAATCCGTTTCAGGTGTACGTGCGCATTTTCATGCCGATGGTCAAGCCGACGATCGCCACGCTCGTCATTTTCACCTTCATGGGCAAATGGAACGAGATCCTCGCTCCGGTCATCTATTTGACCTCCAACGCGAAGTACACGCTGCCGATCGGCATTCTGTCCCTCGGAGGGCAGTGGGTCGGCAACGAGCAGCTCATGGTGGCGGCCGCGCTGATCAGTCTGATCCCGATTCTGGCGCTATTCCTGTTCGCGGAGAAGTACTTCGTGCAAAATCACGCGAATTCGGGCATCAAATAAGCGGTTCCGGATAAGGCCGGACGCCGACAGCAAAGGAGCAACGCGGAAATGCAAACGATCAAATACGCGGCGTTCAGCGGAGCGCTCATGGCATACAGCATTCAGGAAGCGATGGCGACCGCGGCCCGCTTAGGCTTCGACGGCATCGAGATCGCCTGCAGAGAGCCCCATCTGTCCCCCGACACCTCGCGCAGAAGGGTGGACGAGATGCGGACGGTCGCCGACGGACTCGGTCTGGACATCCCGGTGCTGGCGGGGTACATGGGGAATTTCTCGGAAGCCTCGGACCGGGAGTGCGAGGCGGCCTACGAGGCGTTCTGCGCGATGCTGGAGCATGCCGACCGGCTGCGCGCGGACGCGCTGCGCCTGTTCCCCGGCGGACCGAACGCCTTTCTCGCCCACGACTATCACTACGAAAAAGCGGCCTTCTGGCTGCGCCGCTGCGCCGCAGAGGCGGCTCGCAGCGGTAAGCGTATCCTGCTGGAAATTCATAACAACAGTCTCGTCGAAACCCCGGACAGCGCGCTGCGCCTGCTCGGCCTGGTGAACGACGACACGGTCGGCCTGATCCACGACGCCGGCAACATGTACATCGTCGGCACCGGCTTCGGCCGCGAATCCGTAGCGCGGCTGGGTAAGCATCTGCGCCACGTCCACGTCAAGGACGAGAAACGGATCGGCGCTTCGGGCGAACCCGGCACCTTTAAAAACCGGACGGCGCGCGGCGAGGAGCACTTCCTCCAATGCCGCCTGGGCGAAGGAGACGTCGACCACCGCGAGCTGTTCGCGGCCCTGCAGGCCGCGGATTACCGGGGCTGGCTGACGCTGGAGTGCTTCGCTCCCTGGCCGCCCGAAGAGCAGCTGGCTCATGACTTGGCCGTCGCCAAGGCTTGGTGGCGCGACGGAGAGGAGCATCGCGATGATTAGACGGACGTTCGGCATTATCGGATGCCAGCACGCCCATATCGGTATTTTTATCCGCGAGATGCAGCAGCTCGGCCACCGGTTCGCGGGGATCTACGAACCCGAGCCTGCCACGCTCGCCCGCAGGCTCGCGGGGGAATTTGGCGTCCCGCTCTTGCCCGACAGAGAGGCGCTGCTCGGGGAGGACGTATCCGTCATCGGCTGCGCCGCCGTCAACGCGGACAAGATCGGCGTGATCGAATGGTGCGAGCTTCACGGCAAGCACGTGATGCTCGACAAGCCCGCCGTTACCGACCGCGAAGGGCTGGACCGGCTGCGCGCGGCGATCGGGCGCGGCCGCATCGAGATCGGGATGCTCCTGACGGAGCGATTCCGCTCCTCGCTGCTCGCGGCCAAGCGGCTGATCGAAGAGGGCGCGCTCGGAGAGATCGTCCATATCGGCATGCGCAAGCCCCATCTCCTGAACGCGCCGGAGCGTCCCGCCTGGCACTTCGACAAGAAGCGGTCCGGCGGCATTATCGTCGATCTGCTCATTCACGACTTCGATCTGCTGCGCTGGCTGACGGGGCGGGAGATCGCATCCGTCGAAGGCTTCATGGCACGCGAGAGCAGGTCGCCGCACCCCGGCTTCTACGACGCGGCGGGCGTGCAGGCGGTCATGGACGGCGGGACGACGGCGCAGCTGTACGCCGACTGGCATACGCCGCGGAGCAGCTGGACCTGGGGGGACGGCAGGCTGTTCGTTACGGGCACCCGTGGCACGCTGGAGCTCCGGTTGGAGGGCGATCCGCTATTGGGGGGCGGGGAAGCGCTGCTGCTGACGACGGACCGGGAGCCGCTGCGCCGGGTGGCGGACCCGGTTCCCGCTTCCTTGATCACGGCCGATTTCCTGAGCCGGCTGGATGGGGGGCCGTACGAGCTCTCGCACGCCGATCTGCTCGCCGCTTCCGAGGCGGCGATCGCGGCCGACGAGCGGGCCGTCAGGATCGACCGCGCCGTCGGGATCGACGGCGCCGCGTCCGAGCGTCAGGCGGAATGCGATCGAACGAATAGCGTTATCGAAATCGAGAGGATGTGAGCGAAATGAACGATCAAACAACGCCGGTGCGGTTCGGTATCGTCGGCTGCGGCATCATCGCGGAGGTGCATGCCAAATGCCTGTTGGAAATGGCAGGAGCGAAGCTGACCGCGCTCTTCGATCCGGCGGCGGACAAGGCGAACGCGTTCGCGGAGAAATTCGGCGGAGCCGTCTGCGGCACCTACGAGGAGCTGCTCGCCAGGGAGGACGTCGATGTCGTGTGCATCTGCACGCCGAGCGGCTTGCATGCGCGGCAGACGGTCGCCGCGGCGCGGGCGGGCAAGCACGTCGTGGTCGAGAAGCCGATGGCGATCAAGCTCGAGGATATCGACGCGATGCTGGCCGCCTGCGCGCAATCTGGCGTGTTCCTGGCGACGATCTTCCCGCGGCGCATGTCGCCTCAAGCCCGATATGCGCGGCAGCTCATCCGGGAAGGGCGTCTCGGCAGGCTGAGCCTCTGCTCGGGGTACGTCAAGCTGTACCGGGACCAGGCGTACTACGACAGCGCCGGCTGGCGAGGCACCTGGCAGATGGACGGCGGGGGCGTGATGATGAATCAGGGCATTCATACCGTCGACCTGCTCCAATGGCTCGTCGGGCCGGTGAGGTCGCTGTACGGCCAAGCGCGGGCTGTGCTTCGCGATATCGAGGTAGAGGATACGGCCGTCGCGCTGCTGCGTTACGAGAGCGGAGCAATGGGGACGTTTGAAATGACGACGACCGCCTATAAAGGCAAGGGGCAGCGGCTGGAGATCCACGGCGAGAAAGGCACGATGATCATCGAGGAGGACGATATCGTCTCGCTGGAGATCGACGGCGAGCAGGTCGTTCTGCCCGCGTTCGAGCCGTTCCGGGTCGTGCCGGACGGGCATCTCGCGCAGTTGCGCGACATGGCGGAGGCGGTCCGGGGGCGGCGCGAGCCGATCGTGACGGGCGCCGAGGGCAGACACTCGCTGGAAATCATTCTGGGCGTTTACGCTTCCTCCCGGGAGCGGCGCGAGGTTGAGATCGGCGGTCGGCAGACAGGCATTCGAGAGGAGGGCGTCGCGGGATGACGGTCACGGGAGGAGCGATCTCGCAAAGGCGGGCCGACTCGCTGGAGGTTCGCGTATATCCCGACCGCGCCGCGCTGGGACGGGCGGCCGGGGCGGACATCGCCCGAGCGATGCGGGAGCTGCTCGCGGTCCGGGAGCGGATTCGAATGGTTTTCGCCGCGGCGCCCTCGCAAAACGAGACGCTGGAGGCGCTTGTACGGGAGGAACTGCCGTGGGAGCGGGTCACGGCCTTTCATATGGATGAATATATCGGGCTCGCCCCGGATGCGCCGCAGCGCTTCGGGCAATTCCTGCGGGAGCGGCTGTTCGATGCCGTGCGGCCGGGCACGGTTCATTATATCGACGGTACGTCCGATCCGGAAACGGAGTGCGAGCGTTACGCCGGCCTGCTGCGCGAGGCGCCGATCGATCTGGTCTGCCTCGGCATCGGCGAGAACGGGCACTTGGCCTTCAACGATCCGCCGGTCGCCGACTTCGCGGACAGCCTGACCGTCAAGCCCGTCGAGCTGGACGAGAGCTGTCGCCGGCAGCAGGTGAACGATGGCTGCTTCGCCCGCATCGAGGACGTGCCGCGGCGGGCGCTCACGATGACGGTGCCGGCCCTGTTCGCCGGCGGACAGCTATTCTGCGCCGTACCGGGGCGAACGAAGCGACAGGCCGTGCAGCGCACGCTGACGGGAGAGATCGCCGCCGATTGCCCGGCGACCGTCCTGCGCAGGCATCCCCGCTGCACGCTTTACGTAGATCGGGACGCTGCGGAGGAATGGGCCGGTGAGTGAGCGGGGCGTCGTCCGCGGGCTGCATTACCGGACGAGCGCGCCGACGGCGTTCGGGATCGAGGACGGAAGATTCGCCGATGTCCGGGCGGAGCGGAGTGACGTCCTGTCGGTACGGGATGGAGCGGCAAGCGACGCATGCGGGGCGAAGTCCGCGCCCGGTGGCGAGGCGTCGCCTCTCATCGTTGCGCCGGGGCTTGTGGACTTGCAGATCAACGGGTACAAGGGACTCGATTTCAACGGCGGCCCCTTTTCTCCGGCGCTCGTGCATCAGGTCACCCGCGAGCTGTGGGCACAGGGCGTCACTTCCTATTGCCCGACTCTGATCACGAACGGCCAAGAGCAGATCGGCCAAGCGCTGCGTACGCTCGCGGCCGCATGCGATGCCGACGTTCTGACGGGGCTCAGCATTCCGGGCATTCATCTGGAGGGACCGTTCATCTCGCCGCTAGACGGGCCGCGCGGGGCGCATGACGCCAAGTACGTGAGGGCGCCGGATCTGGAGCTGGTGAAAGGCTGGCAGGAAGCCGCATCCGGCCGCATCCGGCTGCTGACGCTGTCGCCCGAATGGCCGGGCGCGGGCGCGTTGATCCGCGGCTGCGAGGGCGAAGGCATTCGGGTATCGATCGGCCATACGGCGGCCTCGCCCGAGCAGATCCGCGAGGCGATCGAGGCCGGCGCCGTGATGTCGACGCATCTGGGCAACGGCATGCACCTGAACGTGCCCCGGCACCCGAACTACATGTGGGAGCAACTGGCTGCCGACGCGCTATGGGCATGCTACATCGGCGACGGCCATCATCTGCCGGACGCCGTGATCCGCGTCATTCGGCGGGTCAAGGGCAAGCGGGCGCTGCTCGTGAGCGACGCCGCCCATTTATGCGGCATGCCGCCGGGACGCTACCATGCCCATATCGGCGGCGACGTCGTGCTGACGCCCGAGGGGCGTCTGCACCCCTCGGACGCGCCAGGCATGCTGGCCGGTTCGGCGCAGCTTCAGCTCGCCGCGCTGAACGGAATGATCAGGCGAGGGCTGTGCGACTTCGCCGAGGGCTGGGATTCGGCCTCCATCCATCCCGCGGAGGCGCTCGGCCTGCCGGCCGGGAAGGGGCTGCTGCCGGAGGCGCCGGCCGACTTCGTCCTTCTTGAACGAGACGAGAGATCCGGCGAGCTCCGCGTCAGAGAGACGTTCAAAGCCGGCGCGAGCGTATACGGCAGCGAATAAAGGTTAACCGGTTCGCTTGCTCAGATCGTCCTAAACCACCGTTAAAGACGCCCTCCATTCCCGGTATGTCGGGGATCAGGTGGCGTCTTATGGTTGTCTAACGATATTCAACGCACGCGTTCCCAATGCCTTGTCTTGTCCGCTGCCCGCACCACGCCGCTAAAACATACATAAACCGTACCGGCAGACGAATAAGAATCTTGTAAGCGTACTCACCGTCGCCTTCGCCATCCGGTTCGCAGCCTCCAGCCCGGCAGCTGTCTGCCAATCCCATTAGAGGAAGGAGCGATGAGATCCCATGGGCACCCGCTTATTGTCCGAATCTCTCGTCCGCGCCCGTTTCCCGCACCTCCGCTATATCCGAATCCATACGAGCAGCCGCCACGCGGCCACGATCTACGCATGGAACGACCAATTGCAGCTTCCCGACGCCGATCAAGCGGATCTTCGGAGGTTTGCGGCCGACTATCTGGTTCCTTATGTATGCTTCAAGATCAAGGCATACTCCATGATCCAGGAAGAAGAGGTGCCGCCTGCGGGCGCGCTGCCGGAGTGCGTCGAGCGGGCCGCGATGAGCCGGAGCTTGGATCTCCCGGGGATCATCGGCGTGCTGAACGGCATGTTCGCCGAGGGGGAGATTGTGTTCGAGCGGTACGATCAAGCGGCGGGCATGGTCTACTTAAGCGTTCATACGCAAGCCGTCGTGACCGAGATCGAGCGGGAGCTGCTGCGACGGTACTTGTATGAGCTGCTGCCGCTCGGTACGAACTTCGAGGTGGCGTACGACCTCGTCCTGAACGAATGAACGGTATTTCGGAAGAAAAGCGGTTGGCAGCTTGCTGCCAACCGCTTTTTGATGTGCTTCATGATCCGTTTCGCGCGATCCATTTCTGTTCGTGCTCCGGGATCTCGCGCCGTTCCCCGCCCGCTTAGCTCTTCGGGGCCAAATGCTGTAAATAGGGCGAGAGGTCGACCTGCAGCCGGTGCGCCACGCGTTGGCCGAGCGCAGGGTCCGCCCGGTAGAAGTTGCAGAGGACGAGCAGCTGCGTCTCCTTCGCTACCGGTTCCAGGTCCGCCGCCAGATTGTTCACGAGCGCGGCTTGCTCCGACTCGTTGTAGCGGTTCCACACTTGCCCGGCTTGCCCGAAGTCGTTCGTCTTCTCGATCTTCTGCCGGCCGGATTCGCCCTGCAGCGGCGTAGGCGCCTCTTTGAGAGAAGGATCCTCCTTCGGGGTATCCTGATAGCGGTTCGGCTCGAAGTTGATATGACCGCTCTGCTGTCTGGCGGACATCGCCCCGTCGCGCTGATTGTTGTTCACGGGCGCGTAGGGACAGTTGATCGGCAGCTGCAAGTAATTCGTCCCGATCCGGTAACGCTGCGTATCCGAATAGGAGAAGAGGCGGCCCTGCAGCAATTTGTCCTCGGACGGTTCGATGCCGGGCACCACTACGCCCGGGTTGAAGCCGACCGATTCCGTCTCGGCGAATACGTTGTCCGGGTTGCGGTTCAGCGTCATCGTGCCGACGGTCCGATACGGGATGACGTCCTCGAACCAGTCCTTGGTCGGATCGAGCGGATCGAAGTCCAGGCTGTCGATGTCGGCGGGGTCCAGAATCTGGACGACCAGATCCCACGCCGGGAAGTCTCCCCGTTCGATCGCTTCATAGAGATCGCGGCTCGCATGATTGAAGTCGACCGCCTGAATGGCGCTCGCTTCCTGGGCGGACAAGTTCCGGATGCCTTGCTTCGGCACCCAGCGCAGCTTCACATAGACCGCGTTCCCGTAGGCGTTGATCCACTTGAACGCGTGCACGCTCGAGCCCCGCATCTCCCGGTAGCTCGCGGGGATGCCTTCGTCGGTGAACAGGTGCACCAGCATGTTCGTCGATTCGGGCGTGAGGGACATGAAGTCCCAGTACCGGTCGGGGTGCTGGATGTTGTTGCGCGGATCGGGCTTCAAGGAGTGCACCATGTCGGGGAACTTCATGGCGTCGCGGATGAAGAAGACCGGCAGGTTGTTGCCGACGAAGTCGTAGTTGCCCTCGGTCGTGTAGAACTTCACGGCGAACCCGCGCGGGTCGCGCAGCGTCTCGGGAGAGTGCTGGCCGTGAACGACGGTGGAGAAGCGGACGAACACCGGCGTCTCCGCGCCCTCCTCCTGCAGAAAAGCCGCCTTCGTGTAGCGCTTCATGCCGTTCGTCACGCGGAACACGCCATGCGCCCCGGCGCCCCGGGCATGCACGACGCGTTCGGGTACCCGTTCGCGGTCGAAATGCGCGAGCTTCTCCAGCAGTTGATAATCCTCGAGCAGGGTCGGCCCCCGCTGCCCGGCCGTCTTCGAATTCTGATTGTCGCCGATCGGCACGCCTTGATTGGTCGTTAAGCGATCCATCCGTTTCTTCGCTCCCCTCTAAGAGATCGTTCCCGATGCTCGTTGCCTAAGCCTGACGATCCGGGAAGAACCGCTTTCGGCTGTCCTTTTTCCGAATCGTCTCCGATAAAAATGGATCGCCCTTGCGGAAAAGCGCGAGGCCATCTTCACTTGTTATATGCATATGTGGCAAATGGATGGGCTATGAGCGGATGCGATCTAGATGGGAGCCCATCGGCTTGAGCGATCCGGAGCTTCCCCATTATGCAGCAAAGCCGCCCGGAGGCGGCTCTGCGATCTCTATAAGGAAGAAGAGCTCTTGCTTCGCGGCAGCGCAAGCTGGCGCAGCTCCTTGAACCCGATGAACTTCTTGCCGTGCTCGTGCCAGAGGCGGAACCGCAGCGACTTCAAGCTGGTCAGCAGCGTGATCGTCTGGACTTTCTGCAGCATCGGGGTGCCGTTATGCACCTTCTCCAGGTGATAGTTGGGAACCCGCGGACTCAGATGGTGCACGTGGTGATAGCCGATATTGCCGGTAATCCAATGCAGAACCTTCGGCAGCTTGTAGTAGGAGCTCCCGTGGACGGCCGCGCTCACGTAATTCCACTCCGCTTCCTGCTCGAAGTAGGAATCCTCGAACGTGTGTTGCACATAGAACAGCCAGATGCCGGCCATGCCGGAGAGGAGGAAGATGGGCAACTGCACGAGCAGATACGCCTGCCAGCCGATCGCCCAACTGAGCAGCCCGGCCAGCGCCAGGATGCCGGCGTTGGTGATATACGTATTGAGGCGTTCGGAGCGGCTTGCCCGCCTGCGGTTGAATCGGTAATCGATGAGGAAAATATAAACGGGACCGAGCACGAACATGACGACGGGGTTGCGATAGATCCGGTAAGCCAGCCGCCTCGTCCGGGAAGCGGACAAGTATTCCTCCACCGTGAGCGTCCAGATATCGCCTACGCCGCGGCGGTCCAGATTGCTGCTCGTCGCGTGGTGGATCGAATGGGTATGGCGCCATTGGGCATAGGGACTAAGAGTGAGGATGCCGGTGATCGTGCCGAGGATCGCGTTGGCTCGCTTGCTGCGAAAGAACGACCGGTGGCAGCAGTCGTGGAAGATAATGAAGATGCGCACCAGAAATCCGCCTGCGGGGATGGCGATGGCCAAGGTGAGCCAATAGGAAACGGATAAGCTCCAGTAAGCCGCGAACCATAGTCCGATAAACGGGACAAGCGTATTCGCGAGCTGCCAGAGACTGCGTTTGAACTGCGAACGTTCGTAGGGGGCGATATCGGATCTCCAGCGATCTTGTTCTTTATTAGGCATAGCTATAGTCTCCCTCTCTTCGAATCCTGATGTGCGTCTCGTTCGTGAGCATTTGGAATTCGAATTAAGGTGACAATAATTCAAGGTCCATCTAGATGATACGCGCGCATCGGGGAAAGGTTCCAGGCAAATGGCCCCATGTGGGACAAAAAAACCGCTTGACAATTCCCTGCAATTAAAGTATCTTAAAATCAAGATATAACAAAGCGCAGTTAAAGGAGGCGAGTGGCCATGGCGGACGATCAAGCGGATGCGCTCGATCTCTACATCGCGCTGTCGCGGGCAAGTCAATGGGTGAACGCCCACACCGACCGGGATATCAAGGGTCACGGCCTGAATCGGACGGAGTTCGGGGTGCTCGAGCTGCTATACCACAAGGGGGCGCAGCCGATTCAGCAGATTGGCGGCAAGGTGCTGATGAGCAGCGGCAACATCACCTACGTGGTCGACAAGCTGGAGCAGAAGCGGCTCGTGAAGCGGAAGGCCTCCACCGATGACCGCCGCCTGATCTACGCGGAGATTACGGACGACGGCCGGGCGTTCATCGACGAGGTGTTCCCGAAGCACGCCGGCGTCATCGGCCGGGCGGTCGCGGGGTTGACGCCTGAGGAACAGAGGGAGGCGAGCCGATTGCTGAAGAAGTTGGGCAAATACGCGCAGGGCGGCTTCAAGTAGCGTCGCTTGGCACACACGTGCCCGCGCAGTCGGGAGACGTTTTTCCAGGTCATATATCTTAAAATAGAGATTCTTTAAATTAAGCATAGTGATTGAAAAGGAACCGCCAATCAAACCTAAAACATGGAGGAGATTCGAATGAGTATCGCATGGGGATTGTTGATCGTACGGTTGGTCGTAGGTTTGTTGTTCGTCGGGCATGGCGCTCAGAAGCTGTTCGGTTGGTTCGGCGGACACGGTCCGAAAGGGACGGGCGGCTGGATGGAGTCGATCGGCATTCGGCCGGGCGTGCCGATGGCCATAGCGGCCGGGCTGATGGAGTTGGTCGGAGGCATCCTGTTCGCGGCGGGATGGCTCACGCCGGTAGCCGCCGTGCTGATCGTATTGACCATGCTGGGTACCTTCAAAGTACACGGCAAGAACGGTCTGTGGGCGACGGCGAACGGATTCGAGTACCCGCTGACGCTGATTGCGGTTGCCGTGGCCGTGGCGTTTATCGGCGCTGGCGACTACTCGCTGGACGCCGCGTTCAACTAAGGATCGGCTAAGGGACAGGGCATAATAAGCGAACGAAATTCGGATAAGGCACGCTTTTCCAAAATCGAGGGGAGAGATTCGAGATGACATTTCAAACGGCAGGCATTCATCATATTACGGCGTTCGTGAGGAACGCGCAGGCGACGGTGGACTTCTATTCGGGGATCCTGGGGCTTCGGCTGGTGAAGAAAACGATCAACTTCGACGCGCCGGAAGTGTACCACCTGTACTTCGGCGATCAGATCGGCAGCCCGGGCACGATCATTACTTTCTTCCCGTGGCGGGACTCCCGGAAAGGACGCATCGGCGCGGGGCAAGTGGGGACGACGACGTACGTCGTGCCCGAGGGCGCCCTGGACTTCTGGCAAGAGCGGCTGGACCGCTTCGAGATTCCGTTCGCGGAGACCGAGCGGTTCGGAGAAACGTACCTGCAGTTCGAAGACCCGGACGGCCTGCGGATCGAGCTCGTCGCGCGCCGGGAGGGGGCAGCGAGCGCATGGTCCTTCGGCGGCGTATCCGTAGACCGGGCGATTAAGGGGTTCGGCGGCGCCATCCTGCTGAGCGCGGCGCCTAACCGGACGGCGGATCTGCTGGAGAACGTGATGGGGTTGACCAAGGTCGGCGAAGAGGGCGGCTACGTCCGCTATCGGTCCACCGCCGATATCGGCAATATCATCGACGTGAACGCGACGCCGGTGGAGCACGGCTCGGGCGGTGCCGGCACCGTACATCATATCGCCTGGCGCGCGAAGGACGACGCGGAGCATGCGCGTTGGAGAAGCCGCGTCGAGGAGCACGGCTACCATCCGACGCCGATCGTCGACCGCCAATACTTCAACGCCGTCTACTTCCGGGAGGAAGGCGGCATCCTGTTCGAGATCGCGACGGATCCGCCCGGATTCGCGCGGGACGAAGCGCCCGAAGCGCTGGGCGAGCATCTGATGCTGCCCGACTGGTATGAACCGCATCGCGCGGTGATCGAAGCGAATCTGCCGCCGATTCAGGTGCGCGTATTGGGGGCTGACGCACAATGAAGCATCTCTATCAGCCCGGGACGGACGCGAATGCGCCGGTGCTGCTCATGCTGCACGGCACCGGTGGCACGGAGCGCGATCTGCTGCCGCTCGCGAGGATCGTGTCGCCGTCCTCTTCCGTACTGAGCGTCCGGGGCAACGTATCCGAGAACGGCATGCCCAGATTCTTCAGGCGGCTCGCGGAGGGCGTCTTCGATGAGGAGGATCTCGTCTTCCGCACGGAGGAGTTGAACGGCTTCCTGGACGAAGCCGCCGCGCAATACGGCTTCGACCGCCGGAACGTAATCGCGGTCGGCTACTCCAACGGCGCGAACATCGCGGGCAGTCTCTTGTTCCATTACGCCGACGCGCTGCGCGGCGCCATCCTCCATCATCCGATGGTGCCGCTGCGCGGAAGGCAGCTGCCGGATTTGTCCGGCGTGCCGATCTTCATCGGCGCAGGCCAGAACGATCCGATCTGCTCGCCGGCGGAGATCGGGGAGCTGACGGCGCTGCTGGAAGGGGCGGGAGCCTCGGTCGCGGTTCATTGGGAGAACGCCGGCCACCGGCTGACCCAGACCGAAGTCGATGCCGCGGCAGCCTGGTTTGCGCGGACGATTGGCGGAGGGGAAGCGGAGCGGTAAACGAACGGGATCGACCCCCGCTGGCCCGAGCCAGGACCCCTATCGCCCGAGACGGCAAGCCCGTAAACGCATAGGAGATGGCAGAGGAAGAGGCAGAGGGAGAGGAAGAGGAAGAGGAAGAGGAAGAGGAAGAGGATGGCCGCGCTCTCATCATGGGGGCGCGGTTTTTTTGGGCTTGAGTCTGCGGCATCCCTAAGCGGGAGTCTGCCAATCAATCATGCCGACGAGGAGGTGGCGTGCGCTCGGTATGGCTTCTCCATAGGGGAATCCATATAATGGAGAAGAGGCTGGCCACTTCACGCGATCCCGGTCAGCGAAGAAAGGAATTTCTCCCTACCTATGATACTGCTCTATTTTGGCTACGGCGCTGCGATATGGCTGGGCTTGTACCTGATTCATCGCGATGCGCGCAACAGGCATCTCTTGTCCGTGGGTCTCGGTCTGCTGGCTTACGGGCTAGGGTTGGGTGCGACGGCGCTCTCGCCGCATGTCCGCGGCATGGCGGAGGCCGGCCGGATCTTGTTCTTCCTGCCTTGGCTCTCCTGGCTCGCGCTGCCGTTGCTGTCCCTGTCCAGCCGACGGGAAGGAGATACGCGAACGGACGAGACGACGGGCAGCCGGTGGACCCAGCCGATCTTCGTGTTCCCGGCGATCCTCGTCCTTGGCGCCGCCGCCTGGGCGATCGGGGCCGCGGACGGCTTCGCCCTGCCGGGACCTTGGGTGGCGGGTGCGGTCGGCTGGCTGCTGCTCGCGGGAGGGCTGCTCGTTCGGGAGATTCGCCGACTGGGCGAAGCCTGGCTGCCCGACTTGACGCGGTCGTTCGACTATACCGTCCTCTTCACGCTGCTGTTCTCCGGGCAGGTCGCGCTCGCGATCGGGCTTGGCCCGGGCTTCGACGCCAGGACGAAGCCGGTGCTGCTCGCCAGCATCGCCGTCTCGATCGCGTTCCAGATCTTCTGGAGTCCGATCCGGGCGTTGTGGGACCGTATCGCGTTCGCCGCTTTCCCGAAGCTGCGGGAGGATCGTTCGCGGATGCGCGTCGTCGAGACGGTGCAGACGCGCGTGGACGAAGCGGCCGAACCCGAGGAGATGGACGAGGAGGAGCTGTACCGCTGCACCCGGCGGGCGCTGAGCCACTTCGGCGATCTGCAGCGCCTGGCGACCAACCCGCTCACGCAGCTGGAGCTGGTCGAACGCCGCCTGCGGGAGCGCGGCGGCTCGGACGAGGTGCTGGAGCGGGCGATCGAGCTGAAAGCGCTCCTCGCAGAGTGTATCGCGCGGCTCAAGCCGCAGCAGGACGAGGCTTTCGGGGCGACCGAGGAATGGCGCTATTACAATGCGTTGTACTATCCGTACATCGTCGGGATCAAACCCTACAGCATCCGGTACACGGCCGATCATCTGGACGAGCCGTCGCAGGAAGCTTTGGACTGGTTCCGGTCGCAGGTGCCGGAGCGCACCTGCTACAATTGGCAGAACGCGGGGGCCAGATTGGTGGCGCTGTCGCTGAAGGAGAAGAACGCGGCCTGATTTTTGCGAAAAAACGGGCTTGGCGGTGCAAGTGGCACCGTATGGCAGTGAAAAGGGTGGTTCTGGCAGTGGGAATGGGGCTACGATGGCCTTGTGATTTACCCCATCCCCTATTAGGAGGCGTTGTTGCATGTCCCACATCGTACTTCAATCCGCTCCATCCGTCCGCCAGCTCGCCATCGGTCAACTGCAGGCCATTCCGGAAGAACGCTTCGACATCCGGCCCGAAGGCTGGAACAATACGATCCGCTGGCATGCCGGCCATCTGGCTTATTGGATGGATACGACCTTCTCCCTTTGCTTCGGGAAAGCTTCGACCTTGCCCGCCGATTACGCCGCCTTCTTTGCCTCCGGCACGAAGCCGGCCGATTGGACCGCTGCTCCGCCTACGAAGGAAGCATTGATCGGTCAACTGACCGCTCAGCTCGGGCGTATGTCCGAGATCCGGCCGGAGGACCTGGACGCAGCGCTAGGCGCGCCGCTCGAGGTCGGGCCGCTGAAATTCGAGACCGCCGGCACGCTGTACAATTTCCAACTGATGCATGAAGCGATGCACCTGGGCAAGATCACGAGCTTGTTGACCAGTGTCGAGAAACAGCAAGCTTAGTCATACCAAGTCATACCGTGTAATACCAATAGAGGAACCGGCGTCCCTAGGGCGTCGGTTTTTTGGGCTTGGAATGCCTCTTGACTTAGGTTGCTTCAAAACGAGAGAAGAAACGGTCGATACGACGTTCCGTGAACCGAATGCCCCAGAAATCGGCGAAGGAGAGAACGGGCTGCGGCAGTTGGAGATGCCGAAGTCTTTTTATTCCTATATTTTTGCGGAAGTGTCGATTTGGCCGCCGGCGGTTCGTCGTCATCATAGAGGCTCGGATATCCGATAAGTTGGGTATGCCGATCAAAATCAGGGACCATGACGAAGGAGAATAAACCATGTACACGGCAACTTCCAAAGACGGAACCAAGATCGCCTATGACAAGACGGGCCGGGGGCCGGCGCTGATCCTCGTGGCGGGCGCGTTCAGTTATCGCAACTTCCCGGGACAGGTACAGCTGGCCCAGCTGCTGTCGGATCGCTACACGGTCTACAACTACGACCGCCGCGGCCGCGGGGACAGCGGCGATACGCAGCCTTACGACATCGCGCGGGAGATCGAAGATCTGGAGGCGCTGATCGAGGAAGCCGGCGGTTCCGCCTTCGTGTGGGGACTGTCGTCCGGGGCGGTCTTGGCCCTGCAGGCGGCGGCTCAAGGGACGGGCATCGCGAAGCTGGCGCTGCATGAGCCTCCGTTCGTGGTCGATCCCGCCGATCGCCAGCCGCCGGCCGGCTTCGCCAAGCAGGTCGCCAAGCTGATCGCGGACGATCGCCGCGCCGACACTATCAAGTATTTCATGACGCAGGGCATGGGCGCGCCGGCCTTCGTCGTCGGCATGATGCGGCTGATGCCGGGCGTATGGTCGAATCTCATGGCCGTCGCGCACACGCTGCCCTACGACGCCGCGCTGCTGGATGGCTATACGGCCGGCAAGCCGCTGCCCGGTCAGCAATGGCGCGCGGTGACGATGCCAACGCTGGTGCTCGAAGGCACTGAGAGCCCGGCGAGTCTGCGCCATGCCGCACAAGCGTTGGCTAGCGTGCTCCCGCACGCGCGACTGTTGAGCCAAAAGGGGCTCGGCCACACCAAGAAGCTCCCTGCAAAGTTGATCGCTTCAGCGCTCGCAGACTTCTTCGGGAACGGACGATAGGGATAGGGACGTCGCAGAACGACGATATTTCAAAATAGGGCATGGCGCGAGGCCTTCCGGCAGATCCGGAAGGCTTTTTTCGCGTACCGGCAAGCCTCCGCGTCCGGTCAAAGGCTTACCTATTCGAGCCTCGCCGCAGGTGGCTGTAACGATAAGAAGTATCGTTACAGCGTCCAGTTGGCTGCCGCGGGCGACTGTAACGATAAGAAGTATCGTTACAGCGTCCAGTTGGCTGTTGCGGGTGGCTGTAACGATAAGAAGTATCGTTACAGCGTCCAGTTGGCTGCCGCGGGCGACTGTAACGATAAAAAGTATCGTTACAGCGTCCAGTTGGCTGCTGCGGGTGACTGTAACGATAAGAAGTATCGTTACAGCGTCCAATTGGACGTCGCGGGTGACTGTAACGATAAGAAGTATCGTTACAGTGTCCAGTTGGCTGTTGCGGGTGATTGTAACGATAAGAAGTATCGTTACAGCGTCCAATATTCTTCCGCTGCTGCTGCACGCTAAGAAGCATCGTACGCGCGCTCCGGCCCGTTGGGTCGGATCCGCCCTTGCTCGGGAACTGAAGAATTCTTGAACGCAGCAGGAGTTACCAAGGAAGAAGGCTGCCATTCGCCTTGATTATGTGGGCAAAAGTGTTACAATAGAATTATTCAAAGTTCTTAACTAATTGCCGCCAAAACGAAAAGACTTCGCGCGTTCCATTACTGCAATCGGGAAAGGAGAGGGAAAGCTGAATCGTCAAGAACGGTTGTCGGAATTCATATCGGCTTATATGAACAAGATCGTCGTCGGTTACGCCAAGATGCTGGACAAGGATCTAACGGCGCCCCAATTCTACATCATTCAGATTCTCGCTGCCGAAGGCTCCCGCAATTGCTCGGAGCTGGCCGCCGCGCTCGATATTACGCTTCCGGCCGTCACGAACCTATCCAACAAGCTGGTCCGCAAAGGCTACGTCGAACGGCTGGCGTCCGAGAGCGACCGGCGCAGCGTCTATCTGCGCCTCACGGACGAGGGCCGGCAGGTCCAGCAGCGATTGGAAGAACGGTACAAGGAGCTGACGGGCGGCATGTGGGCGGACTTTACGGATGCCGAGATGGATATGCTTATCACGGGTTTCGAGAAGATGCTGGCCCGGTTCCCGGGCACCAATAATACGGATGCACAAGGAGGCGCTAATCATGGGAAGATTAGCGAATAAAGTAGCGATTATTACGGGCGCGGCAGGCGGCATGGGCAAAGCGGACGCTATTCTGTTCGCCAAGGAAGGCGCCAAAGTCGCCATCACCGACATTCAAGAAGACAAGATTCAAGCCGTCGTGGCGGAGATCCGCGAGAGCGGCGGGGAAGCGATCGGCTTCGCGCACAACGTCGCTTCGGAGGAGGATTGGGCTCGCGTCGTATCCGAGACCCTCTCGCAATTCGGCAAGATCGACATTCTCGTCAACAATGCCGGCATCTCCAGCACCGTTCCGTTCATGGATACGACGGTCGATCTGTGGAACAAGATCATGTCCGTCAACTTGACGAGCATCTTCCTCGGCCAGAAGGCGGTCCTGCCGCATATGATCGAGAACGGCGGAGGCTCTATCGTCAATATCTCGTCGATCGCGGGCCTGACCGGCGGCAGCGGGGCCGGCGCCTACACCGCGAGCAAAGGGGCCGTGCGCATGCTGACCAAAGCGACGGCCATCGACTACGCGAAGCACAATATCCGCGCCAACTCCGTCCATCCGGGCTATATCGAGACGCCGATGACGGCGGATCTGATGGCGAACGATCAGATGCGCCAATGGTTCCTGTCCCAGACGCCGCTGCCGCGCCTCGGCAAAGCCGAAGACATCGCCAAAGGCGTGCTGTTCCTGGCGTCCGACGAGTCCTCGTATATTACGGGCGTCGAGCTTCCGATCGACGGCGGTTACTACGCGCAGTAATGCCAACGGCTTCCGCGGCTGCATAAGAAAACCTTCCGATCCCCGACCGGCGCATGCCGGTTGGGGGTCTTTGTTTGCGAGGAGGGAACGATTCCGTGCTCGGCTTCCCCGCCTCTACTAGCGCAGGGACGGGCAGGCATGATCTCCGCGGCGTTAGGTCAAATTAAGACCGAGCAAGGAGGGAACAAGATGGCATTCCGGAAAAGCAAGCGCGGGCTGCTGGCCGCCGTGATCTTGGCGTCATGCGTCGGTATCGCGCATGCCGGAGCCGCGCCGACGCCCGCGAACCCGACCGGACCTGCCGCCGAGCCGACGGCGGCTTTCGTGCGAAGCGGAGACCTGTGGGTCAAGTCCGGCGGGGCCGAACGGCCGCTGACCCGGGGCGAATACGTGCGCAATCCGAAGTGGTCGCATGACGGGGGCTGGATCGCGTTCACGAGAGGGAAACAGGAAGCGGAATTGTGGGTGCTGGACGTCTCGACCGGCGCGAGCCGTCAGGTGGCGACGGGTAACGGAAAGGGAAGCTACCGCTGGTCGCCAAGCGGCAGCCGTCTGGCCTACTTGGACAAGGACAGACTCTACATGCTGGAAATGCAATCGACGACGTCCCTCCCGGTACTCGCGGCTTCGGACATCGACAACTTCGCCTGGCTGCCGGACGGCACGGGCTTCCTCGCTTCGTCCTCGGCGCATCTGATCGCCGGGAGCTGGACGCCGGTGCGGATCGGGAAGATCCGGCTGCCGACGGGAAGCCGGCCGGGCGGCATCGAGACGCTCTATGTGCTGCCGGCCATGTCGAACGACTTTTTCGCCGTAGGGACGAGTACGTTCAAATGGTCGGCGGACGGCAAGTGGATCGCGTTCATCGCCCATCCCACCGCATCCCTGTCGGCCGATGCCGACTATCTATGCGTGTTGTCGGCGGACGGCCGAACGTTCAAGCAGATCGATCAGATGCTGGCGTACGAGGAATGGTTCTCTTGGGGACTGCAAGGGGAGAAGCTTGCCTACATCGCGGGCGTCGGAAGGGAGACCACGCAAGACAAGAAGCTCAAAGTCGTAGAGGCGCCGAACGGCAAGCCCGTCGTCTATACGCCTTCCGGCTTCGTGGATCAGAGCTTCGCTTGGCATGGCGACCGCCGCATCGTCGTCTCCCGGGCGCCCGAGTCGCAGTGGAGCAGCGATCCGGCCGCGCGTCCTCTGCCATTTTTGGCCGAAGTGAGCTTGGACAACGCAAGCCAGGAGAAGTTCACGTCGCCTGGTGCCGAGATCGGCGACTATCAACCGTTGGCGTTGCCTGGGCAGCGGCTCGCCTGGGTCCGCTCGAACCGAAGCGCGAAGCAGGCGGACGTCATGTTGGCGGGGAGCGACCCGGCGCAGGCCTTGCGCTGGATTCGGAATTTGGACCCCGGGACGGACTACTACGAGCATCTGGATTGGTCGCATGTGCTTCAGTTCAAGGGGCAGCGAGGTTCTTGATCTCGCGCGCGCGATGTGATAAGGTGAGGTTAATTTAAGGGAGGAGGTGAGGTAGGATGAATCGCGAATCCGTGAATAACCGTTTGAGCCAGTTGCCTATTCAGATGGCTGGCATTATCAACGCTGGGATGGCCGACGGGATCAGTCTGTCCATTTTCAAGCATACGGTTATTCCCATCGCGAAATGACTCCTACCTAGCCTCGACGGATTTTACCGGAGAGACGCGGGACATTTCCCGCGTCTCTTTTTCGTTTGGAAGACGGCGCAGGTCAGGGGTCCATCCTAAGGAGGAAATTCCCCATGTTGATCATAAGCGCGCAACAACTGCATAAATACCACGGCGCCCAGCTCGTGCTGGAGAACCTCGCCCTCGAGATCCGGTCCGGCGACCGGATCGGATTGATCGGCCGCAACGGCAGCGGCAAGTCCACGCTGCTCCGCCTGCTGGCGGGACTCGACACGCCCGACGAAGGACAGCTCGCCGTTCGCAAGGATACGCGCATCGGCTATCTGGCCCAGATTCCGGAGTTGACGGACGAGACTTCCGTTTATGACGTGCTAGCCCGCGGGTACCGTCATGCCTTGGCGATAAAGGCCCGGATGACGGAGCTCGAAGCGGCCATGTCATCGCCTGAGGCGGCCGCGGACGAGCGGCGCATGACGAAGCTGCTCGGCGAATACGCGGACGCGCAGGAGCGCTTCGAGCACGAAGGCGGCTACGAGATGGAGAAGCGGATCGAGCAGGTGGCGAGCGGTCTCGGCATCGCGCGGGAGCAGCTTGGGCGCTCCTTCGCCAGCTTGTCCGGCGGGGAGAAGACGAAGGCTGCGCTGGCTTCGCTGCTCATCGAACGACCGGATCTGCTCCTGCTCGACGAGCCGACGAACCATATCGATCTGAACGGCGTCGAATGGCTGGAGCAATATTTGCGGAGCTACGACGGGGCCTGCGTCCTCGTCTCGCACGACCGCTACTTCCTGGATCGCGTCGTGACGCAGGTGATCGAATTGGAGGACGGGGAGCTGTCCGCGTACGCGACGAACTACACGGGCTACGTGAAGGAGAAGGAAGAGCGCCTGCTCCGGGAGTTCGCGGCCTACCAGGACCAGCAGAAGAAGATCGCCAAGATGGAGGAGTCGATCAAGCGGCTCTTGACGTGGGGCAGGCAGGGCGACAACGAGAAGTTCATCAAGCGCGCGGCTTCCATGCAGAAGGCGCTCGACCGGATCGAACGGCTGAAGCGGCCGGTTCTGGACCCGCGGTCCGCGGAGTTCGCGCTGACGCTTGCGGACCGCTCGGGCAGAGACGTCGCGCAATTCGAGGGGCTGCGCAAAGCGTACGGCGAACGCGCGATCCTGGACGGGATCAGCGGGCTGCTCCGTTACGGGGAGAAGACCGTGCTCATCGGCGACAACGGCGCGGGGAAAAGCACGCTGTTCCGCCTGCTGCTGGGCGAGCTCGCGCCGGATGACGGGACGGTGTCGCTCGGCGCTCGCGTGGAGGTCGGCTATCTGGGCCAAGAAGAAGCGCCGGAGGAAGGCAAGAAGAGCGTCCTGCAGCACTTCCGGGAGGAGACGGCCGTCGAGGAGGGCGCGGCGCGGGGACTGCTCGCGCGGTATCTGCTCTTCGGGCCGGACGTGTTCAAGCCGATCTCCAAGCTGTCCGGCGGCGAGTGGACGCGGCTGCGCCTCGCCGTGCTGATGCGGCGGAAGCCGAATCTGCTGCTGCTCGACGAGCCGACCAACCATCTGGACATCGCCTCGCGCGAGGCGCTGGAGGAGGCGCTCGACGCGTTCCCCGGCACGGTGCTCGCCATCTCGCACGACCGCTACTTCATCAACCGGATCGCGGACGCCGTCTGGTCGCTCGGAGACGGCAAGCTCGCGACGTACATCGGCAACTTCGACGCCTACCGGGAGCAGCGCGACCGCTTGCAGCAGATGCAAGAAGGCGCGGAGGCAGTGCCCGCGGCGGCGAAGGTTGGGAAGCCGGGCAGTGGGGGCCGGACCGTGCGGATGGATGATACGGAAGGATCGGCATGCGCGGCCGAGGGATCCGACTCGGAAGGCAAGCCGGGTGTAGGGACGCAAGCTGCGACCCAGGCCGGTACGGTCGGCAAGCCGGGCCAAGAGAGCCGCGCGGGAAGGAGGCCGGCGGCACAGGGGAAAACGCAGCCGGCGGCGGTCGTGGCCGGCGCGGTCGATCCCGCGCGGCTGGAGCGCGAGATCGAAGCCGCCGAAGCGCGGTTGGCGGCGCTCGACTCGAGGCTCGCGGCAACCGACTACGCTGCGGAAGCCGAAGCGTATGAGCGGCTGTGGTCCGAGCGGGAGGCGGAGCAGCAGGCGCTGGAGCGCCTGTACGAGTCGTGGATGGCGCGGGAGCAGGAGGCGGAGTCTGCGGAGTGACCCGGCGAGCCAATTAAGCCGTAAAATGCGTCCTAAATGGGTGTTCGTGCCCCGAAATCGGGAAATAAGCCGTAAAATGCGTCTTAAATGGGTGTTCGAGCGACGAAACCAAAAATAAGCCGCATAATACGTCTTATTGACGTCGGCGTGCAGGCTTAGCAAAAAGGGACGGCACAGGTTAGAGCCTGCGTCGTCCCTTATTCGATTTAGTTTGTCGTTAAGGCGGGTTCCGAGCTGGGTCTGAACATGTCTTTGCGCCGATAGGCACCGAGCATGAGTCCGACAACCGCGAGTTCGATTACCGTATTGGCGTTCCAGTTCATTACCGGCAGCGTCATGCTAAGGGACGGGAGCAGCCCCGTGCACATCAGCATAGTCCATACTAGCTGGATGCCGAGTACGGCGGACAAGCTTACAACCAGCCCTTTCGCATAGCGATCCTGCAGCTTGACGCCCATCCGAACGGTGCGGACGATGAAGAGCAGTGCGATACCCGCGACAACGATCCCGAACACCCAGCCGAGGCTGTACACCAGGTAGGAGTAGACGAGTTCATCCGTTACGTAGGGGAGTCTGCGGTTGGGGATGCCGAATCCTTGTCCCCACAAGCCTCCCGAACGAAGGGCTTCCAGAGAACGCAAAGTCAGGAAGCCGCGGTCATCGGCGTGCGCCCCCGGATTCAGATAAGCGTCTATACGCTGCCAGAAAGATGCCGAGTGCGTCCGGTAGACCACGAAGTAAACAAGCGCAAGGGATAATCCGCCAAAGCTGGCAAGCAGCAATCTCCCTCTGCCGGAGACGACCAGGAGCACGGCCAAACCTACGGCGTACACCGTAAGATAAGCGAATGCAGGCGCCATTAAATAGAAATAAGCGGGAACGAGGATGAAGAGAACCGTTTCCTTCGCCGCCGAGAGCGCCCTCTCTCGCAGCCCTCGGGCTATCGGCTTTTTCTGCATCAGGATCCCGGCGGCCCCGATGATGAGCAAATAAGGAGATAGGGCATAGACGTTTACGCTGAATGGGCCCAAGAGCAGCCACTGCTTGGCTCCGTTCACGGCTAGGGACTGCTGATTAACCACGATCAGAAGCAGTACCGTCACGATATACAAAGGCCAGGAGTAACGGAACAACCTGCGATAATCGGCAAAATACAGAGCGAACATAGCCGCCACGCCCGCAAATCCGAACGCCAGCTTGCGCCCGAGGGAAAGTTGTCCGTCCAACGACAGCTGCAAAGCGAACAGCGAGACGAGCCCGATCGCGATCATGCCGGCCACCAACGCGATGACGCTCCATTCCGGCTTCGGTTTATGTACGGTGTGCAGTTGTTTGCCGACCTGCTCGGGGTCCCCCATCTGGCGCAGCGCTTCTTCCAGCGCTTCCTCTTCGTTCTTGTCGCCAAGCGCTTCTCTCTCCGCCGTCAGCTCTTCCAGGTGATTGAGCATCTCGTGGCGGATCTCGGCATGCATCTCCTTGGCTCGCACCTGTGCGCATACCCGGTCAAGGAAGGCGATCACGGCGGGGTGGCGATCTAAGCTCTGGCTCATGGATGCACCTCCCCGATGACCCGGTCGACGGTCGTCCGGAACAGCGCCCACTCCTGCTGCTTCTCGCGGAGCTGCTTGCGGCCCTCGTCCGTGATCTGATAATACTTGCGCTTGCGACCGCCTTCTTCGCTCCAGTACGCTTGAACGAGCCGCTCCACCTCCAGCGCGTGAAGGATGGGGTATAGCGTTCCTTCCTTCAACGTAAATACGCCTTCCGACTTCAGCTCGAGCTCCTTCGTCATCTCGTAGCCGTACATGTCCTTACGGCCGAGCAGCGTCAAGATGAGGATGACCGTGCTGCCCTTCATCAGCTCTTTGTTGATCTTCATTGCATGTCTCCTAGCGGGTTAAGATGTTTTGATTATACATCGAATATCTATGCATTGGAATAGGATGTATAAAAAAAGAGCCGCAACCCGAAAAAATCGGGCTGCAGCTCGCCACGAGCGCGAATGAGCCGCTCTAACCCGAAAAAGTCGGGCTGCAGCTCGTCAGGAGTGCGGATGGGCCGCTCTAACCCGAAAAAGTCGGGTTAGAGCTCGTCAGGAGTGCGGATGAGCCGCTCTAACCCGAAAAAATCGGGCTGCAGCTCGTCAGGAGTGCGAATGAGCCGCTCTAACCCGAAAAAATCGGGCTGCAGCTCGCCACGAGCGCGAATGAGCCGCTCTAACTCGAAAAAGTCGGGCTGCAGCTCGTCAGGATTGCGGATGGGACACTCTAACCCGAAAAAGTCGGGTTAGAGCTCGCCCTTCGGTCTTTACTCCGCCTCCGCCCCAATGTACCGGAGCGCGCGCCGGGCATGGTGGTCGGCCAGCCCCCGGGCGAAGATTTGGTCCGGAAAGCCGCGATGGAGCAGCTTCAGTCCGCCCGCGGTCAGCGACAGGTGGTGGCAGAAACGGTAGAACGCCATGCGGTCGGGGTCGAGCGAATCGTGCCTCAGATAGCGGTAATCCTCCCCGAACCGAAACTCAAGGAAGCTATGCTCATGCTCGATGTCGAAGAAGGCGGCTCCCTCGATATCGATCAGATAAGGCTCCAGACTTTCGTTCACCAAGACGTGGTCGGGACCCAGTTCCCCATGGATGAATCCGTATCGGCTTCGGGGCGCGATCCGGGATGCCAGCGCGTGCAAGCGGTCGAGCAGTTGATGATGATAGACGCCGATTCGGTCCAGATGCGCGGCGGCGTAGACCAGCTGAGGCTTCACGCTATCCAACCTCCGCAAGTGACAGGCTTCCGCATGCTCGCCCAGGCCTAGACGATCCAGCTTGCAGTAGACTGCACGCTCGTCGGCATGCATACGCGACAGCATCTCGCCCAAGGCGCCGAATACCCGATCGCGCGTCCATACATCGGGATGGCGGAGATAGGCCTCCGCCTTCGGCCCGCCGACATACTCCACGAGCGCGTAGTCATAAGGGTACCGCGCGGTCCGTTCCCGGTACATGTCATAGAGGGCGGGCGTTCGAATGCCCTGCGAAGCGAGATGCCGGTTGTTCCGCTCGAACAAGTCGCCGCCGTAGGAGCGCTCGTTCGGATCGTCGTTCTCGATTTCTTCTTGAAAATAATTGTTCGATAAATCCCACACGTACAGCACGCAAACAAAGCCGCCGGCACATTCGATCTTGTAGACGACTTTCTGCGCGCCGCCATGCATGCGGGTCACATGCTGCACGACATAGCCGCTGCCGAGAACTTGACGCACATAGGCTTGCAGATCGATCGGATCGAGATGACAGTCGTGAGACAAGGAGCAACACGCCTTTCTATCGGTGATGGCCGGCCGGCAACCCCCACTCTAACGGCATTCGCGCGCAAAGTATAGACTGTTTCTCGCCGATTTGATATGATGTCGAATAAGGTCTCGAAAAAAATAGCCCTGCACAACCGCCTTTGGACCTTTGGTTCAAAGGCTTTTCTTTATTTGGCGGATCGGAAAGAGGATCAGGCTCGTCTATCCTCGTCCGGCTCGTCTCCGAATGACCCGCCCCCGCCTTCCGAACGGCACGGGCGGACGAAGCCGGATAAAGCTGCAGCCAGAGCGGCGACCGGAGGAAGGTGAATCATGCAGCCTTTTACGAGACGCGTCATCGAGGTCATCCAGGGGATTCCCGAGGGCTGCGTCATGACGTACGGACAGGTCGCGGCGTCGGCCGGCAGCCCCCGGGGCGCGAGGCAGGTCGTGCGGATTCTGCATACGATGAGCGCGAAGCACGGACTGCCGTGGCACCGCGTCATTAACGCCCAAGGGGAGATCGCGATCCCGGACGGGGAAGGACGCTATATGCAGCAGCTCTATCTGGAGCAGGAAGGCGTCGAAGTCGACGTCAGAGGGCGCGTGTCTCTCGAGCGCTACAGGTACGTGCCGCCGGAGACCGGACCCGAAGATCGGATAGCGGCAAGGAGCGATCACTAGTGCACAAGACGATCGGGCTGTTCGCTCACGTGGACGCGGGCAAGACCACGTTCGCCGAGCAATGGCTCTACCATACCAAGAGCATCCGCCAGCGCGGGCGCGTCGACCACAAGGATGCGTTCCTCGACAGCCACGACATCGAGCGGGAACGGGGCATTACCGTCTTCGCCGACCAGGCGATCTTCCATTATAACGGCCATACGTACAATCTCATCGACACCCCGGGCCACGTCGATTTCTCGCCGGAGATGGAGCGGGCGATCCAGGTGATGGATTACGCCATCGTGATCGTGAGCGCGGTCGAAGGGGTGCAAGGACATACGGAGACGGTGTGGCAGCTGCTGCGCAAGCACGGCGTGCCGACTTTCTTCTTCATCAACAAGATCGACCGGACCGGCGCTGATGCGACGCGGGTGGCGGAGGAGATCCGCGGCAGCCTGACGCCGAACCTGTGCGACTTGACGGCCGGGTGGGGCGAGCGAGGCTGGCGGGACGAGCTGATCGCCAGCGTCGCGGAACGCGATGAACGCCTGCTGGAGCTGTATATGGACGACGCGTACGATCCCGCGCTGTGGCTGACCGCGTTGCAGCGGATGATTCGCGAAGGGCGGCTGTTCCCGTATGCGAGCGGCTCGGCGCTGCAGGATATCGGCGTGACGGAATTTCTGGCCCGGTTCGATGCGCTGACCGATACCGCCTACGACGCGGAGGGGCCGTTCGCCGGACGGGTGTACAAGATCAGGCACGACGAGAGCGGCTCGCGCGTCACGTACATGAAGGCGCTGCGGGGATCGCTCGCCGTGCGGGAAGAGATCGGCTACGGCGAGGCGGGGCCGGATAGGCTGCGCGAGAAGGTCACGCAGCTGCGGCTGGTGAGCGGAAGCAAGGCGACGATCGTTGATCGCGTGGACGCTGGACAGCTGTTCGCGGCGGTCGGCTTATCCGCCGCTGCCGCGGGCGACGGCGTAGGGGGCTTGGCCGAAGCCGCCGTCTACGAGGTCGCGCCGACGTTGACGTCGAGCGTGCAATTCCCGGCCGTCATTCATCCGAAAGACATGCTGCGCTGCTTTAAGATCCTGGACGCGGAAGATCCCTCCCTCAGCGTGACTTGGGAAGAAGAGCTGGAGGAGATTCAGCTGCGCGTCATGGGGACGATCCAGCTCGAGGTGCTGGAGCGGGTCGTGCGCGAACGGTTCGGCTATGGGGTGCACTTCGGTCCGCCCGAGATTCTGTACAAGGAGACGGTTGCCGGCCCGGTTCTGGGCTGCGGGCACTTCGAGCCGCTCGGACACTACGCCGAAGTGCATCTGCGGATCGAGCCGGGCGCGCCGAACAGCGGCCTGATCTTCGCGAACGAATGTCACCCGGACATGCTCCCCACCCAGTTCCAGAACCTGGTGAAGCAGCATCTCTTCGAACGCGCCCATCACGGCCTGCTGACGGGGTCTCCCCTCACCGACGTGAAGGTCACGCTCGTCAAAGGCCGCGCGCACAACAAGCATACGAGCGGAGGCGACTTCCGCGAAGCGACGTTCCGCGCGCTGCGGCAAGGTCTGGAGCAGGCCGACAACGTGCTGCTCGAGCCTTGGTACGCTTTTAAGATCAAGGTCGAGCTCGATCACATGGGTCGCGTGCTGTCGGATATTCAACAGGCGTCCGGGCGATTCGATCCCCCGGAGATCGCGGGAGACCGCGCCGCCGTGACCGGGCGCGCGCCGGTGGCGACCTTCCTGAACTATGCGGCGGAGCTCGCCGCCTTCACCCAGGGCCGAGGCACGGTCCGATTGTCATTCGGCGGGTATGAGCGCTGCCACGACTCGGAAGCGGTCATCGCCAAGCGCGGCTACGACAAGAATGCGGACCCCGCGTACACGTCGATCTCGATCTTCTGCGCGAAGGGGCAAGGGTACGGCGTGCCGTGGGACGAGGCTGCGGCGCAGATGCACGTATGAGCGTGAAGTCTCGCGCTCCGTTGTACGGCGAGAGATTCAGACAGTGGGAGAAGTGACCCGGTAATGACGAAAATTCTCGTGAGCGCCTGTCTGCTCGGTCAGAAGGTACGTTACGACAGCAAAGGCGCGCTTTGCGGAGACGAACGATTCCAGAAATGGTACGACGAAGGGCGGTTCATGCCGATCTGTCCCGAAGTGACGGGCGGCCTCCCGACGCCGCGGCCCCCTGCCGAGATCCGGGGCGACCGGGTGGTGACGGCGGCGGGAGAGGACTTCACGGCGGCGTTCGAAGCCGGCGCCCAGGCGGCGCTGAAGCTCGCGCAAGAGCACGGCGTGGCGTTCGCGATCCTGAAGCAGAACAGTCCGTCATGCGGCAGCCTGCACGTCTACGATGGCTCCTTCACGGGTGCGAAGGTGGCCGGCGAAGGCCGGACGGCGGCGCTGCTGCGGCTTCACGGCTTCAAGGTGTTCGGCGAAGACCAACTGGACGAAGCGGAGCGGGAGCTTGCCGCTTCGTCAGGTAGCGGCTAGGTCTTCGCGATCAGTTCCTCATCCTTTAGGCGCAGCGATGCGACAAAAACCTCTCCGACCAGGAGGCCACTGAATAACTAAC
>NZ_JACJVP010000019.1 GCF_014212125.1 Cohnella nanjingensis
CAACACCCGTTAGGGTGAAGGTAAAGGCTCAAGCCGCAGCATACCACAGGCAAAGATGTTTCTAGCTTCGTTTCGCATCCGGTTTTCAGGGCGCAAGCTCTGTAAGCATTCCGGTCTGGTGATAATGGCGGAGGGGTTCCACGCGTACCCATCTCGAACACGGCCGTTAAGCCCTCCAGCGCCAATGGTACTTGGACCGCAGGGTCCTGGGAGAGTAGGACGTCGCCAGGCTGGAACGCTTCAATACATCGGTTTGCTCTCATAGCTCAGTAGGTAGAGTGCATCCATGGTAAGGATGAGGTCACCGGTTCGATCCCGGTTGAGAGCTCCATCTTCATCTCGGCCCGTTGGTCAAGGGGTTAAGACACCTCCCTTTCACGGAGGTAACAGGGGTTCGAATCCCCTACGGGTCACCAATTTCGGAGGCTTAGCTCAGCTGGGAGAGCATCTGCCTTACAAGCAGAGGGTCGGGGGTTCGATCCCCTCAGCCTCCACCATCCATTTTCATACCGCTGGGGATTAGCCAAGCGGTAAGGCAACGGACTTTGACTCCGTCATTCCTAGGTTCGAATCCTAGATCCCCAGCCATTTGTTCTTGCCTGCAAGAGGCTGCAACCTTGCAGTTGCCACCTGCGCGTGTGGCGGAATTGGCAGACGCACCAGACTTAGGATCTGGCGGGCAACCGTGGGGGTTCAAGTCCCTCCACGCGCACCAACTTTATAAAATTGATGAAATCCCTTGATATATAAGGGATTTTTTTGTTTTTCCAAAATAGAACATTGGAAGAGAAGTGAGTTCTCCGTTTTATCTTGTAGCGATGGGAGCGGAGCGGGAGCCAAGCTCGTTGGGGTTTGTTACATGATGAAAAGTTCGCGTGGTCTATCATCTACGGCATTAATAACGATCGCCTGCCCTTAGGCGAGGCGTAAGGAAGGAGCAGGCGATCGTTGCCACAGGGGCTGGAGCGACCTCGCTTTCCGTCAGCCAGTCCTCGATCTGGGCATTGACGCACAAAGACTTGTAAGCGCGAAGCCGCTCCGCTGCCTGCGGATGCGGCGTCTTTGCCTTCTCCTGCACGATACACTCCCTGTTAGCGAATCCGCTAATCTCCTCGCAAAGGTTCCTCATGCTTCGTCGAATTCAGCTTTCCCCGCGCCCCTCTTCCCTACTCGACGCCATTGCCGCGGCAGCTTCCCTCACCCAAAAATGAATAGCGTTCGACCACATCATGATAGAAGCAGGCGCGATACCATGCTATTTTTAAAGTCGATTGACCCATTTGCATCCATTCGATGAAAAGAGGAGCTGGGATGATGGGAAAGAAAACGGTCTACCTACTGGGCTGTGCCGCCTTCGCGCTGCTATTGCTGTTCGCCGTACGCAGCGGCGAAGCGGCAGCCGCGACGTATTATGTAAGCGATTCCGCGGGGAGCGACGCCAACAGCGGCACGAGCGCGACGGCGTCTTGGAAGACGTTGAACAAGGTGTCCTCCGTGACGTTCAGTCCGGGAGACCAGATCCTGCTGAAAACGGGAGATACGTGGACGGGACAAACGCTGACGCTGCATGGGGAAGGCACGTCTGCCTCGCCGATCGTGCTGTCCGCCTACGGAACGGGAGCCAAGCCGATAATATCGCCGAGCACCGTAGATGCGATCTGTATCTCGTTGGACGGCGTCGGAGGCTGGAATATCACAGGGCTGGAGCTGCAAAACGCGATGACGGGCATCATGCTGACGTACAACGACGTGTACAACAAGAGCCATATTTTCATCGACAATATGATATTCCGGCATATGAACCATACGTACAACAGCGCGCCGGAGACCTACAACCACGTCTCCGCCGGCGTGGACGTGCGCGGCCTGCAGCCTTGGCCGGGAGGCGTGCCGGGGGACGCAACGGACTTCAGCATCAAACGCACGGCGCTGGATGGCTTTACACTGACCAATTCGAGCTTTTACGACTGTGATACGGCCAACTTCTTCGGGAGGGTCGGCACCGGCTACATGCACGAGGTGAACGCGCCAAAAATCAAAAACGTCGTCATGTCGAATCTGTATACGGAAAACGGAGGCATGTGGGGCTTCGATTTCCATTGGATCGACGGCGGGACGATTTCGAATCTGCGAATAAACGGGCTCGGCACGGCGTACAATCCGTTCGGCGTCGGGGGCATCGTCGTTCAAGTGTGCCGCAACCTGACCTTCGATGGCGGGGAGCTGGCCGACATTCGCAGAAACGCAGCCGACTACGACGGTGTCGGCTTCGACTATGAAGGCGCCAACGACTATATTACGCTGAAAAACTATTACATTCACGATACAGACGCCGAAGGCGTGTTTATATTCAACAATGCGGGCGTAAACACCAATCTTGTCATGGAAAACAATACGATCGCAGGCTACGCCAAAAATCCGGCCGTCGCAGATGAAAACTTCGCGGTTCGCATCCTGGGCAATTCTACGGGAACGGTGCAAAACAACCAGTTCGTCAACTTCAAGCCGTCCGCGGGCACATTCAATGCGCTGCCGACCACGCTCGTGTATTCGGGCAACGCCACTTACGGCGCGCAAGACTGGGACTTCAACGTCGCGTCCTCGTCGGCAGACTACCAGCAATGGGTGATGGCGAACGAGCTGGCGGGAAACGTATCCGACGGCATCCTGACGCTGACCTCGACGGGGGAGACCCCTACATGATCTCGGCCGAGGGCTTAGGCTTGTCTTCTTCCAATCGCTACTTCAAGATTCGTCTGAAAAACAATACCAACGCCACCCAAGCACAGGTGTTCTTTAAGACGGATGCGGACTCCGTCTTCACGGAAGCGAAGTCCAAGACGTTTGCGATTGCGCCAAACATGACAAGCTATGCGGACTACGTGGTCGATCTGGGAACGGTCAGTGGCTGGAGCGGGACGATCAAGCAGCTGCGTCTGGATCCGTTCGCCAATACCGGCTCGATGAATATCGACCGGATTTCCCTCACCAATACGTCGGGCGGAGTGACGGTGGCGAACGCCGGATTTGAAGCTCCGGTCACCGCGAATTACACTTACGGGCCGATCTCAAGCGGTTGGACGTTCGCGAATTATACGGGCGTGCAGCGCAACGGCTCCGACTTCGGTACGCAATCTGCACCGGATGGCGTGCAGACGGCGTTCATCCAACATGACGCGGCCTTCGAGCAAAGCGTGTCCTTGAGCGCGGGCATGCATACCGTCGGTTTCAAGGCGGCGATGCGGACGAACTTCGGGGGACGGCAGACGTTCGATGTCTATTTCGACAACAGGAAAATCGGCACGTTCTCTCCGTCTACGGAGACCTTCGCTGTTTTTGAGACACGCGCCTTCTATGCGACTGCAGGTACGCACGTCATCAAGTTCAAAGGGGCGACGACGGGGGACAATACGGCGTTCGTCGACAGCGTCGCCGTGCAATAGCGTTTTGGAAAAGAAAGAACAGTGAGCAGGCGGCGTGAATGGAGACTGCCGATCATGCCAGATGACCGGAGGGCAGGATCGCCGCCATGACGAGACTCGCAAGGGGGAGAGAGAGAATTGAACAAACGCATAAGGAATGCGGGCGCGGCGATCTTGCTCGGGGTAGGGGCGCTGGGCTGCTTCCTCTTTTTCACGGCGCAAGGGAAAGGAAGCGACACAAGGGTGGAGACTGCGGAAGAACAGGGGATGGCACAAGGACGAGAGCAGGATAAGGGCGCGTCGACGTCCCCGGCGGCGTCCGGAGGAGAGGAGATGGCTGCTTCGGCATCCGAGGGCGCTGAGGGGGCATCCGGTACGGGTGCCGAGCGGCCGAAGCCGGCCGCCTTCGACGAAGCGCAGTTTGCCGATCCGGACGTCCGGTACCGGCCGCTGCTCATGATTCACGATCATCTGCATACCGGCGTCATCAAGAAACTGAGCGATCTGGGCTACGGCGGCATGGTGACGAACGTCGACTACAACGGTTACCTGAAAAACGAGGAGTACTGGGAGATTCTGAAGCAAAACGTCGCCTATGCGATCGATAAACTTGGGCTACGCGTCTGGATTTACGACGAAAAAGGGTATCCGAGCGGCACGGCGGGCGGTCAGGTGCTGGGCGAGCATCCCGAGTTAGAGGCGCAGGGGCTGGCCGTCGTCGCGAAGGAGGCCGCCGCCGGCGATACGGTCGTCATCACGCGTCCTTATGGACACGGAGAAGTCCGGTATGCGGCCGCTTATCGGGGCACGGAGCTAAGCTTCGATGAAGCATCGGCAGTCGATCTGCGGTCCGCCGTCGACGGACAAGGAAACCTGACGTGGCAAGCGCCGGCCTCCGGCCGCTGGGTCGTATTCTATTTCGTTCAAAAGCCGTTTTACGAAGGGACGCATGCCGTCAACAACTGGTTCGAGCAGCGCCGCTACATTAATCTGCTGGAAAAGGACGCGACAGAAGCTTTTATCGACGTGACGCATCGGCAGTATTTCGAACGGCTCGGACCTTATTTCGGCAAAGGAATCGAAGCCTTCTTCACAGACGAGCCGGCATTGACCGGGACGTATATCGGCACGCCGCCCCGGCAGCCGAGCGTCCTCGACGCGCCGGATCCCGCGGTGCCGCTGCTCAAGACGTTGAACTGGGGCAACCGGCTGGCCGAAGAGTTCCAGAAGCGGCGCGGCTACGAGCTGCTGCCCGTCCTGCCGTATCTGGTCGCGGGTGAGGGTAAGGAGGCGCAGCGCGTGCGCGGAGATTATTACCGGACGCTGTCCGAGCTCGTCCTGGAGAGCTACTTCGAGCCGCTCGAGGCGTTTTGCGGGGATACAGGGGTCGCCTGCTCGGGCCATCTGCTGCTGGAGGAGGAAATGTACCACCAGGCCATCTACGAGGGCAACCTGTTGGACATCTACCGGCATATGCAGCTGCCGGGCATCGATCTGCTCACGGCGCATCCGAAGCTCGCCAAGGAATGGGCGGCGACGACGGCCAAGCTCGCCAGCTCGGCGGCGCAGGAACAAGGCAAGCCACATGTGATGAGCGAGATTTCCGACGCCTTCGACAGCGACAAGGCCGACTTCAAGGGTCGTCTCGCGGCGGCCGCCGTTCAGTTCGCCTTCGGCGTCGATCGGTTTAACTCTTATTACGAGTATAACCGGATGAGCGACGAGGAGAACGGGCGCTTCGCCGACTATATCGGGCGCATCGGCTACATGATGGACGCCGGTCGGCCGGCACCGCAGGTCGCGGTGTATTATCCGATCGAGAGCGTGTGGGCGGAGACGCTGCCGCCGATGTCGCTCAGTCCGGCGGATTATGCCGCCCGCGCCGTGACGGTCAGCGACAGCTTCAAGCAGACGGCGCTGCGACTCACCGAGCATCAGCTCGATTACAATTACATCGACGCAGACGGCATTGCGGACAGCCGCGTCGAGGACGGGACGTTGTCGGCGCGGGGCGGACTGCGTTACAAGGCGCTGATCGTGCCGCAGACGACCGTAGTCGATGAAGCGCTCGCCGCCAAACTGACCGAGTTCGCGACGGAGGGCGTGTCGCTCGTGCTGATCGGAGCGGGGCCGGATTATATCCGTACCGACAGCGGCCTGAAGGAAGCGAACGGTCTCTACGACCGGCTGGCCAAGTTCCCGAGCGTGCTGCGCGTCGGCGCGGCGAAGAATCTGGACGGGCAGTTGCAGGCGCTGGTAGAGCCCGATTTGAAGCTCGGGCGGGCGGATCCCGATATTTTATGCGCCATGCGTAAGGGCGAGGGCGGTATGACGTATCTGCTCGTCAATACGGCGGACGAATCGAAGACGCTCTCCGTGCAGTTCCGCGCGGCAGGCTTGCGCGCGCGGCTGTGGGACCCGGACGGCGGCGAGGTGAAGCCGCTCGCCGTAGCGATGACTGGCGATGGCTACGCGCAGGCAGAGCTTGTCATCGGCGAGCGGCAGGCGCTGATCGTGACGTTCGAGAGTTAAGGGCGGAAGCGGTAGAAAAGGAAGCTTTGGCGTAAGGCAAAAGGGGTGGCGGCGATCGGCCGTCATCCCTTTTATTCCGTCGAGGACCGGATGAAGTGATTGCGTTTGAATGCGCTGGGCGTCTGCCCGGTCATCTTGCGGAACGTGCTTGCGAACTGCGAGCTGTTCGAGAAGCCGCAGTCCAGGGAGATGGCGCACATCGTCATTTCAGTGGACAGCATCAGCTTCTTGGCGTGCTCGACGCGCTTGTTGATGATAAAGCTGAGCGGCGATTCTCCCGTCTTGTCCTTGAATACATGGCGGAAGTGATCGTAGCTGTACCCGGTGATTTTGGCGAGTGACGGCAGGTCGATTTCCTGATGGAAGTTCTCGTTAATATAGTTCTCAATATACTCCAGCAGATCGGCAAACGAACGGGACGACCGCGTCCGTTCAATCTCGATGATGAACTCGTTTAACAGTAGCTCCAGCTTGTGCTGGTAATGCAGCCGCTGGGTCGAGATCTCGCGCTTGAGCTTGTTGACGATCTGCATGAGGAGCGAGGATCGATCCGGATAAACGCCGTTGTCAAATTGTACGGAAGCGCTATCATTTAACGAAAAGCCGATGCACAGCAGCTCGGTCGTCTCGTCGTGGACTTCGTTGTGCGTGGTACGGGGCGTGATAAGACTGAAGGTGTTCGGCGCGTAGCGATACTCCGTGCCGCCGATCGTCGTGGAGCCGGTGCCGGACGTATAGTACACGAGCTCGTAGCAGTTATGGTGATGAGCCGTAATCTCGGTCTGCGGCTTGTGATAATAGGTGAAGGCGAATTCAAGCTGATCGGCGAACATGCTCGTCCTCCTGACATCCCCATATATGAATGATGGCCGGTCGGCAATCTCACCAACAGTATAGTGGCAAAAGGCATTTTTGTCTGCAGCGTCCTCGGGAAGATCACCATTTTTCGATAATGTTCAACCACTTCCGGATAGAAGGCCCTCCGATGCTGTGTTACATTCAGGTAGGACAGGAAAACGGCTCTCGCGAGGCTGCGCGTTACGGAAAAAGGGAGGTCTGCGTCCGAAGGGCTCCGGTACCAACGAGGAAAGGCCGACCGCGCGACAATGGTGAAGCGCTTCCAGAATCGGCGTTCGGAGAAACAAAGGAGGTCGCAATCATCTTGTCTACGATAGCAGGGAGCGCTCAGCGCGTCATCATCGACACCGATATTGGAGACGACATCGACGATGCGCTCGCGATATGGCTAGCTGTAAAATCGCCGGAGCTCGACATCGCCGGCATCACAACCGTGTATAAACAAACGAGCAAGCGCGCACAAATGGTATCCGCGCTGCTGCGGGCGGCGGGCAGATCCGATATTCCCGTCGTGCCCGGCGCCTCGCTGCCGCTAATCAGCCGGCAAATCTACGGCAGGCCGGTCGATCCGGAAGAGGATCCGGTTCAGTACTTGGAAGAGATGCGGAGCGAGCCGGTCGACACGCGTTGGACGGCGGCCGAATTTATCGTGCGGACCGCAATCGGGGCCGAGCAGCCGATCTCGCTCGTCACGCTCGGCGCGCTTACCAACGTCGCGCTGGCGCTGCGCGTCAAGCCGGAGATCGCGGATCGCATCGCCAAGATCGTCGTCATGGGCGGCGCCTATGATATGAACGTGTCCGAATACAACTTTTCGTGCGATCCGGAGGCGGCGCAGATCGTGCTGAGCGCAGGCGTCCCGATCGTCGCCGTCGGGCTCGACGTCACCTTCCAGTGTCTTTTGTCCGAACGGCAAACAGCGGCGATCCGCGACAGCTCGGATCCCGCCGCCAAGCTCGTCATGAAGATGCGGGAGCATTGGGCTTCTCCGCACATCTACCTGCACGATCCGCTCGCGGTGGCTGCCGTGTATCGGGAGGATCTCGTCCGGACGGAGCGGCGGGTGGTCGACATCGAGACGGGCGGCGCCTATACGCGGGGGATGAGCATCAGCCTGTCCGGCATGAACTGGCATCGGCCGGCTGCGGATTCGCATGTACGGGTATGCACGGCAGTCGAGCATCAAGCTTTCATGGATCTGTATATGCAGCGCATATTGGCTTTTACCCCGATAGAGGAGAGTGACGGCATTGCTTAAGTTCAAATGGCAGTCCCAGATTCTCATGCTGGCAGCGTCTGCGCTCGTCGCGAGCGGCTGCTCCGGCGCGGCCGGCAATTCCGATGCGACGGCGACGGCATCGCAAATCGCGACCGCATCGCAGACGGCGACCGGATCGGCGACCGCTTTGCCCGAAGGGACGGACGCAGGCCCCAAGGAGATCGCAGGCGGGCGTCCCGTGACGCTGACCGTCGACCTGCATGGGTGGATGCCCACGGTCAATACGGAGCCGACGGCGGAAAACCCGACGGTATTCTTGTCCACGCAAAAGATCGCCGACGCGTTCATGAAGCTCCACCCGAACGTGAAGATCGCCTGGGCGCGCACGAAGCCGGTCGGCAAGCTGCAAAACGAGATTGCGGAATGGCTGACGACCCAGATCTCCGCAGGTACCGCCCCGGCGATCACTTTTACCTGGGGCAACAATTACCTGGACCGCGACTGGTACGAGCCGCTTGGCGATGCACTGTCGACGCCGGACGAATACGTGTCAGGCAATGCGAAGTGGAGCGACCTGTTTCCCGACTATCTGATGAAGCACCGTTCACTTGTCGATAACAGCAAGCAGCCGGTCGCCGTGCCGATCGTCCTGTACTCGGGACCGGCTACGGGCTACTACTACAACAAGGATCTATTCGAGTCTCTCGGCATCAGTCCCCCCAAGGACTGGGAGGAGATGTTCACGGACGCCAAGCTTCTGAAGGAAAAGGGCTACGTGCCCTTCGCCCAGTGGGGTAACTTCAAGCAGATCGAGCTCGGCCAATGGAATCAGCAATTCAGCGTCGGCCCGTTTTTTGCGGCGGCGCTTATGGACAAGACCGACTACGACAAGGACGGCCAAGTCGACACGCTCGAGACGCTGCGCGCGACGAAGGCAGGGCTGTTCAACGCAGCGGAGCACGATTACGCCCAGGAGATGTACCGGCAGCTCAAGCGCATGTATACGGAGCTGCTGCCTGCAGGCTGGCAGAACACCGACTTCTCGAAGCCCTGGAACGACGGCAAGGTCGCCATGCGCGAGGAAGGGCTGTGGGCGCTCCAGGCGGAGAACGGCAACAAGCAGCGCAAGTTCAATTACGGCGTCATTCCCGCACCGCCCATCACGAAGTCGACCTCGCTCGACGTCGCCGACGTGCAATATACGGAGAAGGGGCCGTACCAGCCAGATCCGGACCTGTCGCTCAACATCCTGAAGCCGATCGTGAAGGACAATCCGGATTTGAAGGAAGCGGCGATCGCCTTCCTCAAGTATTTGACCGTTCCCGAGAACATCTCGATGATGGTGCTGGAGCAAGGCGCCTCGCTCGGCGCGGTCAAGGGCTCGGAGATTCCCCCGCTCCTCGACGATTGGATGAACAACTCGTTCCCGATCATGCCCAAGGCCAGTTGGCCGAACGCCTTCACCGACGAGCAGGGCATCGCGCTCAACAAGCAGTTCGAGATGTGGGTGAAGGGGGAGACGGACGACGCCAAGTTTTTCGCGAAGAGCAACGAGATCCAACAGAAGAGCGCGGACGACTATATCAAAAAAATGAACATCGATACGACCGGCTGGTAAGCAGCGGGAGTCGGGGCGGCAGGCGATCGGCTTGCCCTCCCGCGTACCGCCCCGGGCTCCCGGCCGGCGTGGAATGGAGAGCGGCATGAAAAGAAAACTGACTATCTCGGCTATTGTGCTGGCAATCGTCGCCCTGCTCGCCGGTTACGATGCTTACCGTGCCACGCAGTACCGGATCGCCCTGCTCTCGATGGACCCGCAGCGGGCGCCGGCGGATGGCCAATCGCCCGTGGCGCTGCGCTTCAAGGTCACGGACGCGAGCGGTCAGCCGGCGAAGGGACATTCGCTCTACGCGCTGCCCAAGGGCGGAGGCATTCTGTCCGCCAGCCGCGTCGTTACCGACGAAGCGGGCGAGGCGTTGTACACCTACTATCCGTACAAAGCTTCCGATTTGCAGCCGGCCAAAGACGTGCAGATCAAGGTCATCGACGAGTCGAACTCGGTCTTCAACGAGATCAACGCCAAGACGACCGTGACCGTGCCGCTCGTGCAGCCGGAACGGTCGGCCAAGAGCAATCACAATCTGGACGACATTTTCGGCGAGTGACCGCAAGCGTCGCGCCGGGCAAGAAAGGAATGACACGCGATGGCATCTGGTCCTACGCTTTTGGCGAAAATCTGGAGTAGCCGCAAGGCTTATCTGTTTTTGTCCCCGCTGTTTCTGGGGTTGATTCTGTTTTGCTATTACCCGCCGGTCAGCGGCATTTACCACTCCTTTTTCGACTGGGACAGTGTGGGCAAGGCCGTCTACGTCGGCTTGGACAATTACAGGGAACTGTTCAGGGACCGCGTGTTCCTCGATTCAATCCCGACGGCGTTCCTCATCCTCGTGCCGCGTCTTATCATCGGTATCGTCGTGCCGCTGATCGCGGCGGAGATGATTTTCAACGTGAGACAGAAAAGACTGCAGTCGGCGTACCGGGTGCTTGTGCTGCTGCCGATCGTGGCGCCGGGTGTCGTCGGGCTGCTGATCTGGAAAAATATATACGATCCGACGAGCGGCCTGCTCGTCGCGCTGCTGCGCGGAACGGGGCTGATCGCGCCAGACCGGGTGATCGACTGGCTTGGCAGTGCCGATCTGATCATTCCGAGCATTGTCTTCATGGGCTTCCCTTGGATCGGGGGGACGAGCGTGCTTATCTACATGGCCGGTCTGATGAACATCTCCAGCGAGGTAATCGAGTCCTCGGAGCTGGACGGCGCGGGTCTGCTGCGGCGTATCTGGCATATCGATCTACCGCATCTGATGGGCCAAGTCCGCTTCTTTCTAATCTTCGGCATCATCGGCGGCTTGCAGGACTTCGGCATTCAGATCGTCCTGACGTCGGGCGGGCCGGGCTATAGCACTTATGTCCCCGCGTACTACATGTACATCGAAGCCTTTACCGCCGGCCGAATGGGCTATGCGACGACGATCGGCACGGTCATGTTCGCCGCGATCTTCGTCCTGAGCCTGATCGCGTACCGCGGCATGAAGACGGAGACGAATTAATGGAACGGGGAGAAGAGGCATGACCCAATACAGACGGCTGCCGCAATGGTTCCTGAACGCCGCGCTCGTCGCGCTGCTAGCCATGCTGCTGTATCCGCTCGGCTTTACGTTGTGGGGCGCGTTCAAGTCGGACGTCGCGTTCGCCGCTACCAGGTGGTATCCGACGCTGCCGCTTCGCGTCGGCAACGTATCCAGCGCGTTCGGCAGCATCTGGCGATATTTGCTCAACACGGTGTTCGTAGCGGGCGTGGGCACGGCGGGCATGCTGCTGATCGCCTCGCTGTCGGCTTTTACGTTCGCCCGCATGAAGTTTTTCGCCAAAGAATGGCTGTATATGCTCGTCCTGGCCCTCATGATGATTCCGGGGGCGCTCACGCTTGTGCCGGGCTATATGCTATATAAGACGTTCGACCTGCTCAACTCCTATTGGGCGCTTATTCTGCCGCTTGTCACTGGCGGTCCGATCTTCGGCATTTTCCTGCTGCGATCCTTCTTCGAGAGCATCCCCAAGGACTATTTCGAGGCGGCCCAGATGGACGGCGCACACGACTTCAAGCTGTACTACCGCATCGCGCTGCCGCTCTGCATCCCGATCATGGGGACGCTGGCGATCATGCAGATTGTCGGCGCCTGGAACGAATACCTATGGCCGATGATCACGATCGCCGACCACGAGAAGCTTACGATCGCGGCAGGCCTGCTCATCAGCTTCACCGGACAGTACACGTCCAACATGCCGGTGACGTTCGGCGGCTACCTGGTCGCGTCGGTGCCGCTCATCCTGCTATTCACGTTTACGAATCGCTATTACGTGCAAGGTCTGCTGTCGACTGCAATCAAGTTGTAAGCGCCAGCAAGCTTGCACGTTCAGCGGCCATCAAGGTCCGACGCCTCGCGGGGCTGCGGGCTTTTTGGCATGTCGATCTGCCGTGGCCGCCGCAGGGCGTGTATCATTGACGGCATGCGGTTCAAGGAGAGCCGGGAAGTTCCCGGCCGTCCGTCGGCAGGTCGCGCCCGAACAGGCTTCGGACCGCGTCCGATCGGCAATTTCATCTTTTTTTAAATTATCGCTTGCAATTCTCTAAGGGATTTGTTAATATAAAAAAGTCGCTTTTGAGAGGGGACATTAACGAAGACAACAACAACATTCGCCCTCGGACTGACCATCCATACGCGGAAATAGCTCAGTGGTAGAGCATCTCGTTGCCAACGAGAAGGTCGCGGGTTCGAGCCCCGTTTTCCGCTCCAACTTCATATGCGCCCTTAGCTCAGCTGGATAGAGCGTTTGACTACGAATCAAAAGGCCGGGAGTTCGAATCTCTCAGGGCGCGCCATTTTTACCACCTTACGTCGGGACGTAGCTCAGCTTGGTAGAGCACCTGGTTTGGGACCAGGGGGTCGCATGTTCGAATCGTGTCGTCCCGACCATTTCTTTGTGTGATGCGGGTGTAGTTCAATGGTAGAACCTCAGCCTTCCAAGCTGATGGCGTGGGTTCGATTCCCATCACCCGCTCCATACTTATTCTTGAGTAGCCCCTTGCACGGGTATTTTTTTTGAACTTTTCCATGCGGAAATAGCTCAGTGGTAGAGCATCTCGTTGCCAACGAGAAGGTCGCGGGTTCGAGCCCCGTTTTCCGCTCCATCTAAACGCAGCCAACCCTCTTGCCTAGGCAAGAGGGTTTTTTGACGTTTTGATCATACTTAGCTCCAGAGATCAGACACGTCATATGGCTATCCTAAGTTGGCTTGTTCTATGACCCGGCTTAGGCGCGCTTGACCGTTCCCCGCGCTTCGCGGTACTGTCCCGACGTCATGCCCTCCTGCTTGCGGAACGACCGAATAAAGTTCTGCGAATTGTTGTACTGCAGCCGAACCGCGATATCCTTCACCGGCATCTCCGTCTCCGCCAGCCACTTCTTGGCCATCTTGAACCGGTAGGCGGCGAGGTATTCGCTGAACGAACAGTTGGTCTCCTTGCGGAATAACACGCTTAGATAGTTCGCGTTGTAATGCAGCGCGGCTGCGCAATCCTCCAGCGTCAGATCCGAATCGTAATGGCGCTGAAACCAATCGATGATCTTCTCCGAGATGTTGTGATACTGCGCATGTTGGCGTTCCTTGAAGACCTGGATGCCCGGGACGAGGACTTGCGTCCACGGCCGCGGTATGAAGGTCCAGCAGCTCTTCGAACAGCGACTGGCGGCCCCGTTGCAGCTGGTTCAAGCGAATCGCGGACTCGAGATAGACGATGAGCGGCTATGCCGGCTTGATCGCTGGAGCGGGACGCGGAGGGGCGGGTGTCTCTGCCGGACATCTGCATCGGCACGTCCGCGGGCGACTACGAGAACAATGTCACCCGCCCGCGAAGCGCCAACGACCTCCACGGAGGAGGGGCTTTCGTGATGGCCTGCACGGCCGTCCACCGGCTGAATGCTTAGGAGGGGCTGCCAATATCGAGGGGCGATGACACGAAGGACCGCGGGGACGAAAATCCCCGGACGGTCGCCGGGCGACGATCCGAAGGACTGCGGGCGATGACACAAAGGACTGCGGGGCGATGACACGAAGGACAACGGGGCGATGACACAAAGGACTGCGGGCAATGACACAAAGGACTGCGGGCGCGGCGATCCACGGACGGTCGCCGGCCCGCCAGCCTTTTTTACGCGAAGGTCCGCCACCAGACGCCCGCGTACTCCGGTACGACGGGCGATCCGCGTTCGGCCGTGCGGTCGCCCAGCTCGTCGCCGAAGAAGAAGCGGGTGAGCCGCTCGGCTTCCTCCGCGTCCGCGAAGGTGTAATCCAAGCGGAAGACGTCGTGCGCGAAGCCGTGCTCGCGCTCGAGCGCGGCGTAATAATCGAGCAGGAAGGCCGGCGGATTCGGCTCCTCGAAGCCGGTGCCCATCGTCTCGAACAGGACGGCCGTGCCGCACGGGCGGAGCACCCTGCGCATCTCCGCGACGATCGCGGCCAGCTGGCCGCCGGTCGGGTCGGCCTCCGCGCTCGTCGAGTAGCAGACGCTCCAGCCCGAGACGAGCAGATCGGCGCTGTCGTCCGTCGCCGGGATGCGCCGATGTTCGCCGACGGCGGTCCGCCAGTTGCGGCTGCCGGCCGCCTGCAGGCGATGCGCGGCGACCCGCAGCATATCCTCTGCCGCGTCGACGGCGAGGATAGAGCGGACGGCGACCGCGAGCGGCACCGTCAACCGGCCGGTGCCCGCCCCCAGATCGATGACGTCCAGGCCCGCGAGCGGGCGGATAGCATTGATGCGTTCGCGCAGCGAAGGCTGCGCGGAGATAAGCTTGTCATACTTCTCGGCTTCATGGCGATAAATGGATTCGTGGTCGGACATGTCGGTTCCCCTCTCTATGTACCTGTTCTCTTCATCAGCTAGGCCGATCGCGCGGCGCACGGGCGCCTCTTCCTCCTGCGCCGTCCGAACCGCGCGTCCGCCGCCGTCTTCGTTCGGCTTCAATCTCCGGGCGGGCCCGGCTCCGCATAGATCATCCAGATGCCGTCGCCGACGCGCTCGGCATCGAACGCGAAGCCGTCGGCGGCCAAGCGCTTCCGCAGCGCCGCCAGACTGACCGGCTCGCCTGGAGCGGTCTGGCGGCCCCGTTCGTTCATGAGGTCGGCGATGACGAGTCGGCCGCCGGGCTTCAACACGCGGCGCTGCTCCGACAGGGCAAGCGCTTGCTGCGTCTCGTCCAGGTGGCGGAACGCGAAGCTCGAGACGACGAAGTCGAACCGCGCGTCCGGGTACGGCACCGAGACGAAGTTGCCTTGCCGTGTCTCGATGCCGGGATACTTGGCCCGACACCGCTTCAGCATCTCCCGCGACTGATCCATTGCCGCCATCTGTGCCCCTTGGCCGAGCAGGCGTCCCGCCAAGTTTCCCGTCCCCGCGCCGAGGTCCAGTCCGTGCTCGCCCGGCTGCGGCCGTATGCGGGCCGCGATGCGCGACAGCGTCTCCTCGTAATGCGGACGAATCCGCGCCGTCGCGTCCGACTGGCCTGCGACCGCCATCCGTGCGGCCTGGAACGGCGCTTCCCCGTCCGCCAGGCCTCCGTCCGCCATCCCGGCGGCCTTGAGCCGCGTTCCCCCGTCCGTCCGCCCTCCGTCCGCCATTCCGGCGGCCTCGGGCTGCGCAGCCGCCGACACCTCGGCATCGTGCCGCGCGGCGCGCCCGTCGAAGTCCCAGCGGTCGACCCAGCCCGACCTCGCCTCCCGCAGCCGTCTAGCCCCCGCCGCCAGCGCGGTCAGCTCGGAGGCCGCCAGGGAGCCAGTGTCGCGCAGCAGGCCGATCAGACGCTCCGTCGTCTCGATCTGCTGCTTCCACTCGAGCCAGCGGGCGTACATCGCGGAGCGCTGCAGCTCCAGCAGGCCGAGCAACTCGTCGCCGTCCCCGGCCTCGATGCGGTCGAGCGCCGCCGCCGTCTCCCCCAGCCCCAGGCCGGCTTCGCGCAAGGCGACGATCGTCTGGAGGCGCCACAGATCCTGCTCCGTGAACCGCCGATAGCCGTTCTCCGCGTCTTTCTCCGGGCGAATCAGCCCTTTCTGCTCATAGAATCGCACCGAGCGGGCGGAGATGCCCAGCTTGGCGGCGACGTCGCGGATCTGCACGCCGATCCCTCCTTCGTCTCCATTGTAAACGTTGACGCAGCGTCAATGTAAAGACTCCGGCCAAACGCGGGTACATAATTTAGGAAGCCCGTCGAAAGGGGCAGATTTTCGGGGCTGTTTGTAGTATGATATTCAGAAGAGTGTTTTTGCGTTGAAAGCCATAGTTTGAGGTGAAGAGGATGACGGAATTGGGGACGGTGAGCCGCACTTCGTCCAACCACTTGCTGCGCCGGGACGTGCGATTCCTGGGCAACATTCTGGGCGACGTATTGGTTCATCAAGGCGGCCGTGAGCTGCTTGACCACGTAGAGAAGATCCGGGAGACCAGCAAGGCGCTGCGCGCCGAGTTCGTGCCCGAGCTATACGAGGAATTCGTTAGCGCCATCAACAACCTGGAACCGGATATCCGGCATCAGGTCATTCGCGCGTTCGCCATCTATTTCCAACTGGTGAACATCGCCGAACAGAACCACCGAATCCGCCGCAAGCGCGATTACGAGCGGTCCGCCGGCGAATCGGTCCAGCCGGGCTCCATCGAGAGCGCGATCCAGGAGCTGAAGGAGAAGAACCTGCCGATCGAAGAGGTGCAGGAGCTGCTGAGCGGCATCTCTCTCGAGCTTGTCATGACGGCCCATCCGACCGAAGCGATGCGACGCGCCGTCCTCGACATCCACAAACGGATCGCCAACGACATGATGGAGCTGGACAACCCTTCGCTGACCTACCGCGAACGGGAGAAGCTGCGCGAGCAGCTGCTGAACGAAGTGCTGACCCTCTGGCAGACCGACGAGCTGCGGGACCGCAAGCCGACCGTCATCGACGAAGTGCGCAACGGCATGTACTTCTTCCACGAGACGCTGTTCAACGTGCTGCCCGACGTCTACGAAGAGCTGGAGCGCTGCCTGGGCAAGTACTACCCCGAACGGAAATGGCACGTGCCGACCTATCTTCGGTTCGGCTCCTGGATCGGCGGCGACCGCGACGGCAACCCGTCGGTCACGGCCAGCATCACGTGGCGGACGCTGCACATGCAGCGCAACCTCGTCATCCACAAGTACGAGACCTTGCTGCGCGCCCTCATGCGCAAGATGAGCTTCAGCACGACGATCGTCGGCGTGTCGGACGAGCTGCTGCGCTCGATCGAGCAGGAGCGGGAGCGCGTCGAGCTGAAGTCGGTCGACCGTTGGACGAACGACAACGAGCCTTATCGCGTGAAGCTCACCTATATGATCCAGAAGCTGCAGAACATGCGCGACGACAAGCTGAAGGGAACGTCCCAGCGCTACCACGCGGTGGAGGAGTTCATCGCGGATCTGGCGCTGATCGACCGCAGCCTGCGCCATCACTACGCCGACTTCGTGGCGGATACGGACCTGAAGAAGCTCGTCCGCCAAGTCGAGCTGTTCGGCTTCCACCTCGCCGCGCTTGACGTGCGCCAGCACAGCAAGGAACACGAGAACGCCATGACCGAAGTGCTCGCGAAGGCGGGCGTGACGGAGAACTACGCGGCGCTCTCCGAGGAAGCGAAGATCGATCTGCTGCACAAGCTGCTCTCCGATACCCGTCCGCTCCTGCACGAGAACGCCGAGCTGACCGATGCCTCCAAGGAGTGCCTCGACGTCTACCGGACGATCTACCGGGCGCAGGAGGAATTCGGCCGGGGCTGCATCTCGAGCTATCTGATCAGCATGACCCAAGGCGCGAGCGATATGCTCGAAGTGATGGTCTTCGCGAAGGAAGCGGGTCTGTTCCGCCGGGCACGGGACGGCTCGATCGTCAGCACGATCCAGTCGGTGCCGCTGTTCGAGACGATCGACGACCTCCACGCCGCGCCGGAGATCATGAAGACGCTCTTCGAGCTGCCGGTCTACCGCGAGACGGTCCGCGCCATGGGCGATCTGCACGAGATCATGCTCGGCTACTCCGACAGCAACAAGGACGGCGGCATGGTGACCGCGAACTGGGAGCTGCGCGTCGCGCTGAACGATATCACGGCGATGGCGAAGAAATACGACGTCAAGCTGAAGTTCTTCCACGGACGCGGCGGCGCGCTCGGACGCGGCGGCATGCCGCTGAACCGCAGCATCCTCGCCCAGCCGCCGCACACGATCGGCGGCGGCATCAAGATCACGGAGCAAGGGGAAGTGCTGACCTCCCGTTATTCGATGGAGGGCATCGCCTACCGCAGCCTCGAGCAAGCGACGAGCGCGCTGGTCAAGGCGGCGTACCTGGCGAAGCAGCCGACTCAGGAGCAAGCCTCCGACGCGGAGTGGGCGGCGATCCTGCCGGAGATCTCCGAGACGGCGCAGACCAAGTACCAGGATCTCATCTTCCGTGATCCGGGCTTCATGACCTTCTTCAAGGAGTCGACGCCGCTGTCCGAAGTCGGCGAGCTGAATATCGGCTCCCGTCCTTCCAAGCGGAAGAACAGCGAGCGCTTCGAAGACCTCCGCGCGATCCCTTGGGTATTCGCCTGGACGCAGAGCCGTTACCTGCTGCCGGCTTGGTACGCGGCGGGCACGGCGTTCGAGCGGTTCGTCGGAGGCGATCCGGCGAAGCTCGAGACGCTGCGCCGCATGTACCGCGAGTATTCGTTCTTCGCCACGCTGGTCGACAATCTGCAGATGGCGCTCGCCAAAGCCGATCTGCTGATCGCCGGCAAGTACGCCGACATGATCAAGGACGACGAGATTCATGCGCGGATCTTCACCCTGGTGGAGGAAGAATACAACCGCACGACGGCGATCCTCCTGCAGATTACGGGACAGAACGAGATTCTCGACAACGTCCCGGTCATCCAGGAATCGATCCGGCTTCGCAACCCGTACGTCGATCCGCTGAGCTACCTGCAGGTTCAACTGCTGACGGAGCTGCGCGAACGGCGGGCGGACGGAGAAGACGACGCCGAGCTGCTTCGCGAGGTGCTGCTCACGATCAACGGCATCGCGGCGGGCCTGCGGAATACCGGTTGATCGAAGGGGACTTGTGGCAACGTATAGCATAAGCATTCAGGCCCGGGTGCTCACCCGGGCCTGTCTTGGCGAAACGGGCGGAATCGGGGACGAGAACAAGTCGCGCAATCGGGCGGGCAGCCTGCTCGCCCTGTTAAGCGCCGCAAGTGACGGCCTCCTGTCCAGCCTGTCGTGTGCCTTCAATCAAGCGCTGGAGCGATTGCGCGCTTCGCTCTCGATTGTCTTGCTTTTTCAATTTGCGTGGATTACCATTTTGCTTGAAAGCATTCGCAGACGAAGATGGCCGGCGGCTCAGGAATGGGCTGCGATCGGTCCATCCTCGTCGGGACGGTGTTGGCCGTCGGGCTTCTGGAGCATGATATCGACGGGATCGACCGCATGGGCTTGCTGTTCGGATGGGGACTCTTGCTCGGATTGTTCGGGACGGCGGTTCCGACGGGAGCCGAGGCCGGCCGGGGCTTAAGGGAAGCGGAGGAGTAGAACGGTGAAGCCAATAGAGACGCGGCTTGCGAGGTTGGCCCGCAAAGGCGACCAGCGGGCGTTCGCGGAGATTGTGGATTTATACAAGGACAAGCTGTTCCATCTCGCTTACCGGATGATGAACAACCGCCAGGAGGCGGAGGACGTCGTACAGGAGTGCTTCTTGCGCGTGTACAAGCATCTGGACCGCTACGACGAGAACCAGAAGTTCTCCACGTGGATCTATCGGATCGCGACGAACCTGTGCATCGACAGGCTGCGCAAGCGCCGGCCGATCTATTCGCTGGACGCGGAGTCCTCGGATCACGAAGGACTGGACGGCTACGCGATGATGCCGAGCGACGACCGCACGCCGGAGAGCGAGCTGCTGCTGTCGGAGACGCAGCAGACCATTCACGAGGCGATCGAGACGCTCCCGGTCAAGTACAAATCCGTCATGGTGCTGCGTTACCTGCAGGATATGTCGCTGCAGGAGATCTCGGACGTGCTCGACATGCCGGTCACGACGGTCAAGACCCGGGTGCACCGGGGGCGGGAGTTTCTGCGGAAAAAGTTGGAGCATAAACTGTAGCGTTGCCTAGCGGGAAAGATGAAACCGCGGAACGCAGCATTACGTACAGTATAGAAGCATTAGCTACGGAGGAACGAACTTCCCCCATGCAGAAAGGGATGGCTCTCATGAAGTGCAGCGATGCCGCGAGGTTGATGCATGAATATCTAGATCAGGAACTGCCGCGCGATCAGTGCAAGCTGCTGCAGCTCCATCTTCGTGAATGTCCGCAGTGCCAGGCCCGGTTCCGCTCGCTGGAGCGGACGGACGCGCTGGCGCATGCGTTGCCCTCCGTGTCGGTCTCAGGCGATCTGACAGACCGGATTATGAAGTCTCTCCCCAAGTCGCGCAAGCCGAAGGTTTGGACCGGCTGGGTTCAACGACACCCGGCCGCATCGGCGGCCGCCTTCTTCCTCATCGTCATGCTCTCGAGCTTCGTCGCGATGTGGAACCAAGACGAGCAGCTCAGCGTCCGAGGGGACTTGGAACATGTGGTAATTAAAGGAAATACCGTCATCGTGCCGGCCGGCCAGAAGGTCGCGGGCAACCTGACGATCGAGAATGGCGAGGCGCAGGTCCTCGGCGACGTCGAAGGCAACTTGACGATCATCGACGGCCATGTCACGCTAGCTTCCACCGCCCATATCGCGGGCAAGGTGAAGACGGTCGATCGCGCGCTGGACTGGGTTTGGTACAAAGTGACCTCATGGTTCGACACCGTCGCTTATGGCTCGTGACCGTTCGAGTGCACGGCGCGGGTGCCGCCCAGAGGCCGACCTCCCTGGACATCGGGGAGGTTTTTTTGTATTCTAGACAGGATTTAGAAGCGCGAGTAGAGAAGACAATATGGATATATCCTAAATGACATGATTCGGGAATCCCGATCGAGACGCCAAACGGGGGGTGCGTCTTGGATTATTTCGAGAATTTGACATGGGCGGGCGCGATCAAGGACGCCGCCGACATTCTAATCGTAAGTTATCTGATGTACCGCATGATCCTGCTCGTTCGCGGCACGCGGGCGGTGCAGCTGCTCAAAGGCATCTTGCTGCTCGTGATTACCTATGCGCTCAGCACATGGCTTAATTTGTACACGCTCAAATGGCTCATGAACCAGATGTTCACCTTCGGAGTCGTGACGATCGCGATCATCTTCCAGCCGGAGCTGCGGCGGGCGCTCGAGCAGTTGGGCAGAGGCAGACTGTTCAGCCGCTCTTCTCCTGTAGACCCGGATATCAGCCATCGGATCAACGAAGTGATGAAGGCCGTTCAATATTTGGCCCGCCGCAAGATCGGGGCGCTAATCGTCTTCGAGCGCAGCACGGGCTTGAACGACTATATCGAATCGGGCATCAAGATGAAGTCGCAGGTCAGCTCGGAGCTGCTCATCAACGTCTTCATCCCGAACACGCCGCTGCATGACGGCGCCGTCATCATGCGGGACAACGAGATCATGGCCGCTGGCTGTTACTTGCCGCTGTCGGAGAATCCCTTCATCAGCAAGGAGCTCGGCACCCGCCATCGCGCCGCTATCGGGATCAGCGAGGTGTCCGACGCGATCTCCGTCGTCGTCTCCGAGGAGACGGGCCATGTCTCGCTGGCGCTGAACGGCCAGATCGTCCGGGATATCAAGGAAGAATCGCTGATCTCCAAGCTGTTCGAGGAGCTGCGTCCGACGAAGGACAAAGCCAAGGGCAGCGGGTGGGCCTTCTGGAAGCGGAAGGAGGAAGGCGACCGTGGATAAATGGCTCAGCCATCCGACCGCGATCAAGATCGTCTCGCTCGCGCTCGGGATTCTGCTGTGGGCGGTCGTTCACTTCGATCCGGAGTCCCGGACGCCGAGCAGCGTCGCGTCGCTGCTCGAGAACCGAACGATCAACGATGTCAAAGTCGTAGCCGTCGGGCTCGACGAACGCAATTATGTCTTGCGGGAAATCACGCCGCAGAAGGTTCGGATCACCGTAAGGGGGACCCGCAACGATCTGGTGGCCGCCCGCACGAGCGACTATACGGTACAGGTCGACTTGGGCAGTCTGACCGCGGGGACGCATACGCTGCCGCTGCGATCGGATCTGCCGAGAGGGATCCAATCGCTCGCCGTCTCGCCGTCCACGGTGACGGTCACGATCGAGGAGCTGCAGACCAAGGAATTCGAAGTGCAGGTCATCCCCGAGGGCGCGCCCAAGGCCGGATACAAGGCGGGAACGCCCGTGCTGCGTCCGACCAACCGGGTGCACGTGACGCTGCCGGCCAGCGAGATGGAGAGAGTGGACCACGTCGGCGCTTCGATCAAGATCGAGGGGGCGGACGCGACTTTGAAGGACAAGACCGTCAAGCTCGTCGCCTACGATGCCAAGGGCAGGCCGATCGAAGGCGCCGTCATCGACCCGGCGGTGCTCGAGCTGGAAGTGCCGATCACGAACCCGTTCAAGACGGTGCCGGTGCGGTTCAAGCTTACTGGCAGCCTGCCGCCCGGTCTCAGCATCTCGGCCTTCCAGCCGGAGACGGACAAGGTGACGATCTACGGGCCGCAGAACGAGCTCGACAAGATCGACTTCGTCGAAGCCGACGTGCGGCTGAATGAATTGACCAAGTCGGGCAAGGTTGCGATACCGCTCGGCGGCTTGAAGAATATAACCGAGATCTCGCCGAAGGAACTGGCGATCAACGTAGAGATCGTCTTGTCCTCGACGCGTTCCCTGCAAGGACTGCCGGTGACGATCAAAGGCTTGGGCGACGGTCTCGTCGCGAAGATCACGGAGCCCGCGACGGGCAAAGTGGACATTACCATGCAAGGCGCGCCGGCAATGCTGGATAAGCTGCAGCCCGGCGACGTGACGGTGGAGGCCGACTTGTCGGGCCGCGGTCCGGGGACCTACACCGTGCCGCTCCGCGTGAGCCTGCCGCGCTTCATCAATCAGACGGGCGGCCATGTGACGATCACCGTCGAGATTGCGCCGGACGTCCCCGCGACCACGCCGCCTGGCGAGAGTCCGACGCCGGACTTGCCTGCGGGCGGTTCGCCGGACGGGACGCCGGCGCCCGGGGACGGCGCGGGCACGGGCGGAGCGGACAGCACGAACGATCAGACGAAGACCGAAGGCTGACTTCCCTCGCGGGAGCAGCTAGCGGTCGGACGTAAGCCGGCTCGTACAGCGGCTAGTAAGCGGATGAAGGAGAAGATACGAGACGATGGGCAAATATTTCGGAACAGACGGCGTACGCGGGGTTGCGAACCGCGAATTGACGGCAGAGTTGGCTTATAAGATCGGCCGCTGCGGCGGCTATGTATTGTCGGGAGGGGCCGCGCGTCCGCGCGTCGTGATCGGCCTCGACACGCGCGTTTCGGGCGCGATGCTGGAGAGCGCGCTCGTGGCAGGGTTGCTGTCCATCGGCGCGGACGTCGTCCGCCTGGGCGTCGTCAGCACGCCTGCGGTCGCCTACCTGACCCGCACGCTGGGCGCGGACGCGGGGGTCATGATCTCCGCCTCGCACAACCCGGTGGAGGACAACGGCATCAAGTTCTTCGGCGGCGACGGCTTTAAGCTGCTGGACGAGAAGGAAGCGGAGATCGAGCGCCTGCTCGACGCGGAGGAAGACGCGCTGCCGCGCCCGATCGGCAAGGACCTGGGCACGGTGCAGACGGATCTCGCCTTGAAGCGGCGCTACGTGGACTTCTTGAAGACAACGGTATCGGCGTCGTTCAAGGGGATCAAGATCGTGCTCGACTGCGCGCACGGCGCGGCGTTCGAGCTCGCGCCCGCGGTATTCCGCGAGCTGGGCGCGGAGGTCGTCGCGATCGGCGCGGAGCCGAACGGGCTGAACATCAATGACGGCGTAGGCTCGACGCATCCGGAGCTGCTCGCGGAGCAGGTGAAGGCGCACGGCGCCGATCTCGGGCTGGCGTTCGACGGCGACGCCGACCGCCTCATCGCGATCGACGAGAACGGCGAGGAGGTCGACGGCGACTTCATCCTGCTCATCTGCGGCGACGCCATGAAGCGGGCGGGCAAGCTGAAGCACGACACGATCGTCACGACGGTCATGGCGAACATCGGCTTCTTCAAGGCGGCCGAGCCGCTCGGCCTGCGGACGGCGAAGACGGCGGTCGGCGACCGCTACGTCATGGAGGAGATGGTGCGCGGCGGCTACAACCTCGGCGGCGAGCAGTCCGGGCACGTCATCTTCCTCGACCTGAACACGACCGGCGACGGCATCCTGTCCGGCCTCCAGCTCGTGGACACGGTCGTGGCCTCCGGCAAGAAGCTCGGCGAGCTGCGCAAGGCGATGCGCAAGTTCCCTCAGGTGCTCGTGAACGTCCGCGTAGCCGACAAGTCGAAGTACGAAGGCAACGCCGCCATCGGCGCAGCCGTAGCGGCCGCTGAGGCCGCGCTCGGCGACAACGGCCGCGTGCTCGTGCGTCCGTCCGGTACTGAGGCGCTGATCCGCGTCATGGCGGAGGGGCCCGACCGCGCGGAGATCGAAGGTCATGTCGGCGCGATCGCCGACGTCATTCGCCAAGAACTGGTCTAATTCCATTTATGACTCGTCCCCGGTGCCCGGCGCATCGGGGACTTTCTCTTTATCCGCGGGCGGTTCGCGTCTGAGTCCAAGGATCGGAAACCATGGGGCGATGGGCTTGGCAGACATGCGGCAATAGATGCAGTTTCAGGAAATTGTGCCGACAGAGGTTGCAAGGCATTTTCAAAACGAATATGATAGGGAGTATATTCTGGAACGGAGAGGCAGGGCTGCAGGGGAAGAAGCACGAAAAGCGCCAGAACTTGTCGCCTGACATGGGGCAAGTTGACGAGGTGGAGGTGTTCGGAAATGTTCGGCGGGGACCTCCCGGCCCGCATCGGGGCCGACAGCCGGAAGACAAAGCGTTCAGGGCAACCGAGCGTACAATATTCCGGTACGGTGCAGAATAAACCATGAAGGTCCATGGATTCGCGAAGAGTCGACATCGACTCATCCGCGAGCATGGGCGTGAGAAGTTATGCAATGCAATGTCCGGCGGACCGGAATCCGGTCGCTTGCGGACATGTCGTGAGGGTGATGCGACGAGGCTGACGGCTTCTACGGGAAGCGTCCAGGCGCTCTGCGCATGACCCCTGGTTTCATACGGCTTGTAGAAGGCATGCGGCTTGGTTTCGGTTGCCGGTACGTCCTTGGGACGTTCACAACTGAAACGGAGGTCTATTTCAATATGTGTGGAATCGTAGGTTATATCGGATATCGGGAGACCCAGCCCATCTTGATCGAAGGGCTGAAGAAGCTGGAATACCGCGGGTATGATTCGGCGGGCATCGCCGTGCATACGGGCCAGAAGCTCGAAGTGACGAAGACCGTCGGCCGTCTGGCCAACCTGGAGAACCGGCTGACGGGCGAGCCGCTGTACGGCACGGTCGGCATCGGGCATACGCGATGGGCGACGCACGGCAAGCCGTCCGACGTCAACTCGCATCCGCACACGGACAACTCGCTGAAGTTCTCCGTCGTGCATAACGGCATCATCGAGAACTACCTGGAGCTGAAGGAAGAGCTCGTGCAGGCGGGTCACCGCTTCCTGTCGGAGACGGATACCGAAGTCATCTCCCACCTGGTCGCCGTGGAGTACGAAGGCGACATCGTGAAGGCCGTGCAGAAGGCGGTCCGCAAGATGCGCGGCGCGTTCGCGCTCGGCGTCCTGACCGAGCATGAGCCGGACCGCCTCGTCGCGGTCCGCTACGCCAGCCCGCTCATCATCGGCGTGGGCGAAGGCGAGAAGTTCATCGCGTCGGACATCCCGGCGATTCTGGAGTACACGCGTGACATCTACATCCTCGAGGACGGCGAGATGGCGGTGCTGACGCGGGACGGCGTCGAGCTGCTGACGATCGAGGGCAACCCGATCGCGAAGAACGTCTTCCACGTCGACTGGGATCTCATGACCGCCGAGAAGGGCGGCTACGATCACTTCATGCTAAAGGAGATTCACGAGCAGCCGAAGGCGTACCGCGACACGATGCGCGGACGGATCAGCGAAGACGGGCGCTCCGTCGTTCTGCCGGAGCTGAAGGTGACGCCGGAGCATCTGCGCGGCATCAACCGCGTGCATATCGTCGCCTGCGGCACCGCGATGCACGCCGGCATGGTCGGCAAGACGGTCATCGAATCACTGGCGCGCCTCCCGGTCGAGACGGACGTCGCATCCGAGTATCGTTACCGCTCGCCGATCATCACGCCGGAGACGCTCGTCATCGTCGTGAGCCAATCCGGCGAGACGGCCGACACGCTGGCCGCGCTGCGCGAAGCCAAGCGCTGCGGCGCGCGCGTGCTGGCGATCACGAACGTCGTCGGCAGCTCGGTCGCCCGCGAAGCGGATGATGTCATCATCACCCTGGCGGGGCCGGAGATCGCCGTCGCTTCGACGAAGGCGTACACTTCGCAGCTGATCGCGTTCTACCTGTTCGGCCTGTATCTGGCGCAGACGCGGGGCACGAAGAGCGAAGCGGATATCGCGCACGTGCTGGCCGCGATGGACTCGCTACCGGAGCAGGTGGAGAAGATCCTCGCGCAGGCCGAGACCGTGAAGGGCATCGCCGAGGCGATCTCGAAGCACAGCAACCTGTTCTTCATCGGCCGCGGCATCGACTACGCCGTCGCGCTCGAAGGCTCGCTGAAGCTGAAGGAGATCTCGTATATCCACTCCGAGGCGTATGCGGCGGGCGAGCTGAAGCACGGCACGCTGGCGCTGATCGAGGAGGGCGTCCCGGTCATCGCGCTGCTCACGCAGGAGGATCTGTACGAGAAGACACTTAGCAACATTAAGGAAGTGAAGGCGCGCGGCGCCGACGTGCTCGGCATCGTCAACGAGGGCCACGAAGCCGAAGTGGCGAAGTCGGTCGATACCCACTTCGCCATTCCTCGCACGCTGCCGCTGCTCACGCCGGCCCTGTCCGTCGTGCCGCTGCAGCTGCTGTCCTACTACGCTTCGCTGGCGCTGGGCCACGACGTGGATAAGCCGCGGAACCTGGCGAAGAGCGTGACGGTGGAGTAAGTTTACCGCGTTAACCTCTTCTAATGTCTGATGATAAAAAAGTCGTGAACCAGTAAAAAGTCATGAACCAGTAAAAAATGTCGTGAATCAGTAAATAAAGTCGTGAACCAACTATGTCAGTCCCGATGATGCAAGCGCTCATCGGGACTGTTTTTATTTAAAGGGGGTAATTCGAATCGAAACATTAGGCGGACGTATTAAGAGGATCAGGAAACTCAACGAAATGAACCAGAATGAATTCTCAAGTCGAGTGGGTATTTCGCAAGCTACGCTTAGTGAATTGGAACAGGATAAGTATAAGCCCTCATTAGAGATCATTATTTCGATCGTCAATGAATTCCATACGGATATATCGTGGATTGTATTTGGAACGACTAGTTCGAATAATAAGGTTATCGGTGTGAATGAGGTCAATGAAATAGAATCAGATTTACTTATGCTATTCGATAAATTAAAAGCAGTTGATCAGGATGAAATCATTGATTTTATTAAGACGAAATTGAATCACTATTAAGTCACTAGAGCTGTTGAAATATGTCTAATGCACTATTAACTTAGTGGCCTTATAATAGATATTAGATTACAACTTAGGATTGCTAGGAAGGTAGGATTTACTTAATGCTGACAGGCGAGATTCGTAACAAGGTTGATAAAATATGGACGAATATTTGGGCGGGCGGCATCACAAACCCGTTGACGGTTATAGAGCAACTTACATACTTGATGTTCATTCGTTCGTTGGATGAGAAGGAATTGGAGAATGAAAGTATCGAGGCGCTGGGTGGAGAGTCGGTTACGAAGTTGTTCCCACAGGACGAACAGGGTCAGTCGATGCGTTGGAGCCGATTTAAAACGAAGGATCCTCGGATGATTTTCGATATTGTCGGTACGCAGGTTTTCCCTTTCATTAAGGCGATGAATGGAGAAGATTCTTCGGCAATAGTCTACTTTCCAAAAGGGTTGAAGAGATCGCGAGAAGTTTAATTAGTTCTAATCCCGGTACACGCGTAGGTGCTTATACAATCATGAATGGATTGGATAAAACGGAGAGAGGGCGTATAAAGACGTACAGCAGGCATCTACCTTTAACCATGAGACGAAGGAGCAGTATCAGCTACGCCACCTACCGGCTCTCGTATGGCAGCTAAGGACTTACTATGATTATCAGATCGTAACCATTGATACTATTTTGTCATATCGAAGGTCTTATAGAGATATTTCTTTAAAAACAAGGCAAATACTCGCGCACAAACTAAATGAAATACAGTGTTTGTAGAAGAACATCCAAGTTATTAATAGAGTGGAACCACTACATGAAAGGCAACCAGAATAATAATTTCTGGTTGCCTTTTTAAGCATTTATTTAATTCATGTAAAGACATGATATGACATTATTCGACATAAAAGTTTGGTATTATTTTCTTACGGCGTACTTTATTCCTATCTACAAATACATTTACGGAGGATGAATAGATTGTTAAATCCTCAAATAGGAGATCACCTGTTTTTTATTAATAATGAGGTGGTTGTCGTCCAATTATTTGGAGTCTTTCAATTAGTTAAAATTCGTTACATTAATTCCTTTAAGACATTTATTGTAGATGTAAATTGCCTAAGCAAAGAATCTAATGAGAGAAGTTCAATTTCTATTAATTTGTTAGGTGGGACAGACGAATGATACTGAGCTTTATAGAGGGGCCAATGAACGGGGAGGCATGGGAAAAGCTATGTACTTCTTGCTATCGAATGAAGTATCAAGATGAACATTTCACAGAGATACCGGCTGTTCACGGTGGAGATGCAGGAATCGAGGGGTTTACTCGATCCGGGAGGGTATACCAGTGCTATTGTCCAGAACGTGAATATTCTGATGAAGAGTTATATGCTCATCTTAGAGATAAAATGACAAAAGACATCAACAAACTTGTAGATGATGAGTATGCCCAAAGGCTAAAAGCTCTTGGTGTTCCCCAAATAAAAGAATGGCACTTTGTTATTCCACAGTATAAGGACGCAAGAATTATTGTTCATGCAGAAAGTAAACGCAAAGAGGTTCTGGAGAAAAAGAAAAAGGAACCAAAGAAATATGAATATATAGCTGAAGAATTTGTTGTAGTTATTAAGCAAGCTGAGGATCTTAAAATAGAAATATCAAAAATTATTAGAACTAACTTAACTGATATGCAATTAAACTTAGCTATTTATCACATGCCAAATCCTGAGTGGTCAAAATGTGATTCTGAAAAAATAAATAACATTAAAAGAAAAGTAAAAGCTGTGATGGGTGATGTAGACGAGTCTGATCCAGACTACATCGATATAGTTAATATGTACGTTGATTCCTATATTAAAGGGATTGAGTTATTCAAGTTATTGCGCGTGTCATACTCAGAGATCTATGAGGATATATACCAGTTAGAACAGAGTTACAAGAAACAAGTCATTATTAAAACTAAGATGAATATGGATCGAAGTATTAATGCAAAATTGTTTAACGAAATACTTGATGATCTTCAGGATAGATTGGAGCAACAATTTAAGTATCTCACTTTAGCATCAGTTATGGAATTAAAGACCGATATAATTAGCGGCTGGCTTGCTGATTGTTCGATGCAGTTTAAAAGTAGGTGATATTCATGGATAACAAATATTTAATTGCTGATGAAGTAATAATTGATGCAAGACCCACTGCCGTACCATATAACTATAGAATCAGCTACAAACTGGCCCAACTCTGTTTGATTATAGAACTCTGCTGTCGTGGTGGGTGTTCAATATTAAAGTTGCATATGATTTCTGTGGGTCTTAGCACCATCGATGATATGAAACGGCTTAAAGAATTTGTTTTCAATAATTCTTCAAACTACACAGTTGTGAGATTCGATCCTGCGGTCAATCATGGCGTGAAATATGCTATTGCCGAAGGGCTAATGTTTCAGCAACAGAATGGATTGTTTAGGTTGACCAAAAAAGGTAAGGCTTACGTTAGAGGTATTATGAAGGACAAAGATATTTTAATTGATGAAAAGAGGTACTTATTTGATCTAGGCGAAAAGTTGACTGATGAGAAAATTAAGGCACTTACTTCTTTTTGGAGGTACTCTGATGTTGAGGATAAATAGATTAAAAATAGAAATAAACACTAGTAATGGCCTATACGGATTTGATGAAGAATTTAATGGTGGACTAAATTTCATAGCAAGTGAGGATAATACTCGCGGGAAGAGTTCAATAATTGCTTCTATATACTATTGTTTGGGTTTTGAAGAAATAATCGGTGGGAAAGGAGAGAAGGTTCTTACATCCGTTTACAAATCAAGGCTTGAAGATGGAGATGCAGTATGGCCAGTTTTAGAGTCAGGTGCTTATTTAGAAATTACCAATGGACTTGAAGTGATTACAATATACCGTGCAGCGAAAATGGAGAATAGAGACAATAAACTAATTACTGTATATCACGCTAGCATCAACAAGCTGAGGGAGTCAGCGGTTTTCTATGAAGATATGTATGTTCATATGCCTAATTCAGCTACAAATATAAAAGGATTTCATCGTTTCTTAGAAACTTTTTTACATATTGAGTTGCCTCTTGTACCCGCAACTGATGATGTTACGAGAAAATTATATCTACAACTTATTTTTGCTGGAATGTTTATTGAACAAAAGCATGGATGGGCAGACATTTTATCTGGAATGCCTGTATTAGGTATACGTGAATCTAAAAAGCGTGTAATAGAATACATTCTTAATTTGGACACACTGGATAATGAGAAGAAGAAAGACAAATTAAGATTATCCGAGAGTAGCATTAAACAAAGATGGGAAGCGCTTGTAAAGGGATTATTGCAAATTGTAGGTGGAGAAGATTGCGAAATTCAAGGGTTGCCGCTAAATCCTAGAATCATTTCGGAAGAAGAACTATCAAAAATAATGATTCTTAAGGACAATGAACGACTGGACAATTATCTTGTAGAACTAGATAAACAGCTTGAAAAGTTAGTTTTATTCAAACCTAAGATAGTCGATAACTTTGATGAGATACAGGATGAATTAGAGGCTACTGAAAAGTTAATGGATAGCTACGAAGAAACTGTATTTAAGCATAGGAGGTTAATATCTTCAGAAAATAGTAGCATAGATAGGTTGACTAATAGTCTAGAAATTATTGAGGCGGATATTAGAAATAATAAGGATGCGGCTAGACTTCGTAATTTGGGTTCGGAATTAGAATTATCGACCTCGAAGGATAAGTGCCCTGTTTGTAATCAAACGATTAAGGATACATTGATCCCAGACCTGGATGATACGCATGTTTTGCAAGTAATGAGTATTGATGAAAACATTAGACATCTAAATGCACAAAAAGAAATGTTAGAATTTGCAAGAAGGAGTCATGAACAGAATAGAAATTTATTATATGAAAATATAGAACAAGCAGAGCAAAATTTATTTAAGCTTCGAAGACTTGCAAAATCGCTACGTAGTGATCTCTATTCAACGAATGACAATTTGTCTGAATCTATGGTGTATAAACGAATACAGATCGATAATGAAATAACTAAACTTAGCAGTATATCTAAAGTCGTTATTAATGAACTTGAAGTGTTAAGAGATCTTTCCGATGAATGGAAAGAATATTTAAAGGATAAATCATCTCTTCCAAATAAGAAGTTTACAGAGTTGGACGAGAAGAAATTAAGAACTTTACGCAATTTTTTCATTGATAATATTAAGTTATTTGGATACAAAAGTGTATTGAATGTAAACGAAGTTGAGATTTCCTTGGATACGTATCTCCCCGTGATTGAAGGTTTTGATATGAAGTTTGATTCATCTGCAAGTGACAACATCCGAGCAATTTGGGCATTCATTTTAGCTTTACTGCAAACTTCAAATAAGACAAGTGGAAATCATCCAAGAGTTCTAATGTTTGATGAACCAGCACAGCATAGTATCATTGTTAATGATATGGAGCAGTTTTTCAATACAATTTCTAAAGTGAAGGACGGCCAAATCATCGTAGGAATTACTGTTAAAGATAATGATACTCGTCAGGCGATACAAAAATTGAATCCGGAGACTTATAAATTTATTATGGTACCAAATAAGGCATTTCAATTAATAAGTGACAATTAATAGGTGCGATTTTAAATAAACGGCAGAGACAACCATAAGGTTATTTCTGCCGATTGCTTTAAAGATGTTTTTTTGTGGCTTGTTGAATGGTTTTTGAGTTGACCTGAAAATAAGTGGAATTGAAACGTAAAACCAAGCTGCTTATCACGGAGGAGTAAGTTGACAACTTTATTATTCACTACATTTCAAGCATTTTGGAAAAAAGGAATAACAATATTAGCACTTTTTTTAGGGTTAATTGGAGCAGTAGTATGGATATCCTTAGCTGAATATTGGGATCAAGTCGGTCGATTGATTAATGGTTTATTTTTGTATGTAGAGCGCTATTTTTCTTTTAATAAATGGTTGGAGTTATATTTGTTCTACTCGATTTTAGTTTGGAGTGGCAGATTTATTTACGGGAAATTATGGGAGGGAATCAACTTTGTCATCAAAGGATTGTATGAATTAATAACATTACGATTAGTTGTAAATGGGTGGGCTGCCCCAGCAATTCGAATAATTAAGTGGTACCAAATCGGATACTTACGGCTTAATGAACTTATGATGTTAAAGCAAAAATATTACTTTGATAACATTCTATATAGTAAGCCAATTGAACGTGCTATGTTTTTAGATTCAAAAGCAGTAATATGCCTGTACATTGTTCTTGATATATTAAGGCGATGGCCTTCTATTATGGCAGCTTTGATAGCTACTATACTTTTTCACAAAGTCTCACTAAAGGCATTAGGAAATCAAATTTGGACACTAATAAGAGATGTACAAATAAGTAAAATAGGAAATCAAATCATTTCAAACATTCCGAACTTACTTATAGTAATAGCTGCTATTTTTATTCTTTTTAAGCTGAATGGATCCCGCGGAATTTTGCGAAGAACAATAGCTAATGCAAATAAAAATAAACTTGAAGAAGTTATTAACGAGCACCGTCAAATTGTTTCAATTTTAAATAAAGCCTTTATTGATGGTGTTAATAACTTGGAATATATTATTCGAAACCGTGAGTGGATAGTCAGTACATGGATACGTCAAAATTATTTATATCATTTAAATCGTTCTGATCATCCAGAGTGCTCAGAAAGGTTGCTTACATTACTCGACAAGAAATATCTGGGGTATGATGACATTGATTTTTATATTCAAAACTTAACTAAAATACCTTCGATAGATAGAATTCATGAGCAGCTTGAAAAAAATATAAACCAATTCTGGCTATTGAACCAATTCACACGACTTTCATTCAAGCTTCGAGGTTTTAGGTTGTTTTCGAGTATTACTAATAATCAAAAAAACTTAAATATGTGGATGTTAACTCCTGATGGATTAACTAATATCTTAGATAAGAAGAAACTGCGAGTAAGTAATATTCAATTAGAGAAGGCATTAAGAGATAATAATACGAATAAGATTCTTAACGTATTAGAATCCAACTTCGAACTTATCTTAGTGAAATTCTATGAAGAAATTGTCCAATCAATAGAAGCACAAGTTTTATTATTAAGTTATGCAAATACAACCAACAGGTTGTTACATATTAATGCTGATTTATTCGGGAGACTTTCTAGAAGTTTGTTTGATAGAGAGGGATAAAATAAGCTCGATGATGTGAAAGATGGATTGTTGAAGCTGAGAGAGCAGGTGATTATTGGTGAGGAATTACAAAAAAGAATTAAACGATATTGCCTTACTTAAATCACAAATTTTTGAGAAAAGTAATTTCGAATATCAAAGGTGTACAATGACGAGTTTCACAAAGAAGAGTAAAAAAGCTACTCTTGAATGGACTGATACAACAATTTTGTTTGAGCACATTGACACATGTTGAGTATGTAATACAGAGCCTATTATTATGTGAGTACTCAAAAAAATCAAAAACAGCCCAGTGGAATGGGATGTTTTTCGAACCAATGTATTTCGAAATGCCTAAATCACCCTTTACGAATATCGAATAATATTTATAATGGAAAAAGTATTCATCGATATCGAGAGGAGTATTGGAATGAAAAGGCATGCTTATCGAATGAGCGTGAAAAAGGGGTGCGAGGAGATTTACATCAAGCACCACGAGCAAGTGTTGCCGGGTCTGCTGCAAGCTTTGAAGGAGTCAGGAATTAGGAATTATTCTATTTTCATGGATGGAACGGATTTGTTCGCATACATGGAATGCGACGATATCGACGGCGCATGGGCTTACGTCCGCAGCCATCCGGCCAATGAAGAATGGTCGATCTTACTAACGCCGATTATGGCTTTAGTGGATTCCAAAGATGTCGAACCGCGGATGAAGCCAATGAAAGAAGTATTCCGGCTGGATGACGAATAACAGATGACGAAAATGGATGTTGACAGCGCTTTATTTTTTCGTTAAATTCTAATTAATAGAAAAATGAATCGATTTCCGATGAGGTTACGTATGAACACGTTGAAGGATGTTGCGCTGCGGGCGGGTGTGTCTACTGGTTCCGTCTCTAAAGTCTTAAACGGAAGTCCCGGCGTATCAGAGAAGTTAAAACGCAAGGTACAACGAGCAATCGAAGAGCTGAATTACCGCCCTAATATGGTTGCTAGAAGTCTGCGAACAAAGACGACGAATACCGTCGCCGTGATGGTGCCGACATCGAACGATCCTTATTTCGTCGAATTTTTCCGGGGGGTTTCCCTGGCCTTAAGGGACATTAACTGCGTTCCGATGCTGTATTCCATGGAATTCAACACAGAAATGCCGATTAACGTCATCCAGGAAGTGCTGATGCGGGGCGTGGATGGTCTAATTGTGTCGACGTATGGCTGGAAGCAGGACATCATTGACGAACTGTTCCGACTAGCAGAGAGAATCCCGGTCGTTTCGTTCAAGCGCAACTTCCCGGGAACCGCAATACACTCCGTCAATATTGACGACGAGAGCGGCATGTACATGGGGGTAAAACATCTCATCGATATTGGACACAAGCGTATCGGGTATTTGGCAGCCGGTCTTGAGCTAAAGACGGGGCAAGATCGGATGAAGGGGTTTTTGACTGCTTTAGAAGAGGCAGGCATTCCGTACGACGACAATTTGGTCGTCAATTGTGAATCGTTTCAGATTGAAGCCGGTTACAACAGAATACAGCAACTGCTCAAGCGGTTTCCGAGGCCAACGGCGATCGTCGGTGCGAACGATTCGCTGGCCATCGGAGCGATGAAGTATTTGGAGAGCCGCAAAGTGAGAATTCCCGAAGAAATCGCGGTCATGGGTTATGACGATGAGCCGTTGTCTACCCTCGTAACGCCCAAGTTATCCTCTGTTTCAGTTCCCGTTTACGAAATGACACGACGCGCGGTTCAAATAATCGATCTGGTTTTACGAGGGGAATTGAAAGAACAGATTAACGACGTTTTTCCGACGGAAATCGCCGTTCGGGAATCTACCGATTTCAGCGCTCACGCCGAATTCGAGTTCGGCCGGTTTTCCAAGTGACTGATTTTATTTCGAACAATTATGAATCGATTCATTTTTTTATTGGAGGTGGTGGTCGTCGCGGAGGTCCCTGATCCGGACAAACTGCATGACCCTCGCAGGATCAAGAAGCAATCACTAATCAAGACGAAAAGGGTGGTACACCAATGGCAAAATGGAAAGTAACGTCTGCTGCTTTAATCGGCATGATCGCGCTTACGGCTTGTAGCAATTCAAACAACGACAACGGTACGAACCCATCTTCTTCCCCGATGGCGAAAGAAACGGCCTCTTCATCCTCTTCTACTTCAGCGGAAGCCAAACCGGTAACGATCGTCTACGAATCGTGGACGCCTTACAAAGAAGATATGGATAAAATCGTCGCGGAATACAAAACCGTTCACCCGGAAGTTACCGTTGACATTCGTTTGCACGCTAACTTCTCCGAATACTTGACAGCGGTCAAGACAGCGTTCGCGTCCGGGGACGCACCTGACCTGCTGGCATTCGACTCCCCGACTTCTCTTGCGAACCTGAAAGACCAAATAGAACCAATCGACGAATACGCGGCTAAGGCATGGGGCGACGGTTGGAAGGACAAATTCATTCATTCGACTCTGGCCGACGTTTCCTTGGACGGCAAGACGATGGGTATTCCGATGCACATCTCTCCGGGGGGCTTGATCTGGTATAACAAAACGATGCTGGACGAATATGGCATCGTTGAGCCGAAAACGTACGACGAGCTTAAGAAGGCGTCCGATACACTCCGCCAACACGGCAAACAGCCGCTGCTTCTCGGAGCAAAGGACTCCTGGATCGTGATCGACACGTTCCAGACTATTCTGAACGACTTCGCGCCAGGCAAGCAATATGATGCTTACGCAAAGAAAATTCCGTTTACCGATCCGGACGTCGTCAAAGCGTTCGACTTTTGGAAGAAGATGTTCGCCGATAAGGTTTTCCAAGACGACGCGTTCAGCATGACGGAATATATGGACGTCTACAACGCGTTCATCGATACCCAAGCCGGCGCATTCGAAAGCAACGGCGCTTGGAACCTCGACATCTATGCGAACGCCGATTTGAAAGCGAAAGTCGACGCGACCGAATGGGGAGTCATGCCGTTCCCGGACTTGAACGGCGACGGCAAAGCGCCACCTACGCTCAGCACGGTAGGCGGATACGCGCTTAGCAAAAGCGGCAAAAACAAGGAAGCGGCATTCGAATTTTTGAAATTCATGACGACGGAAAAAGGCCTGCAAATCATGATGGATCACTTCCTAGCGACGCCGCCGACCAAAGATCCCGTGGAGTTGACCGTTGCGTTGTCCCCGAACGCCAAAGCGAACCGCGACCGGATCGGCGAAATCGTCTCGCAGACGGCGCCGGTTCACCGCGGCATCGGCAACGCCAAAGTTGCGGAGAAAATGTACGAAGTGCTCTCCAAAGTGGCTTACGGTAAGATGAACGGAGCCGATGCGGCGGCAGAGGTTCAAAAGACGATCGATTCCGCAAGGTAATCCGTTAATTATAAGCACCCAAGACCGCGGCAAAAGCGAAGGAAGCTGGGAAACCCCTCCCCTTCGCTTACCTCCGCAGACGGAAGGAGTGGACATCATTGCGCACCAGACAGTATTCCGCCTATCTCTATATCGCGCCAATTATGGCTTTTTTTCTTGTCTTTCTTCTCTATCCCTTGCTCTACACGTTTCGGATCAGCTTGTTCGAATGGAACGGCATCGACAAAACGATGAACTATATCGGTCTCGCAAATTACCGGGTAATGTTCAATGATCCTGTTTTTTGGCAATCGATGCGCAACTTCGTGACGTTCGCCGTGCTCGTCGTCGGTATCCAGATGATCCTTGGTTTCCTATTAGCCTATTCCATGCGTCGTCCGCTAAAGATATTCACGGCTTACAAAACGATCATATTCGTGCCGGTCATTTTGACCCCGATCGTCGTCTCATACGTGTTCACGAATCTTCTGGCGTATAACGGAGGATTGCTCAACGAGTCCCTGCGGACGATCGGACTCGACTTTCTGGCGGCGAAATGGCTCGGAGATCCGCGTATCGCACTTTTTTCGATCGTTGCGATCACCGTTTGGGCGGGAACCGGATTCAGCATGTCCGTTTATGTTTCGTCGATGACATCGCTGCCGAACGAGGTGCTCGAAGCTTCCCGTATCGACGGCGCGAGCCGGCGGCAGACGATGGTCAAAGTTGTCTGGCCGATGCTTCGGGACACGCATTTTTCGCTAACGATCATCGGGGCGATCAGCGCGCTCAAAATATTCGACATCATCTACTTGCTGACCCGGGGAGGCCCCGTTCATGCGACGGAAATGCCTTCGACGTATATGTTCAACAGCGCTTTCGTCACTTACGAGCAAGGCTATGCCTCCGCTGTCGCAGGCGTTATGATCCTGTTCGCTATGACGATTACTATCTTCCAGTTGCGCCTGTCGCGCGGCTCGGCGAATTAGGAGGCCGGTCGTATGCTCATTCGTCGAATCGAATGGTTTCGTCATTTGGTTCTGCTCGCGATCGTTTGCGCATTTTGCATTCCGTTGTACGAATTGCTTAAAACTTCCTTCGAACGCCATGGAATTCATAACTATTACGACGCATTGACCCGGATCGATCTCGGACGCAATCTTCTTAACAGCACCGTCGTCACGGTCTGCACGATCGTGCTCGTGCTTTTGGTCACCATGCCGGCCGCGTTCGCTTTTTCCAAGATGAGATTTCCGCTAAGGAACGCCCTGTTTCTGATGATTTTGTTGGCTCTTATGATCCCCGGCATCGCCATCGCGGTTCCCGTCGTTCAAATCGTCCGTTCGTTCGATTGGTTCAACAAGTACTGGGCTCTCGTATTTCCCTATACCGCGATTTTAGCACCGTTTGGACTCGTGTTGGCGAAAGGCTTCATGGACCAGCTTCCCAAGGAAATGCAGGAAGCCGGCCTGGTGGACGGCTGCAGCGTGTTTCAATCTTTCCTTCGCATTTATTTGCCGTTGACCCAGCCAATCGCGATGATAGTCACGATATTTACTTTCCTTGGGAGCTGGAACGAATTCTTGTTCGCGATGATTTTCATGCGTAAGGAAAAGATGCAAATGGTTACGACGATCCCGATCAAATTCCAGGTTGACTTCGTGACGAACATGCCGGGATTATTCGCCGCGCTTGTGATCATCCAGCTTCCGCTTATCGTGTTGTATGTACTGTTCCAAAAGCATTTCAAAGAAGGTCTAACCGCTGGCGCGGTAAAATCGTAGCCGCGTCGGTCCATTACCGCACAATATCTTAGAGAGAACCGGAGGAGAGAAACCATGGGGAACAGCCCGAAATTCGACGTCGCCGCCATTTATTTCCCGAGTTGGCACGTCGATCCGATCAACGAGAAATTCCATGGAAGGGGTTGGACCGAGTGGGAGCTTGTCAAAAACGCAAAGCCTTTATATCCAGGGCATTATCAGCCTAGGGTTCCGGCTTGGGGATACTTCGACGAGACCGATCCGGAATTCGCTACCCGCCAGATCGACCTTGCTGCAGATCATGGCGTAACGGTCTTCCATATGGATTGGTATTGGTACAATAACGGTCCTTATCTTCATCGCGCGCTGCAGGCGCTGCTCGACGCGCCGAATAGCCACAGGATCAAATTCGGATTGATGTGGGCCAACCATGACTGGTGCGACATTTTCCCGATGAAACGTACCCGAGAAAAGCCGTTGTTGATGCCGAGCGAATACGATTTGCCGGCAATGGAAAAGATGGTCGATTATTTGATCGAAAACTTCTTCTTCCATCCGAGCGTGTGGAAACTGGACGGCAAAGCCGTCATGACCGTGTATAATTTGAACCATATGGTCGCAACGATCGGCGTCGAAGGCGCGAAGAGGCTGTTCGAGAAATTCCGCGAACGCTTGAGTCGCGCGGGCTTAGCCGATCTTCACCTTAATGCGATGGGCGATTATTTCGATGTTGAAGATTACTTAAAAGAAATGGGAATAGAGAGCGCAACGAATTACCAGACGATCTGGGATTTTACGTATGGCAAAAACATCAGCGATCCGAACAGTGTGTTCGACCCTCGTTCTCCGCAGCGCCAGGATTACGTAAAGAGCTTGGATCTTGCCAAGGCGCACTGGGAGACGATGAAAAATAAACTCGAAATCCCCTATTACCCGGTGCTGACGCACGGGTGGGATTCTTCTCCCCGCGCAGAGCAATTTGACGGCGCTGGCGATATGAATGGGTACCCGTGGTACCCAGTCGTCGAAAACAATACGCCGGCACATTTCGAGATTGCGGCTTTGAAGGCAAGGGATTTCGCGCTTTTGCAGCCGTATGAGCACAAGATTGTCTATATCAACGCGTGGAACGAATGGACCGAGGGCAGTTACTTACTGCCGGACGAGCGTTATGGCAACGGCTATCTCGAGGCTCTAAGACGGGTTTTTGTCGGACAAGAAAGCAAGGTTTAGAGGAACAAAGCGTCATTGCTTGGAGAAAGGGCAGGCAAGGGCGCTTTTTTTTTATACTAACCATAGCATGGGAGCTGAAATCACGTGAAAAATGGGTTAGTGAAGTTGTTGTTGGCGGCGCTGGCGATCACGCTTCTGCCGATGACGGGACCTGGCAAGAAAGCTGCCGCTGCGGCCACGATTACGCAGGATACGACGAACAAGAAGGTTACGATGTCGGGGAGTCGGTACAGCTTGGTATTCGACTACAACGCCCAGGCGAGAGTCTCTTCACTCGTCGTGGATGGAAAGCAGACGCTGGACACGAGCACAGGGTCCGGCATTTTTACCGGCATTTACAATGGATCTTGGGTGACGACGCAAGGAGGAATCGCTACTCCCTCGGTTAACGTGAATATGACGACCAAGGTTGTAACCGCCTCCATTTCAACGTCGGCCGCAAATGAAACGTGGACGTTCACCGTAACAGACGCCAATGTGTCGCTGAAGATCGATCGGACGTTTAAGGCGAACATGACCGTGTGGGAGCAGGGGATGCCGATCATTAACTGGGAAGACCATGCTTTCGAGCAAATGCGGTGGCCGGGAGACGGTGGGAACTTTCCCATCGGCGGCACGCTCCTCAACAAGCAGCGCAAATGGCTCGGTACGGATGCGGGCTTCGATTCCAACATCCGCGTCTCAAAGGAGCAAATTTCCTACACGATGCTGAATCCAAGCACGAGTTTGGCCCTTTCAGTAACAGGGACAAGCAACCGCAGCGGGTTAGATCGAGGCGCGGCGACGGAAGTACGCAGGGTTGTTACCCAAGCAAGCCCGACGGTCCGAGCTCTCCGGATGTTCACCGTCGTTTCCGCGACGGATTTGCAATATGCCACCGGCACTCCTCTCGGTTACAGCACGGACGATTGTACCGGACGAATGCGATGCGACGGGGCCTCGATTTTCTCTCCGATAGCGGTGACGAACGGCCAGACAGACAGCGTTACGCTTACGTTTGTGCCGGATACGCTTTCTATTTATTACGATTTGGGAATACTTTACGGCGTTGACCAACAAGCCTTGTCCTACGCGATCAACAATTATGCGAGATGGATGATGCAAGACAAAAAGCGCGGGGCGTCTGCCGAGGCATCCGTCATGAAGAGCGAGGTGCCTCCGCTCGAGATGCAATGGATCGGGCAGTTGATTGAAATTTTCGGATCCCCCGAAGCCGTAACGGCTTATAAATACGGTTTGGAGAACATCAGGGATTATCTCATCGAGAGCGGTACGGGGCAAGTGCTCTGTTGCCGTCCAGGGTCTGCGACATCGTACAATTGGGGTACAGGTTACCGCGATCAAGCATCGGGATACGCTCTCGGAGTGGCTAAGGCTTACGCGTTAGACGGTCAAGCCTCCTGGTTACAGACCATGAAAGCATCGGTTGAATCCGGACTTGACTACGCGATCGGATATCAGATCGATCCGGTTACAAACCTCGTTACAAACATGAATAATACGAGCGACACAATCTATAGCAACGATTATTGGGAGAGCTCCACTGGCACCTATAACGGTTACGCCTCGGCCCTTCTTTATGACGCGCTTTTACAATGGGCTAATCTTGAACGCAACGTTCTTGGAAATACCCCCAAAGCAGCAACCTACGAATCGGTTGCCGCCACCTTGAAAACGAACTTCAACAAAGATTTTACCGCGGGAGGATTGTGGTCTCCGATAACGCAATCGTTTTTATACGGGTCGGGCAATCAGGACGTACGGCATCTTCCGACGCAAGCCGCCGTTCTGAAAAGTGACATCGTCACGAACGAGCGCAAGGCGCAAATCGTGGCCGGCGTCGAATCCGAAGTTTACGCCAACAAGGCTAATCACCATTTTATGAACTATCGCGACTTGTACATAGCCGGAACAACCGCTCCGAGCTGCGGCAAGGGGGCCGAGAACGGAGGCTGGTACGGGGTGCCTGAAGGCGATTTCTTCGCCGGCTACCCTGCGCTGAACGACCGTACCAAAATTCCTGTTTACGAAGGGAATTTCCTGAATCGTTACTACGGTGACGGCCTCTACGACAGCTCAGCCTGGCATCGTGACAATCCGTATCAGGGCTGCGGCTTCGAGTACTGGTTCCCGACGCACGTCATGCCGGTTTGGGGACTTTACGCATACGGTTACGGTTTTCAGCCGCAGTACGACGAACTGATCCTTGCGCCTTTTATCAGCAGCGAAATGTCGGGATCGGTCGTAAAATATACGTGGAGAAGTCAACCGTTGACCGTGACTTATAACAGCCAGACCTCTTTTACCGTGAATGCCCCGTCGCTCCCGACGGACATCCGGATTCGCTTTTTGAATCAGACGCCGGGCTCATCTCATACTGTATTGGCGAATGATTCACCGGTAACGGTGACGGCCGATGCCAACGGAAACGTAGATGCGATCATGAGCGTATCTGGTACTCGTACGTACGAATGCACGACTTGCACGATAAACAATCCGGGAACGGGGGGTACTTCATTCGTTACCGCGGTTCAGCCTAACGAGGCGTCTCTCCGCACGGACGTAACCGAGCAGGTCGGCTTCAAGTTCACAATCGGTTCGACTCCGATTACGGTTACCCAGCTCGGACGCATGTATCATGCCGGCAATAACAAAGTGCATACTGTAAAGTTGGTAGATCCCTCCGGCAAGGTGATCGCGACGGCTAGCGTGGACATGAATCAAGGAGCGCCGGATAGCCTTGGCTTTAAGTACGGAGGTATCACGCCTGTAACGTTGAACCCAAATACTAGTTACTATATATACAGTCTGGAGATTCAGTACGGGGATAATTGGTACAATAATACGGCTTTCGTGTCGACGACATCGGCCGCATCAGTCGATAATGCATCTTACGGCGATCGGATCGTAAACGGTTCTGCGGGCAATACGTACGGAGCGGTTAACTTTAAATATCAGTAAAACGGTCTAACCCGTCCCGAAAGGGGCGGGTTTAGTTACTTCGATTTAATATATCGCAAACTCAAAAATCCCGTCAAATCAACAACTTTAGTCTAATATAAATTAGCTGGGATCTTTAATCTTACTTTATCGCCATCAAGAGTTACTCCCATTTTTCAGGCGATCCGGCCAGCGGCGGCGCTGTCGCGATTTGTCGGTTTTCCGCGCAAAAACAGATGCGGTCTTCCTGATCCTGGGTTATAGTTAGAGAACGCGCGAACGCAGGGCTCGTCGTCAAACTCCCCGCGCGCTTATTCGCCCAAAGGAGCAGGTCCCGTGCTCAAAAGGTTTGTCGTCATCCTCCTGATCGGCTTGCTCGCGTTCTCGCTCATCCCGATCTCCTATCTCGGCGATCGCTCTCCTAACCGACCGGAGCTCCGGGCCCGCCATGGCGTGCTGGATCTGTCCGCTTGGCACCCCGAGCGGGACAAGCGCATCCCGCTGGACGGGGAATGGGAGTTCTACTGGAACCGGCTGCTCGGTCCCGAAGCTTTCGCATCGGCGGACGAGGCCCGGCCGCTCGGGCCGACCTTGATGAAGGTGCCGTCGGCGTGGAAGGGCAAGCACGCGGACGGTCTCGTCCTGCCCGCATACGGCAGCGCCACCTATCGGCTCACGTTGACGAATCTCCCCCACGCGGGCGTCTATGCCCTGAAAAAAACGAATATCCGGTTCGCCAGCGCAGTCTTCGTGAACGGTCAACCTCTTTTTGCAGACGGACATACGTCCCTGGACGCCTCGGGCTACCGCATGGGCAACACCTCCCAGTTCGGCGCTTTTTCGGCGGACGGCTCCTCGGTCGAGATTATCGTCCAAGTCTCCAATTTTAATTACACGAACGGCGGCATTCCCGTCTCCCTCTATTTCGGCGAGCAGGCACCGATGATCGGCGCCCAGCAGCAGGGCGTCGCGCGCGAATATACGATTCTCGCGATCCTTTGCACGCTCGCGTTGATCTATTTCTTCTGCTTTATCGCCACATCGGTCTATCGCAACAAGGATTACTCCTACTTGGCGTTTGCCGTCATCTGCCTGCTGTACGCGGTATACAACGGCTTGACCGGAGAACGCCCGCTGCTCCTCTTCCTCAAGGACGTCCCTTACGAGACGATCTACCGGATCAAGGACATCAGCTCGATCGCCTGCTTCATCATTCTGACGGTCGTTACGTATCGGTTGCAGAAGAACGTCGTCTCTCTGAAGCTCGCGCAGGCCGCGGGCATCGTGCTCGCCGTATTCATGGCGATGGCGGCGGTGCTGCCGATCCGCGTATACGTCCCGATCCAGAGCTACGTGATCGTGGTTTACGAGTTGATGATGCTCTGGCTGCTGCTCCGGGTTGCCTGGCTCTACGTGACGGGCGCGGGGAGCGGCCGCACGCTGTCCTTGCTGCTGTATACGGCAATCTTGTGCATCAACCTGTATTCGCTGGACGTCATCCTGTTCGCGTTTTCTCTTAAGCGCAGCTTCTGGCCCGGCCAAATCTATCTCGTCCTGTTCAACGTCATCCTGATCTTCCTGGTCGTCCTGCGATTTTTCGAATCTTATCATACGATCGAAAAGATGAAGGACCAGCTGGTCCGGCTGGACAAGGTCAAGGACGACTTTTTGTCCAATACGTCGCACGAGCTGAAGACGCCGCTGAACGCGATCGTGAGCATCACGGACACCTTGCTGCGGGGCATCGGCGGCCCGCTGAGCGAAGCGCAGGCGCAAAATCTGTCCATCGTGATGGGGAGCGGGCGCAAGCTGACCCATCTGGTGAACGAACTGCTCGACTATTCGAAGATGAAGAACGGCGATATCGCGCTGTATCGGAATCCCGTCGATCTGAAGGCGGCGGTCGACGCCGTCGTCCGCATTCATCAGTTTCTGCTCGGAGGCAAGCCGGTCGCGATCGAGAACGGCATCCCGGACGGATTTCCGCCCGTCTGGGCCGACGGCAACCGGCTGATGCAGATCCTTCACAATCTGATCGGCAACGCGATCAAGTTCACGGACCGCGGATCGGTCCGCGTCACCGCCCGGGCCGGCCGCGAACGCGCGGAGATCCGCGTGGCGGATACGGGCGTCGGCATCGCGCCGCAGATGCAAGAGCGGATCTTCCTCGCCTTCGAACAGGCGGACGTCGCGAATGCGAAGCACGCCGGCGGTACCGGTCTCGGCCTCAGCATCACCCGCAAGCTGGTGGAGCTGCACGGAGGGGAGATCCGCGTGCAGTCCGTTCTAGGCGAGGGGGCGACTTTTGCGTTCACGCTGCCGCTGTCGGAGGCCCCCGCCGCGGGCGCATCCGCGGAGATGGCGGCGGCGATCGAGCCCATGCTCGGAGCAACGCCTCTCGCGCATGCGGAATACCCGATTCGGATCCGGGGACCGATCGGCGAGACGATCCTCGTGGTGGACGACGACTTCGCCAATCTGCAGTCGATGATCAATCTGCTCAGCCTGGAAGGGTATTCCGTCGTCGTGGTACACCGCGGGCGCTTGGCCTTGGAGGAGCTGGCCGGCCCGACGAATTTCGCCTTGGTCATCCTGGACATCATGATGCCGGATCTGTCGGGCTACGAGGTGCTGAAGCGGGTGCGGGAGCGGTACTCGCCGCTCGAGCTGCCGGTGCTGATGCTGACCGCCAAGGACCGGGGAGCCGACGTGCGGCTGTCGATGGAAAACGGGGCGAACGATATCGTCGGCAAGCCGTTCGAAGCAGAAGAGCTCGTGGCCCGCGTCCGCAGCCTGACCAAGCTGAGAGCTTCGGCGAAGGACGTCAAGCAGGCGGAGATCGCCTTCCTGCGTTCGCAGATCAAGCCTCATTTTCTGTACAACGCCCTGAACGCCATCGCCGAACTGTGCGTCGTGGCGCCGCTTCAGGCGGAAACGCTGACGCTGGAGCTGTCGCGGTACTTGCGCAGCAGCTTCGACTTCAAGCAGCTCGACTCGCTGACGACCTTGGCGAACGAGCTGGAGCTCATCCGGGCGTACGTGCAGATCGAGCAAGCTAGATTCGGCTCACGATTGCAGGTGACCTACGATTTGGATGCCGATCCCGCGGTCCTCATTCCTCCGCTCATCCTGCAGCCGCTGGTCGAGAACGCGATCCGGCACGGCGTCATGTCCAGACCCCAAGGGGGCAAAGTCGTCGTCCGCGTTCTCGAAACGGAAGCGGGGCTTCACATGGCCATCGAGGACGACGGCTGCGGCATGAGCGAACGAATGGTGGCGGAAGTGTTGCGCGCGGATGCGGACAAAAACGGGGTAGGGCTGTGGAATATCGGACAGCGCATCCGACTCCTGTACGGGGCGGAGCTCCGCATCGAGAGCCGGGAAGGCGCAGGGACGCGCATCTCGTTCGATCTTCCCGCGCAGCACGGAATCGGAGAGGAGGCAGGCACATGATTCGCGCGATGATCGTGGACGACGAAGAGCTGTCGATTATGCGGCTCGGCCGCATCCTGGCCGAAAGCCGGGAGGTGGAGGTGTGCGGGACGTTTCAAGATCCCGCGGAAGCCTATCGCTACGCCGGCAAACATCCGGTCGACGTGGCGTTTTTGGACATCTCGATGCCGAAAATCGACGGGATGCGGCTGTCGGACCTGCTGTCGGATTTGAACGCGGGGATCGCGACGGTCTTTGTCACCGGCTATGACGAATACGCGGTGGAGGCCTTTGAACGGAGCGCGGTCGACTACCTGATGAAGCCGGTGACCGCCGAGCGGTTGGGCAAGACGCTGAGCCGGCTGCGCGGGCGCTCCCGCGGTCCGGCCGTCGAAAAGGCGCTGGAGATCCGGCTGTTCGGGGGGCTTCAAATCGGGCTGTGGCTGCCGGACAACAGCCGCGAGACGGTCAAGCTGCGGAGTCCGAAGACGGAGGAGCTGTTCGCCTATCTCGTCTGCCGGAGCGCGGCGAGCCGGGAGGAGATCGTAGACGCGTTGTGGCCGGATCTGCATCCCGACAAGGCGCTCAACAATCTGAACACCAACCTCTACTACATTCGGAAAGCGCTCGGGGGCGCCAATGCCTCCGCCTGCATCCAGTCCGACCGAAACGAAGTGCGCATCGACAAGAACCTCGTGTTTTGCGACCTGTACGCGTTTCAGCAGATGTCCGAGCAAATCCGGCTCAATCCGAGGCACGATCCGGAGCTGTTCCGGCAGGCGGAAGCGCTGTATGCGGGAGAGTTGTTGAACGGGAGGCCGTACGAATGGGCTGCCGAGTTCGCGCGCAGGCTCGAGCGGGATCGACTCGAGCTGCTGGAGCGCGCGGCCAGATACGAGAAACGGCACGGCGAGCTTCCGCAAGCGCTGCGTTATTACGAAGAAATGCTGAAGGCGGACCCCATCCGAGAGGATATTCACCAGGAGGTCGTCCGGCTGTATCTCGCGATGGGCCGAAACCACGAGGCGCTGCGCCAATATCGGGAGCTCGAGACGATCATGCGCCGCGAGCTCGGCACCGGTCCGGATCCCGCGCTTTTGGACCTCCTCCGCCGCGCGATCGAGCCGTCCTAATCGGCGGGACCGAGAACCCTCGAAGCCTTGAATCGTCTTGGACGATTCGAGGCTTTTTGACGTTCGGGGCTGCAGGGCTTGTTTATCGTTTGTTTAGAGCGGTTTTGTATGATGGAGTCGACCTTTGTCGGAGTTCGTCTTTTTTTGCCATCGCGGACGAACTTTCGCCAATGAAGATTCTTATTCCTACAGGGGGAGACACCATGTTCAAAGGAAAGTTGATGAAAAGGGGAGTCAGCTTGTTCGCGCTCGTCGCATTGCTGCTGACGCTGCTGCCGCCTCTGCCAGCGGGAGCCGCGCCGGATGTGCCTGCTTATCCGGATTCCTATTACAAAGCTTACTTGCCCGGCACCAACGAAAAAATCCACGTGGTCGATATGGGGACGGGGGGGATCGAAGCCGACAAAATTCAAATCGACGGCTCTCCCGTAAACTCCGGGGTGAACCCGAACGGCAAACAAGTCCTTATCTCCGCCAGGCGCTCGGATGAGTCGGGCGCGGTCTACGTCGTCGATCCGGCGACGGATGAGGTCGTCACGTCGATCCCAGTTGGGCGCTACCCGGGGAGCATCACCTTCACTCCGGACGGCAGCCGGGCGTTCGTGGCCAATGAAACGGACCAAACGGTCTCCGTCATCGATACGGAGAAGCTGTCCGTCGTCCGTACGCTGCAAGTGTCATCGACGCCGACTGCGATCGTCGTTGTGGGGCCTCACCTGTACGTCGTTTGCAGCAGCATCATCTTGCAGGGAGTTCCTCAACCAGCCAGCATCGGGATATTCGATGCGGCCACGGGGAGCTATGTCCAGTCGATCCCAGTCGGCGTCTTCTATACGACCAACGCTTCCGTCGATCCGAACGGGACTTACCTCTATATGGCGGACAAACCAGGGAATCAGGTCAGGGTGCTCGATCTGCGCACCGGCCGATTCGATGAGCCGATTCCGGTCGGTCGTGGACCGGAGTCTTCGGAAATTACGCCGAACGGCAGATTCCTCTACGTGTCCAACGGCACTGGCAATTCCATCTCGGTGATCGACACGCAAACCCGGGTTGAAATAGCTACGATCCCGTTCGATAATTGCCCTTCGAGCGGCTGCCAGACGAGAGCGATGGCCATTTCCCCGGACGGCAAATTCGTATACGCGCCTACGCCGAACCGGGAGAAAACGTTCGTCATCGACACCGCCACGAACCAAATCACGAAAGAACTGTTCAATACGTTCGATTCGGTAAGCGGGACGTTCGCGATCACGACATTCTTGGCGGCGCAAGCCCCTTCCGTCGCGCCGTTTTCCGGCGGAGACGGTACGGAGGAAGATCCGTATCTCATCTCCACGCCGGAGCAGCTGCAGAACGTGAACAATTATTTGAGCGGCTATTTCAAGCTTGACGCGGATATCGATCTGCAACCGTATCTGTCCAGAGGCCATGCTGGATACAACCGCGGGAAAGGCTGGAAGCCGATCGGCATCTCCGACAACTTCCGCAACTTTGCCGGCGTCTTCGACGGGGACGGCCATACGATTTCCAATTTGTCCATCGATCGCAACGAACCGGAGGTCGGATTGTTCGGATTTATTCGCCCGTTAGGCAAGATTCGCAATTTGAACCTGGCCAACGTCAACGTCAAAGGGGACTACCGCGTCGGCGGGCTGGTCGGGCGCACGGTGGGGGCCGATCTTCAGCGCGTCTCCGCGGGAGGACAAGTTAAGGCTTCGGGTGAGCTCGGCACAGCCGGGGGGCTGGTCGGCATGTCCGAAGCGACCGTCATCCGGAACGCCTACTTCCGGGGGCAGGTAGCAGCGGACGATAAAGCGGGCGGCCTCGTCGGCTATGGCAACGGGGCTACAATTGATCGTGCCTATGCCGCCGCGACCATCGACACGCCCATATCGTTTAGTATTCAAAAGGGTCCGCTCGTCGGATCGGGCATTCCAAGGTCGATCGTGAAATCCTACTTTAATAGCGATATGTATACAGGGCCGGTACCGGACGGCTCGCTCGGCCAAACCACTGAAGCCATGAAGCAGCAGGCTACATTCGCGGACTGGGACTTCACCGGGGTGTGGAAGATCGATCCGCCGGTTAATGAAGGGTATCCGTTCTTGATTTGGCCGCGAATCGTGCCGGCGGAATTCGCAGGCGGCGACGGGTCGGCCGAGCATCCGTACGAGATCGCGAACGGGGAGCAACTGGACAAGGTGCGCCAATATCTGGACAAGCACTTCGTGCTCGTCAGCGATATCGATCTGAACATCGCTCCCTTCAATACAGGCGAGGGATGGAAACCGATCGGTGGAGAGGCGCCTTTCCGGGGAACGTTCGACGGCCGCGGCTTCCAGATTCGCAACCTGTTCATTGCTTCCGACAAAGCGGGCCTGGGTTTGTTTAACGCCTTGCAGGGAGCGGAAGTCCGTAACGTCGATCTCGTCGACGTCCGCATCAAGGAAAGCACTTCGGGCGCGGGAAGACAGGTAGGGGCTTTGGCAGGCTATGCCGAGCAGTCGATCGTTTCCGGCGTTCAGGTCACCGGGGAGATTTACGGCCGCAAAACAATAGGGGGATTAATCGGCATGGTCTCCAAGGGCGTTACCATCGAAAATTCCTCGTCCTCAGCCTCGATTGTGGCACAGAACTCGGAAATCGGCGGATTAGTCGGATATATCGAAGGCTATGACATGAATACGGGGAACGTGATCAGTTTCATCAAGAATAGCTATGCCACCGGTTCGGTGTCGGGCTCCGATAGCGTAGGGGGGCTGATCGGGCTCGGATGGGGCGTTCGAATCGAGAACGCATACGCATCCGGCAACGTTTCGGGAACTACGAACGTCGGCGGCTTGGCAGGAATTGTAAGCAACGCCTGGATGGATCGCGTCTTTGTCCCGGACAATCTCGTCACGGGCGCAGATGCGGTAGGCGGATTCGTCGGCCTTTCCATAGCGGGCAAGTATGTCAATACGTATACCCGAGCTAACGTGACGGGCGAGACGCAAGTGGGCGGCTATATCGGCCTCCTCGATCGATGGCATGAGATCAGCTACAGCTATGCAGCCGGACATCTCGCGGGGGTCGCTTCTTCCACCTATGGGTTCGCTTATGCGAGCGAAGAGGTGAACGAGGGCTCGCACTTCAACCAGCTGTACTTCGACGAAACCTTGTCGGGTCTTGGCCGGCAAGACGGAGAGATCGGCAGCAATGCCTCGTCGGACATGATGAAGGACGCCGAACTGATCCTCTCTAAAGGCTGGGATCTGGGCGGCACTTGGTCGCTCGATCCTCAGCGCAACGACGGTTATCCGTATCTGCAGGTTTTCGGGGTTCGCGTGCCGCTCTTTGAGCCCGCCCCGACAGCCGTGCCGGGCAGCGCCGCAGGCACGACGAAGATTCCTTCGGTAACCGTCGCTGACGGGCATCGGATTTTCGTGCTCGTCTCGTCGAGCCCGATCGGGCGACCGTACGTAGGCGATCCCTTGCCGACTGGCGGCACGATGATTCGGGATTACGTGCCGGGCCACGATATCCCCGAAGTGCAAGCCGGGGACTATGTGGGCGTGTATGAAGTAGACGGCAACGGCAACATCGTGCGTTTCGGCGGGATTACGCTGACGAAATCGGCGATCCAGCCGTCGGATAGCGGCCCGACCGATCCGACAGATCCGACCGATCCGACAGATCCGACCGACCCGACGGGACCTTCCGGCCCTAGCGGTCCGAGCATGCCGTCCGGTCATTCCCAACCGGCCGATCCGGCCGGCACCTCGGTGGACATTCTGGTGAACGGCAAGTCGGAGAGCGCGGGCACGGCGGCGACGTCGACCCGCAACGGCCAATCGGTGCTCACGATCTCGATCGACGAGCAAAAGCTCGAGGCGAAGCTCGCCGCCGAGGGCAGCGGCGCGCTCGTCGCCGTTCCCGTCCGGGCCAAGGCCGACGTGATCGTCGGGGAGCTGAACGGCCGGATGATCAAGAGGATGGCCGACAAGGCGGCCATCCTCGAGATCCGAACCGAGGGCGCCACGTACACGATTCCGGCGCTGCAGCTGGACATCGAGTCGCTGGCGAAGCGGCTTGGCGCTTCCGTCGCGCTGGAGGACATCAAGCTCCAAGTCGAGATCGCCGCGCCGACGGCCGGCCGGTTGCAGGCGGTGCAGGACGCGGCGGATCGCGGCAAGTTCATCTTGGCGCTGCCGCCGGTCGAATTTACGATCCGAGGCATCTACAAGGATACGGTTCTTGACCTCTCGTCCTTCCACGCCTACGTGAAGAGGACGATCGCCCTTCCGGACGGGGTCGATCCCGCCAAGATCACGACGGGCGTCGTCGTCGATCCGGACGGCAGCGTGCGCCACGTCCCGACGAAGATCGAACGGATCGACGGCAAGGACTACGCCACGATCAACAGCCTGACCAACAGCACGTACGCGGTCATCTGGAACCCGGTCGCCTTCACGGATATGGCGGCGCATTGGGCGAAGGATGCCGTGAACGAGATGGGCTCGCGCATGGTGCTGAACGGCACGGGAGACGGCCGCTTCAGCCCGGATCGCAACATCACGCGCGCCGAGTTCGCCGCCATCGTCGTGCGCGCGCTGGGACTCCGTCCGGAAACCGGAACGGCGCCGTTCTCCGACGTGCGCGCTTCGGATTGGTATGCCGGCGCGGTAAGCGCGGCCCATGCCAATGGACTGATCAACGGCATGGCGGACGGCACGTTCCGCCCGAACGACAGCATCACCCGCGAGCAAGCGATGGCGATTCTGGCTAACGCGATGAAGCTCACCGGTCTCCAGGCGAAGCTGCCTCCCGTCAGCGTCGAAGAGCGGCTGCAGCCGTTCGCGGACGCGAAGGACGCGTCGGCTTGGGCAACCGCGGGCATCGCCGACAGCGTGCAGGCCGGCGTCGTGACGGGCAGAGGCCCGGCGTCGCTCGCGCCCAAAGCGCCGGTGACCCGGGCGGAAGTCGCCGCGATGATGCAGCGTCTGCTCGTGAAGTCCGAGTTGATTTAATCGAGGTTTAGCGGTTTCGGCTCCGTTTGACGGCCGAGTCGTTCGGGGGAATTCCCCGGTCGACAGGGGTCGTTCCGAAGTTATATTCGGAACGGCCCCATTTTTTTTAGCGAGGGATGCTCATGGCGTCGGGAATTGTGATAGTATTTATGTTTAAAGAGAAAAGGAAGTGCAACGAATTTGATTAACATTACGATACCAACGCCGGATGTTACCATTCATAAGCAGGTTGCTCCCGAGCTGAGCAACATTTACGGGTTTACCGATTTCCACCTGATCACGAGAGAAACGGGCGGAATCTTTATGTTTTACAACGCCAAGGATGAACTATTGTTTGTAGGGAAAGCAAGAAAGCTAAGACCGAGGATCAAGAAGCATTTCGAAGATACCGTATCCCCGATGAAAAATCATCGTGACGAAGTAACGAAAATCGAAGTTTGTGTTGTGGAGGACCCCCTCGACAGAGAAATTTACGAGACCTATATCATTAATACTTTGCAGGCGAAATACAATGTTGAAAAAGTTTTATTTAGATAAGAGGAACCGTGCGAAACTCCAGGTTACTTAAGGCCTTGGCGATTCCGTATATGTCTGGTGAAGCCCGATGGAACTCATGTCCTCGGGCTTTTTTGTACAAAGGATTTGTGATTGCAGGGGATGTACGAATCGCGTGGGCAACGGCTCATGTACTCAGATGCGGCTCCGCTTCGAACTTCACCCGTTCTGCAGGTAAAAAAATGAATGGACCGTAAAGAAATGATGATATGAAAACGATTAATTCCGTTCTATAATGTAAACACATGAGGAACGTGCATGGATAAGAAAGCTTCATACACCCCAACCCTCCCGATTGCGACTGCTAAACGTACAGGAAAGCCCAAGCCGCCAAAGGTCCAGGGCTTTTTCTCATGTCGATTGTAGATAAGGAGAGAGATGCCCTTTGAAGGTAGTCGGCTTTTGGCGAAGATCGATATTTATGCGGCTGGTCCTTACCTTTCTGATCATTATGGTACCGCTGTATGGCATCGGCATCAGCATGTACAAGTGGGGCGTGACCGCGATCAAAAGGGAAATTCTCAATACAAAGGCGGCGCAGATGTCCTACTATTTGGATAAAATCGAAAAGGAGATCCAGGGACTTAAGCTGGTGCAGTCTGATGCGCTTTACAATGACGATATTAACCGGCTCGCCAATAGTGATTCGTTCATGGACAATTACGAACGCGGCTATTATTTGAACAAACTGCAGCAGAGGCTGAGCGCGATTAAAAACGGTAGTAATTACATTGAAAATGTAATCGCTTACATACCCTCCGTTCGACGAACGATTCCTGCAGAAGGCAGTATAGGAGATTTGCAAGAGACGGATTTGAAACGGATGACCCTCTTCGACAGCTCGACGCCTTCGCAGTTGGTTTATAGCGATGAGCATCTCTTTCTTAACGCTTTTTTTCCGCCGAACTACATCAAGGAGAGCCTCCAGCCTTTGTATGCTGTGCTGATCAAGCTATCCCTCCCTCAACTGAAGGAGTCGCTACAGCAATTCAATCTGAACGAGAATAGCGGTTCGTTCCTTATGGACGCCCGCAAGCATTTGCTGATTTCAGACAGTGTAGCTACACCGACTCAGGAACGCATCCGCTTCATGGTAGGCAATTCCGACAGCGGCCGAGGTTCAGTTACTGTACAAGGCAAGCCTTATCTTTATATTTATAGCACTTCATCTTATCTGGGTCTTACACTGGTCAGCTATATTCCAGAGAGCGCTCTGTTTGCCGGACTGAGAAAATACGAATCCTCGTTCTGGCTGCTTTCGATTGCCGTACTATTGATCATCATTCTTTTTTCGCTGGCGATTCTCCGCTTTATCAGGATGCCGCTGTATACCCTGATCAGAGGTTTTAAACGGCTTGAGAACGGAGACATGGATTTCACGATCGGCCATCGATTTGTAGACGAGTTTGGGTTTCTCTATGACAGATTCAATTCGATGCTTGGGCGGTTGCGAGCGCTGATCGACCAGAACTATAAGCAGACCATCATGGTGCAGCGGGCGGAGCTGAAGCAGCTGCAAGCCCAAATCAACCCTCATTTTCTCTATAACAGTTTTTTTATCCTATACACGATGACCAAGCGGGGCGAATATGAGCAATTAATGAAATTTCAGCTTCAGCTGGGCGAGTATTTCCAATTCGTAACCCGAAATGCTTCGGATGAGGTAACCCTGGAGCAGGAAGTAAACCACGCGCGAACCTATTGCGACATACAGTCCATACGATTCTCCAACAGAATTCGGGTGGAGTTCGGCGAACTGCCGCCGGCCTATACAAACGTAATTGTGCCGCGGTTAATTCTGCAACCCATTCTGGAGAACGCTTTCGAGCATGGTCTGGAGAATCTGGAAGAGAACGGTCTCTTGAACATCCGGTTCCTTCCGGAGCAAGACGGATTGCGTATCGAAGTAGCGAACAACGGAGCGCCGATGACGGACGAGCAGCTCCGCAAGTTCGAGTCCGATATCGAATCAAACGAACATGCGGAAGTCACGGGCTTGCTCAATATACACCGGCGGATCAGGCTGCTTCTCGGGAACGAGAGCGGGCTCTGCATGGCAAGCGGCAAGTTCGGCGTCGTTGTGACCATTCGGTTGACAACGAACTGAATAAGAAGGGGGATCCCCATGTATACGCTTTTGATTGTCGATGATGAACCGATTATCGCCGACGGATTATATGAAGAATTCAAAGAGTGCGGCGAATGGGAAATGGATGTGCATCGCGTCTACTCCGGGAAAGGAGCGCTCGAACTATTGGGCCGGATGAAAGTCGATATAATCATATCGGACATTCGTATGCCCGGTCTGGATGGAATCGGATTGCTTCATCATGTTAAAAGCAGTTGGCCCTCCTGCCGTGTGATCTTTCTGACCGGTTATAAGGAGTTTGACTATGCGCACCGCGCCATGGAGCACGGCGCAGTCCGATATATTCTGAAAACGGAAGGGTATGGCAAGGTCATGGAGGCCGTTGGGCAGACCATAGCGGAGATTGAGCGGTCGCTTCGCGCCGAAGCGCTGATCGCCGAGGCGGAAGAAAGGCTTCAGGCGTGGAACGAGATGATGTTGCAGGACATGCTGGCAGCCGCGCTGTGCGGAGAGATGGAGGCCGGTCCCGATATTGCCGAAGAGTTGATGCGGCTCGGCATGCCTCTCCATCCCTTTAAGCCGATCTGGATGGCCGTCTGCCGCTTTGACGCGCCATTCCCGCCAGTTCCGTCCGGATATAGGGCCAGGAAGGCAGCGGTCGAGACGATCCGTCTGATTGCCGAGCGGTATTTTTCGCCGCTTGTGGAGAGCGTCATGACCGCTTCCGGATCACATCTAATGGCATGGCTCCTGCAGGCGAAAAACACAAGCAACGGGTCTGAAGTCTCCGACCATCGAGAGGAGCAAATCGGACTGTTCATCCGCGAAACGCTCGAAACGATCCAAAGGGCCGCAAAGGAAACGATCGGACGGACGGTTTCGTTTGCGGTCAGCACGGAGACGATCGAATGGGAGCGAATTGCGGAAGCGAATCAATCGCTCGCTCTCCTGCTTGATTACCGATTGGGCGCAGGGACGGAGATGCTGCGTACCGATAAGCAGGAGGCTCGGTCCCAGGATATCGTCACCAAAGTCAAAGTCTATATCGACGCGCATCTTCACGAGGATATTTCCCTTGTGAGGCTTGCGGATCTGGTTCATTTCAATCCGACCTATCTGTCCCGCTTCTTTAAACAACAAACCGGTCTTAACCTTTCCGAATTCATCCAGACGGTCCGGTTAGACCGGGCCAAGCAGCTGCTGGCCGATTCCGAGAACCGCATCAACGACATTGCAGCAACGCTCGGGTACGGTTCCGCTTCGAACTTTGCTCGTTCCTTCAAGAAGCTGACGGGTCTTGCCCCCCAAGAATACAGGGATGCATTTTGCAGGTAAACAAATGAATGGGCCGTAAAGAAATGATGATATGAAAACGCTTCAATCCTTTCTATAATGTAAGCACAGTGGCCACTGTAAATCATGATTAAAGGGGAACGTGCATGGAAAAGAAAGCTTCATACCCCAAAATCCTCGCGACTGCCGTCCTAACGGCTGCCATTCTGGTTCTTGCTGCCTGCAGCGGTAACCATACAACGAACAATGAAAGCGATCGTTCATCGCAAGCAAGCCAAACATCGAACGACAACACGGGGGAAGCTGCCGTCTCCAAGGCGGAGGACGCGAAAGGGAAATACGATTCTCCGATTACCGTTACATCGGTTATGGGCTTAAGCGATCAGGTGCAGAAATCCGTCGCCATCAAGCCGGATGTTGTGAACGACAACATATGGACCCGCGGCTATGAGAAGGAATTGGGCATCAAGATTAAATACCTTTGGACGGTACCAGGGGCGCAGATGGAACAAAAAATGAACGTGGCCATTTCTTCAAACGATTTGCCGGACATCATCCCTGCCAATCCCCGTCAATTTAAGATGCTGGTTGATACCGGTGTCGCTATGGATATCACGCAGCTGTTTGATCAGTACGCCTCCGATTTCACAAAGAAAATGATGGAAGCCGACAAGAACATCGGTTTGAATCAGGCGACTGTGGAAGGCAAACTCATGGGTATCCCGCAACTGAATGGGGCCATTGATGCGGCATCGATGATTTGGATTCGGGCGGATTGGCTGAAAAATCTCGGTCTGGAGCCTCCAAAGACGATAGACGACGTCATGAAAATCGCGGAGGCTTTCACTAAAAACGATCCGGACCGGAACGGAGCTAACGATACCTACGGACTTGGGCTCGTGAAGGACCTGATGGGCGGTTTTGCCGTGCTTGACGGTTTCTTCGAAGGCTATCACGGTTACGTGAACGGGTGGATCGATGACGGATCGGGCAATCTTGTCTTTGGGGGAATACAGCCGCCAATCAAGAGCGCGCTCGCCAAGCTGGCGGAAATGTACAAGAACGGATATATCGACAAGGAATTTTCCGTCAAAGACACCGCGAAGGTCGCCGAGTCGGTAACGGCCGGCAAGGTCGGCATGCTTTACGGCCAGCATTGGAACCCGTTCTACCCTCTGCAGGATGCGAAGAACAAGGACCCGAAAGCGGATTGGCAGGCGTTCCCGATTGTCTCCGTAGACAGCGTACCGGCCAAGCCGATGATTAACGGCTCTGCAGCCACGTTCTACGTAGTCAACAAGAAAATGAAAAACCCGGAAGCAGCGGTCAAGCTTTACAACTATTTCTATGCCAAAGACCCGGCGATCAGCCCGGATTTCGATCCCGCTTATCACGGCAAGAACGGCGAGCAAGAAAAAATACCGGATCAAAACTATCAATTGGCCACGATGACGTCGTTCTACCCGCAGCAGAACCTATTCATCCATCAGAGCGTGAACAAATATTTCAATGAAAAGGATCAATCGGTTTTGGAGAATTACTGGGTCAAGGATAACGTGGAACAGATCGAGAATTACAAAGCCGGCGATAATAAGCTCTGGAGCGGCTATGCTTGGGCAGGTCCCGACAACAGCGCGTTCAACGTGATCGAATCCTACGACAAGAATGATCTGTTCCTGCAAAACGGCTACATCAAAGCCGATACGGAGTCGACGACGCAAAAGGGAGCGACGCTTAACCAGATGCGCAGCGAGACGTTCACGAAAATCATTATGGGAGCGGCGCCCGTCGACGAGTTCGACGCTTACGTGACGAAATGGCGGAAGCTCGGCGGGGACGACATTACCAAAGAGGTCAACGCAGCCAAGTAAGGGAACGGCGACGAAGCCGGTTGGATGGATGAATGAATTTTCCTTTCAACCGGCTATAGATAGAACAAGGAGTGTAAAGGGAATGGCGAGTAGACAAACCGCGGCTCAAACCGGCGGCTATACCAAGCGTGCGCGTGCCGCAGCGAAATTCAGGCATCAGTTTCCGATGCATCTCATGCTGCTCCCCTGTATTCTGCTGGTCGCGGTCTTCAGCTATTATCCGATGGCCGGCATCCTGATCGCATTTCAGAACTACAATCCGACGAAAGGGTTCTTTAACTCGAAGTTCGTCGGCTTCGATAACTTTAACTATGTTTATGCCATGCCGGAGACGATGCAGGTGCTCTGGAATACGATCTTTATAGCGCTGCTTAAGATCGTTTTCGGGCTGCTCGTGCCCGTCCTATTCGCGATATTGCTTGATATGGTTCGCCGCAGCTTCGTGAAGCGATCCATTCAGACGCTGATTTATATTCCGCACTTTTTGTCCTGGGTCATCCTGTCGGGCATCCTGATCGATATTTTGTCGCCAACCGACGGCATCATCAATTTCATCCTGAAAGGGATCGGAATCGAACCGATTTTTTTTCTGGCAAACGAGAAAATATTCCCTTATCTCCTGGTCGCTACCGATGTTTGGAAGGAGTTCGGCTACGGGACGATTATTTATTTGGCGGCGATCACCTCCATCAACACCTTGCTCTACGAGGCTGCCGTCATGGACGGCGCCAGCCGTTTCCGCCAGGTGCTGCATGTAACCATTCCGGGCATCATGCCCATCGTTGTGCTAATGGCGACACTCAGTCTCGGCAATGTGCTGAACGCAGGCTTCGAGCAAGTGTTCAACTTGTACAGCCCCGTCGTATACAAGACCGGCGATATCCTGGATACGTTCGTTTATCGGATCGGATTGCAGAACAGCCAATATGGCGTCGCTACCGCGGTCGGGCTGTTCAAATCGGTCGTCTCGTTCGTGTTCATCGTCACGGGTTACAAGCTTGCCTCCAAATTTGCAGGCTATCGCATTTTCTGACAAAGGGGCGGGTATCATGCATCACCGAACGTTTGGCGGCAAAGTATTCGAAGGCGTAAATCACCTATTCCTTGCCGCCTGTGCGCTGCTATGTATTTTCCCGATTATCCACGTGTTGGCCGTGTCCTTCAGCGGCAGTACTGCGGCGGCTGCCGGACAGGTGACGCTCTGGCCGGTCGAATTCAACCTAAGCTCATATAAATATGCGCTTAACAATCCGCAGTTTCTCACCTCCTTCCTGATGTCGTTGGAGCGTGTCGCGCTCGGCTTGTCCGTCAATATGCTGTTAACCATTTTTGCGGCCTATCCTTTGTCCAAGGAACGCAGCGATCTGTATGGGCGGAATGCGTATTCGTGGTACCTGTTTATCACAATTATTTTCAGCGGCGGACTTATTCCCTGGTACATGACGGTGAAGCAGCTCGGCCTGATGGACTCCGTGTGGGCGCTGATTCTGCCGGGTGCGGTCCCCGTATTCAACGTCATCATTCTGCTTAACTTTTTCCGCCAGCTCCCGAAGGAGATCGGCGAATCGGCCTTCATCGACGGCGCGGGTCATTGGACCATTCTAAGCCGAATTTATTTGCCGCTCTCCAAGCCGGCTCTCGCGACATTAGTGCTCTTTACCTGCGTAGGGCACTGGAACGCTTGGTTCGACGGGCTGATCTTGATGAGCTCGCCGCATCACTATCCGCTGCAAACCTATCTGCAGACGATCATGATCAATCGCGATATGTCCCTGTTTACGACCGCCTCGCAGGAAGAACTCAAGATGCTGTCGGAAGTGTCCGACCGCACCTTGAAGTCGGCCCAGATTTTTATTGCTGCCGCCCCGATTCTGGCCGTGTATCCGTTCCTTCAGAAGTATTTTATGAAAGGAATTGTAGTAGGCAGCGTGAAGGGTTGACGTTAGTTTGGCAATCCTAGCTTCTCGTATATTGATGTAAGGAGGGCTTCGCATGATGAATAGGAATAACTATGATGTAGCCGCTTATGTCTGGCCGGCTTATACGGGTGACGAACCCCGAACGAGGATGTTCTGGCCGGAAGGAATCGGGGAGTGGCAGTCCGTCAAAAATGCCGCGAGAAAATTTCCGGAACACGATTGGCCGAGGAAACCGCTATGGGGGTATGTCAATGAAGCGGATCCTTATGTGATGGAAATGCAAATTAATGCCGCGGCAGACCACGGCGTCAATGTGTTTATCTATGACTGGTATTGGTATGACAAACGGCCTTTCTTGGAGCAATGTTTGAATAACGGATACTTGAAAGCACGGAACAATGACAGGGTTAAATTTTACTTGATGTGGGCCAATCACGACGTCAATCATACGTGGGATATCCGGCTATCTCATCTGCAGGATACGGTCATTTGGGAGGCGTCGGTGGATCGGCCCGAGTTCGAACGAATCGCCGATCGGTTGATCGCCGAATACTTCAAACACCCTTCCTACTACACCATCGACGGCAAGCCTGTATTTATGATTTACGATCTGGCCAATTTGATGAAGGGCTTGGGAGGAGCGGACGCAACCAAAGACGCGTTCGACTGGTTCCGCAACCGGGCGGTAGAGGAAGGGCTTCCGGGACTTCATCTTCAATTGACTCTGTGGAGCGAGATGAGCTTCAATCTTAGCGGCGTCGATGGCGGCAAAGAGGCTACGACAAGCGAAGTAGTCACGCTGCTGGGATTTGACAGCTTGTCCCACTATCAGTTTGTGCATTTTGCCGATATCGACAGAGACTATGAGGATATTATGAAGGATGTCGTTAAGGAATGGCAGCGAATTGACCAAACCTATGACATTCCTTATTTCCCGCATATCTCAATCGGATGGGACAACAATCCGAGATTTCAGGAATTCCGCCCCGGTATTGTAAGGCAGAACACGCCGGACCATGTGCAAAAGGCGCTTCAGTTGGCCAAGCAATATGCCGACGAGCATCCGGGACAACAGCCGTTAATCACCATTAACAGCTGGAACGAATGGACGGAAACCAGTTATCTTCAGCCGGATGACCGATATGGATACGGCTATCTGGAGGCCGTGAAGATAACCTTTAAAAAGGAGGTTTAACACCTGACGGCAATTGAATATCGCGAGAAAACAGCCCAACGATTTTAATATCTTTGGTCTGTTTTTTTGAGCAATAAATCACGAATTGAGCAGTCCTTTTGTTCAGCATTTTTCTAAATCAGCAGTAGGACAATGGCGCTCTTCGAGCGATACTGAGGGAGAAAGGAGGAGGTCGGAAGATTTGATCATGCAGGGTCTTTTTATTTTACGAGGGGCTCCCTCCCTCTACCAAAATGTTGAAACCGGGCGTTCGCCGCCGTCGTCTACCTTATGGTGGACGGCAAAAGGCGGGGTATTGCCCGGGGCCAGCGAAGCGGCAAGAGCGCCTGCCGGCCAATCCTGTCCTATTCATCGGTAGACAGAAAGGAGCCTCAGGCGTATGCTGCTGTTTTTTACTCCGTTTCTTCTCCTGGCGTTCGCCGCCTTCAGTAGGACGGTGATCGCATTCGCGCGAAAAGAGGGGAAAAGAGAACAAACGGCTTCCCGGATCTTCGATGGCATTCTTCTCTCGATCGCCTCGCTACTGCTGATTGTCGGCTTCGTCTTCGACCTGCATGGGGTGCCGGGCGGTGCACAGTTGAAAGTGTACTCGGACACCGGAGAGCCGATAGACGCATACGCTTCCTTGTCCCCCAAGCATAGCGCTGCAGTTTACATAGACTGGTTACTCGGCTTCTTTTCCTATTGGGCGCTGAGAATCTATCATCGGCGGCTGTCTCCGATCGTCTATACTTGCTGCAACGCATTTTTGGCGCTCTGCGTTTCACTGACCGCCGTCTATTTCTATCATACCGGCTTCACCATCTACGGTTTTAACGAGATCTTCTCCGTGCTGCTTATTCAAACCGGGAGTTTGACGTCCTGCCTGCTGTACTTGGCGCAGCTCAAGCGTTCGTTCGATGTATGGATGGCGTTCCAAAGGGAAGACGAGGTGGAGATAATGCCGTCCTGGCAGCGGCCGCTGTATCGCTTCATGCTGCGTCGCTGGACGTTTCCGGCGCTCTGGTTCGCACTGCTGTTCCCCGCTCAGCTTGCCGTCCAATTGCTTCTGGTCTTGTTCGGGCAGCGGCCGGACGGCGTCGTGCGGGCGTTTCTGGATACGAGCGGCTTCCACTTGTCGAGGCTGCCGGCGCCGCCGCCGGAATTGGTTGCGGGAGACGGCCATTATTTGTGCACCGTCGCCGCCCGGGGGCACCGCCTCCTGGTCAAACCGCTTCGGGCGGGAATCCGACACGGCGCGGCCATTCCGGTAAACCGACAGCTGATGATCGCCAACGCGTTCGAAAACGTGCTGGAACAGTACATGCCCGCCAGCCACCGGACGATTCGCCGCCTGTACGACAAGTACGGCTATCCGGTCAGCCGGCACATCCGCACGAAGGTGGCCGCAGATGCGATCTATGTGGCGATGAAGCCGCTGGAATGGCTATTCCTGCTCGTTCTGTATACGGTCGACGTCAGGCCAGAGAACCGGATTCATGTTCAGTACAGCGGATTCGGGAAAAAAGAACGGTCGACCGGACATTGAATGTACAGGGAATAGCGGAACGCAGCGGCGCCGTTCGCGGACAGCAGGCGTTTTGAAGTGGTGAGTTAAACGACGTTACAGAATAAAGTTTTGAAGCCGGAGCATTTGGACGAGCCTGAAAATCTAATTTTCAGGCTCGTTCTTTGTTTATTGATGTACGTGAGTTTATTTCCATAAATGGATTCAAAAACATTTTCCAAATATAAAATAATTTTCTTGATGTGAAATGAGAGCTCATGCTACAATGACTTCCATAATTTAATAAATGTATCATTCATTAGGTGTGAAAGCGGGTGAGCTTTTGCATGGCAGAACCGTTACGCATTGGGGTAGTGGGTGTTTACCATGAAACGAACACGTTTGCACCCGGGTTAACGCACTTGAGTGACTTTAGTCATTGTTCCACGCTGGGAGAATCCCCCTTTATGGAGCTGTTTCGGCATACCCGGACTACGATGGGAGGAGTGATCGATGCGTCGCTGCAAGACTCCATTACGCTTGTGCCCGGATTGTATGTTTCGGCGACGCCTGGCGGAATCGTGTCCGATGAGACTGCGAGGCAGATTTTGCAACAGCTGACACATTCGATTCAACCAGGTCTTGATGGGTGGGTCGTTATTCTTCATGGCGCGATGGTGTCAGAGAGTTGTCAGGATATGGAGGAAGCGATACTGGAGGCCATCAGAAGTCGCATCGGTATAGATATTCCCATTTCCGTCACTGTGGACCTGCATGCCAATCTGGGACCAAACATGTCCCAGTTATGCAACTTGCTCGTCGGGTACGATACTTACCCTCATATCGATGCCTATGAACGTGGGATGGAAGCTTTGCAGCTGCTGGTTCGCCAAATTCGTGGAGAGATTCAGCCTGTGATCGCATTGGCCAGACCGAATATGCTCGTGGTTCCTCAAAAAATGATCACGACGCAAGGTGTCATGAAGCAGATCATGGAGAAGGCGTTTGCAATGGAGCGTGACCCCGACGTACTGAATGTAACCGTTTGCGGCGGATTTCCGTACAGTGACGTCCCTTTTGCGGGAATGTGCTTTGCGGTGACGACCAACGGGCGGGAAGCCTTGGCACAGTGCTATGCGGATGAGCTGGCTCAGCTTGCATGGTCTCTTCGCGATCAGTTTCGAGTTGAAGCTATTGGCGTGAAGGCTGCATTGCGATCCGTCCAGGAGGCCCATGAGGGACCCGTCATTCTGGTGGAAGGGTCCGATAATGTAGGCGGCGGTTCTCCTGCCGATGGAACGCATCTCCTACAAGAGCTTCTGAGGCTCCCTCAACGTAGCCTGATCGTTATTCGCGATCCAGACGCGGTTACGATTGCATGCCGGCAAGGTGTAGGCGAAGTCTTCTCTTATCCGGTTGGAGGCAAAAGCGACAGCCTGCATGGCATGCCGGTTCCTGTCGAGGGGAAGGTCCGGCTGCTTTTCGATGGCATGTATACGCATCGAGGGCCTTACATGAAGGGCGCTATTGCTTATATGGGAACAACCGCCGTTATTGAAGCAGGTCCTGTTACCCTTGTTCTCACCTCCGAGCGGGTGCCTCCCTGGGATATCGGGCATGTAGAATCATTAGGGCTGCATCCATCTTCTTTCCACATCATTGTAGTGAAATCGGCCGTAGCCTGGATCAGCGCCTTTGGACCCTATGCCAAGAAGATGATCGAGGTGGACACTCCCGGCTGCTGCACCGTCTCGTTGCAGAGTCTCCTCTACCGTCATGTACCTCCATCTGTATTTCCATGGAATTCAGTTGCAAAGGAGCATGCAGAATGAACCGATACCGACAATCGATCGACAAATTTCAAGAAGCAAAAGCTTATGTAGCGGGAGGGGTAGCCAGCAGTCTCCGGGTTTCGATGAAGCCGGCGCCCTTGTACGTACGCAAAGCGTACGGGGCGATCATTCAAGATGCGGACGGCCATGAATACATGGACTACATGCTGGCTTATGGCCCTTTGATCTTGGGTCATGCCCATCCCGGGTTTAACGAACGAATCCTCGAGGCTCTGCGGAAGGGGAGCACCTACGGCATGCAGCACGACGGCGAAATTCAACTGGGCCGGCGTTTAACGGAAATATTGCCTTGCGCCGAGCAAGTTGCATTCAGCGGATCGGGGACCGAAGCGGTGATGCTGGCACTTCGGTTAGCGCGAGCCTATACCTCAAAGCGAAAAATCGTCCGTTTCTATGGTCATTACCACGGATGGTCGGACGCCATTTTTACGTCTTTCCCCAGCCCGGACTTTTCCTCCGCCCGCCCGACCGAAGGGAACTCGGATATCGTCCCGGGTACAAACGGACAAAGCCGCAGCAGTCTGCAGGATATCATCCTCTTGCCGTGGAACGACCCCGAAGCTTTGGAGGAGACGCTGACGCAACATCATCATGAGATCGCAGCAGTCATAACTGAGCCCGTTATGTGCAATTCAGGCTGTATTGCACCCAAGCCGGGCTATATGGAATTCATGCGGGAGTTGACGTCAAAGTTGGGCATCGTGCTCATCTGGGATGAAGTGATCACCGGCTTTCGCATGGGGCTTGGCGGTGCGCACGAACGATTCGGCATCCTTCCGGATCTTGTGACGATCGGCAAAGCATTGGGTGGCGGAATTGCTCTAAGCGCGGTAGCGGGCAATAGAGAGATGATGCGTCTCATCGAAGAAGGAACCGTCATGCATCTCGGGACGCTCAATGGCAACGGCTTGTCGACAGCAGCCGGATTAGCGGTCATTGAAGAGCTGTCGAAGGAGGACGGACAAGTGCTCAAGGACATGGAGAACACCGCACTCCGTCTGTCGGATGGCATTCGATCTGTGCTTGGCCGGAACGGTCATCAAGTCGTCGTCAATCAACTGGGTCCGGTGTTTCATGTCATGTTTATCGATAGAACGGAAGTGAATGATTTCGATACGTTTAATCTTCGGGATACGAACCTGTATACACTATTTGCCGAAGCGCTGCTGCACGAAGGGATACTCGTTCGTCCCAATGGACTTTGGTATGTCTCGTCGGCCCATGGCGAGAAAGAAACAGAGAAGACTTTGCTTGCGGTAGAACGGGTTGCTCGGAAGATAGCCGTCCATCCATAATCAGGTCGTAGAGATGAGGAAGAGAGGCGAGAGTCATTGTTGTATAAAAGCCGCCTTTTGACAAAGCCGCATGTGTTTACTTCCGGCATTGAAGGACCTGCCTGCGATAGGGAAGGTAATTTGTACGCCGTAAATTATGCCAGAAAGCATACGATTGGAGCGGTCACGCCGCAAGGAGACAGCCGTCTGTTTCTCGAGCTTCCTGCAGGAGCTACCGGGAACGCGATTCGATTTCATCCATCGGGTCGAATGTTCATAGCCGACTATACCGGGCACCGTATATTAAGCGTGGATATGCAATCGCTGGAGATCGATACATTCATGGAGCAGCCTGCGATGAACCAGCCTAATGACCTCGCTGTAACAAGGAGCGGCATTTGGTTTGCCAGCGATCCGAATTGGAAGCAATCGGATGGAAAGCTTTGGCGTATCGACGAGAACGGCAAGGCGGAGCTGCTGGAGTCCGGAATGGGTACCACGAACGGTATTGAGGTCAGCTATGACGAACGAACCTTGTACGTGAACGAAACCATTCAACGACGAATATGGCAATACGATTTGACGGCGGACCGTCGGATCAACAATAAACGGCTATTCTATGAATTTGCCGACTATGGACTGGACGGCATGCGCTGTGACGTGGAGGGAAATGTGTACGTGACGCGTTTCGGGAAGGGGACGATTGCCGTGCTTACTCCACAGGGCAAGCCGATAAGGGAAATTACGTTGCACGGCAAGCAGTGTACGAACCTAACCTTTGGTGGTACGGATGGCCGTTCCTGCTATGTCACGATGGCAGATACAGGGTCAGTCGAAACCTTCCGGACGGAGGTCGCGGGAAGATGCTGGGCACTTTTGCATGGACAATAAAGGAAGGGAGCGACGCTAGATGAAAGAACCTGTGTCGACACACGAAAATAATGGAAAACCTTTTAGTTCCGCCATTCAAGCGGGAGGGTTTATTTATGTATCCGGCCAAGGGGGATTAGACCCGAATACCGGGAAAGTGGTTAGCCCTGATTTAAAGGGACAAACCAACCAGACGCTGCACAATATCCAAAGCATCCTGCATGAAGCCCATGCTACCTTGGACGATGTGGTCAAAGTGAACGTTTATTTGAAGGAAAGGGCCCATTATGAGGAGTTCAACGAAATTTATGGGGGGTTTTTCTCGTATCCGTTTCCTGCCCGAACCACGATTTATTGCGATCTGAATTTTGACATTCTGGTAGAAATCGATGTGATCGCACTTGCCCCGACGGCTGCTGACGGCGTACATGATGGGACATCGACTAAAGGACGGATGCATCTATGAGTACATCGGAAAAATCAAACCTAACGGTCAAATCGGCCGACCGCGTCTTGGATATATTTGAATTGTTCGCGGAAGCGGGAGTACGTGAATTAAGTCTAATGGACATTGCGCGACGCCTGGAGCTCCCCGCGAGCAGTGTTTTCAAAATTGTTCAAAATCTCGTTCACCGGGGATACCTGGAAAAGGATGAGCACGGCAAGTTGTTTCATCTTGGCTATAAAATTTTTCAAATCGGCGCCCAATACGCGCAACATACGAATCTGACCGCAGAGTTTCAATCTATCGCGCAGCAGATCGTCTCAGAAGTCAATGAAGCCGTGTATTTATCCATCCGAAGCGACAGGAATATTCTCTATATAGCCGAAAAACAAAATACGCATCCGGTTCGTTTTGTTTCGCATTTGGGTATGCAGCTGCCGCTCCATACGACAGCTATGGGCAAGCTATTTCTAAGCGCCATGCAGGATCAGGAGATTGCGGCCATGTACGAAACCCAGAGTCTGGGGCTGCTTACCGATCATACCCTGTCCGATATGGATCAGCTATTGGAGCAGCTTCGTGAGATTCGCCGGACCGGGGTTGCTTACAGCAAGGGAGAAGCAGTGCAAGGGATTCAATGCGTAGCCGCTCCCATCGTAAATGCGAAGCAGGAAATCGTGGCGGCCATGAGCATTTCGGTTCCGTTAAGCCGGTTGGACGATATGACCTGGCATCAAATGGAGGAACAGGTCGTACAAGGCGCAAGAAAGCTTAGCTGGCTGTTGTATTATCAGGCGTAGCAAGAATGGGTCTATCCCTCCGTGAATTTTTTTCTTAACTCAAGCGGGGTAAACCCATTCATTTCCTTGAATACTTTGTCAAAATAATTGACGTTACAAAAGCCTGTACGCTCTGCAATTTGCGTAATCGTCAAATCCTGCTGAATCAATAGCCGTTTGGCCATCTCAACCCGATAACGATTGATGAACACCGTGGGAGTGACTCCGGTCACTTTTTTAAAGAAACGGGTAAAATGAAAAAGGCTCATGTTCACCAGAGAACCAAGGGTGTCGGTATAAATTTTTTGATCGTAGCAAGATTCGATAAAATCAAGAGCGGGCTTGAGGCGTTTGTAGTGGGCGAGACTTTTGTCCAAATCTTTGTTCAGGCATGTTTCTCTCTGATAACCTCGGAGGATAGGGATGATCATGCGGTAGAGGGAAGACTTGATCATCAGCTCGCAGCCGATCGCTTGCTTGGCGTATTCTTGGTAAGCCAATTCAAAAGGAACAACCAATTCATTCCATATCGGATGAGAGGGGAGAATCGGTTCCAAAATGGGAGCGGTTTGAATAAATCGGGCGTACACATGCTGCGATTCGGAATGCTCCAAGGAGCCGGCTAACAGGGACATATCAAATATAAAGCCGCGAATGGTACAACTCTTGCCGTGTAATGCTTGCATGGAATGAATCTTGCAGCTGTTGATAAAAAGAATAGCCGGTGCGTCCACGGTGAAGGTTCGGTTGTCAATATGGACCTGAGCGGTGCCCTCCAAAAGATGAATAAATTCAAGGTGATCATGCCAGTGAGGTCTTACCAGATGAGAGGAGCTCTTCACTTCCGTCATCCGCAATGGAAAGCGCTTTCCTTCGAAAGGTTCGATTTTCTTCAAAGCATCCAATTCGGACCACCGCCTTGTCAGCCTGATGATCGTTATTATAACTTAGCTTATTGACATCCGAAAGGAGGAAAAAGGAGCAAAATCTTGTAAGGAAAGCGCAGATTGTTCTATAGAACACGTTATTTGAATTGCGCGATAATGAAGACACCAAGAAAGCAATTCATAAGGGAGAGAACGATTTGAAGAGCAAGACGTTGATGCAGGTTCGGCGCAATATGCCTAATTTGTGGATGGAGGGAGCATTGTTCGCGTTCTCCGGTTATGATGGACGGACGCATTCAAGCTCTCGATTTGTAGCTACAGCAGGAGCTGACGATTACAGCTTACTGTTCCATACTCCGAAACGGAGATGGCTGGAGTTTCAAGCCATTCCACCCGGGAACGTTCAAATTGCAACGGGCGACGTCTTATTAGTAGACCATGAAGAGGGTCCGCTGCTCGCGGTATTTCAGAGCTGGCACACGCTAGTCGGAACAGCTCCCGCGACCGTGGATATGCAGCTGCGATTTGAAGAAGAAGACGGGGGCGAGGTTCGTAGGGAGAATGCGTTTCTGGTTACGGAATCAGCGGATGGACAGGATGCTGTCGTACTGCTTAGACACGAGGACCGTTGGGCGCTGGCTTACGGTAGCCGAGTGGAAGAAGCAGCCGAGCGGGCCGTGAAAGGATTGGCATCCGACGTCTGGAATGAAGCGGAGGACCGGATGCAATTTTATCGCCATGCTCCCCGATTGGAAGATCCGCTAAAGGAGAGGCTGCTGCTCAAATGCTTTAGCGTGATGAAAGTGAATACGCTTGCAGCCGAAGGCGTTATTCATCAGCACTGGTCCACGCCGGATCGTGTTCCCCACCAAGCGATGTGGCTGTGGGACTCCGTGTTTCATACATTTGCAATGAATAGGGTGGATCCGGCGATCGCCTGGCATTTTTTGAAATCGGTGCTGGATACGCAGCAAGAGGATGGAATGATTCCGCATACGACAAAGGTGGATGGGTCAAGCTCGAATATGACGCAGCCTCCCGTGCTCGCATGGGGGGTATGGGAAAATTATCTCCATACGAGGCGAAAGGACGATTTGCGGTATGCGCTTCCCCGGTTGGTACATTATTTGTCCTGGGATATTGCGAACCGTGACAGTAACTGTAACGAGCTGCTCGAGTGGATGATTGAGGGTAACCCGTTATGCCGCTCCGGCGAGTCGGGGATGGACAATTCTCCGCGGTTTGATCGTGCGGCCTTGTTGGATGCGGTTGATTTTTCAGTATTCGTGGCTCAGGATGCTCATTATATCGGACGCATTGCAGATGAGGTCGGGGACATCGAATTAGCGAACGAATGGAAGCGGAAGGCGGCCAATGTACGCGCCCAAATTCATAGCAGCCTCTGGGATGAGAAAGAAGGCTTTTATTTTGATAGAGATATGGACGGGAGTCTCTCCGGAGTGAAGGCGGTGAGCGGATTTCTACCTTTGCTTCTGGACGGATTGCCCCCGGAGCATGCGCAACGGCTGGTCTCCTTGCTTCAAGACCCTAACCATTTCCAAACGAAGTTTCCGATCCCCACGACGGCAGCCTCGGAAGCGGAATACGGCACGGACATGTGGAGAGGACCGGTATGGCTTAATACGAACTACCTTGTCTACATCGGACTTAAGAGGCAAGGGAGGGAAGAGGAGGCGGATCGGCTGGCCCGGCAAACGATTGAGATGGTTCAAAAATATTATGAAAGATTCGGGGTGATCTTCGAATATTTCGACTCCTCGGATCGTGTTCCTCCTATCGCTTGCGATCGCAAGGGACCTCCATCGGCTTTATATGACATACGGAAAAAGATGGATGTAGTCCGTGATTTTCATTGGTCGGCGGCATTGACGGCTTGCATGTTAATGGAACTGACATAGGAGGGGGGAGACTGTGGCTCAATTGAATGGGAAAGTCATTCTGGTAACAGGTGCACTGGGGAAGCTAGGTTTATCTGCCTTCAACCTGTTCTTAGAGAGAGGTGCCCGGGTGGTAGCTACAGACCTGGCTTCTCCTGAAGAGGCGAGCCAAAAGCTAGATCATACTGTTGCTGCTGCACGAAAGACGGAATGGATTTATATGAGATCGGATGCGCGCGATGAAGAGCAAGTCATCTCGGCTCTCGAATGCATCAGGCAGCGTTGGGGGCGCTTGGACGGTCTGTATCATAACGCCTATACGCAAATTTCCAAACCGGCCATGGAGCTTACTTCAGTGGAGTGGAATGAAGTGCTGTCCGGCACCTTAACCAGTACGTTTCTGGTGAATAAGTCTGCACTTCCTCTGATGATTGAATCTGGAGGCGGCGTCATTCTAAATACCTCTTCGGTCTTGAGTCAGAAGGTAAAACCGGCCTGTATGGCTTATGGCGCCGCCAAAGCAGGCGTCAATCAGATGACCCGCGTCCTCGCTGCCGATTATGCGCATAGAGGAATTCGAGCGAATGTTCTGCTGCCTGGGGACATCAAGACGGAGGAGGCGCTGCGTCAACTAACCCCGGCTTTCAAGCAAGCTGTCGCCGCACAAACACCGTTGGGCCGATCAGGTACACCCGAGGAAGTTTCCGAGCTGGCTGCCTTTCTACTATCTGACGCGTCATCTTATATCACTGGAGCATTGATAACCATTGATGGGGGATTTGCGTTATGAACGATTTTCTGTTTCATCATGGAACGCGGGAGACATTAAAGAGGCAGGCCAAGGAAGGGTATGTCGTAATCGTTCCCTTGGGGGCGACGGAACAGCATGGACCGCATCTACCCGTTTGCACAGACACGATGATAGGCGAACATATTGTCCTTGAGGCGTGCAGGAAGGCTGCCGATTCGATGAAGCTGCTCATGGCTCCTATCCTTCCGGTAGGCTGTTCGCAGCATCATTTGGCTTTCGGCGGCACCTTGTCTTTCTCCTCCTCGACGTATCTTCTTTTATTGAAAGAGCTTGGCGAAAGCCTCGTAGCCGGAGGCTTCCGTAAAATCATTTTTCTGAATGCGCATGGAGGCAATGAGCCTTTGATGCACCAAGCAGCGCAAGATCTTGCCGTTCAGCATGACATCTGGACTGCTTCCGCTTCCTATTGGAGCTTGTCCCGAGAAGCGCTCAATGAGCTGCATGCTCATGAGATGGGGATGGTTCCGGGGCATGCCGGAGGGTTCGAAGCCTCGTTGATTGCTTCCTTAGACCCCCAACTCATCCAAGGAGGGCAGGATACTGTAGAGGGGGCTAAGCATCTGCAGCGTTCATGGATACATGGAGGGCCTCCAGGTTCTTATGTAGGTAAACATAACGAATTGACCGGGATGGACGGTTACACGGATTCCATCTCTCCCATGGACGGAGCCAAAGGCGCATCCTATTTGCAAGCCATAATTGAAGCAACGGCCCATTGGCTCTTGCAAGTAGACCAATGGATGAATGAAGGGGCGCAGGCAACCACATGAACAACCGAGCGGAACGCAAAAAAGTGGCTGCCATCGTTACGGAATACCGTCCCGATTCCCATGCGGAAGTCATCCTTGGAAGACTGTTGGGTCAATTCGGTTATAAGCCGCAGATTGATGTCGTTGCGCTGTACCTGGATCAGGAGCCGCTGAACGATATAGGAAAGGAGGCTGCACGCGTCAATGGAATCCCTGTCTATGCGTCAATTGGAGAAGCGATCGCCGCACCTCATGCCGGACTCCCGGTAGACGGCGTTCTTCTGATCGGCGAGCATGGAGACTATCCATGGAACGAGAAGCGTCAGAAGCAGTATCCGCGCCGTCGCTTTTTTGAAGAAACCTTCCGTGCGCTGGATCAGTTGGGGCTTGCTGTTCCGATATTCAACGACAAGCATCTGTCTTATCGGATAGAGGATACGGAGTGGATTTATAGGGAGATTACGCGAAGAGGGCTTCCCTTTCTGGGGGGTTCGTCTATTCCGCATACGCCACAGGTGCCAAGCTACCCGTCCAAGCGATTGCGGCAGGCCAAGGAAATTTTCGTGGTCAGCTGGCTTGGCATCGAGTCTTATGGATTTCATGGAATGGAGGTGCTGCAAGCGGCGGCAGAACAAAGAGACGGAGGCGAGACCGGCATTCATTCGGTGCAGGCTTTGGAAGGGAGGTCCGTATGGGCTGCTATGGATCGGGGAGAGATCCCCGAGGAGCTGATGGTTGAAGCGTTACGTACGGTAAGCGGGCCGCTGCCGGGGCATCCGAGGGAGCATGTAGATGTTCCCGTCGTATTCATCATCGCGTACTGCGACGGTGTGCGAGGATACGTCCTTCAATTGCAACGCTTTGTAAAGGAATGGGCTCTTGCCTTTCGGGGAGCTGATGGGAAGATCACGGCAGCTCGCTGCGAAAGCGGATGGGAGCGGCCCTACAGCCACTTCGAAAGGCTAACGAAACAGATTGAGCAGCTGATCCTGACCGGCCGTTCTTCCGTACCTATTGAACGTACATTCGTCACATCGGCCATGATTAACCTGGGAATGGAAGCGCTTTATACAGGTAAGAAACGGGTCGCATCCGAGCTTCGATCCATCCGATATTCCCTGCGGAATCCTTCGGGATGAACCCTGCGAAAGGATACAAAACGAAACCAAAGGGGAGATCGCGGATGAGCGCTTTAGCCAACTTATATTATTACAAGACCAAACAGCAGCTCTCCGATCCACCTCGACGCATGGATGCGGATTTATGCATTTATGGCGGTACTCCCGCGGGTGTAGCGGCAGCTGTCCAAGCAACTCGCATGGGTCTTAAAGCGGTTATTGCCGAATTCGGACGGAATATTGGAGGGATGACCTCTAGCGGGCTCGGACGAACGGATATTGGGGATAGGACTGCCATCGGCGGCATTTCCAGCGAGTTCTATGAAGCGCTTGGCCGGCATTACGGAAGCGATGAGCCGGACGGTAGAACATGGGCTTTGGAGCCTGGGGTAGCTGAGAGAATCATGACGGAATGGCTAGAGCAAGCGAAGGTGGAGGTTCGCTTGGAGCAGCACTTGGACTCCGTAGAGCTGAAATCCGGTCGCATTAAACAGATAACAATGGAAGATGGCACGATTTACTCCGCTCCAATGTTTATCGACGCCTCATACGAAGGGGATCTGCTGGCTCGGGCCGGCGTATCGTATCATGTGGGCCGGGAATCCAACACCGTGTACAAAGAAACCTTGAACGGTATCCATTTTGGCCATCCGAAGCATAACTTTATGGCTTGGGTGGATCCCTATGTCGTAGAAGGGAAAATGGATAGCGGTCTGCTGCAGGGCGTAACCCAGGCCGCGCCGGGCGTGCAGGGCCAGGGAGACGATTCCGTGCAAGCGTACAATTTCCGGATTTGCTTGAGCGGCAATCCGGAGAATCAGCTTCCTTTCCCTGAGCCGCCCGGCTATAACCGGGATGAATTCTCCTTGCTGGCCAGATATATCCATAGCGGCGTCTGGGATGCCTTGAAGCTTAATAAGATCATGCCGAACCACAAGAGCGATTTGAATAACTGGGGTGCGGTTTCAACAGATTATATCGGAAAAAATGATGCATGGCCCGAAGCGAACTACCGGGTTCGCGAGAAGCTCTTCCAAGAACATGTCCACTATAATATGGGCATGCTGTATTTTCTGGCGAATGATGACGGCATTCCCTCATCGATCCGAGCCGAGGTTCGGGCATGGGGCTTGCCCGCCGACGAATTCCAAGCTACCGGCGGATGGCCTCATCAGCTTTATATTCGCGAGGCAAGACGCATGATCTCCGATGTCGTTATGACGGAGCATCATTGTCGTCATTACTCCACCGTAGAGGATTCCGTAGGGTTAGCCGCATATACAATGGACTCCCACAATTGCAGGCGATTAGCGCTAGACGGTCGTTGCATCAATGAGGGTAATGTGGAAATCAGTCCGAAGGGTCCTTATTCGATCTCCTATCGAGCGATCATTCCCAAAGGAGAGGAATGTACGAACCTTGTCGTACCGGTATGTCTCTCTTCCTCCCATATTGCTTACGGTTCTATACGGATGGAACCTGTATTCATGATTCTAGGTCAATCCGCGGCTACAGCGGCCGCACTGGCGCTACAGCATCAATGCGCTTTGCAAGAATTGGATTACGGCGTGCTGCGCAACCAGCTGCTGGCGGATCGTCAAATTCTGCATGCCGAGATGTAATACATTGATTTTCAAATAATACTTAGTGGGAGGTTATACGCTCATGAACACAAAGGCAACGGCAATTGGACTTCTTGCAGCCCTATCTCTTATGGTCACTGCCTGTTCATCCAACAAGCCTACAGATGCCCCGGCGAGCGGGAAGCAGGTCGGAGAGGGGATGGCGGCTTCGCCCCAAGAAGTCACCGTTAAAATCGGTCTGCCAGGGGGGTATGATATCACCAGCGAGAAGATCATCACTAATTTTCAAGCCAAGTATCCGCATATTAAGCTGGACATCGAAGAGACGCCCTGGGCTGATTTTGTTACCAAAATCGTGACGCGTATTGCGGGCAATAATGCGCCTGATCTCTGGTTGCAAGAAAATGCCGTTGTGCTCGGGTACGGCAAGCGCGGGGTTGCGGAAAACCTGGAGCCCTACATTACGCGGGATCTGAAGACGGATGAGTATGTCAGCGCACTGACCTCCGCCGAGCTGGACGGCAAAATCTATGGCATTCCCCACGGAATTAATCCCGGCGCGCTCGCCTTTAATAAACGGATTTTTGAAGATAACAACGTGCCGCTGCCAACGGACGATTGGACCTTTAATGATATGATCGAGGCGGCCAAGAAGCTGACGAAAGATACGAACGGAGATGGAAAGCCCGATATCTTCGGTTTTCAGACAGGGAATAATATTACGCTCGGCTGGCTGCCTTGGATGAGGGCTTACGGCGGTTCTGCCCTGGATGCGACATTGACGAAATCGAATTTTACCGATCCGAAATCGATCCAAGGACTGACGGCATGGGCAGATACGATCAATAAGCTGAAGATCAGTCCGACTCGGGAAGCTGCGAACACCGGCAAATTTTTTGAGAATGGGAAGGCGGCCATGACCTTCTTCCAATATGCGACTCAGGTTTCGCTAAATAAGAATAAGCCGGACCTGGATTGGGATACGGTCATGATGCCGAAAGGGATGGACGGCAAGCGTTTCGTTCCGATGGTGGTGAATCAATGGGTACTATACTCGAAGTCGAAGCCGGAAGTGAAAGAGGCGGCATGGACGTTCCTCAAGTACTATTTAAGCGATGAGGGACAGAACTTGCTCTCCGAAAGCGGAACTAGCTTGCCTGTGAAGAAAACGGCCTTGGCAGAACTTGAGAAATCGACGACCAAGCCGCTGAACAAGAAGGCTTTCACGAAGGGGATTGAAGAAGCGGGAGGCACCTTGGACGAGAACCCGTCCTGGAACGAATGGAGAGCCGCAGCCGGTCCGATCCTAAACGACATTATGGACGGAAAGCGGACGCCTGAAGACGGGACCAAAGAAATTCAACAAAAGGTTCAGCAAGTGCTGGATGACAATAAATAAACGGAATCGACAAGGAAAAGGGGTGCTAGGATGCGCAAACAAGGCTTGTGGGGCTTCGCTTTCACGTTACCTTTTGTCCTGCAGCTGCTCATATTCTTCCTGTTCCCCTTCGTATTTTCCCTTTACCTGACATTTGCGAAGTGGGATTTATTCAATCCGCCGCAGTGGATTGGCCTGCGAAACTGGGACCAGCTGCTGCATCAGAAAGTATTCTGGCTCTCGCTTCGCAACGTCGGCTTTTTTGCGGTACTGTTTGTACCGCTGCAGACCATGGCTGCGCTATTCCTTGCGTACTTGCTTAATCAACAGCTTAGGGGCAAATCGCTGTTTCGACTCGTTTTTTTCCTGCCGGTCATCACGCCTTGGGTAGCAGGAGGCATGATCTGGCTTTGGATTTATAACAATGAATACGGATTGTTGAATTGGATCTTGCAATCCATCGGAATCCAGCCGGTCGATTGGATCCGCAGCGGGAACTGGTGGCTCGTCATCGGTTCCATCGCCGTGGTCAACATCTGGAAGGGGGCCGGGTATTCCATGGTGCTGATTTTGGCGGGTATGCAAAATATATCTAAAGAAATGCTGGAGGCGGCACGGATGGATGGAGCCAACGGTTGGACGCTATTTTCCAAAATTACAATTCCTATCGTCTCTCCCATGGTATATATGGTCATGATCTTGTCAACCATTTCCGCATTCCATGCTTTCGATGTGTTCCTAGTTATGCTAGGCGATGTCATTTCCGTTGCGGATCGAAATATGGTGCCGAATATCCTCATCTACAGGGATTCCTTCCTCAACTTCAAGATGGGCAGTGCATCGGCCATGGCTTGGGGGCTGTTCTTGATCATTCTGATCATCACCATATTCCAGAAGGTGACTGAGAAAAGATGGGTGCATTATGAGTAATAGCCATACCGTTCTGAAATTAGCTGCCTATCTCGTCTTAGGAATTGGATCGCTCCTCATGCTGATCCCGTTTCTGTATATGCTTTCGACTTCCTTGACGGCGCCAGGGTCCGAATTGACGCTGCCTCCCAAGCTGGTGCCCGATCCGGTCGTCTGGAACAATTACCGGCAGGTATGGGTCGAAGTCAACTTCCTGCAGTACACCATGAACAGCACCTTTATTACAATGATGGATCTGATCGGGATGGTTGCTTCCTGTGCGATTGTTGCGTACGGACTAGCTTTTTTTGAATTTCGAGGACGGAATTTGATCTTTTTAGCGATGCTCGGCACGATGATGCTGCCTTCTCAAATTACGATGATCCCAACGTATTTTATTTGGAAATCCGTCGGTGCGCTGGACACTTACTATCCGCTTATTCTGAGAAGCTTTCTGGGAGGAGCCTTTGGAATTTTCCTGCTTCACCAGTTTTTCAAGACGCTGCCTAAGGAGCTGTATGACGCCGCATGGGTCGATGGAGCGAATCCATGGAAAATTTTCTACGCCATTTATTTGCCTTTGGCGAAACCGGCCTTGTCTGCCTTAGCGGTTTTTACATTCATCAGTGCCTGGAATAATACGTTAGAACCTCTTATTTACCTGCAGGATAAGCATATGTTTACGCTGCCTCTCGGGTTGCTTTTTCTGAAAAACGAAGTGCAAAATCGGATGACGCTTATTATGGCTGGCGCGGTCACAACCATTATCCCCGTCCTTTTTGTTTTTCTGTTTGCTCAAAAGTATTTCGTACAAGGAATTGCTTCGACGGGTTTGAAAGGCTAGCTTCAACATGATTGATTGAGATTTAACCCGATGGGCCCATCTGCGACGATCTAGATGATGGGCTTTTTGGCGTGGTATAATGCGTACTTATTGTCCTTTTTCATGTATATATTACTCATATATCAAAAATATCTTGCCACTAATCTGAGTACTATTTATAATTATGACGTACTAAAACAAACTTCCGAAGGGGGAAGGACAATGGATCGCGCAACGGGCTTGACGGACAGCGTACAGGCGGACCAGCAGGAGCTGGGCGTCGTCATCTGCATGAATTGCAATGAGGTATTGTTTACGTTGCCGACGAACGGCTACAAAAAAATATACGGTATCTGTCCCGACAATTCATGCGCGGATCGAAAAGACAAGAGCGGAGAGTGATCGGAAGTGAAAGGTAAAATGGTGTACTCTTTCGACGAAGGAAAAGCCAGCATGAAATCGTTGTTGGGAGGCAAGGGTGCCAATCTGGCCGAAATGACTCGAAGCGGCCTTCCCGTTCCTCCGGGATTTACTGTGACGACGGAAGCTTGCCATGATTTCTTCCAGGCGGGGAACCGCCTGACGGACGAACTCCTGCAGCAGATTCACCGGGCGTTATCGCTGCTCGAGAAAGAGAAGAACCAGCAATTCGGTCATCCGTCGAATCCGCTGCTCGTCTCCGTCCGGTCGGGGTCGGTAACGTCCATGCCGGGCATGATGGACACCATCCTCAATTTGGGTTTGAACGACGAGACGGTGGAGGGGCTGGCAGCGGCAACGGGCAACGAACGGTTTGCCTATGACTGCTACCGGCGTTTGATCCAGATGTACGGCAACGTCGTACTCGGAATCGAGTCCTTCCAGTTCGAGCGCTTGCTACATCGAATGAAAAAAGGTTTGGGCGTCGAACAGGACCAAGAGGTGAAGGCGGATGGTTGGCGGAAGTTGATCGCGGATTACAAGAAATGCGTCAAGGCGGCGACGGGTGCCGATTTCCCGCAGAACGTGTACGATCAGTTGAGAGGAGCGGTAGAAGCCGTATTCCGTTCCTGGAACAATCAGCGCGCGAAAGTGTACCGCAAAATCAACCGCATCCCGGATGATCAGGGAACCGCCGTTAACGTGCAGAGTATGGTTTTCGGGAACCAGGGAGAAGATTGCGGTACCGGCGTCGTGTTCACCCGGGACCCTTCCACGGGAGAGAAGGTTCTGTTCGGCGAATTCCTGATCAGCGCCCAGGGCGAAGACGTGGTAGCCGGAGTCCGCACCCCCCGCGCCATCCAAACCTTGGCGGACGAGATGCCGGAAATCTACGAACGGCTCGTATCGGTATGCCGGCAGCTGGAGCAAGCGTACAAGGACATGCAGGATATCGAGTTTACGGTCGAGACGGGGAAGCTGTACATCCTTCAGACGCGGAACGGCAAACGAACCGCGCAAGCGGCTTTGAAGATCGCCGTCGATCTCGTCGATGAAGGCGTGATCCGGCAGGAGGAAGCCCTGCGGCGAATCGAGGTCTCCCATCTCGAGCAACTGCTTCACAGGGGATTGGAAGAATCTGCGCCCATGGATGTGTTGGCAAAAGGCCTTCCAGCCTCACCCGGCGCCGCGATCGGCATGGCGGTATTCGATGCCGACACGGCGGAGGAATGGCACAAGTCGGGTAGACAAGTCATTTTGGTCCGTCCGGAGACGACGCCGGAGGATATTCACGGCGTGCTTGCGGCTGAAGGCGTCCTAACGAGCCGCGGAGGCATGACGAGCCACGCTGCGGTCGTGGCGAGGGGAATGGGCAAACCGTGCGTATGCGGATGCGAAGAGATCCGCATCGATCTGGAGCGGAAGACGATGCTCGCGGGCGGACGCGCGGTCCGGGAAGGAGACTGGATCACGCTGGACGGCGTGAGCGGCAGAGTCATAGGCGGAGCAGTGCCGTTGAAAGAAGCGAGCGCGTCGGATGAGCTACTCCGGATATTGGGCTGGGCCGACGAAATCCGGGCTTTGCGCGTATACGCGAACGCCGATAACCCCGAGGACGCGAGAATCGCGCGAGAGCATGGAGCGGAGGGAATTGGATTGTGCCGCACGGAGCATATGTTCTTCGCTCCGAATCGGTTGACCGCGATGCAGAGCATGATCATGGCGGACTCGCAGGAAGATCGCAAAGCCGCATTGGACCGACTGCTGCCGATGCAGCAGCACGATTTCGAAGGGATCTTCGAGGCAATGGACGGTCTTCCCGTGACGATCCGGCTGCTGGATCCGCCGCTACACGAATTTTTGCCGAACGTGGAAGAGTTGAAGCAGAAGATTCTTCAGGCGGATTCGGAGGCAGAGCGAGATCGACTGAAGCGGATGATCCGCAAGGTCCATTCTCTGGAGGAGGTCAACCCAATGCTCGGACAACGGGGCTGCAGGCTGGGAATCGTCTATCCGGAAATCTACGACATGCAGATCGAAGCGGTATTCAAAGCGGCCTTGGCCGTCATCGACCGCGGGGGGACGGTCCTGCCGGAAATCATGATCCCGCTCGTTGGCGACGCAAATGAATTGAAGGTGTTGCGGGAACTGGTGAACCGCGTGGCGGATCAGGTTCTTGTCGCGGACAAGAAACGGGATTGCCTGTACAAGGTCGGCACGATGATCGAGGTGCCGCGCGCCGCCTTAATGGCTAGACATATTGCGGTGTACGCCGATTTCTTCTCCTTCGGCACCAATGATTTGACGCAGATGACGTTTGGCTACAGCCGGGACGACGCGGAAGGCAAATTTCTTACCCACTACCTGGATAAGAAGCTTCTGCCCCACAATCCGTTTCAGGTTTTGGACTCGGAAGGCGTGGGCCAACTGATCGAACTAGCGGTACAGCAAGGTCGTTCATTGAAACCGAGGCTGAAAACTGGAATTTGCGGGGAGCATGGCGGCGATAAAGACTCCATCGCGTTCTGCCACCAAGCCGGACTCGATTACGTCAGCTGCTCTCCGTTCCGAATCCCGATGGCGAGAATCGCCGCAGCCCAGGCGGCAATCGAACGGCAGTCCGTGGAAAAGAGGACCGAAGACGCGCAGGTGGTATGATCCTTCTGTCGGATCGGTTACAATGGTGGGAGAGTTGCAGTTTTCCGGGAGGGAACTACCATCGAACTCACGTCCCGCCAAGCGGAAATCATCGAGTTGGTCCGCAAGCACGCACCGATCACGGGAGAACGGATCGCGGAACTTCTCGGCGTAACCCGCCCCACCATACGGTCCGACCTAGGATTGCTCGTTATGCTCGGCTATATCGATGCCAAACCGAAAGTCGGCTATTTCGCCGGCTCCGAAAGCCGGGAAGCCAAATCCGAGATCGCCCCCCGGGCGGAGACACGCGTTAGGGAAGTGATGGGGGTCCCCATCGTCCTCCTGGAGACAGCTACGGTCAGCGACGCGATCGTCATGCTGTTTCTCGAGAACGTGGGCAACCTGATCATCGTGGACGCGTCCGGTTCGCTCGCCGGGATCGTCTCGAGGAAAGATTTGCTCAAAGTTACGTTCAACAACCCCCAGGCGTCCACCGTGCCGCTGAACATGGTCATGACCCGGGCCCCTAACGTCATCACGATTGCGCCCGACGAAACCGTCCGCGAAGCCATGGGCAGAATGATCCAGCATGAAGTGGACGGCCTGCCCGTCGTGGAGCGGAGCGGACCGGAGGCGGCGCCAAGAACGGAAGTTATTGGAAGAATCACGAAGACCACGGTAATCAAGCTGCTGTACGAGGCAATCAGATTGACATAGCAAAAAGCCGTGGTAATCTCCGCACGGCTTTTTGCTGTGAACATTTGATCAACGTTACTTTCTCGGGAGCACACTGGGCAATGGACAGACCGAGTCCGGTTCCTCCCTGGGCGCGTGAGCGGACCTTGTCGCCCCGAGAGTCAGCGCATAAAAAGCGCTGACTCTTTCTGGCCCGTTCGATTCAACCCTATTCCGTCAACCGATCCCGGTACTCCTGCGGCGTCATGTGCAATTCCTTCTTGAACACCTTCGTGAAATAATGAGCCGACTCGAAGCCGACGCTAGCCGATACTTCGTGAATCTTCAGCCGGGGAGAGGCCAGCAGCTCCTTCGCCTTCTTGAGCCGCAGCGCTTTGATATGGTCGGACAGCCGGATGCCCGTCATCTGCCGGTAGAGGCGCGACAGATAGGTCGGATGCAGGTACACGTGGTCGGCGAGCCGATCCAGCGACAGATCCTCGGACAGATGCTGCTCGATGTATTGATTGACGGCGTTTAAAATTTTCCGCGTCCGGTCCTGCTGCTCGCCCGCCCGCAGCTCGAACAGCCGGACGGACAGTCCGCGGTAGTAGTCTTCCGTCTCCGCCCAAGAGACGAACGCCCCCCTGCGCAGCAGCGTTCCCGCATCCATGGACGCCGAGACGGCTTCGAACAGCCCCCATTGGTTCATATAGGACAGGAACAAGGAGGCGAAGGCATACTCGAGCTCGACGAGAAACGGATGATACGCGGGAAAGGGCAGCAGCGCCCGAGCCGAGTCCGCAATGTCGTCGTACAAGGCGAAGAACTCTTCTTTCTGACCGCCGAGCAGCAGCGCCTCCAGCTGCTTGACCGCCTTCAGCCGCAGGGCGACATCTTGCTTGGTCAGTCCGTCCGATTCGGGTGAGGGAGCGTCCCGCGCCGGATCGGACAGGAGCAGCTCCGCGTCCTGGCCGAATCCCCGCTGCAGCAACTGCTCCAGCCGCATGTACTGCGCCGCGGCCAAGGACCACGGGCAGCTGGCCGAGCTGACGGCGACGGACAGGGGCAGCTTCAGAATCGTCCGGCACGTCTCCTGGATGTCGGACATCGTGCCGCGCACGAAGGCGGTGCACGCGTCCCAGTCCGCGCCCTCCGCGCCCCCCGCATCACCCGCATCGTCATCGCCGGCTGAGTTCGACGCGACCGCGGGCTGGATCAGCCACACGATACGCGTCGGACTGATCGGGAACGAGATCACCCGCAGCGTATTCAGATACTCTTCGGAGATGTTCCGCAGGGCGTACAAGAGCAGCGACTTGTCCGAAGCCTGCAGACCGTCCGGCCAGCGGTCGACACGACCGACCGCCAGCAAGACGCGCGCCCCCGCCGAGAGAGGGATGTCCAACTCCGCGAAGCGGTCCCGATGGGCCGCCGCGGCGCCCAACTCTCCTTGCAGCAATCCCGCCAGATATTCCTTGCGCAGCATCGGCCCGGCCGCCTGCATCTGCTCCTTGGCCGTCTGGAGCAGCGAGTCGGATACCCGCTCGTCCTTCAGCTGGTCGATGGCTTTGCCCACAGCGGCGAGGATCGGCTCATCGCCTTCCACCTTGAGGATGTAGTCCATGCCGCCGTTGCGCATGGCGGATTGGATCCATTCGAAGTCGCTGTAGCCCGTCAGAAAAATAACCTTGCAGCGCGGCCAGCGCTCGTGAATCTTCTGCTGCAGCTCGATCCCGCTCATCCCGGGCATCTGGATGTCGGTCAAGACGATATCCATCTTGGTGCCAGCTAATATCGTCAGCGCCTCGAACGCCGAATAGGCGCGGTACGCGTTCAGCTCTTCCGATCTCCAGTCCAGGAATTGCTCATAAAGTCCGTTGACGATGCGCGGTTCGTCGTCGATGATCAGAAGATTGTACATATGACGTTTCCTTTCCCTGTTGAGGTACCATCGAATCCACTTCTGCGGAAAAGGGGCAAATCCTGCATGGACGTCCGAAATGGACGCCCGGCTAGTCCGCGATGAGCCGGATATCGTCCAGCAGGCCGAGATCGATCAGGTCGTAATCGGCGGCGGGCGGCGGACCGTAGAGCGGCGAACGCTTCCAATGGGCGGGCCAGGCGGTCTTGCGCGGCCGCATCGGGTCGTGGAACGGGCCGAACAGATTCTTGAAGCTGCCGCTAATCCGGACTCGGACGGCGTTGACGCCCTCCCGGAGCAGGGACGTTACGTCCAAGGCCTCGCCTTGTCCCGCGCCGAACAGGCCGGCAAAGGATTCGTTGACGTGCAGCGACGCCGCGGTGCCCGCCCACCGGGGCAGACGGATCGTATGGCGCTTGCCGATATCGTCCACGACAAAGCGGTTCTCGTAGACGGCGCCTTGCGCATAGAACGGGAGACCCTGCGCTCGCCATGACCCGATCCCGAGCGGCGACGGCTTGCCGATCGTCCAACGGCTTTCCTCCTCGATGACGGAGAACGGTCCGCTCAGATAGATGGACTCCAGCTCCATCCGAATATCGAACGGCCGGGCGCCGAGCGTGATGACGTTGTCGCCTTCCGTCACCGCTCCGGCGATATCGGCCGCGTGCAGATGGTGATCGAGCGGAGAAGTCCGATCGGACCAGACGGCCTCCTCGCCGTTGATCTGCAGCCGATAGAGATTCCCCCGCTCCACCCACAGCAGGAGCCGATCCGGGATCGCGTCCTTGCCGACGCGGAACCGGAAGACGGCTTCGAACCCGCTGGAGGAAGGGAAGTCGTTGCGGTCGAGCAGCCTGCGCTTGAATTGAACGGCATTGTCCCAGGGATTCATCTCGAAGCCGTGGCTCTCGTAGATCAGCTTCTGCGCGTGGATGGTATTCAGGCCTTCGAAGCGCTTGGAGCCGACGCGCAGGTCGCAGAAGTCCAGCACGAGCGTATTGTCCTGCTCCAGTCTCGCCTCCGTCGGACCGAGCGGCGCGATGAACGCGTCACGGCCGATCCGGATCGGCGAAGG
>NZ_JACJVP010000002.1 GCF_014212125.1 Cohnella nanjingensis
CCCGCGCGACTGGCCCGCGCTGCCAGGCCTCGCCGGCTCGCGCCTGGGGCGCGGGCTCGCCCGGCTGCACCCCGACGCGCGGCGCTCGCGCCGCGGCGCCACGGATACGGCGGGCTCCGATTCCCGCTGAACCGCGCTGTCTGAAGCTTACATACGCCCGAAAACGAAAGGATGATCACGCATGCCTCCATCCCTGACTGTCGTCGGACTCGGTTCCGGCGGGGAAGACCAACTGACGCTCGGCATCTTGAAGACGCTGGAGGGCGCGCGTCTGCGCTATGCGCGCACGAGCGGCCACCCGGCGATCGACGACTTGCGGGCGCGCGGGATCGCGTTCGAATCGTTCGACGCGCTGTACGAGCGCCGCGAGCAGTTCGAGCAAGTGTACGAAGACATCGCGGGCACCCTGCTGCGCGCCGCGTCCGAGCACCCGGACGAGCCCGTGGTCTATGCCGTTCCCGGCCATCCGATGGTCGCCGAACGCGCCGTTCAACTGCTGCGCGAACGCGCCGCCGGCGCGGGCGTAGCCTTGCGGATCCTGGGCGGCGAGAGCTTCCTGGACCAGGCGTTCGTCCGCCTCGGTTTCGACCCGATCGAGGGCTTCCAACTGCTCGACGCGACCGATCTGAGACGGGAGCATCTGCGCCCGAGGTTGCATACGGTCATCGGTCAAGTGTATGATGCCTACACGGCATCCGACGCGAAGCTGACGCTCATGAGCGTCTATCCGGACGATCACGAGATCGTCGTGGGACAAGCGCTCGGCGTGCCGGGGGAAGAGCGGATTCACCGCATTCCGCTGCACGAGCTGGACCGGCTCCAGGATTACGGGAATCTCACGCTGGTCTACGTGCCCGCGAGCGGCGACGAGCGGCTCAGCCGCCGTTCGTTCGAACGCCTGCATGAGATCGTCGCGATTCTCCGCAGTCCCGAAGGCTGCCCTTGGGACCGCGAGCAGACGCATCAGTCGATCCGGCGCAACTTCATCGAAGAGACGTTCGAGGCCGTCGAAGCGCTCGATCTCGACGATCCGGACGGCATGAAGGAAGAGTTCGGCGACGTCCTGCTGCAGGTGCTGCTGCACAGCCAGATGGAAGAGGAAGCGGGCGCCTTCGACGTGTACGACGTATTGGCCGAGCTGAACGACAAGCTGATCTTCCGCCATCCGCACGTGTTCGGCGGCGACGATGCGTCCGATGCCGAGGAAGCGCTCCGCAATTGGGAAGCGATGAAGGCCGAGGAGAAGCGCCGCAAGGGCATTCCCGAGCGCCAGTCGCTGATGGACGGCATTCCGAAGGATCTGCCCGCGCTGCCGCGGGCGCACAAGATTCAGAAGAAGGCGGCCGGCGTCGGCTTCGACTGGCCCGACTTGAACGGCGTATTCGACAAGATCGCGGAAGAACTGGACGAGCTGAAGACCGCCGTCTCTAGCGAATCGGCGGAGCGCCAGCGCGACGAATTGGGAGACTTGCTGTTCGCCGTCGTGAACGCTTCGCGCTTCATCAAGGCCGATCCGGAGGAGGCTCTCGCCGGGACGAACCGGAAGTTCGCAATCCGATTCCAATATATCGAAGAGCGACTACGTATAAGCGGCCGCACGTTTGACCAAACTGATTTACTAGAGATGGAAGGCTGGTGGCAAGAGGCCAAGCAGCGTTCCTGACCGGTCCGGGAGCCGCCGAATTCGGCACCGTTCAAGCATTTTCTTGCTTTTTCGCGAAAAAAGTTTGTCCATCGTGCAGGATTTTTTTAGCAAAGGCAGAATAGTTATCATCGTGCCCTACTCACAACCACGCTTTCTAGCGCCACGGCGCAAAGAAAAAAATTTGATTCTCTATTTACGGGAGGAATATCAAACCATGAACAAAACCGATCTGATCAACAACATCGCAGAAAAAAGCGGCTTGACGAAAAAAGACGTAGAATCCGTACTGAACGGCTTCCTGGGCGAAGTTACGGACGCGCTCGCTAGCGGCGACAAAGTCCAACTGATCGGCTTCGGCACGTTCGAGACCCGCAGCCGCTCCGGCCGCGTGGGCCGCAACCCGCAAACGGGCAAGTCCATCACGATCGCCGCTTCCAAAGTTCCCGCTTTCAAAGCCGGCAACAAACTGAAAGACGCCGTAAAGTAATTCATGCGTCTTGATAAATTTCTGAAGGTGTCGCGCCTCATCAAGCGCCGCACCGTTGCGAAGGACGTGTCCGATCAAGGGCGCGTCCTTCTCAATGGTCGGGAAGCGAAGCCGAGCGCCGACGTGAAGATCGGCGACGAGCTGGAGATCCAGTACGGGCAGCGTATTCTGACCGTCCGGGTGGAGAGGCTGGCGGAGTCGACCAAGAAGGAAGACGCGGAGGGACTGTACGCCGTGCTCAAGGAAGAGGTCCGCAAGCGAGAGGACGACGGGCTGCTGTTGTGATAGCAGGAGTCCTACTCCGGCCGTAAGTTAGATTCGATAGGCAAAGAAGGCCTTTCCCGAATGGCGGGAAGGTCTTCTTTTGGTTAGGCGGGGCACGATTCGCAGCGGCGGGCACGGCTTTTCTAAATCCCGGTCGTCCTCTTGAATCGCTCTCCAGATTTAAGGCGTCACAGGTACGCCCATCGATTTTAAATCGTCGAAGTACCAGGTCTTGTAACCGTCTATCGGCCGATCTGTCGCCCCCTCGACCCCCGGTCCGTAATAGTCGGAAGTATATTGGTAATCGGCCTTGTCCTTTTGCGTGCCGTAGAAGCGAATGATCATGTCCGGATACCGGCGATCGTCCTTGGCGTAATTTTTAAAGTAGGACTCTTCAATGGCGGTCTGCTGGAATTCCTGAGAAAGAATGAGCGCTTTCGTCTTCAAGAAGATTTCCTTGTCCGCCTCTCGGTCCGACTTCCGATTCAGACGGTAGTTAAACGCGACTTGGGTGGGCGCCATTTGGATTTTGAGGTCTTTAAATTCCTTATGCTCCGAACGAACCTTTTTCTTAAATTCGGTTAATTGTTGGGTTTGGACGTTCTTATGGGTCATGCAGCCGGCTAAAAGAAAGAGAAAGGCCAACAACGTTGTCGCGAATTTCCTCACCGGGAACCCCCCTTCAAGTACAAAGGATAGCGCTATGGAGAAACCATAGAACTATCCTTTATTTTATGCGATTTTTATTGGAAGTACATTACCCCGCCCTGAAGCCATCCATTGGCCATCGCGTCAAAATGGACCCGGTAATCGATGCTGCGGCGCTGACCCCAAGTGGAGACGGCAATCCAACGGTTGTCGTTTACGCGACAGGCGAGTTGATAGAGAGGCCGGCCTTCATATAATTGGCTACATTATCCAGCGCGAAGAATGCAGAGCTTTTCACCCCGCTCAGGGTAACCCCGCGGTCCTTTGCATTGTTTAGAAAACCTTTAATGGACAGACGAACGTGTGATCGCTTAAAATAGGGTCACTTCCTGGCTATTGTCAACATGTACCAAATTGGACGAGAGGATTTGGTATGAATTGATGGAGACGACTGCGTTACATCATGGCCAGACGGACACCGGCCCGGAGGAGACGGGCTACGATTCGGCCGCCCTGCGGCGGCTGAACGAACATTATGCGGCGTTGATCGCCGACGGGACGCTCCAAGGCGCGTCCTACCTGCTGGCGCGGGACGGCCGCATCTTCGCCCATTCGGCGATGGGCAAACGTTCCTATCGGGAAGACGGCCCCGACCTGCTGCCGGATACCATCCGCAAGACTTACTCCATCACGAAGATGGTGACCGCCGCCGCCATCCTGCAGCTGATCGACCGCGGCCAGATCTATCTTAACCAGCCGGTCAGCACCATCCTGCCCCCTTTCGATACGCCCATGCACCGCGACATTACGCTTTTCCATCTCTTGACGCACACTTCCGGCATGAGGCCGGATCCGGGCTTCCGCGAGGAGCCGCACCAGCTCCCTTGGTTCGAATGGGGGATCCGCGAGCGCCGGCGGATCGACCCTAGCACCGATTGGATCCGAATCGCCATGAGCGGACCTCTTACCGCCGAGACGGGCAAGGAATGGCAGTACTCGACGGTCGGCTACGCCCTCTTAGGCGAGGTCGTCAGCCGCGTCTCCGGCTTGTCTTACGCGGAATATATCGAACGGGAGATCCTGATTCCGCTCGGCATGAACCGTTCCTACTTCCTGATCCCCGAGGGACTGCGGTCCGAAGTGTGCGTCACCAATCCGTGGGAAGAACGGAACCTGGACAAGATCTCTTATGAATCCGGCGAGCCGCCGACGGCCGGCAACGGCATGTACGCGAGCCTGCGGGATCTGTACCGTTTCGGCCAGATGCTGCTGAACGGAGGCGGCTTGGACGGCAAGACGATTCTGTCCCCGCGAGCAGTCGCCCTCATGACCCGCAACCACCTGTCCGGCGTCCGGATGCAGGGCTGGGGCGCGAACGAGCGGAATTTCCGCTACGGCCTCGGCGTCTCCCTGGACGATCTGGACCTTTGCTCGCCGGGCACCTTCAGCCATGAAGGCTACGGCCGCAGCGGGCTGTACGTCGATCCGCAGGAGCGGCTCGTCTTTGCCTATCTGGCGCCGAGCCGCAGCGATTATTCGGAAGCCGCCGTCGTTGCGCCCAAGGCCATCGTCTGGTCGGGTATTCAATAGGGGGACCGGGACATGCCAATCATAGAAACGCTTAACCGGTGGACGCCGCAAGAGGCCGGATTCCGTCCGGAGGCGCTGGCCGCGTTAGACGAGCATTTCCGCAAGCTGGTCGCCGACCGCAGAATGCAATGCGGGTCCTACTTGATCGCGCGGGAAGGTCGAATCTTCGCGGAGGCGGCGTTCGGGAGCCGGACGTTCCGAGCGGGATCGGCATCCGAATCGGGGTCGGCATCCGGATCGGAATCGGCAGCCGTAGCAGAATCGTCCTCGGGAACGGACTCGTCCCCAGCAGCGGACTCGGAAGCCGCCCCGCAATCGAGTTCGGCTCCAGCTTCGGAAGACGACCTGCTTCGAACCGACTCCATCCGGCGGATCGCCTCGATCACGAAGCTGTTCGTCGCCGTGGGTATTTTTCAACTGATCGAGCAGGGCAAGCTGAACTTGCGTCAGCCGGTCTCGCATTGGATCGAGGAGTTCAAGCATCCGAAGCATGCGGGAATCCGCGTCTGGCATCTGTTGACGCATACTTCGGGAATCTGGCCCGACCCGGGTTATTACACCGAGCCGTACCCGTTCGGTTCCTGGGACGTGCGGTTCGCCTTCGAACCCGAATCGGAGGGCCCGTTCGCCGTGAAGGACGAGGAGGCGGCGCTGAAGCTGCGCCGTTCGGCCTGGATTCGCGCGATGCTCGCGGGAAGCCCGGGCGGCGAGCCCGGCCGGGAGTGGCGTTACTCGTCGATCGGGTACTCGGTCTTGGGCGAGATCATCAGCCGGGCTAGCGGGATGCCGTTCGAGACGTATATTCTGCGGCATATCACGGAGCCGCTAGGCATGTCGCGCACGTTCTTCGAGGTGCCGGAGGCGCTGCACGGAGAAGTATGCGTCACGATCGATTGGGACGAGCGGCGCCTTACGGACAAGCGGGATCGCACGTTCGACCCCCCGCGCGCGGGAGGCGGGCTGCATTCGACGCTCGGGGACCTGTTCAAGTTCGGTCAGATGCTGCTGGACAACGGCGTCTACGGCGGAACGCGCATCCTCTCCCGCAAGTCCGTCGAGCGCATGACCCGGGACCATCTCGCCGGACAAGACGTGTTCGGCTTCTGCTGGGGCGGCCGCGTCCCCGCGATGAAGCACGGGTTGGGTCCGGGCTTGACGGGGGACGACGAGTGGTACGCGCCGGGCTCCTACGGCCATGAGGGCGCCGGCCGCAGCAAGCTGCTCCTCGATCCGAGCCGCCGCGCCGTCATCGTCTACTTCGTGCCGTCCAATCTGGATTGGGTGCCGGAGTCGCTCCTCATGACGAACAATCTGATCGGATCGGGTTGGCAATGAATCCAGTCGTCCACCTATGGCAATCCGTACGCGCCATAGGGTTCGCTACCTACAAGGAATGGGCCGCCTATCGCTCCCACATGGCGGTCTCCTTGTTGGTCGGACCGGTCTACTTTCTCGTGCAATATATGATCTGGCACGCGATCTACGAGGGCAAGGACGCGATCAACGGCTTGACGCTGGCGCAGATGCTGTCTTACTTCGGGATCGCCGCCGTCGTCAACTACTTCGCCTTCGACTTCGCCGACTGGAACTTGCAGATGCTGGTCCGGACCGGGAAGTTCGTCACCTTCGCGCTGCGTCCGATGCCGCACTGGCTGTTCGCGCTCGCGCAGAAGCTCGGACATCGGTCCTTGGGCTTCGCGATCGAATGCGTGCCCGTCTTCCTCATCTTCCTGTTCGTCTTCCGCATCGACCTGAAGCCCGCCGCCCCGGGGTGGGCGGCGATCTCCATCGCGCTCAGCTTCCTGATGAACTTCATGGTCAATTACTGCGTCGGCCTGACCGCGTTCTGGCTGGTGCGCGCGGAGGGCGTAAGGCGGGTCTTCCTGCTCCTCAAGGACATCAGCGCGGGCTTGTTCGTGCCGTTGTCCTTTTTCCCGGGATGGGCGCAGCATGTGCTGTTCTACCTTCCGTTCCAGTTCATCACCTACGTCCCGACCCGGGTATACGTCGGGAAATACGAGCTCGCGGGCATGCATCTGTCTCTGCCGGGCATCGTCGGGCTGCAAGCCGGCGCGACCGCGATCGTAGCCGGCTTGATGCTGCTCCTGTACCGCCAAGCGCTGAGACGGTTTACGGGGGTGGGCGTATGATCGGCGTGCTCGCCTGCATCGGCGTCGTGCTGCGAACGAAGCTGGCCGCGCAGATGGCTTACCGGAGCCACTTTGTCCTGAGCGTCCTGCTGCTCATCGTCGGCGATCTGATCGTGCCGATGATCACCGTGCTGGTCTATCGGTCCGGCGCATCGCTGCCGGGATGGACGCTGCACGAGGCGCTGCTGGTGCAGGGCATATTCGGCTTGGCGAAGGGGATCGCCTTCCCGCTCTTCTTCGGGATGGTCGGCGCCACGCTCTCTCAGGTGCGGGAGGGCACCTTCGACCTGCTGCTGCTGAAGCCCCGCCCCACCTTGTTCATGACGATGCTGAGCGGCATCGATCCGGACGACTTCGGCCGTCTGGTCAGCGGGGGCGTCTTGTTCGGCTACGCGATCTCGGGCATCCCGTCGCCGAGTCCGGTTCAGTGGCTGCTGTTCGCGGCCTGGTTCCTGGCGTCGCTGGCGGTTCTGTTCGCCTTCTCGCTGCTGCTGTCGGGTCTGCTGTTCCGTTGGGTAGGGAGCAGCCGGGTCTACGATATTTTCGACTCGGTGACGAGCTTCGGGATGTATCCCGGCACTATCTACGCCAAGTCGTTCCAACAGCTGCTCACCTATGTCATCCCGGTCGGTCTGATCGCGTTCGTGCCGGCTTCCACGCTGCTCGGCCGCGCGGGCGGGGGATATGCGTGGGCTGCGGCGTCGGCGGCATTATTCCTGTCGGTTGGGGTCTTCTACTGGCATCGGATGCTGCGGGGCTATACGAGCGCCGGAGGCTAATCCGGAAGGGAGGAACGCAAGCCATGATCGAAGTGAGCCGTCTCACCAAATGCTATATGACGCATGAACGCGGACATACGCTGCGCGAGATCGCGGCGAATCTGATCCGCAGGCCGGTCCGGGAGGTCCGCGCCGTAGACGGGATCTCGTTCTCCGTCGACCGGGGAGAGATCGTCGCCTTCCTGGGTCCGAACGGCGCCGGCAAGTCGACGACGCTGAAGATGCTGACCGGCGTGCTTCATCCGACCTCGGGAGAGGCGAGCGTCATGGGCATGGTGCCTTGGAGACAGCGCAGCGCCTACGTGAAACGCATCGGCGCCGTGTTCGGGCAGAAGTCCCAGTTGCTCTGGGACATCCCGCCGATCGACGCATTCTATATGAACAAAGCCATCTACGGCGTCCCGGAGCCGGCCTACCGCCGAACGCTCGACCAACTGGTCGAGCTCCTGGACGTAGGAGAACTCATCCGCAAGCCGACCCGGCAGCTCTCGCTGGGCGAGCGCATGAAGTGCGAGTTCATCATGGCGATGCTGCATCAGCCGGATCTCGTGTTCCTGGACGAACCGACGATCGGTCTCGACATGATCGCCAAGGAGCGGATCCGCGGCTTCATCGCCGACATGAACCGCCAGGGCGTCACCTTTATCCTGACGACGCATGATCTGGACGACGTAGAGGCGCTGGCGCGGCGAGCGATCGTCATCAACCGCGGCGAGATCGTCTTCGACGACGAGCTGCATGTCCTGCGCAGCCGTTTAGGCGGCCGCAAGGCCATCCGCGTCACGACCGAGACGCCCCTCCCCGATTCGCCGCTGCCCGGCGTCGAGATCGTCCGGCGTACGCACGCGCTGGAGGCCGACATCGAGATCGATACCGCGGTCCTCCCGCTCAAGCGGCTCATCGGCGAGCTGAACGACCGGTACGGCATTCACGATATGTCCATCGAGCCGCTGTCGATCGAGACGGTGATCAAGGAATTGTATCTCGGACCGGTCGAACAGGAGTCGGCCGCTTCGACTGCGGGGCGCAGCGAATAAGAGACAGGCAAGAGGGGATCATGGCGCAACGTCGAAGGCGAACCGCGCAAGACATAAGCGAAGATAGCGTCAACAACAGCGCCAAGACGAGCGCCAAGACGAGCGCCAAGACGAGCGCCAACACGAGCACCAAGACCATAACAGCGAAGATACGCCCAAAGAAAGCGAGGCTATCCATGAACAAGCCGATCGACCCCGAAGCCTACGCCGCCGATCTGGCGTCGTTGCTGCGCGCGCATGCCCATCCTGCCGAAGCCGTCCGGATGGCGGCCTATATGAAGAACCGCTATCCCTTCTTCGGCATCAAGTCGCCCGCGCGCGAAGCCCTGACTCGGCAGTTCGCCGCCGAGCGCGGCATCCCCGAAGGGGATGCGCTGGAGCGCGTAGTCTTGGCGCTATGGGCGCAGCCGGAGCGGGAGCTGCAGAACGTCGCCATGTCCTTGCTGGAGAAGCGCGTCAAGCGGGCCGACCGCGGACAGGCGGACCTGCTGGAACGGCTGATCGCGGACAAGTCGTGGTGGGACACCGTCGACATGCTCGCGGGCAAGCTGGCGGGCACGCTGTTCGCCAAGTACCCGGATCTGATCCCGGCGTACCCCGACCGCTGGATCCTTTCGGACAACCTATGGCTGCGGCGTTCCGCGCTGCTCTTCCAGCTGTCCTATCGGGAGCGGACCGACACGGAGCGGTTGTTCCGCTATATCCGGCTGTGCGCGGGCGAAGCGGACTTTTTCATCCGCAAAGCGATCGGCTGGGCGCTGCGGCAGTATGCGCGGACGGATGCGGACGCCGTACGCGCCTTCGTGCGCGACACCCCTCTGTCGCCGCTGAGCGTTCGCGAGGCGCTGAAGCGTATCGGCTCCGACTAAGCGTCATCCTGCCGCGCGTCCGGCTTCGCCGCCATCCCCGGCCCTGCCGCCTGCCTTCCAAGCGTGCCCGCCGCCCGATCAGGCGCCGTCCCCCGCTCATCGGCTTCACAGGCTTCGCCGACGCCAACCGATCGGCTCCCTCTTAACGTCCGCGGTCCCGCCGCAGCCTCCGAATCTCTTTTCCCCGCGCCGCCTGCCGCCCTGTTCTATTCTGCCAAGCCCTCCCATATGCTAGTCTCAAAAGGAGGGACGTGCCATGGACCAAGGGAAAAGCGGCAAGCGGCAGGAGATCCGCATGCAGAACCGCAAGGTGATGGATATCACCGGGGTGAGCAACGTGGAGAGCTTCGACAACGAGGAGTTTCTCCTCGATACGGAGTGCGGGTTCCTGGCGGTGCGCGGACAGAACCTTCACATGAAGAACTTAAGCCTCGAACAAGGGCTGGTGTCGATCGAGGGATACATCAACTCCCTCGTCTATATGGACGGCAACACCGGCGGGAAGTCGAAGGGCTTGTTCGGGAAGTTGTTTAAGTGAACGCGGCAGTCCACTGGGCTACCATCGGAGCCATGGTGCTATGCGGGCTCGGGATGGGCGCCCTGTTCGACGTCTATCGCGTGTCGAGCCGCCGCTTCCATCTCGCCCGCTGGCTGCTGCCCGCGTTCGATCTCCTGTATTGGGTGGCCGCGACGATCGTCGTCTTCCGCGTGCTGCTCGCGAACAATTTGGGCGAAGTGCGCTTGTACGTATTCCTGGGACTTGGCATCGGCATTACGGGCTACTTCGGTTTGTTCAGCCCGTTCGTCATCAAGCTCACCTCCGGCACGATTACGGTTGTCGGCAGGCTGTTCCGGCTGATCTGGCGGACGTTCCGCACCTTGCTGCTGAATCCCTTCCTCTGGATCGTGCGCATGCTTGCGCGTCTCTTGGATATCGCGTTCATCGTGACCGCAGCGATTCTGCTGTGGCTGTTCCGGCTGCTGCTGAAGCCGTTGGCCCCGCTCGGGCGCTGGCTGTGGGCCAAGCTCCTCCCGGTCCGGCGTTCCGCGCGCAAGGTTCAAGCCAAGTTTCAAGCGGTCCTGAAGCGGGTAAAGGAGATCTGGGAGCTCCTCCAGAAGAAGCTCTGATTCGCCTGCGTGCGGGAGTCCGCTTCTTCGACAGGGCTCGTCCGGGTACCTAAGCCCGAAGAAGGATATGTTCCCCCCACCAAATTATGCTATAATAGTCGCGTCTATAGGCTGAACCGTGAACAAAAGGAGGGGAGCATCAGCCATGGCTGCACACAACGCGACTACAACTACGCCGGTCTCGGTCGGCGCCAGACGACGTCTAAAGCTGCTGCTGCTCGTCGTTGCCTTGTTCATGAGCTGGGCTGCCTATACCTTGATCGTCCAGCAGCACCATACCGGCGAACGCGCGAGCCAGATGCGCGCCGCGAAGGACAAGCTCACCCAAGTCCAACAGAAGAACGCGCAGCTGCAGAAGGAGATCGAGCGGCTGAACGATGACGAGTACATTGGACAGATTGCCAGACAGCAGGGAATGGGCCTGCCGGGCGAACAGTCCATCCATATGGAGAAGCCTTCGCCCTGAAGCCCGAGAGGCCAAGCGTGGACGGGGACGAACGTCTGTTGACCTTGCTTTTCGCAATCGGTTATAATCGGCATAGCCGGACTTATCCAAAGTAAAAACGGCCTCGCCGTCCTCTGAGGAGGGCGATACGTTTTTATCGTAGACGATTTCGAAAAGATAGGTGTAAACTTATCTTGCCGAATCGTGATACTAAGCCGATTCACGTCTCGGCACACTTTGTTCAGGGAGGAACATCGGTTTTTATGGCCATCGAAGTGGGCTCCAAATTGGAGGGTAAAGTAACCGGTATCACGCATTTCGGAGCTTTCGTGGATCTGTCGGGAGGCGTGACGGGTCTCGTGCACATCTCCGAGATCGCAGACAGCTATGTCAAAGACGTTCACGAGCATTTAAAGATTAACGACATGGTCACCGTCAAGGTCATCAACGTGGACAAGGACGGAAAGATCGGGCTGTCGATCCGGCAAGCGGTAGACAAACCGCCGGAGCAACAACAGCAACAGATGCCGCCACGCGGGCCACGAGGCGGAGGCGATCGCGGCGGAAGGAACTTCAGACCGGGAGGACCGGGCCGCGCCACTTTCGAGGACAAGATGTCTCGCTTCCTGAAGGACAGCGAAGAGCGCATTTCCAACCTGAAGAAGAGCACCGAATCCAAACGCGGCGGACGCGGCGGACGTCGTTCGTAAGCCGAACCGCGAACGCGATTATAGAACCATAGAAAAAGCCGGACCCAGGGGGTCCGGCTTATTTGTGCGTTAAGGCGTGCATGGGCATGGCGTCATGGCGTTAGCGCGAAGCCTGGCGGCTTAGGAAACCTTCTCCGGCTCCGGATAGTTCACGCCTTTCGTGTCGACCGTCACCTTCTTCATGATCGGCATCTTGACGGGCTTGTCCTGCGCGTCCGTCTCCACGTTCACGATCTCGTCGACCGTCTCGATGCCCGACGTTACGATGCCGAAGGCGGCATACTTGCCGTCCAGCGTCGCATTCTCCGCGACCATGATGAAGAATTGGGACCCTGCCGTGTCGTTGCTCTGCGCCCGGGCCATCGAGATGACGCCGCGCTTGTGCAGCAGGTCGTTCTTGAAGCCGTTGGCTTCGAATTCGCCCTTGATCGCATAGCCGGGCCCGCCCGATCCTCTGCCGTCGGGATCGCCGCCCTGGATCATGAAGTTCGGAATGACGCGGTGGAATCCGAGCCCGTCATAGAAGCCCTTCTTCACGAGCGAGATGAAGTTGTTCACCGTATTGGGCGCGACTTGGGGGAAAAGCTCGAGCGTAATCTTTTTGCCGCTGTCCATCTCGATGGTGACGACCGGATTCGGGCCGGGAGAGGCGCTGGGGGAAGCTTGCGGGGCCGAAGCGGCCGGCGTATCGTTCATGTTCCTCTTGCCGCAGCCTGCGGCGACGATCGCGATCGCGAAGATCAGGATCAGCATCGCTACCGTTTTTCGATTGACGTGAATCAAGCGGGTGACCTCCTTAGACGTTGATGCCACCCGTATCATAGCATACAATCCTTCGGGGATTCCATTTGAAAAACAGGCAGACTTAATTCGCCTTTGTGCGGCAAAGGCGTGCGAACGCCGTCTACGGCGCGGTGGCGAATCGCCGTCGGATGACGGCGGTTTCCGTCCGGGTGGGGAGGGGCGCGGTGGGGCGATCGGCCTGCGGGACAGCGGTCCGGCCGTTCAGCCGCGCGGGTTTGACGCGCGTCCCGGCGATGTCGGCACGGCGCGTCCGGATCTGTCGGAAAAAACTTTTCGTTCGCCAACGCCGTCTGACAAACTTCATGAATGGACGCTCCTATAATTAGAGGCACTCACTCTTTTGAGGAATCGAGAAACGAGGTGCATTCATTCATGGACAAGCCGTCCGTCATTCCGTTCGTGCCGCGTCCCGGCCAGTCAGGTCAACAGCAGGCCCCGAGCGGGAAAAGGAGAGGAAGGCCATGGTTCGCAAAGCGGCGCGCGCGACGGGCGAACGAGGAACGGCCGCCTCAGCCCGAAGCGGTCAGAGAGGGGCGGTGGGTCGCTTGGCAACGGTCGATCCGGGAATACCAATGGCTCGCGATGGTCCTGATCGTCGGTTTCTTATTAGGACGCGCGTCCATGTTGGAGGGCATTGCGCCGTTTGCGGCGGCGTACTTCGGCGTCATGCTCTATTTGCGCAGGGAGCAGGCTTTCTGGGCGGCGCTTGCCTTGATCGGCGGGAGCTTCTGGGCGGCGCATCCGACCCCGCTTGTGATCGTTGCGGAGATCGGCGTCATCTATCTGCTGTATCGCGGCTTGGAAGCTTATGAGCGGGCGGACTTGTCCCATGCGCCGGTCGTCGTCTTCTCAGCCGACCTGCTGGTGCGGCTGTTCCATACGATGATGATGGACAAGACGGACTGGCTGCCGTACGTGCTCACGGCGGTCGAAGCCGGACTCGCGCTCGTGCTTACGCTGCTCTTCGTCCATGCGGTGCCGATCCTCGCCAAACCGTCGCGTTCGGTGCGCCTGCGGCACGAGGAATGGATCGGCCTCATGATCCTGCTCGCCTCGATCATGACCGGGTTCGTCGGATGGACGGTCTACGGCGTCGCGACGGCAGCCGTGCTCACCCGCTATATCGTCCTGCTGTTCGCGATGTCCGCCGGCCCTGCGCTGGGCACGTCGGCAGGCGTCGTAGCGGGCATCATCCTCAGCTTGTCGGATCTCGGCGCGGTTCCTCAGATCAGCTTGCTGGCCTTCGGCGGACTCCTGGCGGGGCTGCTCCGGGAAGGCGGCAAGGCGGCGGCGGTCTTCGGCTTGCTCTTGGGAACGTCGGTGCTGGCGCTGTACACGGGCAGCTCGGCGGATACGATGGCCTCGGCTTGGGCCTCGGTGGCGGCGTCTCTCCTGCTGTTCGTCACGCCGCGGGCTTGGACGGACTCTATTGCAAAATATGTGCCGGGCACCTCGAATTATGCACAGAATCAGCAAGAATACGCCCAAAAAGTTCGGGACCTGACGGCGGCGCGGGTGGAGCGGTTCTCCGAGGTATTCCGCCAGCTGTCCACGAGCTTCCGCCAGCTGACGCAGGCCGGGGAGACGGCGCGTCAGAATCAGGACTTCAACCACTTCATCAACGCGGTGCACGAACGCAACTGCGGCACTTGCCACAAGCGGGGCCAGTGCTGGGACGGGCAGTTCTTCCAGACGTACAAGCTGATGACCGACCTGATGACGGCGGTCGAGGAGCAGCCGGAGATGACGGCAGGCAGCGTCCCGAAGACGTGGCACCGCCAGTGCGTGAAGATCCCGCAGGTGCTCGACACGCTGAAGCGGCAGTACGAGCTGTACCGCCACGATCTCCACTGGCGGACGCAGCTGCAGGACAGCCGCCTGCTCGTCGCGGACCAGCTGTCCGGCGTCTCGCAGGTCATGGACGACCTGGTCAGGGAGATCCGGCGCGAAGCGCAGGAGCAGAGCCACCACGAGGAGCAGATCCGGGACGCGCTCGACCGGCTCGGCCTGGCCATTCAACATATCGACATCATTAGTCTGGAGGAGGGACATATCGAGATCGAGATGGTGCACGCGTTCCGCCCCGGCTTCGACGAGTGCCGGAAGATCGTCGCGCCGCTGCTCTCCGACATCCTCGGCGAAGCGGTGTCGGTGCGGCATGAGCGGAGCCACGAGCAAGGCGGGCACCTGACTTCGGTGACGTTCGCCTCGGCCAAGGCGTACGAAGTCGAGACCGGCGTCGCGGGAGCGGCGAAGGACGGCGACCTGCTGTCGGGGGACAGCTTCAGCATGATCGAGCTTGGGAACGGCAAGTTCGCGGTCGCGCTGAGCGACGGCATGGGCAACGGCTCGCGGGCTCGCATGGAGAGCAGCGCCGCGCTGTCGATGCTCGAGCAGCTGCTGCAGTCGGGCATCGACGAGCAGCTCGCGATCAAGTCGGTCAACTCCGTGCTCCTGCTGCGCTCGCCGGAAGAGATGTTCGCCACCGTGGACCTGGCGCTCATCGATCTCTATTCGGCGCACGCGACGATGCTGAAGATCGGCTCGACCCCGAGCTTCATCAAGCGCGGCCGGGAGGTCATCCCGATCGCCGCGAACAACCTGCCGATCGGCATCCTGCAGGACATCGAGATCGACGTGCTGCGGGTTCAGCTGCAGCCGGGCGACACGCTCGTCATGATGACCGACGGCATCCTCGATTCGCCCGGACATGCCGTCCACGCGATGAACAAGGAGCTGTGGATGAAGCGGGTGCTGCAGGAGATCGACGGCGACGACTCGCAGGAGCTGGCCGACAGTCTGCTCGATACCGCGCTGCGGCAATTCCCCGGCGGCGACATCCGCGACGACATGACGGTGATCGTGACGCGCATCAGCAAGCATCAGCCCGAATGGGCGACATTCCGCTGGCCGGGGCTGTCCCGGTTGGAGCGGCCAAGGACGGTGAGCTGACATGGGCAAGCTGGCGGGCATTCGCTGGAACGGGCTGAAGGGGTTTAAAATCCGGCTGTATGCGGGTAAAAAGGGGGAGACGAGCATGATCGCGAGGAAGCTGAGGAGTACGGAAAGTACGGTCGGAGAAGAACAAGGGAACGAGGCGATTCGGGCGACTGCGGAGGTTGGCGCCGGTCAGGAGGCGGGCGTCACGCTGCCGGTCGTCGCGAACGAATCCCGTGCGGCGAGCGGCAAGGCGGTCGGCCTGCGACGCCTAACCGGCGCGACCGGCTTCCGGCTATCGGGCGTGAAGCTCGCGGGTCTCCAGCGCGGAGCCGCTCTGACGGTCGTCCGGCAGACGGGCATTCGCGTCTCGGCCGATGAAGCCGTCGTCAAGCGGTCGGTCTTCGGCGCGGCGCGGATAATGCCCGGGCTGGAGGACGCCACAGCAGGCGGATCTCAACCGCACCGCGAGCAAGCGAGCTTCCCGATTGCCGGCGGGCCGGATGCCCGCTTCGTGAAGGGCTTCACGCGCGGCGCAGGCTGGCTCGCTCCGCAGGACGCCGCCGTATCGGAACGTGACGGGCATGAGGGCCGTGAACAGCAGCAGCCGCGCCTGTGGCGCACGGCCGGAGAGACGGCCGCGGCCGTCCAATTACCGGCGGCCGGGAAGATGCGCCGATGGGCGCTCGTTCGCGCGCCGCGTGCGCAGCAGGGACCGGTCGTCGCGAGACGCGGCGCGTCCTTCGGGGCGCAGGCGCGAGGCGCTTCGGTGAGGCAGGGCCCGGAGGTCTCGATCACGGGGCCGCCGCAGAATGCGGCGGCGTCCGTCCCCGCCGGACACTCGCGTTAGCGTAAGATCAGACGCGGGCCTGCCAGCAGGAGCCGTCCCGGGGACATGCCGGAGCCCATTCGCCCGGGTGCCGCCGCAGCCGCTCCTCCTCGTCCGTACCGTCAGCCCTTCCTACTGAATGAGGGCCCTCGTCGGCAGGGCATCTACATAATTTCGTTGGCATGCTCCAGGCATGTGGGAGGTGAGTACCGTTTTTTGGCTTTTCGGGACAGAGCGCGCAGTCATGATGAATAGCAATGATCATCAGGCCGGCCATCAGACCTTTATCTGGCCATGGTCTTGGGGAGGTGAATCGGGTCCGGCATACAGCGCCAGGAGCGCCTTTGCTTCGCCGATCAGCGAGCATCGGAGCGTCTCCGGGAAGAGGACGCTGACAGAAGCGCCATATCCGAGCAGCAGCGTCCGCGCCGAATCCTCCGTGTGAAAATCCGCATCGACTTCCACCCACCCGCTCCCGGAGAGCCGGGTGGTTTTTATATGGACGTAGGGCTCCCTGCGCAGCCGATCGAGCGCTTCGTCGCGAACGCGAACGCGGGCCAGGTAGACGGGCAGCGCGGCCTTGAACCGCTCCGTCGAAAGGGACCACCACGCGGCGAGATCGAAGTCCGGCGGCACCGCGAAGCGATCCTCGAGCAGATGGGCTTCTTCGATCCGGGACACCCGGAAGGTACGGAGATCGTCCGCCGCCGTCGGCGCGGGATTCGTCCCGTCATCCGCCGTCTCGATCCGCGCGACGAAGTACCAGGTCTGCCGCTTCGCCACCAATCCCCAGGGCGCCACGATCCGGTCGGGACGCGGCTCATGACCTGTCGCGGCATAGCGGATGCGAAGTTTGCGCTGCTCCCACACGGCCTGCTGAACGACGGTGAGGAAGCGGGCCGGTTCGCTCGGCGCGCGCCACCCCGCGCCGTCGACATGAAGGTGCCGCCTCGCGAACTCCGCTTCGTCGCGCGCCGTCGGCGGGAGCGCCGAAGCGAGCTTGCGAAGCGCGACAGCCGTATCGCCCGGGAGATCCAGATCGGCTACCGCGCTGGAAGATTGCAGGAGCAGCAGGGCGCGAATCTCCGCCGCCGTCAGTCCGGTCAGCTGGGAGCGGTACCCTTCTTGGAGCACCCAACCGCCTCGGGATCCGCGTTCGGCGTAGACGGGAATCCCGCTCGCGGCGAGCGCCTCCATGTCGCGATGAATCGTCCGCTCGGACACCTCAAGCTTGTCGGATAGCTCGCGCGCCGTTGCGCGTCCGCGGGATTGGAGCTCGTTCAGGATATGGATGAGCCGATCGGCACGCATTCGTTGACCTCCTCTGCGCCTTGGCAAGCAAGGCCCTGTATCGATACGAATATTGTACCACGCATACATGACAACAGATGTCCGGTATGGGGAGGTAATCTAAACTTATCTTGAGGCGAGAGGGGTTCGATAAGCGATGACAAGAGCGTTGGAAGGACAAGTAGCCGTCGTGGCGGGAGCGACGAGAGGGCTGGGCCGGGCGATTGCGGTGGCGTTGGGCGAAGCCGGAGCGACGGTCTACTGCACCGGGCGCAGCGTGAGAGGCAATCCGTCGGACTTGAAGCGCGGCGAGACGATCGAAGAGACGGCGGAACGGGTGTCCGCGAGCGGCGGGCATGGGATCGCGGCGAGGGTGGACCACACGGACGCGGAGCAGGTGCGGAGCCTCTTCGAACGCATCTCGGCAGAGCGGCAAGGCCGGTTGGACATCGCGGTGAACGACGTCTGGGGCGGGGATCCGCTCACCGACTGGGAGCAGAAATTCTGGGAGCACGACCTGAACAACGGCTTGAAGATGCAAGAGCGGTCCGTCTGGTCCCATATGATCACCAGCTATTACGCCGCTCCGTTGATGAAGGCGCGGGGACGGGGATTGATCGTCGAGATTACGGACGGGTGGAACTATCGCTACCGCGGCAATCTGTACTACAGCTTGGCCAAGATCTCCGCGATCCATCTGGCTCAGGGCATGGCGGAGGATCTGAAGCCGTTCGGGGTAACGGCATTGGCCCTGACTCCAGGGTTCCTGCGCTCGGAGGCGATGCTCGATCACTTCGGCGTGACGGAGAAGTCCTGGCAGGATGCGGTGCGCCAAGATCCGAACTTCATCATGTCGGAGACGCCGTACTTCGCGGCACGCGGTTTGGCCGCGCTCGCGGCCGACCCGGATCTGCACGCCAAGACGGGCGGCGTCTTCACCTCTTGGGGACTGTCCGACGTATACGGGATCGAGGATATCGACGGGCGCCGTCCGCACTGGGGACGTTATGCCACGGAGAAAGGCTTCTATCCGGAGGAAGACCAATAATCGGTTGGCCATGCGGCAGATAGCCGTCTGTCTGGAGGGGATGAGGCGGACGTCGATCTGGAGGTGGGCAGATAGCCGCCCCGCAAGAAAAAAAGGGATTCCGTCGTAATCTGTCGTAATCCGTCGTAATACTCGTCAAACAAGCCGATTCGCAGGGGGAGCCAAGAGGAGTTGGCTTCCTTCTGTCGTTAGGGAGTCTTTGCAGAATGGCGTTAGTCGGAAAAATCGACTAATGCGGCACAAAGGGGCAGCCGGCGGGAGAGATAGTCGAGAAAATCGACTAACGCGGTGCAAAAGGGGCAGCCGGCGGGAGAGATAGTCGAGAAAATCGACTAACGTAGCGCAAAAGGGGCAGCCGGCGGGAGAGATAGTCGAGAAAATCGACTAACGTAGCGCAAAAGGGGCAGCCGGCGCGAGAGATAGTCGAAAAAATCGACTAACGTGGCGCGCAAGAGGCAGTCGGCGGGAGAGATAATCGAAAAAATCGACTAGCGGGGTGTACGAAGGCCATTCGTCAGGAGTGATGATCAAAAAAATCGAGCAACGCGGCGCGCCCGGAATTTGGGCTGGATGCGTTGCTCGATTTTTCGTGTTATCCCGTAATCGCCGCTCAACCCTCCAGGAGCTTCAAGTGAGCCAGCTTGTCGGGATTGACGACGAAGTAGAGGTTGGTGAGGAGCGGCGCTTCAGCGATGTCCTCCGCGCCGGAGTTCCAGGCAAGAATAATGACCCCCTTGAGCACGCCGTCGATCCAAAGGGTGATTCCAGGCCGGCCGTTAACGCGCGAGACGGTCATCTCCGCATTCAGGTAAGTGCCCGAAGCCATGGCGGCGAGGAGCGCGATCACGCGCGGACGCGTATAGATCGGTTTGATCGCCGCGCGCGTCTTGCCGCCTCCGTCGGAGACGAGCACCGCATCCTGAGTCAACAGCCGCGCGAGCTCGTCCGCCCGGCCGAGGCGGAACGCGGCGATGAATCGGCGGACCCGCTCTTCCTCCAGGGCGTAGGAGGAGGACGCTGCAGGCGCTCTGCCAGCCCCGCCGCCGCCAGACGCCGCGGTCCCGCCACCGCGGCGCCCTTCTTCCGGCCCGGCCGAGAGCAGGCCCCCGCCGCCGTTGTGCCCGGAACTAGGCGCCTCCGCTTCCTTTCCGGCCGAGAGCAGGCCCTCGCCCCCGCCGTGTTCGCCGCCGCGCTGCCTTTCTTCCTGCCCGGCCGACGGCCGAACCTCGCCTCCGGCATGTCCGGCGCTCGGCGCCCCAGCCTCCGGACCCGCCGCCAGCCTTTTCCGCTCGGCGTCTCTGGCCGCAGCTTCCGCCGCTTCGCGGGCGGGCTCCGCGATCTTCTCCGTCAGCTTGCGCTTCGAGCGGCTAAACAGTTGCCGGCAGTTCGCTTCGGACTTGCCAAGCATCTCTCCTATCTCCGCATATTCGAACTGCAGCGCCTCCCTCAGCACGAACACGGCCCTTTCGGTCGGCGTCAACCGCTCCAGCAGTACGAGGAATGCGTACGACATCGATTCGTCCAGCTCCGCGGCTTCATGCGGAAGAGCCGATCGCGATTCCACGATCGGCTCCGGCAGCCATTCGCCCACGTAGGACTCTCGCCGCCGCCGCGCCGACTTGAGCACGTTCAGACAGCGATTGGCGATTAGTTTGCTTAGATAAGCCCGCGGGTGCCGGATGGCTGCTTCCTTGCCCTGAGGAACGGCGGCCAGGGCGACGAAGACGTCCTGCACCGCGTCTTCGGCATCCGATACGATGCCGAGAAGGCGATAGGCCAAGTTGAACATCTGCCGGCGATAGGTTTCGTACCATTGTTCTACATCGCTTCTTGCCGATTCTCCCATCCGGTACCGCTCCCTGCGCTTCCATTTTCTATATTATAGCGGAAGCTGCGACGGAGCGCCTCTTCCGGCGGCTCAGTGTCCTCCGATCGCGCACCCGGGAAACATGCCTGTCGCCACGCCGATCCGGTTCCAGCTGTTGATCGCGTTGATCGCCATGATGATGTCTACGAATTCTTTCTCGTCCACGAACTCGCGCACGCGCTCATATACCGGCTGCGGCACGCCGGCTTCCGACAAGCGGGTCGCGTGCTCGGTCAGATCCAGCACCGCGCGCTCCTTGTCCGTGTAGCATGGCGCTTCCCGCCAGACCGGGAGCAGGACGACGCGGTCGAGCCCGCCTTCGAGCTTAAGCAGATCCTTCGCGTGCATGTCGACGCAGAACGCGCAGCCGTTGATCTGGGAGGCGCGCAGCTTGATGAGCGCATAGAGACTGGGTTCGATGCCGCGGCTCGAGGCGAATTGCTCCAGGGCTAGCAGCGCTTGGAGCGCCTCGGGGTTGGCGTCGTGGTAGGAGAATCTTGTTTGCATGTGTTTTCCCTCCAAAGGATGAATTTATAGATCTCACCCTATAGACAACGCAGCCTTCGCATTTGTGACAAAGCCGCCGGATTCCCGCCGAACGGTTAAATCTCCCATCCGTTGGCGACAATGCTAATAGAGAAAGAGATAAGGAGTGAGTGCGTAATGAACCAAATTCTACTGATCACGGACGGCGGCTCGAACGTAGGCGAGAGTCCCGTCATCGCGGCGGCGCAAGCCTATGCGGAAGGCATCACGGTAAACGTGGCGGGCGTCGTGGACGACGGCAGCGTGGGCGAGCAGGGGTCGATCGAGATCGCCGAGATCGCCCGCGCGGGCGGCGGGATGAGCCGCATCGTCTCCACGCAGCAGCTCTCGCAGACGGTGCAGATGATGACCCGTCAGACGGTGCAAGGCACGATCCGTCAGGCGGTGAATCACGAGCTTCGCCAGCTCTTGGGCGTGGAATCGGTCGCCGAGTTGCCGCCGGTCAAGCGGGCCGAAGTGGTCCGCGTCATGGAGGATCTAGGCGAGACTTCGCCGCTGCGGGTCGCGCTGCTGATCGACGCGAGCGGCAGCATGAAGCCGAAGCTGAACGCGGTCGAGGAGGCCATCCGCGACCTCGGGCTGAGCTTGCAGGCGCGGAAAGGCGAGAGCGCCGTCGCCGTGTTTCATTTCCCGGGCGAATTGTCCAATGAAGCATGTATGCTCGATTTGGATTGGAGCGACGCGCCGAGCCGCTTGGGCGCGATCTTCGCCAAGCTGCGCATGAAGGGGACGACGCCGACCGGGCCCGCCCTTTTGCGCGTGGTAGAGTTTTTCCGGGAAACTTGTGGTAAGATTATTACAGAACCGCAGCAACCAATAACGCTGACGAAGCGTGACGATATGGGCGGGGTGCGGAGTGATTACGTCGTCTGAGAAGCAACTGCCGCCTGGTACGGTATTGCGTGGCAAGTGGAACGGCAAGCGTTACCGCCTCGAGCGCCTGCTCGGCCTCGGGGCGAACGGGCAAGTCTACCTCGCGACGTGCGGGAGCCGGACTTGCGCCTTGAAGATCGGCAAGGAGACCGAGGACCTCCAAGCGGAAGCGAACGTGCTGGCCTCGCTGGATCAGCGGGAGCGAAGCCGTCCGCCTTTTTTGCTGGACGTGGACGATGCGGAGTGGCAGGGGAAGAAGCTGCCGTTCTATGCGATGCAGTACGTGCCGGGGTCGCCCGTCAAGGCGTATCTGCGGCTGCATGGTTCGCAATGGTTCGGCGTCATCGGATACCGTCTGCTGGAGCGGCTGTCGGAGCTGCATGAGGCGGGTTGGGTGTTCGGCGACGTGAAGAGCGACAACGTGCTCGTCTCCGGCTACGGGCGCGTCGCGCTCGTGGACTACGGCGGAGCGACGGCCATCGGACGGGGCGTCCGCCAGTTCACGGAGATCTACGACCGGGGCTACTGGGCCGCGGGCAGCCGGACGGCGGACCCGGCTTATGACGTATTCGCGGTGGCCGTGCTCTGGATTCACGCGCTCGACGGCAAGCGCCTGCTCCAGCTGACGCGGACGCTGCTCCCGCAGAACCGCCATCCGAGGGAGCTCGTGGAGCTTATCCGGACGAATCCGACGCTGAGGCCGATGGAGACGTGGCTGGATCGGGCGCTGTACGGCCGGTTCCAGCATGCGCGGGAAGCTAGCGAACACTGGCGCGCGCTCGTGCACGCGGCGGCTCAGCCGAAGGATGCGAGCGACGGGCATGTACCCGGATGGATGGCCGGCCTGCTGGCGGCCTCCGTGGTACTGTGCGGCTCGGCGGCGGCGATCTGGTTTCTTCATTAGATAGGAGGACGAACCGTTGGCGGCAAAAGGCGATCTCCTGGCCCGCGTGAGGGCGCTGGTCCAAGCGGAAGGCTGGCTGCGCGAAGGCGCCTGCGTCGTGGCGGCCGTATCCGGCGGTCCGGACTCGATGGCGCTGCTGCATCTGCTGCGCGAGCTGGCTGGCGAAGCCGGCGTCCGCCTGGTGGCGGCTCACGTGAACCATCGGTTCCGGGGCGCGGAGTCGGATGCCGAGGCGTCGTTCGTGAAGCGGATCTGCGAGGCGTGGGACGTGGACTGCGAGGTTGCCGAGATCGACGTGCCCGCGTATATCGCCTCGACGGGCATGAATCCCCAGGAGGCCGCCCGGGAGAAGCGCTACGCGTTCCTCCGCGAGACCGCCCGGCGGCACGGCGCGCGCACGATCGCGCTGGGCCACCATGCGGACGATCAGGCGGAGACCGTGCTGATGCGGCTGATGCGGGGGAGCGGCGTCGGCGGCCTGGCTGGAATTCCCATGCGGCGCGCCGAAAAGGAATTGGAACTCATTCGGCCGCTGCTGCGTATTACCAAAGGTGAGCTTCTATTATATGATGAGCGCAACGGCGTGCCGTACGTGACGGACAGCAGCAATGCCGATCCGCATTACTTCCGCAACGCGATTCGTCTCGAGGTGATGCCGCTGCTCGAACGATACAACCCGCAGCTTCGCGGGTCGCTGGTCCGGCTCGCGGAGCTGGCGTCGGCCGACCACGATTATCTCGAAGCGGAGGCGGCGAAGGCGCTCGCGGACGCGGCTTCCCGCGAAGGGGAAGGCTGGTCGCTGCAGTGCGGGCGGTTCCGCGGCCTTCACGTTGCTTTACAACGCAGATTGATTAAACTAATATTAGATTGTCTTGCGGGACCGCGTTCCCCCCAGCCGTTCGAGCAGGTGGAGGAAGTCTCGGCGGCGATCGCCGCCGAAGCGCCCGCTGTCGTACGGATGGACGTCGGTTCCGGCATCGTCCTGATCCGCGAATACGACGTTGCGTATATCGGGCCTTCACGGCCTGCGCAAGCCGCGTTCGCCTATCGGGTGCCCGAGGCCGACGCGGACGTGAACGTGACGGAATCGGGCCTGATCTTCCGGTTCCGCCGCGCGGACGGACCTCACACCTCTCCGTCGGATTTCCGAAGGGAGGCTTTTTTTGACGAGACGGATATCGCCTGGCCGCTCGTCATCCGCAATCGAAGGCCTGGAGACCGGATGGACCCGATGGGACTAAACGGCTCTAAAAAAGTGCAAGATATGTTCGTTGACGCCAAGATCCCCAGATCCGAGCGCGATCAGCGGCCGCTGCTCACGGACAGCGCGGATCGCATCCTGTGGATTCCCGGATTGAGACGCTCCCGGCACGCCGTGCCAGGCGCGGGCGCACATTCGGTCGTCCATGTCGCATGCGGGCCGTTCCGTCCGGAGACCGGAGCCGATTGACGATACGGCGACATGAAGTTCGTCAAGCCATCATACCGTGTATTAATTCGGACTGGGAGGTCCCCTCTTTGCAGAACGACATTCAAGAAGTACTCTACTCGGAAGACCAGATTCAATCGAAGGTTCGGGAGCTTGGCGCTGCCATCAGCCGCGATTACGAAGGGCGCAACCCGCTCGTCATCTGCGTGCTCAAAGGCGCTTTTATTTTTATGGCGGATCTGTCCAAGAACGTCACCGTCCCGATCGAGCTCGACTTCATGGCCGTGTCCAGCTACGGCAACTCGACCCGCTCGTCGGGCGAGGTGAAGATCGTCAAGGATCTGGACACGTCGGTCGAAGGCCGCGACGTCATCATCGTCGAGGACATCATCGACAGCGGCTTGACGCTTAGCTATCTGATCGACGTGCTGGAGCGCCGGAACGCGCTGTCCGTCCGGGTCGTCGCCTTGTTCGACAAGCCCGGCCGCCGGACGGTGGACCTGAACGCGGACTATACCGGATTCGTCATTCCGGACGCGTTCGTCGTCGGTTACGGTCTTGACTATGCGGAACATTACCGCAATTTGCCTTATGTCGGCGTCCTGAAGCCGGAAGTGTATTCCAACCGTTAAGAGATGCCCAGTTATCCATGCTTTCGCGCTATCGCGCCTTCTATTGAGATGCCAAGACAGGCTATGGTAAAATGATGTAAGCGTGTCGGGAGGAGGTCAGGGATGAATCGGATTATCCGCAACACAGGCTTTTATTTGCTTATCTTTTTGGTGACCGTCGGTATCGTCCAGTTCTTCATCAGCAAGAACGAGACGGCCGAGCCACTTACTTACAACAAAATTATCGAATCGATCGAACAGGACAATATCAAGGATTTGACCCTGCAAGTCGATCGCGGCACGTACCTGGTTACCGGCCACTACAAGACCAAGCCGGACGGTCACAAGTCGGATACCTTCTCTGGCCGGGTCGCTCTGACCGAGCAGCAGGCCAATATGATCTCCGAAGCGGGGCTTAAGCAGAAATTCGACGTCGTGAACAAGCAAATGCAGGGCGAAAGCTTCTGGCTGACTTTCCTCACTTCGATCATCCCGTTCGTGATCATGTTCATCCTGTTCTTCTTCCTGATTAATCAGGCGCAGGGCGGCGGCGGGAAAGTGATGAACTTCGGCAAGAGCAAAGCCCGTCTCTATAATGAAGAGAAGAAGCGGGTCACGTTCGAGGATGTGGCCGGCGCCGACGAAGAGAAGCAGGAACTGGTCGAAGTCGTCGAGTTCCTGAAGGATCCCCGCAAGTTTGCGGCGCTGGGCGCCCGCATCCCGAAGGGCGTCCTGCTCGTCGGGCCTCCGGGTACCGGTAAGACGCTTCTCGCGCGCGCGGTAGCGGGCGAAGCGGGCGTGCCGTTCTTCAGCATCTCCGGCTCGGACTTCGTCGAGATGTTCGTCGGCGTGGGCGCGTCCCGCGTCCGCGACCTGTTCGAGAACGCGAAGAAGAACGCGCCTTGCATCATCTTCATCGACGAGATCGACGCCGTCGGCCGTCAGCGGGGCGCAGGCCTCGGCGGCGGACACGACGAGCGCGAGCAGACGCTGAACCAATTGCTCGTCGAGATGGACGGCTTCGGCGCGAACGAAGGCATCATCATCGTCGCGGCGACGAACCGTCCCGACATCCTGGATCCGGCGCTGCTGCGCCCGGGCCGCTTCGACCGCCAGATTACGGTCGACCGTCCGGACGTGAAGGGCCGCGAAGCGGTACTGAAGGTGCATGCGCGCAACAAGCCGCTCGCCAAGGACGTCAAGATGAACACGATCGCCAAGCGCACGACCGGCTTCACCGGCGCCGACCTGGAGAACTTGCTCAACGAAGCGGCGCTGCTCGCCGCCCGGAAGAACAAGAAGGACATCGCCATGCAGGAAGTCGACGAAGCGATCGACCGCGTCATCGTCGGTACCGAGAAGAAGAGCCGCGTGATCAGCGACCGCGAGAAGCGGATCGTCGCCTATCACGAGTCCGGCCATACGATCGTAGGCTTCTTCCTGGAGCATGCCGATATGGTGCACAAGGTGACGATCATTCCGCGCGGACGCGCGGGCGGCTACGTCATCATGCTGCCGAAGGAAGACCGCATGCTGGTCACGAAGCAGGAGCTGCTCGACAAAGTCACCGGGCTCCTGGCCGGCCGCGTCGCCGAAGAGCTGTTCATCGGCGAGATCGGCACCGGCGCCTACAGCGACTTCAAGCAAGCGACGGGCATCGTGCGCAGCATGATCATGGAATACGGCATGAGCGACAAGCTCGGGCCGATGCAGTTCGGTCAGACCCAAGGCCAAGTGTTCCTGGGCCGCGACCTCGGCCATGAGCAGAACTACTCGGATGCCATCGCATACGAGATCGACCAAGAGATGCAGTCGATCATTCAGTCCTGCTACGACCGCGCGAAGAAGCTGTTGACCGAGAAGAGCGCCGAAGTGCACCTGCTCGCCAACACGCTGCTGGAGCAGGAGACGCTCGAACTCGAACAGATCAAGGCGCTGATCGAGAAGGGCAACCTCGAAGTTACGGAAGACGGCGACGACGATGGCGGAGAGCCGAAGTCCGAACCGATCATCGATACGCTGGGCGGCAACATGCGCGTACGTATCCAACCCCGCGACGAAGAGGGCACGCCTCCGAATCCGGACCAACGCCGCGACGACGGCGAAGGCGAACCGCAGTAAGGCAAGTATTTCAGCATGAAGACGCACCTCCAGGTACCATCGGAATCCGAAATTCCTTCCGATGCTATTCCTGGAGGTGTTTTTTATCGTAAACGGGTCGGAGCAACCACAAGACAGGCCGTCACCCTAAGCGGATGACGGCCTGCAGCTGCTCAACCTAAGACTATTCGGCGACTGGCGTGCCCGGCTCGAGACCGGATTCGGACACGGTCATAACAGGCTTCACGGTCAGATCGCGATGAACCCGGATCTGGCAGGACAGGCGAATGTTCTGATCGGCGTAGCCTTTGGCGTTCAAGATCGCCGCCTCAGCTTCGCCTACCGGGCCGGCGTCTCCTGCGAGCACTTCGACGCGGCACGTGGTGCATCTTGCGTTTCCTCCGCAGCGGTGAAGCATGTCCACTCCGTTGCTCTCCAGAGCCAGGACGAGCTTCTGCCCCTCCGTCGCTTGGATCGACGCTCTGCCTTCTACTTGAATCGTGGGCATGCCCATCCTCCTTTATTTGCGCTTCCTCTCTATCTTACCCGAATTCTACTAGAAAAGAACGTGTCCGATTAAGCCGGCATCGTAAGGACCATGAATCGGACTTTGCCCTGCTCGAAGAGGAGGTGGAACTTCAGGTAGTCGCCGATGCGGTAGCTCCACTTCGTGTCCGTCTTCGCATTCGGCTCGCCCAGCTTCCGAACCACTTCGTCTGCCGTGAGGCCAACTCCAATCCCGTCCGAGGTCCGGTTCGCATCCGTGGCGAACACGATCGTCTGGCCCAGCCGGAGAACATCCGGTTCGTTACCTTGACCGATCATTTGGATGAAGCCCGACGTCCCGAGGCTGCTGTCGCAATAGCGGATGCCGGAGGAGAGGACTAGGAATTGCTGCTCCCACGCGTTATAGTCGCGGCCGGAGACTTGGAGGCGGTCCGGCTTATAGGATTTGTTGTTCGGCTCCCCGTTACCGCTCGAATTCTCGGCCTCGACGCGCCCTTGTTCCGTGAGATCGCCGTAATCAGCCCAGACGGAGCCCGAATTCAGCAGGCTCTGCAGGAACAGCCATACTTGGTCGTCGGCGTAGAAGCGCGTTCCCTTGCCGCCTATGATTCCATAAGTATTGCTGGCGGGATCGTAGTCTAACGTATAATTCTTGCCCGATGCCTTGAAGATGAGCGTAGAGGAGTCGGATGATCCCATGTAATACTCGGGTCCCTGTCCCTCCGGCATCCGTGCCGCCTTGAGATCCAATCCGTTCAGATTCTGCAGCAGGACATACATGCGAGCCTTCGGGACCGTCAGTACCGGACCGGACCTAGGGGGTTGAACCGTAATCTCCTCTACGTCTTCCGTAGAGAAAGGAAGCTGATCCCCGAGCGTCCCCTCTAACCGCTCGGGGTTGATCGCTTCGCCCCAGTCCGACTGGGGATTCTGCGTAGCCCCGCCATTCGGCCCTGGGGCCGTCGCGATCTGGCTGGGTGCCGGCGGTTCCGCGACATGGGATCCCGTCCCGCCAAAGCGCCAAAGCGCCGTTAATCCGACGATGACGATCAGCGCCACGGCCGCGCTCGCGCGAAGGCGATTCGAGCGGCGGCCGCGCGAAGAGCGCCTGTCTTCGATCATGTTACGCATCTGCGCATCCCCCCAGGCTCGCCGTTCGATGCGGCTCATCTGCGCTTCCGTGAATCCCGGCTCGCGCACCGGATTTCCTTTTAACCTGGCGTACCAGTCCGGTTCTCTCTCACGCATCCGCTTCCTCCTCCTCTCGGCTGTCCGTCATTCGTCCGCGCGCCCGGGCGAGCCTGGACTTCACGGTTCCCTCCGAGAGCCGCAGTAGATCCGCGATCTCACGGATGCTCATCTCGTACTTGGCCTGGAGGATGAGGACTTCCCGCAGCTTGAACGGCAGCGCGAGCACCTTCGCCCAGATCTCGTCCGACAGCGTCCTGGCCAACGCTTCGATCTCGGCCGACGGACTCGCCCGCGTGTCGGTCACCCATGCCGTCAGCGTCACTCGGCGCATGAAGGCGGTCCGCATCGCATTGATCGACGTATTGCGGGTAATCGCGAGCAGCCAGGTCCGGACCGAGGAGGAACCGCGGAAGGAGCCGATGGTCGTATAGGCTTTGAGGAACACGTCCTGAGAGACATCGTCCGCCATGTCGCGGCTGCGGGTCAGGATGAAGGCCAGATTCCATACGTCCTGACCGTACTTGTGCATCAATTCGCGGAGCCCGGTCGGGTCCATCCGCTCGATATAGGACCAATGCGCGTCCTCCAAACCCCATCACCTCCCTAGATTAGACAACGCAGATCGGGATGAAGTTCCGCTGCAGGGTGAATGTCCATCGGAGTGCGTGAAAATCATCTCTATAATATAGGAACATTCATTGACAGCCCCTCCCTACCCGTGTAAATTAGTTGTTAAACAGCCACATTTGACACGCGCGGAAGCGCTGTGGTCCCATGTACCCGGCCGTTTGACCTGATCATTCCGGATTCGGGCGCGTTCGCGCTCGGTCACTCCTGAATGGTCGCCGATACAGACGTCTCGCCTGCTTCCGAAGAACGGCGAAGCCGTGTTTTCCGAATCATTCAGCGTGTATACGTTTCAAGCCTATTCATCACTGAATGATCTCCGATAAAAACGTATCGCCCTCCATGGAAGGCGGCGAAGCCGTTTTTACTTGCATGAAGAGCAAGGTTGTCCCAACCTTTGTGCCTAGATTCACAAACTATGGAATACGACCCGAACTTGCGTCACTCGATCCCGGCGCCCGGTCGGCGGCAGTCGCCGCCCGAACCGGGATGATGTGCGACGGACCCCGGCAAAGTTCAGGCCGTAGGGAGGAGAACCCACATGGAAGCTTTGGCCCTGGAACGCAAGGCGGAACAGAACCGCGAATTGCGCGAGCGCCTACTGCAGCTGAAAAAAGAACGCAACGCCATCATTCTGGCTCATTATTACCAACGCGACGAGATTCAAGAGGTCGCCGACTTCCGCGGCGATTCGTTCCTGCTGGCCCAGAAGGCGGCGGCGACCGATGCGGACGTCATCGTCTTCTGCGGCGTGCACTTCATGGGCGAGAGCGCCAAGATCCTCGCGCCGAACAAGGTCGTGCTCGTGCCTGACGAGCGCGCGGGCTGCCCGATGGCCGACATGGTGAACCCGATCGGCCTGCGGGAGCTGAAGGCGAAGCATCCGAACGCCAAAGTCGTGACCTATATCAACTCCTCGGCCGACGTGAAGGCGGAGACGGATATCTGCTGTACGTCCGCCAATGCGGTGAAGGTCGTTAATTCGGTCGATTCCGACGAAGTGATCTGGTGCCCGGACAAGAACCTGGGCCACTACGTGCAGCAGCATACCGACAAGAAGATGATCATCTGGGAAGGCTACTGCAACACGCACGACATGCTGACCGTGAAGGACGTCCACGAGATGCGGGCGAAGTATCCGAACGCCCAATTCGTCGTCCATCCGGAATGCCGTCCCGAAGTCGTGGAGCTGGCGGACTTCGTCGGCAGCACGACCGGCATCCTGAAGTACTGCCGCGAGTCGAGCCACCAAGAGTTCATCGTCGGCACCGAGGACGGCACGGGCTATCAGCTGCGGGTCGACAGCCCCGACAAGACGTTCCATTTCGCGAGCAAGTTCCTGGTCTGCCCGAACATGAAGGTGAACAACCTGAAGAAAGTCGTCAAAGCGCTGGAGACGATGCAGCCGCAGATTCACGTGCCGCAAGACGTCGCGGACAAAGCCCGGGCTTCGCTGGAGCGCATGCTCCTCGTGAAGTAGGCGGACGGGTGGGGGACCGGTCATGATACCACGCTATATTGTCGATTTCGATCTGGAGAAGCTGCCGACCGTCGAGACGGATGTGATCGTCATCGGCGCCGGCATCGCGGGGCTCTTCACCGCGATCAAGGCTAGCAAACGCAACCGTGTGTTAATGATCACGAAGAAGTCGCTGTTCGACAGCAATACGCGCTATGCGCAAGGGGGAATCGCCGCGGTCATCTCCGACGAGGATTCCCCCGAATTCCATCGTCAGGACACGTTGATCGCGGGAGCCGGACTGTGCGATCCGGAGGCGGTCGACATCCTCGTGCACGAAGGACCGGAGGGCGTTCAAGCGCTCATCCGGTACGGCACGCATTTCGACGAAGAAGACGGTCAATTGGCGCTGACGAAGGAAGGAGCCCACAGTCAGCGCCGTATTTTGCATGCGAACGGCGATGCGACCGGCTTCGAGATCGTGCGCGCGCTGGCCGACAAGGTGAAGTCGAGCGGTATCGAGATCTGGGACGATCACTTCGCCCTCGATCTGCTGACCGAGGACGGCTTATGCTACGGCGCGCTCGTGCAGAAGCCCGACGGCTCGCGCGTCGTCGTGCGGGGCAAGGCGACGATCCTGTGCTCGGGCGGTACGGGGCAGCTGTACCGCTATACGACCAACCCCGAAGTGGCGACCGGGGACGGGATCGCGATGGCTTACCGGGCCGGAGCGAACATTCGCGACATGGAGTTCAACCAGTTCCACCCCACGTCGCTCTGCTACCCGGGCGCGCCGCGCTTCCTGATCTCGGAGGCCGTGCGCGGCGAGGGCGCGGTGCTGCGCAACATTCGCGGCGACCGGTTCATGGAGAAGTACCACGAGCAGATGGAGCTCGCGCCGCGGGACGTCGTCGCCCGCGCGATCCTGAGCGAGATGGAAGCGACCAAGTCCACCTATGTCTACATTGACATTACGCACGAATCGCCGGAGCTGATCCGTCACCGCTTCCCCAATATCTACGAGTTCTGCTTGAATTACGGCCTCGATATGACGACGGACTGGATTCCGGTGGCGCCGGCTGCCCATTATATGATGGGGGGCGTGCGCACCGACCTGCACGGGGAGACGAGCATCTCGCGGCTGTTCGCGTGCGGAGAAGTCTCGTCGACCGGCGTTCACGGGGCGAACCGTCTGGCGAGCAACTCGCTGTCGGAGGCGATCGTATTCGGCCGCCGGATCGTCGAGCGCATCGACGCGATGGGGCCGCTGGCCGGCCGGCTCGCGACGAGCGGCCGCCAAGGCCGGACTAGCGCGCCGACCGGCGCGATCGTGGAGCGGCGGCTGAAGCTGCAGAAGGTGATGGTCCGGTTCGCGGGGCTGCGCAGAGACGCCGCGGGCTTGCAGAAGGGCCTCGAAGAGCTGCGGCGCCAGCTCCCGCTGTTCCAGACGAATATCTCCAAGCGCGAGGAGCTGGAGTTCGCGAACCTGCTGACCTGCGCGATGCTGGTCATGGAGGCCGCGCTGGCCCGCGAAGAGAGCCGGGGCGCGCACTACCGGGAAGACTTCCCGGAACGGGACGATCTGATTTGGCGCAAACATACGGTGCTGCATCGCGAGCTGGGCATCGGCGAGGAGGTCATTAGCCATGTTTGAACGGGAGAACGACTGGCGGATCGGCGGCCCGGCCGTCGATGCCGTCCGCGCGCAGATTCGCGCGTGGCTGGCCGAGGATATCGGCAGCGGGGACGTGAGCACGATGGCGATCGTGCCGGAGGGGCATCACTCGATCGGGATCATCCATGCCAAGCAAGCCGGCGTGATCGCGGGCCTGCCCTTGGCGCGGATGGTGTTCGAAATCGTGGATCCTTCGCTGACGTTCGACAAGCAGGCGACCGACGGCGAATGGATCGAGAGCGGCACGGTGCTCGCGGTCGTCAAAGGCGCCACGCATAGCATCCTGACGGGCGAGCGGCTCGCGTTGAACCTGATGCAGCGTCTATCGGGCATCGCCACCAAGACGAGGCAGTACGTAGCCGCAGCGGAAGGGTTCGCCGTGCGGATCGCGGATACGCGCAAGACGACGCCGGGTCACCGGACGCTCGAGAAGTACGCGGTGCGCGTCGGCGGCGGGGCGAACCACCGCTTCGGCCTGTATGACGCCGTCATGATCAAGGACAACCATATCAAAGCGGCCGGCGGGATCGCTGCCGCCGTCGAAGCGGCGAAGCGCCGGGTGCCGCATACGATGATGATCGAAGTCGAGGCGGAATCGCTCGCGCAAGCCGTCGAAGCGGCGCAGGCGGGCGCGAATATCGTCATGTTCGACAACATGTCGCCGGAGCAGACGCGCGAAGCCGCGGTCCGACTGCGGGAGCTGGCGCCGCATATCGTGCTGGAGGCGTCGGGCGGCATCCGTCCGGAGCGCGTGCGCGAGATCGCGGCCAGCGGCGTCGACGTCATCAGCGTGGGCGGGCTGACGCATTCGTTCCAGGCGCTCGACATCAGTCTGGATCTGAACGAGATCAAAAAGGGGGAAAAGGCGTGATCTTAGTCGTCGATGTCGGGAATACCAACATCGTGCTCGGCTTGTACGAGGGAGAGACGCTGAAGCAGCATTGGCGGCTCAGCACGAACCGTTCCTCCACGGTGGACGAATACGGCATTCTGATCACGAACCTGTTCCAGATCGCGGGGATCCGCGCCGCCGACATCGACGGCGTCATCCTCGGCTGCGTCGTGCCGCCGTTGATGCCGACGCTGGAGCAGCTGTTCCGCAAGTACGTCGGACGGGAAGCGCTCGTCGTGGGACCGGGCATCAAGACGGGACTGAACATCCGCTACGAGAACCCGAAGGAAGTCGGCGCCGACCGGATCGTCAACGCGGTGGCGGGCATCGAGCACTACGGCACGCCGCTCGTCGTGGTCGACTTCGGCACGGCGACGACGTTCGACTACATCGACGGGAACGGCTCGTACCTCGGCGGCGTGATCGTGCCGGGCATCGGCATCTCCGCCGAAGCGCTGTACCAGCGGGCGGCGAAGCTGCCGCGGATCGAGCTGACGAAGCCGCGCGTCGTCGTCGGTCGCAATACGGTCTCCGCCATGCAGTCGGGCATCATCTACGGCTATGCGGGACAAGTCGACGGCATCGTGAAGCGGATCTCGGAGGAGCAAGGCGTGAAGCCGCGCGTCATCGCGACGGGCGGACTCGCGGAACTCATCGCGGGAGAGTCGGAGTCGATCGAATTGGTCGATCCGCTGCTGACCCTGGAGGGATTAAGGATCATCTACGAACGCAATATCTGAACGCATGAGCTGAAGCGTAGAAGGGGTGACTTCGTGAAAGACGAATTGATTAGAGGTACCGCTTGGGACGGCGCGATCCGCGTGTTCGCCGCCCGGACGACGGAGCTGGTGCGCGAGCTGCAGCGGCGTCACGATACGTTCCCGACGGCTTCGGCCGCCTTGGGACGGACGGCGACGGCCGCCGCGATGATGGGGACGATGCTGAAAGGCGACGAGAAGCTGACGGTCCAAGTGAAGGGCGACGGCCCGCTCGGGCAGATCGTCATCGATGCCAATGCCTCGGGCGAGGTGCGGGGCTACGTCGATTATCCCCACGTGCACTTGCCGAGCAACAGCATGGGCAAGCTGGACGTCGCGGGCGCCGTCGGCAAGACGGGATTCCTGAACGTGACCAAAGACCTGGGGCTCAAGGAGCCCTATCGGGGCAGCGTGCCGATCATCTCGGGCGAGCTGGCCGAGGACTTCACCTATTACTTCGCCGCGTCGGAGCAGACGCCGTCCGCCGTCGGCCTGGGCGTCCTGGTCGATACGGACAACTCCGTGCTGCACGCGGGCGGCTTCATCGTCCAAGTCATGCCGGGGATCGGCGACGAACAGCTCGCGCGTCTCGAGCGCGCGGTATCGACGATGCCGCATGTGACCGCGCTGTTGGATCAAGGCGAGACGGCGGAAGGTCTCCTTCGCTTCCTGGTAGGCGACGATCTGGTCATTCACGATTCGATCGAGCCGGGCTTCGTCTGCCAATGCTCGAAGGAGCGCGTCGAACGCACGCTGATCAGCCTTGGCGAGGCCGAGCTGCGCAAGCTGATCGACGAGGACGGACAGGCCGAAGTTCACTGTCATTTCTGCAATGAGGCTTACACATTCGACAAAGCGGAATTGACGCAGGTTCTTGAACGCGCCAAGTCGCGATAGAAACGGGGGATGATGGCCATGAGAAGGACGAAGCGGCTGCTGAAGCCGATCGTTCTGCTCGCCCTAACGTGGACTCTATTTGTCGAATCAGGCTGTACGGCGAATCATTCGAATACACCGGCCCCCCCGAACGCCGATCCCAGCGCGATCGAGCCGTCCGGCGCCCCGGGCACGACCGAAGAGGCCGTGGCGGTCGTGGACGGAGAGCCGATCACGCGCCGGCAATTGGTGGATCAGCTGCTGGACTCCTACGGCGAGCAGACGCTCCATGTCCTCATGCTCCGCATGGCGGTCGAGCGGGAGGCGGCGGCCGAAGGCGTCGTCGTGTCGGATGAGGATGTGGCGCAGGAACTGCGCAAGATGAGCGATGGCTACGACAGCGAGGAGCAGTTTTACGCCGCCAGGCGAGAGCAGCTTGGCATGAGCCCTGAAGAGGTGCGCAAGGACGCGAAATACCGGCTGCAACTGGAGCGGCTGGCCATCCGAACGGTCAAGGTGCCGGAGAGCGAGATCGACCGGTACGTTCGGGAACATCAAGAGGAATTCAACGGCCGGGTGCGATTGAACTTCGCCCACCTGGTCGTGGACAAGCGGTCGGACGCCGAGGCTTTGCTGCGTCAGCTGGAGCAGGGAGCCGATTTCTCGGCGCTCGCCGCGCGATACTCGAAGGACGAAGAGACGGCGGAGAACGGCGGCGGCCTGGGATGGGTGGAGGAGAACGATCCCTTCGTGGACCCGGACCTGCTGTCCGCGGCCGCCAAGCTCGACGTCGGCGAGACGACGGGACCCGTCCGCACCGAGGCCGGCTACGAGCTCGTGCAGCTGATCGGCCGCGACGAGACGCGGGCGCTGGATCCCGAGGCGGCGCGCGCCGAAGCCCGCGAGCAGCTGGCGCTCGACCAGGCGCCGCCGCTGCCCGAGCTAGAAGCGTCGCTACTGGCCAAGTATGGCGCGGAGATCCTAGATCGCTCGTTGCGATCGTAGTTCTCTAGGCGCAGAGGCTATTGACAATCTCTTCTATCATTGATAAGATGAGATCATGAAAACCGACTGAATTAGTCGGATTAAGAGCTGCAGGGCGTCATCGTCCGCTTCATATTTAGGAGGGAATACGTCATGGCAAGGATCGTGCAGAACGTAACCGACTTAATCGGAGATACGCCGCTGGTGCGTCTCAACCGAATCGTTCCGGAAGGCAGCGCGGAGATTTACGTTAAAGTGGAATACCAGAACCCGGGCGCAAGCGTCAAAGATCGGATCGCCCTGAGTATCGTAGAAGAAGCGGAGAAGGAAGGCAAGCTGAAGCCGGGCGGCACGATCGTCGAAGCGACGAGCGGCAACACCGGGATCGGCCTGGCATTGGTTGCGGCTGCGAAGGGCTATCGAGCCTTGATCGTCATGCCGGAGACGATGAGCTTGGAGCGGCGCAACCTGCTCCGCGCTTACGGCGCGGAGCTCGTGCTGACGCCCGGCTCCGAGGGCATGAACGGCGCGGTCAAGAAGGCCGAAGAGATCCTTCGCGAGAACCCGGACTACTTCCTGGCCGATCAATTCAAGAATAAAGCCAACCTGAAGATCCACTTCGAGACGACGGGTCCCGAGATCGTCGAAGCGATCAACTCCCTCGACGGCAAGCTGGACGCGTTCGTAGCGGGCATCGGCACGGGCGGCACGATCTCCGGCGCGGGCGAAGTGCTGAAGCAGAGCTTCTCCGGCGTGAAGATCGTCGCGGTCGAGCCGGCGGCGTCTCCGCTGCTGTCCGAAGGCAAGGCCGGTCCCCACAAGATCCAAGGCATCGGCGCCAACTTCGTACCTGAGATCCTGAACAAGGAGATCTACGACGAGATCATCGCGGTCGAGAACGAAGACGCGTTCGAGACGGCGCGTACGGCTGCGAAGAAAGAAGGCATCCTCTGCGGCATCTCCTCGGGCGCCGCGATCTTCGCCGCGCTCAAAGTCGCGAAGGAATTGGGCGCTGGCAAACGCGTCGTAGCGGTCGTTCCGTCCAACGGCGAACGCTATCTGAGCACGCCGCTGTTCAACTTCGACAACTAATCGCAGCAATGCGACAACCCCCGGCACGTTCCCTGCGGAACGTGCCGGGGGTTGTTTGTCATCCGACAAGGCGGTGGAGCGGCGTTACTTGTCATACAGGATGTATAAGCGTTACGCCTATCCATCTCTGTATGTCCTCCGATAAAAACGTTTCGCCCTCCTCTGAGAAGGAGGCAAAGCCGTTTTTACTTGGTCATGCAGAATGTATAAGCGTTATGCCTATCCATCTCCGTATGACCTCCGTTAAAAACGTATCGCCCTCCTCCGAGAAGGAGGCAAAGCCGTTTTTACTTGGTCATGCAGAATGTATAAGCGTTATGCCTATCCATCTCCGTATGACCTCCGATAAAAACGTATCGCCCTCCTCCGAGAAGGAGGCAAAGCCGTTTTTACTTACAGCCAATCCTTCACCTTGACTTGGAGCTTATGCACGGCCTTGTCCTTGACGCCTTGATATTCCAGGTAGATGATGCCCTCCTGCTCGCCTGTGACGACCAGCGTGTCGCCGCGGTAAGGGATGTCGTTCTTCTCCGCGTATTCGCGCTCGGGCTGGTCGAGGAGCTCGTAGAGCAGCTTCTGGTTGCCGTTGACCGGATCGACCAAGGTCAGCAGCCCGGTAAGGTTCGGCCGGATGAGCAGATACCCGTCGCCGATGCCTTCCACGGAGTAGCTCTCGTCCTTGGCGCCGAGCTTCGGGAGGTCGTAAGTCGTCGCCTCCGAACCGTCCGGATTCAGCAGGAACAGCGACTTGCCGTCCGTGAGCAGCGGCTGCCAGCGGAAATGGGCGACGTTGTTCGTCATCCGCTGGAAGTAAGAGGCCTCGGCTTGACGGAGCAGCTTGTCGTCTTTGATATAGGAGGTCGTTGCCGTCATGTTGACTTGCGGTTCCCCAAAGAAGTTCGAGGCGGTCACCACGAACTCGCCTTCCTTGAGCCGCTCTGCGCGAAGAGAGACGTTCAAGCCCTTGAATTCGGTGTCCAGCTTGCCCGTCAGCTTGGCCGGGCTGGCGAACGGATAGGACTCATAGAGCTCGCCTGTCCGGATGTTCAGCCAGAAGGCTGCGGGGGCTTCGGTCGTGGCCCAACCCATGACGAGCTTGCCGTCGTCTGCGATGGACACGGTGCGCTTCGCGCTCTGCCAATCGACCGTGGCGCCGAGCGTCTGGGCGATGAAGCGGATCGGCACGTACACGCTGCCGTCCTTGAGTTGGGCGGGCGTCGTCATGGGCAGCGCTTGCCCGTTATGTTGAACGGTCTTCTGTCCCAAAGTGAGCTTAACGGTATGCCCGGGGGCGTAGATGGACACTTGCTTCGTCTTCGCATTCCAGTCGACGACTGCCTGCAGGAGCGTCGAGACGGTGCGAAGGGGAACGTAGACGCTGTCTTTCTCCAGGTAGGGATGCTGCGCCGAGGCGATCGTATTGCCGTTGATCTCGAGGACGATCGGTTTGGCGGCAGCAGTCGCGGCCGAGGATAGGCCCGCGCCCGCGAGGGAGCCGACGGCCAGACAGACGGACAAGCCGAGCGCGCGCCATTTTACGCGAATCGCATGCATGTAAGATCATCAACTCCTTTTTCCATTCCTTAACACCATAGACGATTCGTTCAAACCGAACGTTGCAAAAAAAATCGGAGGCGACGCGTCGAGGCGGCGATCTCCTGCGGCGAGAGAGACGGAAGGTCCCGGCTGCGGAAGCGCCGCGGCCGCGAATGGGTTGCGCCGCTTCCCGCGGGTTACTTGCGGCTCTTCCGGGACGCCGCCCAGAATGCGAGGATCACGAGCGGAATGACGATAAACCACGGAATTTGAATGGTCCCGCCGATCATGAAGGCGAGAATCACGAGGACGATTACGCCGATGATGATGTAAAGGCAACCGCGTCCGAACGTTTCCACAGGCGATCAGCTCCTTATTGTATCCATGCAGGTTCGCTTCTTAAGGAAGGATACGGCGCCCGCATGGAAATAGTTGCGCGATCGGCTCGAATCTCGTTTGTCCGTCATACAACATGTATAAGTTTCACGCCTATACCTTTCTGTATGACCGACGATAAAAACGTGTCGCCGCTTGAGAAGCCGTTTTTACTTGCCGGACCGTTTTTCGTTATAATAGGAGCACATTGATCGCGAAACACGGATGGGCGCGGAGCATCGGGGGATCGGACGAGTTGGAGACGTTGACAAGCTTGGAGCAGTGGGGCCGTTGGGCGGCAGACGGCCGTGCCTACAATAAACTGCCTTACGTGAGGCGTTATGCGCTCGGGGAGGGCGAGGACCGCGTGCTGCGCTGGCAGCGCGCCTGGGAAGCGGCGTCCGCGCATGCGTTCGTGCTGGAGAGCGGCAAGGACGGGCGCTATACGTTCCTCGGTCTGAAGCCAACGGCGGTCATCCGCGGCACGAGCGGCGAGGCGACGGAGGCCGCTGCAGGCGCCGAAGCCGGGAACGCCGTGAGCGCCGGGGATGCCTGCGGCAGGCGGCATGAGGACGCCCCCCTCGCCGTTATGCGGGAGGTCATGGCGCGCTGCCGTGCGCCGAGCGTGCCGGGCGCGCCAAAGTTCCTCGGCGGCTGCGTCGGCTACTGGAGCTACGACGTGGCGCGATCGCTCGAGCGGCTGCCGGAGCTGGCAGCGAACGATCTCGGCCTGCCGGATTATGCGTTCTTGCTCGTGGACGAGCTATGGATCGTGGACCACGAGGCGAGGGCGCTCTATCTCGCCGTGCATGCCGACGTGCCGAAGGAAGCGGAGGATGAGACCCTTCGGCGGGCGATGTCGGACGCCGCAGGCCGGGCGGACGAGATGAAGCGGATCTGGGACCGCGTCGCGGCCGGCCGGGCGGATGCGGCGGCCTCGGCTGCCGTGGAGGCGATGAAGGCGGCGATGGCGGAGGACGGTCTGGAGCTGGACGTGAAGGCGTTCGCCGACGCCGGCCATCTCCGGACCTCGATGAGCAAGGAAATCTTCAAGCAGGCGGTCCGCCGCATTCAGGCCTATATCGGCCAGGGCGACGTGTTCCAGGTGAACCTGTCGATGCGGCAGAGCATGCCGGTCGCGGCCCGGCCCGAGGACCTGTACGAGCTGCTGCGCCTGATTAACCCCTCGCCGTACATGGGCTTCCTGAAGTTCCCCGACTTCCAGCTCGTCTCGGCTTCGCCCGAGCTCCTCGTGAAGCGGGAGGGCGACCGAATCGGCGCGCGTCCGATCGCGGGGACCCGGCGCCGGGGCCGCACGCCGGACGAGGACGCGGCGATGGAGCGCGAACTGCTCGCCAGCGAGAAGGAGCGGGCCGAGCACGTCATGCTCGTGGATCTCGCGCGCAACGACTTGGGGCGCGTCGCCGCCTATGGCTCGGTCCGCGTGCCGGAGCTGCTGACCGTCGAACGCTACTCGCACGTCATGCACCTCGTGTCGCAGGTGGAGGGCCGCATCGCGCCGGGCTGGGATGCGTTCGACGTGCTGGCCGGATCGTTTCCCGGAGGGACGATCACGGGGGCGCCGAAGATCCGCACGATGGAGATCATCGAGGAGCTGGAGCCGGTGCGCCGCGGCGTCTACACCGGATCGCTCGGATGGATTGACTATGCCGGGAATATGGAATTTAATATTATTATCCGCACCATGGTGGCGAAGGACGGGATCGTCCATATTCAAGCGGGCGCGGGCATCGTCATCGACTCCGACCCCGAGCGCGAATTCTACGAATGCCTGAACAAAGCCAAAGCGCTCTGGAAAGCGGTGCAGTACGGGGAGCGGCTCCGAGATCGAAAGGAACCGGTTCACCTGGAGGAGGGACGTTCATGATTCTGGTCATCGACAACTACGATTCGTTCACGTATAACTTGGTTCAATATCTGGGCGAGCTGGGCGAGGAGATCGTCGTTCGCCGCAACGACGAGATCGATCTCGACGGCATCGCCGCGCTGAAGCCGGACCATATCCTCATCTCGCCGGGACCCTGCACGCCGAACGAGGCGGGGATCAGCCTCGATCTCATCGCGCGGTTCAAGGGAGAGATTCCGATCCTCGGCGTCTGCCTCGGCCACCAGTCGATCGGCCAGGCGTTCGGCGGCGACGTCGTGCGCGCGGACAAGCTGATGCACGGCAAGACGTCGGAGATGACGCACGACGGACGTACGATCTTCGCGGGCATCCCGTCCCCGTTCACGGCGACGCGGTATCATTCCCTGATCGTCAAAGAAGACACGCTGCCGGACAGCCTGGAGATCAGCGCCAGATCGGACGACGGAGAGATCATGGGGCTGCGGCACAAGGAATACGTCATCGAAGGCGTGCAATTCCATCCCGAGTCCATCATGACCGATCACGGCCGCACGATGCTGCGCAATTTCCTGAATAACAAGGCAGGAACGCGATAAATGAAGCTGCTGTTGGATGGACGAATCCAGGACAGCGAGGAAGCCGTGATCTCAGTCTACGATCACGGCTTTCTCTACGGGATGGGGCTGTTCGAGACGTTCCGGACCTATGGAGGCAAGCCGTGGCTGCTGAACCGGCATGCCGAGCGGCTCGCGGCGAGCTGCGGCGCGCTAGGCATCGCCTACGCGCCCGATCCGGCGCGGATGGCGGAAGACGTGAAGCGGCTGCTGGCCGCGAATGGCCTGGCGGACGGGTACGTCCGCTGGTCGGTGTCCGCGGGCGCGGGCGAGATCGGTCTCCCGGAGGGCGACTACGCGCGTCCGAGAGAGATCGTGTACATGAAGCCGCTCGCGCCGGACCGGCCGGAGACACGGGCGGGCAAGCGGCTGCGGCTGCTGCGGCTCGCGCGGAGCACGCCGGAGGGCGGGGAGCCGCGGTTAAAATCGTTTCATTATATGAACAATATGCTGGCGAAGAGAGAGCTGACGGCCGGCGGAGCTGCGCCGGGCACGGAAGGTTTATTTCTCTCCCCTGACGGGTATGTGTCGGAAGGGCTCGTGAGCAACGTATTCTGGGCGAAGGACGGCGTGCTCTATACACCCGCGCTGGAGACGGGTCCGCTACCGGGCATCACGCGGGGCTGGGTGCTGACGCGAGCGCTGGAGACGCTTGGACCCGATGGCGTTCGCGAGGTCCGCGAAGGGCGTTACCGATGGGACGCGCTGCTTCAGGCGGACGAGGCGTTCGTGACGAATTCCGTCCAGGAGATCGTGCCGGTCGTCGCGCTCGAAGAGCCGGACGGGACGATCGCGCGGCCGTGGCCGGAGGGCCCCGGGCGGGCGACCCGCCGCCTCATGACGGCCTATCGGCTGGCGGCCGAACAGGGAAGCGAGGATATGCGATGAGACCGACTTATTATAGACGTTCCTACAGGCTGCATGACGGACTGACGCTGACGCTCGGCGAGCGCACGCTGCTCATGGGTATCTTGAACGTCACGCCGGATTCGTTCTCCGACGGGGGCAAGTACGCGAACGCGGAGGCAGCCGTCGCGAGGGCGAAGCAGATGGCTGAAGAGGGCGCCGACCTGATCGACATCGGCGGAGAGTCCACGCGCCCGGGTCACGATCCGGTGACGCCGGAGGAGGAGCTTCGTCGCGTCATTCCGGTCATCGAGGCGGTCCGCGCGGCGGTGAAGCTGCCGATCAGCATCGATACGTACCGGGCCGAGACGGCGCGTCAGGCTTTGGAGGCCGGCGCGCACGTGCTTAACGATATTTGGGGGCTGAAGCGGGAACCGAAGATGGCGGAGATCGCCGCGGAATACGGCTGCCCGATCATCCTGATGCACAACCGGACGGCGCGGGACTACCTCGACTTCGTGCCCGACGTCCTGCAGGACCTGCGGGACAGCGTGGCCCGGGCGCATGCCGCGGGCGTGTCGGACGAGAACATCTGGCTCGATCCCGGCATCGGCTTCGCTAAGGATTACGGCGAGAACGTCGAGCTCATGGGCCGTCTGGACGAGCTGGCCAGCCTCGGCTACCCGGTCTTGCTGGCGACGTCCCGCAAGACGTTCATCCGCCAGACGCTGGATCTGCCCGCGGATGACGTCGTGGAAGGCACGGCCGCGACGACGACGGCCGGCATCCTGCAAGGCTGCCAGATCGTCCGCGTTCACGACGTGCGCGAGATGAAGCGGGTCGCGCGGATGACCGACGCGATCGCCTACCGCCAAGCGAATAGGGAGGGGTAACGGGAATGGACCGCATGCTGCTGAAGAAGATGGTATTTTACGGGTACCATGGCGTTTTTCCGGAAGAGAACAAGCTCGGCCAGAAGTTCATCGTGGACCTCGATCTGCGGCTCGATCTCAGCCGCGCCGAAGCCAGCGACGACGTGAACGATACGATCAATTACGCGGAGATTCATGCCCTCGTCAAGGAGATCGCCGAAGGCCCCCCGGTCAAGCTGATCGAGACGCTCGCCGGAAACATTGCAACCGCGGTACTCGGTACGTATACTAGTATCAACGAAGCGACGGTATCGGTTACGAAACCGAATCCTCCGTTCGACATTACGTTCGACGGGGTGACCGTAGAGCTTCGCCGAACCCGGTCCTGAAGTGCGGGTTCATCGCGCTCGCAGAGGATTGAAGGAACGGTGAAGGAAGCATACGTGGCGCTGGGCGCCAATCTGGGCGACCGGGAGCAATCGCTGAACGAAGCGATACGCCGCCTGGACGCGTTCGAAGGCATTGAAGTGCGCCGGATATCGGATAGGTACGAGACGGACCCGGTTGGTTATACCGATCAGCCGGCGTTCCTGAATATGGCCGTCGCGGTCGGCACCGAGCTGGACCCGCTGGCGCTGCTGCGCGCGCTGCTCTCGATCGAGCAGGAGATGGGACGCGTGCGGGAGATCCGCTGGGGACCGCGCAAGATCGATCTGGACCTGCTGCTGTACGAGAACGAGACGCTCGGCACGGACGAGCTCACGCTCCCGCATCCCCGCATGGGGGAGCGGGCGTTCGTGTTGGTGCCGTTGCGGGACGTATGGACGCCGGGCGAGCCTTTCCCATGGGAGTCGTCGCTCGCGGGCGACGTCATGGAACGGGAAGGCATACATCGGCGTGCTCCGCAATCGGAGGCGCGCCCTCGGAAGGAGCTGTAAAAGCGAATGTTGAAGATTGGCAACGTGGAAATGAGCAACAATGTCGTCCTCGCGCCCATGGCGGGCGTGTGCAACCCTGCATTCCGGCTGATCGCCAAGGAATTCGGATGCGGACTGGTCTGCGCCGAGATGGTGAGCGACAAGGCGATCCTGCACGGCAACCAGCGGACGCTGGAGATGCTGTTCGTGGACGAGCGGGAGAAGCCGCTCAGCCTGCAAATCTTCGGAGGCGACCGCGAGTCTCTCGTCGAAGCGGTCAAATTCGTCGACAAGAACACCAACGCCGACATTATCGACATCAATATGGGCTGCCCCGTGCCGAAGGTCACGAAGTGCGACGCGGGCGCCCGCTGGCTGCTCGATCCCGCCAAGATCTACGAGATGGTGTCGTACGCCGTAGACGCGGCGAAGAAGCCGGTCACCGTCAAGATGCGGATCGGCTGGGACGACGAGCACGTCTATGCGGTGGAGAACGCCCAAGCGGTCGAACGCGCGGGCGGCGCGGCCGTCAGCGTGCACGGCCGGACCCGGGAACAATTGTATACCGGTCACGCGAACTGGGATATTATAAGGGACGTTAAACAGGCCGTGTCGATTCCGGTCATCGGCAACGGGGACGTCTTCTCGCCGGAGGACGCGGAGCGCATGCTTCAGCATACCGGCGTGGACGGCGTCATGATCGGGCGCGGCGCGCTCGGCAACCCGTGGATGCTGTACCGGACCGTTCACTACCTGACGACCGGAGAGATGCTGCCGGATCCGGTGCCGGGCGAGAAGATCCGGATCGCGATGCTGCACATGGACCGCCTGATCAACTTGAAGGGCGAAGGCCAGGCCGTACGGGAGATGCGCAAGCATCTGGCCTGGTATCTGAAGGGCCTGCCCGATGCGGCCCGCGTCAAGAACGACATCATGGAGCTGACCACCCGCGCCGCCGTGGCGGCAAAGCTGGAGCAATATGTCGAATCTCTCGCGGAGCTCGCGGCGGCCGAACAATCGGAGGCCGCAGATTCGGCGACGGTGCATTGAACCCCTTTACCGCTAATTGACATTTCCTAGGGGTTGAAATATAATTCTAAGCAATATTCGCACGGAAGCCGGTTTGACCGGGACGAGGAGCGTGCCTTTCGGGAACGAATAGGCGCGCGCGCGTGTCATGTCAACGGTGATTCGCCATATATTTGAGTAGCAACGGCGGCTCGCCTACCGCTGACGAAGCGAGGAGCCGCTTGAACGCACCCTATTCATGCCGCGCATGAAAATCATACCCTTGACAGGAGATCGGTGAGATGAGCGAAAAGGAAGTCCTTCTGACCCCGGACGGGTTGAAGAAGCTCGAAGAGGAGCTCGAGAACCTGAAGTCCGTCAAGCGCCGGGAAGTGGCGGAACGGATTAAGGTCGCGATCGGATACGGCGATATCAGCGAGAACTCGGAATACGAGGATGCGAAGAACGAACAGGCATTCATCGAAGGACGCATCATCACCCTCGAGAAGATGCTCCGCAACGCCCGCATTATCAACAATGACGAGATCGATCTCGATACGGTCAGCATCGGCTCCACCGTCGTCGTAGAAGACAAGGAGTTCGACGAGATCGTTGAATATACGATTGTCGGCACCGCCGAATCGGACCCGCTGAAGAACAAGATCTCGAACGAAAGCCCCGTCGGCCGCGCCATTATCGGCAAGAAGAAGGGCGCGCTCGTCGAAGTAAGCGTTCCCGCGGGCATCATTCAATACAAGATCGTCGATATCAAAAAGTAAACGGATGGCGCGGGGGCTCAAAGCCTCGACACCTCCTCCATCGGCCGAAAAAGCTTCCTCCGGAAGCTTTTTTGAATGATTCGGAGCGTATTGCCCTTGGCCTCGCCCAACGGGATCCGTATCCTCTACATCATGACGTAGCCGCCTCCTCTCCATGGAGGCGCAGCTGTTTCTACTTGCAATGAGAACGAAAGGGTGTCTATTCATGAGTCAAGATCAAGTGAATCCTGTGGCGGAGACTTCCGCCGAAGAACTAAGCGAGATGCTGCAGATTCGCCGCGGCAAGCTGGACGAGCTGCGCGCGCTCGGCATCGATCCGTTCGGCACGAAGTTCGAGCGTTCGCACAATGCCGGCGAGATCCTCGCCCGCCTGGACGGCTACTCGACCGAGGAGCTGGACGAGCGCGCGGAGGAAGTGACGGTCGCGGGCCGCATCATGCAGAAGCGTTCGATGGGCAAGGCGTCTTTTGCGCACATTCAGGACTTGTCCGGCAAGATCCAGATCTACGTACGCCAGGATTCCGTGCCCGAAGAGAAGTACAAAGCGTTCAGCCTGCTCGACATCGGGGACGTCATCGGCGTCCGCGGCGTCGTCTTCAAGACGAAGACGGGCGAGACTTCGATCAAAGTATCCGATCTTGAAGTGCTGACCAAGTCGCTTCTTCCGCTGCCGGACAAGTTCCACGGGCTGAAGGACGTCGAGACGCGCTACCGTCAGCGCTATGTGGACCTGATCGTCAATCCCGACGTGCAGAAGACGTTCGTCACGCGCTCCCGCATCATTCAATCGATGCGCCGTTACCTAGATGGCCGCGGCTACCTGGAGGTCGAGACCCCGACGCTGCACGCGATCGCGGGCGGCGCCGCCGCGCGTCCGTTCATCACCCACCACAACGCGCTGGACATGCAGCTCGTCATGCGGATCGCGATCGAGCTGCATCTGAAGCGGCTTATCGTCGGCGGTCTGGAGAAGGTATACGAGATCGGACGCGTCTATCGGAACGAAGGCATCTCTACCCGCCACAATCCGGAGTTCACGCTGCTCGAGCTCTATGAGGCTTACGCGGACTACGAGGACATCATGCGTCTGACGGAGGATCTGATCGTCCATCTCGCGCAGGACGTGCTCGGCACGACGCGGATCGTCTACCAAGGGCAGGAGGTCGATCTCTCCACGCCATGGCGTCAGGAATCGATGACCTCTTTGGTTCAGAAGGCGGTCGGTATCGACTTCACGGCCGAGATGAGCGACGAAGAAGCGCATCGTCTGGCCAAGGAACACAAGGTGCACGTAGAGCCGCATATGACGTTCGGACATATCGTGAACGCGTTCTTCGAGACGTTCGTCGAGCATACGCTGATTCAGCCTACCTTCGTAACGGGGCACCCCGTCGCGATCTCGCCGCTGGCGAAAAAGAACGAGAAGGATCCGCGCTTCACGGATCGCTTCGAGCTGTTCATCGTGGCGCGCGAGCATGCCAATGCGTTCTCCGAGCTGAACGACCCGATCGACCAACGCCAGCGCTTCGAAGCGCAGTTGGTGGAGAAGGCCGCGGGCAATGACGAGGCGCAGGATCTGGATGAAGACTTCATCCGCGCCCTCGAATACGGTCTGCCGCCGACCGGGGGTCTCGGCATCGGCATCGACCGCTTGATCATGCTGCTGACCGACGCGCCTTCCATCCGGGACGTGCTGCTGTTCCCGCACATGCGCGGAGAATAACAATAGAAGTGCATTGTACGAGGAAGAGCGGGAGGCCGGAAGTCGATCCGGTCTCCCGTTTTTTCCCTCGTCTTAAATGGTTGACGGGGATTGTCCGGACGTGGTACATTGTACTTCCGCCGTTGAGCGGGTGTCGCCGAGCAGGCGGTAACGGCAAAAGAGAATGCAACCTTCCAGAAATTACAGGTTGCCATCGCCTAGCCGGACATGATATATTAATCAAGTCGCCGCTGAGAGGCCAGGCAAGAACGAGGCCGAGAGCGAAGACAAGATTGCTCCTTGAAAACTGAACATCGAGCGTAAGAAACGTCGGGTTTCGACAGTCGTGCTTGCACGACGGAGAAGCCGGACGCTAACGGACCCTGTCGCCTTCGGGTGACGGACAACGATTTAAAACAACGAATGAGCCATCGAGGTTCTTCAAACCGTCCGTATCAGCTCTCACACTTCCTCCGGAAGTGCTGCCGCTGAAACGGACCTTTATGGAGAGTTTGATCCTGGCT
>NZ_JACJVP010000020.1:0-59755 GCF_014212125.1 Cohnella nanjingensis
CTGGAAGTCTGGAAGTCTGGAGGTCTGACAAATGTTTTTGCCAAATATGCACTGACCAGTCAGTTCAAAAACCCCGAATATGCGAAAAGGAGTGACGATGACATGAAAAACAAAATCGCAGCCGGCGTCTTCGGCATCGTACTTGGAGGATTGGGGGTCCACAAATTTTATCTGGGCCGGATCAAGATGGGCGTTCTCTACCTGCTTTTCTGTTGGACGGGAATCCCGAGCATCGTCGGTATCATCGAAGGGGTATTGTATCTCACCATGAGCGATCCGGAATTTAACGAGCGGTATGCCGGTTAGAACCACCGTTCCTAACGAAGCGAGACGAGGTCGTCGCTCCCTCCGCAGTTGATTGAAGCCATTCGCACGCTCCTCATGTTATAATGGAGTTTAAGCAATTCTGGACGTATCGTTTATCAAGCCTGCGAATGGAGTAGATTCAACCATGAACACGACGACGCTAAGCGCGCTTGCCGAGCCCAACCGCCTGCACATCGTCGAGCTTCTGCGAGACGGTCCCCGTCCGGTGGGAGAGATCGCCGATCGGCTGCAGCTTCATCAACCGCAAGTGTCCAAACATCTGCGGGTACTCAGCGATGCCGGTCTCGTCGAGGTGAAGCCGATCGCTCAGATGCGGATATACAAGCTTCGGCCGCAGCCCTTCAACGAGCTGGACGATTGGCTGCAATCGTTCCGCCGGATCTGGGAAGAGAGGTTCGATCAACTGGATCGCTATCTTCAGGAGCTGCAAGGGCAATCGGATAAGGCGGAGAGTCAAGAATGAGCGAAGGGGACCTTCATCGGTCCCCTTTAGTTCCGGTCGATCCGGTCCGCGGCGTCGCGCGATAGCGCTTCGACTCGCGGGAACCGTAGACGGATCCCGTATTTCCATATGCGATCGGCATATCCATACTGCCGGGATGGGAGAGAGCTGGATGACGAGTATCTACGTGAATTGGGGCGAATCGAAGGTCAAGCTGACTTGGAATCGCCATCTCATGCCGCAGAGAGCGCTGATTACCAGCGTGCACGGTTTCTGCTTTCGGGGTTCCGAGCTGCTGCTGGTGGATTTAAACCATCGCGGATGGGATATTCCGGGCGGGCATATCGAGCCGGAGGAATCCCCCGAACAATGCTTCCGGCGGGAAGCGCTGGAGGAAGGATATGTCGAAGGGAACAGCGAGCTGCTCGGAGCGGTCACGGTCGACCACAGCGACAATCCGTTATGGAACGAGAGCGGTCCCTATCCACTGGTCGGTTACCAAGTTTTCTACGGCATGAAGATTCTTCGCCTGCTTCCCTTCGAAGCGCAATATGAATCCTCCCGGCGAATGTTCGTTCCTCCTCAGGACGTCTCTTCCTACTATGAAGGCTGGAATGCGCTCCACCAAGAAATGCTCGACAATGCCTTAAGTCAATTCGCGCCATTCTAGCAGCAGGACTCCCGGCTTCCGATCGTTTTTCGCGGAAAGGAAAGGCGTTGCGCGACTTCGGATGGGCTGTCGGAACCCAAAAAGCGCATTTGCGCGCAAGATCATCTGTACAAAGCGTCAATCATCGCCTATACTTTACCCAAAGTCATCAGATGACCTGACTAATTCGAGAGCGAGGAAAAAGCGATGTTGGATGCGGCGTTGACCCGACAGCTGCGGAGCATTGTCGGAGACAAGCATTTTCGGGACGACCAGGAGGCGCGGGTGGCCCATTCGTACGACGGGACGCCGATGCTGCAGGCGCTGCCTGACGGCGTGATCTATCCGGAGACGACGGAGCAAGTCTCGCGGATCATGACCGCGCTGGCCGCCCATCGGGTGCCCGTCGTCTCCCGCGGATCCGGGTCCAATCTGTGCGGCGGCACGGTGCCCGTGCAAGGGGGCGTCGTGATGGTCATGCACCGCATGAACCGGATTCTGGAAGTCGATCTGGAGAATCTGACGGCGACCGTGCAGCCTGGCCTCATCACGGCGAGCTTCATCGCGCATATCGAAGCGCTAGGCCTCTTCTATCCGCCGGACCCGAGCAGCATGAAGATCTCGACGATCGGCGGCAATATCGCGGAATGCTCGGGCGGGCTGCGCGGCCTGAAGTACGGCACGACCAAAGACTATGTCATCGGCCTGGAGGCGGTGCTGGCGAACGGCGAGATCATCCGCACCGGCGGCAAGCTGATGAAGGACGTCGCGGGCTACGACCTGACGAAGCTGCTGGTCGGCTCGGAAGGGACGCTCGCCATCGTGACGGAGGCGACCTTGAAGCTGGTGCCGCCGCCCGCCAGCAAGAAGACGATGCTCGCGATGTACAAGGATCTGTACGGTGCGGCGCGGACCGTCTCCCGCATCATCGAGAACAAGATCATCCCCGCGACGCTGGAGATCATGGACAACCCGACGATTCGCGTCGTCGACGACTTCGCCGGGCTCGGCCTGCCGCGCGACATGGCGGCCATCCTGCTGATCGAGCAGGACGGCGACGCGGAGACGGTCGAACGCGATATCGCGCGGATACGCGAGATCTGCGAGTTCGAACGGGCGGACCGGATCGAAGTCGCGGAGAGCCGCGAGCAGGCGGAGAAGCTGCTGACGGCGCGGCGCAGCGCGTTCACGGCGCTCGCGCGGCTGCGGCCGACGACGATCCTGGAGGACGCGACGGTCCCGCGCTCGCGGATCGCGGACATGGTGCTGCGCATCGACGAGATCGCCCGCAAGTACGGCGTGTCGATCGCCACGTTCGGCCACGCCGGAGACGGCAACCTTCACCCGACCGCGACGACGGACGCGCGGGACGCGGACGAGGTGCATCGCGTCGAGCAGGCGTTCGAGGAGATCTTCGAAGCGGCGATCGCGCTGGGCGGGACGATCACGGGCGAGCATGGCGTAGGCCTGGTCAAGGCGCCGTTCCTCGAATGGAAGGTCGGCTCGGCGGGCATCGAAGTGATGAGAGGAATCAAGCGCGCCTTCGACCCGGACAATCTGCTGAATCCGGGCAAGATGTTCGCCAAGGAGACGAGAAAAAGGGTGGTGATCGAACGTGGCTAATGCGAGCGAAACGTCCCCGATCCAGAACAAGCCGGCCATCGATCACGTCAATCCGCTGTCCAAGACGCTGCTCGCCAAGCTCGATTACGATCAGCTGACGAACTGCATGCGCTGCGGTTTCTGTCTGCCGGCCTGCCCCACCTTTCGGGAGACGGGGCTGGAGCCGGAATCGCCGCGCGGGCGCATCGCCCTGATGAAGGCCGTGGCCGACGGCGTCATGGATCCGGATCAGGCGTTCGCGGACCAGATGAATCACTGTCTGGGCTGCCGCGCCTGCGAGCCGGCATGTCCGGCCGACGTCAAATACGGACAGCTGATCGAGCAGGCCAGGGATGCCATCGAAGACCATGCCGATCACGGCCTGCCGGTCGCGGGGATCCGGAAGCTCTTCTTCAAGGGCGTCTTCCCGCACCGCGGCAGGCTGAAGTGGATGGGGAAGGGACTCGCCCTCTATCAGAAGTCGGGCCTGCGCCACGTCGTCCGGGGCAGCGGGTTGATGCGCCTGCTGCCGAAGGCGATGCGCGAGATGGAGCAGATTCTGCCGGAGGCGTCCGGCCAAGGCGTCGTCGAGCGGATCGGCACCTTCTATCCGGCCAAGGGCGCGAAGATCGCGCGCGTCGCCCTATTCAGGGGCTGCATCATGGACGTGCTGTTCGCCGAGACGAACGTGAACACGGTGAAGCTGCTGTCCGAAGCGGGCTTTGAGGTCGTCATCCCGACCGCGCAAGTCTGCTGCGGAGCGCTGCATGCGCACAGCGGCGAGATGGACCAGGCACGGGAGCTGGCGCGCGCGAATCTGAAGGCGTTCGAGGAGGCCGGCGTCGAGTACGTCGTCTCGAACGCGGGCGGCTGCGGCGCGCTGCTGGTCGAATACGACCATCTGCTGCACGAGGACGCCGAATACCGCGAGCTGGCCGCGAAGTTCGCCGCCCGCGTCGTCGACGTCAGCCAGCTCCTCGTCGCGCGCGGCCGGATTCCCGCTTTCGACGAAGCCGCCGCGTCCGGCTCCGAGCCGGTGACGATCACCTATCAAGACTCCTGCCATCTGCGCAACGTCATGAAGAGCTCGAACGCGCCGCGACAGCTGATGAAGCAGGTCGCGAATGCGACTTTCACCGAGATGCACGAGGCGGATCGGTGCTGCGGCTCGGCGGGCATCTACAACGTCACCCAACCGGAGATGGCCGGCCAGATTCTGGATCACAAGATGGTTCACGCGAACCGCACCGGCGCCCGTTACCTGCTGACCAGCAATCCCGGCTGTCTGCTCCAGATGAAGCTTGGCGTCCTGAAGCACGGAGATCCCGAGGCGATGGAGGTCAAACACGTCGTCGACTTCTTGTATGAACGGATGGCGGATCGTTCGGATCCGTGAGCGAACGCCCCTCGCGCCTTCGGCGGGGGGCTTTCTCCCGTCTGCCGCTCCCGGCTTGGTTCCGCGAGACTTGTACGACGCCGAGGAGGACGAAGCCGCATCCGATGACGTGGGCCCAGGAGAAGGGCTCGCGGAGGATGGCATAGGACAACAGCAGCGTGCTGACGGGCGTATAGCTCGAATAGACCGCAGCCGTCCCCGCCGGAACCTTCGAGACGCCGCGGAACCAGAGCACATAAGCCAGTAGAGTGATGAACAGGCCGTAATACAGCAGCATGCCCCAGCCTTGCGCATCGACCCGGGCGACATCGAATCGGCGGAGCTCGACGAACGAGAACGGGAGGAACATCAGGAACGAGAAGAAGGTCACGTAGGCGGTGCCTACCAAGGAAGACACATGGCTGGCCGTCATTTTTCGCAGAATGATCAACATGGCTTCGCCGCATACGGCCCCGAACACGAGCAGAAGTCCGAGATAGGAGGCTGGAGTCGAAGTAGAAGGACCGGCAGCCAGCCATTCCGGCGCCCGGATGCTGACGACGCCCAGCAGCGAACAGAGGACGCCGATCGCAAGACGCCGGCTCATCCGTTCCTTGAGCAGGAAAAACGAGAACAGCACGACGACGGCCGGCGTGAGGCTGGTGACGATTCCGGCTTCGGCGGCGGGCACCGCCCGCAGGCCGTACAGCATGAAGACGCGGAACATGAACATGCCGAGGAAGGCTTGCACGATCAGGAGGAGCAAGTCTTTCTTGCCGACCTTGAAGATGACGTCGCGGCGGAAGACCAGGATCGGGACGAGCGCAAGGAGCGCGACCGCGAGGGAGGCCGCTTGGGAGAAAAAAACGGGCATCTGCATCGTCGTCATCTTGCCGACGACGACGGAACTGCCGATGATGATGGCGGCGAGGGTCAGCTCGGCATAGGCGAGCTTGCGCGATTGCAGCAATTCGGGCAACTCCTTCACAAGGGGATGAGGTATACTGTAGCAAGATCAGCTGGTTGGCAGAAGTGCCGATTTCCAGCGATTTTGACAGTACCATTTGGGAGGAGAAGCGATCCGAATGTGGTTTTCCATCGATCGGCATGATCCGATGCCGATGTTCCGTCAAGTGTTCGAAGCCTATCGCGGCGCGATTCTGAGCGGCCGGCTGCCGGCCGGAACCAAGCTTCCCTCGACGCGTGAGCTTGCCGGAGAGCTCGATATCTCGCGCAACGTCATATTGGAGGCATACGAACAGTTGCTGGCCGAAGGGTATATCCAGGGGCGTCCGGGGGCGGGAACGTATGTCGCGGAGGGCGCATGCATGACGGGCTTCGCGGAGACGCCGGCAGCGTCTGACGCCAAGCGCCCCGACGATCCGGCTGTCGGTTGGCGGGCCGAAGACGAAGGGATCTCCTTCCGGACGGGACTGCCCGCGGTGGACCGCTTTCCGCTGCGCCAGTGGGGGGCTTCGCTTCAGCGCGCCGCGGCGGACGCGGCCCCGGCGGATCTCGGCTATGGCGATTCGGCGGGATGGCCCGCCCTGCGGCGCGCGCTGGCGGATCATCTCTGGCGGACCCGAGGCGCGGTCTGCCGTCCGGAACAGATCATCGTGACGAACGGGGCGGTTCAGGCGCTGGATCTGATCTCCCGGCTGCTGCTGACCGAGGGAGACGCCGTACTCTTGGAAGATCCGACCAATGAGGATCTCAAGACGATCCTAACCTCTACGGGCGCGGCGCTCACTTTGATTCCCGCAGACGACGCAGGGCTCGATACCGGGCGGCTGACTCCTGGCCTGAATCCGAAGTGCGTCTATGTGACGCCGTCCCATCAGTTCCCGCTGGGCGGCGTGCTGCCGATTCAGCGGCGAATCGAGCTGGTGTCTTACATACGCCGCGGCGACGGCTACATCGTCGAGGACGATTACGACAGCGAATTCCGGTTCGACGGTCCGCCCGTCCATTCCCTCCAGAGCCTCGATCCGGAGCGGGTCATCTATATCGGCACGTTCAGCAAGACGCTGTTCCCCGCGCTCCGCATCGGTTATATGGTGCTGCCGGAGCCGCTCGTGGCCGGCGCCAGAGCGCGCAAGCGGCTGTCGGACTTCCAAACGCCGATCCTCGATCAGCTCGCGCTGACCCGGTTCATGGAGGAAGGACACCTGCGCGCGCACATTCAGAAGATGAAGAAGCTGTATCAGAGGAAACGGCAGTGCCTGGTCCAAGCGATGCAGGCGCATTGGACGGGCGGATACCGCATCTGCGGCCAAGCGGTCGGCTTGCATCTGGCCGTCGCGTTCGATTCGCCGTTCCCGGCGGACCTGGCGCGGAGGCTGGAGGAAGCCGGCGTCTATGCGGGCATCCTGTCGGACCGGTCGCTGCTGCTGGGTTACGGACACCTCGGCGAAACGGAGATCGGGGAGGGCGTCCGCCGTCTCGGCGCGGCGCTCGGGCGGGAGCGACTCGGGAAAACGAACGGTGAATGCTATCCGCCAGGCTCAGACGAGACTAGGATGCGTAAGACGACGATTGCGGGGAGCAACTTCGGATTCGGCGGGGCCGGCGCAGAAAAAGTCGGGAGCGAACGCCGGACTTAACGACCCAGTCCTTCGACGAAGTATCCGAGTCCGAGCTGAAATCCTTCGATCGGCAAGCAGTGCCACATATGGCCTCGTCAAGCCGCCGCGATGGTGCAGGCCATCGTTTTCTCTGTGCCGGCGCCGCTGGGCAGAATGCTGGGCTACGGGGCGGATTAGGCAGGCAGTCGAGGGGAGACAACCGTTGCCGGACGATGCAGATCAGCCGAACGAGCGCCGGAAGCCCTTGTCACGATCCGTATTCTGTGTTAAAGTCTTAGCATCTTAGACGAAATGGGTGAACCAAGGGCCGATGAACAACTAATCCTATCCACGGACAAGAAAAAATCGCGATTTTACGGGTTTTTTCTGGATAGGATCAGTATGCGGTCTTGGACATCTAACGGGCAAGGGACGGGCTCCTGACAGGGAGTTTCGGTCTCTTGGCGTTCTCGTCTGCCGCTGCCTCCTATCCGGAATCCCGGATCAGGAGGTTTTTGTTTATGCAGATCTTATTGGAATCCCGCCAGCTGGAGAAAGCTATCGGCGACCGGCGGCTGTTCGCGATCCCGCTGCTCCGGATCGGAGAGCGCGACCGGATCGGCATCGTCGGACGCAACGGCGCCGGCAAGACGACGCTGCTGAAAATACTGGCCGGCGTCGAACGTCCCGACGAAGGGACGATCGAGACGCGGGCCACGCGCTATTGGCTGCCGCAGCTGAAGCCGGATGCCGGGTCGCTCAGCGGCGGGGAGGCTACGGGGAAAGCGATCGACGAAGCTTTCGCCCGGGATGCGGACCTGCTGCTGGCGGACGAACCGACCATGCATCTGGACGTCGAACGCATCGCCAAGCTGGAGTCGCAGCTCGACCGCTATCGGGGCGCCGTCGTCGTGGTCTCCCACGATCGGGCGTTCCTGGACCGGACATGCAGCCGGATCTGGGCGCTCGAGGGCAAGACCGTGACCGCCTACAAAGGCAATTACACCGACTATCTCGCGCGCAAGCGGGAAGAGCGGGAACAGCATCAGGCGAAGTACGAAGCGTACGTCGAGAAAAAGAAACAGCTCGAGCATGCCGTTCGCCTCAAGGCGCGCAAGGCGGACAAGATGATGAAGCCGCCCTCGCGCATGGGGACGTCGGAGTCGCGCCTCTATAAGATGGAGCACGGCACCAAACAAAAGGAAGTCCACCGGGTGATCCGATCGATCGAGACCCGGCTTGCGAAGCTGGAACGCGTCGAGAAGCCGAGAGAGCTGCCGTCCGTCAAGATGGACATTCCGAACGCGGCGCTCATCCGCAACAAGAAGCTGATCGCGGTGGAACGGGCGGAGGCGTCGGCGAACGGCAGAACGTTGTGGGCCGACGTAACGCTGCGCGTCTCGGCCGGGGAGAAGGTCGCCCTTATCGGTCCGAACGGCGCGGGTAAAACGACGTTCCTTCGGCGGCTGGTCCGCGGAGACGACGGCTTCTCCGTCGGCGCGAACGCGAAGCTGGGCTACTTCAGCCAGAACCTCGATCTGCTGGACCCGGAACGAACGGTCATCGAAAACGTCCTCGAGACGTCTGTTCACACGGAATCGCTCGTCCGCAGCGTCCTGGCGCGCTTGCTGTTCCGGCAGGACGACGTGTTCAAACGGGTGAAGGACTTAAGCGGCGGAGAACGGGTCAAAGTGGCATTCGCCAAAGTGCTCCTGAGCGACATGAACGTGCTGGTGATGGACGAACCGACGACCTTCCTGGACCTTCAGTCCGTCGAATCGTTGGAGGAGCTGCTCCGGGAATACGAGGGAACGCTGCTGTTCGTCTCGCATGACCGGCAGTTCGTCGGCCGCGTGGCGACCCGGATTCTCGCGATCGAGGACGGCCGCATCGTCTCCTTCTCCGGAACTTACGAAGCGTACGAAGAGGCTAAACGAACGGTGCGGTCGGGGAGCCGTCAGCCGATCGAGGAAGCGCTCATGGTGACGGAGACGAAGCTGACGGAGGTCATGGGCAAGCTCGGCATGCAGCCGACGGCCGCGGAGGCGGGAGCGTTGGAGGAATCGTTCCGGGCGCTGATCGGCGAACGGAACCGGCTCCGCCAAGCGCTGAACAAGAAATGAGAGCAAGCATCCGCAGTCGGAAAAGAGAGACCTGAGAATGGAGAAGGAGCCGCGCTTGCTGCGCGGCTCCTTTGCTCGTTCGGGCATGGAAGGTGCACGGACGGTTCGGTACGCCGGGGGACGATCCATTCGCCCGCAGCTTCCGTTCGTCAACGCGCTTTCGCCGGCACCTCGGTTTCGCGCAGCCACGCGAGCGCCAGCGCCTCCGCGACGGCCGCCGCGCGTTCGGACGCGAAGTCGACGTGGGATTTGTAGTTATCCGCGGCTTCGACGCCCGCCAGATCGGACAGGGCGCGCACGACCAGGAACGGCACGCCGAACCGGTAAGCGGTCTGCGCGATGGCCGCGCCCTCCATGTCGGTCGCTTGGGCGTAGGGGAAGCGCCCGCGAATAGCGGCGGCCAGCTCGGGCTGATTCACGAACGAATCGGCCGTCGTGATTAAGCCGTGCACCAGCCTGCCTTCGAGCGGAGCTTCCGCCGCCGCGCGCTTCGCGAGCGCAAGCAGGGCCGGCTCCACCGGATAGCGCGCCGGCATCTGCGGCACTTGGCCGTAGGCGTAGCCGAACGCGGTGGCGTTCACGTCGCTGTAGACGAGCTCCGTGGCGATCACGGCGTCGCCGACGCTTAAAGAAGGATCTAATCCGCCGGCCACCCCGTAATGCAGGATCAGCTCCGGCCGATACCGCTCAATCAGCACGGCCGTCGTCCAGGCGGCGTTCGCCTTGCCGATGCCGCACTGCAGCAGGATCGTGTCTTGGCCGGCCAGCTCGCCCGCGTAGAACGGCGCGCCCGCGACGGACGTCTCGCGAAGTCGGCCGAGTCGAGGGAGGAAGGGGGCCGCTTCTTCGGCCATAGGGGCGATAATCGCTAGTCTCATCGGTTTGCTCCTCGCGTAGTGGTTCGTCGGGATGCGGCATGATTCTCCAGGCGCGAAGGCGTCGAATACCCGGTCAGCCGTCACGACGACGGGCAGCAGAGGAACGGAAGCATCCTCCGACACGGCATGGTCGGCGACGGCTCGTAGCCTTTGCCTGGATGCTTAATACCTAGTAATCGTGTTTGAAATTGAGGTTTTAAGGAATGAAAACACTGTACAGGGCGCTAGAAGGATCTGTCAATGGTTTGTACGATAGAAAGTTTGTATTTTACTTATTATTCCGATTGTGATAATTTGATTTTAAATGGGTATGGGAGGAAGGGAAAGATGGCTAAAGTCGAAAGCTTCGAACTGGACCATACGATCGTGAAGGCGCCCTATGTTCGGCTGGCCGGCACGGAGAAAAACGAAAAGGGCAGCGTCATTCAGAAATACGATCTGCGCTTCCTGCAGCCGAATGCGGACGCGCTGCCTACGGCTGCCGTGCACACGCTCGAGCATCTGCTGGCTACCTATCTGCGCGACGAATTGAAGGGGATCATCGACGTCTCGCCGATGGGCTGCAGAACGGGATTCTATATGATCATCTGGGACGAGCACGCGCCCAAGGACGTGGCGGCAGCGCTGACGAACGTGCTGAACAAAGTCGTCGAGACGGATCACGTCCCGGCCGTGTCCGCGCTCGAATGCGGCAATTACAAGGACCACTCGCTTTTCAGCGCGCAGGAATACGCCAAGATCGTGCTTCGGGCCGGCATCAGCGACGACCCGTTCCGGGCTTAGGCCGGGAAGCGGGAACCAGATGGGCGTGAAGCGTCGGGTACGTACCGGCAGATGCGCCCGGGAGGACGAGAAGCGGTAGGCGGCGAATCGGAAGACGCGAAGCGAATGAAGCTTCGCGTCTTTATGCTGCTGCGCGAAACGGACGGGCGGCAAAGATTGGCGGAATGCGGCATGGATCGGAGCATCCGGTTGTAGTCCCCTCATATGTAAACGCTTCATAATGAGGAGGATCGTATACTTACAGCCGAGGAGGCCATTGATGTTGAGAAGATTCATGAAGCGGGGAATGACAGGTCTGTTGACGTTCGTCTTGGCGCTCGGGTTCGTCTGGCATCCGGCGCCGCGCGTCCATGCGGAAGCCGGGGAATCGCGCAGCTACGAAGCCGAGTCCGAGATTAACGCGCTGTCGGGCAAAGCGTCCGTCGCAGATTGCGCGGCGTGCTCCGGCGCGCGCAAGGTCGGCGGCATGTACCAAGGGAGCGCGCTGCAATTCAACGGAATTACGGCACCCGAGGACGGTATCTACGCCGTAACGGTCTATTACGTATCCGGAGATCCCCGTTCGGCCAACGTGAGCGCGAACGGCGGGGAAAAGCAATATGTCGCGTTTCCGAAGACGGCAGATTGGGATAACGTAGGCAGCTACGAGATCGAGTTGACGCTGAGCGCCGGCGACAATACGATTCGAATCGACGACAATAACTGGTACGCGCCGGATATCGACCGTATCGTCGTGGGAGCCAGGAAAGACGGCGGCAACCCCGGCGGGGGCGATGGGGGCGAAGGCTCCGCAGGCGTGACCTACGAGGCGGAGGCGGAAGGCAACGTCCTCGGCGGCAAGGCGGAGATTGCCGCTTGCGCGGCTTGTTCCGGCGGGAAAAAGGTCGGCAACCTCTACCAGGGCAGCTCGCTGCTCTTCACGAACGTAACGGCGGCGGAGACGGGAGACTTTCTCGTTACCCTATCCTTCATCTCCGGAGATCCGCGCTCGCTGTATGTCAGCACGAACGGCGGGGAGGCGCAATTCTACGACACCCTGAAGTCGGCGGACTGGAATACCGTCGGGACGGTTCAGCTCACGCTGCCGTTGACGGCAGGGGCCAATACGATCCTATTCTCCGACGGCAACGGCTACGCGCCCGACCTGGACCGTATCCAAGTGAAGCCGGCGAGCGGCGGGGCCGAGAATCCGGGCGAAGACGAAGGGGATATCGGCGCATTGTTGGATTCCCGCAGTTATGGCGCCATTACGGTCGCCAAGCATGAAGCGGGCGTCGTTGTCGAGAACGGAAAGTACACCGTGACGTATCATAGCGATACCGGCTACGCCGATTACGCTTGGGGAGAAGGTCAGCGGGTGACGGGCGCCTACGGGCAAATGAAGCTCGACGATCAAGAGGTGACGACGACCGGCTATGAAACGCACGAATATGCAGAAGCGGAGACCCTCCCGCTGAAGGACGGTTTCGGCAGCGGCGTACAGCTCGTCTTCGCGCACAAGAGCGCGGGTCAGCCCGTTCTGAAGCAGATCTATCAATTCTATGACGGCAAAGCTTACTTCCTCACGCGGCTGGTGGCCGAGAGCGATCGGCCGATCCGCACGAACGAGATGGCGCCGATCGTCGTGAACCGCGCCGGCGGCGTAACGACGGGAAGGGAGACGGACAACCGGGCGCTCAGCGTGCCTTTCGACAACGACGCGTGGATCCGCTTCAAGGCGCAGACCGTCAATCGGTCGGATACGAGCTATGAAGTGACGGCCGTCTATGACAATGCTTCGCGGATCGGCCTGATCCTCGGCTCGGTCGAGCACGATGCCTGGAAGACGGGCATCGACTGGCGAGGCGCCGGCAACCGGCTGAACGCGCTCCGCGTCTACGGAGGCGCCTCTTCCGGCGTGACGCACGACACGCTGCCCCACGGCAGCCTGACGGGTACGCGCGTCGCTTCGCCGTTGATCCTCGCGGGCGGGTATGCCGATTACCGTGACGGCCTGGAGCAGTACGGCGAGGCGAACGCCGTCGTCGCGCCTCCGCTCGCGCCGGCCCGCGATCTGCCTCAGGGCGTGCCCGTCGGCTGGAACAGCTGGGGCGCTTTCGGCAGCGACCTGACCTATCAGGACGTGTTGGACACTTCGGCCTATTTCAAAGAACATCTCCCGAAGATGAACAATGACGGCGCCGTCTATATCAATCTCGATTCGTACTGGGACAATCTGACCGACGATCAGCTGAAGCGGGCCGTAACGGCGATCCAAGCCAATGGGCAGCAGGCGGGCATCTATTGGGGGCCTTTCGTCTATTGGGGCAGCGACATGAACCAGTCGGTGGAAGGCACGGACGGGAGATACGCCTATGGCGACCTCGCGCTGAAGGATAAATCCGGCGTGCCGCTGCCCAAGCTGGACGGCGCTTATGCGCTCGATCCTACCCATCCCGGGACGAAGCAGCGGATCGACCGTTACTTGAACAAGTTCAAGCAGCTCGGCTTCACGTTCATCAAGCTGGACTTCCTGACGCACGGCTCGCTCGAGGGCGCGCACGACGACCCCGCCGTCACGACGGGCATTCAAGCGTACAACGCGGGGATGCGGTACATCAACGAGACGTTGGACGGCTCCATGTTCATCAGCGCGTCGATCTCGCCGATCTTCCCGTCGCAATACGCGCACAGCAGACGGATCGCCTGCGACACGTTCGGGACGATCCACGAGTCCGAATACGAATTAAACGCATTAACTTACGGATGGTGGCAGAACGGAACGATCTACCGCTATACCGATCCCGACCACATGGCGCTCGCGCGGGCCGGATCGCTCGAGGAAGCCCGCAGCCGGGTGAACTCGGCCGTCATCTCGGGCACCGTATTCCTGGATTCGGACGACGTCGGCGACGAGAAGGCGCGGCAATTCATGGCCGAGCTGTACGGCAACGAACGGGTTCTCGCGGCAGCGGTCAAAGGCCAAGCCTTCCGGCCGGTCGAAGGCAATACCGGCGCGGGCGCGGCAGATACGTTCGTGCTTCGCGAGGGGGACGACTACTACATGGCCGTCTTCAACTACGATGCAACCGGTCCGGCGGACAAGTCGCTGGACTTCGCCCGCGCAGGCTTGCCCGCCGGTCAGGCATTTGAACGGACGGACTTGTGGACGGGAGAGACCGCTCGGGTCGAAGGCGCGTTCGCACTAACGCTGCAACCGGCCGCGTCCAAGCTGTTTAAGCTGACTGCGGTGACCACGGGAGGCCCGGGGCAGCCCGGGGAGCCGGGGCAGCCGGGACAACCCGAGGAGCCGGGAGGTCCGGGAGGTCCTAGCCAACCTGGACAGCCAGGTCAGCCTGGTCAATCAGGACAGCCGGGCCAACCGGGGCAGTCCCCATCGACGCCGCAGCCCGGATCCGATCTTCGGACGGAGCAAGTCGTCGATGGGGCGGCTGGCGGGCAAGCTACGCTGGGCGATCGGGTCGCGGTTCAGGTACCGTCCGGCGCCTATGCCGGATCGGGGACTTGGACGATCCGCATCTTGGAGGACCGGGAGCGCCCTGCTGCTGCGGAACCCGGCGCGCTAGGAAGCCCCGTATTCGATCTAACCCATGCTGCCGCATCCGTCTTCGCGGTTCCGATTCGGTTAACGCTTCGATACGATGCCGCAGCGAAGCCTGCCGGCACAAAGGCCGCTGTCTACTACTACCACGAGCGCCAGCAGCGTTGGATCTACGCGGGCGGCAGCGACAATGGCGACGGGACCGTCACCGTAGCGACGAACCACCTGACGCCGTATGCCGTCTACTTCGTTCAGCCGAAGACCTTTGCCGATCTCGCGGGCCATTGGTCCGCGCCATATGCAGACCGCCTGATCGGCTTGGGCAGCCTGAACGGCTTTGAGGACGGCAGCTTCCGTCCGGACGGACGCGTCACCCGGGCACAGTTTGCCCGTATGCTGACCAGCGCGCTGGGAGCGAAGACGGATGCCGATGCCGGCGTCGCGGCGTTCGCGGATGCTGCGGACATGGCGGCTTGGTCTGTGCCGGGAATCGCGGCTGCGGACGCCGCTGGATGGATGACCGGTTCGACGGAGCAGGGAAAGCGCTACTTCCAGCCTAACCGGGCGATGTCGCGGGCAGAGCTCGCGGCGACGCTCGCCCGGGCGCTTCCTGAGAGCGATGAGGCGGAGCCGGGCTCGGATTTCGCAGATGCGGCGGTTATTCCCGCCTGGGCTGCTCCGGCGGTCCGGCAGTTGCAAAAACTCGGCATCATGACGGGCGATCCGGACGGTACGTTCCGCCCGGCGGATCCAGTTTCGCGAGGTGAAGCCGCCAAGGCGCTTGCGCTGCTCTTGGAGGCGCTGCACCTGTAGCCGACGGATGGCCCGTCTCTTCATCAGGCGTTCAGTAATCGCACTCCTTTCACCTCAAGAGCGTGGAGCAAGTCCTATTTGAAACGTATAAAGCTTCCAAAACCACTACAAAAGTGGGGATGGAAGCTTTTTAAATGGAAGTAATGAAAAAGGATCGCAGGATTTATAACCAGCGATCCTAATCTTCTACCGGCTGTGGCGGATAGAACGTGCGCATATAACTATTGAGTTAACCCTTCATCCGTAGTAATCGGTTGAATCTCATTCGTACTGCCTTTTTTGTTTTTCTCCTTTGAAGTGTTTTGTTCCTCGAGTTGATCTAACTGCTGCTCGACAGACCGAGAGTTAAGCATACCACCCTTTGAATCCTGATTCATCGATCCCTCACCTCCCTTGTCAAACATAATCAGCCTTTTAGTAAGATGAGTAAACAGTTGAAAATTTATGCATAGATATATTCGAAAATGGCTGTACTGCATGGCGCTATAGCAAGGACCACTGCAGAATAGAGGTTAAGCTGTGAAACCAATCCCGGACACCGGTGATTGGTTCAATTGTTCAGGAAAAATGAAGTTCCTTCTGGAGACAAACGGTCAAACTTACGGGACACGATAGCACAAGAAACAACAAGGACGAGGTTGCCGATATTGATCGGCAGCCTCGTTACGCTTACTGGCAGCGGAACAATTCCCTTAGAATTTACGTATAGGATGTTAATGGGAAATAAATGGTGAAACTGATGGAAAACTCATTTTTTTACAACATTGGCATACTAACGGGCAGGATAATTGAAATAACAAGAGGTTCTATTCGTATTAACCCGAAATTATGTCGTATGGCTATCGTGAAGGAAAGGTTGTGAATGTGTGAATAAAGATATTGCATATTATATGGCAAGAAGTTACAACTTCATTGCAGAATATGTACCCGAGAGTAATAATCGGTCAGGTTATTATTTCGGTCTCATTGAGGAACTGCCAGGATGTCATGCATTCGGGGCATCTTTTGTTGAAATGTTAAAATCAATAGAATATGTCAAGAAAGTTTACTTTGAATCAAGACTAAAGAATTCTGAATATATTCCCGAGCCTGGGGACATAAGTCTACGCCATCCACCATCAATTCGTATCCAGATTAGTGGAGATGGGATTGATACAACAGATGAGTAAAGATTGTTAAGGCTTTGAACTCCCTCGAAATGATTCAGTTTCCTCACCCAAGCTCATGAATTCGCAGGATTTCACCACATTTGCCTGGCTACCCCATGAAAGCACCAAGAGACGTACCTAATACGTCTCTTGGGCTTTACCGTTACATCGCGCCGCCGGCGGGCAGCCGGATGCGGACCATCGTCCCGATGCCGAGCCGGCTGTAGTAGGACACGCCGTAGGCTTCGCCGAACGCGAGCTTGATGCGCCCATCGACGTTGCCGATGCCGTAGCCGACGGCATCGCCCGCGCGGATGCGCTCCAGCCGCTCCCTCGTCATGCCCATGCCGTCGTCCACGACGTCGAGGAGGATATCTTCGCCCTCCCGGTAGGCGCGTATGACGATGTTGAGGCCGCGTTCGTCGTCCCAGACGGCATGGTGGATGCAATTCTCCACGAACGGCTGCAGCGTCAGCTTGATCGTGTGGTGCACCAGCACGGATTCGTCGATCTGGAAATGCAGGTGGAGCAGGTCCTCATAGCGGATCTGCTGGATCGACAGATAATACCGCGTCAGCTTCAGCTCTTCGTTCAGGGAGATCAAGCTCTTGCCCTGATTGAGCGAGATTCGGTAGAACTTCGCGAGGTGCGCCACCATGTCTTTAATCTTCGGATCCCGGTGCTTCATGGCCAGGGCGGAGATCGAGGCGAGCGTGTTGTACAGGAAATGCGGGTTGATCTGCGCCTGAAGCGTGTTCATGTCGGCTTCCTGCTTGGCGATCTCCTTTTTGTACACCTCATTGATCAGATTCTTGAACCGCTGGCCCATCTTGCGGAGCGCGAAGGACATCTGGCCGATCTCGTCGTGCCCCATCGGGATCATCTCGAGGTCGAAGTCTTCCCTCTCCAGACGGCGTATCGTCTTGAGCAGCGATTCGATCCGCTTCGTGGACAGGCGGGCGACCAGATAGATCAGCACGATGCAAAGCGCGATACAGAACGAAGCGATGACCAGTATCCGATTGGCGGAGGTCCGGGCCGACTGCGTGAAGCCGCTGTACGGGACGATGGAGACCGTCTTCCAGCCGTTCGGAGTCGTGTCGTAGACGACGAGCACTTTCTCCCCCTGGTAGAGGCTCTGATACTTGCCCGAGCGGCCCGCCTTGAAGTCGTCCGGGAGGAGAACGCCGAGCCGCGTGTTCAGCAGATCCTTGTTCTTGCAAGAGACGATGACGCCGTTCTCGTTGACGATGAAAATATCCTTGTTCTGGTCTTCCTTCCCCATGAGCGCGTACAGGTCGGACTCCTTCACGTCGATCGTCAAGATGCCGTACGGAAAGTTCAGGCTATTGTAGTTCAGAAACCGCACGAGGGTGAACATCGGCGGCGTCGCCTTGCGCGGGGGTTCCGCGGGCTGGGCCGGCGTGATGGTGAAGATCACGTTCCCGTACGTCTTCTGTACCAGATCGAACCACGGCTTCTCGCGGATCGCGTCGTCCAGCCGCTTGATGAACGTATCGTCCAGCGGCATGTGCGGATTGGTCGAGTAGATCACGACCCCGTTCACCTCGGGATTGGTCGTCATTACGTTGTTCATGACGTTGTCGATATACCGGTAAGCGTCCAGGTAGTCCGAGCTTCCGTCGTAGGACCTGATCAGGTATTGCTGCAGCGTCGCGTCCAGGTAGAGCGAGGCCGAGATCTTGTTGTAGTTGTTCAGCTTGTTCTGCAGATTGCTGCTGATCTGCGAGGTGGCCAAGCTCATGCTGGTATACGTCTGCCGAATTAGCTGATCCTTCACCGAGACGTACGAATAGTAGACGAAGAACACCAGCGGCAGAATCGAGACCAAGAGGAAGAGAATGAACAGCTTCCCCCGCATGCTTAGATTCAGGTACGGATCGGTCAGTCGGTGATGCCAGGCGAGTCGGGACATGCGGCATCTCCTCCGCTACAGCCGTTTTTTGCGGTATTCGTTCGGCGTGACGCCTTTGTGCCGCTGGAAGAGCGAGCAGAAGTAAGAGACGTTCTCGTAGCCGACCGCCCGGGCTACCTCATGAATGCGAAGCGCTCGGTCCCGGAGCAGCTCGGAAGCCCGCCTGATCCGGACGCGGGTCATATACTCGAGGATGGTCTCCCCGGTCTTCTGTTTGAAAAGGGTGCGGACGTAGTTGGGCGTCAAATAGACGGACTCCGCGAGCGCTTCGACCGTCAACGCTTCGTGGTAGCGGCTGTCGATCAGCTCCATGATCCGATGGACGATCGGCATGTGCTGGTCCTGGTCCTTGTCCCCGATCATGCCGATAAGGCGGTCGCACAGCCCTTCGAGCTGCGCCAGCAGGGCGTCCAGCGTATCGGCGGCCATGACCTCTTTCCAGTCGAGCCCCGCGCCGCGCCCGTTCGCCGACGCCTCCGCGAGCAGCGGAGCAAACGACCGCTCCAGCTCGGCGCCCAGCTGCATCGCGAACGCGACGACGGCGCTCCGCTCGGTTCGGTTCGTCCGGAACGGCGCGAAGCACCCGCGCAGCAATTCGCCGGCTTCTTCGCGCCGGAGCCGCGAGACGGCCTGGGTCAGCCGATCCGCGACCGCCGCGGCGTGCGGGATCGGATCCGCCGCGGCTCTCGGTTCTGCTTCCGCCGCCATTCCAGGCATCGGGTCCTCCCCGACCTCCGACATCGCGCCCGTCGAAGCTTGCAGCATCGGGTCCGCCGCGTCATCGACGGCGTTCGCCCGATAACGCAGAAGCGTGCCCGTTCCGGCATAGAACCGGTCTTCGCTCGCGCGCTTCGCCTCTTCGTAGAGCTCCGGCATCTCCTCCAGGTAGCGCCCCGTCGTGGACAGGCCGACGGTCACCGCGATGCCGGTTAAGCTCCGCGTATCCGCGATCGTCTCTCGCCACCCCAGCTCCATCTCCGCGAAGCCGTCTTCGGTCGGCAGATAGCAGATCGCGCCGTATTCCCGCTCGTCCGCGGACCACCCGTAGCTCGCGGCGGAGAGCCGGCTGACGATGGCGTTCCAGGCGGCCGCGGCGTCCGCGCCGGGCGGTCCGTCCAAACGGACGTACGCGACGGCATAGGCGCCGACGGCGGGCAGCGGGACGGGAAGCATCGAGATGCGCTGCGCCCAGCTCTTGCGCTCCGCAGCCGACTTCTCCGCCGCGAGCGACCGCACGAGCTTCTCCTTCAGCCCCTCCGCCGACGCGGACAGCTGCTTGTCTTCCTCGCACTTCAAGACGACCCTCTGCATGAGCTGGGCCAGTTCGTCGGCGTCGATCGGCTTCAGCAGGTAGCCCATCGCTTCCGCGTTCAGCGCCGCTTTAATGTAGTGGAATTCGTCGTGTCCGCTCAGGAAGACGATCTTCACGCCGCGGTTCAGCTGCCTGGCCTTGCGCGCGAACTCCAGACCGTCCATGATCGGCATCCGGACGTCGGTCATGACGATGTCCGGCTTGCACGCTTCCATGCGCGCGAGCGCCTCGCGCCCGTTCTTGGCGGTACCGGCCACGACGATACCCATGTCCTCCCAGCGGATGTATTGCGCAATCGCTTCCAATTCGAGTTTCTCGTCGTCTACCAACAGGATTTTGTACATGCCGCACACGCTCCCTCGAACGTTTGGGATAGCCGGATTCGATTGTTTCATTGTAGAGTTTGTATCCGATTTCAACAATGGCTTTTCGACATTTGCGTAGGATAGCGTCGCGGATTCGAGAATCGGGATATAGAATCCGTCCGAGAGCCCCCCCTATAATGAGGATACGCAAACGGGCAGACAGATGAGGCCGTCGTCTACAGGAGGTTTTTCATGGAGGCATCAATCGAACGGCGTCCGACGCCCGGCAAGGCCGCGGACACCCCCAGACCGAGCAAGTGGAAGCGGATGAAGCAGCAGAAATATTTGTACCTCATGATTCTGCCCGCATTCCTGTGCACGCTGGTGTTCGCGTACGGTCCGATGTTCGGCCTGTATATGTCGTTTATCAGCTATTCGCCGGGAGGGGGATCTTTTTTCTCGCAGTTTTTCCACAGCAAGTTCGTAGGCATGGAATGGTTCGACTATTTCTTCACGAACGGGGATTTCTACCTCGTCATGCGCAACACGCTCGCCCAGAGCCTGCTGTCGCTGCTCATCGGATTCCCGGCGCCGATCCTGCTCGCGCTGATGATCAACGAAGTGAGCCGAGGGTGGTTCAAGCGCCTCGTGCAGACCGTGTCTTACTTGCCCCATTTCATCTCCTGGGTCATCGCGGCGAACATCATCGTGACGATGCTCGCCTCCCAAGGCGCGATCAACGAGCTGCTCCTGTCGCTTCATCTTATCGAGAAGCCGATCACGTTCCTGCAGAACGGGCACATGTTCTGGGGCATCATCGCGCTCTCCAACACGTGGAAGGACATGGGCTTCAACGCGATCATCTACCTCGCCGCCATCGCGAGCATCAATCCGGAGCTGTACGAGGCGGCACGGGTGGACGGGGCCAGCCGCTGGCGCCAGACGTGGAACGTCACCTTGCCGGCGCTCCGTCCGACGATCGTCATCCTGTCCATCCTGGCGGTCGGGAACGTACTGAACGCAGGCTTCGACCAGCAGTACTTGCTGCAGAATACGACCGTCCTTCAGTATTCCGACGTCATCGACACGTACACGTATCGGTACGGCCTGCAGAACGGCATGTTCTCGTACGGCGCAGCGGTCGGATTGTTCAAGTCGGTCGTCGCCTTCGCGCTCGTCATGCTCGTCAACGCCTGGTCCAGACGGGTGAACCAGCAATCGCTCTATTGATTCCGGCCGAGAGGAGGTCTTCATCATGTTCACGTTCAAGAGCGCCGGCGATCGCGCTTATCTCAGCTTCGTCTATCTGTTCCTGGCTTTCGTGTTCGTCATCACGTTCTACCCGTTCTGGAACATCCTGGTCCTCTCGCTCAACAGCGCGGCCGACGCGGTGCGGGGCGGCATCTATCTGTGGCCGCGGGACATCAGCTTCGCGAGCTATCAAGAGATTCTAAGAGACCAAGAGATTCTGAACGGCATCAAGGTCACCTTCCTTCGGACGCTCGTCGGCACGCCGCTGGCCGTCGCGGTCATCAGCCTGCTCGCCTTCGCGCTCAGCAAGCGCGACCTGGTCGGCGGGAGAGCCATCGGTCTGTTCTTCATCTTCACGATGTACTTCGGCGGCGGACTCATCCCGTACTACATGATCCTCAAGAGCGTGCATCTCATCGACACGTTCGCGGTGTACATCCTGCCCAATCTGATGAACGTCTTCTTCGTCATCATCGTGCGGACGTTCATGCAAGAGCTGCCGGCCGAGGTGGAGGAGTCGGCGAAGATTGACGGCGCCAACGACGTCCAGATCTACTGGCGGATCGTCTTGCCCATCTGCGTCCCGGTGCTGGTGACGATCGGGCTGTTCTCGGCCATCAATCATTGGAATTCCTGGTTCGACTCTTACGTGTTCACCTACAAGCCCCAGCTCAAGACGTTGCAGGCCGTGCTGGTCAAGATTCTGAACCAGTACCAGACGCAGTCGTTCACCTCCGGCGCGAGCCAAATGGCCGATTCGGCCAAGCGAACGGCGGTATCTTCGGATACGATACGTATGGCCGCGACGATGGTGGCGACGCTGCCGATCATCTTGGTCTACCCGTTCCTGCAGCGCTTTTTCGTCAAAGGCATGACGCTAGGCGCGGTGAAGAGCTGAGAGGCGGCGTCCATGAGGGAGGTGAGCGGCGAAGCGGGAAGACCGCGCCAGGCGCGGAATGACGTAAAGCTGTTATTCAACCAATAGGGGGTCATTCGGATGTCCGCAATTCGAAAATGGGGTACCGTCTCGCTGAGTCTGGCTTTGTCCGCCGCGCTCATGGCGGGCTGCAGCGGCAAGAACGGAGGGAACGACGCAGGCGGCAGTGGCGCGCAAGCTACCGGCTCCGGCGCGTCCGAGAGCGCTTCCGCCAGCGGCGACGATCTGAAGCCGATCAAGCTGACGTTCTTCGACAAGAACACCGGGGACGCGTTCACCAACGACGTCGCCCAAGAGATTACGAGGCGTACGGGCGTCACGGTCGAGATTCAGCAGCCGACCGGCAATCCCGCGGAGAAGCTCAATCTGATGCTGGCGAGCGACGACCTGCCCGATCTCGTGCTCATGGACCGCAGCAGCGACATCGTGAACAAGTATATCGCCGCTGGCGCGCTGCTGCCGCTCGACGACCTGATCGAGCAATACGGGCCGGACGTGAAGGAGATGTACGGCGACGTACTGAACAAGACGCGCTATACGGACGGCAAAAACTACTACCTGTCGAACTGGTACGGTTATGAGGAAGGGGAGCCGGTCTTCGGCTTCAACCTGAAGAAGGACGTGCTGACGGAGCTGGCGCCGGACAAGGCGGAGGGCGGACAGCCGTTCACGGCGGACGAATTCGAGGACTTGCTCAAGCGCTTCAAGGAGAAGTATCCGACGATCAACGGCAAGCCGACGGTCGCGCTGACGATGGACGGCTCGAATATGGGCGCCGTGACGGGTACGTTCAAAGGGATGTTCGGTTTGAAGACCTATTTCGAGACGGACGGCAAGCTGCAGTACGACGTCGAGGATCCGAAGTACCGCGAGATGATCCTCTATATGAACAAGCTGTACCGGGAAGGTCTGATCGATACGGACTGGGCGATCAACAAGAAGGAAGCCTGGCTGCAGAAGCTGTCCTCCGGCGCGGTGTTCGGCACGCCGGGCGCGTATTGGGATCTCGGCGACGCCAATACGGCGTTGAAGAAGGCGGGCGGGCCGGACAAACAATTCTTCTCGTACAAAGTCGTCGGTCCGGGCGTCGATCCGGCCAAGACGACCTACGGTCCGAAGGGCTCCCTCGGCTGGGACGCGATCGGCATCACGAAGGCGAACCGGGATCCTGAGCGCACGATGAAGTTCATCAATTTCCTGGCGAGCGAAGAAGGCCAATACCTGCTCATGTGGGGCGTCGAAGGCAAGTACTGGGATATGAAGGACGGCAAGCACGTGCCGCGTCCCGAAGTGCTGGAGGGCTTCAAGAACGATTGGACCAACTACTCCAAGACGAGCGGCATCCGCAAATGGACTTGGTTCATCAAGGGCGGCAAAGGAACCGACGGCACGGTATACGACCTGGCCGGCCGGTATGAACGCAACGAGGTCGACAAGATGGCGATCAAGAATCTCGCGGATTCGACCTGGCGCACGGACACGTACGACAATCTCGGTCCGCAGGGCGGCACGCCGGAAGCGCTCCTATCGCAGAAGGTCAACGACATCATGACGCAATCGGTCACCAAAGCGATCATCGCGAAGACCGATGCGGAAGCCAACGCCATCTTCGACAAGATGCTGGCCGACATGAAAGCGGCGGGCAGCGAGAAGGTCGAGAAGATCATCAACGAGAACTACAAACAGCGCTTGAGCTTGTGGCAGTAAATCATCGAGACGGAGGCCGGCGCGATATTTGCCCGGCCTTCCGCTATGAAGAATTGGGGGAATCCGGGATGAGCATCGCCAGGACGGAACAAGAGAATAGAGCGGCGATCGACAACGGCCGGATCCGCATCGCATGCGATCTGGAACAAGGGAGCTTCTCCATCGAATGGGACGGTCTCGGCTCTCTTCGCCGCGCGTACGGACGGGTACTTCTGGGAGGCGTCATGCGGTCGACGGCGGACGCGCGCCGTCGGTCCTGCCGGATCGAGGAGACGGCGGACGCGTTCGGCCAAGGCGTCGCGCTATCGGTCATTCACGAGCTGGACGGAGAGATCACGCTTCGGCAAGTATTCCGCGTCTACGAAGGGCTGCCGTACGGTCTGATCCGATTGGAAGCGATTGTCGCGGATCGCCTGTCGACGAACGAGATCGCGCCGATCTATGCGAAGCGGCGGGACGGGGAAGACAACGGGGTGCTGCGGCTGGAAGGCGAGGCTGCGGCGGGAGATCCGCTGCTCGCTTTGCTCGTGCCGTTCGACAACGACAAATGGGTGCGTTACGCGTCGGTGGCGATGCCGGACCGGATGGAGAGCTACGAGGCGACAGCCGTCTATCGGGAGAACGACCGTCGCGGATTCGTGTTCGGATCCGTGTCGCACGAGACTTGGAAGACGGGCATTCAAGTGTTCGGCATGTCCGATCGCACGGTGGATCGGCTGGCCGTCTACGGCGGAGCGGCCGGCGACTACACCCGCGACACGCTGCCGCACGGGTTCGTGACGGGAGCGGTCGTCTCCTCGCCGGACGTCTTCGCGGGCGCGTTCGCGGATTACCGCGCGGGGCTCGCGGCATTCGGGGACGCCAACGCGCGCGTCGTGCCGGCGCTGCCGTGGGAGGGCCCCGTCCCGTTCGGCTGGAACAGCTGGTCGGCGGTAGGCGGGGAGCTCACGTACGACAGCTACGTTACAGCGTCCGACTTTATCCGGGAGATGCAAGGGAAGGGCTTCCACGACCGGGATACGACGTATCTGAACTTTGATTCGTTCTGGACGAATCTGAGCGAAGAGGAGCGGCGTGGCGCGGTAGCCCACGTGCACGCCAACGGGCAGAAGGCCGGGACGTACTGGACGCCGTTCGCCTATTGGGGAACCGTCGAGGAGGCAGCGAATCGCCTGGTGGAAGGGACGGACGGCCGCTATACGTACGCGGATCTGCTGCTGCGCGACGAGGCGGGCCGGGTGCTGCCGGATCTGGACGGAGGGCTCGCGATCGACCCGAGCCACCCCGGGAACTTGATGCGGACGGCATGGACGCTGCAGCAGTTCGTGGAGGAAGGCTTCGAATACGTCAAGCTGGACTTCATGGGTCACGGCGCCCTGGAGGGGTGCCACTTCCTGCCGGAGATCGAGACGGGCGTTCAGGCGTACAACTACGGCATGCGGCAGATTCTCGCGCATCTCGATCCGGCGAAGATCGGCCGGCCGTTCTTCATCCATCTGTCCATCGCGCCGCTGTTCCCGCATGGTTACGCTCACGGCCGCCGCATCTCCTGCGACGCATTCGGCGAGCTGAAGGATACGGCCTACATGCTGAACTCGCTCACCTACGGTTGGTGGATTCACCGCACGCTGTACGCCTTCAACGATCCGGACCATACCGTACTGCACAAGAGCTACAACCATCCGCCGACGTCCAAACACGAAGGGCGCAGCCGGCTGAATGCTTCGCTGATCGCGGGAACCCTCCTGCTCATGGGCGACGACTATCGCATATCGGAAGCCCGAGACCGCGCGCGCGTATGGCTGGCGGAGCAAGCGCCGATCGCGATCGCGCGGCGGGGCGAGACGTTCCTGCCGCTCTCCGGCGACGTCGGAGACCGGGCAACGCAGGTATTCTATCGTCACGATCGGGTAGATCGGGGAACGGAGACGTACGTCGCGGTGTTCAACTACGACCGGGATCGGCCGGCCGAGATCTCCGTCGATCTGGCGCGCATGGGGCTGAACCCCACGAAGACCTGGTCTTGCGCCGACCTGTGGGCGCATACGCAGACCATTTTGTCCGGCGACTGGCGCGTACCGCTCCTGCCGGCCGAATCGAAGCTCTTCCGCCTGCGGGACGAGGGGTGACGGCACGCATACGAAAGGGGCTATCCCAAGCCATGCATACGGCTGAGGGATAGCCCCTGTTTTTTAACCAGGCTCTGTTAATTATTGATGTTGATTTTCCAATCTTCGAGGCAAGAAATGTTTTTTTGATAGAACATGCAGTAGACCGGTAGACGGTCGAAACTCGTTTCTCTACTTAAGGCAAATCCAAATCTTCGATACAGATATACGTTCTCTTTATTTTCCGTATCCAGCGCGACTCCCAGGGAGGTCTTATCCGCATTGACCCTATTCAACAGATGGTTCAGCAGTGCTTTGCCGACGCCCTTGCCCTGAATCTCCGGTTCCACGCCGATCATGATGAGGTAGTGATGCGCCGATGGAGGAGCGGAAGATGACCTTGTGACTCGCATATAGGCGTTAAGGAGATGCAACGTTCTTCCGGACATGCGAAATAACAAAGGAACCAGCCTTCCGATGAGCAACAGGCCTCCCCATATACGCTGAAGCTGGTTTGCACGCGGCTTCTCTACGATATAGGCGCCGAGCAAGCTTTCATTTTCGAAACATCCCCACACTTCTTCATGGAGCAAAAAGCTCTTATCGAACATAAAGGATACAAAAGATTTTACACGACTTCTTGCTGTGTTATCGAGCTCGGAGTCGCCGAATAAATAGAGGAATAATGGATCTCGGGAAAATGCCTTGCTCATGAGCGCAACGAAGAAGGCTTTGTCCGACTTTGACAGCTTGGATATCATGGATATTCTAGGCGAAGCCTTCATGCTTCTTCACCGCTAATGCGTTCCGATTCACCATAATGATCAACGGCGAAGCTAAATAACACTTTAAGCATAAACAATAAACTGATGATCAGCATATAGGGCGATATTCCCGGCAGCATGGGGATGCAGCCCAGGCCAATAGACAGGAGCAAGCCCGCAACAAATCGTTGCGATTGCTTTCCGATAAGGGCGTTTACGACAAAAGTTCCGATAATCGTATACGCCCATACCCCTACCGAATGCCAAATATCAGTATGGAGAAGAAGCGCAACAAGCACGATATGGAGATGTATCGCAATGAATACGATTCGATTCGTTTTTCTCGCTTCATAAAAGTTGCTTGTTGAAGCCGTAAAATTGGCAATGCAGCCGGAAAAAATATCGAATGTCAATAATAATGCCAGAGCGCTGCGCCATACCGGCAAATGGCGGGTCATTTCGGGGAAAATCCAATACAACGAAGTAGTCAGCGTTCCGCCAAAAAGCAGTATCGCCAGAATAGACCCAATAGACTGTATCTCGCCAAAAACATCATGCAAAAAAGAAGGGATTCGTATTAATCTCATTTCATTACACACTCCCGTTTATATAGTTATGTACTAAATGTATATAATTACTATAAAATCATTATAACTATGTAGATTCAAGGATTCAATAGTTTTATACTCATTTCATTGAATTACTATAAAACTTGAGTTACACTACATATGAGGTGGAGAAGATGGATGGTTATGAAAGACGGAAACAGAAAAAAATGGAACAAATATACGGCGTGTCGTTTGAGTTGTTTTCCAAACATGGCTTTCAGAAGGTCAGCGTGAATGAGATTGCGCATAAAGCGAAGGTTTCCCCAGCTACCATTTATAACTACTTCGGTACAAAAGAACGGCTCTATGCCGATACGTTGATGAACTGGATGGACAAGCAGCTAGCGCTGTATGAGAACATTCTTGATTCCGGGCTGTCTTTTCCCGTGAAGACGAAAGAAATCATGCTGTTGGAAGCCAAAAACTTAAACATGTTAGCGGATGAATTTCCAAAGGTCCCATCCTCTGAGTTGAGCGGATTGATGCAAATGATGGAGAACTACAGCGAACAGAAGGTCGTGCGCTTTTTTGGGAAGTTTGTCGCGCTTGGGAAGCAAGAGGGTTATATCCATAAAGGTCAAACGGAAGAGATGACGATGCGTTACTTCACGATGTTCAAGAATGAGCTGGGCCGGCATTGGGAGGCATCGAATCAAGAACGCATAACCCGGAGTATCGAGCAATTGATGGAGTTGTTCTTTTATGGGTTAGTGGGACAGGTGCAGCAGGGGGATCAGGGCGAGAGCCCAAACGAATCTGCCTTCTGAAGAGTCCGTTCAACTGATGCAGTTCCAGACTATGATTAGCAGGAAATGAACGGCGAAGGCTGCCGATCATAACGATCAGCAGCCTTCTTTACCTAACGGGCAGTTCAGTGGAATAAATCAGAAGATGGATGGAACTGCCGTAAATGTTCTGCCGTCCTTCACATAGTGAATGCCCTTCTCGTCTTCTTGGAATGACGTCAACTTTTTCTTGGTGCCGGCCTTGATCTGGAAGAGGTTTGCCTCGGCCGCGTGTACGAAATATTCGGCGTAGTCGCCCGGATAGGGGATCGTATAGGTTTGACCGCTAAAGACGAACGAACGCGTTAGCGCCTTTTTGCCGGAATCGCCGGTCACGTCGCCGGCCATGGCGGCTGGCGACTGAACCAGCGCTTTTTCCGATAAGTTTAAGTCGAAGATCCGGTCTTGCGGACCGTTCGCGGTCTCCCCTCCGGGTCCTTCGCCAGAAGGCAAAACGAGCTGTCCGTCACGGACTGCAGGCAGCTCGCCAGGCGGATAATACGAGGCGTTCGATTCCGTTCCGTCCGCCATTCGGAAAGAAAGCGGGAATGCTTCGCCGCCGTTCTTGTCAACGGCATAGGCATAGAAGTTCAGTCCGTGACAATCGGCATACTGCGGAACGAGCAGAAAGACGTCGGCATCGGCAAACGCCAGCTTCGTCATTTGTACGATGTCCGCCGAGGGCTGGATGAAAGTCATTTCCGGCAGTTCGTCAATCACGACTCCGCTTTCTTTTCCTCTGGTATATACGACCCGGTAGCTGCCTTGAAATTGCATATCCGTCTCTTTGCCCATACAGCTCGCAGCGCCGAGCGTTTCCTGCTTTTCCCCGTTCAGCGGCACGACCTGCAGCTTGCCCGTCTCCGCTGTTCCTTCCGCCCGTACAACGGCGGCAGAAATTCCTTCGTTCTTGCCGCTGCCTTCGGTTCCTGCGCCGACAACAGGGTGGTTCCCCGAGGGGGCGGATGGCACCGCGTCCTGAAGCCGCACGACGATAAAGACAGCAAGCAGCACCGCTGCCGCTCCGACGAGCCACGTCGCCACCGCGGCGCTCTTTCGTCTCCTCGGATCGCCCTTACCGGCGATTCGTTTTTCGATTGCCTGCCGCGCCCTCGCATCGAAAGAGTTGCCGACAAAAGGCCCTTTGCGTGCGCGTTCATACCACGCAGGTTTGTCATGACTCATGACCGCACCTCCTTCAGGTTCTGCTCTACTTTTTCCCGGGCGCGATGCAACCGGGATTTGACCGTACCCGTAGCAATGTTCAGCAACTTCGCCATTTCTTCCGTTGACAGCTCGTACCGGATATCAAGCACCAATACCTCCCGATATTGGTCTGGCAGTTTCATAATCACGTCCCAGATGTCGTCCACATACCGGTCCTCCATATATTCGGTTTCGGCCGAACGGCCAGATTGGATGGACGTAATCGATGCAAACAGATTCACCTTGCGGAAAAAGGTGGAGCGCCTATAGCGGAACGCCGTGTTTCTCGTAATCGTCAGCAGCCATGTTTTCAAAGAGGATTGTCCCCGGAACGTTTCGATGCGGTAGTACGCTTTAATAAAGACATCCTGTGTAACATCGTCTGCAAGCTCCCTGTTCTTGGTCAAGAAATAGGCGTAATTCCAAATATCGCTCCCGTATTGAGCCATAATGTCCCGCAACGACGCGTCGTCCATCGTCGTCATATGCTTCAAAAATTCGTGCTCCACTGCTTTCACCTCACCAATTAGACTCAAGCAGCGAACAATTGGTTCCCAAATAAAGAAATTTTCGTTCAATCAACATTCAGCCAACTTTCAAAATTTCAGGAATAAATTCCGTACAAAAAGACCTGCACTTCTCTGCAGGCCTTTCGGGGTAATACGTTGCAGCGGGAGCGGACATCTTGTTCTACGACACTTCAAAATCCGCAGCCAACTTGGCAGACAAAGGGGTTTGGTTTCCTTCGATTTGCTTCACGAGACGATACTGTCCGGGTTGGAGCTTTCGGGTAATCCAGACCTCTTCCTTAAAAGATCCACCAGGCGGTATGATAGTGGCAACAGCCGGTACCGCCATTTCATTCGGCACCAACTTCCAACCGGCGGCCTCTTTTTTATAGATACCGTATCCATACCCCAAATATAAATCCGTTGGTCCTGCATTATAAATGGATAACGCTGTTTGTCCTGCATCCGCTGCCGGCGGTTTTAAGTTGAGACGAGCATTCAGTTCATTGGGGGGGACAAAAAGGGGAGAGATAAAAGTGTCTTCCACAAGTCCCTCGGGAGAAAGAATTTCTATGCTAAGGAGATAATTTGTATCCGGATGTACGGGCATTTTGTGTGAAAAATCAAGTCGTCCATCAACCGTGTTTTTATGATCTGCCACGTATTCTGCAATCTGTTCGACTCGTTTTCCGGTTTGGTCCCGGCTTGTCAATTGAAACCGCACAGACCGCCCGTCTGGAATCATACCTAATGCAGCCACAACTTGACTATCTGCTTCCGTGTCTCCGGAAGAGTAGGAAGTAATGAGATTGAATCCGTTTTCCTCTTCAAACCATTTCCCTGTTGTCGGATGGTAATCGTTAGCGGCGGCTAACGCCTGCTCCCGAGGGAGCCTGGCAGAGCGTTTCACTTGATCTGGATTGCCGACCGTATCTATTAATTGAGCGACAGTTGTATCTACAACTACAGATGGAGTGCTGACCGAATCCGAGCGTGGTTGACCTTCACAACCTGACGACACCAAACTCAATGCGATAACCATAAGCATTTTTCGCAACGCAGTCACCCCCCGGAGATCGTGTTCCAACTTGCTAAATCAGTCGAGCAAAGGTAACGAAATGATGAATTCAGTCCCTTTTCCTGGTTCACTTTGGACAGATACATCGCCTTTCATTGAACGTATTAATTGATAAGAATACGTTAGCCCAACTCCGGTGCCTTTGGTTTTTGTCGAAAAATAAATGATTCCCAGCCGGTCAACTTGCACCTTACTCATACCGATCCCGTTATCAAGTATCGTTATCTTCGCATAACGGGACTCGCGGTAAACGCGAATGGAAACTTGCCCATTAGAGACGGAAGTACACGCCTCTATCGCGTTTTTTATAAAGTTAATAAGCAATTGCTTCATTTCATTTGGATTTGCAGAAACATTGATTTCTTGCCCGTAATCGCTAGTGACTAAATGGACGTTATTCATGTTCGCGTATGGTGTCATGATGTCGACGATTGCGTTCAACAACCTCGTAAGATCAATTGGTTCATATACTTGTTTACTAGGTTTAGAAATGGAAAGATATTCGGAAAGGATGATCTCGGTCCGCTTTATTTCATCCATACAAATATCAATAAAGTGATTGGTCTTTTCTTTGGATATCGTATCATTCCGAATGATTTTTAAAAAACCGATAACTGCAGTCAACGGATTGCGAACTTCATGGGCAAGTGAGGCGGCGACATGATTAATGGTGTCGACTTTCTCGCTTCGAAGATATTCCAGGTAAAGCTGTTTGTCTGAAACAGCCTTATTAAATAGGGAAAATAATAACCAAATACCGAGGCAATTTTGTACTGGCATAGCTAGGATATTGAATGTCAAGTGCTCGATCACATAATGATGTTTGGTGACCAGCATTACGCAAATAGGAATAACGGAAAAACTGATCCCCGCCATAAAAATGATTAGCTTTCGCCACTCCGAATGGCGGCGGTATAGGACTGAAAGCAGGATGGATAAGCTAAAAGTAAACGCGAGAATAACCATCGCCGAAAACAATCCGGCGCCGCCCAACAACAAGCGGTACGTCGTGAACTCGATAAGCAGTATAAGACCTGTAACCATGCCGCCGAAAACCATTCCGAAAAACATGATCACATAGCGTATATCGAATATGATTCCTTCTTCTACGCTTGAAGGAAAGGTCATCGACATAAATAGGCAGATCATACACGTAATTATGATAAAGTTTTTTGAATAATTAATGGCTTTATCCCGATAGTAGATGTTGTACAGAACAAAGGGCGTCAAAGCGAACAGTAGTTGCAATAAAATGTCTTTTATGTATAACATTATTGTTCCCCCGCGCCAGCTTGAAAAGAATGTTGAGTTCTAGTATTCGGCGCTGTGCTACTTCTTCCTTCTAAGATGAACCGGCAAACGGGACGCGATAGCAAAAAAACAACAGACTGCCCAAAAAACGGCGGCCTGTTCAACGAATATCAGACTCCGAATACGGAAGACGCGAGGTCGATCCGTCTATTCCTCCCAGTCCTGGTAAGGACGATAGCCGATCTCCTCCAAAAACCAAACCCAAAAATCGATCGTCCGCCGCAAATCGGAGACGTAGAGCTCCAGATGATGGATCAGCCCCTGCGATAATGGATCTCCTCCCGACCAACTGTTCTATTTCCTGTTGTTACTCTCGCAATCCTATTCCTATTCTCTCATGAGGTCATCGAAGGAGTCGGCGTTTCTCCGCAGAATTATTAAGCGAGGAAAGATTGACGATTGGAAAGGAGCGGAGGCGCCCATGCAGCCGATCGGCGAAGGCCGGACCGCGGCCATCTTCGCGCAAGGTCAAGACCGTATTTTGAAACTGTACTATGCATTCATACCGGAGGAGGACGTTCGGTACGAATACCGGGTCAGCCGATTCGTCGCTTCCATGGACCTGGACGTGCCGCAAGTCTATGAGCGTGCGGAAGCGGACGGCAGGCAGGGGATCGTCTTCGAGCGGATCGACGGCGTGGCCATGCTTCGACAGATGATCGCCGAGCCGGAGGCGCTCGACGACCTTTCACGCCGGATGGCGCAACTTCACCTAGCCATTCATGGCAGCAACGTGCCGGGCGAATCGGGCTTGCTGAACCAGGCCGACTACCTGGCACGGCAGATTCGGCATACCGATCGGCTGTCCGAACGGGAGAAAGCCGATATCCTCGGCAACCTATCGCAGCTGCCCGCCGCGTCCGCGCTGTGCCACGGCGACTTCCATCCCGACAACATCATGTTAGGCGAGCGCGCTTGGACGATCGACTGGATGAACGGCATGACCGGCCATCCGGCGGGGGATGTCGCCCGTACGTTGCTGCTGCTGACTTATGGGACGTTGCCGGAAGACACGCCGGTGCCCATAAGGGATGCGCTGAATCGGACGAGAACGCGGATCCGCGAAGTCTATCTGGCGGAATATCTAGCCGGCTCCGACCTTACGATGGCGGAGATTGAATCTTGGTTTTTGGCCGTGACGGCCGCGAGGTTGGCCGAAGGGGTCCCGGACGAAGAGAAGACGACGCTGCTCGCGCTAATCCGGGAACGCCTGGAGGCGGGGCGAATGATGACCGAGGTGACGCTCCGGGAAGTGGTGGAGGCGGATCTGCCGATCTTCTACGAACATCAGTTAGATGAAGAAGCCAATCGAATGGCGGCCTTTACGGCGAAGGACCCGCACGACAAGCCGGCTTTCGCTGCGCATTGGACCAAGCTCTTGGGCGATGAACGAATCTTGGCCAGGACCGTTCTGGCCGACGGACAAGCGGCCGGGCACATCCTCAGCTACCCGTCCTTCGGCGAGACGGAGATCACCTACTGGATCGGCCGGGCGTTTTGGGGACAAGGCGTGGCGACGTCAGCGGTCTCGCAATTTTTGCGCGTGCAAGAGGAGCGTCCGCTGTTCGCCCGCGCGGCCAAGGACCACCTCGCTTCGCTCAAGGTGCTGGAGCGGAACGGGTTCAAGATCGTAAGCGAAGACCGGGGATTCGCGAACGCGCGAGGCGAGGAGATCGAAGAATACGTCTTGCGGCTGGGGGCCGAAGGCTAAGAGGCCCAGACGAACCCTATGCAAGAAACCGAGACACCCTGGCAGGGAGAGCGCCTCTCCGTTGCCGGGGTGTCTTTTATTTGGCATCCCATGTGTAGATCGTACACCATGCGTCCGCCGGCAGACGTCCGTAGAGGCGCAAGAGCGATAAATCTTACACCATGATGGGATTGAAAGCGGTTACCCTTGCTCGGAATCGGCGTCATAATGACGGAGTAATCCATTCCGAAGGGAGCTCGAAGAGAGATGGGGAGCATGAGAAAAGTGTTCGGCGGGGTCATGGCGGCTGCGCTGGCGGCTTCGCTCGCGGCATGCGGCAGCGGAAACGGCAACGGCGGAGGAGACGCCGCGGCGAGCCCTAGCGCCGGCGCGACCGACAGCGGCGGCAGCGGCGCGGAGACGCCGAAGGACCGCGTGAAGCTCGAGTATTGGCACACGTACAGCGATCAAGAGGAGAAGGTGCTGACCGAGAAGATCAAGCCCGCGTTCGAGAAGGCGTACCCCAATATCGAGCTGCAGCTGACTCGCATGCCTTATGAGGGCTTGAAGCAGCAGGTCATCGCGGGCGTGGCGGGCGACGCGGCGCCGGACCTGATGCGCATGGATATCGTCTGGGTCCCGGAGTTCGCCTCCCAGGGCGCCTTGGCGAAACTGAGCGACCTGGAAGGGTTCGACGAGGTCAAGGCCAACGTGTTCGACGGACCGCTAGCGACCAACTTCTATGACGGCGCCTACTACGGCGTCCCCGTCAATACGAACACCAAAGTCGCCATTTACAACAAGAAGACGCTGGAAGAGGCGGGTCTCACGGAAGCGCCGAAGACGATGGACGAACTCGTGAAGGCCGCCGAGACGCTGAAGAGCAAGGGCAAGTTCGGGCTCGGCGTATCCGGGGTGAACGCCTGGGGACTCGCGCCTTGGTTCTGGAGCTTGGGCGGCAAGATCACGAATGACGACTACACGAAGTCCGACGGTTTCCTGAACAGTCCCGAGAGCGTGAAGGCGCTGGAGACGCTGGTGTCCTGGAACGCAAAAGGGCTGATCATCCCGACGATGCTGGGCGGCGAGCCGGGCGTCTGGGACGGCCTCAAGAGCGGGGACTACCTGATGACGGACGACGGTCCCTGGTTCTACAGCATCCTGATGAACGAGAAGGACGCGAAGTTCGATCCGATGGCGGAGACCGTGCGGGGCTTGATGCCTGCGGGCGCGGGCGGCAGCCGGTCCGTCATCGGCGGCGAGGATCTGGTCGTGTTCGCGAATTCGAAGCATCCGAAGGAAGCCTGGACGTTCGCCCAATGGATGATGACCGAAGAGCCGCAGAAGATCATGGCCGAGGTCGGCTTGATCCCGTCCAACAAAGCGGCGGCCGAAGCGATGAAGCAGATGGACATCCCGTTCGTCGGCGAGTTCGTGCAGCAGCTCGAGACGGCGCTGCCGCGGACGCCGATCCCGCAGTGGGGCGAGATGGAAGGCATCTTCAACCTGAGCTTCGAGAAGGCGATCCGCGGCGAGAAAAAGCCGAAGGAAGCGCTGGACGAAGCGGCCAAGCAGATCGACGCGCTCTTGAAATAAGCTAGGCACCTTGCTCGTGCTGCGGCCGCTTCGCCGAACGCCGACCGCGTTCGCGGCGAGGCGGCCGTTCCGGAGCTTCGAAGAGGAGAGGTGGGCGCCGTGTCCCCGAAGAGCAGATTCGCCATCGGATTCAGACAATGGATGGCCGTGCTGCCGTATATCGCGCTGGGGCTGATCGGAACGGCCGTATTCGTCCTTTATCCGATGATCAAGAATATCCTGATCAGCTTCCAGAACTTCAGCATCATGCCGAACGCCAGCAACGACTGGGTCGGCTTCGCCAACTACGCCAAGGTATTCCAGGACCCGAACGGCAAGTTCTGGATCGCCCTGCGCAACACGTTCCTGAACGTCATCGCCACCGTGCCGGTCAACTGGTTCCTGGCGATCCTGTTCGCGGTGCTCATCAACGCCAAGTTCGTCAAGTACAAGATCGCCTTCCGCACGATCTACTATTTGCCGATCGTGACGTCGTGGATCATCATCGCCCTGTTGTTCAAGTACCTGTTCGCGGACGGCGACGGCGGGTTCGTCAACTACATCCTGCACAAACAGTTGGGGCTCCTGCCCCAGGCGATCTCCTGGCGCAGCAACTACTGGTCGGCCATGATCATGATCTGGCTGTTCCACATCTGGAAGACCGTCGGCTGGGGCGTCGTCATCTACATGGCCGCCTTGCAGGGCGTCCCCAAGGACCTGTACGAAGCGGCGGATATCGACGGGGCGAACGCGGGCCAGCGGTTCTGGCACATCACGATCCCGCTGCTGAAGCCGATCAGCATCTTCGTCGTCATCAACCTCGTGAACGGAGCGTTCGGCTTTTTCCCGCAAGTGTACTTCATCACCAAAGGCGGGCCGATGGACCAGACCCAGGTCATCCCGAGCCTTATCTATACCCAAGCGTTCGAGCATCTGAAGTTCGGTCCGGCGGCGGCGATGGGCTTCATGATGGGAATCATGGTATTCCTGCTCACGTATTCGCAGATGACCAAAATCGGCAAGCAGAGAATGTTCTAAAGGAGGCGCGCACATGAAAACATCGCTGCTCGGCAAAATCGCGGTCTACGCGGCCATTCTTCTCGGCGCCCTTCTGTTCCTGTTCCCGTTCGTCTACATGATTCTGACGACCTTCTTCCTCGGCACGAACACGCTGCCGAAGCCGGACGAGGTGTTCCACGTCACGCCTAACTACACGAACTACGCGACGGTGTGGAACAAGAATCACTTCACGACCTACTTCATGAACAGCGTTATCGTCACGTCGGTCGCCATGGTCGGTTCGCTGTTCCTGGGGGCGCTGACCGCGTACGGATTCTCCCGGTTCGCGTTCCCAGGCAAGGAATTCGTGTTCCGCATCTTCCTGCTGACCATGATGATTCCGGGCGTTATCAACATCATTCCGCAGTTCGTCACGATCAAGGGCCTCGGCCTCGTCAATACGTATTGGGGGCTGTGGCTGATCTATATTGCCGGCGGCGTCGTCGGGAACATGTTCTTCCTCCGGGGCTTCTTCGAGAGCATTCCGAAGGAGCTGGAGGAGTCCGTGCTGATCGACGGGGGCGGCAGCTGGCGCATCTTCTGGAACATCTATCTGCCCCAATCGCTGCCAGCGATGGGGACGCTCGCGATCTTCATCTTCCAGGGCACGTGGGAGGAGTACTTCCTCGCCCTCACCTTGATCAAGAGCGAAGCGCTGCGGACGCTGCCGATCGCGATCCTGATGTTCAACGACAAGTACGCCACCAATTACGGCCAGATCTTCGCCGCTTCGATGATCGCCCTGCTGCCGGTCATCCTCATCTACATGGCCTTCCAGAAGAAGTTCGTGCAGTCCGGCTTCAACGAAGGCGGGGTCAAAGGGTAAAAGCGGCCGTCGGCCGTCTAGAGATTCGATAGAGAAGGGAATGCGATCATGAACGACATTAGCAAACGCGCCGTCGGCTTGCTTGCCGTCGCGCTGGCGTTGACCGTCCCTCTCTCCGCCTGCGAGCGTACCGCTCCGATCCGCGCGCAGGACGTTCCGGAGGCGAGCCTGCTCGGCGACGCATCGACGGACAAAGCCCGGTATGCGCCCGGCGAGACCGTCCGTTACACGATGAAGTTGAACGGGGACGCCCCTTCAGGCAAGCTCGTCGTCCGCTACAAGCAGCTGGACCGCGTCGTCGGGGAGACGAAGATGCCGGTGAAGGGGGCGAAAGAGCTCGTCTGGGAATGGAAGCCGCCCGCAGACGACTATACCGGCTATATGACGGAGATCTTCCTCGAGCGGGACGGCCATCTCGCGGACCGTCGCACGATCGCGGTCGACGTTTCGTCCGACTGGGGGAAGTTCCCGCGCTACGGCTACTTGGCCGACTTCATGTCCATGGAGCGGGCGAATCGGGAAGCGGTCATCGACCGGCTGAACCGCTATCATCTCAACGGCCTCCAATTCTACGACTGGCAATGGAAGCACCACGACCCGGTCAAGACGGACGAGGCGGGCCAGCCTGCCGCCGCATGGTCCGATATCGCGGGACGCGAAGTGTCGCTTGCGACCATGCGGGACTATATCGCGCTCGCGCACGGCAAGAACATGAAGGCGATGAATTACAACTTGCTGTTCGGCGCCTACGAGGATGCGGAACGGGACGGCGTGAAGCGGGAGTGGGGACTGTTCAAGGATCCGACCGGCGAGACGCAGGACCGGCATCCGCTCCCGGACGGTTGGGCCAGCGATATCCTATTGATGGACCCGTCCAATCCGGATTGGCAGCAGTACCTCATCGCCAAGGAGCGGAAGGCGTTCGAGCTGCTGCCGTTCGACGGCTGGCACGTCGACCAGTTGGGCGACCGGGGCGCCCGATGGACCGCGACCGGCAAGAGCGTCAATCTGGCCGCGACGTACGCGCCTTTCCTGCAGGCGGCGAAGCAGGGGCTCGACGTCGATTACGTCATGAACGCGGTCGGCCAATTCGCCCAGCCGTATATCGCCAAGCAGGCGCCGGTCAAGTTTCTGTACACCGAGGTGTGGGAGAGCCATCCGCAGTACAAGAACCTGAAGCAGATCGTCGACCAGAACCGGAAGCTGTCGGACGGCAAGCTGAACACGGTGCTCGCCGCGTACATGAACTACGACTTGTCCGACCGCAAGGGGGAATTCAACCGGCCCGGCGTTCTGCTGGCGGACGCCGTCATCTTCGCTTCCGGCGCTTCCCACCTGGAGCTGGGAGAGAACATGCTGTCCAAGGAGTATTTCCCCCATCGCAACCTAAGCGTGACGCCGGCGCTCGAGCGGGATCTGATCGCCTTCTATGACTTTCTGACCGGCTACCAGAACCTGCTTCGCGACGGAGCGGAGGATGCCGAGGTCGACGTGACGGACGATTCGGGTACGGCTTTGTCCCGGGAGGCGGAAGCGGGCAAGATCTGGACCTTCGCCAAGCGGAAGGACGACCGCGTGATGCTCCACTTGATCAACTTCGCGGACGCGAAGGGCATGAATTGGAACGACGCGAAAGGGACGCAAGCTGAGCCGACCGTGAAGGAGAACGTGCGCCTGGCCGTCCGGACCGACCGCAAAGTCGGCAAGGTGTGGATGGCGACCCCGGATTACTACGGCGGTTCTGCAGTGGAACTGGGCTTTAAGCAGGAGGGCGGATCGCTGCGCTTGACGCTGCCGAAGCTGCGGTATTGGGACATGGTCGTCATCGAATACAAGGGTTCTTAACGGACGCGGATAAAGGCGGTTGCCGGCGCTGTCCGCCTCGCCGGGCGATCGGACGGCATCGCGCGTTCGTCGCCGGAACGACGGCGAGCGTGGGGATCCGATTTGGAAAATGCTAGCATACGCCGATCCCGGGCTTTTGTAGTACACTTGAGCCAGAAAGGGGGGCGCTGGGATGGGCAACATTCGGATCTTCAACCGGTTCGCGACGCGGATGATCGTCGCGTTCGTCGTCGCGATCTTGTTCCCGGCTGTGTTTACGAGCGCCTCCTTCTATTTGGTCTCGAACAGCACGGTGAAGAACAACGTCCGGGAATCGTCCGTCCAGATCGCGCAGCAGGCGGCGGATTCCCTCTCCTTCATCCTCAACGCGGGCAGCGACGTCTCCGATCTGATCTATAGCGATCTAAAGATCCAGAACGTCGTGGCGAACAGCGGCGGCGCCAGTCAGAACCTGAAGGCGTGGCGGGAGAACGAGCGGTATCTGGAGAGCTTTCTGAACAACATCGTCTACTCCAGCTCGTTCGTGAATATCGTCTACGTGCTCAAGAATCAAGACGAGAGCTGGGGGAGCGGGACATTCTCCCGGATCAAGCTGTCGCATTACGACTTGAACGCCCTCGACTGGACCCGGGAGGCGAAGGCGAAGGACGGCGGCCTCGTCTGGCTGGGCCTGCAGGACGACCGCTTCAGCGGCGGCGGCGACAGCACGGAGCTGGTGCTGCCGATCGCCCGGATCATGAAGGACTTCGACACGATGAAGACGATCGGCTACGTTCTGGTCAATCTGAACGGACGCAAGATCTTGGACAACATCTCGCGCATGAAGCTCGGCGCGACCGGCGGTTTTTTTGTGGTGAACGAAGAGGGACGTATCATGGTGGACGCGAACCATGACCGGATCAACAAACCGGTCGCCAACGCCGGACTGCTCGCGAAGATTACGGGCGACGCCGCGGTTGAATTCGAGTTCGACGACGACGGCGTGCCTTCCTATGGCGTCAAGCAGCGTCTCGCCAACGGCTGGCTCATCGTGGGCACGGTGCCGATCCACGAGATCACGGACAAACTGGATACGCTGCACAATCATATTCTCCTGTCGTTCGGCGCGTTCACGCTGATCGGCATCTTGATCGGGCTCGCCATCGCGGGACGCGTCACGCGTCCGATCAAGCAGCTGACCCGGCAGATGAAGCTGGTCCAGCTCGGCGATCTCACCGCCCGCACCCACGTGCTCACCCACGACGAGTTCGGCTTGATGAGCCGCCAGTTCAACCGGATGATCGCCGACGTCGAACGGCTGATGGCGCAGGTCACGCGGGAGCAGCGGCAAAAGCAGGACGCGGAGCTGCGGGCGGTCGCCCACCGGATCAATCCGCACTTCCTGTTCAACACGCTCGGGACGCTGCGTTGGCTGATCAAGTACGATCAATCCGCCAGCGCCTACGAAGGCATCTCCGCGCTGATCCGGCTGCTCGAAGCGAACATGGGGAAGAAAGGGAACTTCGTCACCGTCGAGGAGGAATTGGACATCATCGAGAAGTACTTGGCGATTCTGGAGCTCCGGTACAGCCGCCGCTTCCGGCTAAACACGCAAGTAGACCCGGCAGCCGCCGCCTTCGTCATTCCGCGCATGATGATTCAGCCGCTCGTGGAGAACGCCGTTTTCCACGGCATCGTCCCCAAGGATACGGGCGGCGAGATCGCCATAGAGGCAAAAATGTCGGGAGAAGCCGTCGTCATCACGGTGAAGGATGACGGGATCGGACTCACGCCCGAGCGGGCGAGGATGATTCGCTCGATCCGCGAGACGGTCCGCGCGGGTCAGACCGGCATCGGCCTGCGCCATGTCGTCGAGAGCATCGAGTTGTACTTCGACCGGGGCTCCGAGGCGACGATCGGCGAAGCCGAAGGCGGAGGAACGGTCGTCCGGATCGTGCTGTATCCGAAGGCGTCGGGACAGGAGGGAGAAGCGCATGCTTAACGTCATGATCGTGGACGACGAGCCGGTAACCCGCTTCGGCATCAAAGCTTCGGTCGATTGGGCGCAGGAAGACATGCAGGTCGTCGGCGACTACGCCAACGGAGCGGCGGCGCTCGAGCGTCTCGCCGCCGGGCCGGTCGACATCCTCATCACGGATATCAAGATGCCGGTGATGGACGGATTGGCATTGACGCGCCATGCGCTGCAGCAGTATCCGCGGATCAAGGTCGTCCTGGTCAGCAGCCACAACGACTTCGCGTTCGTGCGCGAAGGGTTGAAGCTCGGCGTCGTAGACTACATCTTGAAGCACTCGCTGGAGCCGGAGGAGCTGATCTCGATTCTACGCAAATGCAAGGAGCTGATACGGGAGGACGAGCGGCTGGGCGTCCGGCTCCGGGAGGCCGGACATGAAGAGCGGATGCGGCTGCGCAAGCGGTACGAACAGGAGCTCAAACGGTATCTCGTCAAGCCGGAGGCGGCGATCGCGGAGCATGCCTATCCGTCTTGGCTGAAAGGGCCTTTTCAAGCAGCCTGCGTAAAGCTGAACCGCGTTCGGGATTTGAACGAGACGTATGGTTACCTGTACAAGTCGATCTTGTTGGATCAATTGTCCGAAGCGTTCTATGCGCGGGTCCCCGAAGGCATCGCGCTGACGACCGCGGAGAACGGGCTGTTCCTGCTCTTGCCGGGCGAAGCGGACGCTCCCTTATCCTTGGCGCGGCTGCGCGAGGAGCTGGCGGGAGAGGCCGAGCTGGGCGTCACGCTCGGATGGGTGACGGGCGATGGCCTATCCGCCGTTCCGGCCTGCTTCCGGGAGAGCATGACCGCCTGCGAACGGGGATTCTTCGAAGGCGAAGGGCTCTACGTCTATGCGGGAGACCGCAGCCGCGCCCACGGAGAGCAGCGGCTGCCGGACCGGGTGAAGGGGCTGACGGCGGGCGACGAAGCCTTCGAACGGCAGCTTGCGCTATGGCAGGCGGAATGGGCGAACGGCGGCATCTCGCCTTCGGAATTGAAAGAGAACGCTTGCCGGGTACTCTCCATGCGCTTCAAGATGACCGTCGACCCGTATGCGCTCGTCGAATCGTTCGAACGGCTGTTCCAGGCCGAATCGCTCGCAGAGCTGGCTCAGCTGCTGAAGGAGCAGATGTCGGAGCTCAGCGGCCTCGGCTCGCGGACGCTCGACGCGGCTGCCGCGTCGCATCCGATCGACATCGCGCTCGCCTACATCCGCGCGAACTATCTGGATGCGATGACGCTGCAGCAGGTGGCCGATGCCGTCCATGTGAGCAAGAACTACTTCTCGATCTTGTTCAAGAAAACGACGGGCCAGAACTTCATCGACTACGTGATCGACCTGCGCATCAACCAGGCCAAGGCGCTCTTGACCCATACCGATCTGCGCGTCTACGAGGTCGCCGAACGCTCGGGCTTCAACGACGTAAAGTACTTCAGCAAGCTGTTCAAGAAGATCGCCGGCTGCGCGCCGGTCGACTACCGGGAAGGGCGCAAGCTGAACCAAGCCGAGCCGGTCGACGATCGGGAAGGGCGCAAGCCCACGCCAGTCGAGCCGGCCCAAGGGGAGGGACGCGAATGAGCGGATGGCGCGGACGCGCTGCGCGCCGCTTCGGGGGAACGGCGCTAAGCTATCTTGTCTTCCTCGTCCTGGCGAGCGGCTGCGCGAAGAACGGCATCATCGAGAACGGAGCGGCCGTCGGCCGGCTGGACGACGCGCCCGTCAAGACGGTCGTCGTGTGGCACACGTATAGCGACGAGGAGAACCGGGTGTTCGAAGAGAGCGTCATCCCGGCATTCGAGCGGGAGAATCCGGGAATCCGCATCGAGTCGGTGCGGCAATCCTCCAATCAGGAGTACCAAGCCGCCCTGATCTCCCGCGCCTCGGCGAACAAGACACCGGACGTCGTCCGGCTCGATTATGCCTGGATTCCCCGGTTCGCGAGCCATGGGCTGCTGGAGCCGCTCGACGGCTATCCGGGATACGGCGAGGTCGCGTCCCAGATCGGCGCCCGGCTTTTGGAGCTGAACCGGATCGGTGACCGGACATACGGCTTGCCGCTCAATCGGAACGTGAAGGCCGCGATCTACAACCGTTCCCTGCTGGAAGCAGCGGGTCTGACGCGTCCGCCCGATTCGCTGCGGACCCTCGTCGCGATCGCCCGCAAGCAGCATCTGGTTCTGGGCATGTCCGGTCTTGAGATGTGGCAGTCGCTGCCGTACTTCTTCGCGCTTGGCGGCAAGCTGGCGGACGACCGTTTCGCGAGGACGGCCGGTTACCTGAACAGCGAAGACAGCATAAGGGCCGCCGAGACGATGGCGGGCCTCTATCGGGAAGGGGTGCTGAACCCGAATCTGCTGAACGGAGCCGGCGATCTGTGGTCGGAGGTGTCCGGGGGCGGGAAAGTGCTGATGATGGACGAGGGGCCTTGGTACTATAGCATCTTAATGAACGTCGCGAATCCGAAGGCCGATCTGCTGAAGACGACGCTGGCCGCGCCTTTCCCTTCGGACGGGGCGAACGGGCCGATCATCGGCGGGGAGAGTCTGGTCATGACGCGCGGCACCGTGCACAAGGCGGAAGCATGGACCTTTATCCGTTGGATGATGCGGAAAGAAACGCAGACCGCGATGTTCGCCGCCGGGCTCATCCCGACGAATGCGGACGCGTTGGCGGACGTGAAGGAGGCGGGTGCCGCGAATACGTATATGGACGCTTTCCTGAAAGGCATCGAGCATGCGTATTACCGGCCGCCGCTCCCCCGGTGGAACGAGATCGAGAAGATCTACGAAGAAGCGATGGAAGACATTTTCCTGGGCGTTCGCGACGTGCGCGGCATCTTGAACGAAGCGTCCGCCGCGATCGACCAGGTGCTCGCCTACCCCGGATAAGTACGGAAGCAGGAGATCGAGCGTTTTGGAGAGTGAGACCTCGGATGTTCGCCCGGTTGGCGAACAAGGATGGAGACCGCAAACGAGAGCGAGGAGCGAAGTCGATGGATACGATACGGGTGGGATTGATCGGACTGGGCAGCATGGCCCAGGCCCACGTCAGAGAATTGGAAAAGCTGCCCCGATTCCGCATCGCGGCGATCTGCGACGTGCAGGAAGCGGCCTTAGCGGAATGGGGCGAGCGGCTCAGCGTCGATCGGACGCATCGGCATGCGGACTATCGCGGGTTGATCGCGGATGAGGAGGTCGACGCCGTCGTTTCGATCACGCCTAACGTGCTGCATGCGGACATTATGGCCGTCTGCCTGGCGGCGAACAAGCCGTTTCTCTCGGAGAAGCCGTTCACGCGAACCTTCGCGGAGGCGGCCGAGCTGCTGGCGCGCTATGACGCGCATCCGGTGTCGGCCTTGATCGGATTCGGCTACCGCTATACGCCTGCGTTCCGGTTCGCGCGGGAGATGCTCGCGGAAGGACGGATCGGCGCGGTGCGTAGCTTTTCGATGCAGTATCTGCAGGGCTGGGGAGCCGCCGTCTACAACGTGCCGTACGTCTGGCGGTTCGACAAGGCCGTCACCGGGACCGGCACGCTCGGCGATCTCGGCGCGCATATGATCGACTTGGCCCACTATCTGTTCGGGCCGTTCGAGGAGCTGTCCGCGCGGCTGCAGACGTTGATTCCCGAACGCAAGAGCCTCTCGTCGGACGAGATGCTGGAGGTGGAGGTCGACGACTTCGCCAGCTTCCAGGCGCGCATGACCGGAGGGGCCGCGGGGATCTTCCAGACGTCGCGCAACTGCATCGGCTCGGGCAACCAGCTGGAAGTCTCCATCTACGGCGATCTCGGCACGTTGCACGCGAGCACGCTGGCGCAGGAGCAGGTGATCTGGATCCGTCTCGACCCGGATACCGGGGAACTGTCGGAACAGAAGCTGCAGGTGCCGTCGCGCGCGCGCCGCGCGCTGTGGGAGGACTTCGCGGAGATGCTCTCCGGCGAGTCGGCGGACGGCTTGCCGGACTTCAGGGCCGGGTACGAGAACCAGAAGGTGCTGGAGGCGATCGTCCGCTCGCACGAGGCGAAACGTACCGTCGCGTTGGCGGAGCTGTCGGCCGTGGGCGGAAAAGAGGAGTAGAGTAGAGTAGAGTAGAGTAGAGTAGAGTAGAGTAGAGTAGAGTAGAGTAGAGTAGAGTAGGATGCTTCTAGCAAGTTTAGTTGCAGTCGGCGTGCGTCATTAGGTTCGATAAAGTTGTATTGCGAGATTCGCTCCTAGTCGTGTTCACGTAGAAAAAGGTGCCTGGTAGCCATCATGAGATGACTAGAGGCGCCTTTTTCGGCGGCAGCGGATAAACCGGTTTTATCGGCATACGCGAAGCAGAATCGCCTAGCGACGAGCTGTAAGCCGATATTTTCGGCTTACGCGCGGCGGAATCGCCTGGCGGCGAGCTGTAAGCCGATATTTACGGCTTACGCGAAGCAGAATCGCCTGGCGGCGAGCTGTAAGCCGATATTAACAGCTTACGCATTGTAAGCTCAGCAGCTCGGCGTAATTAGCATGCGAATAGTCGCTCGATTCGAAAAAGGGGGGGTTGGCAGCCGAGCGGGAATGGTTGATAATGGGGCAGAAAGCGCATATCCCAAGGAGGTCTACGGCAATGGGGAATACGGATCTAATCGGCAGCGCGCCGGAACGAGAGGGCGTGTCCTCGCGCGGGCTCGCGGCATTTCTGGAAGCGCTTGACGGATGCGATCAAGAGATCGACGCTTTCGTGCTGCTGCGGCACGGCCGCATCATTGCCGAAGGGGGCTGGGCGCCGTATTCGTCGACGCTGCCCCGGCTGAGCAACTCGGTAAGCAAAAGCTTCGCCTCCACGGCGATCGGCATGGCGGTTGCGGAGGGCTTGTTATCCGTGGAAGACCAGGTCATCGCCTTCTTCCCGGACCAGTCGCCGTCCGAACCTAGCGAGCACCTCGCGGCAATGCGGGTGAAGCATCTCCTCACGATGTCGACCGGCCATCAGGTGGACACGTTGAACCTATTCGAGCAAGAGCTCGCGCTGAAGAAGGATTGGGTGCGGACCTTCCTGCACGCGCCCGTCGAAGAAGCGCCGGGCACGCGCTTCCTCTACAATAGCGGCGCGACGTACATGCTGTCCGCCATCTTGCAGCGCGTGACGGGCATGACGCTGTTCGACTACGCCAAGCCGCGCCTGTTCGAACCGCTCGGCATCCGGGAAGCGACTTGGCAGACTTGTCCGCTCGGGATTACGGTCGGCGGCTGGGGGCTCAGCATCTCTGCGGAGAGCTATGCCAAGTTCGGCCAGCTGTATCTGAACAAGGGGACGTGGAACGGCGAACGGCTGCTGAGCGAAGCATGGATCGAAGAGGCCACGGGCGTCCGCATCGCGACGGCGGCGCAGCCGGACGAAGATCATGATTGGGCACAGGGGTACGGCTACCAGTTCTGGCGCTGCCGTCACGGCGCTTTCCGCGCGGACGGGGCATTCGGCCAATTCATCCTCATCCTGCCGCGGCAGGACGCGGTCTTTGCCTTCACCTCCGCGATGTACGAGTCGCAGCCGATCCTCGATCTCATCTGGGCGCAGCTGCTGCCCTTGCTGGAAGGCGCGGATGGGCCGCTCGCGCCGGACCCGGAAGGCGAGCGCCTCCTCCAAGAGACGGCGGCATCCCTTCGGATCGCCGCCCCGCGCGAGATCGACCGATCGGCCACGGAACCGGCGGTCGACGGGCGACGTTATGCGTTCGAAGCGAATGGGCTTGGACTAAGAGAAGCGACAGTGACCTGCGGCGAGGAAGAAGTCGTCCTCGCTTGGACGAGTGAGCGGGGCGAGGCCCAGGTGCGTTTCGGACGCGGCGCTTGGGTCGTGAACGGCTCAACCGACGATCGCGCCGCTTGCGCGGCTAGCGCCACTTGGACGTCCGACGGAACGTTGAAGCTGACGATCCGGCCGCTTAGGACGGCCTATGTCAATACGATCGAGATTCGATTCGATCGCGAAGGAGAAGCGCAAATCGCGATCAAGCGGGACTACGACGTTTTCGTCTCGTCGCTAGGATCGTGGAAGGGACGCGCCGACGGCTAAAGCGGCGCTCGCGCAGACGCTTGCCTTGGCGAGCTTCCCGCGTACCCCCAAGCATGCTGCTCTAGTGGCAGCATGCTTTTTGGGGTTGCGCGTTCCGTCGCGTTCGGCGCTTATTTGGATTTGCGCTTCGGTATGCGTCCGAGCGCGCGGGCGTAACGCAGCACTTTGCGGTGCGTGCTCTTGTCCGGCAGATGCCGGAACAGGTAAGGGTCCGGGCTCGTGTTGAGCTCGATGATCCACGGCTTGTAGCCGGCGTCCAGGCCGATATCCGCCCCGACCATATTGATCCGCGGATAGACGCGGCTCAGTGCCGTCGCGGAGGCTCTGCCCACCTGTGCCAAGGTACGCTCGAGCTTGGCGATTCGCTGAACGCCTAGCTGGGGCTTCAGCAACGTCCGAATGCTCATCGGCGTGCCCCCGCTATGGTAATTCGTCACGATCTTGGCGGGATGGGAGAGGCGTCCGATGATGCCGGTCGCTTCCCAGGCCCGCTTGGCGTTTCGCTGAATCATGACGCGGATATCGAATCGTCTCCCGCGATAGGTGAGCAAGGGAATGCCCTTCTGCACGAGGTACGCGCCTTTGCGCTTGTGCCGGCCGATCGAGGCGAAAAGGGTACCGAAATCGCGGAACTCACGCCGTTTCTTATCGTGCTGGTAGCTGTACAGGGTTTTTCCGTTCTGCGAGCGCCGCTCCACTCGCATCACGCCGTTTCCGAACATCCCCGAATTCGGCTTGATGTAGACCATCCGGTAACGCGAGAGCATCTCGCGCAGGGCGGCCGCCGTCATCCGCCGCGTATCCGGCACGTAGGACCGCACGTCTCCGCTGCGCAAAATGGCCTTCGTCTTGGCCCATTTGCTGTGGACCGTCAGGCTGCCGGATCGGCTCATCCGATCACCTCCAGCCTTAGTGTATTCTAGTGCGATGTACCCGGCGCTAGGCATCCGAGGATCATCAAGCCCGTCAATAGAGAAGCCCCGTCAGCGCCCGAATCGGACGCAGGCGGGGCTTCTCTCCTATTCGTCGATCAACGGTGCAGTTTCTACATTCCCGAGATCAACCGCGATGTCTCCCCGTTCCTGTGATCAACCGTGCTGTCTCTCCGTGCCTGCGATCAACCGTGATGACCGTGGTGCATCGCCGCTTGCTGCTGCATGGGAGCCGACATTTCCGAATAGGTTTTCTGGCAGAGCATGTGCGAGATTCGGGGAATGTACACCGTCTCCCCCGCTCTCAGTTGATTCGGATTCGACAGATGCGGATTGGCTTCTTCCAGGATGGCATGCGGCATGTTGTAACGGTGGCAGACCGAAGCGAGCGTATCGCCCGCAACAGCTTGGTGCTGCGCGAACAGGGCGTCATCCGACTGCCCGTCGCGGAAGAAGGGAAAGCCGAACGGCGAGAAAAAGAAAAACGGGAACAAGAAACGGTTCGGGAAAAACGGATGGGGGAAAGGACGGAAGAACGGCCGGCCAAATCCGCCGCCAGGGAAAAAGCCACGATCCATCGTGAAAACCTCCAATAGGGTCATTTGTCTCTATAGGCTATAGCATAGACCCGAATTCGGTGACGCATTTGGGCGAAAATGGGCTTGGTCCGGCCAAAGTCGGCTTGCGGGCATCTTGCCCCATTCGAAGAGCAGCGGGATTTCCATGTGGGGTAAGCGCTTTATTTTATCGGTCTATTCGGCAAAAAGCTAACATAGGGATAACAATCCCGTAATTCACGGTTGATAAAACCGGTTTAATATGAGGCTTGTGCGAAAGATGACGCAAACTGCGATAGCCGGGGGTGGAAAAGCGAAAAAAATGCGGTGCACCCGTCTAAGTATCTATTAAACCGGTTTAACGAACGGTCGTGCGACCCCACCCACCAACTCTCCGCCGGGGAGACAAGAAAGGCTTATGATATGGCAACGATCGAAGATGTCGCGAGAGCGTCCGGCGTATCCAAAGGCACCGTCTCCAGCGTATTCAGCAAGAAACGCCCGATTAGCCGGGAAGTGACCGAGCGGGTGATGGCGGCCGCCAAGTCGCTGAATTACAAGCCGAATTATTGGGCGCGCAGCCTCGCGAGCAAGGCGACCCGGATTATCGGAATCAACATTCCGGGCGAGAAGTTCAAATTCAGCCAATTCCACCTCTCGCTGCTCAACGGCGTCCTCGGCGTCTGCTACGACAACGGATACCGGCTGCTCGTCAATACGCTGCCGCTCTCCTATCTGAACAGGACCGAGCATCTGTCTACCGATCCGATCGACGGGGAGATCCTGCTCGATCCCCAGACCGACGACCCCCGGATCGCGGAGCGGTTGACCGGTGAGATGCCCGTCGTCGTGATCGGCCGCCCGGCGCCCGAATTCGAGAACCGCGTCGCCTATGTGGATAACGACAACGTCGGCATGACGGTCGAGACCACCCGGTACCTTCTCGGGCTCGGCCACCGCAGCTTCCTGTTCCTGAACGCGCCGGCACACCGGACCGTTGCGGACGACCGGGCGCGCGGCTTCCTCGCCGCCGCGAGCGCCGCCGGCATTCCCGAAGCGTCGCGCAGAATCGTCTACAAGCCGGATGCCGACAGCTCGTCGCTGGACTTCGGCTACGAGACGACGCTGCGCGCCCTGCGCGAGGAGCCGGACATCTCGGCCGTCATCGCGGATACCGATACGATGGCGCTCGGCGCCTACAAGGCGGCGGAGTCGCTCGGCATCCGCATCCCGGACGCCCTGTCCGTGCTCGCGTTCAGCGACGATTCGGTCTTCTCCCCGGAGTTCGCGCCGCCTCTCACGGGCGTCCGGCTTCATGCCGAACGGCTGGGGCGGGAGGCGGCGCTTCTGCTGCTCGAGCGGATGCGCGAAGACGACAAGACCGTGAAGCGCACGATCGTCCCGACCGACATGGTCATCCGCAGTTCGTGCGCGGCGCCAACTTTACCTTATGGAGGGATTCATTCGTGAAAAGGAAAATCCATGCTTTATTGACGGTAACGACCGCCTCCGCCCTGCTATTGTCCGCCTGCGGCGGAAAAGAGAACGGAGCGAACGCTTCCCCTTCCGCCGCGTCGCCATCCGATTCCGCCGCTTCACCGTCGGCTTCCGGCGGGGCTTCGTCGCCCGCCGCAGGCGGCAAGCTGGCGATCCTCGCCGGCAACGTCGGCGGCAAGACGCCGGAAGGCAACACGGAATTCGCCAAAGCGATCGGCAGCCTGACCGGACTGGACGTGACGCTCGACAAGCCCGCCAGCGACTACGACCAGAAGGTGCTGACGGCGCTCGGCTCGGGCGCCAAGTACGACTTGATCGAGGTCAGCGACGTCGCCAAGCTCCGCGCGTTCATCGCGCAGGGCGTCGTCACCGACCTGACGGACTTCGTCCAAGGCTCGGCCGAGCTGTCCGATCCTTCGGTCATCCCGTCCGGCGAGTGGGAGCAGCTCAAAGGAGCGGACGGCAAGATCTACGGCGTCTTCTCCAAATTCCAAGGCGCGACGATGCCCATCGTCCGCAAGGATTGGCTGGACAAGTTGAAGCTGCAGGAGCCGAAGACGCTGGATGAGTTGTACAACGTCCTGAAGGCGTTCAAGGACGGCGACCCGGACGGCGACGGCAAGCCGAACACGTACGGACTGAGCACGTCGGGCCTTTACGACATCCAGGGCATCATGAGCGCGGCCGGCCTCAAATACCGCTACGTCATGAAAGACGGCAAGCGGACGATCCCCTACGCGTCGGACGCCGCGATTCCGATGTACGAATGGTTCGCGAAGCTGGTGAAGGAAGGCATCATGGATCCGAACTTTATCACCAACGATACGGCGAAGATGCGCAACCTGTTCCTCACCGACCGCGTCGGCATGATCACCTACTGGGACGCTTGGGTCGGCATGTTCAACAATCTGAAACAGCAGGAGGACCCGAAGACGACGTTCGTCGCCGCCGGCATGGCGAGTATTCCGGCTTCGGACGGCACGATCCTCATGCGCCGCGGCGATCCGGACTTCTGGATCATTCCGGCGAACGCGCCGCATCCGGACGCCGCCAAGAAGTTCCTGGAATTCTGGCACACCAAGGAAGGGATCACCCTCGGCAGCCTGGGCGTCGAAGGGCAGGATTATACGGTCGACAACGGGACCTATACGCTAACGGAGACCGGCAAGGCGGCGAACATGGATCACGGCGTCCCGTACTGGTACAACGCGAACGTCAAGTCGCCGTTCCCGCCGCTGCCGGGCGTGACGGAAGCGATGGCGCTGTCTAAGCAATACGCGACGCTGGAGCTTGCGCTCGACACGTGGCCCGACGCGGAGAAGATCGTCACGAACTATGCGCTGAAGGCGATGTCCGGCCAGATGGCGGCCAAGGACGCCGTCGCCAAGATGCAGAAGGAACTGAAAGACGCCAAGTTGATCGACGAATAACCGAAGCTGCATCGCGATGAACCAAGGACGGACGGGAAGCGCGGCTTCCCGTCCATCGGCGGTCATCCGGCAATCGCAGAGAAAGGGGGGCGAGACCCGATGAGGACGCTCAAGCGGCAAGGCATGCTCTACATCATGATGGTTCCCGTCGTTCTGTACTTCGTCCTGTTCGCCTATTATCCGCTCGCGAGAGGACTTCAAGCCAGCTTCCAGGATTACAAGCTGATGGGGGATAGACCCTATATCGGCTTTGACAATTATGAGACGGTGGCGCACGATCCGACCTTCTGGAACGCACTGTGGAACACGCTCGCGATCGGGGGCGGGATCCTCGTCGCCGGCTTTCTCGCGCCGCTGATCGTGGCGCTCTCGCTGAACGAGGTGTGGAGCCGGGGGTTCAAAAAGACGGCGCAGCTCGTCCTTTACGTCCCTCATCTGCTGTCGTGGGTCGTTATCGGCGGCATCTGCATCTTCCTGCTGTCCCCGGACACCGGGCTCGTGAACCTGCTGCTGGCGAAGGGGTTCGGCCTCGCGCCGATCAACTTCATGGCGGAGGAGGGCTGGGCGCGGGTCGTCATGGTCGGATCGGCCGTCTGGAAGGACATGGGCTACAACTGCATCCTGTTCCTGGCCGGGATCGTCGCGATCAGTCCGTCGCTGTTCGAGGCGGCGCGCATGGACGGCGCCACGCGCTGGCAGCAGCTGCGGTACGTGACGCTGCCCCAGCTGCTGAGCACGATGAAGGTGATTCTGCTCCTGAACACGCTGGGCTTGTTCCGCATCTTCGATCAGATCTTCGTGATGCGCAATCCGGCGATCGCGAGCAAGGTCGACGTGCTGATGATGTATACGTTCCAGAAAGGGATCATGGAGATCCGCATCGGCCCGGCCGCCGCGGCGAGCTTCTTCGTCGTCCTGTTCACGCTGCTGCTCACGGTCGTCGTCCGCCGAATGACGCGTTTTGACGAGGTGTAACATGGGAATCGAACGATTTGAACGCATGGGGTGGAAAAACAGGACGTTCGACGTCCTGAACGCGGTCTTTCTGATCGTATTGATGCTGACGATGATCGTGCCGTTCCTGAACGTCGCCGCGCTCGCCTTTTCCTCCGGGATGGCTTCGATGCGGCCCGATATCATTCTGTTCCCGAAGGACTTCAGCGTCGAAGGATTCGCGACGGTGTGGCACAGCTTGGACCTCAAGCGTCCCTTCGCGAACAGCGTCATCGTGACCGTCGCCGGGACGGCGCTGCACGTGCTGCTGTCCAGCATGGCCGGGTACGTGCTTATCCAGCCGCACTTGCCGGGCAAGAAGATCATGGTCTCGTTCATTCTGCTCACGATGATGATTCCGCAGGATGCGATCCTGATCCCGCTGTACTTGGTCAACAAAGACCTGCATCTCATTAATACGCTAGGCTCGCTTATCCTGTCGGGCATGATCTCCGGGTTCTCCATCCTGCTCATGCGCAATTACTTCCTTGGCGTCCCCTACGAGATGTCCGAGTCGGCGCAGATCGACGGCGCGGGCCCGCTGCGGATCTTCGCCTCGATGTATATGCGGTTGGCCAAGACGGGGCTCGCCACGGTCACGCTGTTCGAATTCGTGAGCCGCTGGAACATGCTGACGGCGCCGGTGCTGTTCATCAACGATCCGGCCAAAAATACGCTCCAGGTCGCGCTCAAATCCATGATCGTCGACGCCAGCGCGACGTCGAGCAACTTCCTCGTCACGACGAACGTGCGAATGGCCGGCATCCTCATCTCGATAATCCCGCTGCTGGCGATCTATCCGTTCGTGCAGCGGTACTTCATGAAGGGGCTCATGCTAGGGGCGAACAAAGAATAGAGGAGGCATTCTGCCATGCCACATGCCGAGACGATCGTCTTGCGCCGATTCATCGATAAAACGGAAGAGAAAACGTACCCCGAGGTGCCCTTCGCGGTCGAAGGCGACGTCGAGCGGATCGAAGTCCGCTATGCGTACGAGCGTCCGGACGGCCGGACGGTCATCGACATCGGGCTCCGCTCGCCGGAGCGGATCGTCGGCTGGAGCGGCGGCGCGCGGGCTTCCTTCTTCGTCGGCCTGGACACGGCGACGCCGGGCTACTTGGCCGGCCCGATTCCATCCGGGCAGTGGCGCGTCCTGCTGGGCGCTTACCGCGTGCCCGATGACGGGTGCGAGGTGGAGATGGAGCTGACGATCGTGCGCGAGCATCCGCGGTGGCTGAAGGGCGACCTGCACATGCACGGCGTCCACAGCGACGGCGCGTACGAGGTCGCAGACGCGATCCGGTCTTGCAAGGACAAGGGGCTCGACTTCGTCGCCTTCACGGATCACAACAACGCTTCGCAGAACCGCGCGACGCTTGCGGCCGACGACCGCCTCGTCCTCATCCCGGGCGTGGAGCTGACCAGCTACAAGGGGCACGCCAACCTGCTCGGACGGCTCGACGCGCTGGACGATTTCCGCGTCTTGACGCCGGATCGCGCGGCGGAGGCGCTTCGACGGGCGCAAGAGTCCGGCGCCCTGGTGTCGCTGAATCATCCGTTCTGCCCGGACTGTCCTTGGGAGCTCGGATTCGTTGTGCCGTACGACGCGATCGAGGTGTGGAACGGGCCTTGGCGTCCGCTGAACGAGACGGCCGTGCGCTGGTGGCACGAGCAGCTCGTTACCGGCCGCCGCATCGTCGCGATCGGCGGGAGCGATACCCATGCGCCGCACCCCCTTGTCGCGCACGGCATGCCGACCACGCACGTCCGTGCGGAAGCGGCTTCCAAGGCGGCCATCCTCGACGCGGTCCGCGCCGGACGCGTCGTGCTCTCCTTCGCGCCGGACGAGACGTTCGTCGATCTTGCGATCGGCGAAGCGGGCATCGGCGATACGCGGTCGGATGACGGCCAGACGGAGACGGCGCTGTCCGTGACCGTGACCGGCGCGGCAGGGGATACCGTCCGGGTATGGTCCGACCGCGGACTGGAGCGGGAATGGACGGTCGAGCGCGAAGGGGAATTCGTCTTCCGGGTGCCGACGGACCGACTGTTCTACCGCGCGGAAGCGTACCGATACTTGCCGGAATGGGAACGCGAGATCCTGTCGTGCTTGACCAATCCGATCTATATGCAGGGCGGGAACGATCGGGGGGAATCGACGGACTAAGCGATTCCGGCTCCCTCGCGCCGACGGACGAAATACGCGGTCCAGAACGCCGCCGCCCGAGGCAACCGGACCATCCGGTCACGCCGGGCGGCAGCGAACCGCCAACCGAAAGGGATGAAGCAGCGCACGCGCTGCTCATCCCTTTTTGCCGTCCGCTCGCGAACGGCGATGCGAGCTTAACTCGCTTTTCTTCCTTTCCGCGCACCGAAGACCCCCTAAGAGATGCTATATTAGGTGTATTGGAAGCCGTTACAGATATCGCCAAATCTTTTTTTGGATGCGTGATAGATCCGGACCGCCGCCGGCATCTGTATAGACGGAGGGGAGAACGTGGATTACTTGACGCTCGAACGGGCAAATCCGGAACCTGCATCCGCGAACGAGAGCGTGGAGAGAGAGTTGGTCGATCGGGCGCGCTCCGGCGACCGGGAAGCCTTCGGCGAGCTGGTCCGGCGGCATCGGGCCGAAGCCTTGGGACTGGCGGGCGCTTTGACGCGGGATGCGCACCTGGCGGAGGACGTCGTGCAAGAAGCGCTGATCCGGGCGTTTCTGCATCTGGGGACGCTCATGGATACCGGGCGGTTCATGCCCTGGTTCCACCGCATCGTGCGCAATCAGGCGTATATGAAGCTGCGGCGGGGAGGGCCGAACGGCAGGGAGATTCCGGTCACCGGACTGTCGGCTCCGGCCGGGAGACCCGAGCGGGATCCGAATCCGTCCGATTGGCACGACCTCGACCGCATTCTCTTCCGGTTGATGGATCACGCGGCGGAGGAAGCCAGGAGGCTGACTAATCCGGAAGCGTGCCTCGTGCGCAAAGAGATGCTGCAGAGCATTCGCCTGCTGCTCCAATGCCTGAACAAACGGGAACGCGGCATCTTCGAGGCCCGTTTCTTCGGCGAGCTTCCGCCTTCCGAGATCGCGACGCTGTTCCATACGTCGACCGCCAACGTCTACAACTCGCTGTCCCGTTCGCGGGTCAAGCTGCAGCGGGAGCGGATCCGGATCGCCATCCGGGACTACGTCCAGAGGCGGTCGGAGCTCGGACTGCCGCCGAAGCGGATTCTTGCTCCGCCACCGTAACCAAACGAAGGAGGAATCGGCAAATGACAGCAGCAACGGAGAAGGATTGGACCAAAACGATGACGACGGCGGCCTCTGCGATCTATGGCGCCGTGAGCTACACCGACAAAAAGCATCTGACGCTGGTCGACGTCATGGGCCTGACCGGGCACGCGTTCCGGTTGAACATCGATCCGAAGCAGATTCACGCGGCGGGACCGACCTCGTTCCCCGGGGGATACATTCTGCGGCGCAATCTGGCGAATCTCGGCTTTATCTCCAACCTTGCGGATGCCGAGATGCCCGTCACGCCCGAGCTGGCGGAGCGGACGATCGCGCTCGTCCAGCAAGCGATCGACCGGGGCACGCCGGCGATCGCGTTCGATCTGTTCATTCCCGAGTTCGGCCTTATCTACGGGTATGACGACGAACGGCAGCTGTTCCATGCCAAGGACGTCTCCCATGACGGGACGATCTCGTATCGGCAGTTCGTCGAATCGAAGATCGGGGTGCTGTTCGCCGTCACGATCGCGGAGAGCCTGCCGCACTCCAAGTACGAGATGCTGCGGATGGCCCTCGATATGATCGTCAGCCATGCGCGGGGCGAAGAGTGGAATCATGTCTTCAAAGACAAGTTCGCGATGGGTCTCTCCGGCTACGGCGCCTGGATCGACGTCATGCGCAAGCGGGAGGCCGACGCGTTCGGCAACGCCTACAACGTAGAGGTCGTCGCGGACGCGCGCGCGTTCGCGGCGGAGTTCCTGCGGCGGCTGACCGTGCAGTGGAACGGCGCGAACATCGTGGAACGCATGGTCAGGGAGCGGGCGGCGGAGGCCGCCGCGCACTACGAAGCCGTCGCGGAAGCGTTCCGCGGCATGGAATCGTTGTTCCCGTTCCCGCAGGGCGGCACGCCCCAGGATGCCGAGATCGCCGATCGCGCCGTCGTCCTGCTCGCGGACGCCCAAGCGGCGGAGGAGAAAGGCGTCAAAGTGCTGGAGCAGCTGTTCGACTTTATGAAAGCCTATTATTCGGAGGTATGGGTGCATTAGGCGGTCAAATTCGGATGTCCGTACCAAGGAGGATTATTCCATGTTAACGCGGGAACCGAAAGAAGCGCAGACGGGATTTGCCTTTACTCGCATTGGCTACGCCTACGTCCCGACGACGCGAATAGATGAATCGATTGCCTGGTATACGGAGCATTTGGAGATGAAGCTCGAGAACAAGTTCGAAGAGCGGGGCTCTAACCTCGCCGTTCTACGCCACCCTCATGTGCATGCCATCGCACTGCTGCTCGTCGAGACGACCGACGCTCGGCCGCTCGAAATCTTGCGGAACGGAACCCCCTTCCCGATTATGGCCCTGAATTGCCCGGACATCGCGCGCACCCACCGGATGCTCCTGGAGAAGGGCGTAGCCGTAGATGACCTGCACACGCTGGGAGCCGGAGAAGCAAAGTACTTTTACTTCCGGGACAATGAGGGCAACCTGCTGGAAGCGGCATGGTCGATATGGGATCCCCAAGATGCGATCCGTCAGAGCTTCTCCGAGTCTGCCGACCGCGCAACTTTAAACGAAATTTAACTTCCCATTCCCGAAACCGCTCGTCTATGATAGGGACAATTGTGTAGAACGAGGCGGTGCATCAAATGAAGAAACGCGTGCTCTATATCGAAGACGACCGCGATATTGGACGCTGGGTCAAAGAAGACTTGGAACGCAGAGGCTATGAAGTGGACTGGCAGCTCTCGGGCGAGGAGGCGGCGGAGCGGGCGAAGCGCGCGGATCTCGTCGTGCTCGACGTCATGCTGCCGGGCTTGGACGGCTTCACGGTCGGGCAGCGGATCAAAAAAGAGGTTCCGAACGTGCCGATCCTCATGCTGTCCGCGCGGACCTCGGTGGACGACAAGCTGCAGGGGTTGCGGTTCGCGGACGATTACTTGACGAAGCCGTTCCACCCGGACGAGCTGGCCGCCCGGCTGGACGTGCTGCAGCGGCGATACGGCCGGGAGCCCGGACGGACGATCCGGCTCGAGCATCTCGCCGTTACGCCGGACCGTCAGACGGTCGTCGACGGCCGCACGGGCGAAGAGATTCTCTTGACGCCGAAGCAGCTGCAGATTCTGCTCTACTTTCTGCGCAATCCCAACCTCATCCTGACGAAGGAACAGATCTACGAGGCGGTATGGGGAGATCCCTACATCGAAGGCGACAAGTCCGTCATGGTGCATATCCGGTACCTCCGGGAGAAGATCGAACGCGATCCCGGGAACCCGACGATCATCGAGACGATCCGCGGAATCGGCTACCGGGTGAAGCAATGAAGGGCTTGCTGCGCCGTCTCCGTCTAAAGCACTCCCTGCTGAACAAATACTTGCTGATCGTCCTCTCCGCGCTCTTGCTGCTACCCTTCGCGTTCCCGCTGATCGGCATTCTCCTCGTGCTCCCCAGTTGGACGCAGAACGCCGATCCGGACAACCGGTACCGCGACGGCATGCGGCTAGAGCGCATGTGGCATGCGGAAGCGGCCAAGCTGGAAGGGGCGTCCGCGGCCCGCATCGATGCGGAGCTGCGCCGGCTGCGGGCCGACTATCCGAAGGCGGAGATGTTCTGGGTGGACGGCAGCGGGACGACGCGCCTCCGGCTGCCCGAAGCGCTGCAGCTTCCAGCGACGTGGAGCGCGTCCTATACCGTCCAGTTCATGAAGACGAGAAGCGGCGGCGACATCTTCACCGTCGTGGCCTTCATCGGATCGGGCCGAGACCAGGGCTTCATGGTGCTGCAGCTTCCGCGGATCTTGTTGGAGTCGGTCGGAGAGGCGACGCGGAGGAACTACGGGACGATCTACGTGGGAGGCATTCTGCTCGCGCTGGGGTTGTTCCTGTCCGTGTCGCTGCTGTTCTTCCTCCGGATTCGGCGGCGCCTCGTACGGCTGGAGCGGGCGATGGCCTGGCCGACGGACGACGGCATCCCGCAGACCGTCGCCGCGGACCGCGAAGACGAGATCGGGCGGCTGGAGCTGGCGTTCAACGAGATGGTCCGCAAGCTCGAGGCGAGCCGGGCGCGGGAGGCCGCGGAGACGGAGCTCCGCCAAGACTTGATCGCGAAGCTGTCCCACGATCTGCGGACGCCGCTGACGGCGATCCGGGGCCACGCCTATAGCTTGAACCAGGAGGCGCTCAGCGAGCGGGGGCGCGAGTCGCTCGGCCTGATCGACCGCAAGACCGCGTATCTCGGCCAATTGATCGAGAACCTGTTCTCCTTCACGCTGCTGTCGTCCGGTCAATACCCGTACCGCCCGCAGCGCGTCGATATCGTGCGGATGGCCAGAACGCACTTCGCGGGCTGGTACCCCGTCTTCGAGCAGGAGGGGTTCGAGGTCGATACGGACTTGCCGGAAACGGCCGTCTACTGGGAGATTGACCCCGAATGGATGGAGCGGATTCTCGACAACTACTTGCAGAACGTGCTCCGCCATGCCCGAGAGGGCCGATACGTCGCCTTGCGGGTATCCGCGGAAGCGGGCGGAAGCATCGCGATATCCGATCGGGGACCCGGGATGACCGGGGAGTCGGAATCCCGGGGCGCGGGCATCGGACTGTCGATCGCCGCCCTGATGCTGAAGGACATGCGCTTGCGCGTCGACGTGCGCAGCGGTCCTTCCGGCACGACGATCCGGATCGGCCGGATCGCGGCGCCGGGCGGAGGACCGGCGGTTTGACGAACCGGCGTCTTGCAAGACTGCGGCTGCAAGAGATTTTCCAGCCCTTGACCGTTGGCGCGTCGGAAGTCCTCGCCGGACTTCCGGCGCTCTTTTTATGAAAATGGGTCTTGGCCATTATCCCTTTCAGGGCATACACGCCTAATAATAGTAGGGAATATTCGTCTTCGGTTGGGCAAAGGTCGCCCGGAATTCATCGGCTGGGACCTGTCCGGTGGTGCTTGCTGGTGGTGCTTGATGGTGGTGCTCGCTGGTGGTGCTTGATGGTTGTTCTTTCTCGTGGTGCCTTCTC
>NZ_JACJVP010000020.1:59864-132443 GCF_014212125.1 Cohnella nanjingensis
TTGCAAACGTACAACTTATTCAGAAGAAAATCGAAAAACAATCAAAAAATGGACGAATTAGTTGTATGTTTACAACTTATTGATCGAAATGAAGGTCATACTGTGGAAAAAGTTGTACATTTACAACTGTTCGATCGGCGTTGGAGGTCTGGGGGTCCGGAGGTCCGGAGGTCTTGAGGTCTTGAGGTCCGGAGTTCCAGAAGTCTGGAGGTCTGGAGGTCTGGAGGTCTGAAGGTCTGGAGGTTCGACAAATCTAGGATGACGGAACAATAGGTGCTTANNGCTAACCACCAAATAAGAATCAGATAGGCCAGGTGGATTTTATCGTTGCAGCTCGTAAAGGCCGGATTCGCCGCTGTGCGAACCTATTAGCCTGTCGCAATTTTCATTATTGCCTGTGACCTGGTAAGGTCATGCGTGTTTTTTTAACCGAATCTTAAACGCCGGCCACCCGCCGCCTTAACCTTCGTCCGCTAGGATGTAGTCAGAGGTGATCGAATATGGCCAATCCAACATGGATACTGGAAACGCGGGAGCTTACGAAGCGACTCGGCGGGAAACCCGTCGTGAACGAAGTCAATCTCGCGATCGGAAGGGGGGAGATCTACGGCTTCCTCGGGCCGAACGGGGCGGGCAAGACGACGACGATCCGGATGCTGCTCGGCCTCGCCAAACCGACGAAGGGGAGCGTCCATATCTTCGGCCACGACATCCGCAAGGAGCGGATTCAAATTCTGCGCAAAGTCGGCTCGCTGGTGGAGTACCCTTCGTATTACGGGCACCTTAGCGCGACCGAGAATCTGGAGGCGGTGCGACGGCTGCTGGGCGTGCCGAAGTCGCGTATCGGCGAAGTGCTGTCCATCGTCCGTCTGACGAAGGAAGCGGACCGGGCGGTGAAAGGGTACTCGCTCGGCATGAAGCAGCGGCTAGGCATCGCGACGGCGCTGCTGGGCTCTCCGGAGCTGCTCGTGCTGGACGAGCCGACCAATGGGCTCGATCCCGCGGGCATCCAGGAGATCCGGGAGCTCATCAAGAGCTTGCCGGGCTCGCACGGGGTCACGATCCTCATCTCCAGCCATCTGCTGTCCGAGGTGGAGCAGATGGCGACGCGGGTGGGGATCATCGCCAAGGGGAGCCTGATCTATCAGGACGGCATCCAGATGCTGCGCGAACGGGCCAAGAGCCGAATCCGCTTCGGCGTGAGCGATCCCGAAGCGGCCTGGCGGCTGCTGCTGTCGCACGGCTACCAGGCCGATTGGGACCGGCGCCAGCTCTCCGTCGACCGGACGGACGACCGGACGGTGGCCGCCATCGTCGCGCAGCTGGTCCGGCAAGACCACCAGGTCTACCGGGTCGAAGAGGAGACGGCCTCGCTCGAGCGCATCTTCCTGGAGATGACCGGCACGGAGGGGAGCCTATGATGCTCCGCCTCCTGTCCGCCGAATTTCTGAAGATCCGCAAGAAGCTGCTCTGGCTGCTCGTCGCGCTCGGCCCGGTCGGCGTCGTCGGCCTTCAGGCCGTCAATTTCGGGCTCCGCTACGACTACCTTACCAAGCAGTACGCGCGGGATCTATGGGGCGGTCTCATCACCAACGTGTCGCTCCTCGCGCTGCCTGCGATGTTCATCGGCCTGGCGATCGTGGCTTCCATGTCCGCGGGGATCGAGCATCAGACGAACGCTTGGAAGATGACGCTCGCGCTGCCGATCTCGAAGCGGCAGGCGTTCGGAGCGAAGTTTCTGCTCAACGTTCTGCTGCTGTTCGTCTCCTGCACCTTGCTCGTTCCGTTCACGCTTGCGCTCGGCTGGGCGCTCGGCTTCGCCGCGCCGATCCCGGCGGGGGAGCTGCTGAGGGCCGCTTACTATCCGTTTCTGGCGTGCATGCCGTTCGTCGCGCTGCAGTCGTGGCTGTCCGTCACGTTCGCCAATCAGGCGCTGCCGCTCACGGTCGGCATCATTGGCATGATTGCCGCTATGTTCGGTTCCCGCTTCCCGGATTGGATGCCCTGGAAGTGGCCGCTGCTGGTCAACGCTTGGCATGAGCCGCTGTATTCCGTAGGCCTGGGCCTACTCCTGGGCGCTGCCGTGTTCCTGATCGGCATGCTCGAATTCGCCCGAAAGGATGTGAAGTAGCCATGCTGCGAATGTTCCGCTCGGAATGGCTGAAGATCAGGCGTTCCGTCATGTGGCTGCTGATCGCCGTCAGCCCGCTCATCGCGCTGGCGTTCGGCCTGTTCGGCTTCAAGCAGGAAGGATCGTTCCCTTGGATCGAAGCGCTGTCGCTGCTCTCCGCGCTGCACGCGATGCTGTTCCTGCCGCTGTTGACCGGCATCTACGCGGCGCTGCTCTGCCGGTACGAGCATGCCGGCGGCGGATGGAAGATGATGCTGGCGCTGCCCGTCTCCCGCACGCAGGTCTACTTCGTGAAGTTTGCGGTCCTCATGCTCCTGCTGGCCGCGACGCAGCTCCTCCTCCTGGCCGCGCTGTTGGCCGTCGGCTGGGCGAACGGCATCTCGAGCCCCGTCCCCTGGCGGACGATCTTCGCCTCGCTCGGGGGCGGATGGATCGCTTGCCTGCCGCTCGCGGCGTTGCAGCTATTCGCGTCGGTCGCGTTCCAGAGCTTTGCGGCGCCGCTTGCGGTGAACGTGATCTGCACGCTGCCGAACATGCTCGTGGTCAACTCGGCGCGGGTCGGACCGTACTACCCATGGGCACAGCCCATGCTGGCGATGCTGCCGCGGGAGGACTACGGCTTCGGCGCGTTCAATTTATCCTTGGAGACGCTGACGATCGTGGTGCTCGGCAGTTTCTGCGTCTTCTTCGCGGCCGGCTGGACGTACTTCGCGAAGCGATCGGTCTGACGGGCCGGCGGACCGGCCGGCCCCGGCCTGTCCGGGCGGCGATCGTCGGCATGACAAAGAACGGAGCTTCGCGACGGCGCGTGCTCCGTTCTTGGCGTTCCGGCAGGCTGCCGGGAGGGCGGGTTACTTCAGACCGCCGAGCAGGGGCATAATCGTCTTCACCATGCTCATCCCCATCTTGATCACGGGCATCGCCTTCTGCATGAAGCCGAACAGATCCGTCAGCCCGCTAAGTCCGAATCCGCCGAACCCGCCGAGTCCGCCGGCTGCCGCGCCTCCCGCGGCAGCCCCGGCGCCTTCCGCAGCGGCGGGCAGCAGCCCGGCGATCTTGGCTTGACGCGAACGGAGCGGTTCGGACATGCGCATCCGACCGTCCCCCTGCTTGCCGGAGAGCACCAGTTCTCCGCTCTCCACGCCTGCAACCCATCCCACGTAGTAGCGTCCGTCGTTCAAGACGACGCATACGGGCTGGCCGGCCAGCATGCCGGCTTGCTTGCTCAGCCGCGACGACTTGGGATTTGCCTTCATTCCGATCACCTCGCCTTCCGGTATTATACAATCTATTCACCGGAAAGCGGGGCGATTGTACGTTCACACAGACGCAGCGGCATTCGCGCCGGGGCACGCGCCCGGACACGCAACCCGCGGGCGACGATCTACGACTACGTCGACTTGCAACTGGCGGGAGGGCGATTTTTTACGCCCGACGACAGCGCGAACGAGACGAGCCGGATGCCGAACGCGGCATTCCGCCCGATCGAATCGGTCTGGGCCCACTTCGCCGGCCGGGGCATTCACGCCGCCGACACGGCGTGTATCGACGAAGCGCCGAAGCGTTTGCTCGCGACCCCGGGCGCGGAATAGCGGCTGCGGCAGGATTGCCATTCGAGGCCTCAGATGTTAAAATTACTACCTTAGGAGACGTACCTTAATCACGAGGAGCCAACGATCATGAGTGAAAAGACGCCGATCGAAAAGCAAGTCCAAGTCGTCAAACGCGAATTCCCGAACCTGCCGCTCAACCATCATTCCCGCGTGTTCGTATCCAAGAATCAGAACGACGAGACCGTCGAATGGTTCCAGGATGCCTGGGGCGGATTCGTCCTGGTGAAGAACTACCTAGCCGGCGGCACGATCGAGTACATCTAAGTTCAATCCCGCCCGCCCCGGCGGACCGCAGCTGCCCCCAAGTCTTCGGATTTGGGGGCTTTGTCGTGTCCGACGGCTTCCCGACGAGGCAACTTCATCTTTATTTAATATTTGCTTCACAACGTGTTGAGGATTGCGAGCTACATTGGAGGGAGGACGCCCGTCGCGTCCGCCACGCCTCAATTCGGAAGAAGGAACGTTCATGACTGGCAAACCAGGCGTCTTAATCGTCTATTCCTCGTTCGGCGACGGTCATGTGCAAGCCGCCAGAGCGATACGCCAATCGCTGCTGGCCCAAGGCGTCGAACGGATTCATATGTTGGACCTGCTGGCCGAAGCCCATCCCGGCCTCAACGCGGTCTCCCGGTTCTGTTACTTAAAGAGCGCGGCCCTCGCGCCGAAGCTCTATGGCTACTTCTATGCGCGGTCCGACCGGATGCGGTCCGACGGACCGTTCAACCGGATGCTCCAAGGACTTGGGAAGCGCAAGCTCGCCGAGATCGTTCGGTCGTTTCGGCCGGACGCCGTCGTTCACACCTTTCCCTATCTCGCGATGGCGCAGTTGAACAAAGACTTAGGCTTGTCCATCCCGACGTTTACGGTGCTGACCGATTACGTGCTGCACGCCAGGTGGGTTCACCCAGACACCGACCGCTACTTCGTCGCGAACGAAGCGCTGCGGCAATCGCTGCGGGAGAAGGGCATCCCGGATCACCGGATCGCGGTCAGCGGCATTCCGATTCGCGATGCGTTCCGACGCTCCCTGGACCGGCCGTCGCTGCTCCGGTCGTACGGCCTTCGGAGCGACAGAAGCTATGCGCTCCTCGCGGCCGGCGCCTACGGCGTGCTGAAGGACGTCCGGGCGATGATCCGGACCGTCTTGGACGATACTGATCTCGACGCGATCGTCGTCTGCGGTAGGAACGAGCGGCTCCGCGCGGAGCTGGAGGCGCAGTATTCGGACCAATTGCGCGTCCTCATCCTGGGGTATACCGACCGGATGGAGGAGCTCATGGCCGTATCGTCCTGCTTGCTGACCAAGGCAGGCGGACTGACCTTGACCGAAGCGCTGTCCCAGGCATTGCCGGTCATCGTCTACCGGCCGCTTCCCGGTCAGGAGCAGGGCAACGCCGAGGCGCTATCCGCGATGGGCGCGCTCTATACGGCGAACGATCTAGGGGAGCTCGCCGGCAAGCTGAGACTGCTGGCGCATCCGTCGAACCGCGAGCGGATGCAGGAGGCTGCGCGCGCCGCCTATGCGGGCGCAGCGGCCGACCGCATCGTCTCCGACGTGCTGGACACGGCTGCGCGATACGCGCTGATGCAGCAGCGCGTGTCGCTGTCCGCCGACCGGAAGGGAGTGACCGTCCATGGCTTCCGTTAATTCTGCCGACAAGGCGGCGGGCGCGTTTACCCGCCTCGCGGCCATGCTCCTGTGCATCGAGTGGGTGCGCGGCGCCTTTCTCGTGGCTTACTTGCCGGTCTTCGCGGTATCGCAGATCGGACTCTCGCCCGCGGTCGTCGGGTTGGCCGTGTCTGTCCATTATTTGACGGACAGCGCGATCAAGTCCTTCGCCGGCTACCTGCTCGACAAGTACCGGCCGCGGCTCGTCTTGAACGGGGGATTCGCGTTGGCCTTGGCCGGCTTCGTCCTCATGGCGACGTCCCGGCACGGTTGGGAGCTGGTCGCGGCGTCCGGTTTGCTGGGCGCCGGCTTGTCCCCGGCCTGGATCGTCTGTCTGAGTCAAGTGTCCGAAGAGAATCGGGCGGCAAGCATGGGCAAACTGTATATATACTGGATGGCGGGCCTCGGCCTCGGACCCGTGCTGCTGAATCTCGTATGGGGGGCGGGAGACCGGGCGGCCGTCGCCGCCATCGCCGCGGTCTTCGCGATCGGCTGGCTGCTCGCCGCCGGGGCGCCGGCTCGCGTCGTGTCGCGCGCGCAAGCGCACGTTCCGCTGCGGGAGCAGATCGGCAGGCTGCGTGACGGGCTGAAGCGGAGCAAGCTGCTCCTGCCGGGCATGCTGCTGCAGACGCTGGCTGCCGGCATGCTCGTTCCCTTTCTGTCGACTTTCGCGACCGACCAATTGGGGTTGTCGCACGCCCAGTTCTCCGCGGCGATGATAACGGGCGGCGGAAGCGTCGTCCTCTTGCTCGTCCCGATGGGCAAATGGTACGATTCACGCGGAGGCAAATCGTTCCTGGTCGCGGGACTGGCCGCGTTCGCGCTGTCGCTCTGCGGCTTGACAGGCGTCCATTCGTTCGCCGGCGCGGTGTCCGCCGCACTGCTGATGGGCTGCGCTTACGCGACGCTGCTGCCCGCCTGGAATGCGCTGATGGCGCATCACGTGCCCGCTGACGCCGCAGGCATGGGATGGGGCGTCTTTTCCTCCGTAGAGGGGATCGGCGTCGTGGTCGGACCGCTGCTCGGCAGCGCCCTCGCGTCTGCCGGCGGCGCCGCGGCGCCGTTCTGGGTCAGCGCCGCGATCTTCGGGGCGCTCTCCGTGTGGTACCTGCGCGCCCCATCCAGTCTGTATCCGCATCCGACATCTGCCGATCTCGGCAAGAGCCCGGCCTGAACGATGCGATCGGCAGGGATCGGGGGGCGCCGCGGAGAAAGTAGGGAGAGGCGCCGCGGGTCGCCGATCCCAATGAAACGGAGTATCCTAGTCATGTCTATTCGAACCAAACTGCTCTTGTCGTACGCCGCGATGCTGATCATTCCGCTCGTCCTGTTGCTGACGACCGCGCTGCTGCTCGTCGTCGTGTTCCGGGGCGATCTGCGCAATGTCGCCCATCTCTACGAGACCGAGGTGGAAGGCTTCGAGAAAGGGGACTTCCAGCGCCTCGTCCACCAGACCATCCTACGGAATCCCGACCTGCTGCAGGATCGCCGCTACCTCGACGAGCTCTCCGCCGAGATGAAGGACCAGGACACGTTTCTCGTCGTTCGGCTGGGAGGCGAGACCGCGTATGCCTCGGAAGGCATCCGGTCCCGGGGGGACGTCGTCGCCGCCCTTCCGGCATACCGGCACAACGACTACCAGAACTCGGCTTACGCGAAGCCGTTCGGGAACGAGCTGTATTCCATTTACCAATACGATCTCTTGTCCGCGGACCGCAAGCCGGTCAGCCTGTTCGTGCTGACCCGCATGGACCCGCTCGTTCATTTGGCCCGCCAGTCGTTCCCGATCTTGTTCGCCAGCTCCCTGGTGATCCTCATCCTGACGCATGCGCTGCTGACCTACTTCATGTCCAAGCACATCATCCGCCCGCTGCGCGAGCTGCGCCGGGCGGCAGTCGAGATCAAGGAAGGAAACCTTGCGCGAAGCGTGCAGGTTCAGGGCAAAGACGAGATCGGCCAGCTCGGCATGGCGTTCGAGGAGATGCGGATGAAGCTCCAGCACTCGCTCGAGGTTCAGACCCAGTACGAAGTGAACCGCAAAGAGCTCGTGGCGAACATCTCCCACGATCTGAAGACGCCGATCACCGCCATTCGCGGTTACGTGGACGGCATTCTCGAAGGCGTCGCCGATTCGCCGGAGAAGAGCGAGGCCTATATCCGGACGATCGCGGCCAAGGCGGCCCAGATGGACCACATGATCGATGAATTGTTCCTCTACTCCAAGCTGGATCTGAATCGGCTCCCGTTCCATTTCGAGCCTGTCCCGGTCCAGGCCTTCCTGGCGGATTGGGCGGAGGAGCTGGCGTTCGAGCTGGAGAAGCAGCAGGTGCGGCTGGAACAGCAGCTCTCCCTGGGGGACGACGTCGTGGCTTCGGTGGACCGGGACTCCTTCCGCCGGGTGCTGACGAACGTCATTCAGAACAGCTTGAAGTACATGGACAAACCCGACAAGCGCATCCGTCTGGTAGCCTCCGCCGGGGAAGGCGAGCTCCTCCTGACGATTGCGGACAACGGGCCCGGCATCGATGAGGAAGCCTTGCCGCACATCTTCGACCGGTTCTACCGGGCGGAGCAGTCGCGCAACGCCGACACCGGCGGGAGCGGACTGGGGCTCGCGATCGCGAAGCAGATCATGGAGGGCCACGGCGGCGATATCCGCGCCGACAGCACGGTAGGCGAGGGTACGCGCATTACCCTTATCCTCCCCATTCATCAAGAAGGGACGACGCCAAATTGACCAAATCTATCCTGATCGTCGAAGACGAACGGAGCATCGCCAAGCTGCAGCGGGACTACTTGGAAGCCAGCGGCTTCCGGACCGAGATCGCCGTGAACGGGGAGCTCGGCCTGGAGATGGGCTTGACGGGGCGCTTCGACATGATCGTCCTCGATCTCATGCTGCCGAAGCTTAACGGGTTCGAGGTTTGCAGACAGATCCGCGAGCAGCTCGATCTGCCGATCTTGATGGTCACCGCCAAGCGGGAAGACATCGACGTGATCCGCGGCCTCGGGCTGGGCGCGGACGACTATATCCTGAAGCCCTTCAAGCCCGCCGAGCTCGTCGCGCGGGTCAAGGCGCATCTGGCCCGCTACGAGCGGCTCAAGGGCCGGAGCGGCGCGACGAGCGAAGTCGAGATCCGCGAGCTGCGCCTCGACCCGGATACGCGCAGAGTGTTCGTCCGGGACGCGGAAGTCGCCCTGACGACGAAGGAGTTCGACCTGCTGCATTTTCTGGCGATGCACCCCGACCGGGTATTCAGCAAAGACCAGCTCTTCGAGCGGATCTGGGGCATCGACGCCATGGGCGACACGCAGACGGTGACCGTTCACGTGCGCAAGCTGCGCGAGAAGATCGAGTCCGATCCCGCCAATCCGGCGATGATCGAGACGGTGTGGGGCGCCGGCTACCGCTTGCGGGCATGACCCGGCATCGCCGCGGCGGCGCGCGAGGCACTTAAGCTCCGTGCGACCGCCTGCGGTTGCGGGCCGCTTCGGGGGACGGCAGGCGCGTCCCGTCCGGAGACGGCCGCCGGAGGAGACGCTTCAACGTCGGCCCGTTGGCTAGCGCGGTCCCGGCCATCACCGTCGCCACGCCGAGGCCCGAGATCCAAGCCACCCGCTCGTTCAGGAACAGCGCGCCGACGGCAAGCGCGATCGGCGGCGAGACATAGAGCCAGGTGGCCGGGAAGACGGGGTTGGTCCTCGCGACGAGCCAATAGAACAGACTGTGGCCGAACATCGACCCGACGACCGTCAGGTAGAGCAGGGAGCCGGCGGCGGCCGAATCGGCGAGCGCGCCGACCGGCACGCGTTCGGTGAAGGCGGACAGCGCCAGCAGCATGAGCCCTCCGTACGCCATCTGCACGGCATTGATGGCGATCGGCGATTCGGACGCATGGCGCTGCGTGACCGACTTGGCGTAGATCGCGCCCAGCGCGTAGCCCGCCTCGCCGAGCAGGACGACGCCGCTGCCGATCCACCAGCGGGGATGGGCGCCTTCGGCGAGATGAGGGAGCATGATCAAGACGACGCCCGCGAAGCCGACGGCGCACCCGGCTGCGGACAGCAGCGAGGTCCGCTGCCGCCAGACGACCGCCTGCAGGACGAGGATCATCATCGGCCCCGTGGCGGACAAGACCGCGGCGATGCCGGAGGAGACGTACTGTTCGGCCCAATAGAGCGCGGCGAACGTGACGAAGGTCAGGCAGAAGCCCGACAGGGCCAACGCCTTGCGCAGCAGCAGACCGAACCGGGCTTTGCCCCTAAGCGCCATCCACAGGAACAGGATGGCCCCGGCGGCCAGAAAACGAATGCCGGCGAGGAAAAACGGGGGCGCCTCGGCGCTCACCCCGACCTTGATCGCAAGGAAAGTCGTGCCGAAGATCAGGCACATGAAAGCGTAATTAAACAGAACCAGCATATGGGAGACTCCCCTTTCTGCTGCTCATCATACCGGAAAGAAACATAGAACAGATGGATCTCCCTAGAACAGATTCGCGCGCGATGGGGTACGATAGGTCAAGGGGGGATCGGAATGGAAAGCTTGGAAGATGGGCTGGAGGAGCGGCGGCGGTACGTCCGGATCAGGGACGCGCTCGCGCAGCGCATCGCCGGCGGCGAATGGCGGGCGCACGACAAGCTGCCGTCGGTCCGGCAGCTAGCCGCGCAATATGAAGTGAACCGGCTCACGGCGTACAAAGCATGCCGCCTCCTCCAAACGGACGGATGGATCTACGCGAAGGAAAAATCCGGCTATTACGTCAGCGGGGACGAGCCTGCTCCGGAGAGCGCGGCCGCACCGCCGGACGCTCCCGAAGGCTTGCGCGTATCCGGCAGGCTGCGCAACGAGATGTTCGACATTCAAGGCATACCGGTCGCTTATCAGTTCTCGCAGGCGCTGATCGATCCGAACCTGCTTCCGAATTTGTACATGTCCGAATACGTGAAGCGCGTCTTCGACCTGTATCCGAAGCTGATCGGCACGTATGCGACGGCGCAGGGAGACGAAGAACTGCGCGAAGCGCTGGCCGGACGGATGTCCGCCGACATGCGGGACGACTTGCGGCGGGACGACCTGCTCATCACGACGGGCGCCCAGCAAGCGATCGACCTCATCTCCCGCACGTTCCTCCGGTCCCGTGACGCCATCTTGATCGAAAGGCCTACATATAGCGCGGCCATCGCGATCTTCCGGCATCAAGGCGTCCGCATGCTGCCCGTCGACATCCGGCCGGACGGATACGATCTGGCGCAAGTCGAGGCGTTGATGCGGGTTCATCGGCCCCGGCTGTTCTATATGAATCCGACCTTCCACAATCCGACGGGGTACACGGTTCCGACCGCCCAGCGCAAACGGCTGGTGGAGCTCGCCGAGCGCTACCGCTGCCTGCTGGTCGAGGACGACGCCTTCCGCGAGATGTACTTCGAGGAACCGCCGCCGCCGCCTCTGTTCGCTTACGACACGGAGGGCTGGGTCGTCTATCTTCGCAGCTACAGCAAATACGTCGCGCCAGGCTTGCGGATCTGCGCGGTCGCCGGGCACCGGACCGCGATCGCCCCGCTCGTGACGGCCAAGTCGCTGGCGGACAACGGGACGCCGCTCGTGAACCAGAAGATCTTCCTTCACTATCTGCTCTCCGAACGGATGCGGCAGCACGTGGAGAAGCTCCGTACTGCCCTTCAGATCCGGCGGGACATCATGGAGGAAGAGCTTTGCGCGACCGGATGGCAGTGGACGACGCCGCGAGGCGGATTGAATCTGTGGCTCCGGACGAACGAAGACCTAGAGGTGGAAGCGCTGTTGCGGGAGAGCCTGCGGCAGTCGTTGTCGTTCGTGCCCGGCGCCATCTGCGATCCCTTCGGCGGATCGGCATCGCATATCCGGCTGAGCTACGCCTTCGCGAACGAATCGCTCGTGCGGGAAGGCGTTCGCAGGCTCGCTGCCATCGCAAGAACGATTTGACATTCGATACTGTAATAAATATAATTACAGTATATCCCCACTACGCGAAACGGCGGTGAATGTCATGAACTTCGAGATCGGCGATTGGGTCATGGGCCATACGGGAGAAGGCGAGCTGGTACAGGGATTCGTGGAGCGCGTTAATGTCCTGCAGGGGACTTTGGGCATTCACGTGGTCGCTTCGGATCACGAAGAGGCGGTCGGCAGGGCGATCGACGTCCGCGAGCGCGGCACGAAGAAGATGCCCGAATTCGCGTTTGATCGCGCCGAACCGATCCTGAGCATGATCGACCTGGCGCTGATGACGCATGACGAGCATTGGTTTAACGAACTGTCCGGCAAGCTGCGCGATATTCGGAGTGCTTCCGGCAGCGCCGAGGAAGCGTCCAACGTCCCGGCATCGGTCCGCAACCGGCTGGGCACCTGCTCGTTAAGATAATCCGCGCGTCCGGACTACTCGGTCTTGAGCGTTCCTCTTCGGAGGAACGCTTTTTCGTTATTGAGGTGTTCCGGCCAAGATTCTGTTCTTCTTATGCTTGACATAGGGCGGCGCAGCTAAAGCGTGAGAAGGGCAAGGACATGATTCTATTGGAGCTGTGCTCCGACAGGAGCTGTAACGATACATTTTATCGTTACAGGTGGGGAGAGCACTCCGACAGGAGCTGTAACGATACTTTTTATCGTTACAGGGGGGGAGAGCCCGCCGACAGGAGCTGTAACGATACTATTTATCGTTACAGGGGGGTAGAGCGCACCGATAGGAGCTGTAACGATACTTTTTATCGTTACAGGAGGGGAGAGCGCACCGACAGGAGCTGTAACGATACTTTTTATGGGTATTCGGATTTTATAGTGGAACAGGGCTAATAATTCGCCCTTCTCCAATTTCTCAATCAAGGTGGAAATGTCGATACCAAGAAGCCCGAACTAATTGCCGGGCAGTTGGATGCCGCGCCAGCCGCTTACATCGCATTGGCCATATTCATTATTACCCACAGCAACCACCGTGCCGTCCGATTTAAGGCCGAGAGTATGAGCGCAACCTGCCGCAACTGCCACAATATCGCGCCAGCCGCTTACATTGCATTGGTCATGTTCATTCCAACCCACAGCCGCCACAGTACCGTCCGATTTAAGGCCGATGGTATGATTACTACCCGCCGCTATCGCCACAATACCGCGCCAGCCGCTTACATCGCATTGGCCATGCTTATTCAAACCCGCAGCCGCCACCGTGCCGTCCGGTTTAAGCCCGACGGTATGAAGGTAACCCGCCGCTGCCGCTACTATGTCGCGCCAGCCGCTTACATTGCATTGGCCATACCGATTATTACCCACAATCGTCACCGTGCCGTCCGATTTAAGCCCGACGGTATGCCAGTCACCCGCCGCAACCGCCACCATATCACGCCAGCCGCTTACATTGCATTGGCCTTCATGATTTCGACCCGCAGCCACCCCCGTGCCATCCGATTTAAGCCCGACGGTACGACGCCAACCCGCCGCAACCGCTACAATATCGCGCCAGTCGTTTACATCGCATTGGTCATGCTTATTCCAACCCACAGCCGCCACCGTTCCGTCAGATGTAAGACCGATTGTATGAGCATTACCCGTGTTCGTCGCCATATGAACATTACCCGCCGCAACCGCCACGATATCGCGCCAGCCGCTTACATCACATTGGCCATATTTATTATCACCCACAGCCGTCACCGTTCCGTCCGATTTAAGGCCAACGGTATGACGACGACCCGCCGCTATGGTATCTTTAGGCCACCGTTTCACCTTTAACGCCGCTTCAATCGGTGAAATGTAATCCATGTATACCTCCTTGATATAACAACACAATGTTATTGAGCGTCTTTCAACTATATTTTCCGAAGAGCCCTTTTTATCGTTACAGGTGGGGAGAGCACTCCGACAGGTGCTGTAACGATACATTTTATCGTTACAGTTCGGTGACGCTCTCCCTCTGCTGACCCGCACCCCTCGCGCAACAAGCCGATTTCCTCTAAAGCTAGTATTTTCACGGCTCAGAATGGAAATGATAGGTACTATTCCGCTAGAAGGAGAGTGCCTATGCAAGCGTTCTGGAAAGGAACCGTACAGATCGCGAAGCTTCAAGTTCCGATCAAGCTTTATGCCGCTACCGAGGAGAAGACCGTTTCTTTCCGGCAGCAGCACCGGGCTTGCAGCCATGCGATCGCTTATCAAAAATACTGCGCGCACTGCGAGACGGCGGTAGAGCCGGCGGAGGTCGGGAAGGCGTACGACCTCGGGGGTGGTCAGTTCATCGAGATCGAAGAGAGCGAGCTCAAGCTGCTCGCGCCCGCGTCGGACAAGACTTTCTATATCGAGCATTTCGTCCGTTCGGCAGACATCGAGCCCTATTATATGAAGAAGCATTACTTTATCGGGATGGACGAGGTGGGGGAGCAGGCGTTCCGCGTACTCCATGCCGGGCTGTTCAAGCTGAAGCGGACGGGCATCGGCTATATCACGCTGCGGTCGGTCCAGCAGCTCGCGGCGCTCTGGGCGACCAAGGAGGGGCTTATGCTCACGACGCTGCATTACGCGGATGAAGTGCGTCCGGCCTTGTCGGCAGGGAGTCCCGCAGCCGGACCCTTCGCGCAGCCGGAGCTGCTGGAAGCGTTCGGTTCGCTCGTGTCGGGCATGTCCGTCCCCTTCGATCCGACCGAATACAGGAACGTCTACCAGGAGGCGGTCAAGCGGCTGATCGATGCCAAGATCGCCCATCGGATTCCGAACGGCCCGCATCCTGCGCCGGTCGCAGAGGACGGGGAGAACCTGGTCGACTTCTTGTCCGCCGTCGAGCGGAGTCTCGCCCATATCGGGCAGGAACCCGTACCGAAGACGGACAAGAAGGCCAAGCGGGCAAAGGCGGCGAAGTAGCGGCGGCCGGCCGGCAACGAAGGGGGAGGGCGGGGTTAAGGCGCGCGCCGCAGGGTGAACACCGCGACTTCGGGCACGCTCCCGAAACGCAGCTTCATGCGCGTGGTCCCGACGCCCCGATTGACGTAGAGCAGATAAGGCCGCGCCGGATCGAACCGGCCCGTGAGCCGGTACAGGCCGGCGACGTACTTGCGCCCCAACTTGGTGCGGACGAGCGCGCCCAGTCCAGGCAGGCGGACTTGCCCGCCATGGCTGTGGCCGGAGAGCTGGAGATCGACCGGATAACGCGTATAGCCGTCGGCGGGGTCGGGTTCGTGCGCGAGCAGCAGGTTGAAGTCGCCGGCTTGCAGCCTGGACAGCGTATTCCTCGCGTCCGGTCGGCCGAGGACGCAATCGTCCAAGCCGGCCAGGACGATGGATTCGCCGTTCGGCAGCCGCACGCGCTCGGTCCGGTTGACGAGGACGGTAAAGCCGGCCCTCGTCAAGATCGGTCCGGCGGACCGCTTCATCCGGCTGTACCCGAAGTCGTGGTTGCCGTAGACGGCATACTTGCCCAGCGGCGCACGGAGACGGGACAGGACATGGGAGGCGCCGGGGTTCGCCTCGGCATTGCGCCGGCGGGAATCGAACAGATCGCCGGTGAAGACGAGCAGATCCGGCTCCAGCGCATTCAACGTGCCGATGAGCGCTTCGAACCGTTCCATCGGATAATGGGGACCGACGTGCGTATCGCTGAATTGGACGATCCGCTTGCCTTCGAAGCCCGGAGGCACGTAGGGGGATGCGATCTCGCGCCGGGTGACGGACAGTCTCCTCGGCTCCACCGCTACGCTGTACGCGACGATCGAGACGGCGCCCAACAAGACGGCGCATCCCGCGAGAAGAACCGCGATCATCACCATTCACAGCTCCTCTCTCATCCATTAAGCATACCAAAAATGGGGGGTTAAGTAAAAACGGCCGCGTCGTCTTCGGGCGCCGTCGCGAGCAACCGCCCGCATGCCGCTTACAGCTAGCTTATGCCGGGGCACCTAGGTTGCGAACGCTTCCCGGATCGGAGCGCGTCCCGCCCTCGAACGCGCCACCCCTGCAGCGGCGCAGCAGCAAAGGCGGAGGCGAGACTAGGACGGCCAAGAGGCTGCGTCCCATCCGGCAAGAACCGGGAGGGCGCAGCCTCTTGGCGCGTCTATCGGCCGTCCGGCGCTACTCCTTGTTCATCAGCACCACGACCGCTTTGTAGAGGATCACTACCGAGAAAAGGACGATCGCGATCAAGCCGACGGCGTCGACGATGTCCGCGAGTCCCGAGGAGACCACGCGGCCGAACGGCGCCATCACCAAGGCCATCCCGGCGAAAACGCCGGCCGTCGCATGCAGAAGCTTCTTGTACAGATCGATCACTCCCTTCGGCGTGACGTTTATTATCATGTGCGGGAAGCGGACGAGCGGTGTGGACGAGTGCCTTGAACGCCGCGGACGGGGCGTCCGTCCCGGGGAGGGGAGAGGTGCGGCCGGATTGGATAAAAAGGGTAAAGGTAGACCATAGTAGCCAAGTAATAACGGTTTCGCCGTCTTCCCGGAAGCGGCGAAGCGTTTTGAACCGAGACGTATTGGCAAATATTCGGCGGAACCTATACTTCTGATACGACAAAAAGAGGAGAGGGAGCGATAAGGCCATGAACTCGCTAGCGCTCATGCGGGAAACCAAGCATCGGAAGCTGCTCATCAGCGCGGGCCTCAGCTGGCTGTTCGACGCGATGGACGTCGGGATGGTGTCGTTCATCGTGGCGGCCCTTGCCGTTGAGTGGGAGCTCGGCGCCCATCAGATCGGCCTGCTGACCGCGCTGAATTCGGTCGGCATGGCCGTCGGGGCGGCGGTGGCCGGCTCTTTGGCGGACCGATACGGTCGGCGGGCGATCCTGCTCTGGACGCTGCTCGTCTTCTCAGCGGCCAGCGGCTTGTCCGCGCTCGCCGCCAGCTTCGCGGCGCTGTGCGCGCTCCGGTTCGTGGCGGGATTCGGGCTGGGCGGGGAGCTGCCCGTCGCATCGACGCTCGTCTCGGAATCCGTCCCGGCGCCGGAACGCGGCCGCGCCGTCGTGCTGCTGGAGAGCTTCTGGGCGGGCGGATGGATCGTAGCCGCCCTAATCTCCTACTTCGTCATCCCGGACTACGGCTGGCGGATCGCGTTCGTCATCGGCGCTTTGCCGTGCTTCTACGCCCTCTATCTTCGCAGGGCTATCCAGGACTCGCCGGTTTACCGCGATACGGCGGACCGCGGCCGCCGTCTGACGATCCGGGCGCGAATCGCGTCCGTATGGTCGGCTTCCTACCGCAAGTCTACGATCGCGCTTTGGATTCTCTGGTTCACCGTCGTCTTTTCCTATTACGGCATGTTCCTGTGGCTCCCGACTTTGATGGTGCTGAAGGGATTCGCGCTCGTCAAGAGCTTTCAGTACGTCCTCATCATCACGTTGGCCCAGCTGCCCGGCTACTTCACGGCGGCTTACCTGATTGAGCGGTTCGGGCGAAAGTTCGTGCTCGTCACCTACTTGCTGCTGACGGCCGCATGCGCCGTCTGGTTCGGGAACGCGGGCTCGGCCGGCATGCTGGTCGCGGCGGGCGCCTGTCTGTCCTTCTTCAATCTGGGAGCATGGGGCGCGATGTATGCCTATACGCCGGAGCTCTATCCGACCGCCGTCCGCTCGACGGGCGTCGGGTTGGCGGCATCCTTCGGCCGCATCGGCGGGGTGATCGGTCCCTATCTCGTCGGCGATCTGGTCGCCCGGGGGACGGACGTGAAGACGGTATTCTTCGTGTTCTTCACGGCGATCGTCGCGGGTGCGTTCGCGCTTCTGATCCTCGGCCCCGAGACCAAGGGGGTCGACCCGGACGCCCGAGCGGGATGACCTGCCGAGGCGCGCATCCCGGCTCGGCTACCCTTCGCGACGCGGTTCCGATATAATAGAGGTTCAGGGCATCATTCGCTGGAGGGAATCATTGTGTCGAATTTAATGAGCAACAAGACGATCGTCGTCATGGGCGTCGCCAACGAGCGCAGCATCGCTTGGGGGATCGCCAAAGCCTTGCACCGCGAAGGCGCGAAGCTGATCTTTACGTACCGGAAGGAGCGTTCGCTGGACAAGCTGACCAAGCTGCTCGCCGAGCACGACATCGCGCCGCTGCTGACGGTCTCCTGCGACGTGTCGAGCGACGAGAGCGTCGCCGAAGCGTTCGCGCGAATCGGCGCGGAAGCCGGCGCCGTCCAAGGGGTCGTGCACTCCGTGGCGTTCGCCGACAAGGACGAGCTGCAGGGCGAATTCGTTGATACGACGAGAGAGGGCTATATGCTGGCGCAGGACTCGAGCGCGTTCTCGCTCGTGGCCGTGGCGCGCGAAGCCCGGAAGATCATGCCCGAAGGCGGAAGCATCGTCACCCAGACCTATATCGGCGCGGAACGCGTCGTCCGCAACTATAACGTCATGGGCGTCGCCAAGGCCGCGCTGGAAGCGAGCGTCCGGTACTTGGCGGAGGACCTTGGGAAGTACGGCATCCGGGTGAACGCGATCTCCGCCGGACCGATCAGGACGCTCGCCGCCAAGGGCGTCTCCGGCTTCAACGACATCATGTCCGCGATCGAGGAGCGGGCGCCGCTGCGCCGCAACGTCGACCAAGCGGAAGTCGGGGACGCGACGATGTTCCTCTTGAGCGGCTTGTCGCGCGGCGTGACCGGCGAAGTACTGCACGTGGACGCCGGCTATCACATTATGGGGCTGTAGCGATGGCGAACCGAGCCCCGGATGCGAAGACCGCGCCCGAAGCGCCCAAGCTGCCCCGCGATCTGCCGGAGCTGCCGCTGCCCGCGGGTATCCCGACGGAGGAGTCTTTCCGGCGGGGAATCATGAGCAGCGGCGCGATCGAAGAGCAAGCCGCGAGCCGCGTCTCGTTCGACGAGATCGTTTTCCGCAACGTAACCTTCAGCCGGAACGCGTTCGCCGAGCTGGAGATGACCGACGTCCTCTTCGACAAGTGCGACCTGTCCAACGCGGACTTCGCGCGCGCGAACGTGCACCGGGCGGTGTTCCGAAACTGCAAGATCATGGGACTCGACCTGTCGGAGGCGACGCTGCGCAACGTCCTATTCGAAGGCTGCTCGGGCGATTACGCCAACTTCCGGTTCGCCGATCTGAAGCGGGTGTCGTTTCAAGCATGCGCCCTGCGCCAAGCGGACTTTTACAGCGCAAAGTTCGAGAAGGTCGCTTTCGGCCAGTCGGATCTGGACCGCGCCCAGCTGTCCGGCACGAAGCTCGCGGGCGTCGACCTGAGCGACTGCGAGTTCATGCAGCTCGGCGTCGAGGCGGACAATCTGCAGGGCTGCATCATCTCGGCGGGACAGGCCGCCGTATTCGCGAACCTGTTCGGACTCATCATCAAAGAATGAAGCAAGCTCTTAGCTATTTTCCCGGGTACAGGCGAAGCGGACGCGATCCGCTTCGTTTTTTTTATTAAAATGGGTCTTGGCCATTAACGCTTTCAGGGCTTACACACCTAATAATCGTAGGGAATATTCGTCTTCTGTTGGGCAAAGGCCGCCCGGACTTCATGGGATGAGACCTGTCCGGTGGTGCTTGATGGTGGTGCTCGCTGGTGGTGCTTTCTCGTGGTGGCTGCTCCCCAATAAATTGTATTCAAAGTCAATTTCATAATTCAAAAACCCTTATACCGCTTGGGTTTTTGAGCGCACAAAAAAGGAGTACCTCCCCATTTTCTCGAAGTTAAGGTTACCCAACCAATACACGAGAAAGGAGTACTCCCATGTATTCTATTCAACAAGAAGAGCTGTTTTCCTTCGACGAGTTGATGAAAATGTCGGCGGAGTCGAAATACAGCGTTGTGCTGGAACATGCGCCGTTGGGACGCATTCTGCACGCCGTTAGCAAAAGTAGTCATCTCGGCCGGCCAGAGAGCTTGAATACACGCGCTATGATCTACTCGCTCCTGATCGGCAAAATGGAACATATCCGCTTCACTAAAGACTTGGTCAGTCGTTTGCGCTCCAGTTCTGAATTTAGAAGATGGTGCCGTTTTACAGATTCGGACCGGGTACCCAGTGAAGCCGCCTATTCCCGTCTTGTCACTAAACTCGATCAATGCGGCGTCCTCCGAGACGTTCAAGACATTGTGGTGGATCAGGCCATTGCCGAAGGCTTTCTTTCAGGTGAAGTGCTGGCTGTGGATTCTTCGCACATCGAAGCCTTCGATCGTAATCCCAAGTTGGACAAATCCAAAACGAAACCGGGAGCAGCCTCTCCCACCGAAGAGGAATCGGCTTTGCTTTCGGAAACGTCGTGCCAGCCGCCCGAGGTCGCAAAACCCACGAAGCCCAAACGTGCCAAGCGCGGCAGGGTTCCCAAAGCCGAAGCGGCAGCATGGCGCGAGCAAGTCGATGCTTACGAAGCGTCGCTGAACCTCTTTGAGCGAGAGGTAGCGGACATGCTGCCTGAAAGCTACGAAGCACTCATTGCCGACATGCCGCAGTTTCCAAGCACCGGTGCGAAGGGCGATCCGCGGGGAACCCATCGCGTCAAATTCTGGTACGGGTATAAGGTCAATCTATTGGTCGACACCGCGAGCCAGTATATCGTAACCGGGGTAACCTGCTCAGCCCATGTGAGCGACCAGCGGCCCGCTATTGTTTTGCTTAAGCGGTTAAAAGCGCGGTTCCCGCGCCTGCGTGTCAAGCACATCTTGGCAGACAAGGGCTATGACGGTGAGCCGGTCTATAAGCAAATCCGGGCAGCCGGCGCATTTGGTCTCATTCCGCTCGTCCACCGATATAAGGTGCCGGAAGGTGTCGATGAACATTTTCGCCCTCTATGTAGGCAGGGTCATCCTTACCGCTATGACAGCTACGATGCCAAGCGGGGAACGCTGAAATGGACTCGGCCGAAGGAATGCGCCACTTGTCCGCTGCAAAACCACGGCTGTCAAAAGGTTCATAAGACGAAAGTAGCTGACGATGCCCGCAAGTACACCGCGCCCGGTCGCGGCAGCGCGAAGTTTGCCGAGCTGTTTAAGCAGAGAACCGCAATCGAGCGCGTCTTTGCATACTTGAAACTCTATTTTGAGATGGGTTCTAGCCGTAAACGGAAGAAACGCGCGTTAGTGGATCTGGATTTAAGTTGTCTGACGTACAACCTGTGTAAGCTGGGATTAGATCGTTTGAACAAGTATCGCCGCAAGACCGTGCAAGCTGCGTAATTTTTTTAAAAGGGCTCGCTGGCCCTTGGCCAAGTGCTACTTCTGAATCGTCTTAATTATGAAATTGACTTTTCATACAACTTATTTGGCCCCTATCGGCGGAGAAAAGGCATTTACTTGCAAAAGTACAACTTATTCAGCAGAAANNAAAAAGTTGTACATTTACAATTGTTCGGTCGGCGTTGGAGGTCTGGAGGTCTAGCGGTCTGGAGGTCCGGAGGTTTGGAGGTCCGACAAATCTATGATGACGGAACAATAGGTGCTTAGAATGTCAGAATGTCCGCTTCCAAATAAGAATCAGATAGGCCATGTGGATTTCATCGTTGCAGCTCGTAAAGGCCGGATTCGCCGCTGTACGATCCTTTTATAGTCTGTCGCAATTTTCATTATAGTCTGTGACCTGGTAAGGTCATGCGTGTTTTTTGCGCATTTCGCGAACGATGCCGCCCCGTCCGGGTTGACAGTATTAGTTGCCAGGTATATAGTTGTCATAACAACTAATAAATCATTTACACGGAATCGAGGCGAACGGAGATCGATAACCCGAAGCATCCCGTCAACGAACGCTCGATCGGCTTCCGAATGGGGCTCACCTATCGCAAGCTGACGAATGTTTTCCAGCATCGGCTGAAGGCTTACGAGATCACCCCGGAGCAGTGGTCGACCCTCTATCAGATCTCGCTGTCCGACGGCCTGATTCAGAAGGAGATCGCCGACCGCACCGGCAAGGACCGGCCCGCGACGACGCGCATCCTCGATCATCTCGCGGAGAAGCAGCTCGTCTTCAAGAAGGCCGACCCGCAGGATCGCAGATCCTTCCTGGTGTTCATCACGGAGAAGGGGAAGCGGCTGGTCGCGGAGACGCTGCCGATCGAGGCATCCTTCATCGCGGAGGTGGCGAGCTGCATGACCGCCGAAGAATACGATCAACTCCTGTCGCTGATTCGGCGTATCGACGAGCGGCTCGATCGGTTAGAGAAATAATCGGATAGACGGGAGAATAGGGGCAAGAGAACAGAAGCAAGAGAATATTGAGAATAGAGAGAACAGAGAGAATAAGAGCGTATAGAGCGTGCAAGAGAATAGGAGAGAAGAAATCAATGCTGCAATCCGAACCGAATACCCGACTATGGACGAAGCCGTTCGTTGCGTTAACGATCAGCTCGTTTTTGTTGTTTTTGAATCTGCAGATGCTGCTGTCTTCTTTCCCGGCGTACGTCAAAGACGAGTTCCGCGTCGGCGATATGACGGTCAGTCTCGTCACCAGCCTCTTCGCGCTGTCCGCCATCGGCACGCGCTTCGCCACCGCGGCGCTCATGCGGCGGTACAGCCGGAATGCGCTATTGTACGTGGGACTGGCTATCGCGGGCCTCATCACCGGGATCTATGTGGCCGCCGATACGATCGGCTCGCTCCTCCTCATGCGGGTCGGTTACGGCATCGGCTTCGGCATGGCGAGCACGATCATTCCGACGCTCGTCTCCCAGATCATTCCCCGCAACCGCATGGGCGAGGGGATCGGTTACTTCGGCCTGTCCACCAGCCTGGCCATGTCCATCGGGCCGATGATCGGCCTCAACGTCATGAAGCATGCCGGATTCGGCACATTGTCGCTCGCGGGCACGGCAGCCGTCCTGCTGGCCATCCCGACGCTGCTGCTCACCCGCGCCATCCCGTCCGCCCCGGCGAAGCCGGCTGCTCGCCCGGACGAAGCGTTCAAGCCGGCTCCCGGGTTTAACGCGAAGTTATTGTTTCCCGCCTTGCTGAACGTACTCCTGGCGGTAACCTACAGCGGACTGCTCAGCTTCATCGCCCTGTTCGGCGAATCCGTGCAACTGGCGCAGGTCGGCCTGTTCTTCCTGTTCAACGCGGTGACGATCATCATCATCCGACCGATCTCCGGCCGGGTGTTCGACAAGCACGGCCACGCAGCGGTCCTCATTCCGGCCGCCGTCTGCGTCGTGGCGAGCCTGACGGTGCTCTCCTACACGACGGCGACGCCGACGCTCGTCATATCCGCGCTCCTGTACGGGCTCGGCTTCGGCGCGATCCAGCCGACGATCCAAGCCTGGATGCTGCGCTCCTCGACCCCCGAGCAGCACGGGATGGCGAACAGCATGTTCTACAACTCCACCGACCTGGGCGTCGCCGCAGGCGCCATGATTCTGGGCGGGATCGCGACGCTGACCGACTACGGGCAAATGTACCGGTATTCGGCGGGCTTCATGGTGCTGTTCCTCGTGCTGTACGCGATCGTCAGATTCGCGTCGGCCGGCAAGGCGAAGCGCCGCCAGGCGGTAGGGACGGTTTGACCGGCGCTGCCGGTTCCGCGCCTTCGCTGCCGGCATCGTATGGATATGCCGTCAGCCTTCATGCTTTCTCAAAATAAAAAGGGTACGCGATTATTTCGCGTACCCTCAGACTGTCGAGAAAGTCTCGGCAGTCTTTTTTATGTCCATTTGGTTTAACACGAAGGATACGCGATTATTTCGCGTACCCTTTGCGTTTGTGGAAGGACAGAGAGCGGAACTTCGTCGCCAGCTTCCGGATCCGTTCCGCGGAGAGGGCGCCGGCGTTCGAATGCAGGCTCTTGTTCTGCGCGCTTTTCATGACGACCTTGCCGGGATGGCGGGCGTACAGATAATTGCCGTACGTCTCGTACTCGGAGAAGCCGAACTGCTTTTTCTTGTTGATGCTGCGGATGATCGCACGGTACCAGCGGGTGCCATGCTTCGCTTCGAAGTCGCGCTTCATCGCGGATACCTTCGTTTTGTCGAACAGCATGTAGTGGGTGACAAAAGAGCGGGGAGCCTTCGCCCGTTCGCCCGTCAACTTCCGGTAAGTGACGAAGTATTCCGGCTGGCTCCATTTGCGGCAGTAGAATACCGTCTTGCCATCGACGAGAAAGCGGTGCGGGCGGATAAACACGGTATCGGCGTCCACGACGAGGTAGTGCTTCCGGGAGACGACCGACGTGCCGCCCAGCTTCAGCAGCTGCTGGTAAAGCCAGCCGGAGCGCTCCCATCGTTTGGAGCTGTAATGGATGTCGTTCTTCGTGATCGGGAGCACCTTGCGCTCGTTCACGAACGTGCAGCCCTTGCGCTTGCAAAGCTTGCGGATGCGCTCGCTCTCCGGCGAGACGACATAAATTCGGCCGATCGGATGCCGCACGTGAAGGCGGACGGCGTCGATCACGTGAGGAAGCGTGCCTAAATCTTTCTCGATCGCGGGGATCATCACGTCGATCTTCACCCAGTCGTCAACTCCCGGCTCATAATCAGGACCAACCTGAACTATGGTATGTCGGCGGGGGGGAGCCCGTTCCATTCAAGCCGGAGGGCGACTGTACGGGGAAATGGCGCGAGATCGGGCGCAGGAGTGGCCCTCTGTCCTCCCCGGGCGTCCTCAGCGCTACCCGGCTATCCGTCCTCCCCTGGTGTCCTCAGCGCTACCGGCTATCCGTCCTCCCCGGGCGTCCTCAGCGCTACCCGGCTATCCGTCCTCCCCGGGCGTCCTCAGCGCTACCCGGCTATCCGTCCTCCCCGGGCGTCCTCAGCGCTACCCGGCTATCCGTCCTCCCCGGGCGTCCTCAGCGCTACCCGGCTATCCGTCCTCCCCGGGTGTCCTCAGCGCTACCGGCTATCCGTCCTCCCCGGGCGTCCTCAGCGCTATCCGGCCCTCCGTCCTCCCCGGGCGTCCTCAGCGCTACCCGGCGCCGTCCTCGAACCGTTCAGCTCTCCCCCCGGAAGGCCGAAGGACTCACCCCCGAATGCTTCTTGAACACGTTGCAGAAATAGTTCTGGTCCTCGTAGCCGACGAGCTGGGCGACGCGCGCGATCTTGAGGGTCGTCGTGAGCAGCAGCTCCCGGGACCGCTCGATGCGCCGCTGCGTCACGTAGCCGCCGAAGCTGACGCCGACCAGCTGTTTGAACCGCTTGGCGAAGTAATTCGGATGAATGAAGTACGTATCCGCCACCCACTGCAAGGATAGATCTTCGTCGAAGCGGGAATCCGCATAGGCCTTCACGGCCGCGACGACGCGGTCCCCCGAGCAATCGTCCTCGCGCTCCCGCGGCGGTCCCCATGAACGCAGCGCATCGCGGAACCGGCCGGCCAGCTCCGTCCAGGCGGACAGGGACGCCAGCTCGGACGCCGGGTCCCCGGAAAGCGGCGCGGGCAGGACGACGCCGCGCTTCGCGGCATGCCGGCGAACCAGGTGCCAGATCTCCGCGTAGGCGTAGGCCAGCCGGCCGTAGCGGGCGTCCGGCCGCTCCGCGATCTCGCGGAACCGCTCGTGGACGCGGGCGATGAATTCCTCCCGCTTGTTCTCCTCCAGGAGCATCAGCAGCGTCCGCTCCGCGTCCTCGCCGAACGGAGGCAGTCCGGATTCGCCCGTGGCCGTCGCGTCGTCCTCGTAGACGTACACCCGTCCGTCTCCTCGCAGCAGTCTGTCGTTCATCGCTTCCTTCGCCTGGAGATAGGAATCCCGCAAGCGGGAGATGCTCCCGTGCACGCCGCCGAGCCCGACGACGACGTTCAGTCCCAGCCGCTCCCGCGTCCATGCGAGCGCGTCCGACAGGCAAGCGACGGCGTCCCTGACGATATCGGCGTCGTCGCATCCGAGGAACAGCACGACTTCATCCGGCTCGTAAGCGTGCTTGAACACGAGACAGTCCATGGGCAGCGGAGAGAGCGCGTGCTGCAGCACGTTCTGCATCGCGAATCGTCCGAGCGGCAGGTCCCGCTCTCCGAAGCGTCCGCCGCCGGCCGGGAGCGCGATGCGAGCCGTCGCGGCCGCGTAGCGCGACCTGCCGAGCAGATGCTGCGGGAGGCGGTTCCAGCTGCCTTCGGGCACCAGGATGCGATGCGTCAGCACGTGATCCGTCGCCCGCGCGTCGCTCTCGTCCAGCAGAGGGGCCCATGCCGTCAGCTCGGAACGGCGGATCGCTTCCTCTTGCTCCATGCGGACTTCGTTGCCAATCTCGGCCAGCAGCTCGTGCAGCTTGCGGGCGTCGACCGGCTTCAACAGATAGTCCTTCACTTGATGCCGCATCGCCTCGCGGACGTAGTCGAACTCGTTGAACCCGCTGAGGATGACGAACTTCAACCGCGGGTAAGCCCGGCGGGCCTCGTCGATCAACTGCAAGCCGTCCATGCCGGGCATCCGCACGTCCGTCAAGACGACGTCCGGCTCGCACCGCGACAGCTGCTCGAGCGCTTCGATGCCGTTGCCGGCTTCGGCGACCAAGCGAATGCCGCGTCCGTTCCAATCGATCTTGCTGATGAGTCCTTGCCGCAGCAAAGGCTCGTCCTCGACGATCATGATCTTCATCGCGTACCCTCCAGTCCGGTTTGGGGAATCGAGAAGTCGATGCGGGTGCCTGTCTGGGGCAGGCTGCGGATGACCATCCTCGGATCGCGTCCGTACGTCGTCTGGATGCGGCTGCAGACGTTCGCGAGACCGATCTCCGCGCGGGTAGGGGAGACCCGTTCGGAGACGAAGCCGCCCGGCGAACAGAGACGGTCTTGCAGCCGAAGCAGCGTCTCGGACGCCATGCCGACGCCATTGTCCTCGATGGTGAACGCCAGTTCGCCGCCGTCGAAGCGAATCCGGATCTTCACCTCCTTGGTCCCGATCTTCGGCTCCAGACCGTGGATGACGGCATTCTCCACCAGCGGCTGCAGCAGGAACTTCGGCACCGTCCTTGTCTCCGTACCCGGTTCGGCTTCGATCTCGTAGCGGAAGTCGCCGGCGAAGCGGATAACATAGATGGACAGATACTGGTCCAGATGGTTGAGCTCCTCCCGGATCGTCGCGAAGCTGCCTCCGTTCAAGTTGTAGCGGAGCATGCCGCCCAGCGCTTGACAGATATGCACGATGCGCATCTCGCCGTTGATGGCGGAGAGGCTGTCGATCGTGCCGAGCGTATTGTACAGGAAGTGCGGGTTGATCTGCGATTGCAGCGCTTTGATCTCCGCCTCCTTTTTGAGCAGTTCGGTCTCGTACACCTTGGTGATCAGATGCCGGATCTCCGCGGTCATCTTGTTGAAGCTGTGTTGGATGGTCGAGAACTCGTTGCGTCCTTTGACCTCGATGAAGGCGTCGAAGTCGCCCATCTCGACCTGCTTCATCTTCTTGTTCAGCATCTTCAGCGGACGGGTCACGCCGGCGGAGATGAGCGAGGAGAGCAGCATGGCCGCCAGGATGGCCGCCAGGCCGATCGCGAGCATCGTGTTCCGGAACCGGTTCACCTTCTCGTAGACGCGATTCAGCGGGGCTTTCCCGAGGACGACCCAACCGCTGAGGTTCAGCTGGCGGTACAGTCCGATGTAGGACGCCCGGTCGTCGGCCACCGCGAAGCTGGCCGCTTGCGCCGGAGAGGCTACGGCCTGCCGGTATCCGACGAACAGCGGATCGCCGGCGAGCGAGCGGCCGATCTCCGTCTCGTCTTCCGCGAAGACGACGGTCCCCGCGTCGTCGACGATGTAGTAGGCGTTCGCGGCTTCTCCGCGCAGGCCTTGAAAGGCGTGGCGGATGACGGCGGGATCGAGGTCGATCTTGAGATAGCCGACGGGATGCTGCTCGTTCGACGTGACGCGCTTCAACTGCTGCACGAAGCTGATCGTCGGCGTCGGCGTCAGCGAATTGCGGCCGGTGGCGACCGAAGACGTCCATAACGGCGCTCCGTCGCGTTCCGCGGCCAGGCGCGCGACGCGCATCAGCTCGTCGTTCATCAGCGAGCGCAGCTTCTGATTGTAATAATACATGCTCGAGATTTGGTCTTGATCGAGGGTGACGATCGTCAGGTTGGAAAGCGTCGGAATCTGCATGCGCTGCACTTCCAGCTTGTTGCGGTAATACTGCTTGTCTTCGAAGGAGACGGGGTTGTCCAGATACTTCTGCAGCGAGACGTCCGTGAAATAGCTGAGGCCGATGTTGCGGATCGTCTCGAGCTGCAGGGAGAGCGCGTCCGCCGATTGGCCGATCAGGCGCTCGAAGCCCTGGACGGTCGACGTCTTCAGCTCTTCGCGCATGATCCTGTAGTAAGAGAAGCCCATGATGGCGGCGGTCAGGCTGACGACGATAAAAAACGAAAGAATGAGCCGGGTGCGGAATTGCGCGCGGTAGCCGCCGAAGCGAAATCCAAGGCCAGCCAATCACTCACCTCCTCGTGCCGTAAGTGAGTATTCGACGGTCCGCCCCGCAATCCTCTCGCAACGGGACAAGAAGGCGACTTGGTTAGAAATTTGCTAAAGAGAGGTTAGAAAAATCCATAGAAAGCGCTGCCAAAGAGAGGCTACACTGAAATTGTTCCAACGATCTCACCTAAGGGAGGGTTACCCTTGACAGCGAACAACGGATCTATCGGCAAAAGAACGCTCGCGGCGCTCGCGGCCGCCTCGCTCCTCGTCGTCGCTGCGGCGTGCAGCGGCGGCGGATCGTCGGACGCTTCCCCCGGCGCCGGCGGCGGGAGCGCTTCGTCCGCCCAACCCAGCGCATCGTCCGGCGGTTCATCCGCCGATGCGGGCACGGTCGAGATTACGGTATGGGATCAACCGACGCCGGAAGATCCGACCAAATCCCTCAAAGAGCAGCTCTTCGCGGACTTCGACAAAGCCAATCCGAACATCAAGGTGACGCACGAAGCCATGCCCCAGGGCACGAACGACCGCGAAGTGTTCGTAACGGCGATGGCCGGCGGCAACGGGCCGGACGCCTATCATGCCGCGCACTTCCCGATCATCGGCGACTGGGTCGGGCAGGGGCTCGCGCTGGATTTGACCCCTTACTGGGATTCGTATGCCGACAACGCCCAGTATATCGAATCCTCGATGGCGGCGGGCCGCATCGATGGCAAAGTGTACGGCGTGCCGAACGACATGTACGTGACGGGCCTGTTCTGGAACAAGAAGCTGTTCAAGGATGCCGGACTCGATCCGAACAAGCCGCCTTCGAACTGGGACGAGCTCGTCAGCATGGGCAAGCAGCTGACCGATCCGGGCAAAAAGCAATACGGCCTTACGCTGCTCGGGATGGAGTGGGCGGATTGGTGGTTCGAGTATTACGTCTGGCAGGCGGGCGGAGATCTGACGGAGCTCCAGCCGGACGGGACGGTCAAGCTGACCTTCACCAGCGAGCCCGCCGTGACGGCGCTGCAATTCTACAAAGACCTGAAGTGGAAGCACAAGATCGTCCAGAACAACGTGCTGCAGAGCTACCAGGACAATATGAACGACATCTATCAAGGCCGGGCGGCGATGTCCAACGGCGCCTCCGGCGGGTTTGGCGACTTCGCGGCGAACGGGCTCGATCTGAACGATATCGGCTTCGCCCCGTATCCGGTCGGACCGTCCGGCAAGGGGCCGGGGCAGATCGGCGGCGCCTACTGGATTCTGAATCCGAAGTCGTCCAAGGCCAAGCAGGATGCCGCATGGAAGTACGTGACGTACATGGTCTCCAAGGAAGCGAAGGAGCGGATGCTGCAGTTCCAATCGGACAACGGCATCTTCCCGAACCTGCTGTCTGTCCGCAAGGACGTCGATCCGTCCAAGTTTACGCAGAACGTGCCGCAGGATCTCGTGGACGGCGTGAACAGGGCGGCCTCCGACACGCACCTGGAATATTACCTAAAGGAACGCCTAACGCCCTATGTGGTGAAGGCTGTGCAGAAGGCGCTGACGGATCAGAACGCCGATCCCGCCGCTTTGCTCAAGACGGCGCAGGACGCCGCCCAGAAGGAAGTCGTCGACGCCTACAACGCCTCCGTGCACAAATAATCCCGGGCCGGACGGGAGCGGCGGCCGCCCAATGGGACCGCTCCCCCCGTCCGGCGCCTGCGAAAGGATGACGGTCCATGAGAACGGTGACCGCGCCCAAACCCTCCGCGAGACCGCGCTGGATGCCGGTGCCGCGAGCCCGCCGGAGAAGCGTGCTGCTGTCGGCGCTGTTCCTCGCGCCGGCCGTCGTCTCGTTCCTGCTGTTCAAGTACTACCCGTTGTTCCAAGCCGTCTACATGAGCTTTTTCGACTATAAGGTCATCCACCCGCCCGGCCGGTTCGTCGGACTCGACAATTACGCGTATTTGTTCCACTCCACCGAGTTCTGGAACGCGCTCTGGAATACGTTCGCCTTTTTCCTGATCTATTTCGTGCTGACCTTCTGGGTGCCGATCGTGCAAGCGATTCTGCTGAACGAAGTGAAGTTCGCGAACAAGTCGATCCGGGTGCTCTACCTGGTGCCGACCGCGGTGCCGGCCGTCGCCGGCTTCCTGCTCTGGAAGTGGCTGTACAACCCGGATTACGGTCTGCTGAACTATCTGCTGGAATTCGTGCACCTCGGTCCCTACGGCTGGCTGAACGACCCGGCGATGGCCAAGTGGGCGATCGTCCTGCCCGCCTTCTTCGGAACGGGGATGAGCGTGCTGATCTACTACTCCGCGATCCAGGGGGTGCCGATCGAGAACGTCGAGGCCGCGAAGATCGACGGCGCGGGACCCTGGCGCCGGATGCGCTCCATCATCCTGCCGAGCATGAAGTTCGTCATCGGCATTCAATTCATCGCCTTCATCTCCGGCGTGTTCCTGACCTTCGATCCGATGTACATCATGACGGGGGGCGGACCGGCGAATTCCACCCGGACCTTGTCGATGCTCGTCTTCGACAGCTCCTTCAAGGAATTCCGGTTCGGCGTGGCGGGGGCCATCTCGTTCGTCATGTTCGTCATCATCGCGCTCATCACCTATCTGCAGATCCGGCTCTCGCGAACGGACTGAACGCCCAAGGCCGGCGGAAAGGAGCAAGCCATGGCACGCACACGCATTCGGGAACGGGGAGCCGCCTCCGTACGCGCCGTATCCTATTCGGTCGCCTTGCTGTTCATCATCGCATCGATCATCCCGCTGGCCTGGATGATCAGCTCGTCTATGAAAGATAACATCTCGATCTATAGGTTCCCGCCGACTTGGGTGCCGACGGTACCGAAATCGGTAACCGTCACGCTCGATTACGACGGGACGGCGCTGTCGACGAAGGACGACTACGAGCTTGAAGCGATGAAGGCGATCTGGTTCACATGGAAAAAAATGCAGAACGCCGCGATCGGTTCGCTGGGGGTCACCGGGGTCAAAGACGGCGTCACGATCTTCAAAGCGGAGATGCCTTCCTACAACTTCACCTCGGGCAGGCCCCAGATCGTGCCGACGCAGCTCTTCACCGACGCGACGATGCGCCTCAAGCTGCCGATGATCCGCGAGCGGAAGCTGACGCGCTTCGACTGGATCCCGGACAGGAGCGCCTACACAGGTCCGTCGGAGTCGGAGGCGGAATTGCCGGACACCGCGGCGAGCGTGCTGAATACGCTCGAGGGCGCCAACTACATCGACGGCCGCGTGCTTGCGGTGACGGAGCGAAGCGACTGGACGCGGCTGTTCGACAACTACATCGTCCTCTGGCAGATGGCCGGGGGCAAAGACAACGCGTACGACTTTCCCCGCTTTTTGCTGAACAGCACGATCGTCACCTTCGGCACGATCCTGAGCCACATGCTGATCGGTGGCATGGCCGGCTACGCGCTCGCGCATCTCGTTCGCGGCCGCGCGTCCGCATGGTGGACGCTGTTCTTCGTCGCGACGATCATGATCCCGGAGATCGCGATCCTCGTGCCGCTATATCTGACGATGGATAAGCTGCATTTAGTCAATACGTTGTGGGGCATCATCCTGCCGCATACGGCATGGGGCATCGTCATTTTCCTGTTCAAGGGCTTCTTCGAGCAGCTGCCCGGCGAGCTCCTGCAAGCGGCGAGAATCGACGGCGCCAAGGAATTCTCGATCTACTGGCGGATCATCGTCCCGATGGCGGCGCCGATCTTCACGGTCGTCTCGGTCATGACGTTCATCGGCGTCTGGAACGAATTTCTCTGGCCGCTCGTCGTCGCGCGCAAGCCGGACGTCTGGACGTTCACCGTGGCGCTGAACGACTTTCAGAACCGGCAGAGCATGGGCGCGAACGTCATCATGTCCAGCCTGATCGTGGCGACGGTGCCGCTCATGATCATCATCATCTCGTGCCAGCGGTTAATCGAGAAGGGCGTATCCTTCACCGGACTCAAAGGCTAAGGAAAGGCGGTAATCGCTATGGAACGCAAAACGGCGCTCGTGACGGGCTCCGGCAGGGGCATCGGCAAGGGCATCGCCCTCGCGTTGGCGCGGGCGGGCTACGAGATCGGCGTGCACTACCGGTCGAGCGGGGAGCTGGCGGAGGATACCGTCCGGCAGATCGCGGCGCTCGGCGGCCGCGCCGAGGCGATACAGGCGGACCTCTCGACGATCGAAGGCGTCGACGCGCTCTTCGCCGCGTACGCCCGGAAGTTCGACCGTCTGGACGTGCATGTCAACAACTCCGGCATCACGCGGATGGCGCCGTTCCTGGACACGACGCCCGCCATGTTCGACGAGGTCGTGAATACCGATCTTAGAGGGCTGTACTTCTGTTCGCAGCGCGCCGCGCGCCTCATGAAGGCGAACGGAACTAGAGGCGTGATCGTGAATATCAGTTCGAACCACACGCTGGGCACCTGGTCCAACGCGACCGTCTACGCGGCGGCGAAGGCCGGCGTGAACAAGCTGACGATGAACATGGCGCTCGATCTCGCGCCGGAGGGCATCCGGGTCGTCGGCATCGCGCCGGGCTACACGATGATCGAGCGCGCGAGCGGGGAAGAGGCGCGGCCGTATATCGAGAAGGCGTCCGCGCGCATCCCCATGGGGCGCTTCGCGACCCCGGACGAAGTCGGCGAGGCGTGCGTCTATCTCGCTTCGCCGCAAGCGGGCTACATCACCGGCACGACGCTGTATATGGACGGGGGAGCGCTGCTCCCGGTGCTGGCGGACCAACCTTGAGGAGCGTGGGATAACGTGAAGATCACGGGAATGACGCTGTACCATGTCCGGCCGAGATGGCAGTTCTTGAAGATCGAGACGGACGAAGGCATCAGCGGATGGGGCGAGCCGATCGTCGAAGGCCGCGCGCAGACGGTCGCCGCGGCGATCGGGGAGCTGAAGCGGTATCTGATCGGACAGGATCCGCTCAAGATCGAGCACCATTGGCAGGTCATGTACCGCGGCACTTTCTACCGGGGCGGTCCGGTGCTCGTCAGCGCGATCAGCGGGATCGAGCAGGCGCTATGGGACATCAAGGGCAAGTATTACGGCCTGCCGGTCTACGAGATGCTCGGCGGCAGCTGCCGGGACAAGATCCGGATGTACAGCCATTGCGGCGGCGCGACGCCCGAGGAGATGGCCGCGAACGCCGTGCGCAAGCGCGAAGCCGGGTTCACCGCGATCAAGATCGGCGTGGACGCGCCCGTCCGCCACGTGGACACGCTGAAGTTCGTGGAGAGCCAGGTCGCGAAGCTGGCGGCGATCCGCGAAGCCGTCGGCGGAGAGCTCGACGTCGCGATCGACTTTCACGGGCGCGTGAGCCCGGCCATGTCGATCCGTCTCGCGCAGGCTTACGAGCCGTATTATCCGATGTTCATCGAAGAGCCGTGCCTGCCCGAGAACGTGGATGCGCTAGCCCGCGTCGCGCAGTCTACCTCGATCCCGATCGCGACGGGCGAGCGGCTGTTCACCCGTTGGGGCTTTCGAGATGCGCTGGAGAAGCAGGCGGTGGCGATCGTGCAGCCGGATCTCTGCCATGCGGGCGGCATCTTCGAAGCCAGGAAGATCGCCGCGATGGCGGAGACGTACTACGGCTCCGTCGCGCCCCACAATCCGCTCGGCCCGATCTCGCTGGCTTCCTGCCTGCAGCTCGACGCCTGCACGCCGAACTTCCTGATCCAGGAGCATCCTTCGATGGCGGAACGATGGGATTTGGGGGAAGGCTACCTGAAGATGCCGTTCGAGATTCGGGACGGGTACGTGGACTTGCCCCGGGGACCGGGACTCGGCATCGAGGTGAACGAAGAGATGCTGCGCGAGCGTGCGTACCCCGGGGAATGGGATACGCCCTTGCTGTTCCATGAGGACGGCTCGTTCGCGGAGTGGTGACGGACGGGGCGGAGGCAGCCAAAGGAGCGGAAGGAGCCGCACCGCCGCCGGATTCAGAAGCCAGGCCCCCGGGTGTCCGCCATGTCGGCGGGCCTTGGGGGCCTGGCCGACGTCAAGGCCGGAACCCCATCATGAGCCAGGGGGCGGCGCAGAGCGTGACGAAGGCGGTGCACAGCATCGCGATGCCGGCCACCGAGCCGGCTTCGGCGTCGTATTCGAACGCTTTGCTGATGCCGGCGGAGTGCGCGCTAGTGCCGAACAGGATGCCGCGCGCGGCCGGGCTGCGGATGCCGAACCAGCGGACGACGAGCGGCCCCAGCACCATGCCCGTCAAGCCGGTGATCATCGTCGCGACGGCCGTGATCGTCGGCAAGCCTCCGATCGCGCCGGAGACGGAGACGGCGATCGGCGTCGTCGCCGACCGCGGGGCCAGACTGTCGACGATGTCGGTCGTCAAGCCCATCAGGCGCGCGAGCCCGGCCGACGTCACGATCGCGGCGACGGCACCGCAGCCGACGCCCCATACGATCGCCCGGATATTCCGCTTCAAGGCATCGGTATGCTTGTATAAGGTGACGGCTAGCGCGATCGTCGCCGGTTCCACCAGATCGCTCAGCCAGCCCGCGCCCGCGTCATAGGACCCGTAGGGGACGCCGGCGTACGCGAGCGCCGCGATCAGGATCGCAGGCGTAACGACGAGCGGCGTCAGATAGACCTTCGGCCACCGGCGGTACAAGAGCTTGGAAGCCGCATAGATCGCGACGGTGACGGCCAGCCAGAAGAGGGCGGTCATGAGGAGGTCTTCCCCTCGCGCCGTTGACGGCCGGTCATGCGCTCGCCGATCCAGCCGGCGCAGAGCATGACCGCGAGCGTGCTCAGCAGGATGGTCGCCGCGATGCGGAAGCCGCTGGTCACGACCAGCTGTTTGTATTGGACGATGCCGACGGCGGCGGGGATGAAGAACAGCAGCATCTCCGCGATCAGCCACTTCGCTCCGCGTTCGACCCACTGGGGACGGACGATCCGGAAGCGGAGCAGGACGAAGAGCAGGCCGATGCCGACGATGCTGCCGGGCACGGGCAGATGCAGAAACCGGACGGCGGCGTCCGCTAGCCGGGATAACGCGATCAGGGCCGCGATCTGCAGCCCCGTCAGGATGAAGGATCTCATTTATTTCTCCGACTCCTCTCTCTCCTCAGTATACGAGCGGCTGTATCATAGGTAAAATGAATATACAGCATCGCTTACATTCCAATTGTCTATGGGAGGTCGAGGCGTGGACATCCGGCACTTGCAATACGTCACCGAGATCGCGCGCCGCCGCAGCTTCACGCGGGCGGCGGAATCGCTGCACATCACGCAGCCGACGATCAGCAAGATGATCAAGAACCTCGAGTCCGAGCTGAACGCCGAGCTGTTCGTTCGCGACGGCAAGCGGCTGCGGCTGACGGATGCGGGCGAGACGATCCTGCGCCACGCGGGGCCGATCCTTCAAGGCTTCGAACGGCTTCAGGCGGAGCTGGACGACTTGACCTATCTGAACAAAGGCAGCATCCGGATCGGCTTGCCGCCGATGGCGGGCGCGAACTTTTTCCCGGACGTGTTCAAGCGGTTCCAGTCGCGGTATCCGGGCATCGCGATCAAGATCGCGGAGGACGGCGCGCGCAAGACCGTGGAACGGCTGGGAAACGGCGAGCTGGATGCGGGGGTCGTCCTGGCGCCGATCGCCGAGGACGTATTCGAATCGTTCCCGCTCTCCGACGACCGGATGAAGGTTATTCTGCATCCGTCGCACGCGATGGCCGGCCGGGACGAGATCGGACTGGCGGAGCTCGCGGCCGAATCGTTCATTCTGTTCAACAACGACTTCGCCCTGCACGACCGCATCGTCGAGGCGTGCGCTTCGCGCGGCTTCGCGCCGCGCATCGTTCACGAGAGCGCGCAGTGGGACTTCATCGGCGAGATGGTCGGCGCGGAACTCGGCATCGCGATGCTGCCGGGGACCGTATGCCGGCAGCTGTCGCCGGACAAGGTCCGGGCGATCCCGCTGGCGGACCCGGTCATTCCCTGGCGGCTCGCGATGGCCTGGCGCCGTGAAGGCTACCTGTCGCGCGCCGCCCGGGAATGGATCGCCTTCACCCGGTCGGCGTTCGGCGCCGGGGACTGAGCCATTGCCGGGAGACGTTCCGATCGGGGAGCGGGCTGACGCCCGGATGGCTTTTTCGACTGGGGATTTGATCCGCGACCGGCCGGTTACTCCGCGAAGATCAGCCTTCCGAACGCGGCCGGCAGATGGAAGTTCGGCTTGCCCGTCGGCGACCAGGCGGTCAGCTCAGACGGGCGGCCCGGCGAGCGGTCGATCCGGTACAGGTTCAAACGCCATTCGTCGCCGGGCCGCGGCGGAATATGGGCGGCTGAGGCGAACTCGGTCAGCGGAATCGCGAGCTCATAGTCGGTGATCCGCCGATCATCGTCGCGCCGCACGGCGCTGATCACCCGGTTATCGAGGCGTGCGTAGGGGAAGATGGAGCCGTTCAGGTCGTTGAAGATCGCATACTGCAGAACGGCGTTCAGCGGGTTGAGCTCGAATTCCAGGTAACGCTTCAAGTCGCCGTCGTGGCTGACGAACAGCTCGACCACGTCCTCCTCGTACAGCGGCTCGTTGAACGCCGTGTACGTCGCGTGAACCTCGCGGTCCTCGCATCGGAAAGATGCGTACAAGTAAAGGTCGTCCCAGCGCAGCTTCGCGCGCGTTCCTTGTTCGGGCGCCGAGCCCGAAGCCGAATCGAGGAGCACCGCCTCTTCGGCTTCCGCCCAGGCCGGTTTGTTCAAATCGCCGTCGATGCGGATGGGGGCGGTCGTTTTTAAGGCCGTATAAGCTTGCATGCGTCAGGTCTCCCGTCTATGCGGCTGCCGGATGCGAAGCGGTTGCCTTTCGCGACGTCCAGAGAAAGGCGTTGGGCGGCGATCGTCCGCCGCGTTCTCCGGCTGACCGGTTTTCCATCATCTTACCATTTGCGTCCGCAGCCGCCTATGATTTTCTGCGAAGGATGGCCCCGCGATGATCCGGTCCCCATTCGGGACCGGTTTTTTTTTTTTTTTGCCGTGCAAACCGATAGGGCGATTGATGGACATCGCTTCGTCTTTGAGCCAATGGTTGATCTTCGAACAAGCCAGCCGATACTCGATGAACGGCATCGCCGTCATCGACCCGATGGACGACAGGCTGCGTTTAGAGATGTAGTTTTTCTCGAAGAAACGATGAGGAAAGAAGGGCATGTATCTCCTGGAGGAGCGAAGCGTTTGCCTTTGCCGCCGTGAAATCCCCTTGTTACGGGGTTACTTATTCGGATTTCATGGCGGCAACAGCAACCGGAAGGGGATACATCCCGCAAAAATTTCTATCGCTAACGAAGAAGCAGGGGCCGTCCCTTAGTCATCTTGAATGACTGACGGGACGGCCCCTTTTTTCTGTTGATGGATCCATGTCGGCGACCGATTAATGATCCGCCGCTTCTTTGTCGTTGGACAAGCCGGCCACTTCGAACAGCTTGAACAGCAGGCTTAGGACGATGGCGACGACGGTGGCGAGCGCCATGCCCGAGAGGGAGAAGTCGCCGATCGTGATCTTCACGCCGGACAAGCCGGTGACGAGCACGACCGTCGTCAGGAACATGTTGGTCGGCTTGCTGTAGTCCACCTTGGATTCGACGAGCATGCGCAATCCGGAGGCGGCGATGACTCCGAACAGCAGCAGGGAGACGCCGCCCATGACAGGGCCCGGAATCGCGGCCACCAGGGCGGAGAACTTGCCGAAGAACGACAGCACGATCGCGATGACGGCCGCGCCGCCGATGACGAAGGTCGAGTAGACGCGCGTGATCGCCAACACGCCGATGTTCTCGCCGTAGGTCGTGTTCGGCGTCGCGCCGACGAAGCCGGAGACGAACGTGGAGATGCCGTTGCTGAACAGCGAACGGTGCAGACCGGGGTCTTTGGACAAATCCTTGCCGACGATGTTGCCGGTAACGATCAAGTGTCCGACGTGCTCGACGATGACGACCAGCGCCGCCGGGATGAGCGTCAGAATCGCGGAAGCTTCGAAAGTCGGGGACGTGAAGGTAGGATGGGTGATCCAAGAGGCCTCGTTCACCTTGTCGAAGTTCGTAAGCCCCATCAGCCAAGCGAGCACGTAGCCGAACACGATCCCGAACAGGATCGGGATGATCCGCATGAAGCCGCGGAACAAGACGGAGCCGAGCACGGTGACGAGCAGCGTGGCGGTCGACACGATGATCGTGTCGGCGTCCGGCTTCCAACCTTCTACGCCACCGCCGATCCAGCCAGCCATATTCGGCCCCGCAGCGACGGGAATCAGCTCCAGGCCGATGACCGCGACGATGGCGCCCATGGCGGCCGGGGGGAATACGACGTGGATCCAGTTCGTGCCTGCGAGCTGGACGATCAGGGCAACGACGATGAACACGAGGCCCGCGACGACGAAGCCGCCGAGCGCCGCCGCATATCCCGCATCGGGCATCGTATGCGCTTCGATAATGGCGGTGACGGGCGCGATGAAGGCGAAGCTCGAGCCGAGGTAGGCCGGGATTTTCCCTTTGCAGATCAAGATATACAGCAGCGTGCCGATGCCGTTCATCAGCAAGCAGATCGCGGGGTCTACGCCGAGCAGGTTCGGGACGAGCACCGTAGAGCCGAACATGGCGAAGAGGTGCTGCAAGCTCAGCATGATGCTTTGGCCGAGCGGGGGTCTTTCATGTACGCCGATCTCACGTCTCATGGGGGGCGAATTCCTCCGATAATGGGGTTATAGTCCTAAATCCTTTGTTGATTCTACAGAGTTCGACGCCGTTTGGCAAGCGCTTCCGAACGGTTTTTTGCGCTTGTGCGCAGGTTTCGCGGGGAGGCGTCATTTTCGAGTTTTAGGCATTCGGCAGAATGCGCATAAGCGGGGGAGGGAAAAAGCGCGCTTCCGCTCGGCGGCAACCGGTCGCTTGGTGGCGGTCGGAGAGCGGGCGCGAGGCAGATCGGGAGTGCGCGTAAGGCAGAAGGAGAGCGGGCGCGAGGCAGATCGGGAGTGCGCGTAAGGCAGAAGGAGAGCGGGCGCAACCGGCTTTCGCGCACGCGAAAAAGCCGCCGTCCTCTTGCGAGGCAGCGGCTTGACGCCGTTCGAGGTGACCGACAGACGGCACTTGCGGCGGCTTAAACGCCCGAATAGGCCATGAAACCGCCGTCCACCGGCACGACCGTGCCCGTGACGAAGCCGGACGTCGTCTCGTCCACGAGCCAGAGCAGCGTGCCGAGCAGGTCCTCCGGCTGTCCGAACCGCCGCATCGGCGTGTGCGAGATGATCTTGCCCGAACGCTCCGTGAGCGAGCCGTCTTCCTTCTTCAGCAGCTTGCGGTTCTGTTCGGTGAGGAAGAAGCCCGGCGCGATCGCGTTCACGCGAATGCCCGATTCGGCCAGATGGACGGCGAGCCACTGCGTGAAGTTGTCGATCGCCGCCTTGGCGGCGCTGTAGGCCGGCACCTTCGTCATCGGCGAAGGCGCGCTCATCGAGGAGACGTTGAGGACGACGGCGCCCGGACGGCCCAGCATGGATCGCGAGAAGATCTGCGTCGGGATGAGGGTGCCGACGAAGTTCAGATCGAGCACGTTGCGAAAGCCCGTCACGCTCAGATCGTAGAACGTCGTCACGCCCGGCTGGTTCAGGTCCTCCGGCCGGAAAATCTCGTTCGTCGTATTGGCGCTCGGATGGTTGCCGCCCGCGCCGTTCAAGAGAATGTCGCAGGGGCCGAACCGCCCGTCCACGATGCGGGCGGCGGCTTCGACGCTCTCCGCGTTCGTGACGTCGCACGCGACCGCGATCGCCGTGCCGCCGGCGGATTCGATCTCCTGGACCACTTGAAGACCTTTCTCGACGGTCCGGTTCAGGATGGCGACCTTCACGCCTTGGCGAGCGAGCTCGATCGCCATGACCCGGCACAAGACGCCGGAGCCGCCAGTGACGACCGCGACTTTGCCGGCCAATGCGGGATGGATCGGCAGGGAGGCGGTCATGGCTTCACCTGCTTTTCTGCCCGACGCTCCGCGGCATCCCACACGCCCCACAAGTACATGATCCCGAGCGCCCGATCATAGAGACCGTAGCCCGGCCGGCAGACTTCGCCCCAGAGGTGGCGGCCGTGGTCCGGACGCGCATAGCCCGCGAAGCCGATGTCGTGATAAGCCTGCACGATGCCGGCAATATCGACGGTGCCGTCCGCCGTGCGGTGCGACGTCTCGATGAAGTCGCCGTTCTCGTAGACGCGTACGTTGCGGATGTGCGCGAACGGAATCCGGTCGGCGAATTCATGAATCATGCCGATGATATCGTTGGCCGGATTGGCGCCCAGCGAGCCGCTGCAAAGGGTGATGCCGTTGAACGGGCTGTCGTGCAGCTTCAGAAAGCGCCGCAGATTGGCCTGGCCCGTGATGATGCGCGGCAGGCCGAACACCGGCCACGGCGGATCGTCCGGGTGGATCGCCATCTTGATGTTGTGCCTGGCGGCGACGGGGATGATCTCGTTCAGGAAGTAAGCGAGATTGTCCCACAGATTGTCTTCGGTGACGTCCTTGTACGCTTCGAAGAGCGAAGTCAGATGCGCCAGACGCTCCGGTTCCCAGCCCGGCATCGTCAGCTCCGAATTCGCGTTGATGCGCTCGACCAGCTCGAAGGGATCGATATCCTCGATCTTGCTTCGCTCGTAGAACAACGCCGTCGAGCCGTCCGCCATCTCCTTGCGCAGATCGGTGCGCAGCCAGTCGAAGACGGGCATGAAGTTGTAGCAGATGACCTTGACGCCGACTTGCGCCAGCTTCTCGATCGTTTTTTTGTAATTCTCGATATAGACGGAGCGGCTCGGCAGCCCCAGCTTGATGTCCTCGTGAACGTTCACGCTCTCGACGACGTCGATGTTCAGCCCCGCACGCGCCGCTTGATCGCGTACGTGCAAGATCTTGTCCATCGGCCATTCCTCGCCCGCGGGCATGTCGTGCAGCGACCACACGATGCCCGTTACGCCTGGAATCTGCCGGATATGGTCCAGCGATACGGTGTCGTTCGTCTCGCCGAACCAGCGAAATCCCATTTGCATCTCCGATTTCCCCCTCGTCCTCATTGAAAATATTGCGGGTATTTCTCCTTCAACATCGTCAGATCCGCAATGCTGAGCGAGAGATGCTCCCGCATGACCCGTTCGGCGCGGTCCGCATCGCGGTTCCGGATGGCGATCGCCATCTGCTCGTGCTGCGCATACAGATGACTCCACTGATGATCGGTCACCAGCCGCAGCAGCCGGCTCCGGTTCAGATGCACGTTCATCTGCTGGATCGCCGCCCAAGTATTCAGCTTGCGGCACCCTTCGAAGATCGTGCGGTGAAAGGCTTCGTCCAATTCGAACATGCGCTTGTCGTCCGTGCGGGCCATGCTCTCGCGCTGCTCCCGCAGGTTCTCCTCGAGCGCCTCGAGGCGATCCTCGGGGAACGATTCGCAGGCGAGGCGGATGACGGCCTTCTCGAGCTGCTCGCGCATGAAGCGGGCCTCCTCCACCAGCTCCGAATCGATCAGGGAGACGAACGTGCCCCGCTGCGGCAGCACCTGCACCAGTCCTTCCTGCGCGAGCCGCACGAAGCTCTCGCGGACCGGCGTGCGGCTGACGCCGAACGCGAGCGAGGCGTCCTTCTCCGACAAAGCCGTTCCGGGCGGTAGCTCCAGGATCAGAATCTGATGGCGGAGCTTCGCGTAGACGGCTTCCCGGGCGGAGGTCGACGGCGGCATTCGGTATTGATCCATCTGATCACCTCCTAGGATTCCATACTACCATACTTGTATGGTAGTATGGAACGCAAGAATCATTTTATTATTTTAGAGGAGGAATGGAGCTTTATGTCTATCTTCGATACGGAACATCTGCTGCTGACGACGAAGACCGCCCGGATCTTGTACCACGATTATGCGGCGTCGATGCCGATCTACGACTTCCATAATCACCTCGACCCGCGCAAGATCGCGGACGGCCACCGATTCCGCAACCTGACGGAGCTGTGGTTGAACGGAGACCACTATAAATGGCGGGCGCTCCGCTGGTTAGGGGTAGACGAGGCTTATATCACCGGGGAGGCCCCGGACAAAGACAAGTTCTTGGCATGGGCGCGGGCGGTGCCCGCGATGGCGGGCAATCCGCTCTATCATTGGACGCATCTGGAGCTGGACCGGCACTTCGGCATCCGGGAACGATTGACGGAGGCGAATGCGGAGGAGATATGGGAGCGGTGCAACGCGCGGTTGGGAGAGGCTTCGCTGCATGCGGACGGACTGCTGAACAAGTTCGGCGTCAAGGTGGCGTGCACGACGGACGATCCCGCGGACGCGCTGGACGACCATCGGCGAATCCGGGCGTCTTCGTCCGTTCAGGCGAAGGTAGTGCCTACCTTCCGCCCGGATCGCATCCTCGATATCGGAAGAGCGGACTTCCGCGACTATATGAAGCAGCTCGGCGAAGCCGCGAACGTGGAGATCGGCGCGCTGCCGCAGCTGCTCGAAGCGATCGCGTCACGGGTGCGTTACTTCCACGAACAGGGCTGCCGCTTGTCCGACCACGGGTTCGGCGAGCTGCCCTTCGCGCCCGCGACCGAGCAAGCCGCGGCGGCGATCTTCCTGCGCGCCATACAGGGCCGGACGGTGTCGGAGTCGGAGGCGCGCCAATATCAGACTTTCCTGATGCTCCGGCTCGGCGAGCTGTACCATGCGCACGGCTGGGCGATGCAGCTGCATATCGGCGCCATCCGCAACAATAACGCCCGCATGTCGGCGCGCCTCGGCAAGGACAGCGGATACGATTCGATCCTCGATTACCACCTGGCCCGATCGCTCAACGGCTTGCTGAATGCGATGGACGAGCAGGATCGGCTGCCCAAGACGATCGTCTATACGCTATATCCGGCGCAGTACGACATGATCGCGACGACGATCGGCAACTTCCAGGGCGGCGGCGTGCGCGGCAAGCTTCAACTCGGTTCGGCATGGTGGTTCCACGATCAGAAGGAAGGCATGCGTCAGCAGCTGCAGTCGCTGGCGAACATCGGGCTCGTCAGCGCCTTCGTCGGCATGCTCACGGATTCGCGCAGCTTCCTGTCGTTCCCCCGCCACGAATACTTCCGGCGGGTGCTGTGCGGCCTGTTCGGCGGATGGATGGAAGAGGGGGAGCTTCCGGCGGACTACGGTTACGTCGGGGAGATCGTCCGCGATATCTGCTACCGGAACGCGGAGGCGTACTTCGGCATCTAATCCGGCTGTTCGGCCGACCGGCTGCCGGACAGCCTGCGGTAGTCGCTCGGGGCGAACCCGGTCCAGCGCTTGAACTGCCGGCTGAAGTGTGCAATGTCCCGATAGCCGAGGATGGCGGCGATCGCCTGGACGGCGTGTCTCGGGTCGGCCAGCAGCTGCTTCGCTTCGTGCAGGACGAGCTCGGACCAATAAGCCCGCGGAGACTTGCCGTATACGTCCCGGAACGTGCGGCTCGCATGGGAGCCGCTGATGCCGAGCTCGTCCGCGATCTCCTCGATGCCGTAATGCGATTCGGCGGGCTGGCCTTGATGGAACGTCTGGCTCGCGAGCGCCTGCAGCCGGCGGGCGATCTCGTGCGCGAGCGCGACTTTGCCGTAGGATTGCATAGGCAGGCTGGCGGTCTCTTCGGAGATCGCCTCCCAGAGCTGGGCGAACAGCTCGAACGCGCAGGCTTGGAGGCGCATGCGGCCGGCGATCGAGCCCGCGTCGAACGCGCTGCCCGGCTCCATCATCCTGCCGAGCGCCGGCGCGACCTTGCGCGCGACCGTGCCGTCGGCCGGGAACAGGACCTGCTCCAGCCGGCTCAGCAGCGAGAGGAACAGCCGGTCGTCCAGGTCGAAGTGAATGCAGAAATAGGTGAACGGTTCGCCGTCCCCGCTCCGGCTGTCGTGAACGTCCCCGGGCTTCAGCAGGAGGAGATCGCCGGACCGCTGCGCGACGCGGTTACCGTTCACCGTCATCGTCTGCTTGCCTTCGAGCAGGTAATTGATCTCGTATTGCGGATGCTCGTGGGACGGATAGGACCAATTCCCGGGCACGCGGCGCATATGGATCCCGAACAGGTTCAAGGTCGTCTTGACGTCGGGGAACAGAATCTCGGCATCCGTTCGTTCGAAGCCGGTCGGCAGGCGCGGGGCGGTCATCGTCGCATCTCCTTTCGGTCTCTCCGGCAGTCAACTGTAGGTTCAGTATATCCGTTCGCCCGATTTGGGTAAATAATCGCCCGGTTTGGCTATGGTTTGTCTTTCGCGCCCCTGCTAGGATGGACGTATTCGTCGACTGAAAAGGGACTTCCGAATATGACGTTATTCGATCAGGAGGACGACAACATGACTGACTATGCGACCTTAAGCGCGGAGCCGGGGTACGCGGCCTGGCTCGGCCGCGAACGGTTGACGGACAGCGCGAGGCTTGCCCTGAAGGCAACCTGGGGGCAAGCGCTTCACGTCGCGGAAGACGATCCGCATATCGAGACGGCGGCAGCGGAGCTTGCCGACGGTCTAACGAAGCTGATGGGCGAGCGCCCCGCGCGGATCCGCGCGTCCGACGGCGCGCCCTGCATCGTGCTAGGCACGTTCGGGGGAAGCGCGAAGGCTGCGGCGGCCTTCCATGCCGCCGAGCGGGCCGCCGTCGGCGACGAAGGCTACCGCGTTCGCGTGCGCGAGGACGGCGGCCGGATCACGATTGCCGGCGCGACGGGCCGGGGCGTGCTCTACGGCGTCTTCCGCCTGCTGCGAATGATCGGAACCGGCGCCGCGCTCGCCGGAGCAGACCTATGCGAGAATCCGGCGAACGAGCTGCGCATGATCAATCAATGGGACAACGCGGACGGCAGCGTCGAGCGCGGTTACGCGGGTCGATCGATCTTTTACCGCGACGGCGAGATCGTCCGGGACCTGTCCCGCATCCGCGATTATGCGCGGCTGCTCGCCTCCGTCGGCGTCAACGCGATCGCGATCAACAACGTCAACGTGCATCGCCCCGAGACGCTGTTCATGACCGAGCGCTGTCTGCCGCGCATCGCCCGGATCGCGGACGTCTTCGGCGCGTATGGCATCCGGCTGTTCCTCAGCGTCAACTACGCCGCGCCGATCGAGATCGGCGGCCTGTCCGCGGCCGACCCGCTCGATCCGGAGGTGCGCGCCTGGTGGCGGGCGAAGACGGAAGAGATCTACCGCAGCATGCCGGACTTCGGCGGCTATCTGGTGAAGGCGGACTCGGAGTTCCGACCGGGTCCGTTCACTTACGGCCGCGATCATGCGGACGGGGCGAATATGCTGGCCGAGGCGCTGCAGCCGTTCGGCGGCCTCGTCATCTGGCGCTGCTTCGTCTATAACTGCAAGCAGGACTGGCGGGACCGCAAGACGGATCGGGCGCGCGCGGCATTCGACCACTTTACGCCGCTCGACGGCCGGTTCCGCGACAACGTCGTCCTGCAGGTGAAGAACGGCCCGATGGACTTCCAGGTGCGCGAGCCGGTCTCGCCGCTGTTCGGCGCGATGGCGCATACCAACCTCGCGATCGAATTCCAGGCGACGCAAGAATATACAGGCCAGCAGCGTCACTTGTGCTACCTGGTGCCGCAATGGAAGGAAGCGCTCGACTTCGATACGCGCGCGCGCGGAGCGGGCTCGACCGTCAAGCGCGTCGTGGACCGCTCCTTGTTCGGCACCCGGCACGGCGGCTTCGCGGCCGTCTCCAACATCGGCGACGACGCGAACTGGACGGGCCACCTGCTGGCGCAAGCGAACCTGTACGGGTTCGGCCGTCTGGCATGGGATCCGGAGCTGTCCGCGGAAGGGATCGCCGAGGAGTGGACGAGGCTCACGTTCGGCGCCGACGACCTCGTCGTGCGGACGGTACGCGCGATGCTGCTGGATTCCTGGAGCATCTACGAGTCCTACACGGCGCCGCTCGGCGTCGGCTGGATGGTCAAGCCGAACCACCATTACGGCCCGGACGTCGACGGCTACGAGTATTCGATGTGGGGGACGTACCACTTCGCCGATCGCGACGGCATCGGCGTCGACCGGACGGCGGCGACCGGCACCGGGTATGCCCGGCAGTACCGGGAACCGAACGCGTCGCAGTACGAGTCGTTGGAGCGGACGCCGGACGAACTGCTGCTGTTCTTTCACCACGTGCCCTATACGTACCGGCTGAAGTCCGGCAAGACGGTCATTCAGCACATCTACGATTCCCGCTTCGAGGGCGCGGAGAGAGCCGAAGCGCTGCTCGACAGCTGGACGCGACTCGAGAGGCGCGTGGATGACGGCCGCTATGCGCAGGTGAAGGCGCGGCTCGAAGAGCAAGCGGTTCACGCGAAGGAGTGGCGGGACGTCCTTAACGCCTACTTCTGGCGCAAGAGCGGCATACCCGATACGCGCGGAAGAGTCATCTATTAATTCGCTCCCCCTAGCTGATCGGCAAGGGAGAACGCTGCGAGGAAGGCGGCTTGAGACGGTGACCATCGTTATCCAAGAGATCATCGACAGGCTCTGGGAGCCGGTCGCGACGCGTCCGCCCCGGACGGTCGACGCTCTCCTGACCGGAGATCCCGCATCGCGGGTAAGGGGGATCGCGGTGGCGTTCGCGGCATCGCAGGCCGTCGTCGAACGGGCGCGCGACATGGGCGCGAATCTGCTGATCGTGCACGAGGGCGTCTACTACAGCCATATGGACCGAACGGATACGTTGGCGGGAGATGCGGTTTATGAGGATAAACGGCGGTTCATCTCGCAATCGGGCCTGGCCGTCTACCGGTTCCACGACGGCATCCATCTGTATCGGCCGGACGGCATCACGTCAGCGCTTGCGCAGGCGTTGGGCTGGGTATCCTTCGTGGACGAGCACAGGCCCGCCGCGACGCTGCTGACGCTGCCGGGCGCCACAGTCGGCGAAGTGGCCGCGCTGGCGAAGGAGCGGCTCGGACTGCCGTTCGTCCGCGTCGTCGGCGATCCGGGGATGCCCTGCGCGCGCGTAGGATTGCTGGCGGGATACCGGGGCGGCGGAGATCTCGTCATACCGCTCCTCGGGAACGAGGGGCTGGATCTCGTCCTCGCGGGAGAAGGACCGGAATGGGAATCGCCGGAATACGTGCGCGACGCGGTGTCGCAAGGCAAACCGAAGGCCTTGATCCTGCTCGGCCACGCGGCGAGCGAAGAGCCGGGCATGGCCGATCTGGCCGCGGGCCTGGCGCGCGCTTACCCGGCGATTCCCGTCCGGTTCCTCCCGGACAAGCCGGTATTTCAAATCTATTGACGTTACCGTCGCCAGCGCCGTCCGGCACGCCTTCTCGAAGCTGTCGCCCCGGCAAGAAGGCGAAGCCGATCCTCCCGGTCTCATGACCTAGGTATCTATCCGACGAATCAGACCATGCCGACCCGCCCATGCGCACTCGCCATTTGTCGCACAACTCGAACCATGCCGACCCGCCCATACGCATTCGCCCTTCCCGCATACTGTGATAGAAGGGAACGTCCAGGCGCAGGGGGAGGGGGCAACGGGAATGGCAAGCAAGCGCAAGACCAATCCGAACCGGTTCGTCACGGCGGAGCTGCTGCGCAGGATGGCGACTGTGATGCTGCCCTTCTATGGCGCCGTAGCGGCCAGAGACGGCTTCGCGCGCCAGTGGTCCCGGGCGCTGCTGGCCTTGGATCTGGACCGCATGCTCAAGCTGCTGCGGGCCGTCTCCAGAGGGGCGCGCAAGGAGCCGCTCGGCATCGGCACCAACGCGATCGGGTACTTCGTCTCGTTCTCGGCCGCCGAGCCGATCGGGCAGTATGCGGACGGGGTGACCATCCCGCCCGGAACGGTACAATACACGTTCGAGACGCGGATCCACCGCGCGGTCGCCAAGGCCGTCATCCCGCTGTATCGGTCGCTGGCCGGGAATCCGCGGTTCGCGGCATCCTTGGCCCGGGCGATTCGAGGCAACGACCGGCCGGCGGCGATTCGGCTGGTGCGCAGCCGGATCCGAACGGCCGCGTTGAAGGAGATCGCGATCGAGTCGTCCGGCGTTGCGCTCACGTTCAAGTTCAAATCGACGAAGTACGAATACCGGAATTTGTTTTTCCAGGATATCCCTGGTGCATGAGACTGAAGGAGGCGGGGCGCGGGGCGTTCGGCCTCTTTCCTGCGCTCGCGGGAGCGCAATCGCAACGTCGGCCAAAGCGCCGCGCGAGGCCGGCCGTTCTTCGCGGCGGCGCGCTTTTGTGATATAACAAGAAGAAACCTCATCGCCCAAGGAGACATCGCCCATGATACGATTCGGCCTCATCGGCACGAACTGGATTACCGATCGCCTGATCGAAGCCGCCAAGGAGACGGAAGGATTCTCGCTAGGCGCAGTGTACTCTCGCACGCAGGAACGGGGAGCCGAATTCGCGGCCAAGCACGGCATTCCGCATGTTTTCGCGGACCTGGCGGCGATGGCGTCGAGCGGCACGATCGACGCGGTCTACCTCGCGAGCCCCAACGCGTATCACGCCGAACAGGCGGAGCTGTGCATGCGGCACGGCCTGCACGTGTTGTGCGAGAAGCCGCTCGCCTCGAACGCGGCCGAAGTGCGCCGCATGACCGAAGCCGCGCGGGCGAACGGCGTCCTCCTCATGGAGGCGCTCAAATCGACGTTCATGCCGAACTTCCGCGCCATTCAAGCGCATCTGCCGAAGATCGGGAAAATCCGCCGCTTCGTCGGCAACTACGGCCAGTACTCTTCCCGTTACGACGCGTACCGCGCGGGTACCGTGCTGAATGCGTTCAATCCCGAATACTCCAACGGAGCGCTGATGGATCTGGGCATCTACTGCCTGTATCCGGCCATCGCCCTGTTCGGCCGACCGGAAGCGGTCCAAGCCAACGGATACCTGCTCGCGTCGGGCGTCGACGGAGAAGGCAGCCTGCTCCTCCGCTACCCGGACATGGAAGGCGTCATCATGTACTCCAAGATCTCGAATTCGTCGCTGCACAGCGAGATCCAGGGAGAAGAGGGCAGCATCCTGATCGAGCAGATCAGCCAGCCGGACAAGGTCGTCCTGCGGTACAGGGACGGCCGCGAGGAGGACATCTCCGTCCCGCAATCGGCGCATACGATGCGTTACGAAGTGCAAGCGTTCATCGACCTGATCCGCGCCGGGAAGCGCGAGTCGGAGGTGAACTCCTACGCGCTGTCGCTCGCGGTGATGGAAGTGATGGACGAGGCGCGCAGGCAGATGGGGCTCGTCTACCCGGCCGACGCGGCGCTATAGCGCCAATATCGCAAGAAAGGGTTCCCTTGAAAGCGCATGTCGGGCCATAATGGCTGAATTGCCGCACCTGTGCTTCATCCGCCCAACCCCGACTTTCGTCGGGGTTTTTTCCAGTTCCCAAGCCTCATCCTCCGATAGACCTGCGATCCTGTCGCCGCCCGCTTGTTCGGATTATGCTGGTAACAATGGGGATGCGGAATAGAGAGGAGAGCAAGAATTGGGCAAGCGAATCATCAAAGTAGTCCCGATCGTGTTGTTGCTGTCGATCGTCCTGGCCTTCTCGCTCGGGTCGGCATCGGCGGCGAATCGGATAGAGCGCCTCTCCGTCGTCGCCCTTATCGTCTGCGCGCCGCCGGTGATGATGCTGGGTGCCCTTTGCCTGCTGGCGCTGCGCCAGATCGCCGGGGGAGAGCGGGCCTACCGCCGGTCGGTCGGCGCGAACGGCTTAACGGCGCTGTCGGTGCTGCTCGTCGCGGCGGTCGCATGGGCGGCCTGGCATGCCCCGTCGCTGTTCGTCGTGCAGGGGGCCGACTGGGCCTATGTCGAGCAACGGATGCCTGACGCCTGGCCTTTCGCGATCGCGTCGGCGGCGGCACTCGTTTGTCTATCGATCGCTTATGTCCCGCTGCGATGGGCGTTCAGGCGGTCGCGCAGCCGCAAGTAACGTTCGATGGAAGGCGCAATGCGAATCAGCCCCGCGCGGAAGACGCGCGGGGCTCTATATTTTGTCGGGGATGCCATGAAGGGGTTCGAGCTCGCGACAGCTTCTGAGGACGTCGAAGCCGTTTTTACTTGTACGGCGATGAATGGCATTGAGGATTTTCCGGCGTTTGGATGAATAAACCGTTGCAATAACCGGAATGTTCTCCTACAATACAATCATCAGATAAGAGTGATAATCATTTTCATGGATCGGTGTGACAGCGCATGATGGCATTGACGGAGATGCGACGAGGCTCCAAAGGCAAAGTGGTGGACTTGGGTTCGGTGAGTATGTTGGTTCGCAGGCGGCTGTGCGATCTGGGCGTGACAGAGGGCGCAGTGGTCTCGGTGCGCAAGATGCTGCCGTTCGGCGGTCCCTGTACCATCGAGTCCAACGGCCAATGGATCGCGATTCGACGCAAAGAAGCGCAGGCTATGAGAGTCGAGGCGCTATGATCTCCGTTGCGCTCGTCGGCAATCCCAATACGGGGAAAACTTCCCTCTTCAACGCGCTCACGCGTTCTTATGAATATGTGGGCAACTGGGCCGGCGTAACGGTCGAGAAAAAGGTCGGCGTACTGCTGGATAAACGAGGAGAGCTCGTCGATCTGCCGGGCGTCTATTCCTTAAGCCCCTTGTCCAAAGACGAAGCCGTCACCACCGAATATATGCTGCAGTCGGCGCCGGATGTCGTGCTCAACGTCGTGGATGCATCGCAGATCGAACGCAATCTGCATCTGACGCTTCAATTGGCGGAATACGGGCATCCGCTCGTCATTGCGCTGAATATGACCGACGTGGCCGAAGGCCGCGGCTTGAAGATAGATCCGGCGCGGCTGTCGGCGCTGCTGGGCGCCACCGTCGTGCCGGTCATCGCGCGAACCGAGAAGGGCTGCGTCGAGCTCTTGCAGGAGATCGTTCAACCGGGCGCTCACCCGACGCCGGCGAAGGTCGACTACGGGCCGCTGCTGGAAGCGGCGATCGCCAAGCTGGAAGCGCGGATCCCGGAACAGCCCCGAGCCGGACGATGGCTGGCGCTTCAGTTCCTGGAAGGCAATGAGACCGTCGCGGAATGGCTGAAGACGCTGTTCCCTGCGGAGTGGCTGGAGCGATTCTATCGTACGACCGAATCGGATATCGCCGCGCAGACGAATTGCCGCGGTTTGCCGCAGTATATTCGCGAGCGGCGGGCGGAGCGCATCAAGGACATTCTGGAAGCTTGCTGTCAACGGACCCGGACCGAATCGAGCTCGTTGAGCGAGAAGTTGGATGCGCTAGCCACGCATAGATGGCTGGGCATTCCGATCTTCCTGCTGTTCATGTATCTCACGTTCAAGTTGACGTTCGACTGGTTCGGCACGCCGATCTCGGATCGGCTGGACGCGCTTCTGAGCGGCCCCGTATCGACGGGCCTCGCGCGGCTGCTGCAGCAGCTTGGCGCGGCGGACTTCATTCAGGCGGTCGTTCTGAACGGGATCGTCGCCGGCGTCGGAGGCGTGCTCGTATTCGTGCCCCAGATCTTCATGCTGTTCCTCATCATCTCGTTCATCGAGGATTCCGGCTATATGGCGCGAATCGCGACGGTTATGGATAAGCTGATGGAAGGCGCGGGACTGAACGGCAAGACGTTCATCCCGATGATCATCGGGTTCGGCTGCAACGTGCCCGGCATCATGGCCGCGCGTACGATAGAGCAGCCCAGGGAGCGGCTGCTGACGATCCTGCTGACGCCGCTGATGTCCTGCTCGGCCCGGCTGTCCGTCTACAGTTTGTTCGTCGGCGTGTTTTTCCAATCTCACAAGGCGATCATCGTCTTTTCCTTGTATGTGCTTGGGGTTGTCGTAGCGCTTGCCCTAGCCAAGCTGTTCTCCCGGACGCTGGCGCGGAACGAAGCGTCGATGTTCGTCGTTGAGCTTCCGCCCTACCGCATTCCGCAGTGGAAGACGCTGGCTCGAAGCACCTGGGAGAAAGGAAAGGGCTTTGTGAGAAAGGCGGGCACCTTCATTTTCGGGGGCTCGGTGCTGATCTGGCTGCTCAGTTACACGGGCATCCGCGGTTGGAACGTCCCGATCGACCAGAGCTTCATGCGCGCGATCGGGAGCGGCGTGGCGCCGATTCTGGAGCCGCTGGGCTTCGGCAACTGGCAGGCAGGGGCCGCGCTCATTACGGGCTTTCTCGCCAAAGAGGTCGTCGTCTCCACGATGGGAATCATCTATGCGACCTCTAGCGAAGCGAGCCTGCAGCAGACGCTGGGTTTATTCTTTACGCCTCTGCAAGCATACAGCTTCATGGTCTTCATCTTGCTCTACGTGCCTTGTCTCGCTACGGTCGGCGTGATCCGCAAAGAAACGAACTCGGCGAAGTGGACTTGGTTTTCCGTCGGATATGCGTTAATTGTCGCGTATCTTTTGGCGCTTCTCATCTATCGCGTCGGATTGTTATTGGGCTTTCATTAACAGCAGCAGAAGGGCGGGAATGGCATGATTCTGAACATCGGACTGGGATTGCTGATCTTCGGCTACGCCGGCTGGACGTTGGTCCGGTACATCCGCAAGACGAAGCAAGGCAAATGCGCAGGCTGCGCGCTCAGCGAGACCTGCCAAACGGGCTGCTCCACCGTAATGCCGATCAAGCCGGCGGATCCCCGTTAACAAGCGCCGTATCCTCTCCCGGCGCGCGTCTATGGCGCCGATAGTCGCCGTTCACAGAACGCGGCACGATGAAGATCCGTTCCGCCAAACGAAAGCCCCTTCTCCGGTCTGACGGAGAAGGGGCTTATTGTTGCTCAAGGCAGCCGATAAACCGCAAACGGTTCGCCGTAACGGAACGGATCGCTGGCTTGCCGGAGCGCCGCTACCGCGGATTCGTCCAGCTTCAGCTCGGCGCTCTCCAGGTTGGCCGACAGCTGCTCCGTCTTGGTGGCGCCGACGATGACCGTCGCGACGGCCGGCTGCGCCATCAGCCAAGCGAGCGACAGAATCCCGGGCGCGAATCCGGCCGCTTCGGCGATCCGGAGCACTTCTTCGCCGAGCGCGAGCGTCCTCTCGCCGAGGAAGCGCTGAAAGCCGGGATCGGTCTCCGCGCGCGATCCGGCGGGAGCTTCGCTCGCAGTCCCGGCATATTTGCCGGTCAGGATGCCGCCCGCCAGCGGGAAATAAGGGATGATGCCGACGCCTTGATCGAGGCAGAGCGGCACCAATTCCGCTTCGGGCGTCCGGTCGGCCAGCGAATAGCTGGTCTGGGTGGAGACGAACCGATTCAGCCCCAGCCGTTCGCTGGTGCCCAGCGCCTTCATCAGTTCCCAGGCGGCATAGTTGGAAGCGCCGATATAGCGGACTTTGCCGGCGCGTACGAAGTCGTCCAGCGCGCGGAGCGTCTCCTCGAGCGGCGTCGACGGGTCGAAGGTGTGAATCTGATAGAGATCGACGTAGTCGGTCTGGAGCCGCTTCAGACTGGCATCCAGCTCCCGCTGCAGATGGAAGCGCGAAGAGCCCCGGTCGTTTGGTCCCGATCCGGCGACGAGTCCCGCCTTGGTAGCCAGCACGGCTTCATGCCGCTTTCCTCGCAGCGCCTCGCCGATGATCGTCTCGGAAGCCGTTCCGGCGTAGATGTTGGCCGTGTCGATGAAGGTGATCCCGCTGTCCAACGCTTGATGGACGATCCGGATCGAAGTCTCGCGATCGGCCCGCTTGCCGAACGCATTCGTCCCGAGACCGAGGGCGGACACCTTCAGCCCGCTTCCCCCTAAGTTGCGATATTCCATTCTCGTTTCCCTCCTAGCCACATTGTGCGTTTCATTATAACCCTTCTGCGGTGCAAATCAACCTCAGGGAGAAGACAGTGTCTCTTCATGAACGAAGGCGTCGCCACGATCCCCTTTTACACGATATCCCTTTTGCATGATATCCCTTTCGCTCAGGGAGCGGCTCGGCTGGGATTCTGCTTTGTACGATATCCCTCTCGCTCAGGAGACGACGGGTTCCATCCTGCACGAAGCAGCCCGCGCCACGATCCCCATTTTGTGCGATATCCCCTTCGCTCAGGGAACGGCAGGATCGCGGTCTGCACGATATCCCTTTTCCATAGTAAGCGGCGGGGGGATTCCTTTGTTTGTTATCAAGCATTCCCCTCCAGGCGCGACTTGATCGTTCCCTGATCGAAGGGGATATCGTCGTAAAGCGGGCTGAAGGGAGAGTTTCCTGATCGAAAGGGATATCGTCGTAAAGCGGCAGAAGGGAAAGTTTCCTGATCGAAGGGGATATCGTCGTAAGGCGAGCAGAAGGGAAGTTTCCTGATCTAAGGGGATACCGCGCAAATGCGATCTAGTCACAATCTTAGCCGCTCGGGTCATCAAATTGGTAGTTGGCATGCCTCCGGTTTTTTTAAGATGAAAGCAGGCAACAACGCCAACCCACCGCTGATGAAAAGAGGGAGTTCAAACATGTTGAACAAAAAAACGATCGCGATTCCGCTTGGCACCCTGCTCGTGGCCACCGCTCTGTCGGCATGCGGCAGCGACAACAAAGACAATGCCGGCGCGGCTTCTCCATCCGCCAGCGCATCCGCGAGCGCGAGCGATGCCGCTGCCTCGCCTAGCGCTTCGGCCGGCGCCAGCGCGTCCCCTTCGTCCAGCCTGCCGGAGAAGCCGGCGGAGCTGACGATCTGGCCCGACGACAACGCGGACAAGGTCGACGTGCTCAAAGCGATGGCGAAAAAGTACACCGACAAGACCGGCATCAAGATCGTCATCAAGCCGGTGGCGATGAACGACCAGCCCGACGTGCTCGCGCTCGACGGCCCGGCCGGCAAAGGTCCGGACCTGTTCTACCAACCCGGGATCGGCGCATTGGTCGTCAAGGGACTCGTGCAGCCGTTGAAAGCTTCCCAAGAGGTGCTCGATACGTACACGGCCGAATCGCTTGACGCGCTGAGCCAAGCGGGCACGCTGTACGGCCTTCCCGCGGTAACCGAGACGTACGCGCTCTTCTACAACAAGAAGCTCGTGACGGAAGTGCCGAAGACGATCGCCGACCTGGAGAAGATCATGCAGGATCAGACCGACGCGAAAAAGCAAAAGTACGGCTTTCTGTTCGAAGGAACGAACTTCTACTACGCTTGGGCGTTCATGGGCGGCAATGACGGATACATCTTCAAGCCCGACGGCAACGGCGGCTACGATACGAAGGATATCGGCTTCAACAAGGAAGGCGCGGTCAAGGGCGCCCGATTGATCCAAAGCTGGTTCCAAAAAGGTTACATGCCGAAAGACGTAAACGGCGACATCGTCGGCGGCTTATTCACCCAAGGAAACGTCGGCGCGGTCATCAATGGGCCGTGGGCCATCCAGGACTACAAGAAGCAGCTTGGCGACAACGTCGCTGTCGCGCCGCTGCCGACGCTCGAGAACGGCAAGAACCCGACCTCCTTCATCGGCGTGAAGGGCTGGATGCTCTCGAAGTACGCCAAGAATCCGGAGTGGGCGGCCGATTTCGCGGCCTTCCTCACGAACGGGGAGAACGCGCTGGACTACTTCAAGCAGACGGGCGAAGTGCCGCCGGTCAAGACGGTCCTGAACAACCCGGAGCTGACGAACGATCCGCTCGTATCCGGTTTCTCGCAGCAGATTCAATACGGCATGCCGTTCCCGACCGTGCCGGAGCTCGACACCGTCTGGGATCCGATGGCCAACGCGCTGAAGTTCATCGCCGGCGGCAAGGACGTTCAAGCTTCGATGGACGACGCCGTGAAGCAGATCGAAGACAAGATCAAGATGTCCGGCGCCAAATAAGCAGGCAAAACGGCAAGCATCGAAAGGCAGAAATGCGCGGGGCCTTCCCGTGCGATCGCCAAACCAATCAGATGAATATAGGTTTTCGTCTCCGTAAAAACGAGTCGCTCTCTTCCGGGAAGACGGCGAAACCGTTTTTGCTTGCCTAAGGAAGGTGCACAAATATGCAGATAGAACGCGCAACGAACGGAACCGGCCGCAGCGGGTACGCCGGCGCGAGGCCGGGAACGGCGGCCCTGCTCTCGATCGTACCCGGACTCGGCCAGTTCTACAACCGCCGCTATATCAAAGGAACGCTGTTCCTGCTTCTCGCAGCTTGTCTGGGCATCGCGCTTGCCGTGCCGCTGGCGAACGGCATCTACGGCCTGGTCACGCTCGGCTCGAATCCCGAGGTCGACGATTCCCGCACGCTGCTCGTCGAGGGCATCCTGTCGGCCATCGTCACGCTGATCCTCCTGGGCGCGTACGTCTTGAACTTGCGCGATGCCTGGCGGGACGCCCGGCGCAGATCCCAAGGCCATCGGATCCCCTCGGTTCGGCAAGCCTTCCACGACAGCTGGGAGCACGGGTTCCCCTACTTCGTCGTCGTGCCGACGTTTCTCCTGTTGACCATGATCGTCGTGTTTCCGCTGCTGTTCATGATCTGTCTGGCGTTCACGAATTACAATCTCTACAACTCGCCTCCCGCGCACTTGCTCGACTGGGTAGGCTTCCAGAACTTCGTCGCCCTGTTCACCGAAGGCGTCTGGACCCGCAGCTTGCTCGCCGTCCTCACCTGGACCGTCGTCTGGACGCTGGTGGCAACCTCGCTGCAGATTGCGCTGGCCTTTTTCCTGGCGGTCATGGCGAACGATGCCCGCGTCCGCTTCAAGCGGCTGATCCGCACGGTATTCATCCTTCCTTGGGCGGTCCCGTCGTTCATGACGGTGCTCGTCTTCACGGCGATGTTCAACGATACGTTCGGCACGATCAACCGCGATATCGTCTCCCTGTTCGGGATGACGATTCCGTGGCTGACGGATCCGACGTGGGCGAGGATCGCGATTATCTTCGTCCAGATCTGGCTCGGGTTCCCGTATGTGTTCACGCTCGTCACCGGCGTGCTGCAGAGCATCTCGAAAGATTGGTACGAGGCGGCCGAGGTCGACGGCGGCACGCGCTGGGATAAGCTCCGGCACATCACCCTGCCGCATGTGATGTACGCGACCGCACCGTTGCTGATCATGCAGTTCTCGTACAATTTCAACAACTTCAATATCATCTACCTGTTCAACAAAGGCGGCCCGCCGGTCCCGGGCCAGAGCTCCGGCGCGACCGATATTCTGATCTCCTGGGTGTACAATCTCACCTTCGACCAGAACAACTACATGATGGCGGCGGCCATCTCGATCATCATGGGGCTCGTCGTCGCGCTGTTCGCGTTCTTCCAATTCCGTCGAACCCGCTCTTTCCGAGAGGAGGGCATGTATTAAGATGGGACGCGCGCTCAAATCCAAGCTGGAAGTCGCCGGCATCTACCTGACCGTGCTCGTCATGTTCGCCGTCATTCTATATCCGCTCCTGTGGGCGGTGAGCATCTCGCTGAATCCCGGCACGAGCATGTTCAGCGCGAAGATGATCCCCGACAATTTGTCGCTCGAGCACTACCGCTGGCTGTTCGAGGATCCCCGCAGCAACTACGTACTCTGGTACAGAAATACGCTGATCGTCGCTTGCTTCAACGCGTTGGCCTCGGTCATTCTGGTCGGCCTGGTGGCGTACGTCTTCTCCCGGTATTCGTTCGCGGGACGCAAATCGAGCATCTACGCCGTGCTGCTGATGCAGATGTTCCCGGTGCTCATGGGGATGGTGGCCATCTACCTGCTGTTGAATCTCGTAGGCCTGCTCGATACGTTCGCGGGTCTCGTCATCTTCTACGTCGTCGGCGGGCTGCCGATGAACGTGTTCCTCGTCAAGGGCTACATGGACACCATCCCGAAGGATCTCGACGAGTCGGCCAAGATGGACGGAGCGGGTCATCTCGCGTCCTACTTCCGCATCCTGTTCCCGCTGACGTGCCCGATCCTGTCGGTCGTCGCGCTGTTCACGTTCATGGCGCCGTTCATGGATTTTCTGACGCCGCGGATCATCCTCCGAACGCCGGAGAAGTTCACGATCGCGCTTGGTCTGTTCAGCTTCATCAACGACAAGGTCGGCAACAACTTCACGATGTTCGCGGCCGGGACGATCCTCGTGGCGCTGCCGATCGCGACCGTCTTCCTGTTCCTTCAACGGTATCTCATCTCCGGTCTGGCGGACGGGGCGACGAAGGGATAATCCGTATCGTTCCGCCGATTCGGGCGTGCCGATCCTTTGCGCGTGTGTTAAAATCGTACCTAGCTATTCGCTAGTAGAATGCTAGCAGTCCGAGACGCCAAAGGAGAACTTACGCATGGCAAGCAAATATTACGTGGTCTGGGAAGGCAAGCAGCCCGGCGTGTACGAGAGCTGGCCCGAATGCCAAGCGCAAGTCGGCCAATATACCGATGCCAAATACAAATCTTTCCCTTCGCAGGCCGAAGCGGAGCGCGCCTACCGGGAAGGCTGGAAGAAGCACTGGGGGCAGGGCAAGAAGCCGGGCGCCGCAGCGGCAGCGGGCAAGCCGGCACGCACGACAGCGGCCGAGCCTGCGGCGGAGATCGACTACGACAGCATCTCCGTGGACGTGGGAACGCGGGGCAATCCGGGGCCCGTGGAGTACCGCGGCGTCGATACGCGAACGGGCGACGTGATCTTCGCCTGCGGTCCGGTGAGCAAGGGGACGAACAACCTGGGCGAATTCCTCGCGATCGTGCACGCCCTGGCGTACTTGCGGAAGCAAGGCAGCGCGAAGACGGTATACAGCGATTCCCGGACGGCCCTGAAGTGGGTGAAGCAAAAAGAAGTCGTCACCACGCTCCCGCGCGACGAATCGACGCGGGAGATCTGGTCGCTCGTCGACCGGGCGCTCCATTGGCTGCATACCCACGCCTATCCCAACAAAGTGCTGAAATGGGAGACCGAGCGCTGGGGCGAAGTCAAGGCGGACTACGGCCGCAAATGAAACGGCGATAGAGGACTTCAGACGGCGATAGAGGAATTCAAACGACAAAAGAGGACGTCACCCCGGGCGATACGAGCTCGGGGTGATTTGGCGTCCGGTAGGAGGAAGCCGCCCAAATCGCATTCGGCAGATTTTCCGCGCGATGTCATTATTTTATCGGTCGATGTCACAATCGTTGTAGTCCGATCGGGCCCGAACGAGGTATGATGAAGAATCAGAAGAGGAGACGGCAAAGGGGATTGCGTCATGGCGCGGACAACGAAGAAAGCGATTGCATTCGTAGGAGGCGCGCTGGGCGTCATCCTCCTGGCCGGCGGGGTCTGGGCGGCGCTCCGCGGGGGAGCGTCGTCGGGATCTGGCCCGTCCGCGGTCAGCCCCTCCCGGCCAGCCCATGAAGCGGCGGTCGCCTCGGACGCGGACCGCATCGTCATGGTCTTCCCGTCGGGATCGCCGCGGGATCTGCAGCTCGTCGAGGACGAGATGAACCGGTATCTCCTCACGAAGATCAATGCCGTCGTGGACTTGAAGCCGATCGACATGGGCAGCTGGTGGGACAAGACGGGCTTAATGTTCGCTTCGAACGAGCAGATTGACCTGCTGTTCACGGCGGGCTGGATGAAGTTCGGGGACGAAGTCGCCAAAGGAAAGCTGCTGCCGCTGGACGACCTGCTCGAACGTTACGGGCAGGGGATCCAGGGCATCCTGAACCCTTCGATCATCGAAGCGGGCAAGCTGAACGGCAGCATCTACGGTCTCGTCGCGAACAAAGAGTTCGCCTCGAGCAAAGGCCTCGTCCTGCGCAAGGACCTCATCGACAAGTACGGCATCGATCTCTCCCGGGTGAAGACGTTGGCCGATATGACGCCGATCTTCGCCGCGATCAAGCAGGGGGAGCCGGGCGTCTACCCGCTGCAGGCGCAGGCGGAACGGAGTCCGTTCACGTATATGATGCAGTACGGGCTGTTCGACATGCTCGGCGACGGTCCGGGCGTATTGGCCCGCGAGGACGCGTCGATGACGGTCGTCAGCATGGCCGACACGCCGCAGTTCGCCGCCTACGCCCAGCTGATGTACGAGTGGAACCGGGCCGGCTACCTGAATCCCGACGCCGCGACGACCAAGGACAACGAGTATGAGGCGGTCAAAGCGGGCCGCGCCTTCGCGTTCGCGGAATCGCTCAAGCCGGGGTTCGAGATCCAGGCGTCGCGTAACACCGGCATGCCGATGGCGACCGTCCCGCTCACCAAGCCGTATACGACGACGGCGGACACGACGAGCGCCATGTTCGCCGTCACGAAGAACGCGAAGCATCCGGAGAAGGCGATGATGCTGCTGAACCTGCTCTACACCGATCCTTATCTGCTCAACCTGCTCGATTGGGGGATCGAAGGCAAGCATTACGTGAAGAAGGCCGGCAACCTGATCGACTATCCGGCAGGGGTGAACGCGCGGAACGTCGGCTACAATCTGAATCAGGCCTGGATGTTCGGCAATCTGCTGAACTCGTACCTCTGGGCGAACGAGGATCCGAATCTGTGGGAGCGGTACCGCGACTTCAACGCGCAGGCGGACAAATCGCTGGCGCTCGGCTTCGTGTTCGACCCCGCCCGCGTGAAGAACGAGATCGCGGCCTGCGCGAACGTGGAGGCGGACTTCGGCCCGGCGATCAATACGGGCGGGCTCGATCCGCAGATCGTCCTGCCGCGCTACCGTCAGAAGCTGAAGGAAGCGGGGGCGGACAAGGTCATCCGGGAGAAGCAGCGGCAGCTCGACGCTTGGCTGGCGGAGAGGAGCGCGCCATGAGGTTCGCTACGCTGCGGGCAAGGCTCATCCTCGGATTCTCCATCGTCACGATCCCGCTCGTCATCCTGCTGCTGTCCAACAACCTGTACGCGACGAAGGTCGTCCATTCGCAGGTCGCCCAGTCCAACCAGAACCTGCTGACGATGTACATGAACGACATGGACAAAGTGCTCGAGGAGATCGAGAACTATTTGTACAAAGCTTCCGAGCAGGACCAGAGCCTCCAATCGCTCGGCCTCTACGCGCCGGGCACCTGGGAGGCGTATCTGGCGCAAACGCAGACGGCGAGCGACTTGTTCTTGAATACGAACTATTACGACGCGGCGGACGTGCTGTTCGCCTATAGCTCCAGCTACGACAATCTGCTGACGGCCCCCCAGCAATCCGTCTCTTACGAGCGTAAGCAACGGATTCAGGAGAAGCTCAGGACGCTGCTGCGGGGAGCCGGCGCCCGATATGACGCCCGCTGGAACGTCGTGGAGCTGGACGGCAGCCACGCGCTCTTGCGCATCGTCGACACGGGCGAGCAGTCCTGTATCGGCGCCTGGGTAGACCTGGATAAGCTAATGATGCCGCTGCGTCTGCTGACGCGGGACGGCCGGGGAGAGGCGCTGCTGCTAGGGAAGGACGGGCAGCCGATCTCGCAATCCAGCCCGAGCCAGTCGTCGGACTCGCTGCAGGCGATCCGGCAGGCGGAGGGAACGGACCCGCGCGGCGCCGCCTACAACATCGTGAAGCTCGACAAGCGCTATCTGCTGATGGAGAAGCCGTCCCGGACCGCCGATCTGAAGCTGCTGCTGCTCCTGCCCGAGCGGACGCTGCTGGAGGGTCTGCCTTACTTCCGCATCCTGACGTATTGGGTCCCGCTCATCGCGGCTGCGATGCTCATTCTGTATCTCGTGTTCCTGCAGCGGTCCATCGTCCGGCCGATTCACCAGCTGGTCAAAGGCATGCGGCGAATCCGCTCCGGCGACCTCCGCGCCCGGCTCGAAGACAATAAGCTCGTCGAGTTCATCGCGATCAACGAGACGTTCAACGGCATGGTCCAGCAGATCGAGCATCTGAAGATCGACATCTACGAAGAGCAGATCCGCACGCAGAAGGCGGAGCTCAAAGCGCTGCAGGCGCAAATCCATCCGCACTTCTTCATGAACTCGCTGAATATCGTCTACCATCTGGCGCAGGTCCGCAGCTACGAGATCATTCAAAGCCTGGCGCTCCATCTGGTGCGATACTTTCGGTACGCGACGCGGACGCAGGTCGCCGCCATTACGGTGAAGGAAGAGATGTCGCACATTCACGATTACTTGTCCATCCAGAAATACCGGTTTCCCGAAGCGCTGACCTTCGAATTCCAGGTCGACCCGGCGCTGGAGACGTTCGAGCTGCCGCCGCTCGCCGTCCAGCCGCTCGTAGAGAACGCCATGGTGCACGGCTTCTCGTTCAAGATCGGGGAGCCGTATCGGATTCGGGTGCGCGTCTACGCCGAGCAGGATCAGCCGGACGGGACGGTATGCATCGAAGTATCGGACAACGGCAGAGGCTTCGCCGAGCTTCAGCCGGCGGAGCTGGAGGAGACGGCGCACGCGCTGGAACCGGGCGACGGCCATGTCGGCCTCTGGAACGTGGTTCGCCGCTGCCGGCTGTTCTACAAGAATCAGGTCAAGATGCGATTCGCGAACGGCACGCCTCGGGGGGCGATCGTGACGCTGCATCTGCCGCGGTCCAAACAGGAAGCTAAGGGGGAGTCCCGATGATACGGGCATTGATCGTCGACGACGAGCTGTATGCGGTCCAAGGGCTGCGATCCGGCGTCCGGTGGGAGGAGATCGGCGTCGACGAGGTCTATGAAGCCTATCATGCGTCCATGGCGGAGGAGCTGCTGATAAGCCGGGAGATCGACATTATGATCTGCGATATCGAGATGCCGGAGGGGAGCGCACTCGAGCTGATGGCGTGGGTCAACGAGCGGAAGCTGGCCGTGGAGACGGTCGTCCTGACCTGCCACTCCGAATTCGCCTACGCGCAGCGGGCGATCCAACTGGGAGGCAACGACTATCTTCTCAAGCCGGTCGTCTACGGGGATCTGGAGCAAGTGCTGCTGAAGGCCATCCGGAAGGTCGAGGACAAGCGCAAAGCGACGGAGACGGATGAGCTCTATCAGAAATACGCGGAGCTGTGGAACAGCCGCAAGCCGATCCTCGTCGAACGCTTCTGGCAAGATCTGTTCGCGCGCCAAATCCGCACGGATCTGGACGCCCTTGCGGGGGCGGTGGCCGCTTACGACATGCGCTTGGAGACGTTGGAGCGGGTCGTGCTCGTCCTCGTAAGCGTCGAAGAATGGCGCAAGCCGCTTCGGGAGCGAGAAGAGGAGATCATGGAATTCGCGCTGCGCAAAGCGGCTGAGGAGATCGTGCTCGAGCGCCTGCCCGGCCATGTCGTCCGGGATCACGACGGCAACACGTTCGTCGCGCTCTGCTTGGGCGAATCCCGGACCGAGGCGGAGGAGATCGCAGCCTTGTGCCGGCGCTATATCGAAGCGTGCAATCAATACTTCTATTGCAGTTTATCCTGCTATGTCGGCGATCCTGTGCCCGTCTCGGACGCCAGCCGGGTCTATCTGGAGCTGCTGAACGCGGAATACCGCAACGTCAGCCGCACGAACGAGGTGCTGTTCCCGGTCGCGGACGGCGCCGGAACGGAAGCCCGCTCCCAGATCGACGCCCGGGTGCCGCTAGATCTGGCGGAGCGAATCGGGCTCGACGGGACGGCGCAAGTGTTGGAGCGGCTGAACGGGTGGCTCGAATCGGGGAACCGCGAACCGACGGTAGAGATGCTGAACGGCTGCTACCATGCGGTGCTGCAAGCGGTCTATTATGCGCTCCATCGCAAAGGCCATTCGGCGCATCTGCTCTACGGCGACCGCGAATGGCCGGACGCGCAGGCCGTCACCCGTTCGGTCTCCAGGTTCAAGCTATGGGCGGCGCAGGTGCTCGAGGCGGCGGACGTTCTCCTCCATGCGGAGCATACCAGCAGCCCGGTCGTCGCCAAGGTGAAGGCTTACATCGCGGCGCATATGGCGCGCGAACTTAGCCGGGAGGAGCTGGCCGCGCACGTCTATCTGAATCCGGCATACCTGTCGCGGCTTTTCCGCAAAGAGACGGGAATGGTGCTGACCGACTATATCCTGCAGGAGAAGATGCGCCGCGCGTCCGATCTGCTCGCGGGGACGGACCGGACGGTCAGCGAGATCGCCGACGGACTCGGGTACGGCAACTTCTCGTACTTCGCGCGCCTGTTCCGCAAAGTATACGGGGTGTCCCCGCACGATTACCGCAAGTCGTTCAAGCGGGCGAACTAGCAGGTAGGGGAGGCGCTGCGGCATCAGGCCCGGCGTTCGCCTTCGAACCGCAAATAAAAAAGGCCCTCGCGGCAGACGCCTTGGTCTGCGGATGGCCTTTTGTCCATGAATCCTCGCATCGCCTCCGACGAATCGTCTTGGATTGCGACGCGTCCGCCCTCGCAAGGAAGGCGCAACCGTTCGGATTAGGATACGGTGTGTTGCGCGGCGGGACGCTCGTTCATCGCTTGGCGGATCAACTGCTGCTTGCGTCGCGAGACGGGCAGCCGGTTGTTCAGGCCCGGCCCTTCGCCGAAGCAGATGCAATCCTCGGCGATCTCGAGCACGCTGCTCACGTTCACGTAGCAATCGGACGAGATCCGCACGAACGCGGCGTCTTGGGTCAAGAGGGTCGTCTCGTCGGCGGACATTCTCTTTTTGATATTGTAGTTCCGACCGTGGAAGCAGACCAATCCATGCGCGCCTACGCGGAAAAAGTAGGCGTCGCTGCGCGGCTCGAAGCTGTCGTACAAGCGCAATGCTACATCCATCTTTCCAAATCCCCCTTAGAAAGAAAGTTTGCTTGGTAGCGCTTACATCATAACACATTTTCCGGCGTTCGCGAATGGTTTTTTTGTAGAAACGCACATCTTTTTTTGTGAACTGCGCATTGACAATTTTTTCATGCTGAATTAATTTTAGGGTATGACTTGCAAACGTTTGCAAACATAGAGGAGCGCGGAGAATGACGTGACGGGCGAACGAACGGAGCAAGGCGGACGGAGAAGGGAAGCGCGGGCGGCAGGCGAGTCCGTGGCGGAAGTCGGCATCAAGGCCATCGCGGAAGCGCTTGCGATCTCCCCGAGCACGGTATCCCGCGCGCTCAACGGGAAGTACGGCGTGCGGACAGAGACGCGCGCGCGCATTATGGATATGGCGAAGCGGCTCGGTTACGTTCCCCATCTCGGCGCGAAGCAACTGGTCGGCAAGAGCAGCAATCTCGTTGGACTGTTCGCGCCCGAGAGCCAGAGAGAAGCAAGCCTCGGATTCGTCGCCCTGTTCCCCCCGCTGCAGCGGCAGCTGATCGCCCAGGGCAAGCACGCGCTGATCTTCTCGATCCCGCTCGCGAACTACGAGCCGGGCCGCTTCGCGGAGTGCGTGCTCTCCCGGGGATTGGAGGGCTGCATCCTGCTGCCGGGCTTTCCGGAGCAGCATCCGATGATCGCGGAAGCGATCCGGCTGGGCGTGCCCTGCGTCCACTTCGGGACGGCAACGGGCCCGCGCTGCGCCGCGGTCAGCTCCGACAATCGGGAGGGAGGCCGGCTCGCGGCGAGACTGCTGTACGGCCTCGGACACCGTAGGATCGGCTTCATCGGTGGGCCGCCGGAGCTGCGAATCAGCCGGGAGCGCTACGCCGGATTCTGCGAAGGACTCGCGGAATTCGGTTTGAGGCATGATCCGGCGTTGGCGTATGAAGGCAGCTTCTCGGGCGCCAGCGGCGCGGAAGCCGGACAAGCGCTCTGGGAGCGCACCCGGAGAGCGGGCGGCATGACGGCGCTCTTCTGCGCCAACGATCTGATGGCGGCAGGCGCGATCATGCGGCTCGCGGGCCTGGGCGTGCGGATCCCGGAACAGCTGTCCGTGGTCGGCTACGACGACGATCCGTTCGCCGCCTATCTGAATCCGCCGCTCACGACGGTCCATCACGACGCGGAACCGATCGATCCCATGGCGATCGGGCTGCTGCTGGAAGTGCTCGAAGGCCGGGAAGGGCGGCAGGTCACGCTGCTGCCCCGCATCGTCGAACGCGCGTCGGCCGCGGCGCCGGGCGGGACCGGGCCGCCCCCGATTTCTAGCTAGCGGCGGGCGGTCGATCCGAACGGAGATCAAAGACAATGAGGGGAGCAATCGCAAGATGTCAGTCACGCAGACAGATACGATCCTCCGCGCGTCGGGACTCACGCGCAGCTTCGGCCGCGGTTCCGGCATGGTAAAAGTGTTGAAGGGGGTCGACATCTCGATTCCCGCGGGCCGTCTGATCGCCTTCAAAGGGCGTTCGGGCTCCGGCAAGACGACGCTCATCAACCTGCTCGGCGCGCTCGACCGCCCGAGCGAAGGCTCGGTCTCGTTTGCCGGCCGCGAGATGACCGAGCTGTCCGATCGCGAGCGGGACAAGATCCGGCGCCAGGAGATGGGCCTCATCTTCCAATCGTTCGCCCTCTTTCCGCTGATGTCCGCTTACGAGAACGTCGAATTCGTGCTGCGGATCAGCGGCTATCCCGCCAAAGACCGCAAGGAGGCGGCGATACGCGCCTTGGATCAGGTCGGCTTGAAACCCCGCATGCACCATCGTCCTTTCGAGCTGTCGGGCGGGGAGCAGCAGCGGACCGCCATCGCCCGCGCGATCGCGCATCGCCCCAAGCTGGTGCTCGCGGACGAACCGACGGCCGAGTTGGATTCCAAGACCGGTCTGCACATCATTAAGCTGTTCCGGGATCTGGTGCAGCAGAACGGCATCTCGATCGTGATCACGACGCACGATCCGGCCATCATGGAGATTGTCGATCAAGTATACGAACTGGAGGATGGACAAATTGTCTATGCGCTCTAAACGCGCCGCCGCCTTGGCGCTCTCGCTCGCGCTGGGCGCGGCTCTCGCCGGCTGCTCGCTGCTCCCGAAGGAAGAAGAGGCGCTCGCGCCGCCGCTCGTGAAGCCGGCCAAGGAGAACTACCAGACCGTCAAGGTCGAGAAGGGCACGATCACCAACGCCATCACGCAGGTCGCCTCCTTCGAGTCGGTCCAGTCCGACGTCGCGCAATTCACCGGCACCGGGGGACGCGTGGAAAAGATCCTCGTCAGCGCCGGGGACAAGGTCAAGAAGGGCGACCCGCTCGTTCAATTGGTCATGAACGACCTCGACCTCCAGGTCAAGGAGCAGGAGCTGGCCCTCGAACGGGCCAAGTATGCGCTCCGGCAGCAGCAGGGCAGCCATGGCGACGAGGAGGCGCTGAAGATCGCCGGCCTCCAGGTTCAAGTCGAACAGATCAAATACGACCGGCTGTTCAAGCAATACAACAACAAGATCCTGACCGCGGGGATGGACGGGCAAGTCGTCTTCGTCGAGGACCTGAAGCCGGGAGACTACGTGGACACGTACCAGACGATCGTCACCGTCGCCGATCCGCGAAAGCTGCAGCTCTCCGCGCGTATCGACTCGGCGGACAGCGTGAAGAACGTCGACGTCGGGTTCCCGGTCGAGGTGAACGTCCAAGTCGACGGCAAGCAGACGACGCTGAAGGGCAAAGTCGTCCAGACGCCTTCGTCGGCGCCCCAGACGCTGAACAAAGACCTGGCCGAGCGGTACAGCAAGACGCTCTACATCACCGTCGACCATCTTCCGGACGCCGTCGAGATCGGCGCGATGGCCGACATTAAGATCATCACCCAGCAAAAGGAGAACGTCCTGAAGATTCCCCGCAGCGGGCTTCGTTCGTTCATGGGCCGCAACTTCGTGCGCGTGCTGGAGGACGGCAACAAACTGCGGGAGATCGACGTGCAGCCGGGCATCGCGGCGTCGACGGAAGTGGAGATCGTGCAAGGACTCGCGGAAGGCGACAACATCGTTCTGCAATAACGCAATCAGAATCAGGGAGGCTTACCAGTGGCCTTATTCGTCATGATCCTGCGCAAAATGGTCCAGAACAGATGGCTCGTCGTCAGCCTCTTCCTCGGCATGCTCATCTCCGTCGCGCTCGTGAGCAGCATGCCGATCTATTCGGAAGCGATCCTCTCGCGGATGCTCGTCAAGGAATTGGAAACGATGCAGACGGAGAGGAACGTCTATCCGGGCTCCTATTGGTCGAAGATCGCGTTCGACAATCAGACGACCGAGCAGCGGCAAGCCGTCCTGAAGGGACTGGACGACTACATGCGCGGGCCGGGCGCCTCGGGGTTCCGCCTCCCGGTGAAGGAGCTCGTCCAAGAGCGGAATACCCGGACGTTCACGATCTTCCCCGAGAACGCGACGGACGACGTGAAGAAGAATACGAAGCGCACCGCCCGCTTCGCCTCGCTCTCCGGCTTGCAGGACCACATCAAGCTGACCGACGGGCGGATGCCCGCCGTTCAGCCGGTCGACGGCGTCTATGAGGTTCTCGTCACGGAGAGCGGGCTGAACAACTTCAGAACCGTTCTCGACAAAGTGCTGGACGTGGAGGATGCCAAGATCCAAGGCAAGATCAAGGTGAAGCCGGTCGGCGTGTTCGAGAAGCGCGTCGACGACGATCCGTACTTCCGCGATCCGAGCCTCGGCAGCTTCAACAGCTCGCTCGTCGTCGACGCGGGGCTGTTCGATCGGCAATTCACGGCTGCCGGGATCGTCCCGGTCTCGAACGCCGGCTGGTTCATCGTGCTCGATTACGCGAAGATGGAGCTGCGGCTCGTGGAGGATTTCACGAAGACGAGCAACGAGATCCAAGCCGCGGTCAAGAAGCGCGTGTCCGCTTACCAGGTGGACTTCACCGTTCCGGCGCTGAAGACGATCGACCAATATATGGAGCGGGCCAAGCAGCTGCGCACGCTCATGTGGTCGCTCAACGTGCCGGTCCTCATCATGCTCGGCTTCTATATGTTCATGGTCGCGAATCTGATCGCGAGCCGGCAGAAGAACGAGATCGCCGTCCTGCGCAGCCGCGGAGCGGCCCGTTGGCAGATCGTCGTCTCGTTCGCGGTGGAGGGGCTTCTGCTGAGCGGTCTTGCGCTGGCGGCGGGTCCTCCGCTCGGCATGCTGCTGACCGAGGTGCTGGGCGCCTCGAACGGATTCCTGTCGTTCGTTCAGCGCGCGGCGCTGCCGGTCCGGCTTACGCAGGAATCGTATCTGTACGGGGCGGCGGCCGCCGCCGTCGCCTTCGTCATGCTGCTCATTCCGGTGCTGCTCGCGACACGGACGACGATCGTCGGCCACAAGCAGCAGATGGCCCGGCTTACAAAGACGCCGCTCTGGCACAAGCTGTTCCTGGACGTGGTCGCCCTGGCTCTGGCGATCTATGGACTGTATGCGTTCGACGCCCGCATGAAGGACTTGAAGAAGCTCGGTCTCCGCGCGGACGACCTCAAGATCGATCCGCTGCAATTCGTCGTGCCCGCGCTCTTCATCGTAGGCGCCGGACTGCTGCTCCTGCGGTTGTATCCCTACTTGCTGCGGCTCATCTACGCGATCGGGCGGAAGTGGTGGAGCCCTTCGATGTACGCCACGCTGATTCAGGTCGGCCGCTCGAACAGCCAGTACCAGTTCTTGATGGTCTTCCTCATCCTGACGATCGCGACCGGGGTCTTCAGCGCCAGCGCGGCCCGGACGATCAACAACAATACGGAAGACCGGATCCGCTACGGCAACGGGGCCGACTTCGTGATGAAGGCGGAGTGGCCGAACGACAAGCCGATCGAGAGCCCGGGCGGGATGGGCGGACCGCCGACGACGTCCGCGACCGTCGCGCCGCAAGCCATTCATTACCTGGAGCCGTCTTTCGAGCCTTACGAGAAGCTGCCCGGCGTCGCCCAGGCCGCCAAAGTGTTCATGAAGGACAAAGCTTCGTTCACCGTCGGCGACCAGAGCGGAGGCGCGACGCTGATCGGGATCGACACGGACGACTTCGGCCGGGCCGCATGGTTCCGGACCGGGCTGCTCGCGCATCCGCTGAGCGACTATTTGAATCTGATCGCGGGAGACCCGAAGGCGGTGCTGATCTCCAAGACGCTGGCCACCCAGAAAAAGGTGAAGACCGGCGATACGATCTGGGTCGGGTGGGACGGCGTCACTTCGCAGCCGTTCACCGTCTACGGGATCATCGAGTACTTCCCGACGTTCAATCCGAATCCGCCGATCGGCTCCGTGAACGCCGGCGACGCGGAGACGCAGTCCAACGCGCCGATGCTGATCGTCGGCCATCTGCCGCGCATTCAGTTCCAGCTGGCGCTGGAGCCTTACGACGTGTGGATCAAGATGAAGCCGGGCTACGATCTCAACGCGTTCTACAAAGGGATCGAGGAGAGCCATATCTCGCTAGTCAGCATCCGCAATACGACGACCGACTGGAACAAAGCGAAGAACGATCCGTTCCTGCTGGCGCTGAACGGCATCCTGACGCTCGGCTTCATCCTGTCGATCGTGGTCAGCTTCGTCGGCTTCCTGCTGTACTGGATCCTCTCCTTGCGGGGACGGACGCTGCAGAACGGCATCATGCGGGCGGTCGGTCTGTCCGTCCGCCATATGATCGGCATGCTGGTGATCGAGCAGCTGCTCACTTCGGGCGTCGCCGTCCTGATCGGGATTATCGTCGGCAACATGGCGAGCCGGCTCTACGTGCCGAACTTCCAGATCGCCTTTAATCCGAGCACGCTCGTTCCGCCTTTCCGGGTGCTGTTCGAAGGGATGGACTTCGTCCGGCTGTACGCGACGGTCGGCGTCATGCTGCTGGCCGGCCTCTGCATCCTGGGCTACATGGTATCCCGCATCCGGATTCATCAAGCGCTCAAGCTGGGGGAGGACTGACCGATGATCCATTGCGACGGACTCGTCAAGATCTACAAAGCGGCGGATCTCGAAGTATTCGCCCTGCAGGGCTTGGACTTAAACGTGGAGAGCGGCGAGCTGATGGCCATCATCGGCAACAGCGGCAGCGGCAAGTCGACGCTGCTCAACATGCTGGGCGGACTCGACCGACCGTCGGCAGGCACGCTCACCGTGGACGGCAAGGATATGCTGAAGATGAACGAACGGGAACTGGTGAGGTACAAACGCCAGAGCGTCGGGTTCGTCTGGCAGAACAACGCGCGCAATCTCATTCCGTACCTCACCGCGCTCGAGAACGTCGAGCTGCCGATCCTGCTCTCCGGCCGTCGCAAGCGGATGCGCGCGTTGGAGCTGCTCGAAGCGGTCGGGCTGATGCATCGCGCCAACAACAAGCTGCATCAGCTCTCCGGCGGCGAGCAGCAGCGCGTCGCCATCGCCATCGCGCTCGCCAACCATCCGAAGCTGCTGCTGGCCGACGAGCCGACCGGTTCGCTCGACTCGAAGATGGCCGATCAGATTCTCGATCTGTTCCGCGAGCTTAACCGCTCCCTCGGCATCACGATCGTCATCGTCACGCACGACCCGCATCTGGCCAAGAAAGTCGACCGGGTCGTCTCCATCCGCGACGGCAAGATCTCCTCCGAGATGCTCCGGAAAAAGTCTTACGCGGAAGAGCTGGAGGAGTTGGAGAAAGGGATCGCGCAGGAGGAAGAGACGCACGTCGAGTATGCTATACTGGACAAAGCCGGGCGATTGCAGGTGCCGGCCGGCTACCTGGAATCGATCGGCATCCAGAACACGAACAAGGTCAAGGTGGAGCTCGCGGACGGCAAGATCGTGCTGACGGCTCCGGACGAGGCTTCGTGAACGAGAGAGGGAGAGCGGGCCATGGACGATTTGCGATATCCGATCGGGCGTTTTGCGTATGAGGGGGACGTCTCCCCGGCACAGCGAGAGAGTTGGATTCGCGATATTGCGACGTTGCCGGAGGCGCTGGCCGAGGCGGTGAACGGCTTGACGACCGCGCAGCTGGACACGCCTTACCGGGAAGGCGGCTGGACGGTGCGGCAGGTGGTGCATCACGTCGGAGACAGCCATATGAACAGCCTGATCCGGTTCAAGCTGGCGTTGACCGAAGAGAATCCGACGATCAAACCCTACGAAGAGCAGCTGTGGGCGGAGCTGACGGACACCCGCAGCCTCTCGATAGAGCCGTCGCTGACGCTAATCTCGGCGCTGCATCTGAGGTGGGTGACGCTGCTGGAGTCGCTGAGCGAGGCGGATTATGCCCGGACGTTCTATCATCCCGGGAGCGGCGAGACGGTTCGCCTGGACCGCTGCCTCGGCACGTATTCCTGGCATGGCAAGCATCATACGGCGCACATTACCGCGCTGCGGAAACGGATGGGCTGGTAATCCCCCTCCGCCGCGTTCCGAGCAGGGCTGTCCCCATCGTCATGCGACATGACTGGGGGCAGCCCTTTTTCATTTTCGCGCCCGGCGGTTAAAGGAAAATGATATTTTGAACGATCTTCAATAAAAACATTCCTGACCGTTCCGGTCACAGGCAATGATGTAAATGCTTCAGACACGTGCATTTTCATAATAAAAAAGTATCGTTACAGTAGCTGGAGAGCGCCTCAAGCGCACTGTAACGATAGAAAGTATCGTTGCAGCAGCTGGCGAGCGACTCACGCGCACTGTAACGATAGAAAGTATCGTTACAGCGGCTGGAGAGCGTTTCACGCGCTCTGTAACGATAGAAAGTATCGTTACAGCGGCTGGCGAGCGCCTCACGTGCTCTGTAACGATAGAAAGTATCGTTGCAGCGGCTGGCGAGCGTCTCACGCGCTCTGTAACGATAGAAAGTATCGTTGCAGCGGCTGGCGAGCGTCTCACGCGCACTGTAACGATAGAAAATATCGTTGCAGCGGCTGGAGAGCGCCTCACGTGCTCTGTAACGATAGAAAGTATCGTTGCAGCGGCTGGCGAGCGTCTCACGCGCTCTACAATAACCGCCTTGAGCGGTTAACGTGGCCCGCATCGCCATACGCAGCCCCGAGATAACCGCCTTGAGCGGTTAACGTGTTCCGAATCGCCATGCGCAGCCCCGAGATAACCGCCTTGAGCGGTTAACGTGGCCCGCATCGCCATACGCAGCCCCGAGATAACCGCCTTGAGCGGTTAACGTGTTCCGCATCGCCATACGCAGCCCCGAGATAACCGCCTTGAGCGGTTAACGTGTTCCGCATCGCCATGCGCAGCCCCGAGATAACCGTCTTGAGCGGTTAACGTGGCCCGCATCGCCATACGCAGCCC
>NZ_JACJVP010000021.1 GCF_014212125.1 Cohnella nanjingensis
TTACAGCACACTCGAGCCCCGATTTCTCCGCTGTAACGATACTTTTTATCGTTACAGCACGCTCGAGCCCCGCTTTCTCCGCTGTAACGATACTTTTTATCGTTACAGCACGCCCGAGCCCCGATTTCTCCGCTGTAACGATACTATTTATCGTTACAGCATGCCCGTGCCCCGGCTTCTCCGCTATAACGATACTTTTTATCGTTACAGCATGCCTCGGACCCGCTCTGTCCGCTGTAACGATACTTTTTATCGTTACAGCGGGCAAGGACGCTTCATCTCAGGCCAAATATCTATAGGCCGAAGCGGTCAATCGGTAACGATGAAAACGTTGCGACCCGTTTCCGCTCGATTCGACCAGCTGTTTGGCCATTAAGGAGCGAATGATTTTTCTGGCGGTGATTTCACCTGCGTGCAAGCATGCGCTTGCCTCTCCCAGCGAGAAGCCGTTCGCCCGCAGCAACCCGAACCGCAATATTTCACGCTCGTAAACGGGCAGTTGGAACAAACCCGAACTCGGCATGCTCGCCGCTCTACCCAACAATTCGAACACCGAGCGTTGACAGGCTTCCGGCCTCTTATCCATCTCGTCCCAACTGAACGGATAATACTTGTACCCGCGATTTCCCAGGGTTCGGATCCGCATCTTCTCGAAATCAAAACGCTCCCTCGTAATGGTCTCTCCATGTACGACATACCCCTCCGCTTCAAACGCCACGCCAAGCGGTTCGTAGAAGGCGTCCACGTAAATACGCATCCCGGAGAGGCTCACCAACTCGTATTCAAGCACGAATCCTTCGAACGACTTGAATACCGGCAGTAACACGGATTCGAGCATTTTCCTCGTTCCGCCCCAATCTTTCCGAAGCATCTCCAATCTCTGCCCAACTGCCGAGCGCTTCTGCTCCTCCACGAATGCATCGATCTCTCTTGCGTTCACCACACCGCTTCCTCCGTTTCCCTCCGTTTTTAAGCAACAAAAAATGCCGCCCGTCTCCCTTCGGAGACAAGCGGCATGTGCTTCATGCCCTTGCGCTAAGCGCTATTCGCTCAACTTGCGCATCAGATAATTGCGGAACTCGTGCTTTAGATCGGGCCGCTCCAGCGCGAAGTCGACGATGGTCTTCAGGTAGCCCATCTTCTCTCCCGTGTCGTAGCGATTGCCTTCGAAGGAATACGCGTAAATCGGCTCTCGCTCGATTAGGCGGTAGATCGCATCCGTCAATTGGATCTCGCCGCCCGCACCGGTATCCTGCGTCTCGAGCAGATCGAAGATCGCCGGCGTCAGAATGTAACGGCCCATGATGGCAATATTGGATGGAGCCCGTTCGGGCGCCGGCTTTTCTACGACCCCACGAATCCGAACGATGGAGGAGTCGAGATCCGCGCCTTCCGCGGGATCGACGATCCCGTAGCGGGAGATCTCTTCCTGGGGCACGCGCTTCACGGCCAGCACGCTGCCTTGGACCTCATCGAAAACGTCCATCATCTGCTTCAGGCAAGGCACCTCGGATTGGACGATATCGTCCCCGAGCAGGACGGCGAACGGCTCGTCGCCGATGAACTTGCGCGCGCACCAGATGGCGTGCCCGAGTCCTTTGGCTTCTTTTTGCCGAATGTAGTGGATATCGATCAGATCGGATGCCCGCTGCACTTCGGACAACAGATCGAGCTTCCCCTTCTGAAGCAGGTTCTGCTCCAATTCGTAGTAGCTGTCAAAGTGGTCCTCGATCGCGCGTTTGCCTTTCCCCGTCACGATGATAATATCATCGATCCCGGAGGCGACGGCCTCTTCCACGATATACTGGATACCCGGCTTATCGATGATCGGCAGCATCTCTTTGGGCATCGCTTTGGTGGCGGGCAGGAACCGGGTTCCGAGTCCGGCGGCGGGAATGATGGCTTTGCGAATCTTCATGCAGGTGCATCCTCTCTCTATTTAAGCATTCTCGGCAAGCCGCATCGGATGAACCGGCTGCGGCTCCGCCGGCGTAGCCGGCAGGCGGCCGACGCCGATGCAGACGATGCCTTGCGCATTGAGCGCTGCTGCGTCTAACGCATTACGTCCATCTAATATTATAGGACGGTTCATCCAGTTTTTGTAGTCTTCGGCGGGAATTTTCCGAAACTCCGGCCATTCCGTGACCAGAATGGCCGCATCGGCGCCGGTCAGCGCTTCCTCGGCGGAATCGCATAACTGTACGGCGCTCGGGAGCGCATGCCGAATCGCTGGCGCGCCCGCCGCGGGATCGTACGCCGTGAGCGTAATGCCCGGATGGCGGCGCAGCAGCTCCGCGATCAGCCGCAGCGACGGCGCCTCGCGCAGATCCTCGGAGCCGGGCTTAAAGGTTAGCCCGAGCAGCGCCACCTTGCGCCGCGAAGGACCCGAGAGCGCGGCCTCCAGCTTGCGCACCATGCGCAGCGGCAGCATCGCGTTCGCGCGAATCGCGGCCGAGACGAGCGTCTGCGGCGCGCCCGCCTCGTCCGCGAGGCGCACGAGCGCGCGCGCGTCCTTCGGCAGGCAGGAGCCGCCGAAGCCGAGGCCTGCGCCCAGGTAGTGCGGCCCGATCCGCGGATCGAGGCCGATCAGCTGCGCGACGGCCGGATAGTCGGCGCCGGTCTGCTCCGCCAGCGCCGCCAGCTCGTTGGCGAACGAGATCTTCAACGCCAGATGCGCGTTGGCCGCCATCTTGGACAGCTCGGCGCTGCGGCGATCGGCGTGCACGATCGGACCCGGCAGACGCTGATGCAGCAGATCGAGGCGCTCGGCTGCTTCCGAAGACGCCGTGCCGATTACGATGCGGGCCGGCTCGAAGAAGTCCCGCACGGCATAGCCTTCCCGCAGAAATGCGGGCAAGGAAGCGACGTCGACCCCGCAGTGCGCCGGGAGACGGGCGCGAAGGCGCGCTTCCAGGCGCTCCGCCGTGCCGACCGGGACGGTGCTTAAGATCCCAACGATTCGACGGGTGCCGTCCGACCACTCGCCGAGCTTGTCGGCTGCCGCCCATAGCGGAGCGAGCTGAAGCTGGCCATCGTCCGCGGATGGCGTATTTACCGCCAGGAACACCATCTCGGCGTTCCGCATGATCTCCTCCGGCTCCTCGCCGAATCGCAGCCTTCCCGCCGACACGTTGCGCTGCACGATCGGCTCCAGGCTAGGCTCGCGATAAGGCACGATCCCCCGCGCCAGCAATCCGATCGTTCCGGCGTCGCTGTCGCAGCATACGACCCGATGTCCCAACTCCGCAAAGCCCGCCGCCGTCATCAAACCGACGAGACCGGCCCCCACTACCGCCAACTTCATGCGCCTCATCCTCCTCGCGATGAACAGAATCGTGAACTCGATTTTACCATCGGGGCAACAAGGGATTTACCGGTTTATGTAAACCCGGCGTAAATTTTTGCGCACGGACGCGTTAACGAGGAAGGAAATTAATAAAAGTCCAAACCGAAAACACGGCTCGCCGGCCATAAGAAAAGCCGCCTTGCGGTTCTTCCCGCAAGACGGCCAACGACCATTCGGATATTCACCATGCTTCCGCAAGACGGCCAACGATCGTTTGGACCAATCCCTTATGCATACCCGCAAGACGGACAACGATCCTTGTTGACGATCACGCGCACGTTTCCTCACAGCGCAGAACAATCGTTTTGACGTTCCGCACGGGTTGCCTGATCCTACTCCCTACTTCACCAGTTGCCCGCGCGTGACGCCGAGCTGATTGATCGCCTTCAGCTTGCGCCAGACCTCGGTGCCGCTGATGCGGCCTTCCATCGCGGCGCGGTAGAGCGACAGCACTTCGCGCACCTTGTCCGCGTCTTCCTCGAGGAATTCCACCCGGTAGGAAGGAACGCCAAGCTCTTGGAAAGTCTGCAGGTACTCGGCGCCCGACTGCTCGATGGCGTTGTAGACGGTGTTCCGGCAGCCCTCGTCCACCCGGACCGGATGCGACATGCCGATGCGGTCCTGCAAGGAGGCGCGGTGCTCTTCGCACGGCCGCCCGCAGTTCGTGTAGTCCGTGCCTTCGCTCATGAACGTGCAATAGACGCAATGCTCCGTATGGAACATCGGCATATGCTGATGGATGACCAGTTCCAGGCGCGACGTATCGGCGCGGCGGAGCATGTCGACCATCTGTTGAATGTTCAGGTCATAAGATGGCGTAACCCAATCGAGGCCGGCTTCCCGGAACAGCTCGATCGTCTTGTGGTTCGCCACGTTCAGCGAGAAGTCGCCGATGAGCGTCGGGTGCGCCTCGCCCGGATGCTCCATCCGCTCCTTCAAATAGAAGTAAAGGGCGCCGGTATTGCGCACGAGCACCGCGTCCGGCTTCAGCTTCAGGATATTACGGTGGTAGCCGTTTTCTCCGGGCATGTGGATGCGCGGCGTAACGAGGGCGATCGGCTTGCCCGCTTCGCGGCAGACGGCGATCGCGTCCGGGAACTGCTTGATAAACTCGAAGTCGGCGTAGATCATCGCGACATCGGTGCCGACCGCGGCCTTAACCTGCTCTAGCGTCCGGCAGAGCGCGGTCAGCTTGCCGCCTCCGGCCAGCTGCGGAGCGGCAGATGCCGGCGCGTCCGCGTAGACGTCCGCTTCGCGCTTCACGTAGACCGGCGGCTGCTCCCGCATCAGGTCGAGCTGCTCGACGGCGTCGCGGCGCATGCGATTCAGCTCGCTTTTCGGGACGATGACTTCGCCATCAAGCGCCACCGTAAGCTGGTCCAAACGGAACAGCGATCCGCCGAGGCGGCCAAGCTGCTCTTCGAGCACTTCCGGACCGAGCGGCCGGCGTTCCGCCCGCTCCAGCGCCATCTCCGATTGGACAACGACGGTCGTCCCCTTCCGGACGTCGGTCCAGATCGTGCGCAGCGGGGCGCCTTCGCGGCCTTCGACCGTCACCGCGAGCGGGAACGTGCGGTACGGCTTCTCCGTCTCGAACGTGCTCCGCAGACGGCGGTCGAGCGCAGGATCGCTCGTCTTCCAGACGCGGTCGCCTTCATGCACCCGCAGCAGATCCACGTCGTTGCGGCCCATCACGATCTCGATGCGCTCGCCTTCCGGGACTTCCCCCTCCAGCTTCGAGCCGCTTCGGCGCAGGTCGTAGACGCGGCCGCCCTCTTCCTTCTTCGTCGGATCGCCGGCGTCGAACACGAGGCCGTCGCCCCGCTTCAGCGGCGCCTCCAGCACGCAGACGATGCTGTCCCGCAGCACCTTCTCCACCCGGCCGAGGTAGACGCCCCGGCTCTTCGGGAATGTCCCTTCCACGAGCTTCTTGTTGTTCGTGCCTTCCAGGAAGCCGTGCGTGAAGCCCCGCGAGAAGCTCTGCTGCAGCTCGCGCACTTCCTCCGTCGTCGGTTCGGATTCATCGCCTGCGAAGTACTTGTCGATCGCGCGGCGGTATTTGCTCACGACGTTCGCCACGTACTCCGGGCTCTTCAGCCGGCCTTCGATCTTGAACGACGTGACGCCCGCTTCGATCAGCTCCGGCATCAGGTCGAGCGCCGCGAGATCCTTCGGCGACAGCAGATAGGCGATATCGCCCATCGGCTTCTGTACGCCATCGACCATAAGATCGTACGGGAGGCGGCAGGCTTGCGCGCACTCGCCGCGGTTGGCCGAACGACCGCCCCACATCTCGGAGGTGAGGCATTGGCCCGAATACGAGACGCAGAGCGCGCCGTGCACGAACACTTCCATCGGCAGCTTCGCCTGTTCGCCGATCTTCTGAATCTGCTTCAGATTGTTCTCCCGACCCAGCACGACCCGCTCGAGCCCGAACGGCTTCGTGAATTCGACCGCTTCCGGCGAAGTGATCGTCATCTGCGTCGACCCGTGGATCGGGAAGTCCGGCGAGATCTCGCGGATCATCTTCACCAGCCCCAGATCCTGTACGATAACGGCGTCTACGCCCGCGTCGATGCAGGCCTCGACCAGTTCCTTCGCGCCGAACAGCTCCTCCTCGAACACCAGGATGTTAAAGGTAAGGAACCCTCTGACTCCGTAACGGTGCAAGAAAGCCATAATCTCCGGGAGCTCTTCCATCCGGAAATTGTTCGCGCGGGCCCGGGCGTTGAATTTCTCCACGCCGAAAAAGATCGCGTCCGCGCCGTTGGCGACGGCAGCCCGCATACAATCCCAATCTCCGGCAGGCGCCAGCAATTCGATATCTTCACGCCGCACGGCGGCTTTGTTCGTCATTTCTTCGGTAACCTCCATACCGCCGCGACGGGCGGTCAACTCCCTTCAGTATAGCAAACCCCGCGCCCGTAGGCCAAAGGCAAAAAAGCCCGGCGCTCAATGCGCGCGCAGGCTAGGAGAACGGAGCGGAGCATCTACCCGTAATGAAGCCGGAATATGGATCGTACGCCGACTGCAACCGACCATGTTAGTTGCCAACATCACGCCGCGCCGGAGTAGATTTTCGGTATGGCCGCGCAAAGTGAGCCGCCTCCCTGACCGAGAAGTTGCGATAGCATCGCAATAGGATCCCTTAAGCTTAGGCTTGTTCGAATTGATCTTTCCGGTACCCCTTGGGACTGAGCCCCGTCATCCGCTTGAACAGCCGGCTGAAGTGTTCGGGGTTCGCGTAGCCGACGCGTTCGGACACGTCCGCGATCCGGACGCCTTGACCGAGCAGCCGCTTCGCTTCCTCGATGCGCAGCGTCGTTAAATAGTGCAGGAAGTTGCTGCCTACCTCTTTGGCGAACTGCTTGCTCAAGTAGCTCTCGCTGACCCCCGCCAGCTCGCTCACGCGCGACTGGTTGATCTCTTCGCGGTAGTGCGCGTCCAGCCAGCTCTTCGCGAACGCGATCGGTTCGCTGTAGCGGGCGCCGGGCTTGCTTGCCGACTCGTTTACGATCGCGTAGATGCCGGCCACGATCCGTTCGACTGCGAGCAGCGCTTCCTCCAGCGTCTTGCAGGGGCGGATGACGTCACTCGGCTCGCTGTAGCCGGCGCCGAGCTCCTCCCAACGCCGCCCCCGCGCGTACAGGAACGATCCCAGCTCCCACAGCATGTCGACGAGGAAGGCTTGGGTCGCCGCGGGCCGCTGCGCCTTCGACGCGGCCAACGTCTGCCGGAGCTGCCGGAATGGAGAGGCCCAAGCCGCTCCATCGGCATGCTTCAGGGCGCGCATCACCGCTTCGCGGCTTCCGCTCGCCCGTTCCTGCCAGCTCCCGTCCCGCTCTTCCCCTGTGGCGATGAGGCTGCCGTAAGCATCGTGACTAAGCAGCTTGCCGTAGCCCTCGTAGTAGCGAAGCTCGGCCAGCCGCTGCGCTTGCGCGTACATCCGGTGCCACTGCTTCACGCCTTGGCCTTGCCCGCTAATGCCGATCGCCGTCTCGACGTTGGCGTAACTGGCGAGCCGCGCCATCACCGTCATCAAGAGAGCGTGCAGCTTCTCCCGAAGCCCCGCCGAGCTCCGGTCCTCGGGGAACGAGAAGAGCAGCGCGTACGCGCCGTCGCCCATCCGGCAGACCGAGTGGCAAGCCCCCGCGGATACGAGCACCGACTCGACCGTTTGCCGGACGAAGCCTTGCCGTTCCGCTTCATTCGCCGCGTCGGCGAGCTGCAGCACGGCGACCGACAGGTTCGACGTCCAGAGCGTCCCTTCCGACAGAAGCTGCTCGAAGTCTCCCTTGGCCTGTTCCGGATCCGTCGTCAGCAGCCACCGCAGCCAATCTTCGCGCTGCTGCCGTTGGTTCTCGTCATCGCTCGCTTCCCGCCGCGCCGTTCCCGAAGCCGTGGCCGTGCCGGCAAGCGCGGACAGCGCCTTGCGCATCACCGGGAGGATGTGCTCCTCGTCCATGTCCGCCTTTACGATATAATCGAACGCGCCCAATACGAAGGCTTCGCGAACGTAGGCATAGTTGCCGTAGGCGCTCAGCACGATCGGCAGCGGACGACGGGACAGCGCCGCCTCTTCCGCGCATCTGCGCAGCAGCTCGATGCCGCCCATACGCGGCATTTCGATGTCGACCAGCAGCAGATCGGCGCCGCCCATCGCAAGAAGAAGGCCGAGTGCCTCTTCTCCGTCTCCGGCTTCGCCAACCACGCGAATGCCCAGGGACGGCCAATCGATCATGCGGTGAAGCGCCAGGCGCACGAGCGGCTCGTCGTCTACGATCACTAACGTATACATCGCTTGTCGCCTCCCGTCTCTCGTTCTTTAGGCCGCTCGCCTGCGATGCATCGCCGTTCGCGCGTTCATGCGACCCGCATTTCCGAGGCCCCGCGGCAGTCCCCTTTCCGCCTACCCTTTGATCGCCCCGTCCATCAGTCCCTTGAAGATCAACCGCTGGAACAGGATATAGATCAAGGCGCTAGGCAGCAAGACGAGGACGATGCCCGCGCAGAGCGCCGTCAGGTCGGATGTCCGGTCCCCGACGAACGACATGAGCGCGGTCGGCAGCGTGGCGAGCTTTTTGCTCGGCATATAGAGCATTTGCACGTAAATATCGTTCATGATCGCGACGCTCTTCAGGATCGCCAGCGTCGCCGTGGCCGGCAGCAGCAGCGGGAAGACGATCGACCGGAAGATCCGGAAGTAAGACGCCCCGTCGAGCATCGCGCTCTCGTCGAGCTGCTCGGAGATTTTGCGCAGGAACTGGGTGTAGATATAGATCTGCATGATGTCCGTGCCGACGTAGATCAGCAGCGGTCCGTACAACGTATTATACAGGTTCATGCCGTGAATGAGCTGGAAACGCGCGATCTCCGTCGTATAGGACGGGATCATCATCGCCAGCATGAAGAGCGCCAGGATCGCTTTCTTCAGGCGGAAGTCGAACCGGTTCACGATATACGCGGTCATCGTCCCGAGCACCGCGTTGCCGGCCATGCTCGCGGCGACCAGGATCGCCGTGTTGGTCAGGCCGCGCAGCATGTTGCCTTCCTTGTACGCCGTGACGTAGTTGTCGAAGTTCAGGAGATTGGCCGGCCAGGAGAACGGCGACGTGTCGGCCAGCTCCGCGTTGGTCTTGAACGAGCCGAACAGGACGAGCAGGATCGGCACGAAGACGAGCACGGCCATGACGGCGAAGAAGACGTAATATACGGCGCTCCCCAGCCAGCGGCGGTTGTTCGGCGCTGCGGTTGCAAGTTCCATCTCAGGCTTCACTCCTGTCCTTGATGATCCAATTCTGCAGCGAAGAGAACACGATGATCAAGATCAGCAAGCTGACAGCCATCGAGGAGGCCAGACCGTAATTGTTGTACGTGAACGCCGTCTGCAGCGAGAACAGGCCGAAGGTGCTGCTCGCCGTGCCGGGTCCACCGCCGGTCATGACATACGGAATATCGTACTGGAGCAAAGCGCCGGTGACGTTCATGAAGAGGACGATCTCCATCGTCGTGCGGATGCCGGGGAGCGTAATATGGCGCAGCTGCTGCCAGAAGCTGGCCCCGTCGATCTCCGCCGCCTCGTACAGGTCCTTCGGGATCGACTGCAAGCCGGCCAGCATCAGAATGACGTGCACGCCGCCGAACCGCCAGATCGAGACGGCGATCAGCGCGTAGTTCACGACGCCCAGATCGCTCAGCCAGCCGGTGATCCAGGACCCGAGCCCGAGCGCCCGCAGCGATTCGTTCAGAGGTCCGTTGATCGGGTTGTAGATGTAGCTGAACATGTAAGCGACGGCAATCCCGTTGATGATGTAGGGCATGAGCACCGTGAAGCGGAAGAACCCGCTGCCGCGCATTGCGCGGTTAAGGAGGACGGCCGCGATCAGCTCGATCGGGATGAACAGCGTATGAATCACGAAGTACAATCCGTTGTTCCGGATCGCCCGCCAGGCATCCGGGAAGTCGAATAGCAGCTTGGTGTAGTTGTCGAAGCCGATATACTTCAAACTTGGGCTGAACCCGTCCCAGTTCGTAAAGCTGTAGCGGAACAGCTGCGCCGTCGGATAGAGGAGGAAGAACAGCATCAACCCGACCGGCACCAGGAGAAACGAAAAAATCACGACTTTCTTCTGAAGCTTGTAGCTCATGGGATCCTCCTGTTGAAGGAGAAGGGCGCTAGGCCGCGACAGCGGCAGCACCCTTCCTGATTCGCTTTAGGGGTTGGATTCGACGGCTTTTTTCCATTTGGCGTTCAGGTCCTTCTCGATTTTCTCGATCGATTTGCCCGAGAAGACGTCCTGACCGGTCAGCGCCGGATCGTACTGCGCAGCGCCTTTGACCTTGGCATAGCCCGCGTCCGTGCCGTCGTAGACGAACGGCTCGAACGGATACTGCTGAGTCCATTTCCGGAAGAACGGCAGGTCGCTCTCGATCCCGTTCACCGTGGAGAACTGCTGCACCTTGTTGATGTAAGCCTGGTAGGCGTCACCGGTCAGCATCCATTCCAGGAAGGCTTTCGCTTCGTCGGGATGCTTGGAATCCTTGCTGATCCCCACGTTCATATCGGACATGGTCATGGACATCAGCTTCTCGCTCTCCGTACTGCGGAACGGCAGCGGGAACGCGCCGAGGTCGTCGTCGTTTTTCACTTTTTCCATATAAGAAGCGTAATACCATTGTCCCAGCGCGATCATCGCCGACTTGCCCGTCTCGAACTGCTGCGTGGACTGATCGTACGAGAGGGACAGCGCATCGGGACCGGCGTACTTCTTGTCCGCGATCTCCTGGATAAGCTTCGCCGTCTGATCGAACGTGCTGCCCGCGCCGAACGGCTCCTTGTTCTTCGCCAGGTTGGCCAGATAGTTCACGTCGCCGGACAGCATATGCGGACCAAACTCGGCGAGCGGGTAGAGCGTCCAGCTGTCCTTCGCGCCGAGCGAGAGCGGCGTATACTTGCCGTTCTCCTTGATCTTGGCGAGCAACGCCATGAATTCGGGCAGCGTCTTCGGCACCTCCAGGTTCAGTTCCTTGAAGATGCTCGGGTGGAAGTAGACGAATTCGGAGAACGAGACGAGCGGCAGTCCGAGCACTTGACCGTCGATCTTGGTCGGATATTTGTTGTTCTTGGTCGCCTCCAGTTCGTCGAGCGGCAGGAGCGCCGATTTGTACACCTGGAAGTCTCTCGGCTTCAGGAAGAACAAGTCCGGCAGATCGTTCGCCGCCAATCGGACCTTCAGATACTGGCCGTTGTTGTCCGGCACCTTCTCCAGCTCCACCGTCACGTTCGGCTTGAGCTTCGTGTAGTCCTTCGCTTTCTCCGTCCAGTATTCCAGATCCGCCTTCGCGTCCCAGATGGCGAGCTTCAGCTTCACCGGCTCGGCGTCGGCCGCCGAAGGCGATGCGTCGGATGAGGATGGGCTGGCGGATGCGGTAGCGGCGGCGCTGTCCGTCGGGCTGGCGGACGGGCTGGACGCGTTCCCCTTGTCGTTGCCGCCGCAAGCGGTTAGGGCAACCGACGAGAACAAGGCGAGCGCGAGCAGCGAGCTAGCCCGCTTCTTTGTGATCATGAATACGACCCCCATACATGTAGTTAGCTTACCTGCCCTTAATGATAGGACAGATGTATGCGTTAACAAATGATCGTTTTTGAAGTGGATTTGATGTTTTTTGAACCGCCTATGGCGTTACCGCTCTGCCGCCAAGGACGTCGCTCAAGCCCCCTCTTCTATCGCTTCGGCCGTCACCAGCGGGCAACGGATACGCACCGTGGTTCCTCCCCAGGCGTTGCGCGCGATCGCGATCCCGTAATCCGGACCGTGGTGGAGCTGAATGCGCCGGTGCACGTTCGCGATGCCCATGCCGCTGAAGGCGTCGTTCCCGGCGCTCTCCGCGAAGCCGAAGCTCGCGATCTGCGCCTCCGTCATCCCGACCCCGTCGTCGGCGATCTCGATGGACAGCGCCCGGTCGTCTTTGGAGATGACGATCCGAATGCGGCCTCCCGCTCGTTTGCCGGACAATCCGTGCACGATGCTGTTCTCGAGGATCGGCTGGAGGAGCAGCTTCAGCATGCTGTAGTCCAGCGCTTGCCGGTCGACGTCCCAGACGACGTCGAATTGATTCCCGTAGCGGGTCTCCATGATGAACAAATACTGCTTCAGATTCTCGACTTCTTCGGACAGCAGCGTATAGCTCCCCCCGCGGTTGAAGGATGACGACAGCAGGCGGATGAGCGCGTGCGTCATCTTGCGGATGTTGTCCTGGTTACTGATGAGCGCCATGAGGCGGATCGAATTCAGCGTATTGATCATAAAGTGGGGATTGATCTGCGATTGGAGCGCGGCGAACTCGGCCTTCCGCTTCGCCTTCTCCTCCTCCTCGCGCTGGCGGATCAGCGCCTTGATCCGATCCATCATATGGTTGAAGGCATGGCCGAGCAGAACCATCTCCCGGCTGCCGGAAGCCTCGACTTTGGCGTTCAGGTAGCCCTGCGTGACGCGCGACATCTTCATGACCAGCGCCCGAATCGGCTTGGCGAACCGGTGAACCAGGTAGAAAGAGAGGAGCAGGAATACCGCGATGATGATGAGCGTCGCGATCAGGACGAAGCGGAACATGCGGCTGTAATTGGCGGTTAGCTCGCCGTACGGGATCTGGTAGACCGTCTTCCAGCCGGCCGTCTCGACGGTCGTGAACGCGACGAGCGTCTTGCGCCCGCCGATCTCCGCGATGAAGGAGCCTTCCTTGGCATCGCGGATGCCGCGCTGAAGCTCGGCCGGCAGCGCGCGGTCCGCGAGATTCGCGCTGGAGGCGACGATCCGCCCGTCCCCGGTCGACAGGAGGAACTGGGACGTCCGGCTGTAGGGGTTCTGGCGCAGCGCCTCCTCGAACGCGTCCCGGTTGAACACGAAGTAGATCATATCGATGTCGTGCAGCATCTGCAGCGCGCTCGGGGAGATCGCGGTCGCGATCGTGTCGTCGCGGTCGGCGTCGTACAAGACGCCGGTCTGCATGCCGATGAAGTGGACCCGGTCCGGCACGGCCTTCGCGTTCCGGTACCAATCCGCGGTTCGCAGCTCCGCTTCGGGGGACGTCATATCCTTCATATAAGAGAAGGCGCCGCCGTCCTTAAAGAAAAAGTTGACCGAGAGGACGTGTCCGGACATGGACAAGCCGTACTTGTCCAGCGCTTTGGTCAACAAGGTGAAGGCGTCTTGCCGCTCCTGCCCCGCAGACTGGCGGAACCGCGTCGCGTAGCCGAGCACTTCCTTATCCATCGCGACGGCGGCCGAATAGGTGGCGGCTTTGCCGATCTCCTGCTCTTCCGAGTAGGTGGCGGACCGCAGCGTCTGCAGCGTCCGCGCGCTCGTCTGCTTCAGCAAGTCCAATTTGTATTCGCGCAGGATCGTAGCGCTGATCAAGCCGATCGGGAGCACCACCATGCCGAACAGGAGCGCGTATAGGATCGTGGAGATTTTCCAGGGCTGTCTATGCCGGGGCCGATTCATCATCTCTCGCTTAACCTCGCCTAGGGAAGGATTGTTGCCTTCATCCTAGCACAATCCCGGTTCGCGCAGGGAAGAACGTAGAGCGTTTTCACGAACGTCGCCTCCGAAGAAGCCGAAGTCGCGCACTTGCCGGTTCGCCGTCTTCCCGGAAGCGGCGACTCTTTTGGATCTGAGACGCATCGGCAAAGCAAGGTTCGGCGAAACTTATCCTTTCGGATACGTTAAAAAAAGACGGGCCGGAGAGCTTGCGCTCTCTGGCCCGTCTTCGTCCACCATTTAGAATGGATAGGTTTCACGCTTATTCATTTCCAAATGGTCTCCGATAAAAACGTCTCGCCCTCTTCTAAGGTCGGCGAAACCGTTTTTACTTGTGCCGTCATGTCTCTTCTTACCAACCGCTGACCATCTTCACGTCCGCGATCAGGAGCAGGATCAAGGAGACGACCGTGAAACCGATCGCGAACACATTCTTGCCGGGGCGCTGCATGAGCAGGCGCACGAGTCCGATCGCGATCAGCACCGTAATAATAACCATGAATACGTCGAAAGCTGTAAACGTGCTTGCAGCTTCCTCCGCCGCGTTAGCCGCCAGAAACATGCGGTGACCTCCTTAATATCATAACTTTCCCATTATCCTCTATGTTATCGTCCGCCCGCCTTGGTTGCAAGTCCGAAAAAGCCGCCGTAACAACTTTGTCACAGGATTCGACCCCCGCTCAACTATAAGCAACGGCATGTGTTCGTATCAGTAAGTTTTATGGACTTGACCGCCCTCTCTCAATTGTAGGCAGGGGGTGATTATGTTACGATTAATTACACATTAAGTAAATCGGAATTAAGGAGACTTATCCATTCCGATCCAAGGGGAGACGCGCGAAATGGCCTATGAAGCGGTGTGGATGAAAGATCCCGACAAGCTGAATAAATTCGAGTTCTACAAGATCGAGAAGGACGGTCTGGACATTATTCGCGACATCGTGGAGAAGTATGCCAAGGAAGGCTTCGCCTCCATTCCGCAGGAAGACTTCAACTTGTTCAAATGGGCCGGCGTGTATCAGCAGAAACCGAATAACGGCCATTTCATGATGCGGATCCGCATTCCCGGCGGCGTGCTCACCAGCGCGCAAGCCCGCGTCCTCGCGGACATCGGACGCGACTACGGACGCGGTCTGATCGACGTGACGACCCGCCAAGCGATTCAGTACCACTGGCTGGAGATCGAGCATTTCCCGGACATCTTCGACCGGCTCGCCTCCGTCGGCATGTCGGCCGTCGAGGCTTGCGGCGACTGCCCGCGTACGATCGTCGGCAACCCGCTGGTCGGCATCGACCGCGACGAGCTGATGGACACGACGCCGATCGTGGACCAGTTCGAACAGTTCTTCCTGAACAACCGGGACTTCTCCAACCTGCCTCGGAAATATAAAATGTCCATTTCCGCCAATATTTATAACAACGCTTCCGCGGAGATCCAATGCCTGGCGTTCACGCCGGCCTCCAAGGTCATCGACGGCAAGGAAGTCGTCGGCTTCCACGCGAGCGTCGGCGGCGGCCTGTCCGCGAAGCCGCATCTCGGCAAGCAGCTCGACATGTTCATCCTGCCGGACGAGTGCCTGAAGGTGGCGATCGGCGTCACGACGCTGTTCCGAGACAACGGCTTCCGCGAGAAGCGCCACTATGCCCGCCTGAAGTACTTGGTCGCGGACTGGGGCGTCGGGAAGTTCCAAGAGGAGCTTGTGAAGCTGATCGGCGAGATGCCGCCGCGCGGCGACGACCGCGTCGTCGGTTGGAACGGCTCGTACTTCGACGGCGTGCACGCGCAGAAGCAAAACGGCCTGAACTACGTCGGCCTGAACATCCCGGTCGGCCGCACGAGCAGCGACGAATTCGATCAGCTGGCCGATCTGGCCGACCAATACGGCGACGGCACGATCCGGACGACGATCTCGCAGAACGTGCTGCTGACGGGCGTGCCGGACGACAAAGTCGAAGCCTTGCTCGCGCATCCGCTGCTGCAGCGTCTGACGCCGAGCCCGAACCGGTTCATGAGCCGTACGGTATCCTGCACCGGGAATGAATTCTGCAACTTGGCCATCGTCGAGACGAAGGAACGCGCGCGCCGCGTGGCCGCTTACCTGGATGAGCATGTCGCGATCGATACGCCGGTCCGCATCCATTTCATCGGCTGCCCGAACGGCTGCGGCCAGAAGCATGTCGCCGACATCGGCCTCCAGGGCTCGCTGATCAAGACGCCCGAAGGCATGGTCGACGCGTTCGATATCGCCGTCGGCGGCCAACTCGGCCCGGAAGCGAAGTTCAACACGGTACTCAAGGGCCGCATCAAGGGCGAAGAAGTCCAAGTCGGCATCGCGAAGCTGGTCGAATTCTACAAGGAGCAGCGCCACGACGGCGAATCGTTCCACGACTTCGTCCAACGCGTAGGCATCCCGACCCTACAAGAAAAGTGGACCGAGATTATCGCCCCTCCTGCCGCTTAAATAACACACGGAGAAAGGAGTAGATTCGCTGGGTGTAGGCGTAGACGATAACTTTGGTAAGCATCTTAGGGTGATAGCTGTCTCGACCGCCGCCGGGATAAGCGGCGGCAAAAATCTGGTCGTCCAGTCGATTGACGGCCGTATTGACCACTCGAACGAGATGATTTGGAGGAATATCCTCTTCCAGATCCATTGGCAGACAAAGTTGGTCCATGGTATATTGAATGTACAAAGAAACCTCTCCTTTGTGAATGGTTGCTCGACACTTCCATTTTACCAAAGAGTGGTTTCTTTTTGTTTGTCTAACATTAGACAAAAGGGGCCGCCCCTTGGGTCAATTTATGACCTTTTGGGACGGCCTCTTTTTGAATGGGAAACAGCGAACGGCTGTCAAGGGGAACCTCCGCTTATTTGGGAGAACCCAGCACCCTTATCGCTTCTGCCCCTCCCCGCCCGATTCAATCCCGTCCTCCTTCGGTAAGGAGAATGTGAACGAGCGTGCCGCATGCGGGGCACGCTAAATAACCGAAGGAGGGATTACGCGCTTGAGCATGAACAAAACGCTGGAAGGCCAAGTGGCCGTCGTCACCGGCGGCGGCTCGGGTATTGGCCGCGCCGCCGCGCTCCGATTGGCCGAGCTGGGCGCCAAGATCTGCCTGCTCGACCGGGTGGAGGAGACGAACGACAAGGTGCAGGATCGTATCCAAGAGAATGGCGGCGAAGCGATCGCCGTGGAGGCCGACGTCTCCGATCCCGCATCGGTGGAGAACGGCATCCGCCAGGCTGGCGAACGCTGGGGCCGCATCGACATCGTGTTCGCCAATGCGGGCATTAACGGGACGTGGACGCCGATCGAGGATCTGTCTCCCGAAGACTGGGATCAGACGCTGTCGATCAATCTGCGGGGGACGTTTCTAACCGTCAAGTATGCGATCCCCTATCTCAAGCGACAGGGCGGCAGCATCATCGTCACGAGCTCGGTCAACGGCACCCGCATCTTCTCCAATACGGGGGCGAGCGCCTACAGCTCGAGCAAAGCCGGACAGGTCGCCTTTGCGAAGATGGCGGCGCTGGAGCTCGCTCCGCACCGGATCCGCGTCAACGCGATCTGCCCGGGCGCCATCCGCACGAACATCGGCAAAAATACGAACCGGACGCCCGAAGCCGAGGAAGCCAAAATTCCGGTCCTCTTTCCCGAAGGCAGCATGCCGCTGCAGGACGGCCCCGGGTCTCCGGAACAGGTGGCGGAGCTGGTCTCGTTCCTCGCCTCCCCCCAGTCTTCGCTCATCACCGGCTCGGTGATCTACATCGACGGGGCGGAGTCGCTGCTGATCGGTTAGCGGCGCGATCCGGCCACACCGCAACACCGCTATTGACAAAAACGGCCGGCGAATCTAACCTCTTAATGAAAGTTAAAAGGAGGTTGTTCGCGTATGTTTCTTCGTCCGACGGCTGAGGAGTACAGTACCCATAATCTGACCTACATTCGGCCGGTGCCGGAAGGCAACTTAATCGAGATACTGGAGGCGCAGACGGAGTCGACCCGCGCCCTGCTCGCCTCGCTATCAGAGGAGCAGGGAGACCATCGGTACGCACCCGACAAGTGGAGCATCAAGGAAGTGATCGGCCATATTACGGACAACGAGCGGATCATGTCCTACCGCCTCCTCCGGATCGCCCGCGGCGACGACACGCCCTTGCCGGGCTACGACCAGGAGGTCCTCGTCGGAGGGGCCCCCTTCGCCCAATGGACGATTGAACAGGCGCTCGAGGATTATTTGGCCGTACGCCACGCGACGCTCACCTTGCTGCGCGGCTTGCAGGAAGAAGCTTGGGTGCGCCTCGGAACCGCAAGCGAACACCCCGTCTCTGCCCGCGCGCTGGCTTGCATCATCGTCGGGCACGAGCTGCACCATCTGAACATCCTCCGGGAACGCTATCTGACCGCCAAGTAAAACAGGCTTTGCCGCTTCCTAGACGGCTACACGCCTAACGACGAGAACCGCCGGGACCGCATCGTCCCGGCGGTTTTTCATGGACCGGCGGAATTGCCGAGCCACGGCGCCCGTCGGACCGAATTCGCCGGGCCTCGCGAACTGGGCGTTGCGGCCTCGGACGGGCAGCCGGCATCCCGCCGGCGCTCGCGCAGCCGTCACCCTTTCCGGGATGGCGCCTTCGTCCGGGCTTCCTCAATCGCGCCTGCCGCGCCCGGAAGGACCCGATACTTCAAATCCTTGAGCTGCGCCACGATGATGATGCTAATGATGACGAGCAGGAACCACGAGCTGATCTTCCCCCAGTGCACCCATTCCCAATGCGCCGCCTGGTTCGGATAACGCCATGCCCCGAGCAAGGTCGACACGTTCTCCGCGATCCAGATGAAGAAGGCGATGAGCGCGAACGACACGAGCGCGTGCATCCGATAGCGCCGATGGCCTACCGCGAAGGTTACCCAAGTTCGCCGGAATAGCGCCGCCAGACCGAGCATCAGCAGCCATCGCAGGTCCGGGATAGCATGGTGCACGAAGAAGTTGGCGTAGATCAAGACGGCTATTCCCGTTGTCGCCAAGGGGTTCGGCCATTGCCGGAAGCGCAGATCGAACCGGCGCCAGGCTTGGCAGATATAGCTCGCGACGCTGGCATACATGAATCCGCTGTACAGCGGAACGCCCGCCACTTTGCTCCAAGCATCCTCCGGGTACGCCCAGGAGCCCATATGCACTTTGAACAGCTCCAGACCGAGTCCGATCACGTGAAAAAGCGTGATGACCTTCAGTTCGTCCGCGCTCTCCAGCTTGAACAGCACCATTCCCGCTTGCGCTGCGATACAGACGAGGAGGATCAAGTCGTAGCGCGGGATGACCGGATGATCCGGCAGCTTGGTTAAGGCGAGCGCGGCAAAGATAACGACCGGGAACAGGCAGCAGAGCGCCTGGTTCCAGCCGAACCGGACCAGCTCGCGGACGGCCCCCGGCATTAGGCGGCCTCCGGGGGCAGATATCCCGCTTCCCGGAGCTTCCCTTCGACGAGCTCTCGCAGCGGATCGGACACCCGAAAGCCAGGATACATGACCGGTCCGTTCGTCAGATAATAGGTTCCGCCCACCTCGCTGCCGTCCTTCAGCCGGATGGTATATCCGATTGGGTCCGCCAGTCGATTCTTCTCGAATGCCCTCATCCCCTCGTATGCGCTATTTAAGTATAAGGCCATGAATGTCTGCGTCTCGGCAGCATCTAAGACGATGAGGCCTCCCTTGAGCGAGACCTGCGCCGCCTTGTTCTCGATATCGTACATGTCTCTCATGAACTTGGCGTTCGGATTGTCGATCGCTTGATACACGCGGCCATCCGCGACTACGCGAAACGTCGGCTTGTAATCCTCCAGCGCATAGATCGGAGTCCCCTCCGCAAGGTAGGACGCATCGCCGTTCGCCCACTTGTGCGCCGCGCATGCCAGCTTGAAGCGGACTTCGCCGATCGGCTTCGCCCGGGTCCGAATCGTGTCGGGTGCCGCTTCCGCAGATGTGCCCAACATGAATACGTCGTCCCACTGCAGCGCATCAATGAGGTCGCTCTCCATATTGCGGCAGTCGACGCCAATCTGGAACCTTGTACAGGCGGCGGTGATTAGCAGCAGCGCAATCAAGAGCAGCGAGCCGAACGCCCTTGCCCGGCCTCTCGCGCGAACCGAAGGACGACCAGCACCGCGATCCTCCGTCTTCATCATCTTCCTCGTCTCCTCCGTATGCCTTGCATCGTGCAACTTTCGGCGCGTTGCAGACGTTCCAATTAGAGCAAGGTTTACCCAACACAAGAATTAGACGCGAAAACGGCTGCAGGGGTTGCTGATGGAGAAAAAAGAGGGAGAGCGACAAATGAAACGATGGGCTGTGCTGTATCTGAGTCTTGTCTTGACGTTAACCGGCTGCGCTTCGCAAACGATCATCGATTGGGTGGACTTCATCAGATGGAGCGACCGAACCTTCGAGGGCTTGCATGAAGTCGCGCTGGTCGACGTCTCCGCGATCGGCGAACCGATCGGCAAGGTCAAATTCCGCCTAGACGGGCATGTACACCGTCCGAATTACAAGTCCAAGAACGGAGACGCCGCTTACCGGAACAAAGGGACGAAGCTCTATGAAGTGAGCGGGGATGGGAATCAAGGGTTGTTGGCGGTGGAGGATGCGGCAGCCGTGAACGGGTACCGTCTCTATGCCACCCGCGAGTGGACGCAGGCGCGCCTGCAGGGGTTTGAGGACCTAGCGAAGGAGCAGGTCGTGCAGGTCACCGTATACCGGCTTGCCGAGCAGACGGGCAAACCCGTTAAGGTTCGCACGCTGGCGGGATCGGAAGCCGCGGCATTCATGCAATTGCTGGGCCAAAGCGAGCCCGACGAATATACGCCCGCTTCGCCATCGGAAGCGGACGTCTGGTTTGAAGCGGTCTTGGAGACGGGCGAGCCGATCGGGCGTTCCTACCTGATCGGCTATGACGGGCTGCGATATTACTGGTCGCCGTCCGGCACCTCGGCTTTGCCGAAGGCCATCGGCAGCTTGATGAGCGAAGTCCGCGCTTAGGAGGAGAATCGCCGCGCCATCGTCCCGCGCGTATGGATGAGCATCATCGGCACCAGCTTCTCCCGTCTCTGGCGGATACGCCCTCTGCCTTCCGGATGCAGGAACCGGAGCAGCAAACGCAGATAGACGGTACTGCTCCGCTCGAACCACCCGGAAGGCAGGGCGCGCTGCTCGAATCCGAGGCCGTGGATCAGCCCGCGATGCAGCAGCGTGACGCCGACCAGCGCCTTCACTTCCGACAGCTCGTCCCGGTGATGGAGCGCATGCTGAATCTGCTTGAGCGAATCCCGGGCCAGGCGAGCCGTAGTCAAGGCGGCGCGTTCCGAGCTGGCCGCCCCCGTCAACGCCAGCACCTTCGTATTGTCCAGATGCAGCTCGCCGATCCGGTCGCCCTTCTCGATGCGGGTACCGTCCGCGCAGTCGATCGGATGCCCGCGATGCTTTTTCACCACGACCTTGCAGATGCCATAATGCGTGACCGACTCGCTGCCGAGCTTCTGTACCATCGCGAACAGCCCCTCCCACGCCATCCATGCGTTCTGCCCCAGGCTCCGCCTGCCGCTCTCTTCGACGTCCATGCGGCTGCTGTCCAGTGCCAGCGTGCTGCCCGTCTTCCCTTCCATCTTGCTCACGCTCCTCGTTATGGCCTGACTATGAACCTAGCAGGCCTCGTTGACTTCATTGTACCGAGGGATCGAAGCAGGCAGAATCGTCGGACGGCGGGTTCGGCGCCCGACCCAGGTCGGGGTCGGCAGGTCGGGACTGCTCCAACCGCATATGGATATAATCGGGAACAAAGCCGGCTCTGGCCCAGAAGCGGCGTCCTGCGGCGTTCGCGTCCAGGACGTCGAGCGAGAGGGTCGGAACGTCGCCGAGCCGCTCCCGCAGCAGCCGGATCCCTGCGAGCCCGTAGCCGCGGTTGCGATACTCGCGCCGAATCATGTACTGGCGAAGGTACGCTTCGGCGCCTTGCTCCCGATATTGGTAGAGCGCGTATCCGACCGCTTCCTCCCCGCAGAGAAGCAAGCGCGCCTCCCACTCCTTCGCGCCGAGCCAACCTGCCATGCGCTGCGCGAGCTCCGCGAGCGACATCTTGTTCCGGCTTCCTTCGTCCCGGATGAGCTCTTGGTTCATCTCGGCCAGCAGCGGCACGTCCGCGGCGCCGGCCGACCTGTAATGCAGCTCCGCCATCTTCCTTCCCCTTTTCTCCTATGAATCACGAATGCCGTTAGCCGATCGGCTGGATGCACTCCGCCCGGTTGCCGAACGGATCGCGGAACTCAAAGCGGTCGTAACCCGGGATCGGCACCGAAGCGATCGGCTCGATGCCGCGGCTACGCAGCAGCTCGGCGACGGCGGCCAGATCTTCGACTTCGTAGGCGATATGGGCTTTCGTCGCTTCGCGGTTCACGCCGTCCTCCGTGCCGATGTGGACCTCGAAGATAGATGCCCTTATTTTAACAGAAACGCGTATAGAGAGGGAACGAACCGTAGTCATGCCAAGTACAAATTGCCCCCTCCCGGGCCGAATAGCGCCTATCCGTCGCGCGGGCCTCTCAGGCCCATGAACAGAAGCATCGCCAACTGAATCGACAAGAGCAGCAGGGCGGCTGCATGCACCGCATATCCGATCCTCGCTTCGCCCGCGCCGCTCATCAGGCCCATCCCGGACCAGATCAAGATCGGGGGCAACTGCATGAGGGCGAGGAAAAGCGTAAGCAGAAAAGCCGGCATCCTGCCGTAGAGGCGATGGCCGACGCCGGATCGTTCCTCTCTCCGAAGCCTCGCCATGTCTCTTAGCAGAACAGCGCCCAGCACCATGGATACGCAAGCCCAACCGATGCCCCATCGCGCTCCCCAGCCTTCATGAAACCCTAAGCTGCGGAGAGGGATTCCGAAGCCTGCCAAATAGAGGACGGCCGGCACGAATGCGCAGATCCAGGTGGTGGCGCAAAGATAATAGGTTTCTCTCGGAGCGGCCTTCCTCTTAGCGTCAGTCATCGTTGGCCGCCTCCTTGCAGGGATCCGGCATGACGACCGTGCAGACGGTCCGCAAGCAAGACGGCGCCGTACAGAAGGAGCATCAGCGCCACGGCGACGACCTCCAACTGGAGCAGATACCACGGCCACGGCCCCAGTAGATCGAGGAGCGAAGCGCCCGGCGGCTTGCGGGCGAGAAACATGAAGTTCGTCCCCCATAGGCGATCCGCGATCGCAGCCGGAATGGCCAACGCGTGAAGTCCGATCCACGCCCGCCAGATCGACCCTCTCGTCGGCCGATAGCCCTCCGCCGCGGTCATGTATACGTTCGCAGCCACGATCACGAGATGTCCGAAGAAAAAGTGAAAGTAGAGAAAGTCGGGGAACCCGACATTCAGATCGGGCGTGAGCAGCGCCTGCGCCGCGCCCAGGATACCAAGGAAAAACGTCAGCTCGTAGAGCCTCTTGTTACCCGTCCACACGGCGGCAGCGGACAGCCAGATCATCAAGCTGCAGAGCTCGAACGGCAGCGCCTCGAACCCCCAATCGTTCGTCCAAGCGCGGCGAACGAGCATCGCGCCCTCGCAGACGACGACGGCGGCGACGAACGCGGCTCTCGCCGTCCGTTTGACCTTCGGCGTCCGCAAGCGGCCGCGAAAACCGATGATCGCTGCGATAGATGCGGCCACGGCGGCAAGGGCCGCGAGATGAGCGAGCGAGTAGGCTTCGAATGCCATGCCGATACGCCTCCTTAACAGGCTTGATTCCCTCTTTATTCTAGAAAACCGGCGCAAAAAAAATAGTACCAACTTGGCGTGGTACCATCCGTTATGCCCGATTCGGCATGTCTTATTCGATGCGGCTATCAGGGTGTCCGATCTTCCCCGTCTCCGGATTCCGCCGGGCGATCGAACAACCCCATCGCCTTCGCCTGCTGCGCCGCTTCCTTGGAGCCCCCGGCCTTCAGCTTCTTCAGAATGTGATTGATATGGTTTTTCACCGTCCGGATCGAGATGACGAGCTTGTCCGCCATCTGGGATTGGGAGTAGCCCTGGTCCACCATCTCGAGCAGCTGCAGCTCGGCCGGCGTGATGCGGTCCCGGAGCTTCTTCGCTTCGAACTCCCGCTCGAGCAGCTTCAGTCTGCGGAACTCCTCCCGCATCCGTTCCGCCGCGGCGGGACTGATCGAAGCTTGCCGGGCCGCGGCCGCACGTACGGCGCCGGGCAGCGATTCGAAGTCGGACTTGAGCTGGTAGTCGATCGCGCCGGCTTGGAAGGAACGGAAGATGAGCTCCTTCTCCTCCATCGAGGTCAGCATGACGACCCGCGCGCCGGAGACGGCGGCCGTCTCTTCCGCGAGCACGATGCCCTCAGGCTCGCCGTGCAGCATGATGTCCATGATCACCACGTCGGCCGGAGGCGCTTCTCCGTCCGCCAGCGCCCGGCGCACCGCTTCCGGTCGGTCCGTCGCAAGGGTCACCTCCAGATCCCGCTCGCCCGCGAGATAGGCCGCTAGCCCGCGAAGCCAGTCCACGTCGTCCTCGACGATCCATACGCGAATGTTATCCATGCCGTGTCTCGCTCCTCTCCGTCTCCGCCATCGGCCGGCCTTCCGCCTTCACCGCCTGCACCTTCCGCTTCGGGAAGGTGAGGAACGCGCTCGTTCCCGCGCCCTTCCGACTCCGAATCTGCAGCGAGCCGCCGTGTTTGCGCATGACGTGATACGCATAGGGGAGGCCGAGCCCGAAGTTGGCTCCGCCGCGCTTGGTCGTGTAGAACAGCTCCAGCGCCCGAGCCGCCTGCGCCTTGTCCATGCCCGGCCCGTCGTCCCGGATCTCGATCGTCAGCTCCCGCCGTCCCTCGGTCAACCGAACCTGCAGGACCCCTTCGCCGCGGTCCGCGGCGCGCATCGCCTCGATCGCATTGGCGATCAGATTGCTCAGCGCCTCGCCCGTCTGCGCGGCATCCAATTGACAGCGCCATCCTTCCGCCAAGTCGCACAGCAGTCGAATCCGTTCCTCCGCGAGCATCGGCTCGAAGGCCGCCAGCGTGCGCCGAACGAGCTCACCCAGGTCCGCTTCGGCCGGCTGCAGCGCCAGATCGTCGGTCCTCCGGTGCACGCGCGCGATCATCTCCTGCATATGGCGGGTGGCGCCCAACACGGTCTCGACGTCGGCCGCCAGCTCCGGCTGGCCGGTCTCCTCGGCATAACGTCTCATCTTCTCGCCGAACAGGCGGATCTTGCCCGCGTCGTTCTTGATGGCGTGGTTCAGGATCGCGGTCCCCGAGGTGACGGCGCGCAGGGTGGAGTCGAGTCTGCGGCGATCGATCAGCAGCCGCGTGCCCATGAACCCGTAGGTGAACAAACCCAGGACGAAGATGGCGATCGCGAGCCCCACGATCCAAGTATTGTAGACCCACATCCGCAGCCATCCGAGGCTCGGCAGGATGTAATTCATCGTCAGCAGGAAGAGCACCGGCGGCAATACCGCCAGACAGACGATCCAGTAAGCCGGGGAAAAAGGCGCATGGCGAGGCCTGTGCAGCAAGATGTGCAGCGCGCCGAACAAGATATAGGGCGCCGCCCACCATACGACGACGCTGAAGGCGATCGGGTAGCGCTCGGTGTACGGGGGCAAGAGCAGCAGACAAAGCGCGATCGGCAGGAGCAGCGCGGCCGGCAGCCAACGCCGCAGCTTCCGCGGCCAGCCCGCGGGCCGGAACGCGACCGCGAAGAGCAGGAAGGCGTACGGCACGCCATAGTAGGAAGCGAGCGAAGCTATGACCTGCACCCGATAGAGCGTCGGCTCCCACCGCGCGATCGCGGCTTCTGAAGCGAGCCCCGGGATGAAAGTGCCGTCGACGACCGCGGCCAAAGCGCCGGTGCCGCCGAGAAAAGCGACGGCCGAGAGGCGGCGGATCGCGGACGAACGCGGATCGGAGACGAGCAGGAACAGCGCCACCGCCCATAAGGCCGGCCATACGAATAACACTCGCCCCGCCCTCCTCTTCCCGTCGTCGAAAGTTGCGTGAAGGATACTTTTTCGACAACGGCGGCGGAATCCCCTCTTCGGGCGCGGGACGGAAACGGATCGCCATCTCCTCATCCGTCCGTTCCGCAGTGCCGGATACGAATAGAAGTGGTTTTGATCGTGTGTACGGAAGCGTACAGTTGCCCATGTAACGATACTTTCTATCGTTAAAAGCCGCCATGTTGCTTCGCTTGCTGCTGTAACGATAATATTTATCGTTACAGAGTGCCGAGTGGCCTGATCCGGTGCTGTAACGATACTTTTTATCGTTACAGCGTGCCGAACCGCCTAACTTGGCGCTGTAACGATACTTTTTATCGTTACAGCGTGCCAAACCGCCTGACTTGGCGCTGTAACGATAATATTTATCGTTACAGCGTGCCGAACCGCCCGACTTGGCGCTGTAACGATATTTTTTATCGTTACAGCTTGCCGATCGGCCTGATCCGGTGCTGTAACGATACTTTTTATCGTTACAGCGTGCCGAACCGCCTGACTTGGCGCTGTAACGATACTTTTTATCGTTACAGCGTGCCGAACCGCCTGACTTGGCGCTGTAACGATACTTTTTATCGTTACAGCGTGCCGAAACGTCCGACTCGGCGGCGTATCGATACTATTTTGCGGATCGGCAGAACGCTGCCTTATTGAACCGTGACCGAACCGTCCGCATGACCCACGTACACGGAGGAGGCCATTCCGATGAACAAACCGTTCTCCACGACGCCGGGGATCAGGTTGAGTTCCCGCTCCAACCTCGGCGCATCGGCGATCGCTTCGAATCGGCAGTCGGCGATCCAATTGCCGTTGTCCGTCACGTAGGGCCGGTCGCCTTCCATGCGGATATGGGGATGCCCCTCCAGCGCCGTTAACCGCAGCAAGGTCAAGTTGGCGCCGAACGACACGATCTCGACGGGCAGCGGGAAGCGGCCCAGCGTATCTACCGTCTTCGATTCGTCCGCCACGATCACCAGCCGCTTGCTGTGGGTCGCGATGATCTTCTCCCGCAGCAGCGCACCGCCGCCGCCTTTGATCAGATTGCGGTCCCCATCGGCCTCGTCGGCGCCGTCGATCGTGAGGTCGATGCGTTCGATGTCCTCCAGCGGAATGATCGGGATGCCGAGGCGGCGGGCTTGCTCTTCGGAACGCTTCGACGTCGCGACCGACTGGATGCGCAGCCCTTCCTTCACGCGCTGCCCTATCCGCTCGATCGCCCAATAGGCGGTGGAGCCGGTGCCGAGTCCGATGATCATCCCGTCTTCGACGAGCTTGACCGCTTCTTCCGCTGCGATTTTTTTAGGATTAATATCCACGTTTGCGACCTCCGCCATTTGATGTCCTTCAACTTTAACGTCCTAAAGGGCTTGATGCGCGTATGATGATCTTCTCATTATCCTACTCCCGCCCGGCGCGTTCAACTGCGAGAAACGGAGGCCACCTTGCGATAAGCGCAAAAAACAGGCAGCTCGCGAGGCGCAGGCTGCCTGTTCTCTTGATCGCTTAGGCGCGCGCGAGCGCCGCTTCGGTACGTGCGCGGTCGCGCTCCAGGACGGGGCCGAGGTACTTGCCCGTATAGGACTTCTCGTTGGCCGCCAGTTGCTCCGGCGTCCCCGTGCCGACGATCGTGCCGCCGCCGCTGCCGCCCTCCGGTCCGAGGTCGACGAGGTAGTCGGCGGTCTTGATGACGTCGAGATTGTGCTCGATGACGAGCACGCTCTCGCCCGAGTCGACCAGCCGCTGCAGCACCTGCAGGAGACGATCGATGTCGTCCGCATGAAGTCCGGTCGTCGGCTCGTCAAGGATGTACAGCGTCTTGCCCGTGCTTCGTCTGTACAGCTCGGCGGCCAGCTTCACCCGCTGGGCCTCGCCCCCGGACATCGTCGTCGACGGCTGCCCGATCGTCATGTAGCCGAGGCCGACATCCAGCAGCGTCTGGAGTTTGCGGTGAATGCGCGGGATGTTCTGGAAGAACTCCGTCGCGTGCTCGATCGTCATCTCCAGCACTTCGGCGATGCTCTTGCTCTTGTACTTCACTTCGAGCGTCTCGCGGTTGTAGCGCTTGCCCTTGCACACTTCGCAAGGGACATAGACGTCGGGCAGGAAGTGCATCTCGATCTTGATGATTCCGTCGCCCTTGCACGCTTCGCAGCGGCCGCCCTTGACGTTGAAGCTGAATCGGCCTTTCTTGTAGCCGCGGACCTTGGCCTCGTTCGTCATCGCATAGACGTCGCGGATATCGTCGAACACGCCGGTGTACGTGGCCGGATTCGAACGCGGCGTGCGGCCGATCGGCGATTGGTCGATGTCGATGACCTTCTCGAGATGCTCGATGCCGAGAATCTCGCGATACTCGCCGGGACGCATCCGCGCCTTGTTCAGGTCTCGGGCCAGCGTCTTATACAGAATCTCGTTGACGAGGGTAGACTTGCCCGAGCCCGACACGCCGGTGACCGCCGTGAAGACGCCGAGCGGAATCTTCGCGTTCAGGTTCTTCAGGTTGTTCTCCTTGGCGCCTTTCACTTCGAGCCACTTGCCGTTCGGCTTGCGGCGCTGAAGCGGCACGGGAATGAACTTGCGGCCGCTCAAGTAAGCGCCGGTGAGCGAGTTCTGGTCCGCCATCACCTGCTCCGGCGTGCCGTAAGAGACGACCGTGCCGCCATGGATGCCGGCGCCCGGGCCGATGTCGATCAGATAGTCGGCCGCCATCATCGTGTCCTCGTCATGCTCGACGACGATGAGCGTATTGCCCAGGTCGCGCATATGCTCCAAGGCTTTGATCAGCTTGTCGTTGTCCCGCTGATGCAGGCCGATGCTCGGCTCGTCGAGAATGTAGAGCACGCCCATCAGACTCGAGCCGATCTGCGTCGCGAGCCGGATCCGCTGAGCCTCGCCGCCGGACAGCGTGCCGGCCGCGCGGGATAGGGTCAAGTAATCCAAGCCGACGTTCACGAGGAAGCCGAGACGGTTGTTGATCTCCTTCAGGATGAGGTTCGCGATCTGCTTTTCCTTCTCGTTCAGCGTCAGTCCGGCGAAGAACCGCTGCGCGTCTCCGATCGACAGACCGGTGACGTAAGCCATGTTCTCCCCGCCGACGGTGACGGCGAGCGACTCCTTCTTGAGCCGGTGCCCTTTGCACTTGGCGCAGGGCTGCGCGCTCATATATTCCTGGATGAACTCGCGGATCCCCTCCGAAGCCGTCTCGCGGTAGCGGCGCTCCAGGTTGGGGACGACCCCTTCGAATTGGACGAGCGCGTCGCGCGTGTGACCGAATTCGTTCTCGTAGCGGAACCGGATCTTCTCCGAGCCGGTGCCGTACAGAATCGTGTTCAGCAGCTTGTCGTCCAGATCCGAGATCGGCACGTTCGTCGGGATGCGGAAGTGCCGGCAGACGGCGTTCAGAAACTGCGGGTAGTAGTTGGACGTGCTGCCCGCCCAAGCCTCGAACGCGCCGTCATCGATGCTCTTCGACCGGTCGGGGACGAGCAGCGCCGGGTCGACGACCATCTTGACGCCGAGACCGTCGCACTCCGGACAGGCGCCGAAGGGCGAGTTGAAGGAGAACATCCGCGGCGCAAGCTCCTCCATCGAGAAGCCGCAGATAGGACAAGCCAAATTGGCGTTGAACATGAGCTCTTCCTGGTCCATGACGTCCACGATGACGCGTCCGTTCGCCATCTTGAGCGCCATCTCGAGCGAATCGGCGAGCCGCGTGGCGACGTCGTCCTTCACCACGATCCGGTCGACGACGACTTCGATGGAGTGCTTCTTGTTCTTCTCCAGCTCGATCGTCTCCGAGAGGTCGATGATCTCGCCGTTGACGCGCACGCGCACGAAGCCCTGCTTCTGCACGTCGGCGAGCAGCTTGGCGTGCTCTCCCTTGCGGCCGGAGACGATCGGCGCCAGGATCTGCAGCCGGGTGCGCTCCGGGTACTCCAACAGGCGGTCGACCATCTGCTCGACGGTCTGCGACGTGATCTCCACGCCGTGATCCGGGCAATGCGGATGGCCGACGCGCGCGAACATGAGCCGGAGGTAGTCGTAGATCTCCGTCACCGTGCCGACGGTCGAGCGCGGATTGCGGCTCGTCGTCTTCTGGTCGATCGAGATGGCGGGCGACAGCCCCTCGATGGAGTCGACGTCCGGCTTGTCCATCTGGCCGAGGAACTGCCGCGCATAGGCGGATAGCGACTCCACGTAGCGGCGCTGTCCCTCCGCGTAGATCGTATCGAACGCCAGCGACGACTTGCCGGAGCCGCTAAGCCCCGTCAGCACGACGAACTTGTCGCGGGGAATGGTCACGTCGATGTTCTTCAGGTTATGGGCGCGGGCGCCTTTGATGACGATGCTTTCGTTACCCAACGGGAAAGCCCCTTTCGCAACGGTCACGGCGGGGCTTGCGTCAAACCGGCCGCAGTCGATCCGTACATAAGAATATGTGTTCTCATTTCATTATACGGCGTCCGGAACTGGCATGCAAATGGAAATCCGGCCCGCGATAGCCAAATTCGTCATTTCCCTTCCCGTTCCGCGCCGGAAAGAGGAGTCACTCTTACCTCTACCCCGAATCGCGAGGGATGAACGGCGGCCGGTCCGCTTCCTTCCCGCCCGCATCGGCATCGGTCCCGCTCCGGCCGTTAAACCGCTTGCGTCGCGAATCCCGGGTGATATCCTGCTGCGAGCTCAGCTCCAGAGAATCTCTGCTGCAGGCGGCGCGAATCCCAGGAAACGCCCTGCCGCGACCTAAGCGCAAAAAACCTCCCGCCGCACCTTGCCCGGCAAAGAGGTTCCCGCTTCCTTACATGCCCGCTTTGAGCTCCAGCAGCGCGTCGCGCAGCTCGGCGGCCCGCTCGAACTGGAGGTTCTTCGCGGCGTCCTTCATCTCCGCCTCGAGGCGGTTGATGACGGATTGGCGATCCTTCTTCGACAGCTTGTCGACGCTCTCCATGCCGGTCAGGTACGTGCTCTTCTGCTCGGCCACCTTCGTCGCCTCGATGACGTCGCGCACCTTCTTGCGGATCGTCTGCGGGGTGATCCCGTGCTTCTCGTTGTAGGCGATCTGTATCGTGCGCCGGCGCTCCGTCTCTCCGATCGCCTTCTCCATCGAGTCCGTGATCTTGTCGCCGTACATGATGACGCGGCCTTCCGCATTCCGCGCCGCCCGCCCGATCGTCTGGATGAGCGAGCGCTCCGCCCGGAGGAAACCTTCCTTGTCCGCGTCGAGGATCGCCACCAGCGTCACCTCGGGCAAGTCCAGCCCTTCCCGAAGCAGGTTGATCCCTACCAGCACGTCGAACGTGCCGATCCGCAGATCGCGCAGAATCGCCATCCGCTCCAGCGTCTTGATGTCCGAATGGAGATACCGGACCTTGATGCCGACTTCCTTCAAGTAGTCGGTCAAGTCCTCCGCCATCTTCTTCGTCAGCGTCGTGACCAGGATGCGCTCGTCCTTCGCGATGCGGGTCCGGATCTCGCCCAGGAGGTCGTCGATCTGCCCCTTCGTCGGGCGGACTTCGATGACCGGATCCACGAGCCCCGTCGGCCGGATGATCTGCTGCACCATCGTCGGGCAGTGCTCCAGCTCGTAAGGGCCCGGAGTCGCCGACACGTAGATGAGCTGCTTGGCCTTTGCCTCGAATTCCTCGAAGCGCATCGGCCGGTTGTCTTTCGCCGACGGCAGGCGGAAGCCGTGGTCGACCAAGACGGTCTTGCGCGCCTGGTCGCCATTGTACATCGCCCGAATCTGCGGCAGCGATACGTGCGATTCGTCGATGACGACGAGATAGTCGTCCGGGAAGAAGTCCATGAGCGTATACGGCGTCGCGCCCCGCTCGCGGAACGTCAGCGGTCCCGAGTAGTTCTCGATGCCGGAGCAGAAGCCCATCTCCGCCATCATCTCGAGGTCGTACCGCGTGCGCTGCTCCAGCCGCTGCGCCTCCAGGAGCTTGCCGGCCTCGCGGAGCTCGGCGAGGCGCTCCTCCAGCTCGCGCTCGATGTTCACCATCGCGCGCTTCATCTTCTCTTCGGCGGTCACGAAGTGAGACGCCGGGAAGATCGACACGTGCTCGCGCTGGCCGATGATCTCGCCGGTGAGCACGTCGATCTCGGTGATCCGCTCGATCTCGTCGCCGAACAGCTCGACCCGGATGGCCCGGTCCCCGACCGAGACGGGGAAAATCTCCAGCACGTCGCCCCGCACGCGGAAGGTGCCGCGCGTGAAGTTGATGTCGTTGCGCTGGTACTGAATGTCCACCAGCTTGTGGAGGATCGCGTTGCGCGACTTCTCCATCCCGACCCGCAGGCTAAGGCGCAGGTCGCGGTACTCTTCAGGCGAACCGAGGCCGTAGATGCACGAGACGCTCGCCACGATGATGACGTCCTTGCGCTCGAACAGCGAGGAGGTCGCGGAGTGGCGCAGCTTGTCGATCTCGTCGTTGATGCTGGAATCCTTCTCGATATACGTATCCGAAGACGGGATATACGCCTCCGGCTGATAATAATCGTAGTAGCTGACGAAGTATTCCACGGCGTTCTCCGGGAAAAACTCCTTGAACTCGCTGCACAGCTGGGCGGCGAGCGTCTTGTTGTGGGCGATGACGAGCGTCGGCTTGTTGACCTTCGCGATCGTCTGCGCGATCGTGAACGTCTTCCCGGTGCCGGTCGCCCCGAGCAGCGTCTGGTGCCGCTTGCCATGCTCGACCCCCTCGGTCAGCTGCCGGATCGCTTCCGGTTGGTCTCCCTGCGGTTCGTATTCGGACATCAGCTTAAATACAGACGGCTCTGCCATCGTGACGCGCACCTCCATTGTCCCATAGACCAAAGTCCTATATTATTCCAGCCCCGAATATCCCGATAAATAGGATATACTGCCGGCACGAAACAGAATATGTGTTCCCATCCATTATAACTTTTTAAGGGAACGCCGTCAAAGGAGCGGTTGCATGAAACGGCTGGATCATACGACGTCATGGGGGATCCTCGCAGGACTCGCCGCCCTCATCGGAGGCTTCCTGTGGGAGGGCGGGCACTGGGGCGGCCTCATCGAGAAATCGGCGCTGCTGATCGTCTTCGGCGGCACCTTCGCGGCGGTGGCGGTCAGCCATCCCGCGCATCGGCTCAAGCAGATTCCCGAGGCGCTGCGTCTCGCGTTCCGCCCGCAGGCCCAAGACCCGCGGGCGCTCATCGACGACCTCGTCGACTTCGCTACCGTCGCCCGCCGGGAAGGGGTGCTGGCGCTGGAGAACCGCGTAGTGGAGCATCCGACCCCGTATCTGCGGAACGGCCTGCAGATGGTGGTGGACGGCACCGACCCCGAGCTCAACCGGCAGATCCTCGAAGTCGAGATCGACGCGGTCGAGCGGAAGCTCGAACAGCAGGCCAAGATCTTCGAATCGGCGGGAGGATTCGCCCCGACGATGGGCATCATCGGCACGGTCATGGGGCTGATCCACGTGCTAGGCAATCTGTCGGACCCCGGCTCGCTGGGGCCGTCGATCGCGGTCGCCTTCACGGCTACGCTGTACGGCGTCGCTTCGGCGAACGTCATCTACCTCCCCGTCGCCTCCAAGATTCGCGCCCGCACAGCCGAGACGGTGCAGACGATGGAGCTGATGCTGGAGGGGATCCTCGCCATCCAGGCCGGGGAGAATCCGAACCTCATCCGCAAGAAGCTGACCTCCTTCATGCTGCTGGAGGACATTCCGCAGGGGAAGAAGGTGGTCGCCGATGCGGCGGAGCCGGAACAAGCGCAAGTCGGGCGCGCATGACAACAGCGAACGATGGCTGATCACGTACGCCGATCTCATCACGCTGCTCATGATCTTCTTCGTCATCCTCTACGCGATGAGCCAGGTGGACGTGAAGAAGTACGACACGCTGGCCCAGTCCCTGCAGCTTCAGTTCCGCCAGGCCGACAGCGTCATCGAGCTCGGCACCGGCGTGAACGGCGGGATCGACGCCGCCAAGTACCGGACGCCCTCGCCCAGCGCGGAACCGACGCCCGAGCGCGCGGAGGTGAAGATCCAGGCGCACGAGCAGCAGCTGCAAGACTTGCTGAAGGTCATCCGGGCCTACGTGAAGGACAACCGCCTCGAAACGCAGGTATTCGTCGCGGATACGCCCAAGGGCATCGCGATCCGGCTGTCGGACCGCTTCCTCTTCGATCTCGGCAAGGCCGACCTGAAGTCCGATGCGCTGCCGGTGCTGGCCAAGCTGTCCAGCTTGTTCGGGAATCTGCGCAACACCATCTCCATCCAGGGCCATACCGACAACCTCCCGCTTCAGGACGGGGCCGTCTACAAAGACAACTGGGGGCTCTCGGCGGGCCGGGCGCTATCCGTGCTGCGGTACTTCGTGGACGTGGAGAAGCTGGACGAGGGCGTGTTCGAGATCGCCGGCTACGCGGACACGCAGCCGATCGCCCCGAACGACACGGAGGCGAACCGCCAGAAGAACCGCCGCGTCGAGATCCTCGTGCTGCGGCAGCCGGATGCCTCCTAAATCAAGAAAACGATAGAAACGAATAGAGCTCCCTATCGCAACCTCTTCGGTATCCAGAGTGGCGATAGGGAGCTTTCATATGGAGTCCGGTGATGATGAGTCCCCATGATAACGAAATCTGGCGAACGCGCAGCGAATGGTTATCCTTTCCCCCAAATAAGCGAGGCAGCTAGAGCGGTACTTTGAAAATTGAATCTTTACGTCTTGAATGGAGCGATCGTTGGTGATTAATTTGTTGGGAAAAGCTGTGTTGCTGCTTGTCGCGTTTACTTTGTTGTTCTTGACGGCCATTGAAAAGAGAGGTAATTGAACCAGTCAGGTCCCGTTTCCTGTTACTTCAAGTACCTTGAGATTTTACGGATAGGCGTGAAATATTTATTTGTAAGGGCGAATGCACTGGCCGTATTCATGTCTCTTCATACGATGAGGGTGTGATAAACAATCACAGATAATCAATTAGGTGGTGAAAGAAATGGGATACGGTGTTGGTGGTGTAGGCCATTCTTGTGGGGGTTATGGCGGAATGGGCGGTGCTGCATTCGCACTTGTAATTTTCGTTCTGTTGGTCATTATTCTGCGTGCAATCTGATTAGGTAAATCAGAAAAAGAATCATGCGCACATACAACTCCGCTTAGCCACATAGCTGAGCGGAGTTGTATTTTTCACAACAGTTCCTTGTGTCAGACAGAAAACCTTGAGCCAACGTACCGGGATAGGTCGATCGCTCAAGAGAAAAATCCCATACAGCAACAAATTCAACCCTTTATTACAGGTGTTTGTTGATAAATGATGGATCTGTGCGATTGAACTAACCAAATGCTTATCCAATCATAAACTAAAATGCAACTATCCTTCGCTTGAACGGAGGTGACAGCAAATGACAAAACCGAAAAAACGGATTACAAAGAAAGCCGTGCATACAAAAGCTTTTTTCCCGTTTGGATTCGATCGTTTCGATCGTTTCGATCGTTTCGATCGTTTTGAACGCTTTGAGCGTTTTCCGTTCGAGCGTCGATTCGATTTTTTCGACCCCTTCTTTTTTTAAGTTTAGATAAGGGTTCTTTTAGAACAACTTCCAATTAATAATCACGGCCAAATGATGATTGAATGTGTCAGCGATAGCCGCGATAAAGGCGGTGCTATTTTGGCAGTATCTGTACTTTTAGTTTTACTTGTACTTGTACTTTTCATTCTGTTGGTCATTATCCTTCGTGCTGTCCGTTATTAATGGATTGATTGAACCCGTCAACCTCTGTGAATGGGTGGCGGGTTTTTTAAGAAGTTGGACGCGTTCCGGACGATTACGGACACCTGATTTCCGTCCCTTTCGGTCCCGAAACGCGCAAGCGGCCCAACCGGCCATTTGCTTTAACCGTCTATGATCGGATCGTTTTGCGTCCGGCCTCTTGGTGGTCGTAAAGGTATTTGCCGTATTGCGCGATGATGGTTTTATCGTGTTTCTTCAACCGGCGAATCAGCATGTCGTTCCACGGCATGCCCCGATGTTTAAACCATAGCAAGAAGGGACCGAACACGGGCTGCAGTTTTTGCGGAACGATGACGTAAGGGACGTCGACCAATTGCGCAAGCCTCTGCCGGAATGGCTCCAACATCATCTCTCCGATATTCCAGCTGCCTCCCGAGTAGCTGATCGGAATGGGGCGTACCCCGACTTCGAATTGCTTCAGAAACGCCGCGGTCAGCTCCGCCATGACGCCGCCGGCATTCTGGATGATTTGCCGCGAGATGATATCGCCTTCCTTCGCGCTCTTGGCGACGGACAGACTGAGCCTCGCCAGCAAACCCCGGTGCCGGTAGGGATACAGATCGTGAACCTTCTCCGCAAGCTCCCAAGCCGTCTGAAGCTTGGTTCTGTCCCTATAGTCAACCCCCCACTTCTTGCAAATCTCCTCTACCAAACTGGTCGGATGGCCTCGGCCGTCCAACGAATAAATGACGCTTTTCAGTCCCTGCAGACCGATCTCGTAACCGCTCCCCTCATCTCCGAGAATCGATCCGAAACCGCCCAGCACCATGGTCTTCCCATGTATAGAGCGTCCGTATATAAAGGACCCGGTGCCGCTGGAGGCGAGCACGCCATGATCGCTGCAGAACGAGGCGGCAAGCGATGTCTCCTTTTCTTCGTACGCATGAACCTCCGCGGCAATATCCGCAGCCGATATGGCCTTGTTCAACAGTTCGCGCGACATGAGTACGGAAGCGGCGACTATGGTAATTTGCCGCGGATGGACGGAAGCGTCGTCCAGCGCGGCTTGAATCGATTCCACGATGGAATGGACGGCGATCTCGTGTCCGGCGAATACCTCGTTGGCCGAGCCCCCTATGCCGAAACCCAAAAGCTCGGCATCCTCGTTCAATATGACGCTGATCGTTTTGGATCCGCCGCTTTCGATGCTCAAAATATATGGTTGTATGACTGCCAAGTCGTTCCCTCCAAACCTTGTCCAGCATGCTGTGTTTAATAGCCCAATTCTCGCGCGCGCTGGTTTGCGGAATCAAACCGCTCGGGTCCGCCCGGCAGATTGACGCTAATATATACCGTGGGTTTTATGCCCCGCTTCAATAGATGCTCGACAATCTGAACTTTCAGGCACCAGCCGATCATAGCCGCCGATATGCCCGAGATCGGGGCCATTTTCTCTTCGAGCCCCGGCACTTCCAGAATGGCGTCTCCGGCCTCGGCATGGATATCCAAAACGTAATCCGCCGCTTCGAAAAGCCGCTGCCCTCCCGGATGGTCCGATTCCACCAGAGCCGAGAATGGCAATGAAGTTAACGCGGCGACCGTTACGCCGATTTTCTTCGCCTGAACGGCCAGTTCCACGACGAATGCGTTCTTGCCCGACACCGAACCGATGATCAGCACGTCGCCTGAACGTAAACCGGATTCTTTCACCGCATGTTCCGCCCGGCCGATATCCGTTCCCTTTTCGGGCAGCTCCAGCGGGCGGATCAAGGCGAGCCCCCCGGCCCGATGGAACAGCTCCTGGCTGAGCAGATGCCCCCTGTCGTACAAATACAAGGCGCCGCCTTTCGAAATGCGGTCCGCCGCGGCTTCGGCAAAACGCTCAATAGGGGGCAATTCGGACGCAGCGAGCTTATCGATATGTTCCTTGTAATATTGAAGCAGCCGTTCAGCCAGCATACGCACACTCCCTTACCCTTTTATTCCGCCTACCGTAAAACCGTTGATCAGCTTTTCCTGCATGAAGGCGTAAACGATCAGCACCGGGAGCAAGGCGATCCACATCGCGGCGAATAACGTCGTGAAATCGGACGCGTACTTCTGCTTCTCCACGAGATAGAACAGTCCGACTCCGATCGTATACCTCTTCGGATCCTGTATGAGAATGTACGGATTCAAGTAGTCGTTCCATATCGCGATCATCGAGACCGTGGCAATGGCCACCAGACCGGGTCTGGCGAGCGGAAGCATGACGGAGAAAAACACGCGAAAGTGCCCTGCGCCGTCGATGAAAGCGGCCTCCGCATACTCCCAGCTGATTCCCTTGAAGAAGGACATCAGGACGATCATGTTGAATCCGATTCCCGCCGTATAGCCGAGCATGACGCCCCACTCGTTGAACAAGCCCAGATTTCTCATGAGCATATACCAGGGCCCTAGCGTGCCGATCGCCGGAATCAGCATGCTGAAGATCGACAGATTGTAGATGAACGTCGATCCTCTGAATTTATATTTCGCCATCACGTATGCCGGCAAAGCCGCGGACATGACCGTCGTAAAGGTGCCTACCGCGGTCATCCAGACGCTGTTCAGAAAATATTGACCGATGTGCGCTTCCTGCCAGGCGTTTGCATAGTTCGACCATTCCCATGTCGTCGGCAGCGCCCATACGCTTTTGTAAAACTCGCGATTGTTCTTCAGAGAATTGATCCCCATCCAGACAAACGGATAAATCAGGGACAAGGCATAACCCAAAAAGAGAAGCTGCAGCGCCCACTTCCATGCCGAGTACCGTTTACCCGCATGCGTCCGCCGAACGAGTTCCACACTTTTTGCCTCCCTCTTAGTAATCCGCCGTATCCACCCTGTCCACTACGCGCTTGACGATGTAGGTAACCAGGGAACCGATCACCGCAAAAAGGATGCCGAAGGTCGCGGCCATTCCGTAATTCCCGGCTCCGAGCACGGCTTGGAACATTTCGAGAGCCGCGGTCGTAGAGGAGTGATTCGGACCTCCGTTCGTCAGCAGCAGCGGTTGAAGGTAGACCAGAAAAGCGCCGCTGGTACCGAGAATGATGAAGGTGGATATGGTCGGCCAGATGGTCGGAAGGACCACGGAGAACAGCTCCTTCCAGAACGTGATGCCTTCCAATTTCCCGACTTCGTAATACTCGCCCGGAATCCGCTGCAGCGCCCCGGTGAACATGACGTTATAGAAGCCGATGCCCGCCCACAGGCAATAGACGATGACGGCGGGGAATGCCGTTTGCCGTTCCCCCAGCCAGGAGCGCTGCCAATCCTCCAATCCGAGAAAACCGAGGAGGCCGTTCACGATGCCGTTCGTGGGGTGCAGACTGAATTGATAGACCATGGTCAGAACGACGACCGATAAGATGGTGGGAAAGAAATACACGATCCGGTAGAAGCTCGCAAAAGGAAATTTCCGGCTTAAAATAACGGCTACCAGAATAGACAAAGCGATGAGCGCGTAGTTCACCGGAATGAAGAGAAGCGCGTTCGTCATGCCCGTTCTCCAGTAAGAACCGCCGATCAGCTCTTTAACGGCCTGCCTGTAATTGTCCAAGCCCACCCAAACCTGCGTTCCCGACACATAGTTCCAGCGCTGGAAGGAATACAAGACGGTCTGGACCTGCAGATAGATGCCGAACACGGCGAAATACAATAACGGCCAAGCCAGCATGACGGCAATGAAGATGCTGCGTTGTACTTTGCTTTTGTTCCTGAAGCCGGACTTTCCGCCTCCGCCCATGCCGATCTCCTTTCCGGTTGGAAACAAGAAGGCCTGAACCGACCGCATTCAGACCTTCCGTTCCTTTCCCGAAGATTCAAAATCCGTTATTTGCTGTTAATCGTTTTTTGTTGTTCCTTCCACTTATCCGGCGCTGCGCCGACGTTCTTGTCGATGACTTGCTGCGGAGTCATGTCGCCTGACGCGATCGCCGCGTAGAAGTCGACGCCGCTTGGCCCGTCGCCGATCGCTTGCGGTTCGTAAATGTAGGAAACGGTTTTGTATGCGCTCAACATTTCGATCGCGCTTTTCGTGAAGTCGCTCAGGCTCATTCCGTCGATCGAATACTTGAAGGCGCGGGGCGCGCCGGTCAATTCGGTGAATTTGCGGTTCGACGCCTCCGTCGACGCCAGCAGCAGGAATTGTTTCGCGACATCGATATGTTTGGACGCGGACGGGATGCCGCCCCAATCCCTGGAATCCGCAACCGCCATCATTTCTTTCACTTTGGCGTCGGACGTCGGCGGGATCGGCATGATTCTCATCCGGAAGCCTTCCGGAAGAGAGTCTTTCATTTCGTTTTCCATCCACGCTCCGTTAAAGATCATCGCGGCTTTGCCATTCAGGAATTCCATCTGGGATGCGGTATGATCCAGCGCTTGCGTGCCCTTCATGATCCAGCCGTTTTTGAATAGGCTCTCCAATTGGGTATACGTCTTCAGGAAGGCCGGATCTTTGTACAGGTCCGGGATATCGCTTTCCTGCGGGTTCGTGAGTTTGTTTACGAATGCGTCGCCGCCGAATTGGGTATAAGCCGGGAAGACCAGCGCGCTAAGATATCCGGCATAGATGCCCGGGTATGTAAACGGCGCGATCCCTTTGGCCTTCATTTCATTGGCCAGCTTCTCCATCTCTTCCCACGTCGTCGGGTAGGTCCAGCCGTTCTTTTCGAAGATATCGACGTTATAAACGATGCCGAGGGGCGATTGGGACCAGGGTACGCTGTAACGCTTGCCCAGCCATTGCTGGGATTGCAGGGCCGTTTCCGTCGCGGTATCTTGAATCGTATTGCCGTCCGGCATCGGCGCGGCGTATAGATCCGTGATATCGACCATTTTGCCCGATGGGCCCCACTTCTTCATTTGATCGAGACCGTTCAGGAACACGACGTCCGGAACGTTCGTATTCCCCTCGATGCGGGGAACGATAATCTCGCCCATTTTCGGGCTGCCTTCCAGCTCTACGGTTACGTTTTTATGGGAAGCTTCGAATTGTTCTTTCAAATACTTGAACCAGACATCGCCATATCCTCCTTGGAAAAAGGCAACCTTCAGCGTTACCTGCTTCTGATCGTCCGGCGAACCGCTATCCGCCCCCTTCGCTTCCGATGACGTTCCGGAATCCGAAGCTGCACCCGCATCGTTCTTGCTGCCGCATCCGGCCAAAACCAAGCCGAGGATTAGTACGATGGCTAGTAATGAAAAAATCGGTTTTTTCACAGCCTTATCCCCCTTAAATTGTGCAATGTAAGCGTTTTATCTTACGGTAGTAATATTAACGGAAATCAAATGCATTGTAAATACAAAAATTCAATTTTAATTCATTTTATTGAATTGAAATGTAAAAAATAAACTTGCCCGGATCGGACAAGTTTTTGTTGTTATGACTTTACAAATCGGGTCGTTTTCCGCGTGATGAGATCGCCTCTGATCCAATACTGTTTTTGCGGGATCTCGGTTCCCTGCAGCTGCTGGTTCAACAGATGGAATGCTTTCATGCCCAATTCGTCGAGCGGAATCCGTATCGTCGTGAGCGGTTTGGACAGCATGGCGGATGTGGGAAAATCATAGACGCCCGTGACGCTGAGTTCTTCCGGTACGGATAATCCCAAATCGTATGCCGCGTTTATCGTGTACATGGCGAAGTAATCGTCGATCGTCACGACCGCGGTGGGCCTGTCTTCGGAAGACAACAGGTCGTAAGCCATTTTGTACTCCTGCTCCGGGTCGTCGTACTCCGCAAATCTGATTTTCGATTCGTCGTAGGGCAGTCCGTATTTCTCCAACGCCGTTTTATAGCCCTCCAAACCTTTGCGACCTACCTGATCGTACAGGCTGGAGCCGATAAATCCGATTCTGCCGTGGCCCAGCGATTCAATGAGATGCTCGGTCGCCGCGTAGATGGCATGCTCGAAATCCACGTGTACGACCGGGATATCGGGAAGAGACTCGTGGTGGGTATTCAGAAGCACGACGGGGATGCCTAGATTCGTAACCTTGCGTATGTCTTCCGCATGGCCCCGATGGATGATCAGGCCGTCGATTCTTCCTTCCTCGGCCAGATTAACGAAAAACGACTTGTTGCTGTTGCCGATCCGTTCCGTGTTGTTGTTGCACAGCATGACGGAAAATCCGTGTTTGCCTGCTTCCGCTTGAATGCCGCCGATCATGCCGCCGATAAAAGGATGGTTGGCGAAATCGAAGCCGTAAATGCTGATGCCGATCGTATGGGTTTTTTGGTTCAGGTTCGCCATGTGCGGATTCAGCCGGAAATTCATCGTTCGCGCCATGGACATCACCCGCTGTTTCGTCTCCAGACTGATTCGGGGATCGTCCTTCATGGCCAACGAAACCGTGGAAGGCGTGACCCCCAACGCTTGCGCAATGTCTTTCATCGTCGTTCTTCCTTTTGCCATCGACAATACCTCTCATCCGTCAAAAGTAGGTTTCCCTCATCGCAACAGTTTAATAGGATTCAATATTTCCACTCCGTTCCTATCATATTTATTCAACAAGTTGCAAAAGTCAAGAATACGGCTGCCGCTCGCCCACCTATAACAAGTAGCTCAGCCGTCCCTTGTACGGCTCCATCGCCAACCGATTTGCTTCCTCGCCGCCATCGATATTGGCGCTGACGAAAAGCGGCGCCCGCAAGCCCGCATTCTCCATTCGCTCCGCCACTTCGGCAAGAATGGCCTGTAATATCGCGATACCGATCACAGTGGATGTCGGACCCGTTCTGAGCCGGGACTTCGGCAATTCAATCGCGGCATCCCCCACCTCGGCCATATTGTTCAGCACGTAATCCGCGATCTCGTATAGTCGTTTACCGCTGCGATGCCGGGAACCCTGGGCGGATGAATAGACGGTTGAGGTTAAAGCGATGACCGGGATCCCCTTCGATTTCGCCCATAGCGCGATTTCGATCGGCAGCGCGTTTCTTCCCGACACGGAATGGACCAGCAGGACGTCGCTGTTTTGAAGAGGAACGCCCTCCATTACGATCTCCGCATAGCCGTGAAGCCGTTCTAGCGCCGTGGTCTTCGTGATCGGCCGGGTATTCAACATCATGCCGTCGGCGAAAATGGGATTTACCGGAATCCACCCCCCGGCCCGGTAGAACAATTCTTCGGTCACAATCCCCGCATGTCCGGATCCGAACACATGGAGAACGCCTCCAGCACGAAAACGATTTTCTAAAAGAGAGGCTACGGCATTCATGGTTTCCCCTTGCTCTTCCGCCAGCCTCGACAGCATCCCGTTAATCACAGAAAGATACTTGAATGGCATCCGCCCAGTCACATCCATTCCTCGGGAAATTTCATTCATTATATAACATCGTTTGTTTCGATTCAATTTATTGAATATAAATTTAATTTTAGTATGTACTTTTGAATTAATTCATCGTATTCTTTATATGCATCTTGGTAAAGCGCTTACATATGAACTCCATTCGAAAGGAGGACATTTGCACGGTTTCGAAGCAGGCGAATGATGAATATGGAGGAGGATGAACCAAAATGAGAAAATGGCTATTGGTGCTGACGTTGATCTCCATGGTGGCTTTTGCGGGAACGGTTTATGCGCAGGATGGGAGTCTTGCCGGAGAAAATAAAGACGGGGTTAACCGCGCCATGTGGGTATGGGACTTCGATTCCTCCGTGTCCACCGAGCAGAACCGAAACGACCTCATTCAATTTTCCAAACAGCATAACATCAACTTGCTCGTCGTTTATACGGGGAGCCTCGTGACGACATATCCCGATGCATTCGAGGCCCTGATCCGGACCGCCCATAAAAACAAGATCCGCGTTTATGGGCTTGATGGAGACCCCTACTGGGCGCTTGAATCCAATCATCCCTATGCGCTGCAACCGGTGCAGAACGTAATGGATTATAACAAAACGCATCCCCTAGCAAAGTTCGACGGCTTCCAGCACGACATCGAACCGTTCGGCATGCCGGACTTTTTCGACAACGTGCAAAGCTACGGCTCGCAATTCCTTGACGTTCTGAAACAATGCGAAGATTTGGTCCACGCGGACAAAGACATGATTTTCGAGGTAGCGATCCCATTCTGGTACGCGACAGCCGAACCCGCCCCGATCAGTCTGACTTATAACGGCGTAGAGAAACCGCTCGATCATCACATCCTGGACATCGTCGATTCGGTTGCCATTATGTCCTATCGGGACAACGCCGAAGCGCAAATCGAGGTCTCCCAGCATGACGTCGATTATGCCGCAACCGTAGGGAAAAAAGCCTATGTCGGCGCCGAAACGACGACCCCGGAAGGAACGGGACTCCCTCCTTTCATCACGTATTACGACGAGGGATTGAAGTATATGGAAGGCCAATTCAAGCTGATCGATAAATACTACAAGGATCATCCGGGCTATGCGGGAATCGCCGTAGAGTGGTACAACACTTACAGAACGATGCCCAAGTAAAGCGGATTAGCCTAGCCGGTCGAAAATGCGATGCAAATCGAAAAAGGCGGGGCCGCCCCCGCCTTTTCCTTCCGTTAATGATTCAGCAAATTTTGTCCTTCTGCCATCTGATCGATTCGTCGAACGCGGCCAACGAGAATTCGCGATCCTTCCAATAATACTGCAAATCCGCCCGCTGCCAGCCTTCGTACAGTTCCTCCCACGTATAAGGGCCGTGCGGGAGCAAAGAAGCCGGCTCAATGACTTCATCGGCAGGCTGGTAACGGTAATCCGCCGAGAGACGGATTTTGCCGGGAACCGCGTTCGGCATCGACTTATGAACGGTTAGGCTATGGAATGTGAGCACGTCCCCAGGCTCATAGTCCGTCGTCTCCCAACGATAATCGAGGCCGCACAAGATCGATTCCAGCCCGCCGGCGCCGGGCGCATTCGCGACGCCCAAGAGGCCCGCTTTATGGCTTCCCTTGAGAACGGCAAGTCCGCCGAGTTTCCGGGGCACGTCTCCGAGAGGCATCCAGCAAGTCCAAGCGTTCGTCGCGCCTTGAATATGAAGAAAATCCTGGTGCGAAGGCGTCGCCTTGAGGTCGCGATGGGGCAGCATGATCCGCCCGATATTGCGCGGATGCGGGAACGGCTCGGCGCCGAACAAAGTCCGGTACATCGCCTTCAATTCCGGGGCATGCGCCAGTGCGTGAAACGACTCCAGTTTTTGAATATCCCGGTACATCTCCAAAGTGACGCCTACGCCGTTCCATTGTAATTTATCGGCATCATACCGGTTAATTGCCTCGACATCCGCCATAGCCTCCATCGTCGGATAACGATTGTTCAACACCCCGTATTTGCCGAGACTGCCGAGGATATCGAGTCTTAAAGAGAGTACGCGCTCTTGCGGAATCAATCCTTTGAAAAACAGCATGCCGTCTTCTTGCGCGCGTTCGCGGAGCTGCGCGGGGTTTTCCAATATCGGCGTCGAATCGACGAACTGTCCCGAGATGGGTTTCTTGTCGTTGTCCAGCATCGGCGAATGGTTCATGCGTCCGATCCCCTTTCATCCCATTTCCTTCATTGTAACGTCATCCTTAGTCATTTGTATTTGCAAGACGAAGGATCGGATTGCACTTTGTGGGAATTTGTTTTAGTTTGGAAGGGGGAGTCGGACGGAACGAGGGGGAGACGCCATGGAAATCTGGACACCCGATAACGATCGTTTTCAGCCTGTCGTGCATTTCGCCAATAAACTGATTTGCGGTCCCGGCGAATCGTGGGGGCCGAGAGTGATCGGCGATCATCAGTGGCTATACGTTCAACGCGGCACTGGGCATGTCAGAATCGGGGAGCGCGCTTATCCGGCCCACGCGGGAAGCTTCTTCAGTTACGGCCTCGGAGAACCGCACTTCATTCAAGCGAGCCATGACGATCCTTTTGTCCTATACGGCGTGCACTTCTCGCCGAACGGGAGCTTGAACGGGGAGCCTTTCGATGTGTTGGAATGGATCGCACCCGCTCCGGAATCGGACAAGAATACGGCGATCCGGCGGGACACGCTGCTCCCGCCGCATGCCCAGACAGGGACATGGCCGCTTCCTTTTTTCGAGTCGTTAGTGGAAGAATACCGCAAAGCCAAGCCATACGAGTCCGTCTTGCTTCGCGGGATTTTCATCCAGCTTGCCGCCCGCGTGCACCGTTGGATCCTGGACCATGCGCAGCCCGTTTCACCGTTGGATAGGCACGCGGCGTTCGTACGAAAGAAACTCGAAGAGGCGGCGGATCAGCCCTACCGAAAAGAATGGCTGCCGCAATGGACTCCTTACAGCCACGACTACATGTCCCGCGTGTTCCGCAGCCGGTATGGCAAATCCCCGCACGCGCATCATGCGGAGATGCGGCTGGAAGCCGCCAAAAGACTGCTGGAGCAAACGGACCTCACCTCTACCGTCATGGCCGACAAACTGCAATTCGGCAGCGTGCATTACTTTTGCAAGTGGTTCAAACAAACGACGGGCGAACAGCCGATGGAGTACCGGAAGCGAAGAAAGCAATTGTAGTTCCGGCATTTCCGAGAACCTGCCGCCCTAAAGGCAGCGGGCGAAGTCCAGCAAGGCGGTGACGTCGTCGTCTTCCACTGGCAGATTGTTCCGCCACAGATCCCGATGCACCCAGCCTGCCTTCGATTCGCGCAGCTCTGCCAAGCGAACAAAAGAGCGGCCCGCCTATGGCGGGCCGCTCTGCGAGGCCTAACGGGAATTATCGGCGACCGCTCTCGGCCGTGTCCCGGCGACGGGCGCTTGCGAATCGCCGGTACAGCGCCGATATGCCGAAGCACAAAGCCAGGCTCAGCGCGCCGCCGGCGAGATCGACGAGCACGTCCTGATAGGTCGGCGTGCGCGCCGGCGTATAGCGCTGGTTCCACTCGTCCAACATGGCGACGAACGCGACGGCCAGGAGCGACAGTGCCACGGCGGCCGCCGGACGGAGGCGGAACAGCCGCAGCACGAGCGCGGTCACGGCCGCAAGCACGCCGTACACGAACAAATGGGCGCCCTTGCGGAACAGAAATTCGATCATGCCGTACGGATTGACGTCACGGCGATATTCTTTCCCGTCATAGCGGATGTCCACGCCCGGCAGCATCCGTTCCGCTTTTTCGAAAGACAGCGTCTTGCTCAACAGGGGCTGAATCGTCTGAACGCTGTACGGCTGAGAGGACAGCTTAAAAATGGCGACGACGACGCAGCACAACAGAACGAGCGAGACGCGTCGTCCCCACCTCTTTTTATCGAACATGATACGGCTCCCTCCTGTCCACCGCTAGATTTGCCAAGCCTCGTTCGGCTTGCATACCGGGTCGCCTCGCTCCTTCAGGAAGCCGATCAATGCGGCGACGCATTCCGCTACCGTACGCCTGTGCGTATCGAGGACGAGCTCGGGACGCTCGGGAACGTCGTAGGGCGCGCCGACCCCCGTGAAGCTCGGGATCTGGCCGCTCCTGGCCTTCTTGTACAATCCCTTCGGATCCCTTCTCTCGCATTCCTCCAGCGGGCAATTCACGTAGATCTCCGCGAAGTCGCCGCTTCCGAACATCTCCCTGACCATCCGGCGGTCCTCGGCGCCCGGGGAGACGAGCGCGGCCAGCACGACGATGCCGGACTCGACGAACAGCTTCGATACCTCGCCTACCCTGCGCATATTCTCCCGCCGGTCGGCTTCCGAGAAGCCGAGGTCGCCGCACAGGCCGTGACGGACGTTGTCCCCGTCCAGCACGCGGCAAGCGATCCCGCGATCATGCAGTTCGCGTTCCAGCGCGAAAACGAGCGTCGATTTGCCCGACCCCGGCAGTCCCGTGAACCACAGTACCCGGCCCGGGTGACCGTTCGCCCGTTCGCGGTCCTTCCGCGACAAGCTCGAGCGCTGCCAGGTCACGCGCCCGAAGGCGGCGCCCGAATAGTCCTCCTTGTCGGTCCTGCCGGCTATTCCGATCGTCTCGTTCACGGCCATGTCCGATCCCTCCCCAAGTGATCGCGGACCTTATCTGGCGCCCGCCGACGGTTCGCTCCCGCCGCCTGCGGACGTCTCGCCCGTCAGGCCTTGCCGTTCTACTTCCTTCACGATGGCTTCTCCCCGCTCCAGCACGACGACTTGGTCCGCGCCGCGGATCGTCGACAGCCGGTGCGCGATGACGATGATCGTCATCGTCCCTTTGAGCCTGTCGATCGCCTCCTGGATTCGCGCTTCGTTGTCGGCGTCGAGCGCGCTCGTCGCTTCGTCCAGCACGAGGATCGAGGGCTTGCGGAGGATCGCCCTGGCAAGGACGAGCCGCTGCCGCTCCCCGCCCGACAGCCGGATTCCCCGGTCGCCGACGACCGTGTCCAGCCCTTCGGGCAGACGCTTGACGAAGTCCTCCGAGGCGGAGAACCGCAGCGCCGTCCACAGCTCGTCCTCGCCCGCGTCCGGCCGGACCGCCAGGAGATTGTCCCGGATGCTGTCGTGGAACAAAAACGGATCCTGCGCGACGTAGCTAACGGCGTGGCGCAGCGCGAGCCTCCGCTCCCGCAAAGCCGGCTTGCCGTCGATCAGCACCGTTCCGCTCTCCGGCTCGAGCAGCCCCATCAGCAGGTCGACGAGCGTGCTCTTGCCCGCGCCCGACTTCCCGACGATCGCCGTCATTTTCCCCGCGGGGATCTGGAGGCACACGTCCTTCAGCGCGTATTCGGCATCGTCCTCGTCGCCGTACCTGAAGTAGACGTGGCGGCACGCGATGCCGTCCTTCACCTGCAGGCCTTCGGCGCGCTCCGCAGGCTCGGCCTCCGCCGACTCGCAGGCCTCGGCGCTCTCGCGCTCGAGCTGGCGCAAGCTGCGGAACGCGGGGATGGAGGAACCGATCTGCTCCGCCCCGGATTGAATCGCGGTGAAGCGGGGCCACAGCCGGGCGAACAGGACGACGATGAGCAGGAGTTCGCCCGCCCCGACGTGCAGCGCCTCGACGGCCAAGTACGCGAACAGCGCGATCAACGCGGCGGCCGAGATCTTGTACAGGCTCGCCGTCGTGGCCTGCAGCCGCGCGAAGTCCGCGAAGTTGGACTCCATCCGGCCGGTCAACGCGCGGAACCAGTCGAGATAAGACGACTCCAGACGGTTGCTCTTGATATCCTTAATCCCGTTAAAATGGTCGGTCAAGCCCGCGTAATAACGCTGCGACAGCTCGCTCGTCCGGTTGCCGACGTCCTTCGCCCGCCGGATTCTGCGCCGCATGACGAGCGCGATCGCCGCGCCGCAGACCAGCACGATCGCCGTCAGCTTCGCCGACAGCCAGAAGGCGATCCCGACCTGGATGATCGTGAAGACGAGCGAGGAGACGAGCTGCAGCAGCAGGTAGGTCGCCTGGCTGACCCGCGCCAGCTCGGAGGTGAGCAGGTGGTGAAAGTCCGACCGGCGCCGCCGAACGAAAAAAATCCAGTTCGAGCGCATCAGCGCTTCGTACAGCGTCAGTCGCAGGTGGCGGACGAAGCCCTGCTGCAGCCGGGCGCTGCGGATACTCTGCTCCCGCTGCAGCAGCGCCTGCATCGTCATGACCAGGACGAACGCCGCCAGCAGGACGGGCAGGGCGTAGTCCGCGGGCAGGCCGCGGAGCGCTTCGAACCAGTCCCCGGCCAGCGGGAGGCTGCCGGCGCCCGCGTCGTCGCCGAGCAGGCCCAGCAGGCCCAGCATCGGAACGAGCATGTAGATGCCGATGCCGTCGAACAGCCCGAGCGCGACCATCGCGGCGAGCTGGGCGTACAGCCGCATCCCCGCGTAGCCGCGCAGTCTGTTCAAGTAATGCCTAAGATCGGTCATCCGCGTCCCTCGCTCTCACGTTTGCTGCCGGAACTGTCTCCACAGCCAGACGAACGGCCTCAGCGGAAAATAAAGAAAATACAAGGGCCTCGGCAGCGGCAGCGCCTCGGCGTCCCTGAAGCTGGGATAGAGCCGGCTGACCGCGTACCACCACTTTTGCCGCGTCGTCTTCAGCTCGAACAAGTACCGCTTGTACGTCTTGGACACTTCGCCCGCGCTCGGATCGGTGGTCAGCACGACGGGGTCGCGGATGAAGCCGAGCGCGCGATCCGCCAGCGCCCGTCCGCGCCCGGCGGCGAGGATCGGGCGCATCGGGGCCGGGACCGGCGTATGCAGCAGCGCGTCGGCCAGCACGAGCGCTTGGCTCGTCTGATCGAGGGCGTGGTAGCGCCGGAGCAGCGGAATGATCGCCTCCCAGTCCAGGCCTCGGCGGACCATCCGGTCGATATCCGCCAGCCAGCGGAGCCGGAACCAGCCGTGGCGCGCGCCGTGCGTCACGAGATACATGAACAGATGCGCGTCCCCCGGCATATGGAGACCGTCCGAGAGCGCGCAAGCCTGCCGGTCGCGCCAGAGCGCCTCGAACGGCGGCTCCTTGCCGTTGTCGCCGTTCAGCCGCCAGTGCACCTCCACCTGGATGCCCGTGTTCGGGTTTGTGAAGGAGACATGGTGGATTTTCCACTTCCAATCTCCGAGACCGTACGGGATCGGCTCGTCCGCCTCGTAGCCGAGCTCCTGGAGCAGGCGCTCGGCCTGCCTAAGGTCGTCCACGGGAATCAGGATATCGAGGTCTTTGGACGTCCGCAGCGAGATGTCCCCGTACAGCTGTCTGGCCAGTGCCGGCCCCTTCAGCGCCAGCGAGCGCACGCCCCGCTTCGTCAGCGACCTGCTCACGCGGTCCAGCTCGCCGCTCAGACGGAGCATCCGCCACGTGTTCTGCGTATAGTCGCCGCTCAGGGCTTGCAGGACATCGGACGGAATCAAGCCGGCGCCGTCCGGATCCGCGTGAATCTGCGGATAGACGCGATGATGGCGGACCAGCTTCACGAATTGATTCCAATCGATGTTCGGCAACGGAGGCCCCGGCGGGCCCTTCTCCTCTGGCGCGGCTTCGCTCCGCAGCGCCGTCAGCATCGCGGTCAGCTCCCGGGGAATAGCGGTCATATCAAGCCCGAGCGCTTGGTTCATGCCTCTCACCTTCTATCTTTTCAGTCGAATAGTCCTTTCCGAATACCGCCACCGTCGTGAACATGCGACGCTCCCCGCCTCCGGTCAGATAGACCGGGCCGCTGCGCAGCCAGGCGTGCGCGATCAGATTCCCCTGCTTGTCCTTGGCGGTGCCGAGGTAGAGCGTGCTGTCCATGCTGCGCCGCTCCAGCATTTTTTTGGCCGCGAGCGCCTGTACGAGGCACTTGCTCTCCCAGAACGTATGGCAGCTCATCACCCGCACCGCTTCCGAGATGCTCCGGACGACGCGTTCCGCGGGCAGATCGTGCACGTGCGGCGTCTCGGACATCGGACGGCCAAGCTTCGGCGCGATCCGCTTGAACGGCAGCGCCTTCAGGAAGCGCGCCCATGCCAGGAAGAACAGCGCCTCCAGCATGAGCCGCCTGCGCGCCGCGGGCCAGGCCATGAACGTCCTCAGCCGGCGCATCAGAACGAACGTACCTCGATCAGCGATTCCCGGTACATCTGCCTCAGGAACGCGCCGACCTCCCATTCGCAATCCTCCCGATCGACCTCGTATTCCGCGGCCAGCGCGTCGACCACCTGGCCGATGACGACCGGCGCCGCGATCAGGTCCCAGATTCGGCCGCCGACGCTGCCAAGGTTGTAGTACTTGCCCGTGCGGGTGCTGAACATGACCTTCTCCCCGTTCATGTCGCTCACCATGTTGCCCTCTGCCCTGACGACGATCCGCCCGGCTTCCATCATGTCCGTCAAGCTTGCGCTCATGCTCTCAGCTCTCCTCTCTGGTTATAACGAATCAGCGTCTCCGCGAGCTCGCGCGCCGTGAATCCGGCCAGCGGCCGCCACAGCCGGCCGACGGAGACGCGCGAGGCGATGCCCGACGCCGCGCGGAAATGCCAGTCCGCGAGGCCGAGCCGGGGGATCAGCGCATGCCGGTACGTGTGCTGCAGCATGACGCGCAGCCGCTCGAGCACGGGCAGCGGGCTGACGCCCATCGCCTCCCCGTCCGACCGCGTAAGCTCGAACACGCCGGCGAGCGGAACGGGTTCGGCGAAGAACGATTCGGCGACCGGCACTGCGAACTTCTCGGTCTCCCGGTAGATCGTACGGTACGGCGCCGCATGGATGCCGAGTCCGTCGAGACTCTCCCGCCACAGCTTCTGCTGCGGATAGGCGGGCATGACGACCGGCCCGCCGTCGGCGCCTGCGGCTACCGCAACGACGTCGTCGCTGACGAGCCGGTGCCCCATGCCTACGAACGCTGCGGCCAACGTCGACTTGCCGGCGCCCGAGTCGCCCACGAAGGCGTATGCTCTGCCGCCGATCACGACCGCGCTGCCGTGCAGCGGCAGCAGCCCTCGGATCATGAGCAGCGCGCCGAGGCACGTGCCGAGCAGATAGACGCGCACCTTTTCGCCGTCCGCGCCGGGCAGCGGCGCGACCGTAACCTGACGCCCCTCGTCGATGCAGAATACTGCCGTCTCGGGGATGAGGAACAGGAACCGGCTGCCGTCGCGCGTTAGAGAGAAGTTGCTGCCGGCGGCTTCGAGCTCGGCCCGAAGCGGCCCCGGATCGGCCGTGCCGATCGTAACGTCCGCGGCCTCTTCCGCCGTTCCGTCGCCGGACAACGGCAATTCGGGAAGCGGGATCCGGCTCGCCATGCGAAGGCCGAAAGCCCTGTGGACCGTCGTCGTTCTTTCGGCCAATGCCGCATCGATCATCGTATTCATCCTTTTCTTTGGGATGATTTCACACGCTTTGAACGTAAGTAGCCGATCTACTCGCCAAATCTTGCGTACGCGCACACTTTGAGCGCAGGTAGCTGGCAAGACCGCCAACTGTCGATCTACGCGCACGCATTTATCGCTATTGCCTCCTGAGCGTCTAACCGCTGCGCGCGCCTCCGCCCGCGATGCGGCCTTTCCGCATCGATAAAGAAGTCCTTATACAGTCCGATCGAACTGTATAAGGACGCTTTGGTGCTTCGAGATTGCCTGCTCAGCTCGGCGTGTAGATGTCCAAATCCTCGACCGTGACGAAGTCGATGTCGGTCATGCCTTTGCCGTACATCGTCTCGCTGACGTTCAGCGTTTCGAGTTCCGGCGTTTGCCATTGTTGCTTTGCACGATTTTCCATAGTTATCACCTCCTTAGTTATCACCTCCTTTACAAACGGTGTTGGATCGATTCGAAAGGTTAACGCGCGAAGCCTTTCGGCCCCGTCAGGCATGCCGCTTGATGAAGCGGTACAGAATCACGCTGCGCAGGAGCAGCCTCATCTCCGGGTGAAAAGCGAGCTCGGGGCGCGGCTCCCGTCCGATCCCCGCCGCGGCGGCGCGGATGCGGTCGACGTGGAGATAGCCGGCGACGGCCGAATCGTCGCAGAGCCGCCGCAGCTCGTCGAGCAGGCGCGGCCACATCGGCGCGGCCCGGTGAATCCAATCCGCGCCCTGGACGCCCCGCACCCGCTGATTGAGCCGGACCTCGTCGGGCAGCACGGACTTCGTCGCCCTGCGGATCAGCGCGCGGTCCATCCCGTCTCGCACGTACTGCTTGACCGGCACGGAGAGGCAGAAGCGCACGACCCGCAGATCGCAGGTCGGGTCCCGCTCCCAGACGCCGTACCGCAGCGACAGCTTGGTCGCCGTCGCCCCGTTCTTGTTCGCGGCCGCGAGGCTGCCGAGCTTGTCCCTGCGCAGCGCGAACGGATCGGCGGCCGCGGAACCGCCGCGGCCGCGAACTCCGCCGTCGCTACGGCCGTCCGGGCCGCCGCGCAGCCTGTCGAACACGCCCATGCGCTCGGCGAAGTCGGGATGGATGAGCATCGCCGGCAGGTCCGCCCCCCCGGCATCCCGCGAACGGCCCGCCAACGCCGGGAAGGCGAGCTTGCCCAGGGCCTGCAGCAGACGCCGTCTGCCGATGCCTTTATTCGCGCCGAACATGCGCAGCTCTCGCGAGAGCCGCAGCCACTTCATGCGCTTCAGCAGCAGCGCGTAGTAGTCCAGGGCGGGTCCCCACGAGACCGTGAAGTTGCCCCGCGCGCCGGTCAGCAGCACGCCCGCGCCCCGGCTGCCCGCCCGCTCGTGAATGCCCTTCAGCCAATGGGAATTCTCGAAGAACTTGTAGGGGGACTCGAGCAGGTCGATCCACTCGTCCACCTCGGTGAGCGGGCTGATCCCCTCGAAGTCCATGTACGTCTCCTCGATATTGCCCACATGCCGGACCGTCGCCGCGATGTACGGACGCTCGTCCGCAGCCACGTGTCCCGGCGTCCAATCGGCGAAGCCGCTGGCCGGCACGCTGCTGTACGTCTGCAGCGTCTTGCCCTCCTGCCGCAGCGCCCGCGCGGCGAATCCCGCGACGGCGCCCGAGTCGAGGCCGCCGCTCAGCGTCGCCGCGACCTCGCGGTGCGTGCGGAGCCGGCAGCGGACGGCCTCTCCGAACACGGCGCGCATCGCCTCCTCGTATTCGCCGTCGGACTTCAAGCGCAGCGGCTCGTCCGGCTCGATCGTGCCGTAGGCGTCGAGCCGCGCCCGGCCGTCCGCGAAGACGATCGAATGGCCCGGCGGCACCTGTCGGATCCCCCGGTACGGCGTCGCTCCGGCGTCCGTCGATTCGAACATCTCCGGGATCGCCATGAACTCGGCGAGCCATGCCTCGTCCAGCCCGCCCGCCGCGTCCTTCAGCGCCAGCAGGGGCGCCATCGTCGTGGCGAAGGCGAGCCGCCCGGCGCCGATGTGGTAGTACAGCGAGCGGCTGCCGAACAGATCCCGCGCGCCGAACAGCTCCCGGCGTTCCTCGTCCCAGATCATGAACGCAAAGTCGCCGACGAGACGTTCGGGCGCCGCCCGCCCCCATCTCCGGTAGGCGAGCAGGATCAGTTCTGCGTCCGTCGTCGCCCCGCGGCGGAAGGAAGGCACCTCGAGCCGCTCGAACAGCTCCGCGCGGTTGTCGAGAATAGCGTCCGCGACGATACGCAGCCGCCCGTTCGGATCGCCGTCCGGCATGCGCTCCAAGACGGATTCCGGCGTGATCCAGCGGATGCGGCAGCCGAGAAACGCCGGTCCTCCCCGCCATGTTCGCGCGTCGTCGGCGACGTACCGGGCCATGGCGTCCATCATCGCTTCGCCGTCCGCGGCCGAAGCCGCCCGGCCGTCGAACCGGACGATGCCCGCGAGCGCGCTCACTTCTTGCCTCCGCCGGCCATGCAGGCCGAGGCGAACCGTGAGAGACGCTTGCCGAAGGGAATCGCCGACTTCAGCCAGTCCGCCTTCCGCTTCATGGCGCCGAGCTGGGCGCGGAGATGCCGCTGCTCCCGGATGCCGGCTTCGAGCCGAAGCTCCAGCGCGCGGACGGTCATCTGCAGCTGCAGCACCCGCGGGTCGGTCTTCGCACCCGGCATGGCGCCATCCGCCTCGTCCGCCGCGCCCGAGAAGCCTGCTTGGCCCGCCAAGTCCGGCACGCCCTTCGAGCCCGCCGCCGCTCCGCCGCCAGCGCCCGCTCGCATCGCGTACTCCGGCTCCCAGCGGCATCCGGTCGTCTCCGACAGCTGCCGCTCTCTCAGCGCCATCAGCCGCTCGTCCGGTTCCCGCCCGAAGCGGACGCCCGTCCAGCGCTCCGCGACCGCCAGCGCCTCGCCGTAGCCGAGCTCCTCGAACACCTGCGCCCCGAGGAGGCGGACGTACAGCTCCGCCTCCCGCTTCGTGAGCACGTCCTTCCAGGCATCCACGGATTCCCGATGCGGCGCCGCATGGTCCGCCACGTTCGGATCGCCGACGCCCATGCTGAAGTACAGCTCCGACTTCGCGGTCCCCATGCGGGCGCCGTAATTTTCCATCCCTTCCTCGTACGCCGTGCCGAGGAACCGGCACGCGCCGTCCAACTGTCCGCGCGGATCGGCCACCAGCTCCTCGTAACGCAGCCGGTAGACGTACGGGTCGGGATTCGCGAAGTAGCGCAGGTAGCGCATCAGCCCGATCGTGAGATCCGCGGCCTTGATGTCGAACGCGGGTCCCTCCAGCAGCCCCGCCAGGTCCGCCGCGCCGCCGCGGGACGCGCCAAGTTTCTTGTAAGAAGCGAGCACGGCCAGCGGATTGCGCAGGAGCCAGATGCGCCTGGCGCGCGGGAACAGCGCGTCCAGAAACTCCAGCAGGTAATAATATCTGGGCGACTTGTCGATGACGATGTCCGCGCCGCCGCCGCCGCGCAAGAGACCGTTGTAAGCCTGGACCGCGAACGACCGGCACGCGTCCGCGAACGCGTCGTCCGGCAGCACGCCGTTAAAGAACCGCTCGAGGATGGCCCCGCCGCCGTATGCCCGCCGCTGCGCCGCCTTCAGGTCGAGCAGGCTCATCAGAAACCACATCTCCTGCGCGGCGAACAGCCTGCCGTGATTTTGCAGCATGACCGTGGTCAGGGAGCTGCCGCTCCGCGGCGTGCAGAGCAGGAATACCAGATTGTTGCCCGCTGCGTCGACCATCCGGGGCGCCTCCTTCGATTCATTTCGCTTTCCCTTCGCCTTTCCTTCGCCTATCCGCGCGAATCGCAATCCTTCGCTTTCGCTAGATGCGCTGCGACCTTCACTTTTGGCTGAAATCGTAATAAAACTTGGGCCGCTCGCCGAGGATGACCTTGTAGATGTCGTCGTTCGTCGCCTTCGCGCCGGTCAGATAGTCCTTGTACGGACGATCCGCGACGTTGACGAGGCCGGAGTTGTAGTGCTCCCCCCACTCGCCCTGCCAGTAGCGGCCGAGACCCGCCTGGTCCACGTAGTTGAACACGTTGGCCCCGACCACGTACGGCAGCGTCGCGACGCCCTCTACGTAGTTCCGGTACCGCATGCCGCGCTGGAACTGGTTCGTCGCCGAATTCTTCATCAGCGGCGCCAGCCCTTGCTCCGACGTGCCGTAGCCGAACTCGCTCATGAGGATCGGCTTGCCCGACTTGGCATAGAGATCGGCGAGCTGGTCCGTCTCGATTTTGTACGCATAGTAGTTGAGACTGATCACGTCGACGTACTTGCCCTCGGCAGCCGCGAGCATGTCCCGCACCTTCTCGTTGTGGAAGGTCGTCACGATCCATCGGTCGCCGAGCAGCAGATGGTTCGGATCGTACTTGCGGTAAAGCCGCGACACGGTGCCGAAGAACCGGTCCAGATAATCCGTATACAGCTCGTCCATATCCCGCCAGGCCGGCGACGAATTCAGCGGCAGCGCCGCCTCCTTCAGCTCGTCGAACGAAGCGAAGCTCGTCTTCCACGCGGTATTGAACGCCTCGATCGTGACGTACTTGGCCTTCAGGCGCTCGACCAGCTTGCCCTTGATCGCCGCCTTGCTCGCCTTAAGCTTCGGCACCTCGGCGTAGAACCGGTGAAAGTCGTACTCGTTGCCGATGAAGTAGCCGATCAGCATCGGATCGTCCTTGTACGGGGCGACTGACTGGGCGAACGCCTCGTCCAACTTGGCCTCCGCGCCGGGCGCGTAAATATCGAAGATCGACAGGCCGTCGATCTTGGCCCAGCTCATCCCCTCCAGCGGCAGCATGCGCGTATAGGGGAACAGTCCCTCTTCGCCGTATTTCTCGGGCGAGTAGCCGCCGATGCCGTTGAAGCCCCATTTTTGCAGCCGTTCGATCGCCTCCATGTAGATGGCGTGCTCCGTCGGGAAGACGCCGGTCTTGCGGTACTTGTTGGCCACGAAAAACGAGAAGTTGTCCGTCCCGAGATAGGCGGGCTTGTATTCGCCGGCGTAGGGGGGCACCGCTTCGAACTTCGTCTCCCGCCCCTTGACGAGCGTATACGTCTCGTGGGCCGTGACCCCGTTGACCGCCAGGCTGAAGTACAGATTGCCCGTCGGCGTCGTCATGACCGGACGCCCGTTCATCTGCTGGATCGCGAAAAAGCCGGTGGCCTGGAGGCCGTACTTGATCTTGCTGCCGGCCAATCCCCCGTAAGCGTCGCGGCCTGCGGGCGCTTTCAAGCCGCCATAGTAGGCGGCGTCGGCTTCCGCGTCGTCGTCAAGCTGCGACTCGGAGGTCACCTTGCCGGCGAAGCTCGCATCCTCCATCTGGCCGAACCGGTCTAGCAGCACGTCCTTGCCGGCGTTGACCGTGTAGCTGCGGATCGGACTCGGCTTAAGGCTGTTATTGACCGCGTACGCCTCCAGCTGGACGTAACCCTCCAGCGGAATCGGCCCCGAATACGGGAGATAGTTGGCGCCCTTGTTCAGCCGGTAATAAATGCGCGCCCCGGAGGTCTCCGTCGAGAGCGTGGCCTGCATGCCGTTTGCCGTCTTGGACGTCGCCAGCATGACGGACGCCGTGTTCAGGTTGATCGCCACCTCGGACACCTGCGGCGTCCAGGCTTTGGCCTGGCCGAGCATCTCGATCTTGAGATAGCGCGTGCCCGCGGGCAGGGACATATTCTCGTACGCGTACGGCTGCCAATTGCTCACGGGAAAGCCGGACGGATAGGATTCGGCGGCGATCTCGCCGTACTGCTTGCCGTCCGGCGAAACGTAGAACTTCAGCTTCTCGAGCGGCTGGCCGGCAAAATAAAAGCTGCGCACCGAAAAAGAGGTCATCTCGTAATCGGCCCGGTAGACGAGCACCCCCGGCGACAGCGTGGCGCGTACCGCGCGGCTCCCGTCATTGCCGAAGTAGTCGGGGTTGTCGTGCGCCACGTAGACGTTGGCGCGGACTTCGGTCAGGCCGAAGTCGTTCAGCGGATCGGCGATGCCGGGCGGCGGCGCCGCGAGCAGGTACGGCGTATACGCGTACGTGGATACGCCTGCGGACGACGGCGACTCCCCAGTCGCGCTCGCCTCCGTCGTCTTGAGCAGCGTCTCGCCTTCGATCGGGATCGGCGAGTTGTAAGGCTTACGGGTCTGGGAGGTGCGCGGGTCGCTCCCGTCCGTCGTGTAGTAGACGATATCGCCGTCCTGTTTCGGATTCAGCAGAATCATGCTGCCGTACAGCACCGGCCCCGACGGCTTGCTGGCCAAGGCGACAGAGGGCCCGTTCAGCACCACCTGGCCAATCTCGGGAGAAGCTTCCGCCCCTCCGCCCTCGAATACGATCTTCAGGTACTTCGTGCCGCTTGGGAACCCTCTGGATTCATAGGACACGGCTGGCGGATCGCCCGGCTCCTCGTGCACGTCAGGCACCACGCCGCGGTACGTCTTGCCGTCGGGCGAGATCAGGAACTTCAACCGGCCGGCCGTGCCGTCCGCCTTCCCGTACGTATGGACCGCGAAGGACTTCAGGTTGCCTTCCGCCCGGTAAACCAGTTCTTCGACGGACGGGCCGCCGCTCGCGACGCGGGTCGGATCCCGGTCGTCGCCGGCGATCGTCCGCAAGGCAAGCGTGCTCGAATGCGCGTACGCCTGCTGCCAATCGGCGAGGTCGTCGACTTCGATCTCGTTGCCGCCGGAGCTGTCCCCGTACGTGTGCGCGGGGAGCAGCACGACCAACATGACGTACGCCAGGAGCCAGACCGTTTTTCTTTTCATGATGACGAGCTCCTTCTTCAATACTGGAGGATCGGCATCTCTTCTCTGATGCCCTGATTCAGGCTCGGACGGCCGATTGAATAGTAGATGAACGCCGTTCCCGCAAGATCCGATTCCTTGAACACGTTGCGGCCGTCGATCAGGATCGGCCGGCGCATCGTCTCCTGCAGCCGCCGCAGATCGATCCGCGCGAACTCCTCCCATTCGGTCAGCAGGCACAAGGCGTCCGCGCCGCTCGCGGCTTCGAGCGCCCCGTCGCACCAGACGACGCCGCCGTCTCCGAACAGGCCTCGGAAGCTCGGCGTCGCGATCGGATCGTAAGCCCGCACCCGCACGCCGCTATCGACCAGATGCCGCATGATCTCGAGCGCCGGCGATTCGCGGACGTCGTCCGTGTTCGGCTTGAACGACAGCCCCCACACCCCGATCGTCTTGCTCCGGAGCTCGCCGCCGAAGATCGTCTCGAGCTTGCGGACGATGCGCATGCGCTGGTCCCGGTTCACCTCGACGACCGAGCGGAGCAGCTTGAACTCGTACTCGACGTGGCCGGCGATCTGGATGAGCGCCCGCGTGTCCTTCGGGAAGCAGGAGCCGCCGTAGCCGATGCCCGCGCCCAGGAACGCCGGTCCGATCCTTCGGTCGAGTCCCATCCCCGCGGCGACCTCCGCGACGTCCGCGCCGACCTTCTCGCAGATGTTCGCAATCTCGTTGATAAACGAGATTTTCGTCGCTAGAAACGCGTTGGACGCGTACTTCAGCATCTCCGCGCTGCGGATGTCGGTCACCATGACCTTCTGCGTCAGCGGCCGGTGCAGCTCGGCGATCCGTTCGGCCGCGGCCGGGGAATCGGCGCCGATCACGACGCGGTCCGGCTCGAGCGTATCGCGCACGGCCGAGCCTTCCCGCAGGAATTCCGGCAGCGACACGCTGTCGAACGGCACGGCGGTCCGGGCGCGGATCAGGTCGCGCACCCGCTCGTTCGTGCCGACGGGGACCGTGCTCTTCACGGCGACGATCGCATAGCCGTCCAGCGCGTCCGCGATCTCGGCGGCCGCGGCATCGATATAGGAGAGATCGGCCTCGCCGCTCGGCAGCGGAGGCGTGCCGACCGCGATGATGACGAGGTCGGTCCCGCGGACGGCCTCCTGCAGGTCGTGCGTGTAGCGCAGCCGGCCGGCCGCGACGCCCCGCCGCGACAGCTCCTCGAGCCCCGGCTCGTAGATCGGGACGCCTCCGCCTTGCAGCGTTGCGATCTTGTACGGATCCTTGTCGACGCAGACGACCGCGTGCCCGAGCTCCGCGTAGCAGATGCCCGACACGAGCCCGACATAGCCGGTGCCAATAACCGCGATTTTCAAATGGAACCCTCCTATGTCTCGCAGAGTTGAACGATCTCGTCCCAGGCCATCTCGAGCCGGACGATATCCTCCTCGATCAGCAGCGTGCCCGTCTGCACCTCGATGATCTCGAGGTCGCTCTCCGCCAGCACGCTGTGCCTGCTCTCCTTGGGAATCTGGAGCACGTCGCCGACGGACAAGGCGAACATCCGCCCGTCCAGCACGACGATGCCTCTCCCGGCCATCACGGTCCATACCTCGTCCCGCAGGCTGTGGTACTGGTAGCTCAAGTTGCGTCCGCCCGCGATGAAGATCCGCTTCGTCAGCACCTCGCGGCCGTCCGGATAAACGGCGTAGTCCAGCACGCGATAACGTCCCCAGCGCCGCTCTTCGTACATCGGACGCTGCTCCGAAGTCTTGAGCAGGTCCTTGACCAGCGGGCTGAGCGCCTTCTCGGCCACGAGGATGCCGTCCGGGCTCGCCGCCACGATGACGTCCGAGAGGCCGAGAACCGCGATCGGGACGTCCAGCTCGTTAATGACGTGCGCGCCCTTCGTCTGCGCCGAGATCATGCCCTTGCCGGTCAGCGCCGAATCGATCTCCTCGGTGAGCGTGTTCCAGGTGCCGAGATCCTTCCAGTCCCCGTCGTAGCGGACGGCCGCGATCCGGTTCGCCTTCTCGACGACCTCGTAGTCGAAGCTGATCTGCGGCAGCGTGTCGTAGCGCTTCGCCATCTCCTCGTGCTGGATCGGCAGCTCGTGGGCGATCAGGATGTTGATCAGAAAATCGAGCTTGAACGCGAACACCCCGCAGTTCCACAACGCTCCCTGCGCGATCATCGCCTCGGCCTCGGCCCTGGCCGGCTTCTCGCGGAAGCCGCGTACGGTCGTGTACGGGCCGTCCGCCGCGTCCTCGGCGCCCGGCAAAATATATCCGTACTTCTCCGAGGGGTATGTAGGCTGCACGCCGATCAGCGCCAAATCCGCGGCGGACGCGTCCAGCGCGCGCTCCAGCATCCCGAGCTCCGCGAAGAACCGGCCGTCGACGTACGGATCGACCGGCATGACGACCACCGTCTCGGTGAGGCTCACGCCTTCCATGGCGTACAGATAGGTCGCCGCGAGCGCGATGGCGGGAAAGGTGTCTCTCCGCGACGGCTCGGCGATCAGGCGGACGTCGCTGCCGAGCTGGCCGTAGAGAATCTCGACCTGGGACCTGCCCGTCGCCACGTAGGTATGCTCCCGCAGGCCGGCGTCCTCGATCTGCCGCCATACGCGCTGGATCATCGACTCGGGCTGGCCGTCGGGGCCCTTCAGCACCTTCAGGAACTGCTTCGAGCGGGAATCGTTGGACAGCGGCCACAGCCGCTTGCCCGAGCCGCCCGACAGAAGAACGATTTTCATGCCATCCCTCCGCTCTGCTTGTTCGCCGGCTCCGCCAGGAGCCTCGCCGAAGCGATGCCTTGGGTCCAGGTCCGGTAATAGCTGGCGTTTTTCCCGTAAGCGTTGTCGATCAGCACGTTCGGCTTGTCCATCAGGCAGGACAGGATATGGCCATGGAGCCTGGAGGTCTGCACCGTCCTGTACTGGGCGAACCGGCCTATCGCCTTGTTCACCAGACGGTCCGTGTATTTGCTCCAAATTCTGCCGACAGGCAGCTTGCCCTTGGAGAACCGCAGCACGTCTCCGAACGCGCGAATCGACCGCTGCTCCGTCCGGCTGTAGAGCGTCGACCAGTCCAGGCGATCGCCCGCGCCGTCCGCGGCCATTATCTCCTGCCCGGCCGTCTTCTCGATATCGGTGCGCAGGAAGCGGAGCAGCTCCCGCTCCGGCTCGGCGGCGCCGCGGATCGGCCACAGCTGGTGGGCCATGTCCGGGGACAAGTAGACGTTGCAGTGCTTCAGCTTGTCCCTCGCCATGTCCAGCGAGAGCGTGTCGCGAACGTACAGATGAACGTCCCGGTGGCGGTTCAGAATGTCCGCGGTCCGCTCGAACTCGTGCACGTCCTTGTAGAATATCGTCTGCGGCAGCATGACGACCCGATGCTTCGGATAGCCGGCGACGACGCGCTCGCGCAGCTTCTGGTGCACGGGGTACAGATCGCCGAAGTTGCCGCCGCCGTGGAGCACGAGAATATGGTCCTTCGGCACGGCGAGCCCGTCGGGGAAATCCAGCGCGCTGTACCGCGCGCGGACCCGGATGCCGTTCGCCTTGAAGAAGGCTTCCGTCCCCTTCATGATCAGCAGATCGCCGCCGTTGGCGTGAACGGGATAGTCGATATAATAAATGCTCGAGCCAGGCGGAATGACGTTCAATATCTGCCTGAGCTGGTTTTTCAGCTCATCCATAGGGTGAGCCGGCAGTGGTGCGATCTCCATCCATTCGTCTCCTTCTCGCTTGTATCGTTGCCTCCGGCGTCCCGTCACAGGGACCAGCTCACGTTCTCGCGGACGATCCGCGCCGGGACGCCCGCCACGAGGGCGCGCGGGGGCACGTCCTTCGATACGACCGCGCCCGCCGCGACGACGGCCCCGGCGCCGATCGTGACGCCCTTCAGGATGGTCGCCCGGCTGCCGATCCACACGTGATCCCCGATCGTGACCGGCCGCGTCTTCTCCGAACCCTCCAGCGCGTGATAGTCGGTATCCGTGATGGTGACGTCCCACGAGATGGCGCAATGGCTGCCGATCTTAACGTGCCGCTTGCACATGACCTCGCTTCTCCGGTTGAGGAACGTATGGTCTCCGATCTCCACGACGGCCTCCTCCGAGTCCAGATAGAACCCGGTGTCCCGGTGCAGGATGACATGGCTGCCGAGGACGAGCCGGGCTCGCCTCGACTTGGATACCGTCACGGCGCCGCATACCCGCAGCAGCCGGCCGCATCCGTCGGTCTTGCGCCTGAACAGCGCGCCGCGGAGCACCCGGTAGCCGTACTTCATATAATCCCTAACGCTTCTACCGCGCAGTTGCATACGTGCGATGCCGTCCTTCCATTCATTCGATCAGGATTGCGCCGCCCTGGTCAGGCGTCCCGCCAGGAAGCGCCAGTCGCTCTTGTCGAACAGCACGCCCATGACGGGCGCCTTGAACACGATTTTCATCGCCGCGACCGAGATGACGATCCGGCTGAACGCGCCGATCAGCATCGCCAGCGCGATGCCGTTCAGCCCATAAGCAGGGGCGAGCGCGAAGCATAGCCCTACCGTCAGCGCTAGCGCGATCGCCTGCCGGACGACCACGAGACCGGGACGTCCCATCGCGTTGAACGAGGAGGCCAGAATCCACGAGCCTCCGCCCACGACGCATTCCAGCGACAGCAGGTAGAACGCCGTATCCGCGGCCAGGAACGGCTCTCCGTAGAGCAGGCCGAGCAGCCAGCGTCCGACGAGCGCGCCGGGGACGAGCGCGCCGAGCATCAGCGGAAAGGAAACCCGGAACGCCCGGCTAACCTTGGCTACGATCTCGTCTGGCGCGAGCCCCGTCACTTTCGGGAAGACGACGCCGGAGATCGCCGTCTGGACGATGTTGAACACGCGGGACAGCGTGTATACGACCGTATAGAGGCCGAATTCCCGCGGCGCGAGCAGCGACAGGATGATGAGCTTGTCGCACTGGCCGTACAGCGTGCCGAGCAGTTCGACGCCGTACACTCTCCCGCCGTAGCCGAACAGCGTCTTGATCGCGCCGCGCTCCTTCGTCTTGTCCCCCGATCCGCCTCGCTTGGCGAACCAGGAGGCGGCCAGCTCCCGTCTCATCCGGTACAGCGCCCAACAGACGACGCCCAGGCTCGTGACGAGGAACATGAGGGCGGAGGAAAATTGGCTTAAAGTCCCGCACGCCCACAGCGCCGTCAACCCGAGCAGATTGCTGAGCGGCACGTAGAGCCGGATGCCGTTGTAGAGGCCGAAATTCTCCATGCTCTGCGCGAGCGCCGACATGAGACCGACCGCCAGCAGCAGCGGCAGCGTAAGGACCGTGTACCACCTGGCGATGCTCACGATCTCGGCGCCGTAGTTGCCCAGCCACGCGGGCAAGAAGATCCAGGCGATCGTGCCGGCCAGCAGGCAGATCGGGAGCTGGAACAGGAATCCGGCCCTGACGTACGCCGGCCCGAGCGACGGATGCGTCCGCCGGTTGTAGATCAGGGACGTCGGCAGCCCGAAGCTGAGCAGGCCGGCCAGCAGGGTCGGCCAGAACAGGATCGCCGAGAACTCGCCCTTGCCCGCCACGCCGAACATGCGCGCCGTCACGATCGAGGTGACGGTGCCGAGCAGCACGATGATCAGATTGGCGGCGCTCGTCCGCATGATCGCCGTCAGCGCGCCTTCCCCCCGCCATAGGCGGCTGAGCCTCCTCATTCGTACGTGCCCAGCACGCCGCTGATCAGCCCGTTGTTGTAGGCGATCCGGCTGACGTTGCGGAACACCCGCCGCCTGTCGTACAGGATCGGGAGCGAGAGCAGCACGAAGACCGGCACCTTCACGACGGACTGCGCGAACAGCCGAAACTTGCTCTTCGAGCTGACCGCGCTGCTGACGCCCTGCCAGTAGATGCGGCGCAGCAGCCACTTGCGGCTGATGCGGCTGCGCGGGATCTTGTGCAGCACCGAGGCGTGCGGCGTGTAATAGACCGAATGCCGGGCGCGGATGCGCTCGATCAGCTCGGCCTCCTCGCTCGAGAGCAAGTTGCTCCCCACGCGGCCCAGGTCCTCGCGGAACAGCGCCCCCATGTCGAACGCCGAGCGGCGGAAGGCCACGTTGGCGCCGAACGGAATCGCCGGCCGCTTCATCTCCACGACCTCGTCGGCGTAGTCGAGGATCGTGTAGAGCGTGCGGTTCTCGGGAGACAGCCACGTCGGCGCCTCCCCTTCCCAGGCGGGCTCGATCTTGCCGCCGACGCAGCCGATGCGGGAATCCCGCTCGAACAGGGAGACGATCCCGCCGATCCAATCCTCGGACGCGACCGCGTCGTCGTCCAGGAACAGCACGTACTCGCCCCGCGATTCGCGGATCGCCCGGTTGCGGGCGACCGAGAGGCCGAGCCGCTCCTCGAAGATGTAGCGGACCGGGAAGCTGACCACCCGCTCGAACTCGAGCACCGTTTGGGCCGTCTGATCGGTGGAGCCGTTGTCCACCACGATCACCTCGAAGGACTCGTGCCGCTGCCGCAGCAGGCTCAGCAGCGCCTCCTGCAGATCCGCGGCCCGATTGTGCGTGCATATGGCTACCGATGCTTTCATGCGTTCACCTCTTGCGGTATCCTTCCGGCGTAGACGGCGAGCATCCGGTCCGCGATCCGGTCCCAATCGAGCTCCCGGAGCTTGTCCGCGATCCGGCTCTCCGTCTCGCGCCGGTCCATGTTCATGACGTCGCGCAGCGCCTTGCGCAGCCCGTCCTTGTCGTCCGGGTCGTACAGCACGCCGCAGCCCTCGGACACGTACTCGCCGAGCGAGCCGATCCGCGGCGCGACGACGGGCTTTTTGAAGGTCAGCGCCAGAATAGCGCTCCCGCTCGTCGAAATCTGCCTGTACGGGAGCACGACCGCGTCGGCCGCGAGCAGGTAGTCGGCCAGCTCGCCGTCGGCCACGAAGCTCGGGTACAGCCGAATCGCCCCGCCGCCCCCCGCTTTCCCGCGCTCGCCGATGAAGCCGAGGTCGTATTCCCCGTCCGCCTGCCCCGCGATCAGCAGGGCGCCTTCTTCCGGCGCGAGCGACCGGTAGGCTTCGACGAGCCGGTCCACGCCCTTGTAGGGATTGATCCGCCCGACGAACAGGAACAGGAACCGGTCCGCGGGAATGTCGAATCGTTCGCGGATATCCGTCCCGCGGATCGGATATGCGCCGCCGTAATGCCCGTGCGGCGTCACGACGATCTTGTCCTCCGGGACGCCGAACACGTCGGCTGCCTCGCGCCTAACCGTCTCGCTGAGGGCGAAGGCCGCGTCGCACAGGCGCAGCAGCCGCTTGCGCATGAACGCATCCCAGCGGGACCGGCCCTCGTGCGGCCAGATGTTGTGGATCGTCCAGTACAGCCGCACCCCCAGGAGCTTGTACCAACAGAGCAGAGCCAAAAAAAACAGCGACTTCGCGAATGTCAGCGCGAACCATGACGCCTGGTAGGTATAGCTCGGCCAATGGATATGAACGATGTCTCCTCTGCGGGGCTTGAACTGCGAGCCCTTGGCGTAGTGATCGACGCGCAGGCCCCGCCGCTCGAGCGACCGGGCGAGCAGCTCGGTATACTTGTTGTGCGGGTTCGTCCTCGGCCACATATATACGATCGGCTCGCTCATCTAGTGCACCTGCCCGACGGCGGTCGCTACCGCGGCGTACCCGCCGCCCGCCAGCGTCTCGTCGTACAGGTTCAGATGCCGGTCGAGCAGCGCCGCCTGCGTGAAGCCGCGGCAATGCTTGAGGCAGGCTTCCTGAATCCGCCGTTTCTCGCCGCCCGGCAACGAATGGTACGAGAGCAGCTTGGCCCGGATGGCCGCGGCGCTGCCCGGCGGGAACAGGAATTCGTCCGGGTTCCAGACCGCGTCCGGGATGCCGCCTACGTCCGCAGCGTATACCGGCGTGCCGACCTGATACGACTCGATGATGACCCGGCCGAACGGTTCCTCCCACACCGAGGGGACGAAGCTGACGTCGACCTCGGCCATCATTCGACGCGCTTCCGCGGGCTTCACCTTGCCCGGGAATACGAAGCGACCGTCGTGGCGGCAGCTCTCGGCCAGCTTTCCCCTGAGGCTCCCTTCGCCGCAGACGACGATCCGCTCGACGACGTCGGGCGGCAGGGACATCGCCGCCTCGACCAGCTCGCGAACGCCCTTCTCCGGCTCGACTCGCCCGAAGTAGCCGATGTGCAGCGGCTTGCGGTCGAAGTCCTTGGCGCTGGCTGCGATTCCGCCCTCCACCGCGTTCGGAATGACCCTTCTCGCGGCATGGGGGAACAGTCCCGCGTCCGTATGGCGCCTCAGGATGTGCGACGAGATGCCGACGACCGCCGTGACCCGCCTGCTGTATCCGGCCGAGGCCAACGCGTACAGCCGGGCCAGCAGCGGATTCTTGATCGGGGAGCTGACCGGCGACAGCAGCGAGTAATCGCGCAGCGTGTGCACGATCGGCACGCCGAGCCCGGCCGCCGCCGTCCAGATGCCCGCCCCGAAGCCGGACAGATTCTGCGTATGGATCAGATCCGGCCGGATCTGCGACAGCAGTTCCCGCACGGTCTTGGTCATCCGCGGATTGTACAGGTCGGTCAGCCTGCGGGCCGTGCGCATCAGCACGCCGCGCCGCTTGGCGTCGCCGATCCAGTACAGATTGGCGTGCGGCAGGCGGTGCACGGTGACGCCGCCGATCCGTTCCTCGGCGACGCCGCCCGCGCGATTGTGACCGCCCAGCGTCAATACGTGCACGTCCGCCGTGGACGCGAGCGTCTCCGCCAGGATCTGCGTCGATATCTCCGCCCCGCCGATCATGTGGGGGGCGTACAAACTGTTGACAATGACGATTTTCATGCGGTACGTCTCAACTCCCTACCGTTCTGCGTATCCCATTCTGCCGCTCGGGAGGCCTGCCGTCCTTCGAAAAATCCGCCCCGGATCCATCCGATCAGCAGCCAGAAGTTCACGAAGGAATAGGAATCGAAATTCATGACGAGCGAAACGCACAACGCGAACGCGAATTGGGCGTAAGGATGACTGCGCGAGCTGCGCAGGGCCGCTCCCATGAACCCGACGAACAATAACGCGCCGACCAGCCCTTCCTCGGCGAACAGCTTGGACCACATGTTGCGCGAGGTGGCCATCTCGGGATGATCGTTCACCAGGTTGGCGACCTCGGTGAACTTCATGCCGTAATCGAAGTGCGCGAGCAGCAGGTCCGCGAACTGTCGGTAATAATATCCGCCGCCGACGCCGAAGAGCGGATGCTGCCAAAACTCGATAAAGCCGATCGCCGGGAAAACGACGCGGATAAAAAAGGAATTGTCTGCCATGATCAGATGGCCGAAATCGAATTGGAACCGGTCCGTGAAATAACCGCTCACCTTGAGCGTCTCCAGCAAAAAGGGGACGCCCACGACCACGACGAGGCCGATCGCGCCGAGCGCGAGCAGCATGCGGCCGCGGTATTTATTCGCGATGAAGACGTAGACGAGCAGCGCCGTCAGCAGCACGCTGTAGGCGTAGGCCGAAAACGAGAGCACGAGCAGCACGGCGCAGCCGATCAGCGGGACGAGCACGACCTTCCGGTACCCTTCCTTGTACAGGAAGAGCAGCAGCAGCCCGCCGCACAGCAGATGGATGCCTGCCCACGACGGCTCTCCGGACAGCATCTGGATCCGGCCCTTGTACACCTTTTCCGAGAACAGTCCGGTCAGCGTGCCGGAGAAGCCGCTATGGATAAAGTAAGCGTCCGCCAGCTGCAAGAGGCCGGCCGCAAGCGGGGGGACGAACCCGACCAACAGGAAAACCGCGATCCGGCGCCGCAGCGCGGGATCCGCTCTCGACTGCTCGGCTACGTAGACGGACACTCGGTACATCGAGAGCCCGAACAGCAGCGTCGCGGCGTGCTTGAGGCTCGCGCCCATGTCCCCGCCCGCCGAAGCGAGCAGCGAATGCCCGATGCTGTAAGCGGCGAAGAGCAGGAGCGGCACGTCTCCCGGCCGGAACCGGAAGTCGGTGAAAAACAGCAGCAGCGAGGCGGCGAACATCGGGAACATCGCCAACGGGCGATAGACGGAAAAGGCGAAGTACGGCATGCTGTCATAAGTGATGACCGCCAGCGAGAACAAAAACAGGGCGACGACCGCCGCGCGCACGATATCGGTCGGCTCTTCGCGGCTCTGCGCTAGGATAAGATCAGCTCCATGTTTTTGCGCGTGGCCGAACCGCTGAACCGGCGGCTCACATACCGGATCGAATTGCCCGATATGCTGTCGTTGATCTCGCTGTCGCCCATCAGCAGCAGCACGTTGCGTACCATTTCGTCCTCCGACTCGCACACGAACAAATCCTCCCCGTGATTCGCGTCGAGCCCTTCGCTCCCGATCCGGTTGGTCACGACCGGCACGCCCCAGGACATCGCCTCCAGAATCTTCGTCTTGATCCCGGTGCCGAACAGGAGCGGCGCGATCATGAGGGCGGAGTCGCCTACGATCCGCTTGACGTCGTCCACCTCGCCCGTGACGACGACGCCCGGATACTCGCTCTGCAGACGCTGCACTTCGGCGGTCGGGTTTTTGCCGACGATGTAGAAGACGGCTGCCGGATTGCTTTGCTTGATCCGGGGCCACACGCGCTCGCAGAAGTACACGACGGCCGAGCTGTTGTGGGGAATGTCCATCTTCCCGACGAACACGACCTTGTTCTTGTCGTAGCGCCGGGAACCTCTCGCCTGCATCCGCTCGTCGGGCTCGACCTTCATCGGGACGCCGTGGCAGGATTCGTGGAGCGTCGTTTTCTTGAAGTTTTGCGCTTCGGCCGGGGAGGTGAAGATCAGATGGTCGAAGCGCGAGGCCACTTGCTTTTCGTATCGGCCCAGCATCTTGCTCTCGAAGGCGATGAGCCACTTTTGCACGAACTTCAGATCCGCGAACCGCTTCAATCCGTTCGGCAGCTTGTCCGAGAATCCGCCGAGCACGGACGGGATGTATTGGAACCAGTCGAGCTGGCGTCGGTAGCGCAGCGACAGCAGGTCGTCGTAGCTGAGCACCTTGCGACCCCGTCCGGGGGACAGGTACTCCGCCACCCGCACCATGTCGTAGAGGACGAAGTCCGGCTCCTCCTCCCGGACGAAGTCCCGGATCTGGCGGTGCGTCTTGCGGCTGTAGTACACGGATACTTGCAGCGGCCATTTTCGTCGGATCAGCGAGTGGACTAGAATGTTGTACAGCTTCTCGGCCTTGCCCGGCGGCTTCAGCTCGACGAGCCTGCCGATCTCCGACGGCCGCTGCGCCAAATACTTGGGATCGTCCACGAACGACAAATTAACGATCTCGCCGTCGGGGTAAATGTCCTTCATTTGCCGAACGTACTGCAGCAGCATGTTTTTGCGGCCGTCCGTACCGGGAAAAGGCAGCCGATTCGTAATAAACAAAATTTTGTTCATTTTGTCGCCACCCTTAAAATGCGTCTTTGGCTCCAAGCAGCAGCTTGAAGGTTCGAAAAATAATCTTCAGATCCCCCCGAATGCTCCGTTTGCGAATGTATTCCAGATCCAGCTCGACCATCTGCTCGAAGCTGAGCTTGCTGCGTCCGTTCACCTGCCACAGACCCGTGCATCCCCCGCTTACGGCGAGCCGAAGCTTGTCGTAGTCCGAGTATTCCTCCACCTCCCTGGGCAGCGGCGGCCGGGGGCCGACGAGCGACATTTCGCCTTTCAGCACGTTCACGAGCTGCGGGAGCTCGTCAATGCTCGTCTTGCGGATGAACCGTCCGATCCGGGTGATGCGCGGGTCGTCCTTGAGCTTAAACATCGCGCCCTTGATCTCGTTCTGGGCGAGCAGCGTCGCGAGCTTCTGCTCCGCGTCCGGCACCATCGAGCGGAACTTGTACATTTTGAACTCCCGTCCGTTTTTGCCGATGCGCGTCTGTTGGAAAAAAACGGGCGCCTTCGGACTCTCCAGCTTAATGAGCGCGGCCGTGACCGCGAACACCGGGCTGAACAGCGCGAGCGCGAACAGGGCGCCTGCAACGTCCATGCCGCGCTTGACCGACGTGTAGAACGCCAGCTTGCCGCCGTTCTGCGCCGCGAGCCGCTTGCGCTCGAAGTCCGTCAGCCGGGCGACCAGCTCCCCGTCATACCGCAGGCCCATGGCTTTCCCCCATCTTCTCGCGCCAGATCAGCGACTCGAGCCCGTCCATTAGGCGGTGCCTGAGCTCCTCGTCGCGAAGCGCGAAATCGATCGTCGTCATGATAAAGCCGAGCTTCTCGCCGACGTCGTAGCGCATGCCTTCGAAGTCGTAAGCGTGAACGCCCTGCGTTTCGTTCAGGCGTTGGATCGCGTCGGTCAGCTGAATCTCGCCGCCCGCGCCGACTTCGTGCTTGCCGAGATACTCGAAGATCTCCGGCGTCAGCACGTAGCGTCCCATAATGGCCAGATTGGACGGAGCCTGTGCCTGCGGCGGCTTCTCCACGAAGCGCCGGACCTCGTAGAGCCGGCCGCGCCGCTCGATCGGATCGAGAATGCCGTAGCGGCTCGTCTGGTCGGTGCCGACGGCCTGCACGCCGATGACCGACTTGCCGGTCTGATCGTACTGGTCGATAAGCTGCCTTGTGCACGGCGTATCCGACTGCACGATGTCGTCGCCCAGAAGCACGGCGAACGGTTCGTCGCCGATGAAGTTGCGGGCGCACCATACGGCATGCCCGAGGCCTTTAGCTTCTTTCTGACGGATGTAGTGGATCTCGACTTTCGACGACTTGCGGACTTTGCTCAGGATATCGAGCTTGCCCTTTTCCTCCAGCGTGTGTTCGAGCTCGAAGGCGATGTCGAAGTGATCCTCGATCGCCCGTTTTCCCTTGCCGGTCACGACGATAATATCCTCGATGCCGGATTCGATCGCTTCTTCCACGATGTACTGAATGGTCGGCTTGTCGACGATGGGCAGCATTTCTTTGGGCATCGCCTTGGTGGCGGGCAGGAAGCGGGTGCCCAGGCCTGCCGCGGGAATAATCGCTTTTCTCACTTTTTTCATTCGCTCTCACCCCATCCGTATTTCTCTTTATCCCATGCGGCTTGTTTCGAGCGAGGCTAGACACCTATTTCAGCCTCATTCGCTCGCTTGCTTCCGTATGGAGCAAACCAACTACACTGTGGCAGTAAATCGAAAATAAAAGCGGGCATCGAACCCATCCTCACGCCACACCCCTGACGATGAACGTCTAAGGTCCGCTGACCCACAGCATGGCCGAGTGCCTCCGGTGATAAAGGAGCAGGAGACATTTCCTCAAGTAAAAACGGCTTCGCCGTCCTCCAAAGAGGGCGATACGTTTTTATCGTCGGTCATACAGAAATGGATAATCGTGAAACTTATACATTCTGTATGATCAAGTAAAAATGCGGAATGGCTAGGCAATCCTTCACCTAGCGCCCTCTGCGGTTGAACACTGCCCCTAAGATCCGAACCCGGCCGGACGACAGCGTCTCCTTCGCCTTCAGGACCGCGTCCATCTTCGTCTTGCCGCGACGGATGACCAGCACGGCGCCATCGCACTTGTCGGCGACGATCATCGCGTCGGACGCGGCGGCCATCGAGGTCGTGTCGACGATGACGATATCGAAGCGCGCCTTGGCGGCCTCGAGCAGCGCGTTCATCGCTTCCGAATCGAGCAGCTCGGACGGGTTGGGCGGCGGCGGTCCGGCACACACCACCTGAAGGTTGGCGTAAGCCGTCTTGTGCGCGACCTCGTCCAGTCCGCCCCGTCCGGCGAGCGCCGTGCTGAGCCCTGCTTCGTTAGGCAGCTCGAAGATTTGGTGCTGCGCGGGCGACCGCAGGTCCGTGTCCAGCAGCAGCACCCGCCGGCCGGCCTTGGCGTAGGCGACCGCAATGTTGGAGGACGTGGTGCTCTTGCCTTCGCCGGGCAACGCGGACGCGATCGCGATCGTCTTCATGCCGACGTCCCGGCAGGTCCACTCGATGCCCGTTTTCAACCTGCGATACCTGTCGGCGACTTCCGAATTCGGGTTGCTCGCCGCGATCAATCCTCGTTTACGCATCCATCGTGACATTCGGCTTCCCCCTCGCTCCCATCGTCGTTCGTTCCGTATCGTCGGGCTCGTTCAGATCCCGACTCGCGATCCGGGGGATATCCGCCAGCAGCGGCAGTCCCAGCTTGGCGCGTACCTCCTGCTCCGTCTTGACCGAATCGTCCATGTGCTCGAGCAGGAATGCGAGGGCGGTGCCGATCAGAAGCGACAGGACGAACACGATCGCGACGTTCTTGACGGGATTGGGCGAGGACGGCGCCCGGTTCGCCTCCGGGTCTGCCCAGTTCAGGACGATAACGTTATTTAGATTCAACAGCGTGCGAATCTCGGCTTGGAATACCTTGGAGACGGCATTTGCCATCTTGGCGGCTCGCGGATAGGAGCCGTCCGTCGCGACGACGGTCATGATCTGCGTCTCGCTGACGGAAGAGATGCCGACCTTGGCGGCGAGCTCGCTTGCGGTCGTGTGGAGATCGGGATACGCGGCTGCGACCTTGTCCAATATTCGAGGCGTAAGGATCAGCTGCTTGAAGGTTTTGATCAGCAAGATGTTGGAGGTGATCGCGCCGGCGTCGGGCGCTGAGGTCGTCTTGCCGGGGGCTTCGCTCTGGAACACCATCAGCTTCGCGGCGGCTTGGTAGTTCGGTCTCACATTTTGACTGGTATAATAGCCGACCGCCGTACAGCCGACGATCGTAATCAAGGCGATCAGCCAGAGCCTTTTCCTGACTACGCTCCAATACCGTTGAATTTCCAAAACGCTTCCTCCGATGCTAATTCGTTTGAAAATGAAAAAAATATCAGAATTTTCTGACTAATTTTCCGATATTCGCTTCCATTTTGGCCTCCCCTGCCTCGTCCTGCTCTTATTGTAAATCGCCTGCGACTTTCAAAACTATTACGCGGCAGGATGATTTTGCTTCTTCTTCGGAAGCCATCGTCCTGCCGCGTCGGTAGGTATTCGAATTATACTTTCGTACCATTCGGAAGCTCGAAGCCGCTCTCCGTCCGGATATCCGGGGGAGCGAAGTCTCCTATCCCCTGCGACTGCGCGTACAGGGCGGCCTGCGTCCGGTCGGTCAGGTTCAGCTTTTGGAAGATCCGGCTGACGTGCTTCTTGACCGTGAACTCGCTGATGACGAGCTTTTTGGCCACGGCGCCGTTGGACAAGCCCTCCCCGAGCGCGCTCAGCACCTCTCTTTCCTTGGGCGTCAGCTTCTCGAGCGGATCGTCGGATTCCTTGTGAAGCAGCGTGCCGAGCAGGCTTTGATCAAAGTATTTGCGGCCTCTGCCGATCATCTTGACGGCGAGCAGCAGCTCGTCCGGCGCCGCGTCCTTGAGCACATACCCGTCGGCCCCGCATTCCTTCGCCCTGCGGATGTCGGCCTCGGACGCCGAAGAAGTCAGCATCATGAACCGGCAGGACATGCCTCCGAGCGAACGGACCAAGTCGTAGCCGGACGCGGAGCCGAGCCGAATATCCAGGATGACGAGATCCGGCTTCGCCACCTCGATGACCGACAGCGCGCCTAATAAGGTATCGGCTTCTCCCGCGATCTCGAACCCCTCCTCCGCGGACAGCACGGCCCTTAACCCTTTGCGAACGAGAGGATGATCATCCACGATTACGATTTTCATATCATCACCCGTTTGTCGTTTTTGTTAGTTGCGGTTTATACCGGCTCCCCGCGCCCGTCGACCAGCGGCAGGCGCACGACGATCCGCGTCCCGCTGCCTTCGCCGCTGTCGATCTGCAGATTGCCGCCGAGAGAGGCGGCCAACGCCTTCATGTTCCTCAACCCGAAGCCCGAGTCTCCGCTGCCTTGGCGCGCGGCGCAGCCCTCGAAGCCCTTGCCGTTGTCCGAGATCCGCAGCGTGGCCGAACTGCGCCGCAGCGTCAGCTTGACGTCGACGACGCTGCTCTCGCCGTGCCGGATCGCGTTGCCGATCGCTTCTGCGATAATCCGGTACAGCGCCTTCTGATGGTGAACGGTCAAGCGCCGGTCCAAGGCGGGCGGCCTGAACCTGATCCTGACGCCGCTCAGCTTGGCCTGGCTCGCCAGCAGGGATTCGACGCTGCTGAGCCACGAGTTGCCGCCGTGCTCGGACAGGCTCAGATCGTATATCGTCTTGCGCAGCTCGCGCGTCGCGGCCGCCGCGGCCTCCCGGATGTCCTTCAACAGCTCCAGGTGCTCCGCGTCGGTCATGCCGCCCCCGTCCTGCTCCGCGGAATGGACCGCGCAGGAGATGCCGAAAAGATGCGGGCAAATGCGATCGTGGAGTTCTTCTGCGATCCGGTTGCGTTCCTCGAACAGTAAATACGGTTCTACCTTGCTCTGCATAGCCATCCCAATCATCACCTTTCCCGTGTGTATGATGAGAAAATTCCAATCTTTTCGTCAGGTTCCCTCGTTTCTGCGCATTAGCGTTCATTTTCAACATACCCTGCCGAAATTGACATGCCCATGCTACGGGAGTACCGATTATCGAGTAGGTAGTTGGATAAGGATTGTTGCTACCTTGGTCATGACCGGAGACGCTTTTCGGCGCTTTGCAATCCAAAAATATCCAGTCCAACTGTGAAACGTATGCCATAGTGCGGTGTCCAAGCAAATTTTAGCAAATGTCGGATTTTGCGAGTTTTCATTTCTTGAATTCAAAATAATAGGCCTTAAGAACCGAGTCCGTTTTTTGGAAATTCCAGGAAAACCAAAGATTTTATTTCTATATTTTGGTATTATTTAATTTGAAAGCGTTTTTACGATCCTTGTCTAATCGCGCCTCGGTGGCGTAAAAAGCGCGCTAGGCGGGCATCGGATGAGAAAAATGAGAGAAAAGGAAGCGCTATCATAACTTTCGAGAATCGACAAAAATAAAGCCCTTTCATTCTTACAGAAAGGGCTTTTATCCGGCAAATTGCAACCGCTTTCGCCATCCGCGTCATTTGCTGTTCATCGACAATTCCTCGGGCACGCGCGGAAAATAAATGTAGCTGCCGATCCAGCCGGCCAGAGAGCTCGCGATGGCCGCTCTCATCAAACTTCCGCCTCATCCCCGCCCCCCGCCGAATCGTCTCGCCAGCCAGGCCATCTCTTCCCTGAATTGCACGGGCGGCCCTTCCCCTTCTCTCGTCATGTTGGGGCGAATCCACCACTGGCACTCGATCCAGTAGAGCAGCTTCAAGGCTCGTTCCTCGGCCTCTTCCGGCAGCGGCAGCACCGTACGGTAGCCTGCGGCGAAGTGCGCCGCCCGGTCCGCGTCGTAAATGCCGTCCGCATAGCAGCCGGACAACAGCGCCCTAGCCATGTCGTGCTCCGGATGATCGTAGTGCAGCCGGTCGAAGTCCAGCAGCGCAGCGACGCCGTCGCCTTCCACCAGTAGATTGTCCCGCCACAAGTCGCGATGCGCCCAACCCGGCGGCGATTCGCGGAGCTCGGCAATGTCGATGAACGCCGCAGTCTCCCGGTGGGACTCGACGATCCGCAGCCAGGCATCCTCCGCTCCTTGCTCCCGCAGCGCGAGCTCTACGCCGTCCAGGTAGTCCAATCTCTCCGCGACGGACTGCAAGACCGACTGGGGCCGCGTCTCCGAGCCGAGCGTGCCGTCGTTCAGCAACCGGTGCATCTCGGCCGTCAATCGGCCGAGATGATGAAGCTGTCCCGGCGAGAGGCGCCCTTGGGCCGGCACCTCGCCCCTGCAAAAAGCCATAACGCTGAACCGCTCGCCGCTCGCCGTCTCGTGCAGCACTCGTCCGTCCCGTTCGAGCAGCTTCGGACAGAGCAGGCCCGCTTCATGCAGCCGCTGCTGCTGACCGAGCGCGCGGCGCAGCTCCGGCACCCGGGCATCCGTGTACCGGCCGCGATGGTACTGCTTCAGCACGTATTCGCCGCGGTTCGTGCGAATCCGCCATTTCCGGTTCATCCAACCGAGGGTCAAAGGGACGGCCGCTGCCACCTCCAGCCCGAGCCGCTCCCGCAGCGCCTCCGTCAGCTCCAGCCACATTCGATCCGTCTCCATCCGCGCACGCGCCTTCCCTATTTTCTCGCGAAATAATCGATCTTCATCGCTTCCCGCACCTCGCCCATCGTCTCCTTGGCGATCGCGCGCGCCCGCTCGGTCCCGCTGATCAGCACCTCGTCGAGGAAGGCTTCTCTCCCCTCGTATAGACGCCTCCGTTCGCGCAGCGGGTCCAGCAGGCCGTCCATCGCTTGGATGATCTTCGCCTTGCAGTCCGTGCAACCGATCGATCCCTTGGCGCAGCTCTCCTGAATCTCGACCGCCTCGTCCGTATTGAAAGCTTGATGATAGCCGTAGATCGGACAGATCTCCGGATGGCCCGGATCGTGCTTGCGGATGCGGCTCGGGTCCGTCTTCGCCCGCTTCACCTTGTCCGTCAGCTCCGCCGTCGAACAGTCGAGCGCGATGGCGTTGCCGAGGCTCTTGCTCATCTTCCCGTTGCCGTCCAATCCCTCCAGCCGCTCGCCTACCAAAGCCCTTGGCTCGACGAGTACGGGAGCGTACAGATCGTTGAACCGCCGTACGATCTTGCGCGTCTGCTCGATATGCGGAATCTGGTCCTCCCCGACGGGGACGAGCGCGGCCTTGCAGAAGGCGATATCCGCCGCCTGGCTGACCGGGTAGCCGAGAAAGCCGTAGTACATGTCCGTATAGCCCCGCGCCTCCGCCTCCGACTTGATGGTCGGATTGTGACGCAGCGAATTGACGGTCACGAACATCGAGAAATACACCGTCAGCTCCGCAATCTCGGGGACGAGCGACTGCACGAACAACGTCGACTTACCGGGATCGATCCCGACGGCCAGATAATCCAGCGCCACTTGGCGAAGATGCTCCCGAATCAATCCGGGCCTGTCAAAGTGTGTCGTCAACGCCTGTACGTCCGCCAATAAGACGAAGCATTCATGCCGATCCTGCAGCAACACCCGGTTCTTCAGACTGCCGACGTAATGGCCGAGGTGCAGCTTGCCCGTGATCCGGTCTCCGGTTAATACGCGTTCTAACATGGTAATTCCTCCTTGAAATGGGTTTTCGATTAGGCGTGAACCGCGCTAATGGCACTTTCGTACACCGTCTCTTCCGTCGCCAACGCCAGCCGTCATCCATCGGCCATCACCTCCCTTCAAGCGCTTGAAAAACAAAAAAACTCCGTCCTCGGTTAAAGGACGAAGTTCTCGCTTCGCGGTACCACCTTTATTGGTCTTCCGCGCATGCGGCGGCAGACCCTCTTCAACAGGCATCCATCAATGCCCCGTCTCTTGTATCGGCAAGACCTCCCGCCGCACCTACCCCGCCGCCGGCGGATCGGATTGGACGCTCCGAAGCCCATTCGTCGCCGTTCCGACGCTGACTCGCACCTCCCGTCAGCTCTCTGGAATCTTCCCGGCGCTTACTCTTCTTCCTCATCGCGCATGTTTATTTCTTGTCATTATAGCACGGCGAAATGGAAAATGGAGCGTTCATCGTCAATTTCGAGGTTGGCATTCCAATAATGCCCATCTAATATTTGCATGTGCAAACAATCGTAAGCGGAGAGGATGATAGATATGAAAAAACGAATGATCGTCATAGGCGGCACCGGAATCATCGGCTCGGCCGTGGCGGAGGCGCTCGAACCGAAGCATGAGGTGATTCGCGCTTCCCGGCATGGCGAGGTCCGCGCGGATCTGGACGATCCCGCGTCGGTCGACGCCCTCTTCGCTTCGACGGGACCGATCGACGCCGTCGTCTGCGTCGCCCAAAGCGGAACGCTGACGCCGATCGACTCCGACCGATGGGACGAAGACTTCGATCTAGGCATGAAGAAGCTGACCGGGCAAGTCGCCCTCTTTCGCCGCGCGATCCGCAGCCTGAAAGATAACGGCTCGATCACGCTGACGAGCGGCACCTTCAAAGAACCGATGGTCGGCAGCGCGGTCGGCCATATCGTGAACAGCGGTCTGGAAGGATTCGTTCGCGCGGCTGCGGTGGAGCTTCCCCGGGGCATTCGCGCGAATGTCGTGAGTCCGGGCTGGGTGAGGGAGACGCTCGCGAAGCTGGGCATGGACCCGAGCGCGGGGACGCCGGCCAGCGAAGTGGCGCGCGCGTATGCGGCGGCCATCGAAGGCGATCTTCAAGGGCGGATTCTCACGCCTTAAGGGCGGGACTGGATGCAGGAAAAGGCGACAAAATCCCGCAATTTATCATCCTATCTACGGATTTTAAGCTTATAATAGTGGTAAATCTTGTCGCATAGGTCGGCAACGACAGACGCGGAATGAAGGAGCAGCGAGAGATGGCCATGGATACCCAGGCGATAGCCGCGGTCGGCTTTCCCTGTACGGCATGCGGAGGACCGACGAGGTTCGACGCGGACAGCCGGCAGCTGAAGTGCGATTATTGCGGTACCGACCAGGTGATCGCGAATAAGGGAGGCGCCCCGAAGGAGCACGCCCTGCCGGACGGTCCGGAGGACGATGAGGAGGCCGTCTCTACCGATTGGGGCGTCGCCCAGCAAGCGATCCAGTGCGAGCAATGCGGCGGCCGGTCGCTGATCCCGGCTGCGCAGACCGCGACGACTTGCGCATTCTGCGGTTCGCCGAAGGTGCTCGTCCAGAGCGGCGCGCGCGGCATCCGGCCGGAATCGCTCATTCCCTTCCATATCTCCCTGTCGGGAGCCGCGGACCGCTTCATCGCCTGGAAGCGGAAGCGGTGGTTCGTCCCCAACGCCTTCAAGAAAGGCGACATCAACGCCAAGCTGACCGGGATCTACATCCCCTACTGGACCTTCGATGCGAACACGTCGTCATCGTACTCGGCGGAGGTCGGCGTCTATCACTACCGCACCGTGACCAAGACCCGCACCGTGAACGGCAAGACGGAGACGTACACGGATCGCGAGCGCTACACCGTGTGGCATTCGACTAGCGGCTATTATGACCGATCGTTCGACGACGTCCTCATTCCCGCTTCCGGGCAATACGATACCGTGCTGCTGGAGCGCCTGGGCAACTTCGACCTGCAGCAGCTGATTTCGTACAAGCCGGAGTACTTAAGCGGGTTTATCGCCGAACGGTACTCTTTGTCGCGCTCGGACGGCTGGAAGCAGGCAAGAGAACGGATGAGCGAGACGTTGACCAAGGAGATCCGTTCGGAGATCGGCGGCGACGAGATCCGGTCTCTGCGCATCGCCACCGATTACGACGACCGGACCTACAAGCATCTGCTGCTGCCCGTCTGGAACGCCAGCTACAACTACAAGGCCAAACCCTACCGCTACATGGTCAACGGCCAGACCGGCCTCGTCTCGGGACGCGTGCCGCGCAGCGCGCTCAAGATCACGCTGTTCGTGCTGGCCTGCGTGGCGATCGTACTGGCCGCGCTCCTGCTCTACGTCTCGTATGACGGTTCTACGCCGAGCTGATCGGACGAAACGGGGACTTCCCATCAAACGCAAATACGGGTTCCGGGCGAGAAGGCCGGAACCCGTATATTCATGTGGCGGAAGCCGCTCCTCTCGTGCGGCAATTCACCCGATGGCAAGCTAGAGCCGCAGCAGACGGTCATAGTCGTCCGGATTCAGGGCGCACTGCTGTCAGAGGAGAGACCGCCAACCGCCTCCCCTCTCCGCCTTACTCCAGCGCCTTCAGCCCGATGACGGCGCCGACGACCAGCACGAGGAAGAAAATGCGCAGCGGCTGGCGCGACTCCCCGTAGAAGACCATGCCGAGCACCGTCGCTCCGATCGTGCCGATCGCCGTCCAGACGGCGTACGCCGTGCCCATGGAGAGCGACTTCATCGCGATGGTGAGCAGAATGAAGCTGACGGCGAACCCGCCGAGCATCATGGTCCAGGAAGCCGCGTTGCGGCGCCGGTTCAATCGGTTGAGGCCGAGGACGCCGACGACTTCGCCCATGCCGGCGAAGATGAGTATGATCCATGCCATCGTCACTCCGCCTCCTTCGCAGGGGCGTGCCCCGTGGTCATCTTCAATCCGGCGATTCCGATCACCAGGATGATGACTAGCGCAAGCTTGCCCGCATCGAGCTCAACGCCGAAGAAGATGGATTCGCCCAGCACGGTGCCGGCCGCGCCGATCCCCGTGAAGACGGCATAGACGGTGCCGACCGGCAGAGCGCTGGATACGTACAGCAGCGTTGCAAAGCTAAAGGCGATCGCCAAAACGGTCAACGCCCACTCCCAGACATTGTCCGCGTGCTTCAAGCCGGAGACCCATCCGATCTCGCTCAATCCCGCGACCCACAACAACAACCAATAACGATTCATGATGATGACCCCCTACGGTTAAGGATGTCCCAATCTACGGAAGGTTCACGGCCGGGCCGGAAAAAACGGCTTCGCCGTCCCCGGAAGAGGGCGAGCCCGTTGTCCAGGCGAGTTCCTGCGACTAGGGCGGTACGACTTTCCCATGCCGAAGGAAGCGCAAAAAAATGCCCGGGAGCATCGGCATGTTCGGCGATCCACCAACTTCGTCGTTGATGGAGACCGAACATCCTGATACTCCCGGGCTTTTATCCCTCCGTGACGCCTCCCGCTTAACGGGACCGCGCGTTCTCCCTTGGACCAGACCGGCGATTGGAGGCGCCGCGGAACCCTAGAGAACGAATCCCCTACATCTTAGTCCGAATTGACACCTCATGTCAAGTGTCAACTTCAACCGCGGCGGCTGCGCCGTGGCGGCAAGCCGGGATCCACCGGCTTCGCTGCCGCAGGCGCCGGCAGCGCGAGAGACTCGCCGGCAGCGGCGGTCTCGCTGGCGGCGGTCCCGTCTCCGCCCGTCGCGACAGCCCGGTCTTCTTCGCGTGCGGCAAGCGTCCCGGCCGCCTCCGCTTCCTCGGCCGCCGCGGCGATCTCGTCCCGCGCGCCCGTCAGGCCGGCGCCCCGCGCGCCGCGAAGCCTGGCTCCCGCGCGCTGCAGCCCTTGCCACAGCGAGGCCGAGCGCGGCGCCGCCACGTACTCGGCGTCTTCGTCCGGCGCCAGGATGAGCCCCAGCTGGTAGTGCTCCCCCGCATACCGCGCCCGCTGCGCGAACTTCACGTGCCCTTCCCGGTTCAGCACCTCCAGCTTGCAGAACGCCGACTGAAGCTGCAGGGCCGCATGCAGCTGCTCCTTGTTGCGGACCGGCATGCCGTTCACCTTCGTCACGATCTCGCCCGCTTGCAGCTGCATCTCCGCGGCCGGCGTCCCCGGCAGAACGGCGAGCAGCGTCACGCCCCGGCCGTTCTGCACGTAGACCGGCTGACGGCCCCGCTCGCGGAAGCGCCCGCGCAGGAGCAGCCCTTCATGGCACGCAAACGCGGCGATCGCGGCCGCAACCGTCAGCGGCGGCCAGAAGGCCGCTCCGGCCGCCAGGGCGGCGACGATCGCGCCGTACGCGACGAGCCCGCGCGCCGTATCGCGCGCCTTGTCCTCCGGCCAGCGCGTCTCCGTCCGGTCGCTGAAGCCGATGAGCACGGGGAACGCGGCCAGCGTCCAGCCCGCCGCCGCGGCAGCGCCTCCCGCGCCGTCCAGGCCGAAGAGCGGCGTCCACGGAAGCGACAGCCCCGCGCCGTTCGCGGCGGGAATGAGCCAGAGCAGCGGAACGGGCCAGACGCCGGAGATCGAATAGGCGCCCACGGGTTTGCCGCGCTTCCCTTCGAGGAACAGCGGCGTCGCATAGCGGGCGCCCTGCATCCGAACCAGAATCCCTTCGGCGATATGCAGCAATCCGGCCAGGAACAGCAAGGCCGGCACGTCGATCCCCCCCACCACCCGGACGGCTTGGCCCAACGTCTCATTCGAAGTCGTATCCAGGCTTGTCCAAGACAATACGGCCTGCACGATCCCAAGCGCCCCTGCCGCATAAGCCAAGCAGATGTAGCGCAGCCGGAAAATCGCGAGCACGAGGGTCGCCGCCCACACGCAGATCAACGTATCCGGCGTCAGATTCGCCCCTGCGGCCAACCCCAGCAGAGACATCGCCGCGCCGACCGCAAGTCCCGCGGCCGTCTTGCCCAGCGCCATCGTCAGGCTGCCGCGCAGCCTGACGTGAAACAATTGGCGCTGAAGAACGACCTGCTGGCGGCTGTGCCACCAGACAATCAGCAGCGCTATATAGAAATACGGCAGCGTGAACAACCCGGCCAGGGCCTGCCCCGCTGCCCGCAACCAATCGAGTCCAAGCTCCATGTCAACGGTCACACCTTCCACGCCTAGTCAAAACGGTTTCGCCATCCTTGGAATAGGGTGAGACGTTTTCTTCTTCCGACCTATTCGACGGACGCGCGCCGAAATCCTGCCGCCGATGTCCGTCCAGCCCGCTAGCTTCCCGATGCCGCGGCCGCGGCTTGAAGCGCGCGCGCTTGCGCTTCCTTCCATTGCGAGTCGTGGTCCGGGTCCCGCACCGCCTCGAACGAGGCCGCTTCCAGCCGTTCCGCCGTCGCATCGTCCGCGATGCCCGTCTCCGGCAGCCCTGCCGCGCGTTGGAACCGCGCGACCGCGTCGCGCGTGCCTTCGCTATAATAGCCGTCCTCCCGGTCCGCCGGGCATCCCGCGCCCGCTAGCAGCAGCTGCAGGTTGCGGACGTCTTCGCCGGTCTGATCCGGCTTCAAATCCTGGCCGCGCGGCAGCCTCGTCGCGGCGAAGTAGTCCGGCTGCGCCACCGCCGCGTCGGGCTTCACGCCCTGGCGGTCGATCGACGTCCCGTCCGGCAGCAGCCATTTGGACACCGTCAGCTTCATCAAGCTCCCGTCGCCGAGCTCTTCGTAGCTGATCTGCACCGTTCCCTTGCCGTAGGTGGTCTCCCCGACGAGCGTCGCGCCGATCGTCTGCCGGAGCGCGCCGGCCAGAATCTCCGCCGCGCTGGCCGTGCCCTTGTCGATCAGGACGACGATGGGGTACGGCTTGCCCGCGCCGGGGTCTCCCTTCGCCGTCTCCGGCTGTTGCACGCCGTCCGCGGACGCATAGACGACGACCGTCTTGCCTTTCGGCACGAACAAGGACGCCACGTCCAGCACGGACGTCAGCACGCCGCCCGGATTGTGCCGGACGTCCAGCACGAGCGCCTTCATCCCGCCGGCTTCCAGCTTCGCGAGCTCTTGCGACACCCGGTCCGCCGTGTCGAACGTGAACGAGCTGATCCATAGTTTGCCTACGCCGTCCGGGCCGAGCTCGCTCCCGACGGTCTTGTAGTCGAGCTGTTCCCTCACGAGCTCCAGATGAAGCAGCCCATCGGCGCCGGGCCGGCGCACGATCAGCTTGGCTTTGGTGCCTTTGGGACCGCGGACTTTGGCGATCGCTTCCCCGAGGCTCAGTCCGCGCAGCGACTGACCGTTCACGGAGACCAGCACGTCCTTCGTCTGCAGCCCCGCGCGCTCGGCGGGCGAGTCCTTCATCAAGTCCGTGACGACGAACTCGTCCCCGTCCTGATCCAGCTTCGCGCCGATGCCGCTGAACGTCCCGCGCAGCTTGTCTGTGTATTTGTCGGCTTCCTTGCTCGGGATATAGTCCGAATACGGATCGCCGATCGCCGCCACCATGCCCTTAATCGCGCCGTCCAGCAATCTGTCCCGATTCATCGGCTGAAGCGATTTATTCTCGATGAGCTCCAACGCCTTGTTCAGCTTAGCCAGCTCGGTCGGGCTCAAGCGGCGCCCCTCTCCCGTGTTCGGAGCAGGCGGCGCGCCGGAAGGCGCATGCCCCGCTTCCGCTTCCGCTCCCGAGAAAAGTCGAAGCGAGCCCTCCTTCGTCATGCTCATCGCGCCGATGGTCAACGCGCAAGCGACGACCGCCGCTCCCGCCATCAGCCCTAGTACCGTTCGACCCCGCAACAGCACCGGTCTTCCTCCTCTTGGATCCAAACCCTTGTCTGCATCTCTACTAACTTATGATCGGACTTCCAGCTTTATCCTTCCGCCTCCGCACGCGGCACTGCCACCGCGCCGGGCATGCCGTCAGCCGCTGTCCGGCATCAAAGCCAAACAGCCGCCCGCCTCCCCGGTTCGGATCGACGCGGGGGTGGCTGCAACGGCTGTCTGACAAGGATCGTTCGGTTACTTCAGATAGGGCGCCGGGTTGACCGGTTCGCCGTCCTTCCGTACTTCAAAGTGCAGATGATACCCCGTCGCGGTGCCGGTCATGCCGACGAGACCGATCTTCTCGCCGCGCTTCACCGTCTCGCCCTTCTTGACGAGTATGCCGCCCGGCTTCAAGTGGCCGTAGAGCGTCCACAGGCCGCCGCCGTGGTTGATGATGATGCAGTTGCCGTATCCGCTCCACGACTGGGCGACGATGACGACGCCGGATTCCGCCGCGTAGACCGACGTTCCGTTCGGCGCGGCCATGTCCATTCCCGTGTGGAGCTTGTTCTTCTGCCCGGTGACCGGATGCGTCCGGTAGCCGAACGGAGAGGAGATGCGGTAATCGATCTTGAGCGGAACGCCGAGCTTGCCGCCCTTGTAGTAATTCTTCAACGCGTTCTTCTGTTCGAGCAGCTTGGAATACTTCTTCCCGAACTCCATGAGCGCCGCTTCGGCTTCCTCGCTGATGTCCTCGGTCTCTTGGATCTCCTTGCTGAGACTGGCGACGAGGACTTCTTTGTCCTTCTCCTTCGACTCCAGCTCGGCTTTGCGGTTCGCCATCTCCTTGTAGAGCGACTTGACGCTGCTCAGGTCCGTCTCGACCTGCGCCTTCTTGTTCTCGACCAGCGTCTTGTAGGACTTGGTCTGCTCGAGCACGTCCTTGTCCTGCTCCATGATCGACTGCAGCGACTGGAACCGGTTCAGGAAGTCGCTGAAGCTAGTCGAGCTGAGCAGCACGTCCATATAGGAGACGGCGCCGTTCGTATAGAGCAGTCGGATTCGTTTCTTCAGCAGCTCGTCGCGGTGCGCCCGGGCGTTCTCCGCCTTCTCGAGCTCGGCCGTCGTCTTGAGGAGCTTCGTCTCCGCGGCGTCGATCTTGCCCTGCGTCGTATCGAGATCGTCTCCGGCCTTCTGAATCTGCACCATCAACTGGTTGATGTCCGCTTTGGTGGCCTGCTTCTGCGCGGTGAGATGCGTATTCTTCTTCTCGGCTTCCTTCTTGCTCTTGGCCGCGGCGTTCATCTGATCTTGAATCTGCTTCAGCTCTCGTTCAATCTTCTGAAGACTGGTCTCCGCATAGCTGTCGTAAGGATGAAGAATGAATACCAAGCCCACCAGCATGGCCGACAGGGCCAACAATTTCTTCTTCACGGCTGTCCTCCTTCAAATGGATCAAGGGCGACGGGCGACTAGACTTTCAAGTATTTGCGGACGGATACGACGCTTCCCCAGACGCCGAGCAACGTGCCCAGAATGAGCAGCGTGCCGCCGACGAGCCAGCCGACTTCCTGCAGGTCGGCCAATTGGATCAGCATCAGACCCAAATCGTATTGCGCGGTCTTAATCAGCTTGGAGTAGCCATAGAGCAGCAGCGCGGTCGTGATGGCCGAGCCCCCTGCCCCGATGAGCACGCCTTCGATGAAGAACGGCCAGCGGATAAAGTTGTTCGTGGCGCCGACCAGCTTCATGATGCCGATCTCCCGGCGCCGGGCCAGGATGGTCATCTTGATCGTCGTGGAGATGAGGAACATCGCCATGATGGCGAGACCCGCGACGATGACGAGGCCGATGTTGCGGACGGCGTTGGTGATGCGGAACAGCTTCTCGACGGTGCCCTGTCCGTATTTGACGCCGAGTATCGGCTTCGAGGCGTCGGTCTCGTTAATCGCCTTGATCTGCTTGGAGACGTAGGCGACCTGCTGCGGGTCGAACAATTCGACGTCGTACGCGTCCGGCAGCGGATTGTCTTCCTTCTCGTAGCCGTCGAGCGCGCTGCGCGCATCCTCGTCCAAGCCTTCCCGGAGACGATTGAGGCCTTCCTCCTTGGAGATGAAGGTGACCTTCTTCACTTCGGGAATCCGGCCGATCAGGCGCTGCACCTCTTCGACCTTGGACGGATTCGTCCCCGTCTGGAGGAAGACGCTGATCTGGACCTGGCTGTCGAACTGGTCCGCCAGCTTGTTCACGTTCAAGGCAAGAAGCATGAATACGCCGAGTACAAATAGGGAGACGACGATCGAGCCCATGGACGCGAACGACATCCAGCCGTTGCGGAACACGTTCTTGCCACCTTCGCGGATATGGCGCACGAGGGTGCTAAACTTCATAGCCGTATTCCCCTCTCTGCTCATCCCGGACAATCGCGCCCCGCTCGATGGCGATGACGCGCTTGCGCAGATTGTTGACGATATCTTTGTTGTGGGTGGCCATGACGATGGTCGTGCCCCGGAAGTTGATCTCCTCCAGCAGCTTCATAATGCCCCAAGACGTCTCCGGGTCGAGGTTGCCGGTCGGCTCGTCCGCCACGATGACGGAAGGGCTGTTCACGATCGCGCGGGCGATGGCGACGCGCTGCTGCTCGCCCCCGGAGAGCTGGGCCGGCAAGCTGGCCGCCTTGTGCTTCAGGCCGACCAGGTCGAGCACCTCCATCGTCCGCTTGCGGATCTGCCGCTTGGGCGACTCGATGACCTCCATCGCAAAAGCGACGTTCTCGTACACGGATAATTTGGGGAGGAGGCGGAAATCTTGGAATACGACGCCGATATTTCGGCGCACGTACGGAATTTTGCGTTGCTTCAGCTTGCCTATATTGAATCCGTTGACGGAGAGCTGCCCCTTGGTGGGCACTTCCTCGCGGTAGATCAGCTTCATGAACGTCGACTTGCCTGCGCCCGAAGGGCCGACGACATAGACGAATTCGTTCCGGTCGATGACGACGCTTACGCCCTGCAGCGCCGGCGTTCCGTCGGGATAGGTCTTCCATATGTCGTGCATTTCGATCATGCGGTCACTTCCTGTCGGACTGATTCTGTATTTTGGAGTAAACACGGCTTCAAGCTTGGACTTTAGGTACTTCGACATCATGCAATAAAATCCTTTATTTGTCGATCTTTCTCCGCATCTTTCTCCGGCGTGTCGAAACCCGGGAGGCTTTATGGGGCTTGAGCTTTAGGAAATTTTTAAGAAATTTCTAATCTGTTGGAAAACGTTCCGTCGGTTCGTTACGTCTAGAATATGGAAGCCGCTTTTGGATCTGGATGGAAATGGGATGGAGGTTGTCCGATGAGAAAAGCGTGGAGGTGGGCCGCAGTCATCGTCGTCGCCATGGGTCTCGGGGTCGGAGCGGCTAGCGGGTACGCGTTCAGCCAGGACGCGGATCGACGGTTGCCCGATGGACTGACGGTAGGCGGGTTGGCGGTAGGCGGCTTGGGGGCGGAGGAAGCGATCGCGGAGGTGCGGGCGCGGGCGGAAGCGCTGGCGGGCGCGCGCGTCTCGCTCGGCGGCGGGACGCAGTCGGAAGGCGCGGGAAAGGAAGCGGCCGACGGCGCGTTCGCGCTGCGCGAGCTCGGCATGTCGGTCGAAGTGTCGGAGGCGGTCCGCGACTTCGAGAAGTACCGGGACGCCGGCTGGTGGACCAAGGGGAAGATCAAGCGCCAACTCAAACCGTCCTATCCCGCGGTCGTCACCTGGAACGAGGAGACGTTCGCGGACCAAGCCGAGGCCCGCTGGGCGAGCGGCGCAGAGACCGCGCCCAAGAACGCCGTACGGACCATCAACGAACGGGACGAAGTGGTCTATACGCCCGAAGTGGCCGGCACCGCGCTGGACACGGCCGCGCTGTTCGAAGAGGTGAAGCGGCGCGCGCCCCGCTCCCTGGCGGATGTCGGAGGGGCGGCGGACGGCAGCGTACGCGCGCTCGGCGTTGGCCTGCCGCTCGTCAAGATCGTTCCCGAGGTGACGGTCGCGTCCCTCCGGGAGGAAGGTCTCGCGCGCAAGATCGTCGAGTTCACGACGGCGTTCACGACGAGCGGCGAGGGCCGATCGCACAACGTCACCGCGGCGGCGCTAGCGCTTAACGATACGCTGCTGAAGCCGGGAGACGAATTCTCCTACGGGGACATCGTCGCGAAGGCGGAGAAGGCGTACGGGTACAAGGAGGCGCCGGTCATCGTCAAAGGGAAGCTGACGCCCGGCATCGGCGGCGGCATCTGTCAGGTGTCCAGCACGCTTTACAACGCGATCATCCGCGCGTCCGGCATCGAGATCGTCGAGCGCCGGAACCACTCCCTGCCCGTCAGCTACCTCCCCGTGGGCCTGGATGCGACGTTCGCGGACGGCTATATCGACTTCCGGTTCCGCAACGCGACCGGGAAGCTGCTCCTCATCAAGACGGTCGTCGAAGGCAAGAAATTGACCGTCAAGCTGTTCGGCACGATGGATGAGCGCGTCCGCTACGATCTGAGCACGGAGCAAGTGAAGGTGCTCGAACCGAAGCTGTCGTACGTGCGCGACGAAGGCGTCGCCCTCGGCGGGACGAAGGTGCTGGAGCAAGGGGCAGCCGGCGTCGTCATCGACACGTACCGGCTCAAATACGTCGACGGCAAGCTAACCGCCCGCGACAAGCTGAATCGCTCCACCTACCGCGCGCAGAACCAGGTGCTCGCCGTGAACCCGGCCGATCCGCGCCTCGCGCCGCCGGAAGGCAAGGGTGCGCCGTCTCCGTCGCCGGATGGCGATGGCGGCAAGGGTACGCCGGTCGAGCCGGTGTGACGAGACGGCGGAAGGACGGCGACTACGGCTAGGACGCGAAGGCGGAGCCGGTGCGATGGTCGGCGAAGGCGCCTTGGCTAAGGTGTAACGGTGAAGCTGGGGTGACGTAATTCTGCCGCCCCTTCGGAAGGCTGGCGAATCAAAGCCGGATGACGAGCAAGAGGATCCCGCAGCCGCGACGTACGCGGACTTGGGATCCTCTTTTGGTTGTGTTCATTGCGAGACGCTATTGGGGTTGCGGCGGATGCGCCGACTTCACTTAACGGCTCTTCGCTTCGTACTCGGACGTCCATGCCTGCGTCCGTGTCAGCTCGGCCTCGGCGCGGGCGATCGCGTCCGACACTTGGTTCGTCGCGGTGCCGCCGTAGACGTTGCGCGCGTTGACGACGGTCGCCGGTTGGAGCACTTCGTAGATCCGGTCGTCGAACAGCGCGGAGAATTGCTTGAATTCGTCCAGCGTCAGATCGAGCAGGAACTTGTTCTGCTGGATGCAGTACAGCACCGTCTTGCCGATGACTTCATGCGCCTGGCGGAACGGCAGCCCTTTGTTCACGAGGAAGTCGGCGATGTCGGTCGCGTTCGAGAAGTCCTGGTCGACGGCGCGGCGCATGCGCTCCTTGCGCACCTTCATCGTCTCGATCATCGGCGCGAACAGCTGAAGCGCGCCCTGGAGCGTCTTGACGGTGTCGAACATGCCTTCCTTGTCTTCCTGCATGTCCTTGTTGTAAGCGAGCGGCAGCGACTTCAGTACCGTCAAGAGGCCGACGAGGTTGCCGTAGACGCGGCCCGTCTTGCCGCGGACGAGCTCCGGTACGTCCGGATTCTTCTTCTGCGGCATGATGCTCGAGCCGGTGCAGAACGCGTCGTCCAGCTCGACGAATTGGAACTCCGTGCTCGACCACAGGACGAGCTCCTCGCTGAGACGCGACAAGTGCGTCATGATGAGCGAGGCGCCCGCCAGAAACTCGACGATGAAGTCGCGGTCGCTGACGGCATCCAGGCTGTTCTCGTAGACGCGGCCGAAGTTCAGCAGCTTCGCCGTGTACAGCCGGTCGATCGCGAACGTCGTGCCGGCCAGCGCGCCCGCGCCGAGCGGCAGCGCGTCGATGCGCTTGTAACTGTCCTGCAGGCGCTCGATGTCGCGGCCGAACATGGACACGTATGCCATCAGGTGATGCGCGAACAGGATCGGCTGCGCCCGCTGCAGATGCGTATAGCCCGGCACGATCGTATCGAGGTTCGCCTTCGCCTGCGTGATCAGCGCGTTTTGCAATTTGGACAGCAGATCCACAAATTCCACGACGCGTTTACGCAGGTACAAGTGCATATCCGTCGCGACCTGGTCGTTGCGGCTCCGTCCCGTATGCAGCTTGCCGCCGACCGGTCCGATCTCGTCGATGAGCGCCTTCTCGATGTTCATGTGAATGTCTTCGTCGGCGATCGCGAATTCCTGTTCGCCCCGCTGGATGCGATTGCGAACCTTCAGCAGGCCTTCCTTGATCTTCTCGACGTCGTCCGCCGGCAAGATGCCGCAGTGTCCCAGCATCGCGACGTGCGCCAGACTGCCTTGGATGTCTTCCTCGGCCAACTCCTTGTCGAACGTGATCGACGCCGTATATTCCTCAACCAATTGGTCGGTCTTCTTCGTGAACCGTCCGCCCCACAGCTTGCTCATGCCTGCGTTTGCCCCTTTCGTCATGTGCTTATTCGAGTTCGCTTGCTTGCGAGCCGGATCGGTTCGCTCCGACCGGCTTCCGAATCTCCGATCGCGGTGCCTCTTGCTTCGCAACGGCTGATTTGCGATCTTCATGTTGGGAATAAGCTGTAAAAGTACATCTTATTTTCCGCCAACACGCCCATTTGAGCCTTTTAGTTGCAAAAGTACAACTAATTTCATGAATTCTCGCGGTATCGATGATTTTTCAGGAATCTAGTTGTACGAATGCAACTAAATCGGGTAAAACGCGACTTGGACCCCAAAAGCTGGCTTGGATCGGCAGTTGCGGACCTGCCTGCCCGGTCGTCGGCTTGGCTTGGATCGGCAGTTGCGGACCTGCCTACCCGGTCATCGGCCGGCTCGGACTGCAGCAGCGAACCTGCCCGGTCGTCGGTTGGCTCGGACCGGCAGTTGCGGACCTGCCTACCCGGTCATCGGTCGGCTTGGATCGGCAGTTGCGGACCTGCCTACCCGGTCATCGGTCGGCTCGGATCGGCTGTTGCGGACCTGCCTACCCGGTCATCGATCGGCTCGGATCGGCTGTTGCGGACCTGCCTGCCTGCCCAGTCACCGGTCGGCTCGGATCGGCAACAGCGGCCCCACCGCCCGGCCCAAACGGCAAAAACGGGAGCCCCGAAGGCGCCCGGCGCCCGCGGTGCTCCCTGCCGGCCTTCGCCGGCCGGCGCCGGCGTCGCCTTGGAGGCCGCAATCTTCCTCCCCGCCTCCCGCTCCCGCCTTAGTTCAAGCCGGAAGCGCCATTGACGCCGGACGATACCTTGAGACGCAGCGCATTCAGGCGGATGAAGCCGGTCGCGTCGCCTTGGTCGTACGCTTGGGTCGGGTCCGCTTCCATCGTCGCGATGTGCGGGTTGTACAGGCTGACCGGGCTCTTGAGGCCGGCGGCCAGGATGTTGCCCTTGTACAGCTTCAGACGCACGGTACCCGTGACGTTCTTCTGCGACTCGTTCACGAGGGCTTGGATGGCCAGGCGCTCCGGCGCGAACCAGAAGCCGTTGTACACGAGCGAGCTGTACTTGGAGATGAGCGAATCCCGCAGGTGCATGACGTCTCGATCCATCGTCAGCGACTCCATCTTGCGGTGCGCGGCGAACAGGATGCTGCCGCCCGGCGTCTCGTACACGCCGCGGCTCTTCATGCCGACGAAGCGGTTCTCGACCATGTCGACGCGGCCGATGCCGTGCTTGCCGCCCAGCTCGTTCAGCTTGTTCATGATGCCGAGCGGGGTGAGGCGCTCGCCGCCCACCGCCACGCAGTCGCCGGCTTCGAAGTCGAGCTCGACGTACTCGGCGGTGTCGGGCGCCTGCTCCGGAGAGACGCTCAGCACGTACATGTCCTGCACGTCGTCCGCGCTCGAGTCGAACCACGGATCTTCGAGCATGCCGCTCTCGAAGCTGATGTGCAGCAAGTTGCGGTCCATCGAATACGGCTTCGCCGCGGAAGCTTGGACGTTGATGCCGTGCTTCTCGGCGTAGGCGATCATCTCGGCGCGGCCCGGGAACGCGGCCCGGAACGCTTCGTCGCGCCACGGCGCGATGACCTTGATGTCCGGCGCGAGCGCGGCGGCCGTCAGCTCGAAGCGCACTTGGTCGTTGCCTTTGCCGGTCGCGCCGTGCGCGATGGCGGTCGCGCCTTCGGCGCGGGCGATCTCGACCATGCGCTTCGCGATCAGCGGACGCGCGATGGACGTGCCGAGCAGATATTGCCCTTCATAGAGCGCGCCGGCTTGGAACATCGGGAAGATAAAGTCCTTCGCGAACTCGTCCTGCAGGTCGTCGATGTACACTTTGGAGGCGCCGGTCTTGATCGCTTTCTCTTCGAGGCCTTCCAGCTCCTCCCGCTGTCCGATGTCGGCGGTGAAGGTGATAATCTCGGCGTCGTAGGTCTCCTTCAGCCACGTCAGGATAACGGACGTATCGAGGCCGCCGGAATAGGCGAGTACGATTTTTTCTTTAGCCATGATGGGGATAACGCTCCTCTATTCGAAAAATAGTTACATGATGGCGGCCATGATCGCTTTCTGCGCGTGCAGACGATTCTCGGCCTCGTCGAAGACGACGGAGTGCGGGCCGTCGATGACGCCCTCGCTCACTTCCTCGCCGCGATGCGCGGGCAGGCAGTGCATGAAGAGGTAGTCGCCCTTCGCGTGCCCCGCGAGCTGCTCGTTCACTTGGTAGTCCTTGAAGGCGCGCTCGCGCTCCTTCTGCTCTTCCTCGAAGCCCATGCTCGCCCAGACGTCGGTATAGATGACGTCCGCGCCTTCGGCCGCTTCGCGGGCGTCGCGCAAGATGTCCACCTTGCCGCCGAATTCGTTCGCGAACTCGCGCGCCAAGCGCACTTGCTCGGCGTCCGGCTCGTAGCCTTCCGGGGACGCGCTCGCGAAGTGCATGCCCAGCTTGCTAGCCCCGATCATCAGCGAATGCACCATGTTGTTGCCGTCGCCGATGTAGGCGATCTTGAGGCCTTCCAGTTTACCCTTCTTCTCCAGGATCGTCTGGTAGTCGGCAAGCGCCTGGCAAGGATGGGACTGGTCGGACAAAGCGTTGATGACCGGTACGGTCGCGGACCGGGCGAGCTCGACGACGTTGCGGTGGCCGAACGTCCGGATGATGATGCCGTCCAGGTAGCGGGACATCGTCTGCGCCGTATCGCGGATCGTCTCCCCGCGGCCCATCTGAATGTCGTTTTTGCTGAGGAACAATGCTTGGCCGCCCAACTGATACATGCCGACTTCAAAGGAAATCCGCGTGCGGGTGGACGATTTCTCGAAGATCATGCCGAGCGATTTGCCTTTCAGGGGCTGATAGATCTCTCCGGACTTCTGCTTGCGCTTCAGCTCGATCGCAAGGTCGAGCAAGTAGCGAATCTCATCGGGATGGTAGTCAACGAGTCCGAGAAAATCCCGGCCTTTAAGCTGCAAGGCAAGCTCCTCCACGTTCGCGGTCGGTTGCAAGGCAGTCCCTCCTATTCTTAAGGCGTAACGGTCTTCGCCGCCGCCTGTTCGGTTAATACGGCGGCAATCAGGCTCACCGCTTGGTCGATGTCTTCATGGGTGACGAGGAGGCTCGGCAGCAGACGGATGACCGTAGGTCCCGCCGTGACGACGAGCAGGCCGCGGCGATGCAGCTCGGCGACCAGGTCCGCCACGGGACCCGTGCACTGAATGCCGACGAGCAGGCCTTTGCCGCGAATCTCGGTCACGTTCGGCAGCCCGCCGAGCGCCTCCTCCAGCTTGCCCATGAGGTATTCGCCGGCTTCGGCCGCGCGGCCCGGGGCGTCCAGCTTCAGCATCGTCTCGATCGTAGCGGCGACGGCCGCCATGGCGATCGGCGTGCCGCCGAACGTCGAAGCGTGCGCGCCCGCGACGAAGGCGGGGACGAGCTTGGCTTTGCCGAGCATCGCGCCGACCGGGAAGCCGCTGCCGATGCCCTTGGCGAGCGTGAAGATGTCCGGCTCGACGCCGTAGTGCTGGTGAGCGAACAGCTTGCCCGTGCGGCCCATGCCGGTCTGGATCTCGTCGAGGATGAGGAGCAGGCCGTGACGGTCGCACAGCTCGCGTACGCCGCGCAGGAAGCCGGGATCGACGACGATGACGCCGCCTTCGGCCTGCACAAGCTCGAGCATGATCGCCGCCGTACGGTCGTTGACCGCCGCTTCGAGCGCAGGCAGATCATGCAGCGGGACGTGGACGAAGCCCTCCGGCAGCGGGAGGAAGCCTTCCTTCACCTTGTCCTGGCCGGTCGCCGTCAGCGTGGCGATCGTGCGGCCGTGGAACGACTGGTTGAAGGTGATCACTTCGTAGCGGCCGTTGCCGAGCACCTTCTGGTGGTAGCGGCGGGCCAGCTTAATGGCGGCTTCGTTCGCTTCCGCGCCGCTGTTGCAGAAGAAGACGGCGTCGGCGCCGCTGTTATCGACGAGCAGCTTGGCCGCTTTCTCCTGGTTCGGATTGCTGAAAAGGTTGGACATGTGCCACAGTTCGCCCAGCTGCGCGACGATCGCGTCCTTCACTTCGTCCGGCGCGTGGCCGAGACCGGTCACCGCCAGACCGCCCATGAAGTCCAGGTACTCCTTGCCTTGGTCGTCCCACAGACGGCTGCCTTTGCCCTTCACGAGCGTAATCGGGTATCTCGCATAAGTAGGGAACAAGCTGCTCATTCTACCCACTCCTTCTCCTCGGATCCGCCAATGGCGGGGTGGTGCTTGGCGCTTCAAATGCTCACCCGCCCATGCAGGTTGGAGCTAGATGCTGCTAGGTTCGTCCGCCAATGGCGAATAGTGCCGGTTGTGGCTAGGTTCCGTCTGCTAACGGCGGATAAAGTCGGATGTTGCTAAGTTCGACCGCCGACGGCGGAATGATGCCGGGGCTCGGAAAGGAACGCTACGCCCGCAGGATTCGCGTGCCGATGCCGCCTTCCCGCACCGCGCGGCTCAGCACGCGGGGCGCGGATCCGTCCACGATGAGCACTTCTTGCACGTTGCCGTGGAGGCACGCCATCGCCGCGCGCACCTTCGGGATCATGCCGCCGTAGATCTCGCCGCTCGCGATCATCTCTTCGATGTCCGCAAACGTGACTTGCGGCAGAACCCGTTTCTCGCCGTCTACGGTCCGCATAATGCCGGGCACGTCCGTCACGACGATCATCGTGTCGACGCCGAGATGCGAAGCGACCGCGCCCGCCGCCGTGTCGGCGTTGATGTTGTACCGCTGGCCCGCCGCGTCGATGCCGATCGGGGCGATGACCGGCAGATAGCCGAGCGCCACGACGCCTTCGATCAGCGCGGCGTTGACGCCGGTGACGTCGCCGACGAGGCCGACCTCATGCGCGTTCGCCACGGGCTGCGCCTCGATCAAGCGTCCGTCCGTACCCGAGAGCCCGAGCGAGCGGGAGCCGCTGCGCTGCAGCTTGCGCACGATCTCTTTGTTGATGCGGCCGGCGAGCACCATCTCTACGACGTCGAGCGTCGCTTCGTCGGTGACGCGCAGGCCGTTCAGGAACTTGCTCTCGATACCCAGCTTGCCGAGCGTCTCGTTAATGGCGGGACCGCCGCCGTGCACGATGACCGGCTGGACGCCGCTCTCCTGCAGTTCCCTCAAGTCTTGGAAAAAAGCGTCCGGCAGCGCAGCCAGCGTGCTGCCGCCGCACTTCATCACGAATCGGTTTGTCGTCGCCATGCCCGCTCCCTCCTAGGTCCGGTAAGCGGCGTTGATCCGCACGTAATCGTACGTTAGATCGCAGCCCCACGCGAGCGAACGCCCGCTGCCCATATGGAGGTTGACGTTGATGGCGACCGTGTCGCCCTTCAAATAAGCGAGCGCGACCTCTTCGTCGAACGGAATCGGCCGGGATTGCTCCAGCACGAGGATGTCGCCGAGGCGGACGTCGACCGTGTTCACGTTGACCGGCACGCCCGCGCGCCCGACGGCGGCGATGATGCGTCCCCAGTTCGCGTCCGCGCCGAACGCGGCGGACTTCACGAGACTCGAACCGATGATGGTCTTGGCGATCGCTTGCGCGGCTTCGTCGCTCTCCGCGCCCTCCACGGTCGTCTCGATCAGCTTCGTCGCGCCTTCGCCGTCGCGCGCGATCGCCTTCGCGAGCTCTTGGCATACGTAGCGCAGGCCTTCGGCGAACGCTTCCCAATCCGCGTGGCCGCGGTTCAGTTCCCGATTGCCTGCAAGGCCGCTCGCCATGGCGACGAGCATGTCGTTCGTGCTCGTGTCGCCGTCGACGGTGATCATGTTGAACGTCAGGTTCGTCACTTCGCGCAGAAGCGATTGAAGCTCCGCCGCGCCGATGGCGGCATCCGTCGTGACGAAGCCGAGCATCGTCGCCATATTCGGATGGATCATGCCCGAGCCCTTGGCCGCGCCCGCGATCGTCACGGCCTGGCCGTCGATCGCGAGCCGCACGCAAGCGGTTTTCTTGACGAGGTCGGTCGTCAGAATCGCCTGGCAGAAATCATCCGAGCCGTCGGCGTCGGCTTTCAGCCGCCCCGGCAACCGTTCGATGCCCGCGGATACGCGGTCCATCTTCAGCAGTTCGCCGATGACGCCCGTCGAGGCGACGGCCACTTGGTGCTTCGGCACGCCGATCGCTTCGGCCAGCTGCGCGCGCATCGCAAGCGCGTCCCGGTCGCCCTGCTCGCCCGTGCAAGCGTTGGCGTTGCCGCTGTTCACGAGGATCGCCCGCAGCGCCCCCTCTTCGGCCAGGCTCTCGCGCGTTACCTGCAGCGGAGCCGCCTGGAACAAATTCGTCGTGTAGACCGCCGCCGCCGCTGCCGGCACCTCGCAGACGATCGCGCCCAGATCGTGGCGATCCGTTTTCTTCAGACCGCAATGCAGTCCGCCTGCTGTAAAGCCCTTGGGCGTCGTCACGCCGCCTTCGGGCACGATGTCATACCGCTTCCCCATGGTCAATCCGTTCCCCCGTTTCCCCTGCCGCATAGATAGATTCGATCAAGGATAGACCGGGACGAATTCGAGACCCAGCGTCTCTTCCCAGCCCATCATCAAGTTCAAGTTCTGAATCGCCTGTCCGGATGCGCCCTTCACGAGGTTGTCGATGACCGACACGACCGTGAGGCGCCCCGTCCGCTCGTCCGCCAGCACGCCGATGTCGCAGTAGTTCGAGCCGTACACTTCCTTCGTCGCCGGCCACGTGCCGGCCTGCCGGACGCGGACGAACTTGCGCCCTTCATAGAACTGCCGATACAGCTCGACGAAGTCGGCGGTGGTGCGGCCGCGGTCCGTGAGCGAGGCGTACATCGTGCTCATGATGCCGCGGGTCATCGGAACGAGATGCGTCGTGAAGGACGTCGTCACCGGACGGCCCGCCGCACGCGCGAGCACCTGCTCAATCTCCGGCGTATGCTGATGCTGGTGAATCTTGTAGGCTTTGAAATTCTCGTTCACTTCGGCGTAATGCGAGCTTATATTCAAGCCCCGGCCGGCGCCCGAGACGCCGGTCTTGGCATCGACGATGATCGTGTCCGGGTCGATCCAGCCCGCCTTCACGGCCGGGTATAGCCCGAGCGTCGTCGCCGTCGGGAAGCAGCCCGGATTGGAGATGAAGTCCTGGCCCGCCGCTTCGTCGCCGAATAGCTCGCACATGCCGTATACCGCGCGGTCCAGCTCGGCTTGCGCGGGCGCTTCCTTCTTGTACCACTGGGCGTACGTCTCTCTCGACTTCAACCGGAAGTCCCCGGACAGGTCGATGATCTTCAGCCCCGCCGCGAGAAAGTCGCCGGCCAGCTTCGTGCTGACGCCGTGCGGGGTGGCGAAGAAGACGACGTCGGCCTTGCCGGCGATGAGCGCGGGATCGACCGCGTCCAGCGTGTCGGTGCGGATCTCCGTCAGATGCGGATAACCCGCCGCAAAGGGCTCCCCCGCGTTCGATGAGGAAACGACCGAAGTGACGGTCACGCGCGGATGGGCGGCCAACAGACGAATGAGTTCGACGCCGCCGTAGCCGGTAGAGCCGATGATAGCGGCGCGTACGAGGGAAGAAGATGACATAAGGACGCTCCTCTGCGATAAAATATCGATTGCACCGCCCCTTCGGGAGCGATGCGTGTCCGCAAATCAAGATTGCAAGTCAATGCGTCATTAAAAATGGCAAACTATCCCCATTGTACCGAATTCCGGCGGGGATGTCTAAAGCCATTCGGCATACTGTTTCCGCTGTTTCTCGATGTGAATCATTATACATCCGAATGATTATTTATTCAATGGATGATCGTGAAATCCTTCGCCCAACACCTCGGCCGCGCTCGTGATGATGACGAAGGCGCCGGGGTCCGCTTCGCGCACGAGCGCCTTCAGCCGGGACACCTCGTTCTGGCCGACGACCGTCAGGAGCACCGGGCGATGCTCGCCGGTATAGCCGCCCTCTCCCTGCAGCTTGGTCAGTCCGCGGTCCAAGTCGATGAGCACCGCTTGGCTGACCTTGTCGGGCTGCGTGGTCACGATAAAGGCCGCCTTCGACGTCTGCAGGCCGGATTGGACGACGTCGATCGTCTTGCTGGTAACGAACAGGCCGATCAGGGCGTACAGGGCGTTCTCCGGGGAGATGAGGATGCCGGCGGAGAGAATGACGAGACCGTCCAGGGTCGCGACGGCGATGCCGAGCGTAAGGCCCGTCAACCGATGGATGATCTGCGCTGCGACGTCTAGCCCGCCGGTGGAGGCGCGTCCGCGGAAGACGAGGCCGAGGCCGATCCCGACGCCCAGGCCGCCGTAGATGGCCGCGAGCAGCGGGTTCTGCGTGGGCGGCGTCCAGTGGGCGGTGAGCAGGACGAAGAGCGGCAGCACGACGGAGCCGACGGCGGTCTTGATGCCGAAGCGGCTGCCGAAGAAGAAGATGCCGGCGATGAAGAGCGGGATGTTGAGCACCCATTGGGTGTAAGCCGGCGGGATGTTCAGCATCGCGTTCACGATGACGGAGATGCCGGACACGCCGCCGGAGGCGATCTTGTTCGGCAGGAGGAACATGTTGAAGCTGAACGCGACCATAAACGCTCCGACGATCAGGAGGAGGACCGAGGCCGTCTCCTGGAACGCGCGGGAGCGCGGCTTGCGGCGGCGCTTGTTGGGGCGCGGCTCGGATGGCAGCTGCACGCCGCGGGGGGGATTGGACGAATTGGACACGATGACGACTTCCCTTCAGATACGCATAATCCAGAAATGAATGGGGCGTGAAACGTATATTGCCGCAGGACCAAGAAAAAACGGCTTCGCCATGCGGAAAAGAAGGCGAAGCCGTCGTCGGCGAGAACGGTTCGTCGCTAGTTAGGATGCGAGGACGGAACCGATCCGAATGGACAAGTAAAAACGGCTTGGCCGTCTTCCCAAGCGGCGACACGTGTTTATCGGAGACGTATCAGAAAAGCAGGCGCGAAACTTATCCTTTCTGATACGCTCAAAAAAGTTCCTACACTTCATAGTGTAAGAACTTGTGGTTCATGCTATGCAAATGCGATTCGGTAGATAAGCGGGATTCGGGAGAGCGGCGTTATCGCGTTTAGATAAACGAAGGGCTTCATCGGCGTCTGTCTGTTCACGCGGCGCCGGGTACCGGATACGGCTCTCCCGTTCCCACTGGTCTACGTCGGGCGCTTAAGCCGACGGATCCTGCTTGATCTGGCTGCGCAGATAGCCGTCGATGAACGGGTCGAGGTCGCCGTCCATAACCGCTTGCACGTTGCCGGTCTCCACACTGGTACGATGGTCCTTCACCATGCTGTACGGATGAAAGACGTAGGAGCGGATCTGGCTGCCCCATGCGATGTCAAGCTGTTCGCCGCGGATCGCCGCCAACTCGGCCTGCTGCTCCTGGATCTTCTTCTCGTACAGCTTGGATTGGAGCATCTTCATCGCGCGGTCGCGGTTCGAGATCTGCGAACGCTCGGTCTGGCAGGCCACGACAATGCCGGTCGGCAAGTGCGTGAGCCGGATCGCGGAATCGGTCTTGTTGATGTGCTGACCGCCGGCGCCGCTCGCGCGGTACGTATCGACGCGGAGATCCTCCGGCCGAATCTCGATCTGAATGTCGTCCGGAATCTCCGGCACGACGTCGCAGGAGACGAACGACGTATGACGGCGTCCCGAGGCGTCGAACGGCGAGATGCGTACGAGGCGGTGAACGCCTTTCTCGGCCTTCAGATAGCCGTAGGCATTGTAGCCGCGGACCATGATCGTGACGCTCTTGATGCCGGCTTCGTCGCCCGGCAGGTAGTCCAGCAGCTCGACTTTGAAGCCCTTCTTCTCCGCCCAGCGCGTGTACATCCGGTAGAGCATGGAGGCCCAATCTTGCGACTCGGTCCCGCCCGCGCCGGGATGCAGCTCGAGAATGGCGTGAGATTTGTCGTAAGGCTGGTTAAGCAGCAGTTGGAGCTCAAAGCCGTCTACCTTCCCGGTCAGCGCTTTGACGCTGGTCTCCCACTCCGCTTCCATCTCTTCGTCGGTCTCTTCTTCGAGGATCTCGAGCATGCCTTCCAGATCCTCTTGCTCCGAGGAGAGCTGCTGGTACTGCTCGACGACGCTCCGAATCGCGTTCAGCTCGGCGATGACGCCTTGCGCTTTGTCGTTGTCGTCCCAGAAGTCGGGGGCGCTCATCTTCTCTTCGAAGTTCGCGATCATCTCTAACTTCAGATCTAAGTCAAAGAGACCCCCTAAGGTACTGTAGTCGCTTCGCGGTCTCGCGAAGGTCTTGCTTGTAGGCTGCATCGTTGATGGCCATCATTCATCACCTCATGGGAAAGTTCGTCGCTGCACGACATGCGAAACGGTGCTTCCGCCCGGCGAACCGACGGAAAAGCACCGCTTCCGCGTCATGGTCAGTCTATGCGACCATGGCACATTTTGTATTTCTTGCCGCTGCCGCATGGGCACGGGTCATTGCGTCCGATACGCTGCTCCTGCTTCGCGGGACGCTTCGGGCCTTGCTCGGCCTTGGTGTCGACCGCTTGGCCTTCGGCGACCGCTTCACGCTTCACGTTGCTCTCGACCTGCGCCTTCATGATGTAGAGCGTGATCTCTTCCTCGATCCGCTCGACCATGCTCAGGAACATGTTGTGGCCTTCGAACTGATACTCGCGGAGCGGATCGTTGCCGCCATAGGCGCGAAGATGGATGCCCTGACGCAGTTGGTCCATCGCGTCGATGTGATCCATCCACTTGCTGTCGACGGCGCGGAGGACGACGACCTTCTCGAACTCGCGCATCGTCTCGACGCCGATCTGCTCTTCGCGTTCGTCGTATACCTTCTCGATCTTGCCGAGCAGCAGCCGGGCGATCTCTTCTTTCTCCTTGCCCCATACTTCGTCCTTCTCGACCGTGTCTTCCGGCAGGAACGTCGCATGCGCATAGGTCACGAGACCTTCGAGATCCCAATCTTCCGGCACGTCGTCCCCCGGGCAGTGCTTGTCGACCGCGCGCTCGACGACGGACTTGATCATGCCGGATACGATGTCGCGGATGTTCTCGGCATTCAGAATCTGGCGGCGATCCCCGTAGATCTTCTCCCGCTGCAAGTTGATGACGTCGTCGTATTGGAGCACGACGCGGCGGGCGTCGAAGTTGCTGCCTTCGACCCGCTTCTGCGCGGATTCGATCGCTCGGCTGATGAGCTTGCTCTCGATCGGGGAATCTTCGTCGAAGCCGAGACGTTCCATCATTCCCATGATATTATCCGCGCCGAAGCGGCGCATCAATTCATCTTCCATGGATAGGTAGAACTGCGAGGAGCCCGGATCGCCCTGACGGCCTGCCCGGCCGCGCAGCTGGTTGTCGATCCGACGGCTCTCATGCCGCTCGGTACCGATAATGTGGAGGCCGCCCAGGTCGGGCACGCCTTCGCCCAACAGGATGTCCGTACCGCGACCCGCCATATTCGTAGCGATCGTCACGGTGCCCCGTTGGCCGGCGCTCGAGATGATCGTCGCTTCTTCGGCATGGTACTTGGCGTTCAGGACCTGGTGCTTGATGCCTTTCTTCTTCAGCATCTCGGACACGCGCTCGGAATTCTCAATGGAGACGGTACCGACCAGCACGGGCTGGCCCGTCTGATGACGGGTCACGATCTCCTCGACGACGGCGCGGAACTTGCCGTTCTCCGACTTGTACACGACATCCGGCATGTCGTTGCGGATGTTCAGGCGGTTCGTCGGGACTTGAATGACCTCAAGGCCGTAGATGCGCTTGAACTCCTCTTCCTCCGTCTTCGCCGTACCGGTCATGCCGGCCAGCTTGCGGTACATGCGGAAGTAGTTCTGGAAGGTGATCGTCGCCAGCGTCATGCTCTCGTTCTGGACTTCGAGGCCTTCCTTCGCTTCGATCGCCTGGTGCAGCCCGTCGCTGTAGCGGCGGCCCGACATCAGACGGCCGGTGAATTCGTCGACGATGATGACTTCGTCTTCCTGCACGACGTAGTCTACGTCGCGCCTCATAATATAACGCGCGCGAAGCGCTTGGTTCACATGGTGGTTCAGCAGCACATGCTCATGCGAGAACAGGTTGTCGATGTTGAAGGCTTCCTCGGCCTTCGACACCCCTTGCTCCGTCAGTACGATCGATCGCATCTTCACGTCGATCGTATAGTCTTCGGTCTCCGAGAGACGGCTCGCGAAGCGATCCGCGGCATAGTACAGCTGCGTCGACTTCTGAGCTTGTCCGGAGATGATGAGCGGCGTACGCGCTTCGTCGATCAGGATCGAGTCGACTTCGTCGATGATGGCGTATTGCAGCGGACGTTGAACCATCTGCTCCTTGTAGAGCACCATGTTGTCGCGCAGATAGTCGAACCCGAACTCGTTGTTCGTGCCGTAAGTAATGTCGCAGGCATAGGCGTGCTGCTTGTCCTCGTGGGACAGTCCGTTCAGGTTGCACCCGACCGTCATGCCGAGGAACTCGTAGACTTGACCCATGAGCTGGCTATCGCGCTGCGCCAGGTAATCGTTGACCGTGACGACGTGCACTCCCTTGCCGGACAGCGCGTTGAGGTACACGGCGAGCGTGCCGACGAGCGTCTTGCCTTCCCCGGTCTTCATCTCCGAGATCTTGCCTTGATGGAGCACCATACCGCCGATGAGCTGCACGTCGAAGTGGCGCATCTTCAGGACGCGCTTCGCGGCTTCGCGGACGACGGCGAACGCTTCCGGCAGCAGGTCGTCCAGTTCTTCGCCTTTCTCCAGGCGGCCCCGGAACTCCTCCGTCTTCGCGCGAAGCTGTTCGTCGCTAAGTCCCGATACGGACGACTCCAGCGCGTTGATCTGCTCCACCGTCTTGGCGAGCCTTTTCACTTCGCGTTCGTTGGCGTCTCCGAATATCTTTTTAACCAATCCGAGCATGTTTGGACCCCTTCCTTATGCGGGTATGGCCGTATCTACTTATTTTAACAGCTTGAAGATATGGGGGCAAGGAACGCCGCGAGGCGCGGCTATTAATAAACCCCGGCAATATCTGCCGGGGCATCCAATTGTTAAGTTTTAGTTGTCCGACTCGATCAGCCCGTAGGTACCGTCCGTGCGGCGGTAGACTACGTTGACTTCCTTCGTGGCGGAGTTCGCAAAGACGTAAAACGTATGTCCGACGAGGTTCATCTGCAAGATCGCTTCATCGACGTCCATGGGCTTGAACTTGAACCGCTTCGTACGCACGAGCTCGAAATCCTCTTCCTCGTCCACCAGCAGCGCCGCTGCCGTATGTCCCGCCGATCCGGCGTCTTCCCTGAACATGACCTTGGAGGAGTTCAGGTGCTTCAGCTTCTTGTTCATCTTCGTCTTGTGCTTGCGAATTTGGCGTTCCAGTTTGTCCACTACGAGATCGATCGACGCATACATGTCGCCGCTCTTCTCTTCCGCCCTCAGCATGAAGTTCGGGAGAGGGATCGTGACCTCGACGGCATGCCGGCCCTTGGTGACGCTGAGGGTGACATGGACATCGGATTGGGGAGGCGCTTCAAAATACCGTTCCAGCCGACTGAGCTTCTTCTCGACGTAATCCCGAAGAGCGTTCGTCACTTCCATGCGCTGACCACGAACATTGTATTTCATATGCTGAAACCTCCTTTGCTGACTCCATTTTAACACAGTCCGAGGAGGCGTTTCAAAACATTCCGAAAATAAATGAGAATTTTCTGTTAACTTGTCTGATCAAGCGCCGAGGTGCAGCGCTCTTAGGTATGGAACCGGGTAAAACTGCCTATTCGAATAGCACCTGATCAATCCGATTGACCATCTCCGGATGAAGGGTGCAATCCACTTTACGCGCGAACAATAGCCCCGAACCCAGCATCTTCTCCTCGTGGGAAGGATCCAGCACCGATGCATTCAAGGTGAATTGGCCCGTTTGATCCATGACGATGTATCTTAGATTGTGCTTGAAGTGCGGAAATGCCCCGCCGCTGTTCATCATGACGGTTTGGAAATACGTCTCATCCGACATCAGGCAGTAGCGATAGTAGTCTGCCATCCGTCGAGGCTGGGAATCGGTCACCAGGTATTCGCAGAAGCTTCTGGTTAGCATGAACCATCCGGACCCGAAATGGGATTCCATACCCGGAAAACTTTCGGCAAACATCGGTTTCTCTTCGCCCCGGACAAGGTTCCCCGCTTCGTCTTGCGTGTATGTGAACCTCTCTGTCGCATAGCGATGCCCCTTAGGCTCATCGAGGACATGTAAATAGTTGCTTGGATTGACTCTTAGATATTCCTTGATATACGCTTGGGATTTCAGCGGATAGTCCACGCCTGATAAGTTAATGAAGTAATCCCAAGCATGATTGGACAATAAATCGGTTATGGCTTGCAGTTGAATCTCCACTTGCGTCCAGGTTCCCCATGTAATGTCGCGCGGATCCATGACGGTGATATTGCCAAAATTCGCGAATGCCTGCTCAACCGTTTGCTTATAAGAATCCCCAGCCTTGACGTCGATATGAAGGAGATAGACATTCCAGGGATCGTAGATCGCATTGATCGTTCTAAACAGCTGCGACATATTCTGGTGTGCCATGATAAAGTACGCTATCTTCATATGCTTTGCACCTCTTCTCTTTCTCAGCCGAATCCTCCAAGGGGAATAATAAAAAAGCCTCGGATCTCTCCGAGGCGGGGTGGCCGGCAAATCGTTACTAGGTAACCAGTATCTCTATTCGTAGGAGCACCAGAAGGTGCCGTATGATTACACTTTAACGACGTTTGCTGCTTGCGGGCCTCTTGCGCCTTGCACAATGTCAAATTCGACGGCTTGGCCTTCTTCGAGCGCCTTGTATCCGTCCATTTGGATTGCGGAGAAGTGAACGAACACGTCGCCGCCTTGTTCAGCTTCGATGAAGCCGTAACCTTTTTCTGCGTTGAACCATTTCACTTTACCTTGCATGTGCTACAACATTCCCTTCATGTTCAATTGACATAGGCGATTTGGCCTGGCCCACAACCCGAATATACCATCATGGAAAGTTTTGTGTCAATGGGTTTTTTGAAAGCGGTGTCAAACTACCTTTATAACCTTGAGAATACCACACCTGATATTAAAGGAGCCTATCATCTGGCTGAGCCATGTCACAATGATGCATATCGGTTGAATCAAGCCTCAACTACAAATATTGGACGTTTGTAGAACTCGCTATTCCCTAGCATGTTAAGTTCTTGGATATGTTTATCCAAGCTTTCCGATACCGATGAGTCTCTGATATTTCGACTAATACCACTTACGAGATCTTCGTGAAGATCTTCATAGGATCCTCTTTTGTTTCTGAAGGAAAAATACGCAATTTTTTTTATTTTCCATCCGGCATCCATAAATAACTCCGACACATATAGAGTCATCTCTCTCACCTGATCCGAATCAACGATTGGATTGGTCTTATCCCCGCCCCAGTTATAACCCATTTGAAACATGAGTTGTTTTGTTTTATTCCTAAGTCGACTTATGTATTGAAAGATATAATCATTAAATTCCGCTTTTGAAGGTACTAATTCCTGATCAAAGTCAACGCCAGCGTGATGGAGCACATTAAAAAAAATCATTCGGTCAACCCGCTCAATATGATTAATTTCTTGTAGTCCTACACTTCGATTTCTAGTCTGAACATTCGTTAATTGAAATTGATCCGCAATCTCTGAAATAAAAGCAGCATGATTGGGATTAGGCTCATACGCTATAAATTGATTGATTCTGTTATCGTAGGCTAAGCTTAACGTAAAAAACCCCGTATTAGCTCCGATATCGGCAATGCTCTCGCCGTCGCCAAACTTGACAGTTCGCCTAATATAATCATATCTAGCCGTATCCCCGCGCCAATTCTCATTAATTTCTTCGGAATAGTTCGACGCTTCCTTGACAAATTGTGGGATATTTTGGTAGCGGGAATGCTTCGATTCATCATTGTATAATTTTTCGAGTATTGATTTTAGTTCCATTATATACTCCTGTCCTGTTTCAAATCTTTTTCTGGCAGATGGCAATCTCTACGGTGTCATTCCTTAGATAGACCTCGTTGCCGATGAACTCATTCATGCTAAATAAAAACTGTTCCGGCGAAATGCCGTAAAAGTCTATGCTTTGATGGGCAATGGCATCCATAAAGCCGCCTAACCAAAAATACCGGGCCGACATGTTTATCTCATCTCTTACTAGTTGCAGATCGAAGCCTAGATCCAGAAGCATCATTTCGAATAATCCCGCTCGGCTGTCTACCACTAATTGCGAGGGCCCCCACAGTCTAGGATTAGCCTCGATCATGTAATACTTGTTCTGGAAATACCTCACCTCTATCATGATTAATCCAAAAAAGCCTTCACGTTTTAATAATTTCTCAAAACGATGCGAAATTTCCGAATGATGAAGATTCGACGGTACAGCAGCCAAAATCGACTTCCCAGCGCCTTGTTGAATCAAATTTTTTTGGGAGAACGAGCGAATATTGCCATCGCGAGAGATATAATACAACAGATAATAAGAATCCCCTGGAACGAAGTCTTGCATGTAGAAGTCATCTCGATGATTTACTTCTTCATAGAACCGTTCAAGCTCTTGAAAATTGTTGATAAATTGAGGTGAGTGCGCCGCCCCCTTACTATCGAGGTATTCTCTAGGTTTAACAATAACCGGGAAATGTATTGAGTCGTTTATAGACAACTCATTCGGAACATCTACTCCATATTTTTTACAAATAGAGCCGAACGAATACTTATCCGATATCTTAGCGTATAAATCCTCATCTACTAGAGGAATGAGACAATTTATATTCTCGAATTGCCTTCGATGAATCAGAAGATGCCTATTCAAGGCTTCCGAACTCGGTAAGATATAGTGTAATTCCACCCCACTCTTCTCTCTGACCTTATTAACTTGTTCTAGCAAATCTTCTTGGTGCAAACTCAATTTCGAACGAATCGCAACGACCCGTTCCTTGTAACTCGTCTGCAAAATCTGGTCCTGTTCCGATAAGGCAACGATAAAAAAGGGAATTCTCCTCGTCGTAAGTACTCTGCAAAAAGCGATTACCGCTCTCTGATTGAATCCGGAAAAAATAATAAAAGCCGCATGATTTGAGTTATTCAAACCAACATCCTCCTGCGGTCTATGAAGTCCTTTGACGAACTACGTCAATAATACAGTCTTGATTCACTGCATCAAGTTCACCAAATAAAGGCAAGCAGAGAATCCGTCTTGCAATATCAGATGAGATTGGCACTTCTTGTGGTGTCACATAATTCAAACTCTCTAAAGACGGATGGAAATACCTTCTCGGGTGAATGTCGAGACGCTTTAAATCCTCTACGATGCTCAGCAGCGTGGATTCCGACTCGAACAAGACCGGAAAATAACTATAATTGTCTGATCCGAATGGGTTCCATTCGGGCAATTCTATGGACCGTATGCCTTGCAAAGCTTGAACGTATCGGTCATGCCTCATTCTTCGCGCTTGGTATAAATAATCCATATCATCAAGTATGCATAATCCCATTATGGCTTGAAATTCATTCATTTTGGCATTAATGCCCAAACCCACGATATGGGAAGGGCCCCGAATGCCAAAATTAATCATCCACTTTGCTTTCTCAAAAAGCTCATCATCTTTAATGATGAGAGCTCCTCCTTCAATGGTGTGAAATGCCTTAGTGGCGTGAAAACTTAGAATAGAGACATCCCCGTAACTTAGAACGCTCTCACTCTTATACTTCACGTCAAAGGCATGTGCAGCATCGTAAATGACCTTTAGCCGATGCTTCTTAGCGATGTTCTCAATCGCTTTCACATTGCAAGGGTTACCGAATACATGAACGGGAACAATTGCGCTTGTTGCATCCGTAATTCGTTCTTCTATTTTTTGGGGATCCATATTAAAGCTATTCTTGTCAATATCGACAAAGACCGGTGTTAGCCCTTCCCATACCAAGCTACTTGTAGTAGCTACGAAGGAGAATGGTGTCGTAATCACATCGCCTTTGAGCTCTAGCAGTTTGTAAGCCACCTGCAGCGCTAATGTACCGTTAGAGACGAGCAATAAATTTTTGACCCCCAAGTAATGAGCCAATCGATTCGTCAATTCTTTTGTGAATCGTCCATGATTGGTTATCTGACCCGAGTCAAATATTTGATCTACGTAGCTTTTATACTTTTCACGGTTGGGCAGATAGGCTTTGGTAACATTAATCATCATGTTAACCCTTATTTTCAGCAAGTTCGGCCGTAATATCGTTAATGACGTTTTGGAGTGCCGTGCGAGCTTGCTTGTCCTCCAACAAATCCAACCGATTCAAGCTCAAGGCCTCACCCATTATATCAACGCTCATTCTGAGATGCTTATGCAAAGCTTGCTTGTATTGACGATTCTCTTTCAAATAACCAACGGAACGCGCATTTTGGAGCATCGAGTACCATTGATAAATATTCCACATGCGCAGATGAATTTTTTGTTGATTCTGATCAGAATGAATACGGTAATAGCTTAAGGATTCAGCGATATAGGCCATCTTCCCTTTGGACAACAGATGCATCCATGTTGCAAAGTCATTAATAAATCTAAAAGCATTGCCGTTAAACATTCCGTACTCTTCAATGTCTTGTTTCCTAAACAGCACATTTGTAGGTTCTCCAATTTTGTTGCTCAAATGATGCAAACAATGCTCCCCAATATCGCGTCCCTCGACTATAGTATTGTTCGCAAATAGCCTTTGATTGATTCCATTTTCAGGTATGATATTCCCGTTAACATCGATCATCTCACGGAAGGATGTTACCAATGTAATATCGTTATCTCTCAGCAAGTATTCAAGCATGCTCTCGATCTTTTTCGGTAAAAAAAGATCGTCATCCATTAAAAACTGAACATACTCACCGGAAGCCAAATCTAGGCATTGCTGAAGATTTAAATGAGCAAGCGGTGTGACATTGCGAATATACCTGATGTTAGAATATTGTTGAACGAAGGGACGTATCATTTCTTCCACTTCATTATTTGTGCTGTCGTCACTAATTACGATTTCTATATTAGGATAGGTTTGCCCCAGCGCGCTCTCTACAGCCAACTTCAAAAAAAGCGGACGATTATAGGCCGGTATTAAAATGCTAACTAGCGGTAATCGCTCGGAAACCTCCTTCATTTTTATCTTTATCTGATCTTGAAATGAACGTGCTACTTTAAAAGCTTCGCTTGCTTCCTTCTCATCCGATGCTTTATCAAAAATTTTTTGATTGTATTCCACGCAATTCCGTAGCGTGCGAAAGTATATCAAGTCATCTTTAAAGAATCCTTTGGAAGGAGCATGGAGTATTAAATGCGAATAATCCACAATTCCCTTGAGCACTTGCTCCAATCCATTTTGCTGTTGTCCATCGTGTAATCTAAAATAGCTAAGCGGCTCGACAAAATAGATTAAGTCTCCCTTTGCTAACAATGTGAACCATGAAGCCAAATCTACGTTGCAAGTATACATCCTTTCGTTAAATGTACCGAATGGTTCTATTAACGCTGATTTTTTAAACAGGACTGTCGTAGGTTCCCCAATCGTATTGGCTATCGATTCTAAAACGTATTCGCCCGCTTCAAGGCCGTTCACGATCACATCATGATCAAATAAAGACGAGGAAGACCTTATATCCTCCATATTCCTTCCTTGATTATCAATCACCTGCCGTTTAGATGTGGCTATAACTGCATTCGGGAACTCCAGCATCGCCTTCATCATTTTACTTATTTTCTCCGGATGAAAGAGATCGTCGTCCATCAAGAAATTGACATACTCTCCGCTGGAAAGTTCCATTAGCTTCAAGTCGTTCTGAAATTGACCTAGATTGTTCTCGTTACGGTAATAATGAATATGTTGATGTGCGGCTAAATAATTTTGCATAAGCTTTTCAGTCTCATCATTCGTGCTATCATCCCCAACGATGATTTCGATGTTTGGATAAGATTGACCAAGAGCGCTTTGAAGCGCCGCTTCAAACAGCTCAGGCCGATTAAAGGTAGGGATGAGCACACTGACTTTTGGGAATAGAATAGGTCCATACATCTGAAGAAACTTATATCGGTACTTCTCGAACCCATTGTTCACGTTGACGATCCCGCAGTCATGGATAGCCCATGCTTTCTGCTGATGGGGAACGCCGACGTCATAACCGTGTTTCTTGAATTCTATACATTGTGAAAGATCGTACATATGCCATCCGTCAAAATGCTCCTCCTGCCAAGGAAGATCAAACTGCGTGACAAGGAGTAGGCCGTCTAAAGATTCAACGCTTTGATAGGGACGATTGACATCCTGAAATGATAAAAGGTCCATTCGACCTGTGTGGTTTTCATAAACTTTCCCCCAGATGGATGAGGCTTGCCACCATATCGCATTAATAGGAAGTTTCTCGGCACCTACCAATCCCATGATGCCTAAGTTGGGGTTTTCTTGGAATAGCGATATTACATCCTGAATCATATTACGATTGATAATAAAGACGTCCTGGTGAAGATACACTTTATATTTGGCGTCCGATTGTTGCATGGCATGGTTATAGCCTGCAGCCAGACTCGTTGCGCCTGCAATCGAAATAAACTCAGCCTCAACGCCTTCAGGCACATGCAAGACCTGAATGTACCGAAGCGATTCTTCGTATAGATCTTGGTCATTGTAGCAGGTGATAAAGCAAACTTTGTCGGGATTCAAGCTCCTCATATTCATGCTCCTCTAAGTTGATCCTTCAGTTGTTGTAGAGAAGGGAAAACGTGGCTCACGCGATCTAGATAAGTCAACGCCAACTCCTTCTCTCCTAATATACTCAGGACTTCTGCAAGATGGTAATTGGCGCTGTCATGATTCGGCTCCAAAGCCAATGCCGCTTCAAAGAGTGCCAACACGGAGTCGAATACGCCTGTATTAAAAGCAAAGATAGCTACTTGCGTCAGCACCTCCGCCTTCTCGATTAAAGCGATTTGGGCGATTTTCTGCAGTTGATCGGGCGTAACTTCCCCCATTTGAATACAGGTGACCAATTCTTGAAGACTTTCTTCTCGATCGATATCCTGTTCAATTCGTCTAAGCAGAAATACAAACTTTTTTTCATCCGGCTTTCCTTGATTTTTCTCGAACTGGATTTTTTGAATCCAAGTCTGTATCTGTTCTGATTTTGTTGGCAGCAGTTCAAACCACTCAAGCGCCAAGTCCAATTGGTCTAGCCTATAGGCAACCAATCCAAAATTAAAAATCGTCGATTCATGATTCGGATTCCATTCAAAAGCCTGCTGAAGATACTTTTGCGCTAGCTTTAGCTCCTGCCGTTCAAGCAATTGAACAGCAAGATAGTTCGTGAGCTCTTCTCTCTGCTCTCCACCGGCATGGTCGATAACGGCAGCAACTTCGTCTACGTCGTAAGCGACTAACGCAGTAATGTTTGCCTCCATATCTTCCTGCATGAGAATCCCGTTAACCACTTCTTTGATTCGATCTGGATTGCTTTCAGGCTCTATATTCTCTTTTGCCGATGAAGCCAAGAATAGAAATTCCGACAGCTCGTAAGCCAGGGTTTCATCGAGACCTGCAGCCTGGGCAAGGTGTTGTAATTGCAACCGATCTTTCTCAGACAAAGGCAGCTTAACGCCCGAAATTTGGATTTGATCGAAAGCCGCGCTTTGAAACAGTTCTTGCGCTTCTTGGAGGGTAAAACCGTTAAGCTGACGCGGTCCGACTTCGCCGCGAAGCAATGCGCGAAGACGATGGACATGCATCGCATTCGGTACATAAGCCAGCAAGATGCCCTCCGGCTTCAGCAGGGCACGAAGACGGGCGAGAGCTGTGGCAGGCGATGGCCACTCGGCCATCGACTCCGACACGAGTATATAATCGAACGCACCTTCCGGCAGTTCCCAAATGATATTTTCCGCCGCACCGACGAAAATGCTGGCCCCCGAACGTTCAGCGATGTCTGCCGCTCTAGCGCTTCTCTCGGTACCGAAGAGCTCCGCATACGGGAATCCATTTCGAACTTCAAGAAGGTTGCCTCCACAGCCGGAGCCAATTTCCAGAAACCGTATAGACATATTGGGGTCACCTTTGTTAAGAAGCGACCGCAAATCATGGCGAAACGTTGCTTCTCTCTCCGGATCGTAACCCCATTTATCGGAAAACTTTTGACGGTTGTTCCTCATTAACTCCAGATATGCCGGTGGCGCTTCACGGAAAGATACGCTGCCATAATGATGAATAAACGTATCCTTGCACAGCAACAGCTTGTACCCAGCCAACCGAATGCGCAAAGAGTAATCGTCATCTTCGTAATTGCCCGGCGTAAAGCGTTCATCCAATAGTCCGATTTGGTCTACGACGGACTTCTTAATGAGCATGCAATATCCAATGAGTTTCAATCGCTCATCCCAGAGGTTGGGATCCGCATGATTGTAACTACCCGCAAAAGTTTGCATTTCGGCCATGGAAGCATAGTCGACAGGTATCGTCTGGGCATAGGAACAATTATTCGTTACACTGCCAACTGCTCCAATATCTTCGCTGCTATAGAGGCTGGCCGTTAATTGGGACAGCCATCTCTCCGTGACGACGGTGTCGTTGTTCAGCAATAGGATGTTTTCTCCGCTCGCGATCTCGATCCCTTGATTGCACGCCCTCGGAAAGCCCTCGTTAGCCGCATTACATATGCTTTTTATATCTGCCTGCTGGCTCAGCCACTCTACGGTTCCGTCTGTCGAACAATTGTCCACGACAATGATCTCGTAAGTTCCCGCATCCGTATAGGTTCGAATGCTTTCTATGCATTGCTGCGTGTAGTCCAATTTATTAAAAGTAGCAATAACGATACTCGTCAGCACGGGATCTCCTCCATATTAAGGCCCTGTCCATTCTGGTATACTGTCTATAACATGTATCGACAAAATTCGAAGAGAACTGAAGCGCGATCTCTTGGAAATAACATCCACCGCGAGGTTTGTATGACACCTTTTATCAGCCTTTGCATGATCGTTAAAAATGAAGCCGCTACGTTGGCCCGATGCTTAAAGAGCGTATCTGGATGGGTCGACGAGATCGTCATCTTGGACACCGGCTCCACAGACGGGACAAAGGGGATTGCGGCATCATTTACGCCTCATGTCTTCGATTTCACATGGGTTCAGGACTTTGCGGCGGCACGCAATGCCTCTACCGCCAAAGCAACGGGGCAATGGATCCTTGTACTAGACGCCGATGAATATCTGGAATCGAATCGTACGGATCAAGCCGAAGCGCTGCGCGCTTACTTGCATAGCCTCGACTCCTCTAAGCCGACAGGCATCGTCTTGCCCATCTTTAACTTCGTAGGTCATGCTAGTTCAGGGAAAATCTCGCAATCACAAGCGATCCGGCTGTTCAATCGTCATCCGGCTCTCCGCTTCGATCGTCCGATTCATGAACAACTCGCATCCCGATCCGGTCCCCTCGTTCAATTGGAATACGACTTGCCGATCTATCACGCCGGCTATACGTCCGAGATGATCGAGAGCAAGCAAAAGTCGGAACGCAACGAAGCGATCTTTCGGGAATTGCGTGCGCAAGGCAGATTTACTCCTTACGACTCGTTCACGCTAGGCAACGAGTATTTGATGCAGGATCGGTATGAAGAGGCTCTATCCTGCTATCTAGAGGCGGATCAGCCATCGGAACGGGACAAGACGTGGCTCCCGCAATGCTACGCCAATATCATTGCCTGTCACTTGAAGCAGCATGCCTATACGGATGCCTACAGCCGCATTGAGCACGCGATTAAGCGTTGGGGACATGCTTGCGACTTCTACTGGTTCAAAGGCCACCTCCTCTCGCTGCTGGGACTGGATGAAGAGGCGATCTACGCTTTACGAACTTGCCTCCAAAAAGCAGATTCGGTCTCCCGCCAACCGACTTGGCTCATTAGCCCCAACTATGGCAGTACGCTGCCTTTGCAGCAGTTGGCCTCTCTTTATCTGCGCCGATTCGCGAACGGCGAAGCCGTAAACGTATTGACCAAGCTATGCTATGCCAATCCCAACCTGCAATCTGCATTGATCGAGCTGCTGAAGCTCACCGCTCCCACGGAGCCGGAGGAACGCTTAACGCCCTTCATAGAGAAGCTCTATCCGCGCCCCGAAGAACATCAAACGACGATGCTCTTAGATGCATGCGCCCAGCTTGGACTTCGTGGACTTGCCATCAAGTATTGGAATAACGGCTCGCAAGAGTCGAAATCGACGCCACGTATCGCCAAACTTAGATATGCGCTCCTCCAAGCCGATTGGTCCTTGTTTAACCAGGCCCTGTCAACCTTAACCGAGACGGATGCTTTGACGGAAGCAGAATACGCCCTTCTCTACGCCGCCAGCTTCGTATGGCCGGAACAATCCGGCTTACTCCGAAGTCATCTGACTCCTGAATCGCTTGTGGATCCCAGGATTCTGACCGATGCTTGTATGATTCTTTATCGACTCCAGCGGTTCGAGGCTTACGATCGATTGATTCAATCTCACCCTGAACATACGACCGCTCTAGCAAATATGCTTGGTGACGCCTTGTTCGAGGATCGGCAATTCGAGCTCGCATTCGATTACTATTCGGCTGCCCTGGATCAGAACGCCTTGTCCGCAAAGGGACTGGAGCATATCGGTCGGCTGTATATCCATCAGGGAGATATCGAGAATGCGATCCCCTTCTTGGAGAATGCACTCATCCTGGCGCCCGATCGAATACCGCTGTACCTGCTAGCGCTAGCGCATAATCATTCCTCAAGTGCCCGACAAACCGTGAGAGATCAATTGCTTCAGCATTTCCCAGGACTGAGGGGATTTCCGCTGCTTCCTTTGTAAACGTTCATTCGCGTTATGCCGATAATGTCCATATGGCACCTAGAGTCGGATTCGGGTTCGGGAGGATATCATGAGCAAACTGTTATCGTTATGCATGATCTGCAAGAATGAGGAAAAGGTTCTGGCTCGCTGCTTGGAGAGCGTACAGGGGATCGCGGACGAGATTATCGTGGTGGATACGGGGTCGACCGACAAAACCAAGGAGATCGCCCTCCAATATACGGAGCATGTCTACGACTTCGTATGGGTCAATGACTTCGCGATGGCAAAAAACGAGGCCATCCGAAGAGCGACCTCCAAGTGGATCTTGGTTCTGGATGCAGACGAATATTTGGACCGTGATGGGAAAGATGCGTTTCTGGCGTATCTCTCGAACGAAGATCACCGCCAACCGGTGGGATACGTTTTGCCGATCTACAACTTCATCGATCCCGTCCAATCCGGCAAATTCATGGAATCCTCAGCCGTTCGGCTGTTTCCGAACCATCCGGACATCTATTTCGACCGGCCGATTCACGAACAGGTTGAACTGCGTGGCGGGGAATTACCGAGCGCTTCCTATCCGCTGGTCATCTTCCATACCGGCTATCTCACGGAGACCAAGAAGGAGAAGCAGAAGTCCGCCCGTAATTTGAGCATTTTCAAGGACCTCAAATCCTCTAAGAGTTTTACAGAATATGATTACTTCACCTTAGCTAATGAATATTCCATGCTTAGAGACCATAAAAAAGCATTGTATTACTATGAACGCTCTCTAACGAAAAAAACCGAAAGCATGTCGATCTTCCCCTTTGCGAGGTATCAGATCGTGCTTGTGCTTATTGAACTCAAACGTTATAAAGATGCTTTGGTCTATATCGAAGATAATTTGCGCCGCTGGCCGAACTACCCGGATTACTATACGATCAAAGGATCCGTGTACGAGGCACTAGGCTTGTATGAAGAGGCTATGGCACTCTATCAGGAGGCGCTGGAGAAAGCCGATTCGCACGGAAAGAGCGGCCGGTTCTGGGTCATGTCGCCGAGCTTGGGCAGTCACCTCCCGATTACGAACCTAGTAAAGCTTTATCAAGAGGCGCAGAATATCCCACAAACCGTCTACCATTTGACCAAGCTAGTCCAGATGAATACGAACGATCATTTGTCACTCTTCCGCTTATTGAATATCCTCGTTCAAACGGAATCGCCAGAGGGCATCCTGGCGTTTTTGAAGAAAATATTCGACTTTGAGCAAGAGAGCCATCTCATCAAGCTACTTCATGAATCTCTGCTGCTCGGACACAGAGAGCTTAGCGCTCATTTCTACGAAGCATGTTTAGTCAAAAACGTCCCTATTCATACGCATCAGAAACTGCACTACGCGCTAATCTGTGGTGAACGTGACCGTTTCGATTCGAATGTATCGGCCATTTCAGAAAGTCCGAACAAAGGCCAGATTAACAAGCTGCTCTTCTTAGCCGCCATTGTGTGGCAGGATATGCAATATGGGGAGTATCTAGACGAGTCGGAGGATGCAGGAGACCCCTCTCTACAGTTGCTTCGAGATATGTTTCAAACCTTGGATGAGGTCCCTTCGGACGAAAAACAGCTGGCTTTTGATGTGAACTATATTGTGACGCTGCTCATCGATTTGTTCAAGATGGGATACTACGAGGCTTATGACCGTCTCATTCAACAATACCCAACGTACAATGCTATACTCGCCAACCTGCTGGGCGATTATTTTTACAACCAGACGCAGTATCAGCTCAGCGTTGACTACTACTCCTTGCTGCTAAGCAACGATGAGCTTGCCGGACCGGGATATTATCATTTGTCACAGCTCTATCTGCATCAGGATGAAGTGAAGGATGGACTTGCGCTCTTGAGCAAAGCGATTGAACTGGTCCCCTCACAGGGGCCTTGGTATATTCGTTATTTGAAATCCAGTACGGACGGTTCGGAAAGAAAACACGTCATTGAACGCTATCGGAACGAGTTCCCGTCCTACTATCAGATTCCAATCATTCAACAAATGATAAAGGGTCAGGCTTAAGCCTGACCCTTATCTTATTTCTTATCGTCAATAAAGTAGCCCTCAGAACTGTTATACGCTTGATTGTACGCATTCTTCATTCTTTGACCTTCCTGGAGCTTGGCGAATTGCGCGGAGATCTCGCCTTTAAACGCTTCAAGCTTTGCTCCTGCTTCTAAGCCTGACTGATAGGCGGCTTGGAGCAGCGTTTCAATCTGAGGGTTCGAGGCGGCATCCTTCAGCCCCAGCACGTCCAACCGCGCTTTCCACTCTTCCTGCAGCAGTTGAAGAGCCTCAAGCTGTTCGACTTGCTCCTCGTCTTCCAAGTCCAATGCGCCGATCTGATCGAAAGACTGAATGAGGAGCAGAAGCGTCTCTTGAATCTCTGCAACAGGTGTTATCATGATTGCGCTCTCGCCGTGGCATGAAGCTCCTTCATCGCCTTGATCCACGTGTCCTTCAAGTCGGTCATCAACTCGATCGCTTCGGACAGCGCTTGGTCATCCAGCTTGATGTTGGCCTCGAACAGCTTCTCCCGAATATAAGTGTACAAGCTGGATAAGTTGTGGGAGATCTCGTAATTCTTGTCCAACGTGAAGTCCAGTTCGTTAATAATAGCGATGGCCCGTTTGATATTATGATTCTTCATCTCGAAGTTCTTGCTGCGAATCGCTTCTAGCGCTTGCTTCATGAATTTGATGCAACCGTTGAAAAGTAAGGCGGTTAACTCCCAGGGCGCGGCGGTGTTGATTTGCATTCTAAGATAAGTATCCTGCGCTTGTTGGTTCATGGAAGGAATTACCTCTTTTCATCGATATTCATGCCGACGAGTTCCTGAAGCTTCGCTACTAAATCCAGGAATTTCTCGTTGGGAATCTCTCTAACCAATTCGTTCGTATCTTTATTGATGACCTTAATAATAACATCACCCGTCTTCTCGTGCACGCTGTATTCGAACCGCCGGTCGATCCCCTCTAACGTCTTGTTGGCTCGCTCCAGCGCGATACGAACTGCCTGGTCAGACACGGACAACTCGTATTTCTCTTTATGCAAAAGCTCGGAAGCACTGGGATAGGCTTCGATCGGAGGAACTGCTTGCGTTGAGTTTCCTAAGTGTACCGTTTCAACCATAGGTGCTTTCATACTTGCCGAGATCGCTTTAACGTCCATTGAACACCGTCACCTCGCCCTTTGCGTCTACCTAGCCATATTCTGAGACAACCAAGTTAGCGTTGAATTGTTCTTGCCAATCGCATTATCCATGGTGGTGAACATGTTGTAGTAGTAATCTTCCTTCTTCGTGAGCTTCACATTGAAGTCGGTGATCTTCCGATTCAGGTCGTTAATCTTGAACCCGATATCGTTGGTGACGATGTCTTCGACCGAGCCGATCCCCCCCGCTTTCTTAATGAGCTCGTTCACACTCTTCGTAGCCTGATCGTACATTTTTTGAGCAATACCATCAGGCTGGTTGGAGAAAAGAGCCGTCACAGCCGCAGGATCTTCAGAAAGCGCTTTGCGCAGTTGATCCTCATCCAGCTCCAGCTTGCCGGAATCCTGCTGCGCACTGAGGTTGTAGGGTTTGGTTGAGATCCCGATCTTGTACAAAGCGTTGTAACTAGGAGACACGGATCCGACGGACGTGCTCACAAGGGAGCGGAATCCGTTAATGGCGGAGGTGAGAATGTTGTCATTATGCAGGAGTCCGCTCTTCGCTTTCTCTTCCCAGGTCTTAATGTCGTCCGCTTCCATGCCTTTTCTCTGATCGTCCGTCAGCGGAGTGTAGTCCCGGAACTTGTTCTCCTTGACGCGCTTGTTGAGCAGATCGATGGTATCGTTATAGCTCGTGATGAATTTCTTGATCTTGTCTACGGCGCTGTCGAGATCTTGGGAGACGCCTACCGTGACCGGAGAGGTCGTCGTTTGCTTCAGCGTGTAGGTAACGCCGCCGGTTGTGAAGGTATTGCCGGAGCGGTAGGATTGAACGCCATCGATCGTTACGTTTGCATCTATGCCATTAATATCGATGACGGTACCGCCAGATACTGTGCGATAATCTGTATCATCAGGTGCCTTCCCCGTAGGCTGCAACATATTCAGGACCGAGACGAAGTTTCCTTTTGAACCGTTTTCCAGTTTGATTTGGGCTGTGGTCCCTGTGCTTTTCGTTGTGAATACGATCTTGTCTGTAACATCATCGTATGTCATATTTACGCCGGCTGCAGAATTGTTCACCTGATTCATAACACTAGCTAGCGTATCTGTTTTGGAGAATGTAATCTTCTGGCCATTGATCACAAAATCAGCCTTATCTTCAGCATCAAAGGTCAACCCTGTAGCGAACTTCGATGCAATCGAACCTAGTTGTGCCGTGACGTTGATCTTATTGGATTGCCCATCCGTAAAACCGAGCGCGGATAACCCTTCATTGTTTGCAATTGCTCCAACGATTACTTGCGGATTACTTCCGTTACTTCCGTTTGACTGCAAGGCTAAAGCATTTCCAGTCAAGTTCACGGAGATTTTATTCGCTCCAAAGGCATTGTCGATTTGAGTTTGCAATTGACCAGCCAGCTCAGCTTGCGAGTAATTCCCTGCAGCTAACGTTATTTTTTTCGTTGCGCCGCCTAATGTAATGAGAAGCTGATCGTTACTTCCGGAAGTAATTGTCGTAGATACGGGAGGCGACGTGGTTGAATCCGGGGGCAAAGCCGTCCCCGCAAGAGAATTGGTAGAAATCCCACCTTTGCTGCTTACATTCGCTCCCTGTGCTAGCCTGCTTACATTAATGCTATGGCTGATCGCACTCGCGGTTCCGTCCGCGGTGACGGAGACGGCATCGGAATTGGAGGATGTCGTCGAACTCTTCTTCCAATCTCCGGAAAACCGCATCGTATCCAAAGTCGTCTTGAATGTCGCCAGCTTCGTATTGATCTCCCGGTACAGCGTCGACGTCCAGGACAAAGTGGTCTTCTTCTGCTTAAGCTTGTCCAAGGGCATCTTCTCTGCCCGCATGAGCTGCGAGACCAAACTATCGATGTCTAGCCCCGAGTTGATACCGCTTATTCGCGTAACCATTGCGCAACCTCCCCGAAGTGTTTCCTTACTTTATTTATCGTAATCTGGAGGCCTATTCTTAAGAGCCTGCAACCATTTATTTCAAACGATTCCTTGCCGGCCCGTAGCCATAATCGGCTGCCATCGTATAGCAACGAACGGACATTTGCGTATTCCCGGTAATCTCGTAGAAGACGCCTAAATTATAGGCTGCTTTATAGGATCCAACGCCTTGAACAGACGTATATTTGTCGGTTTCTCCAATATTCAGCGCTTGCGTATAATAGTGCTGGATCGCGGTGATTCGACCGGTATCCATGGCCAGCAGACCAAGCAAGAAGTACAGGTCGGGAAAATCGGGATAAAACGGCTCCAGCGCCGTCAACAACTGCTCTGCCTCCAACGACCGGCCTTGCTCCTTTAATACGTACCCTAGCATTACGGCCATGACCGGGAAATACAACCGATTGTACTCTTGTAAATCGAAACTGCGTCTTAAATAGCGCTCTGCTTCAGGCAGCCTGTTCAAGCTGTAGAGCAATTTGCCATATTGATAAAGCATATAAGCATCATTCGGATGGGATGCCAGTCTGCGCTCATATAGCGGGATATAGCGCTCGGCTTTTCCTGTGCGCGCGTACTCGTCTTCATCGTACCCATAGTGCCGGAGCACAAGGGCTGTATTTTCGAACGAGGCGGGTTCCCCTTTATAATAGATCTGCTCATGCACGTTACCGTGAAAAGTCCAAGCAAGATCGTTGGGGTAGAAACGCACCATCCGATGCCTCGGACGCTCTTCTCCGATTACGTTCTCTAAGATGACAGCCCCCGCCGAATGAGGCTGTCTTTCCACAAAAGCATTTACCTTCTCTGCCGTATCCGCAGGAAGCTCTTCATCCGCATCCATGGCTAATAGATAATCTCCGGTCGCCAAGGAAGCGCAGTAATTGCGCGCGGCCGCGAAATCGTCATTCCAACGATAATGACCAAGTATGGCCCCTGCTTCTTCGGCGATCTGGATCGTACGATCCGTCGAGCCTGTATCGACCACGACAGTCTCAAAAGACGCCGGAATGCTCGCCAATGCACGCGGGAGATTTTGTTCTTCATTCCGGACGATTAGGCACACGCTAACTTGCATGCTAACACCTCATCTATGGAAAAGAGCCCATTACGTCGTAATGGGCTCTCCCTGATCGATTGGCTACTCGAATTAACGAAGCAGCTGCAGTACGCTTTGCGGCGCTTGGTTGGCTTGAGCCAACATGGACGTAGCGGCGGATTGCAGAATGTTCAGCTTCGAGTAGTTCATCATTTCCTTGGCCATGTCGGTATCGCGGATCCGGGATTCTGCAGCTTGCAGATTCTCGGAAGTTGCGCCCAGGTTGTTGAACGTATGCTCCAATTGGTTCTGGAGCGCACCGAACGAGGAACGCGCTTTGTTGATCTTGCCGATGTCGGAATCGATGTTGACGATTGCAGCCGATGCGCCAGTTGCCGAGCCGAGGGACCCGCCGCTGATGCTCAATGCGGACAGTTGTACGTCTTGCAGCGTGATGGCTACGGTGTTTTGCGTAGAAGTCGTGTCGCCGATTTGGATGCTGATCGCAGTCGTGCCATTCAGGACGGTGATGCCGTTGAACGTCGTGCTCTTCGCGATGCTGTCGATCGCCGTGCTCAATGCTTTGAACTCAGCGTCGATCGCTTCCAAGTCGGACGTGTTGTACGTGCCGTTCGAAGCTTTGACCGCCAGTTCCTTCATGCGGGACAGCATGTCGGAAACTTCGCTCATCGCGCCTTCAGCCGTTTGAACCAGCGAGATGCCGTCTTGCGCGTTCGCTTGCGCTTGGTTCAGCGAGCGAATTTGCGTACGCATTTTCTCGGAGATCGAGAGGCCGGCAGCGTCGTCAGCCGCACGGTTGATCTTGTAGCCGGAAGACAGCTTCTCGGAAGACTTGCCTTGCGAGATGTTGTTCAGCTGCAGGTTGCGGTGAGCGTTCATTGCGTTAAGATTGTGGTTGATAATCATTGCGATTTCTCCTCCTTGGATGTGTAACGGCCCACTTCCGTGTGAGCTCTCACTACATATATCGGCAATCTCCGTCCATTTTTTAGAGGATTCGCGATTTTTTTTATTCTTCTTTTTTGAGAAGGTCCAATGCTTGTCCGGCCAGTTCCTTCATCGTCTGCAGCTGCCCCGGGGAAGCCAGCGCTTGCCGGTTGCTCTCCTTGATGCTCTCGTACACTTCCTTGCGGTAAACCTTGATCTGATCGGGCGCGGCGATGCCGATCTTCACCTGATCTCCTTCGGTGCCTACGACGAAAATCTCGATGTTGTCGCCGATGACGATGGACTGCCCCTTCTTCCGGGAGAGGATCAGCATGCCGGCTCCCTCCCTTCCGGGGAAGGGGCGCCGAATAGGGGATCCCGCGTCGTATAAGCGGACTCCGGCGGAAGGACGATTTGAATGCCGACGAGCTTATCTACATGTACGACGAGCGGTGCGAGGCGATTGATCGTAGACTGGTTGAACGGATTCGCGATCGTCACGATCGACAACACCGCAACCTCCCGCGGGTTCTCTGTCGCCAGCGCCGCTTTGTCCTGTTCGGTTAACCGAAGCTCGTAATCGCGATAGAAGGCAAACGGATCGGCGACCAGGAATCCGATCTCCGGCTCCGTCGCGCTCTGCAGATAGGCAAATGGAGAATCCGTATTCGATTCGTCGACCGGAACCAGTATAAACGCGTCTAGCTCCGAAAAACCGAGAATCGTTCCTTTGGTGGAGATAGGCTTGCCGAACAACGATGCGAGCATGAATAGGCCTCCTTTATAGCCTTGCACAAAAATAAGCTATAAGCGCCGATCTGCGCCTATAGCTCTAACAGTAACTGGGTTCGCTGCCGACTTCAAGCGTACAAATCGTAGGAACTGACCCACATGCGAATCGAATTCATCTGCTCGATATACGTTTTCACTTTACCGGGCGTGTAGTTGATCTCGGGCTTCGCGACATGGTATTCGATATTCGGCTTCCGCGGCGTCGTCTCGATCTCGGCCGGGTGAGCCGTATAGGCGATCTTCACGTTGTAGAGCCCCGCCGGGCCATAGGGCTTCCAGTTCTCCTTGCCGGAGAAGGCTTGGGAAGCGATCTCCGCGACCGCGTTGCCCTTGTTCGAGATTTGCTTCATGCGTTCGCCCTCTTGGGCAATCTTCCCGATGTTCTCGAAGATGCGCTGCTCCGCCTGGTCGGCCATCAGATCGCTCGTCTCGAATACGCCGCCCATGGCATAGGCCAGATAGGACGCCGAGGCGTCGATCTGGAGGTCTCCTCTCGGCTGTCGAATCTGCATGTCCGCAGGCGGGGAGCTCATCTCATATTCCCCGCGGGGAGACTTCATGTCGAATTGCCCTCGGGGCGATTCGATCCCGAGCCGGGCGGGCGTCGTTCGAATCGATAAGCGTAGAAATTCCAACTCGGCACCGCCTCGTCAACGTAGATGAACGCTCTTATCTGAGATAATCGACCAGGCTCTGCTGAATCAGCTTCGCGCCTACCGAGAGCGATGCCTGATAAACGTTCTGCTGCGTCTGCAGTTGCGTGATCGTCTTCGCCATGTCCGCGTCTTCCGTCTTGCCGCTTAAGCTGTTAAGCGTCACGTCCAGATCTTGGTTGCGGTTATCCAGCATCTCGATGCGGTTCGCCCGGGCGCCCACTTCGGACCGGACGCCCAAGAACTTGTTGAGGCGAGTGTCCAGCTTGGCCATGTTGTCCCGCGCGGTTACTGCATCGTTAGTCGAGAAGGCGTCTCGAAGCGTCCGGACGACCTTGAAAAGATTGTCCGTATCCGCTGCATTGCCGAACACCTTGTTCCCGGATACGTTCGTCGCGATGTCCACGCCGGGCGCGAGGCTCAGCAGGATGTCCGCGTCGTCCGTATCGATCGTGCCGGCCGTATTGCCATCATAAGGCGAAGCGTCCGTCTTCTGGCCGTTGAAGATAAACTTGCCGTTCAATTGGTCGTTGCCGAGCGTAAGCAGGTTGTTGTAGATCCCGCTCAGCTCCTGGGAGATCGCGTATCGGGACTCCGGCGTACTCGTGTCACTGATGCCCTTCACTGTGAGTTCCTTCACCCGTGCGACTAGATCGTTCACTTGGCCCAGGACCGTATCCACATGCTCCAGTGCGGAATTCGCTTGCGTAATATTGCGCTGATACTGGTTGTTCATCGCCAGCTCGCCGCGATAGCGCAGCGCGTACGTAATGCCGACGGGATCGTCCGAAGGCCGGTTGATCTTGCGACCCGTCGTCAATTGCTCTTGCGTGCTGCCCATTCGGTTCAAGTTCTTGTTCAGGGCGTTCACCGTCTGGGTCTGAATCATGCCCTGCGTCACGCGGATCGACATGGAAGTCGTCACCTCAACCTAATTAGATATTAGAAAACCGCTATCTGCCGACGATGCCCATGCCGTTAATGACCTTGTCCAATATCTCGTCATAGGCCGTCATGGCACGAGCAGCCGCGCTATAGGCGTGCTGGAACTTGATCAGGTTGGACATCTCCTCGTCCAAGGAGACGCCGCTGACCGACTGGCGCTGGTTGTCGATGTTGGCCAGCAGCGAATTCTGATTCTCCACCTGGCGCTGGGCGTTCTCGGATTGAACGCCGAGCTGTCCGATGACGGATTGGTAGAAATCGTCGATCGTGCCTCGGCCGACGACCGGCGTCGAGCCGTCCGGGCTGACGAAGGTGAACTTCGTATCCTTCAGGTTGGACATGATGAGCGCTAGCGTGTTGTTCCCCGGCACGACCTTCTCCGGCGTACCGTCCGTCCGCATTGAAGTCGCGATCGCGTCCGGCGAATCCTGGATGATCTTGTTCAGCGTGAGGCTGGCTGCCGTGATCGGCCCGCCGTCCTTGGAGGTGAAGAAGTCGACGCCGGTCGTAACCGGATCCTTCATCGTGTAACCGAGCTTGTGCAGCTCGTTCACGCCATGAATCTTGACCGTCAGATCGGAGGCGAGCTTGCGATTGGTGTCGTTGTAGGTCACGCCGTCCAGCGTAATGCCGTTCGGCAGCACTGTCCCCGCCGGGAGCGTAACGGTGAACTCCCCGTTCGCCAGGCTGTTCGCGAGCGTATCGAGCTGCTGCTGATACTGCGTGACGTACGTGTCGCGCGCGACCAGCATTCCGTACACTTCGCCGCTTCGCAGATCGCCGCCGTTGCCGCCGGCGAAGGCCGCTTCGAGTCCGGCCGCGTCCACGGTCGCCGCGTTAAAGCCGTTCAGCAGCTCCACGCCGCCCATGGAGATGTTGTAGCCCTGCGGCGAGTCGGTGACCGTAATGTTCACCAGCTGCGAGAGCTTATCCGTCAGCAGGTCGCGCTGGTCCATCAGGTCGTTGGCATTGTCGCCGTAGGCGGAGATGCGCGTGATCTGCTGGTTCAGATCGGCGATGTTGCTGAGATACGTATTGATCTGATTCGCCTTGGTTCCGATGTTGGCGGTCAAGTCGCTCTTCATATCCGACAGCTGCTTGCTCGTCAGGTTGAACGTATCCGCCAGCGCGAGCGCGTTCTCTCTGACGATCTTGCGGCCCGTGACGTTCTCCGGATCCTTGGACAAGTCCGACCAGGAGGTCCAGAACTTGTCCATCAACGAGCGGAGCCCGGTATCGCTAGGCTCGTTGAAGATGGCTTCGAGCTTGTCGAGCGCGCTCGCCTGGAACGTCCAGTTGCCCGTATCCATGTTCTGGTTGCGGTACTGCGTGTCGAGGAACTGCTCCCGCACGCGGGTGATCGAAGTGAACTCGACGCCGGTCCCGAGCTGTCCCGGGATCGTCGAATGGGTCATCCCCGGCGCTTCGATCGGACGGGTCGCCTGCATGTTGACGATCTGACGGGAGTAGCCGGCGGTGTTCGCGTTGGCGATGTTCTGGCCGGTCGTGCTTAGCGCCGCCTGTTGGGTGAACAGCGCGCGCTTGACGGTCTCTAGCGAATGGAAGGTTGATCTCAAGGATTCACGTCTCCTTGGTTCAAATTGGGGTTAGGCGCGTGTATCGAACATGCGTCTCGACGTTCCGCCCTGATAATTCGACTGCCCGGCGTTCGGCGAGTAGGTCACGTCCTGGTCGTAGGGTCCGGCGATCAGATCCAGCTCGAACTGAATGTAATCGAGCGACTGCCGGACCAGCATCTGGTTCCGCTCGTTGAGCACCTTCAGCTCTTCGTGCTGGCTGCGAAGCTTCAACGCAAGCTCGGTCAATTCGCTCTTCCGGTCGGCGCGGTGCACCGCCTGGATCAGGTCGGAGAGCTTCACGGACGGCCTGGGGGCCAGACCAAGCTCCGCCCAACCGCCTGCCGTCTCCTGCGTCATGTCCCGGTAGCACGATTCCAATCGGGAGACGACCCGCGTCTCCTTGGCGGTCAGCGCCACCAGATCTTCCACTTTGTTCTCGACGACGATCCGAACTTTGTCCCGAGCGAGCTGCAGCATTTCCTCATGGATGTCGGTTAGCGCTTCGAGTGTCGTCAGCAACCCTTGAATGCTCAATGGGGTTCACCTCAGTCGTTCGATTTGAAGGGGCGGAAAAAGGGCAGCAATGTCTCGGCCAGCTTGTTCGTCTCGACATGGTAAGTGCCCGTGGACACTTCCCGCTTCAAGCTCTCGATGCGTTCGGCGCGGGCGGTGTCGTCCTGCCCTTGCGCGTCCAGCAATTCCTTCGCTTCCGTGGAGATCTGCACCTCGTCCTTGCGGCGCTTGCTCTCCGTCTGCCCCGTACGGGCCTCGTTCGTATTCTGATAGGCGCGGTAAGCGCCGATGCGCTGCGTATCGTTAATCTTCACAGGGATCACCTCTGGCCATCGAATGCCGACAAAATGAAAAAGACCGATTACCTCTAGTGGTATTATCGGTCGGGTTCTATAAAATGTTAATAGAGCGATAGTTGCTAATTCCTGTCACGAAGACGGTCGCCGATCCGGTACGCGCTGCCGCCGTTGCGATATTCCTGGGACGCGGAGGTCGGCCTGTCGCTTGACGTCGCTTGACGGACGTCGCGCTGCAAACGCCCGCGGCAGTTCTCGCACATATTCCCGTCGCGGATCAACATGCCGCATACTTCGCAAGGATAGCTGAGGTTCGGCGCATTGTACAGCGAGATGCGCCCTTCGCGGATGAACCGCGTAATCTGCTTGATGCTGACTCCCGTCTCCTCGGACAACACCTGAATCGTCGCGCCCTTGTTGTCTCTCAGAAACTGCACGCAATCCTCGTACTCCTTCTCGAGCTGGCCGTGGCAGTTGGGGCATATATCGCGAAAATGACGGGCAAAAAGCTTCCCGCAGCGGGGACAATTGGCTAAATCCATGCTAATCTTCCTCCAATCTCGATCTTTAGATCGACATTGTTCGACTGTCGCTTGTCCCCATTGTACTAAAATTTGGCGAAAAGTCCATGTGCTATTTGACCTACTGCGCTTTAGGAGCGCGCCCAGAGCGCGCCGCTCACCTCGAATCGGGGATTGGCTGATCTAAGCGTGCAGGCGCATTCGTTGACGGTGCTGCCCGTCGTGTAGATGTCGTCGACGAGCAAAAGGCGGATCGGCTGATCTTGCGGTGCGGCGATCCATTGCGCTTCGGGTTCGGCAGCGAACATGCCGCGCAGGTCCGCAAGTCGGCTCTGCCGGCTCTTGCCGCTCATCTTCTCTGTGTGCCTCACTCTCCTCAGGAGCGGCCGATAAGGAATGCCGTACCAATGCGACAGACGTATCGCCATTCGCTCCGCCTGGTTAAAGCCGCGCTCTTCCAGCCGCTCTGCCGCCAGCGGGACGGAGGTGATGAGGTCAAAGCGTATCGGCTGCTCCGCCGTCATCCGCTCTACGGACGCTGCCAGCATCGCGGCCATCACCGGCTCCAGCCGTTCGGCTCCCGCATACTTGTATTGGGCCAGCCACTCCTTCATCGCGCCGTCATACCGAACCGCGCTTCGGCAACGATCGATGTGACGATCGCGTCTTCGCAAGCAATCCCCGCATCGCTCGGGTCTCCCGCAGATCGGGCAGCCTACGGCCAGAATCCAGGGGATCTGCCCCCGGCAATCGGAGCATAACCGAGACAGCACCTCCCGAGGGCCGGAATGCCGAATCGGGATGGCCACGGGAGACGTCGTTCCGCGAATCTCGCGCTCGCAGCGCAGGCAAGCGACGGTTTGCGGCTGCAGCAGCCGGTGAATTCGATCCATCCAACGCATCATGATCTCCCCTCCGCTTCCGCTCCGATCAGGTATCCGCCCGTCTTGGCCAGCCGATTCATCATTCGAATCTGTCCGATGGCGCCCCGCTGCGAGGAGGAGTGGTAGGCGGAGCAGAAATACACGCGGCCGGCCGGATCGTCGGCCGAACGCCCCGCGCGCCCGGCCATCTGCACCAGCGCCGCTTCGTCGAACATGGACTGGTGGGCATCGAGGATGAACACGTCGCTGCGCGGGACGGTGACGCCCCGCTCCAGAATCGTCGTCGTCACGAGGACGCGCAGCTGACGGTCGCGGAAGGCGACGACCTTGTCCCGCCGCTCGTCATCTTTGGAGGAGGTGCCGTCGATCGCTTCTGCCGGGATGCTCCACGCCGCTGCCTGAAGCCGGAGGCGGCGCACCAGCGGTTCAATCTGGCGAATGAAAGGAACGAAGACGAATACCTGCGCGCCTCGCGTGACCGAACCGCCGACGGCCTGAAGCAGAGAAGCCGGCAGCTTCGCCTTCCCGCCGGGGGCGCCTAACAGACGGTGCAAGGGCGGCATGCGAATGGGGCGCGGCACCGGCAAGGGATGGCGATGGTAGCGGACGGGCACCTTCGCATGGGGCAGCCGCCCGCGTCTGGTAGCGCGCCGCAGATGCGCCGGCGGCGTCGCGCTGAGCAGGACCGTCGCGCCGTCCGGCTTGCGCGCCGCGGCGGCGGCATGGTGCAGCATCGGATCGTTGTGGTAGGGAAAGGCGTCCAGTTCGTCAATCAACACGAGATCGAAGGCTTCCTGGAAGCGCATCAGCTGATGGGTCGTCGCGAGCGTCAACGCCGTTTGCTGCCAACGGTCCTCGCTGCAGCCGCCGCTGCCGCAGCGCCGGCAGCGAAGACCTTGCCCGCGCGCGGCAGCCGGCGCGATCGCGGCCGAGAGGCGCGCGGCGCCAAGCAGCGCGGCGAGCTGCAGATCGCCGCGCTGCTT
>NZ_JACJVP010000022.1 GCF_014212125.1 Cohnella nanjingensis
CGACCGCCCATGTAGGTAGTTTACATACGCACATTCGCCGCTTCCGCTCGCCGACCGCCCATGTAAGTAGTTTACATACGCACATTCGCCGCTTCGCCGAAGACTCGCAAAGGGATGTGCGAAGCACGTCTCATCGGGCTCTGCTTGCCTCGTAAATGCACCAGGGGACTGTCCCTCCGGCCCGAATCGGCCTTTTGGACAGTCCCCTGTTCGTGCTGCTAGCTGTACCGCCTCAGCGAAGCCGGATGCAGACCGGCTTGCGCATCGCATAGCCCTCGTCCGTCGGCGTCGGATAGCCGTCCGCATCGATGGAGAGCACCGCGACCCAGTCGGAATCTTGGTTCGCCGCGAGGAGCCACTTGCCGTCCGGGAGCGGCAGGAAGTTCCGCGGCGTCTTGCCGCCGGACGGCGTATGGCCGATCGGCTCCAGCAGCCCGTCCGCGCCGACGCGGAACGAAGCGATGCTATCGTGTCCGCGGTTGGAGCCGTAAACGTACTTCCCGTCCCGCGAAACCGCCACTTCGGCGCAGGTGCTCTCGCCGGCGAACGAATCCGGCAGCGTAGAGACCGTCTGCAGATGCGTCAAGCTGCCTTCGGACGCGTCGAAGGCGAATACCGCGATCGCGCTCGTCAGCTCTTCGATGACGTAGACGATCGGCCGCGTCGGATGGATCGCGAGGTGGCGCGGGCCGACGCCGGGCTCGACCTTGGTCTCCCTGTGCGGCAGGAGCGCGCCCTGCTGCCGGTCCAGCCGGTAGGCGTACACGGTATCCGTCCCCAGATCGTTGACGAGATAGCAATCCGTGCCGGGCACCGCATAGATCGCATGCGGATGCGGACCTTCCTGGCGTTCGGCATTCACGCTGCTGCCCGCATGCGCGAGCTTCTGCGAGACGGGACCGAGCGCGCCGTCCCCGTCGATGGGGTAGACGGCGATCGAACCGCCCGTATAGTTGACCAGCAGGAGCCACTCGCCCGACGGGTCGATCGCCAGATGGCAGGGATGATCGCCATAGGTCGGCTGGCGGTTGATCTCCGTCAGCTGCCCGCTTGCGGGATCTACGCGGACGGCCACGACGGCGCCCCCTTGTACGTTTCCGTCGCCGGTCTCGCTAACGGCGTAGAGACGGCTGCGCTGCGCGTCGAAGGCGAGAAAGGACGGACTGTCGATGCCGGACAGCCCCTGCAAATGCTGCAATTTCCCATGCTCAGGATCAAATGCGAGAATACGGAGGCCTTCCTCCGCGGCGGCGCTGTACGAACCTACGAACAATTGATAAGGGCGGGATTCCTGCGGCATGCTCGTCCTCCTATGTAGCTTTTCTGCTAGAATACTTGGCGGGCGGGGAAGAGTCAACTCCGCCCGCCGAGCCGGCCGGCCCGGAACGGCAGGCCGACGGACGCGCCTCGCCTCAGTTGATCCACGTCATCTGCGCTTCCTTCACGCGCCACCCGCCGTCCTCCCGCGCGAGCGCGGCGCGAATCCCCGCGCCGCCCTTGGGCGACCGGTAGACCGAGCCGGTCAGGACGGCCTCGTCCGCCCCGAGATTCGTTTCGTCTACTCGCAGCAGCACTCCGTCCGGCAGCCCGCCGTATTCGTCGGTTTTGCCGGTCTCCTTCAGCTGGTCCAACGTCGAAGCGACCGTCTTCACGCCTCGCCGGGCGCCGAGACCGGCCAATGCGGCTTCCCGATCCTCGGCGCCCAACGTCATCTTCCCCCAATCGACCGCGATATAGCAGATGCCGTCCCCCATCCCCTCGCCCGACGCCGACAGGTAGGCGTCGAAGGCGAGCGCGTACATCTCCGCTGCGGAACCGGCAGGGGCGTCAGCCGCAGCCGGCTCTGTCACCCGCCCCGTCCGGTCGTCGACGCGAAGCTTCGTCTTGCCCTCTCCACCGCCTCCCGCGATCGCGATCGTCCATGCGGCCGAGGCGGCATCGTATACGGCCGACTGGACCACCGCAGCCAGCGGCGAATATCGGACGGCCGCGGGCGACGCGAGCGCCGCGCGCACCGCTTCGGCCTCGGACCGGCTCGCGCCGTCCGGCCGAACGTCGTCTTCGACCTCGACCCGCTCCGCTCGAGCTTGCCCCGGATACGACTGGTCGATCGCATTCGTCCACACCTTCACCCGGCGTCCGACTTCGGCGTCGGACGGGGCGCCGGAGAACCAGATCGCATCATTGAACTCATCCTTCCCGCCCTGCGCGCCGAAGTCCTTGACTTCCGAAGAGACGACCAAGATCCGGCCGCCTTCCCGTCTGACGACGAAGCCGCGGAAGCCCGTCCCTTCGTCGTCCTCGGCGCTCCGCACGTCGCCGGACGCTTCGGGGGAGACGCGCGCGACCGCTTCCGGCCGCGCGCCGCAGCCTGGCAGCACTGCCGCCAGGACCAACGCCGAAGCCAGCGTCAGTACTGTCCAAGCCCGGCTTGGCGTCCAGCCTCCATTCGCCCGATACCCCATCTTCCATCGCTCCTTCTGGCATCCATTCCCTTTTCCTCTCAGACGGACCCGGGACGGGAATGGTTGCAGACCCGGCGCAAAAGGGATTGACAATGCGCGCGATGCGTCATAATATGGGAGCACCATAGTTAGTTAGCGTTCACTAACATTTTACCGGAAAGGCGGGTTATCCTTGGAGACGAACGAACCACCTATCGACAAACGCAGTACCAAGGACCGCCTGCTGTACGCGGCCGTCGACCTGATCGCGGAACAGGGCTACAAGGGCACCTCGACCAAGGAGATCGCCGCCGCCGCCGGCGTCAGCGAGATGACGCTGTTCCGCCAATTCGGCAGCAAGCAGAGCCTCCTGGAGGAAGCGCTCGACCGCTTCCACTACGCCGGCGAGATGAGGAAGATTTTCGCGGAGAAGCTGGTCGGCGATCTGTACGCGGATCTGCACTACGTGGCTACCACCTATCATCAGATCATGCACCGGAACCGGAAGATCCTGAATATCATCATGAAGGAAGGCAAGCAGATTCCCGGATTCGCCACCCGAGCCCACAAGCATCCCCAGGCGCTGCAGGAGATGCTGACGCAGTATCTCGAACGGATGCGGGCGGAGGGCAAGATCATCCCCGCGGATCCCCTGACGCATGCGGCCGCCTTCCTCTGGATGCAGCACGGCGCCTTCCTGAACACCCAGCCGGGCAGCTCCGGGATCGCTGACATTTCCATCGACGACTTCGTCGAGAGCAGCGTTCGGATGTTCACTAGGGCGCTCATGCCCTAGTTTTTTTGAACCTTGAATGTTAGTGAGCGCTAACTAATACTCACATTCCGCAGAAAGAAGGTCATCCGCATGAACCAAGACCGGCCATCCAAAGACGCATCAGGGGAAGCATCCAACGGAGATGCCTCCGGCGCATCCGCGAGCGGAAGCGTTCCAGGCGGGGCCTCAAGCGGAAGCGTTCCAGGCGGGGCCGCAAAAAATACCGCCTCCGACGCACCCGCTAACGGAGCCGCTCCCGGCTCACCCGCAGCCGATACCGGCTCCGCCGACAAGCTCGTCCGGCTCCTCTGCTTCATCCTGCTCTTTTCCGTCATGAACGTCACGATGTTCAACATCGCGCTCCCGGATATCTCGCGGGCGTTCGATCTGATCCCCTCCGAAGCCGGATGGGTCGTGACGGGTTATTCGATCATCTATGCCATCGGTTCGCTCACGTACGGCAAGCTCGCCGACATGTACCCGCTGCGCAAGCTGCTGACCGTCGGCCTGCTGCTGTTCGCCGCCGGTTCGATCCTCGGCTTCGCCTCGCAGAACTACCCGATGATGCTGGCCGCGCGCTTCGTCCAATCCGCGGGCGCTTCCTCCATCCCGGCGCTGGTCATGATTATCCCGATCCGGCTGTACGCGCCGGAACGGCGAGGCCGGGTGCTCGGCGTCATCGCTTCGGCGATCGCCTTCGCGTCGGGCGTCGGACCGATCGTCGGCGGATTCGTCTCGGACTGGCTCGACTGGCGCTATCTGTTCCTCATCTCCGTCGGCACGCTCGCCACGCTGCCTTTCCTGCGCAGATGGCTGCCCGCGGAGGACGTCCGACCCGGCCGCTTCGACTTCGTCGGGGCCGCGCTGCTCGCCGGGGCGATGGCGACGGCGATGCTGGGCATCACGCGCTGGAACGGCTGGCTGCTGCTGACGGGCCTGGTGCTGTTGGCCCTGTTCATTGTACGTATCCGTATGGCGGCGCACCCGTTCGTTCAACCTGCCGTCTTCCGTAGCGGGGGCTTCCGCGCCGGGCTCGCCAGCGGCTTCCTCACGTTCGGCGCCGCCTTCGCCGTCACCTTCCTCACGCCGACCATGCTCAGTCACTTGAACCATGCGAGCACGGCCGACATCGGCTTGATCATGTTCCCCGCGGCGATGGGCGCCGCCATCCTCGGCCGGTACGGCGGCAAGCTCGCCGACAGCAAGGGAAGCGTGCTCCTGATCGTGAGTGCGCTCTGCCTCTTGGCCATCGGCCAGCTCGCGCTCTCCACGTTCAGCGGGCACGCCGTATGGATCATCGCGCTCTGCCTGATCTTCGGCAACGTCGGCGTCTCCTTCTTCCAGGCTTCGATGACGAAGCTGATCGCCTCGACGCTCCCCCGCGAACAGACCGGCGTCGGCATGGGCGTCGTCACGCTGTCGAACTTCATGTCCGGCGCGGTGACAGGCGCGATCGTGAGCAAGATCGTCGACCATACGGGCGCGGGCGCTCCGCTTAACCCGATCGCGAAGTCCGGAGAAGCGGCGCTCTTCAGCAACATCTACCTGTTCCTAGCGATCATCACGCTGATCACCCTAGCGATCGTCTACGCCGCATTCGGCAGACGGCAAAGAGCCCAGGCGGTAACCGAGACCGTGAAGTCCCGCGCCTGAGCTGCATCGATGGTCCGGACCGGCCAGTACTCTTGACTGGCGCATCCGCTTCAATGAATCAAGCTCATCATCTGTATGACCGGACGGTTGTCTCCTGACAGGCTCATCTCCCGGCTGCGAAGCTGGGAGGAGCCGTCTCCGTCGAGGAAGACGCCGTCCTTCAGTTTGCCCTGGCCGACGGTCTCGCGGATCGCCTCCCGGAAGGCGGTGAGCGTCCCCCGGGTCCGGCTGACGACGAGGTATAGGCGGCCGTCATCGTCATAAACGGCGGCGGACCGCAGTCGGTCGTCTTCGGCGAAGGGGGCGTTCTCCAGCTGCGTCTGCACGACCCAGGCATCATCCCGGCCGAGGCTCATGCTGATGCCGCCCTGCGCCCAATAGCTCGCGCGATCCGTCACCTGCAGCTCCTCCGGCCGCTTCACCACCTGGACGCTAAGCGCGTCCGCCGCGCCGTCCCAGACGAGCGTTCCCCGCGCGTACTTCACGTTCTCTCCGCCCGCTCCGTAGGTGCCGGCCGCGCCCGCGACGGGCAGCCCGTTCACGATCGCCATGCTCAGCAGATCGTTCTCGAAGAAGAAGCCGCCGTTGATGCCGTAGAACGGAGCGAGCGTCAGGTTGTTCCGCACGGCCGACAACGTCACGTTGGCGGGATCGGTCTGCAGCACGTGCAGCTCCATCCCGTTGCTCGCCGTTGCCGTTGAATACGCGTACTCCCGCGGCTCGTTCAACAGCTTCATGCGCTCCATGTGCTTCATCCCGCCGGGCCGGGTCGACAGGAAGTAGAGCCCGCTCATGAGCAGGAGGAAGCCGACGGCGACGGCTATCCCGAGCGCGCGGCCGCGCCATGCCATCGGGATCATGCCCGTTTAGCCCCGTCCCTGAAGCGCGTTCAGACCGAGCGCCAGCGACCCGGACAAGCCGGCATTGTCGCCGAGACCCGGCGGCACGATGTACGTGTCGATGTCGGCCAATACCGCGGACGCGCTCACGTAGCCGCGCAGGTTGTTCTGCACCTCCGCGCGCACGAGCGGGAACAGCTGCATCTGATGCATGACGCCGCCGCCGAGGATGACGCGCTTCGGCGAGAGCATGAGGATCGCGCCCGCGACCGCTTGTCCGATGTAGAAAGCTTCCATCGCCCATGCCGGATGGTCCGCAGGCAGCTCGCTGCCCTTGACCTTCCATCTCCGCTCGATCGCGGGACCGGCAGCGATGCCCTCGAGGCAGTCCCCGTGGTACGGGCAGAAGCCTTCGTACGTATCGTCCGGATGGCGCCGCGTCAGAATATGGCCGCCTTCCGGATGCACGAGACCGTGCACCAGCTTGCCTTCCGCATACACGCCGACGCCGACGCCGGTGCCGATCGTGTAGTATACGCAGCTGTCCAGCCCCTTGGCCGCGCCCCAAGTCGCTTCGCCGAGCGCGGCCGCGTTCACGTCCGTATCCCAGCCGAAGGGGACGTCGAACGCTTCCTTCATCTTGCCGAGGAACGGGTAGTTCGACCAGCCCGGCTTCGGCGTCGTCGTCACGTGCCCGTATTCCGGGCTAGCCGGATCGATATTGATCGGACCGAACGAGCCGATGCCGATCGCTTCGACTTGTTTGTCTTGGAAATAAGCGATGACTTGAGCCAGCGTCTTCTCCGGTTGTTCCGTCGGGAAGCTGACCCGATCTTCGATAGTGCCTTGTTCATTCCCGATGCCGCACACGAACTTCGTGCCGCCGGCTTCAATCGCGCCGATACGCATGGTTATTACTCCTCCTATGATGGCGATACTTTATTGTAATCGATATCTCGGCAGATTTCGAATGCCGAAGGAGGTACTGATCATGAGAAAGTTCGTCTACCCGCCCGTCGTCGGCTTGCTCGTCGCCTTCGCCGTGCTCTTGCAGTCGCCGGCCGCCTCGGCCGCCGCCGAACCGGTCACCCAGGAAGCCCGATCGGCGCTCAAGCGCCTGGAGCGGATGAGCGGCGCTCCGGTGGAGATGCGCTGGAACGCGGATACCGGCACGCCCGCGCTGGTCGCCGGGGAACTGTCCGGCCCGTCCGACCATTCGCCCGCTTGGATCGCGTACGCCTACTTCGAACGGACCAAACGGCTCTACGGCATTCGCAGTCCGCGCCAAGATCTCGTCGTGACCGGGTTCCGAATGGACGAGGGCATCTCCCGCATCCGGCTGGAGCGGCTGGTGTACCGCACGCCGGTATGGGGGGACAGCGTACTCCTCGAGATCGGGCCCACCGGCGTCCTTCGGCGCGCGGAAGGCGTCATCCACCCCGGTCTGGAAAAAAAGCTGCTCTACCGTCCGCAGCATCCGGCGATCGACGCGACCCAAGCCGCGAAGCAAGCGGCCGCCTCGGTCGGGGCGGACCGGGCGGACGTCGGCGAGCCGAAGCTCTACTATCTGCCCGATCGACCGGGGACCCCGCTCGTCTACGCCGTGCCTTACGGCGAACGCCCGGACGGGGGGCCGGAAGGACATATCCTCGTCCACGCCGTTACCGGCCGGGCGATCCGTACGGTGCCGTCTACATCAGATACCTGAGATAGATATAGCCGCTCGCGAGGATGATGGACAGCAGCATGAGCGGGAATCCGAGCTTCAGGAAGTGCACGAAGCGGATCGGATAGCCTTCCTTGGCGGACAGCCCCGCCGCGATCAAGTTCGCGCTGGCGCCGATGAGCGAGCCGTTGCCGCCCAGGCAAGCGCCGAGCGCGAGGCTCCACCAGAGCGGCTCCAGATTGCCGACGCCCATGTTGCCCATCTCCTGAATCATCGGAATCATCGTCGCCACGAACGGGATGTTGTCCAGGAACGCGGACGCGATGGCGCTGAGCCAGAGGATCAGCATCGAGGTCGCAATCGCGTCGCCGCCCGTCCATTCGATGGCTTTTGCGGCAAGCTCGGCGATGACGCCCGTCTCGATGAGTCCCGAGACGAGAACGAATAGACCGACGAAGAAGAAGATCGTCGTCCATTCGACCTTCGTGAGCGCCTGCTCCATCGCATGCTCACCGGTCAAGAGGAGCAGCAGGAACGCGCCGGCCAGCGCGACCGTAGCCGACTCCAGGTGCAGCGCCTGGTGCAGGAAAAATCCGAGGATCGTCAGCCCCAGGACGAACAAGCTCTTGATCAGCAGCTTGCGGTTCGTGATGAGCTGCCGCTCGTCGATCTCCATGATCCCGCGCGTCAGCTCCGGCGTCGTTCGAATCTGCTTGCGGAAGAGGAAGGCGAACAACGGCAGATAGACGAGCATGATGATGCCGGCGATCGGCGCCAGATTGCCGATAAACGCCATGAAGGTCAATTCCGGGACCGCGCTGCCGATCATGATGTTCGGCGGGTCCCCGATCAAGGTCGCCGTGCCGCCGACGTTCGACGAGATGATCTGCGCGATGAGATACGGCACCGGATTGACCCGAAGCTGCCGGGTGATGCTGAACGTGACGGGCACCATGAGCAGAATCGTCGTCACGTTGTCGAGGAACGCCGACCCGATCGCGGTGATGACGCAGAGCGCCAGCAGGATCGCGACCGGATTGCCTTTCGCTTTTTTGGCCGCCCAGATGGCCATATAGCGGAACAGTCCCGTCTCCGCGGTAATATTGACGATGATCATCATGCCGATGAGCAGGCCGAGCGTATTGAAGTCGATATGATGGACGGCCGTCTCCTGTCCGACGATGCCCAGGGCGACCATCAGCACCCCGCCGATCATGGCGACGATCGTGCGGTGAATCTTCTCCGAGATAATGAGCGCGTAGATGATGAGGAAAATCGCAATGGCCAGAATCGCTTGCTGTTCCATAAAAACCTCCCAAAAATAAAATAAGCCTCCGCGTCCGGAGGCTCTTCCATGCCTAAAAAAGGCAAAGAGGAGCCTGTCTGTGACAGGCTCCTCCAATAAAGCATCGTTTATTCATTTGTAGATCGATCTCTATAAATTGTACCGGAACGCTCCTTCGAAGTAAAGAAAAATCGGTCACACCGGCTCGAGCAGCCCCATCTCCGCGCAGGCCTGCGCGGAGAGCCGCTTCTCCCCCGACGCGAACCGGATGCGGATCCGCTCCTCGTCGACTTCCAGAACCTCGCCTTCCCCAAAAGCGCGATGCTTCACGAAGCTGCCCTCGCGGATCGACTCCGCGAGCTGCGGCGTTGCCTTCGGGCGGGAAGGCGCAGCCGCACCCCGCTTCGTCAGCGGTCGTCCGTCCGTCGCCGGGTCCATGCTCCGCACCGCCGTCATGAATCGCGATTCCTGCACGATCGCGCCGTCCTTCCGCTTGTACGCGAGCAGCTCCAGGCGGCGTCTCGCCCGCGTCATCCCGACGTAGAAGAGGCGCACCGCCTCCTCCATGTCGGCCGGCTCGTCCTTCTCGTACTTCTTGATATCCTCCTGCGAGGGGATCACCCCTTCGATCAAGTCGATCATATAGACATGATCGAACTCGAGGCCCTTGGCGCTGTGGAACGTGGAGAACGTAACGGCCCCCTCGCGCTTGCTGCGATAGCGGGACGCCTTCATGATCTCTTCGAGATATTTGAGCCGGCTCGCGAAATCGGCCATCGTCTCGAGCGAATCGGCGATATCCTCGAGCGTGTTCAGGATGCCGACGAGCGTCTCGAGCCGGAAGCCGAACCGCTCGCACAGCTTCTCGAGCGCCCGCTCGTAGCCTAGCTGCCAGCGGATGGTCCGGATCGCCTGGCGCGGCGGCAGCGCCTTCATGCGCCCGAACGTCTCTTTGGTCTCCCGAATCAGCTTCACCTGATACTCGCGCAGCGGCACGTGCGCGAGCAGATTGTCGAACACCGAAGCTTGATTGTCGATCCGCCGCAGCGCGGCCATCTGATCCTTGGTGATATAGCCGTTCAGCTTCGCATGGATGCGCTCCAGCAGGTCGGGACGCTTGTCGGTATAGGCCATCCGCATGAAGTTCAAGACGTCTTCCACGACCCAGTGGGCGAAGAAGCGGTGATCCCCGTCCTTCATATAGAACGGGATGCCGGCCCGGTCGAATTCGTTCAGGATGACGATGGAGGACGCGTGATTGCGGTACAGGATGGCCGCCTCGCTCGGATCGGGCAATGCGGCGACCCGTCTGGCCAGATGCTTGGCCTGCTCCTTGAAGTCGGCCAGGCAGCGCTTCTCGATCGCCTCGCCTCCGGGATTGTCCGTCCGCATCTCCTTCGGATAGCGGTGCTTGTTCCGCTTGATGAACCGGTTCGCCGCGTCCACGATCTCGCGGGTCGAGCGATAGTTCTGCTCCATGAGGAGGACGTCCGCCCCGGGATACGTCCGCTTGAAGTCGAGCAGATATTGCGGCTCCGCGCCCCGCCAGCTGTAGATGCTCTGGTCGTCGTCCGCGACGACGCACAGGTTGCCGTGCGACCGGACCAGCTTCTCCAGGATGGCGAATTGAACGAGCGACGTGTCCTGGCTCTCGTCCGCCAGCACGTAGTCGTACCTGCGCTGATACCTGCGCAGCAGCTCCGGCTCCGCGCCGAGCGCGTCGTTGCAGATCGTGAGCATATCGTCGAAGTCGACGAGCAGCTGGTCCGTGCCGGACCGCTTGAACCGCTCGTAGGCCTGCAGGATTCGGTCCGCGTCGCGCACGTCGCACTTCACCTCCGCCCATCCGGACGGCGGAATCATCTTGTTCTTCACGTAGCTGATATAGGTGAGCAGCGCCTCCATCTGGTCTTCCGTGATCGGGTCTCCCATCAGCGTCCGGTACAGATGCCGCAAGATGAACTTCTTGTGCAGCACCGGCACGTCGGGATTCGGAGTTCCGCCTTCCCTCGTTTGTCCTTGCTCCTCCTCGTCTTCTTCCTGCGCGACGTCCCCTTCGATCAGCCGGTAGGCCGTTCCCGTCCGGCGGTAATGCTCCCGAACCACTTCGAAAGCGAAGCTATGTATGGTGGAGAAGCCTACGCGCGCGCCCGCCTGCGCCGGGAACAGCCGCGCGAAGCGCTCCTTCATGTCTTGGGCGGAGGCGCGGCTGAAGGTGACCGCCTTGATCCTGGACGGCAGCGCGCCCAGCTCCTCGATCAGATAACCGATACGCATCATCAGGGTCGTCGTCTTGCCCGACCCCGGCGATGCGAGCAGCAAGAGCGGCCCTTCGGTGCAAAGGACCGCCTGCTTCTGTACTTCATTGAGCGACACGCCGACTTCCTGCTGCTTGCGTAACCAGAATCTCTCTATCGCGTTCATCCGTCGATTATATCACGGCGCAGGCGCCCTGGAGAACGCCTGATCGCGTCCGCGGACGGCAAATCTTCGGTCACCCGACCAGTAAAAAATGGAAGAACAGAGCAGAATCGCCGCTACGACGGTGAACGTAATCCCGCCGGTCGTCCGGTCGAGGAGCCAGCCGCCGAGGAGCGGCCCCATGAACTGTCCCAGGTTGCCGAACGTCTGCGCGCCGAAGTACGCGCCGCGCAGACTCTCCGGGGCCAGCCTGTCCAGCAGCAGATTGCCGGCCGGATAATTCAAGATCTCGCCGATCGTGAAGACGATCATGGAGACGAAGAGCATCGGGACCGTCGGCGACAGTCCGAAGCCGATCAAGCCGAGAGCGAACAGCACGTTGCCCGCGTAGATCGAGACGATCGGCCGGCGCTTCTCCGACAGCTTGGAGAGCGGGAGCTGGAACAGGATGACGGTGAGCGCGTTGACGGTCATCAGCCAGCCGAAGATCTGCACGCCCTGGGCGAAGTTCGCCTGCAGATGCTGGGAGAGCGTGACCGCCTCCTGGCTGTAGCCGATCCCGACGACGATCGCGCCCGCGATGTACAGCTGCAGCACCCGGTCGCTGCGGACGACGTGCCAAGCCGAGCCGATCGTGATCTTCTCCTTCTTCGCTCCTTCAAAGTCCTTGATGCCGAAAGCGTTCATCATGAAGTACAGGACGATGCCGTAGAGCAGATAGATGAACCCCGTGAGGAGGAAAGGGAACGCGCCGCTGCCGACGCCGAGCCACACTCCGATGAGCGGACCGATCGAGAAGCCGACATTGCCCATGAGATAGCGCATCGAGAACACCTTGAACCGCCGCTCGGGTTCGGTCAGATCGGCCATGAGCACCTGCGCGACCGGCTCGAACCAGGAGCGGCACAAACCGTTCAAGAGGCTGAGCAGCAGGAGCAGCGCCGGCTGCGTCGTGAGGGCGAAGCCGACGAACACGGCGCTCCAGGCGAACAGCGAGATGAACATGATGATCCTGCGGCTGTAGCGGTCCGACAGCGCGCCGCCGATGAAGCCCCCGAACGTGCCGGCCAGCGCGCCGGCGCCGGCGACGATGCCGATCATGGCCGCGCTCATGTCGGTATGCTTCGCGAGATAGAGGGCCAGGAACGGCATGCTCATCGAGGTGGCGATCCGGGAGATCATCTGGCCGACGAGCAGCGACAGGACGATAGGATGATAAGAACGCAAAAATAACTGAATCCGATTCATTGCGGACACCTGGCTTTGCTGTCTGGGATTGTCGCCATGCGACTACCGTCTATCATAATAGATCGTTACCGGTTAGGACCAATAAAAAAAAGATAAAATGTTTGTACTTTGTTCCCTAACCTACGCGATCTTTCCCGGCATAGAACGCGTACAGCGCGCCGCCGGCCGCCGGTACCGGGAGTCTAAGACTTCCTCTTGCGCCGCTTTCCTGGGCGGCGTTCCTGTTATTGCTACCCGCCGGAGGTGCAACATTCCGGGCGCCCGCTCCGTTTCTGACTACAAATAAGACAAACAACGAGGGGAATCGTTCAATATGAAAAAAAGTTGCGCCGTCCTGTTGGCCTTCCTGCTGCTGAGTCTGGCGCTGAGCGCCTGCGGCGGCTCCGGCGCCTCGCATTCGGCGGCCGCGCCGAAGCTGACCGCCAAGCAGATGGCAGACGAGATGGCGAAGCAGGTCGAGCAGCCGAAGCTCGTGGATCTGGAAGGCGACATGGTGAAAAAGATGTACCATCTGGACCCGGCCTTGCTCGAAGACTACGCGATCCGCACGCCGCTCATGAACGTCAAGACGAACGAGATCGCGATCCTGAAGGTGAAGGACGCCGCGAACGTCCCGACCGTCGAAGCGGCGGTCAAGCAGCGCGCGTCGGACGTGCAGAAGCAATTCGAGACGTATCACCGGGACCAATACGAGAATGCCAAGAACTACAAGCTCGTGACCAAGGACAACTACGTCCTGTTCTTGATCTCGGAGAACCCGGACGCACTCTTGAAGGCATACGACTCCTTCTTCGTCGCTAAGTAAGCCCGATGGTATTTTAGCAGTCTGCTTTTTCTGTTCCTGTTCCTGCCCGCCGTCTTGCTGACGTACTTCGGTTCGTCCCGGCGGGCGAAGAATCTCGTCTTGTTCGTCGCCAGCCTCTTCTTCTACGCCTGGGGCGAACCGGTCTATATCGCCATCATGCTGCTCTCCACGGCGACGGACCACACCTTCGGCTTATGGTTGGACAGACCGGGTCAGTCCGTCGTCGCGAACCTGAGCCTGCTGTCTTACTTCAAATACGTGGACTTCCTCATCGGCAACATCAACGACTTGTTCGGCGCGCATCTGCCGCTGACGGATCTGCCGCTGCCGATCGGCATCTCATTCTACAGGTTCCTATCGATGTCTTATATCATCGACGTCTACGTCGCCCACTGCCATCCCCAGATGACGATGCCGACCGCGATGTTGAACCGACCGGCTCCCCGGCTTACGCCGGCTTCCTTCTTCATCCGCTGCGACCGTTAGGACGTATACTCCATGCGGATGAGGAAGAGTCCGGTCAACAGCCAGATCGGGATCGAGAACGCGATGAAGGTGTTGCTGTATCCGCTGCCGAACACGCCCAATCTCCCTTTAGCTTCTAACGCTTTGCCGAAGGCCGTTCGCTCAATTGGCTTTCATGCCGGCGGCCTTCCAGCAGGTTGGCCACGACTTTGTCCGGCCGCTCCGTGTACTGCACCTGCGGAAAAGGCGACATCTGATTGTCTTCGATATACTGATCCAAGTAGCCCGAATCCAGGATCGCGTCGACGTCGTTCTCGGACAGCCGCTTGTTGACCTCGTCGATCAATTCTGGGTTGGTCAGTCCCTGCATATAACAGATGGCGACCTTCGAACGGGTCTTGTGCCCGATCTCCATCCGTCCGATGCGCAGCTCCGGAGACTGCAGCCGATACCGGATCAGCGAGAGGTTCGTCCCGATCCCGCTGATCTTGGTATCTTTGTGCTCCTCCATGAACGGAACGGGCGCCTTGACCGAATGGATCTTCTGCTTCGAGGAATGTCGTCTGAATAAGGGCATCAGGTACGGCTCCCAATCGTGGAGTATCTTTCCATGATGTCCAATCCATTTTCTCCTAACCTGCGCGGTTTTAACCGACATCGGACGTGCAGCGGCAACATCCCGGGCGGCGGGCGGCGCGTAGACGGGATCCGGAAGACGACATGCCGAGCAGCGGCTTCGACGACCTAGAATCGCATTTCGAATCCTGACACACAGTTGTCAGTTGCGCCCCCCTATAATGAAGTCGTGGATGAGAAAGCAAAGCACGAAACGCGCCGTCCCCTTAAAAAAACGAAAAGGATGAAGCAAACCATGGTTCAATCAACGAGCAAGACGGGAGTCGTCATCGCGGGCTTGCTGCTCGCCATTCTGATGGCCTCGATGGACAATTCGATCATGGCGACCGCCATGGGCACCATTATCGGAGATCTGGGCGGGCTGGATAAGTTCGCTTGGGTCACCTCCGCCTATATGGTCGCCGAGATGGCCGGGATGCCGATCTTCGGCAAACTGTCCGACATGTACGGCCGCAAGCGGTTCTTCGTGTTCGGGATCATCGTCTTCATGCTCGGCTCCGTGCTGTGCGGCATGGCGACCTCCATCGTCGAACTCAGTCTCTTCCGGGCCATTCAGGGCATCGGCGCGGGCGCCATGGTGCCGATCACGTTCACGATTATGTTCGACACCGTCAAACCGGAGGAACGCGGCAAGCTGGGCGGACTGTTCGGCGCCGTATTCGGACTCTCCAGCATCTTCGGCCCGCTGCTCGGCGCCTTCATCACCGACCATCTCCACTGGCAATGGATCTTCTACATCAATCTGCCGCTCGGACTTATCGCGCTGGTGATGATAGCGGTCTTCTACAAAGAGTCGAAGAACCATGCGAAGCAGCGGATCGACTGGGGCGGCGCCATCACGCTGGTCGGCGCGATCGTCTGCCTCATCTTCGCCTTGGAGTTTGGAGGCAAGACCTACGCGTGGGATTCCGCCGAGATCCTCGGCCTGTTCGCCGGATTCGTCGTATTCGCCGCGCTGTTCATCGTCGCCGAGCGGAAGGCCGAGGAGCCGATCATCTCCTTCCGCATGTTCCGCAGCCGCCTCTATGCCACCAGCAATGCGCTTGCGCTGCTCAGCGGCGCGGCCTTCATCACCGCTTCGATGTTCATTCCGATCTTTATGCAAGGAGTGCTGGGCGGCACGGCCACGAACTCCGGCATGGTGCTGCTGCCGATGATGCTGGGCACCGTCGTGACGGCTACCGCCGGCGGCACGCTGCTCGGCAAGATGTCCTACCGCGCGATCATGATCCCGACGCTGGTCATTCTGGTCGCGGGCATCGCTTTGCTGACCACCCTGTCGGCCGACTCTCCGCGCTGGCTCGTCACCGTGTATATGGTCCTCGTCGGCCTTGGCATCGGCGCCTCGTTCTCGGTGCTGAGCAATGCGGCGATCCATGCGCTGCCGATGAACCAGCGCGGAGCGGCGAGCGCGACGCTGAACTTCCTCCGCTCGCTCGGCATGACGCTCGGCATCACCTTGTTCGGCATCATCCAGAGCCACGCGCTGACGCGCAAGCTGACCGAGTCCTTCGGAGGGGGCGACGCGTCCGGGCTGCCGCAAGGCTTGAACCTCAGCGACCCGCATGCGCTCATGGATCCGACGAGCCGCACGCAGCTGCCGGCGCAGGTGCTCGGCAAGATCACGGAAGGCCTCTCTTCCTCGATCGTGCTTACGTTCGCATGGGGACTGATCCCCGCCGTCCTCGCGCTCGTCGCGGGGGTGATGATGAGCAAGGAGAAGTTCGACCCGAAGGCCGAATCGGACGCTTACGCAGCCTCGCATTAAATGAAACGACAAAGAACCGTCAGGGATTAGCCACTGACGGTTCTTTGTCGTTCGCGCCTGTTCATGACGCCGCGGATGCGTGTAACCCGACTATCTCTGGTTGCAGCCCGCCAATCGGCGATGCAGATGCGTGTAACCCGACTATCTCGGGTTGCAGCCCGCCAATCGGCAATATAGACGCGCGTAACCCGACTATTTCGGGTTACAGCCCGCCAATCGGCGATGCGGATGCGCGTAACCCGACTATCTCGGGTTGCTGCCCGCCAATCGGCGATGCGGATGCGTGTAACCCGACTATCTCGGGTTGCTGCTTGGTTCGGGCCGCCAGACAGGCGCTTCGCCCGTCCGTCAGATCCGGAACAGGCCGTAGCCGTCCAGCGGAACGACCGGCTGGTCGTCCCGCTTCAATCCCTCCGAACGGCCGTTTAACGCGACGTCCACGAGCCAGCGGGTGAAGGGGGCGACGTTCATCGTCTCCATCTCCGCCAAGCTGAAGAAGCCGGCCGCATCCACTTCGACGTCATCCGGCGTCGGCTCGCCGCCGAGATAGGCCATGGAGAACGCGACGTAGAGATTGTGAATCTGCCGCGGCTGGTCGCGGAGCGCGGCGACGCCGGTAACGACGGCCTCGATGCCGGTCTCCTCGAGCACTTCCCGCTGCACCGTGTCATGGAGCTGCTCCAGCTGCTCGGCGTACCCGCCGGGATTGGTCCAGTATCCCCGGCCGGGCTCCTGCGCCCTGCGGACGAGCAGCAGCTTGCCGTCCCGCTCGACCAGCGCGCCTACGCCGATGCTGTAGTTCCCCCAATGCACGAAGCTGCAAGCCGTACATGCTCTTCTCGGCGTACCGTCGACCTCCCGCGTCTCCATCGGTTGGCCGCAGGCCGAGCAAAATTGAACTTCCATCCCGATCTCTCCTCTCGGCCTAAGCCCCGTCTTCCTCTAAATGCAAATGACAACGGTCGCGGCGCGCGAACGCTAGGCGATGCAGCCCGCGTATACGAGTCCGTTGCGCACGCCGCCTTCGTCCACGTTCGAAGTCACGTAATCCGCGAAAGGCAGCAGCTCTTCATTCGAATTGCCCATCGCGATGCCAAGTCCGACCAGCTTCAGCATCTCCTTGTCGTTCAGCCCGTCCCCGAAGGCGACCGCGTCCGCCGGCGTCAGTCGGAGCGCGTCCAGCAGCGCCTGAATGCCCTCGGCCTTGGAGCCCGTGCGCGGCAGCACGTCCATCGCGTTCGCGTGCCAGCGTATGAACCTTAGATCGGGCAGCGTCTCGATATAGCCCTGTTCCTCGTGCCGCTCGCAATGCAGGAACACTTGATAGATCCCTTCCGACCGCCAGAAATCCGGATTGTAGCCCGGCTGGTCGACCTTCAAGCTATTGACGGAAGCGAAGACGGCGGCGTGCTCCGCCTGATTGGTGTGGAACGATTCCTTGCCTTGGAAGACCAGCGCATGCCCGCGGCCTTCGGCGAGCCGCACCAATTGCTCCAGATCCGTCATCGGGATATGCCGCTGATGCACCTCCTTGCCTTTGTACACCACATAAGCGCCGTTCAAGCTGACGAAGGAGTCGATGCCGAGCTGCTCCGCCAGCGGCTTGAAGAAGTACGGCGCCCGTCCTGTCGCGATGACCGGTTCGATCCCGTTCGCCTTCAGCGCCCGAATCGCCTCGGCCGCGTCCTGGGGCACCTGCTTCTCCTCGTCCAGCAGCGTCCCGTCGATGTCGAAGAATACGATCTTGTATGCCACCCTATCCACTCCTATCTCTCTATTGCGAAGCTAATGTTCCTATCATCGTACAATTCGCCGGGGGAGTAAATACCGAATTGCTGGGCGTCCAAGTAAAAACGGCTTCGCCGCCGTCCAAAGAGGGCGATACGTTTTTATCGGAGATCATTCAGCGATGAATAGGCGTGAAAACTCATCCATTCTGAATGATGGAAAAAGGAGGCTTGCCGCGCCGGTTCCCGCAACAAAAGCCCGCCGTCCCTCGACGGGACGGCGGGCCGATCTTCGTTTGCTTGCCGCGAATGGGAGAGCGCCGCGGTTCGCGCCAGCGCCTCCCTCGGCTTACCCCTTCACCGCGCCATCCGTGATCCCCTGGATGATCCAACGCTGGAAGATCGAGAAGATGACGACGATCGGGATGGAGGACAGAATCAGGGAAGCGAGAATCAGCGACCACTCCCGGCTGTACTTGCCGAAGAACATGTTGATCGTCAAGACGAGCGTGTAATCGCGGAAGTCGTTCAGCAGCAGCACCGGCAGCAGGAAGTCGTTCCACAGCCACAGCATGTTCAGGACGACGATGGTGAAGGTGATCGGCAGCAGCAGCGGGAAGATGATCTTGAAGAACGCCCGCCACTCGCCGCAGCCGTCCATATGCGCGGACTCGTCGAGCTCTCTCGGTATGCCTTTGACGAAGCCGTGATAGAGGAAGATCGCCATGTTGACCCCGAGCCCGGCGCAGACGACGCCAAGTCCGAAGGGCGAGCCCTGCAGGCCCAGATCCTTGGCCATCTTGGTCAGCGTGACCATGATCGTCTGGAACGGGATGAGCATCGAAGCGACGAACAGCATGAAGAGGACGTTGCTGAGCTTGCCTCTCGTGCGCGACAGCTTGTATCCGGCCAGGGAGCTGCACAGGACGATGCCGAAGATGCCCGTCGCCGTGACGATGATCGTATTCAGGCCGCTCCGCATCATGTTCGCTTTTTTGAACGCCTGCGTATAGTTGTCGAAGCTCAGCGACTTGGGCCAGCTCAGCACCGACTTGTACAGCTCGCTCTGCGTCTTGAACGAATTGACGATGGCCATGTAGATCGGGAACAGGAAGTAGACGGCCAAGAGCAAGAGGAAAAGCCATGCCAATCCCGTATAGATGCGTCTCGTCATGCTTCCACCTCGCGTTTCTTCATGACCGTCACCTGGATCATGGTGATGACGAATATGATCAGGAAGAGGATGATGGCCTTCGCGCTCGCATACCCGTAGCGGTAGTTGCCTTGGTAGGCCTCCTCCAAGATGTTCATCGTGATAACCTGCGTGCCCCGTCCCGGTCCGCCCCCGGTCAACGCGTAGACGAGGTCATAGACCTTGAACGAGCTGTTCAGGGTGAGGAAGATGCAGATCGTGAGCGCATGGGCGATGAGCGGCAGCGTGATGTACCGAAGCATGTGGTACGGCTGGGCGCCGTCGATGATCGCCGCTTCCTTCAGATGCTGGGGAATGCCTTGGATCGCGGACATGTAGATCAGCATAAGCGTGCCTACGCCGCCCCAGACGGAGACGATCATGATCGTCCAGAACGAGACGGTCGGATTGCCGAGCCAGGACACATCCAGGAACTTCAAAGCGCTGTACTCCGACAAGGCCGGGATGACCTTGGAAAAAACGAATACCCACATGAACGTGCTGATGATGACGCTCAGCATGTTCGGCATGAAGAAGATCGTGCGGAAGAGACCCTTGGCTCTCCGGCGGGATTCGATAAGCATGGCGAGCAGGAGCGCGACCGCGTTCTGCAGGACGACGGCGCAGATCACGTACTTGGCGGTGAACAGAATCGCGGATCGGAAGTGGCTGTCCTCGCGGAACGCTTCGGCGAAGTTGCTGAAGCCGACGAAGCCGTAAGTCTTGTTCAGGCCGTCCCAGTTGGTGAAGCTGTAGTAGGAGCCTTGAAACATCGGGATGACGAGGAAGATCAGATAGAGAATAAAGGCGGGCAGAACGAAGAGCAGCAGCGAGAACGCGGCTCGGGCCGATCGTCTGGTCATGAGTATCCACACTCCTTCGGAAAGGCGCGCCCTGCCCGTGTTATCGGCGGGCGACAACGGGACAGGGCGCGACGCGAGTCAGTAGTCCGATATTACTTGCTGGCGTTGGCGTTCGCGTCTTTCCAGGTCTTATCCAAGTCCTTGATGACCTCTTCCTTGGACATCTTCTTGTCGAAGTAGGATTGGAGCGCTTTGCCGGATTCGTCCTTGACGGCTTGCGGGATCGTCGGATCTTGATAGGACTCGCCTTTGTTCACGTAGGCCGAAGCGTCCTCTACCCACGAATAAGGCTTGAAGGTGTGGTTCTTGGAGACCGGGTTGAACTTCAGACTCTGGTACAGGTCGTTCGAAGCTTGATCGTCCAGAATGAAGTTCAGGAGGTCGAGCGCCACTTCCTTGTTCTTGCTGTCCGGCGAAGTCGCGAGCGAAGTCGATACGGACGTATTGATCAACGTCGACTTCGCATCGTCGCTGATCGGCAGCGGGGCGACGCCCAGCTCGAACTTGTCGTTCACCTTCAGGATCGCGTCGGCATTCCAGGGCCCTTGGATCCACATCGCGGCCTTGCCGCTCGCGAAGTCGGCGGAGCCGTCGTCGTTGCTCTTCTCGAAGGCGCGGTTCGTGCCGTTGGCGTTGACGAGATCGATGATATCGAACATCTCTTGAATTTCCGCGAAGCTGCCTTCGCCCTTGTTCATCTTGTCGAGGAAGTCCGGATGGGTGGAGTTCACCAGACCGCCTACGGTCAGCGGGAGGAACAGCTGCGGGATCCAGCTTTCCTTGTAGCTCAGCTCGAACGGCGTGATCTTGGCGTCCTTCAGCTTCTGCACGACGGTCTTCATCTCGGACAGCGTCGACGGCGGCGTCAAGCCCTGCTCCTTGAAGATGGTCTTGTTGTACAGGTAGCCCCAGGCCAAGCTCTCCATCGGCACGGCTACGACTTTGCCGTCCGCCGAGACGATCGGCTTGATCCCGTCGAGCAGCTTGCCCGCCAACGGCTGGTCGCTCAGGTCCGCCAGATAGCCGGCTTTGTAGTAGGACGGAATCTCGTTAACGGCGTGGACGCTGAAGATGTCCGGCACGTCGCCGGTCGCGAGACGCGTCTTCAGAATCTGCGGTGCGTTATCGGAGCCCGGGTATTCGGAGTTGAACGTAACCGTGATGTTTTTCTCTTGCTTCTCTTTCTCCGCGAATTTCTCGAAGTAGCCGTCGAATTGCTCGCGGAACCGGTCCAGGCCGCCCAAGAAAATCTTCAGCTCGACCTTCGTCGGCGCCGCCTTCGATGCTTCCGGAGACGCGGACGGGCTGCTGCTGGGCGTATCGCTGGCGCTGGAGCTGGCGCTCGGCGCGGCATTGCCGTTGTCTTTGGAGCCGCCGCATGCGGCGGTCGTTCCCAGCGCCAGGATAGCGGTCATGGCGAGTAGCGCTTTCTTCATTCGAAAGGACCTCCCTATATAATGATAACGCTTACGAGATGAGTATAAGGGGGAAGCGCTTTCTGCGCATTGGACGTCATTTGCGGTTTGTTATGGACGATATTGATATGACGCCCGGCGCTTAATCTTCTTCCGGTCCATGGCAGCGCGCCTGCGCGGGCGTCATGCCCATGACCTTCTTAAATATCCGGTGAAAGTAAGTCGGGTCCGCGTATCCGACCGCCTCCGCCGCGCTCTTGATGGACGCCGCCCCTTGCGTCAGCAGCTCCTTCGCCTTGGCCATCCGTCTCGCGATGATGTAATCCATCACCGTCGAGCCCGTCTCCTGCTTGAACGTGCGGGAGAGATGCTCCTTGCTGACGAAGAAGCGGGCCGCGATCGATTCGAGCGTGATCGGCTCTGCGAACGCGCGGTCGATATAGTCGCGGATGTCTCCGATCGAGAGCCGGTTCTTGTTCTTCCGCTGCTGGATCAGATCCGCCATGACGGCTGCGTAGGCGGCCGACAGGGCGCCGATCCATTCCGCGTCCGGCGTCCGGTCCGTGACGAAGAACGACTCGGCCTGCCCCCGGATGACGGGAGACAGCTCGATGCCGGCCTTCGACGCCTGCTCGCCCAGCAGGGTCATGAATTGCTTGTACAGGGAGTGGCTCAGCCCCGGCTCGTGCGGCTCCCGCGATGCCAGAACCTGCGCGAGCGCGCCGAACCGAGCCTCGACCTCCTCGATCTGCAGCTCTTGGAAATGCCGGGACAGCTCCGCCTTGCACGCCGTCACCTCCTCTAGGATCTCCTTGGAGAGCGGCTGCGCGGCATGAAGGCCGCGTGCGATCCCGAGCTCGCGCACCGTTTTCTCCAGCGCCCGGTTCAATTCGTCCGGATGGATCGGCTTCAGGATATACTCGTCTACCCTGGACAGGATCGCCTGCTTCGTGTAGGCGAAGTCGTCGAACCCGCTGATGACGATCTTGCGGATGAACGGGTAATCCTCCGCGAGTCTGCGCAGCAGCTCGACGCCGTCCATGCCCCGCATCTTCATATCGGTGATGACGATCTCCGGGCGAATCTCCTCGATGATCCGCAGCCCGCTCAGCCCTTCTTCGGCTTCTTCGACGCGGTCGATGCCGAAGCGCGCCCAATCCCCCAGACGCCGGATGCTGTCCCGGGTCCAGAATTCGTCGTCGATGATCACGGCCTTCATGCCGATTCCTCCTCACTTGGCATCCCTTCCGCCGGGATGAGAAGCTTGACGGTCGTGCCCGTGCCCTCCGCGCTGTCGACGTACAGACCGTACGATTCGCCGAACATCAGCTTGAGGCGGGCGTTGACGTTCCCCATCCCCATGCTGTCCCCCTCGCTTCTCATCTCGACCGCGAGGCCGAGCTGCTTGCGGATGCGCTCCAGCCGGTCGCCGGCGATGCCGACGCCGTTGTCGGCGATGGTGATCTCCACTTCGTCCAGCACCTTCTCCGCGCGGATGACGATCGACCAGGTCTCCATCTTGCCTTCGAGCCCGTGGATGAAGCAGTTCTCGACGATCGGCTGCAGGGAGAACTTCGGAATCGCGCAGTGGAGGCAATCCTCATCCACGTCCAGATGCACCTCGATCATCTGCTGGAACCGGAGCTTCTGGATCTGCAGGTAGTTCCGGACGTGCTCCATCTCGTCCGCGACGGTAACCAGGTCCGCCTGCATGCGGATGGCGTACCGGAACAGGTCGCTAATCGCGCGCACGTGCTCGTAGATCTCGGGGACGTTCCGGGACAGGGCGATCCCCCCGATGGATTGCAGCGCGTTGTGCAGGAAGTGCGGGTTGACTTGCGCCTGCATCGCCTTGACTTGGGCCGTCCGCTTCTCGATCTTCGCCTTGTACTCGGTCTGGATCAGCTCCCGGATCCGCGCCAGCATGGAGTTGAACCTTCGCTCCAGCGTGCCGATCTCGTCGGTGCGAATGCGCTGCAGGCCGACGTCGAAGTTCTGGATCTCGAGCGCCTTCATCGACTTCGTGAGCCGGATGATCGGCTTCGTCGTGAAGTAGGCGGTCACGATCGAGATGACGATCGCCAGGATGATGAAGATCAAGGCCGTCACCAAGCTGAAGTTCATCGTGGACGAGGCGCCTTGGGTGACGTACTCGATCGGGATGAACTTCACGATCCAGAGCCGGCCGGACAGGGTCGGCTGGTAGAACAAGAACCCCTTCTTCAACTCCAGGTTGCCGGGCATCGTCGGATGGGCGATGGCGTTCCGCACGATCTCGGGGTCGACCGTGAACTTCTGCCCATAGGGGTTGTACATCTCGTTGCCTTGCGAATCCAAGATGAGGACCTGGCTGTTCGGCTCCGAATGGACCATGTCCATCACGCTGCGCATCATGCTCCATCGCACGTCGATCGTCACGCCTCCCAGCACTTCCCGGTTCTCGAACCGGTTCATGCTGCGGACGATGGTGAACGTGCCCGGCCGGTTGCTCGTCAGCTTGTCGACGCTCTCGCGCTTCCGCGAGATCGCGTTCCAATCCGCGGCGTGCGTGAGGAGATTGTCCGTCGTGCGGCTGGCGTCTTTGTCCGCGGTGTACACGCGCTGCTTGGACTTGAGATAGAGCGAGATCTGAGCGATATTTTTGTTGTTCGCATTGTAGAGGGACCATAGCCTCGCCGTCGTGTAGGCATCGAGTTCTTGCGGGCTGCTGACTTCGTCGTTCACGCTCCCGTTCACGTTGGGGAACAGGTTCTTGTCGAGCAGCAGTGAGTACGTCACCGCTTGGAGCTGCTCGAACTTCTCGTCGAAGTATCGGGCCGACCATTCCATCCGGGACTCGTTGGACCGCACCACTTCCTCGCTGAGCGAGTGCTTGGTCGTCCGGGTGGCGAACAGCGTAACCATCGAGAGCGGCAGTACCGCGATGACGACCATCAACAGCATGAGCTTGTATCGGAGGCTTTTCTGGAAGGGCTGAAGAAGCCTGCGGCAGATTCGCTTCAACGCGTTCAGCGCCATAGGTAGGCCTCCGTTTCCGGGTAGAGTGGGAATCTCCCTCCTAGTTTGGCGCGAAGGCGCTCGCGTTGTCAACGCTTTCATATTGGAAGAAGGGTATCGGAAGACTAGGCAGTCCTCCGGGGCTGCCTTTCTGACGAATGCTATGAAGGTGCGGCGATGAAGGGCGCGGCGCATTACGCCGGTGACGCAGGCGGTGGGAGCGCGACTCGACGCTGCTCCGGCAAATGTGCGTATGCAGACTACGCTCACCGCGCCTCCACGCGCCGTTACACTTCCTACATTGGCGATCGGCGGGGGAAATGCGCGAAAGAGAGTAAATAAATTACCTACATTGGCGGTTGGCGGGGGAAATGCGCGAAAGAGAGTAAATAAATTACCTACATTGGCGGTCGGCGGGGGAAATGAGCGAAAGAGAGTAAATAAATTACCTACATTGGCGGTCGGCGGGGGAAATGTGTGAAAGAGGGCGGAATAGGCAACGGCCGAATCCGCTTCAGGGCGCTGCCCGCCATCTCCTACATCACCGCGCGTCTCAGCCGCTCGATCTCCCTCCAGCGAGTCCATATACGTATAAATCGCCAGCATGGCTTTGTCGTGTATCAAACGTAGCGCCCCCTCTCGTATAGGCGTTAACCTTCATGGACGTATCGTACCAAACAAGAGAGCGCTTAAAATTCATTATGCTCTGTTCGCGACTTTAAAAATACTCGGTTTCGCGAGGGTGCTAGAGACGCGCCGCTACGCCATCGATGCGCCCATGGCGTTTAAGGAACGACAAAATTGGACAGAAAAATCATATCACATCCAAGGAGCCGCCTCATGTCCAAGGATTCATCCGATCTCGTCTCCCCGTCGCTCGAAGCGAATCTGCGCGCGCTTCAAGGCCTGTACGAGAATTGCGCGGATGTCTACTATCGCGAGTTCAACATGGGGAAGAAGAAAGCATTCGTCGCCTACATCGACGGCATGGTGAATATCGATCAGCTGGACCAGCACGTACTTGCGCCGCTGATGCGAGAGGGCGCAGCGGATGCGGCGGACGATGCAGGCGGATTGCCGTCAATCCTCTCGGTCGCCGATGCGGGTCCGATCGCGACCATCGACGAAGGCGTCTCCCGGCTCTCGGGGGGCAGCGTGCTGCTCTTCGTCGACGGCGCTCCGCGCGGATTCGCGCTGGGCCTGGCGAAGTGGGAGAAGCGGAGCGTCGAAGAGCCCGCCGCCGAATCGATCGTCCGGGGTCCCCGCGAAGGCTTCACGGAGACGCTCAACGTCAATACGTCCATGCTTCGCCGGAAGATCAAGAGTCCCGCTATGAAAATCGTCCCCTTCGAGGTAGGCAAGCTTACGCGAACGAAAGTGCTGCTGGTCTACGTCGAAGGTCTGGCGGCGGAGTCGCTCATCCGCGAAGTGCGGGAGCGCATCTCGCGGATCGATATCGACGGCATCCTTGAGAGCGGGTATATCGAGGGGTTGATCGAGGACAATCCGCTCTCCCCGTTTCCGCAGATCCAGGTGACGGAACGGCCGGACGTCGTCAGCGCCTCGCTGCTGGAAGGCCGCGTCGCGATCCTGGTCGACGGCACGCCTTTTACGCTAATCGCGCCTTCGACGCTGTTCTCCATGCTCCAGTCGCCGGAAGACTACTATCAGCGGTTTATGATCGGGACGCTGATCCGATGGCTTCGTTATACGTTTTTTCTCATCACGCTCGTGCTGCCCTCGCTCTATGTGGCGATCCTGACGTTCCATCACGAGATGGTGCCGACCTCGCTGCTGCTCAGCATCGCCAAGTCCAGGGAGGACATCCCGTTCCCCGCGCTGGTCGAAGCGCTCCTCATGGAGGTCTCGTTCGAAGCGCTGCGGGAAGCGGGCGTCCGGCTGCCCAAGCAGGTCGGCGCCGCCGTCAGTATCGTAGGCGCGCTCGTCATCGGCCAAGCGGCAACGTCGGCGGGTCTCGTATCGGCCCCGATGGTCATGGTCGTAGCGATCACCGGAATCGCCTCGTTCATGATTCCGCAATATTCCACGGGGATCGCCCTGCGGATGCTCCGGTTCCCGATCATGTTCCTCGCGGGCATGTTCGGCTTGCTCGGGCTGATGCTGGGGGTGATCGCCATCGTGATCCATCTATGCTCCTTGCGGTCGTTGGGCGTTCCCTACCTCCAACCCCTCGCGCCGATGAAAGGCAGGGAAATGAAGGACGTGCTGATCCGCGCGCCGGTCTGGGCGATGCGGACGAGGCCTCGTTTGACGGGGAGGTCCGAGCCATACCGTCAACCACCCGGACAGCGGCCGAAGCCACCCAAAGGAAATGATCCCTCATGATCGAAAAAGGCAAAATCTCCGCGCTGCAAATGGCGCTGCTCATGCACCCGACCATTCTGTCCACCGCGGCGCTCAGCGTCCCCGCGATCACGATGGAGAAGGCCGGAACCGATATGTGGATCACGCCCGCGCTGTCGTCGGTCGTCGGGTTCCTGACGGTCTATCTCTCCTGTCGGCTGCACCGCAGGTTCCCGAAGGAGACGCTCATCGAATATTGCCGATCCATCCTCGGCGCCTATCTGGGGAAGGCCGCCGCGGTCGTCTACCTGATCTCGTTCCTGTATACGATGGGGATTATCCTGCGCGAATACGGGGAGTTCATCGTGGGGACGTTCCTGGTGAAGACGCCGATGATCTGGGTGATCCTCTGCCTGGTTGCCGTGTGCGCCTACGCGGTTCGCGAAGGGCTCGAAGTGCTGGGGCGCGCCGCGCAAATTCTGATTCCGGGGGCCACGTTCGTCATCTTCGGCATGCTCGTCATCATGCTGCCGGACATGCATCTGAAGCATATGCTGCCGATCCTGGAGAACGGGCCTCTGCCTCCTTTGCTCGGCTCGATCGTCCCCATGTCCTGGTTCTCCCAATTCATCATGGTCTCCTTCATGCTCCCTTACCTCTCCCAACCTAACAAGGGGCTCAAGTGGGGCTATATCAGCGTCGCGGCCGTCTTGATCACCCTGCTGGCCATTAACCTCTCCATCCTGCTGCTGTTCGGACCGCTCAGCAAGGAGTTCAGTTACCCGTTCCTGAATGCGGTGAGATACGTCGCGCTCGCCGATTTCCTGGAGCATATCGAGTCCCTGCTCATGGCCGCATGGCTGATCGGCATGTTCATCAAAGTCGTCGTCGTGTACTACGCCGCCGCGCTCGGCACGGCGCAATGGCTGGGATTGCCCGACTATCGTCCCTTGATCGTCCCGCTCGGGTTCCTCGCCATCCTGTTCAGCATTTGGGCCGCGCCGAATTACCAAGCCTTGAAGGAGATATTGGGGACGGAATTGCCTTTCTTCGCGCTGACTATGCAGGTCGTCCTCCCCGCGTGTCTGCTCGGGCTGGCGGCCATCAAAGGGGGGCGCGCGACATGAACCGGGCCGGATGGCGATACCCGCTGGCGCTCGCGGCACTGTGGTGCATGGGGTCCCTGGGACTGACCGGATGCTGGGACCGGACCGAAGTGAACGACCTGGCGCTGATCACCGGCGCCGCGATCGACCGGGACGAGGCGGGCCGCCTGGAGCTGACGGTCCAAATCTTCATTCCCCGCGCCTCCGGGGGCGGAGGAGGCGCCGAGCCGATGAGCCAGAAAAACGGCAGCACCGGCAACAACAATACCTTCACGCGCACGGCCGTCGGGGAAAACATCGCGGATGCGTTTTCCCATCTGCAGGGCGAGCTGTCCAGGGCGCTGTTCTGGGGACATGCGGAGGTCATCGTCTTCGGCGAAGCCGCGGCCAAGAGCGGCATCCGGGATCATATCGACTACCTGCTGCGGGCCCCGCAGCCGCGTGAACGAGCCTTCGTCTACGTCAGCAAGGGGAAGGCCCAAGATGTGCTCCAGCTGCACTCCATCCTCGAACGGGATACGGCCGAGGTGCTGCGGGAGATGTCCAAGAGCAAACTCGCTCTCTCCGTTACGTTGGCGGAGCTGGCGGCCATGCTCACGGACGATGCCCATTCGGCCGTCCTGCCGATGCTCACCATCGTGCCCGCTCCGACATTCAAGCAGATGGATCAGGCGCTCAGCTTTATCGACGGCCTGGCCGTCTTCAAGGATGACCGCATGATCGGCGGGACCGACAGCAATGCCGCGAGAGGCGTGCTGTGGCTGAGGAACGAGATCAAGCGCGGCATCGTGACCGTGCACCCCGTCGGACCCGGCAGCTCGGTCTCCTTGAAGCTGCTCAAGAGCAGCACGCGCTTGATCCCCCGTATCGAAGGGGATACTTGGCGGATGGACGTGTATATCCGTACCGAGAACGACGCGCTGCAGAATACGACGCGGCTCAACCTCACCTCGAATCTTCAAGCCATGAAGCAAGTGGAAGCGGAGATGAACGAGGAAATGAAGTCCCAGATCCGGCAAGCGCTGGTTGCGGTGCAGGAAGGGATGAAGGTCGACATCTTCGACTTTGCCGGCGAATTTCACCGCGCCTATCCTGTCGCCTGGAAAAAAGAGAAAAGCCGCTGGGATGAACGCTTCCCGAACGTCGAGGTGCGCCTGCACCCGAACGCCAAGATGCTGCGGCCCGGCCTGGCGAGTATTCGATCGACCGTGCCGGACAAGGAATACGCCAAATGACGGCCGCGGAGGCTATTCCATGCCTGCTGTCCGTCTGCGCGATCGTCACGGTCATCCATTGGCTCAAGCTGAGGAAGCACGCCCCGCGGAAAGAGAGGATCGCCTATCTCTCTCTGATCGGCGCCGTATGGGTCCTGGCGATCCTGCTCCTCTGGATCCCGCATCTGCCGGGTCCGACGCAGCTGGTGAAGATCGTCTTCGGGCCGTTGGGCCACGCGCTGTTGGATGAAGGAGGCTGACATGAGATGCGGATCAGCGGCACCCAGCTGTTCTGGTTGATCTCGACGATGCAAGTGGGCATGACCATCCTGCTCACGATCAATCCCGCCATTATGGTCGCCCGGCAGGATGCCTGGATCTCGACGCTGGCGGCCGGCCTGATCGGCGTCTTCATCGCCGCGGTCAGCTCGCGCGTCAGCCTGATGCATCCCCACCGGACGTTCGTCGAATATACGAGAACCCTGCTCGGGAAGTGGCTTGGCAACGCCGTCGTTTTCCTCTATCTGGCGTTCTGGATCTCCGTTCTCTCGATTATTCTGCGGCAGTATGCCGATCTCATCATGAGTACGATTCTGCCCGAGACGCCGATTCTGGTCCCGATCGCGGGCATGCTGCTGGTCGCGGTCTATGTCACCGGCGCCGGGCTGGAGACGATCGCCCGATGCAGCGAGCTGATGGGGCCGTTCATCCTGCTGGGCGTCGCCATTCCGGTGCTGCTCGTCGCGAGGGAAGCCCGCATCGAGAATATCGCGCCCGTCTATCTGGATTCCGGCTGGATGACGGTCTTGAAGGGGGCGCTCCCCCCCGCGACGTTCCTCGGGGACTGCGTGATGCTCGTGATGCTGTTCGCCTTCGTCGCCCGCCCGAAGAGCGGCTTCCGCCCTGCTTTGTTAGGCGTCGCCGTCGCTTCCCTGCTGACCTCCGCAACGACGTTCACCATTATCGCGGTCCGGGGGGCGAACGCCAGCGCGAGCGAGACGTACTCCTACTTTAACTTGGTACGCTACGTCTCCTACTTCGACTTCGTGCAGAATCTGGACGCGTTCGTCGTCGCGATCTGGATTACCGGCGTATTCGTCAAAGTCTCCCTCTATTTCTTCGTCACGACGTACGGCGCCGCCCAGTGGGTCGGCGTCGCCGACTGGCGCAGGATGATCAAGCTCATCGCGCCCGTCTGCCTCGTTCTGGCGCTGCTACCCCGAAATTTCTTGGACAGCTCCATTCTATTTCCGCAGAAGATCGCCATGCCGTTCATTCTGCCGTTCCATATGTTCGGCATGCCGCTCGTCTTGTGGGGGATCGCCAAATGGCGCGGCCGCCGCGCCAAAAAGATGCCTTCCGGCTGATCGAGCCGGAAGGCATCTTGTCGTTCGGTCGACACCGGGGAGAGACGGGAGAAGCGGCGCCAATCCTCGTCCGATAACCCGAAGATGCGGTTATCTCTCACCTGAGCGGCGCCAATCCTCGTCCGTTAACCCGAATTTGCGGTTATCTCTCGCCTGAGCGGCGCCAATCCTCGTCCGTTAACCTGAATTTGCGGTTATCTCCCGCCTGAGCGGCGCCAATCCTCGTCCGTTAACCCGAAGATGCGGTTATCTCCCGCTTCGAGGGCGCCCCGGTCCGCCTTCCTGCCGCTCTCTATGAAAACGGACAAGCCCGCTTTGCCGCGGCGAGGGCTTGCCCGTCTCCGTTCCAACCGCCGCCCGTACGGACGCCGCCTATTCCTTTAACAAGTCTAACAATTCGCGCCATGAACCGATGCGCGGAATGTCCAGATGCCTGTTGTACCCGTTATCCTTCGCGTACACTTGCAGATCCAGATCCCCCAACGTGTTCAGCACGGCCGGCTTGTCGTCGAAGTAATAATCCAGCCCCAGCTCGCGGATGACGTGAATCTTCTCCGTGTCGCCCATGCCGCAGTAGAAGCGTCCCTCCGCGACCGGGAAGCCCGCCGCGATCAGCCAGGCCCGAGTCCGCTCGCAGTGCTCCGGCGTCCGCGCGGTGATGTAGTACACCTCGTGGCCCCGCCTTACGAGCTCATGCAGCACTTCGACGGCATCCGGAAACGGCGGACAGGCGGTATAGTAGATCTCGCCCTGCAGCTCCTGCCACATCCGCCGCCCCTCCTCGGCCGACAAGCCGAACAGTTCGTGGACCGAGATGGTCGCGCATTCGCGGAAGCGTTCGATCGCGACTTCGCGTCCCAGCTTCCGGCCATAGAGATGAAAAGCGTGCTCGCGCAAGTTAATTAACGTATCGTCGATGTCAAATCCGAACTTCATCGCGTTCTCCTTATCCGCTGACGGGTATGTTACACTCATCTTACCAGAACGATCTTCAAAAGGCACAACCGTTCGACTGCTCATTGCCGACCGCCGAACCAAGGTAATACGTTATTAGAGCCCATATTTCGGGAGGGAGCCCTATGCTGAACCGTTATCGCTTGGACACCAAGAGCGCCATCTCGCTGCAAGACATCGATCCGAACGACACCGCGCCCTTCCAGAGCAAGGAAGAAGTAGCCGCGGAGATCGCCGAACTGAAGGAACGGCTGCAGGAGGCGCAGGAGAAGCTGTTCGCGGGGAAATCCCGCGGCGTGCTGATCCTGTTCCAAGGGATGGACTGCAGCGGCAAGGACGGCGTCATCAACAAGGTCCTCTCCGGCCTGAACCCGCAGGGCTTCCGGGCGGAGAGCTTCAAGCAGCCGACGACGGAGGAGTCCGCCCACGACTTCCTCTGGCGCACGCACAAGCTCACCCCGGCCAAAGGGTATATCGCCGCCTTCAACCGGTCCTACTACGAGGACGTGCTGATCACCCGCGTCCACGGGACGATCGACAAGAAGGAAGCCACCTCGCGACTCAAGCACATTCAGAACTTCGAGAAGCTGCTTGCGGACAGCGGCGTCGTCCTCGTGAAGATCTTCCTGCACATCTCCAAGGACTTTCAACTGAAGAAAATCCGGCAGCGGCTCGAGAATCCGGAGAAGCGCTGGAAGTTCGACCCGAGCGACCTCGCGGAGCGGAAGCACTGGGACGCCTATGCGGCGGCCTATGAGGACGCGTTCCGGGCGACCGGCACGAAGCGGAATCCGTGGTATGTCGTCCCGGCGAATCGCCGCTGGTTCCGCGACTATCTCGTGCTGCGCATTCTGGTCTCCGTCTTCGACCGGATGGAGCTTAGCTTCCCGGAGGTGGACCTCGCGAGCTTGGGTCCGATCGACGAAGCCGATCTCCAATGAGGACGCGGTCGTCGCGAAATAACAAAGGAGCCTGCGCGTCCATGAGGATGCGCAGGCTTCTCTGCGATAGGCGTTCGTTTAATCGAGGTAGCGAATCTCGCACTTCCACGCCGGGAATTCCGCATTCCGACGCTCCAGCAGCTCCCGCAGCAGCTTCGCGTCGTTCGGCAGCGCCTGGCTTAGGCGGCTCCAACCCTCCAGCACCAGCTCCTCCGGCAGCTCCACCAGTCCCGTGATCGCGTCCCAGAACGCGTCCCAATTCATGCCGTAGTAGTCGGGGAAGTCTAGTTCCCGCTTCAGCAGCGCATGCAGCTCGTCGGCCGATCGAATTCCTCCTACGCTGAGCGTCACGCTAGGCAGACGTTCCTGCCCTTCTTCCTCTTCGTCCTCATAGGCCGCCATGTCCGCAATCCCCTTCTTCCGCTTATTTGTACCGGCCGATGAAGTTCACCGTCTTGTAGTGGTCCGAGGTGACGTACATCAAGCCGTCGTTCGAGTAGAGCAGCCGGGTGCCCGGCTGCTTCGCCCGGGACATCGTGTTCTTAAGCCCGACGTCCGCTTCGTGCCAGATCCGACCCGGAGAGTCGGGCAGCACCTTGGTCGTATTGTGGAAAATATCGCCGCCGATCTGCCCGCCCGGCACATAGTTGTTCAACGCCTTGCCCGGTTTGTATCCGTGCTGCGCCGCCGTGGTCTTGTCTACGAAGTGGGCGGGCAGGCGCCCCGTCTGACGCAAGCTGTCGACGAGCGGATTCGCCGCCTCCGTGACTTGGAGCAGCTCCTTGTACTTGGCGTGGCTGGCGACGTTGTCCGGGCCGCGTCCGGGAGGCTTCGCGGGCGGCTTCGGCGACCACCGCTCCCCCCATTGTCGCACCTTCGCCCCCAGTTTGTCGATGGCGCCTCCGAAGCGTTTGCGCCCGCGCTTCGCAAGCCACTGCAGCCCTCTGCCGAACGGAATCCGGTTCAAGACGATGCCGACCGCGACCGCGGCCGCATTCTCCGGCGTGAGCAGCTTCCGCGGATCGCGGATGTAGCCCGCGATCTCGCGGCCGCTGCCGGCCGTGCCCGCCACCGTCATCGCGAAGCCGAGCGCCGGCCAGAAGCCGACGAACAGCATCGCGAGGGCAAGCGCGCCCAGTACGATGGCCCCCTGCTCGTATCCGCTGAGGCGATCCCACCAATTCTGCAGCGAATCGAACATGCAGGCGAAGCACGCGCCGTCCCCGGGGACATGATCGGCTTGACCGGCATAGATCGCAATTCCCGCCCCGGCGCCGGCTAGCAGCAGGAAGACGACGGCCCCCGCCGCCAGCCTCGCCAATCGGCTGTCCAGACTCGCCTGAAGGGCGCCGACGCGGCCGGCTGCTTCCGCATTTCCGTAGCGCAGCGCGAAGCCGAGCTCCCTGCGCTCCCTATAGAATCGCAGGACATGCGCGAAGCTTCGGCCGCGGCCGACCAGAGCGGCTGTCATGCCCGCCAGCTCCGAGAAGGGATTCAGCAGCGGCTCGTAACGATAGACCGGCAGATGACCTCGCACCCGGTTCAAGGAGACGTAATCCCAGATCAACGCCGCGGCGAGCAAGTAGAGGAAGAACCCTCGCGTCGCGTATCCGCTCCCGGTCCATTCATTGAGCCGCATCACCCAATGGGGCAGATCGTTCTGACCGTTGTACGCGGCATGATCGAGGATCGACCAGAACAGCAGGATCGCGGGGAAGGCGAAAGCCCAATTGGCCGTGCGCTTCCGCAGCCGCCAGGCCATCCCGCAGCCCAGCGCGATGAGCGCCGTGTGCACGGGATGGCTCACGCTCATGACCGTCGGGAACAAGCTCGGTTCGAACCGGCCGGGGAACAGCGAGAAGAAGTCCCAATGGATCGTCTCTCCGCCGAGCATCGTGTAGCTGTATCCGAACTTTCTCCCCAGGATGCCGGAATTCAGCCAACGGCGCGTCAGCTCCTCCATCAGTTGAAACCCGACGCCCGAAGCCGCTCCAATGATCGCGTAATCGCTCAGGCTGAGCGCCGACGCCCGCCGGGAGAACAAGAGGAACAGGCCGAGCGGCAGCAGCTTCCACGCCTCTTCGACGATCGGCGTCACGACGGCGATGGACCAAGTGTCCCGCGTGTCGCCGCCCGCCAGCGCGTGGATCGCGTTCAGCGTGAGCGCGGTGAACGGCACGACGAGCAGCGCGCCGGACAGCGCCACGAAGGAGACTTGCCTCCAGGGCAGCGTCTTGCTTCGGCATAGGAACCAGAATTGCAGCATGACATAGAACGACCACAAGTACTGAACCAGCATCGTGCGGGAATCCTCGTACCGGATCAGCCCCCAGACGAGGAAGGCGAACGCGATCCAGGCGAAGACCGCGTACAGCCATTGCAAGGCCGGATATTTTCCGATCCATGCCGCGCAAGCGCGATAGGCGGCCTCGGCCGCGTCCCGGATTCCCGTACGGATCCGCCATATGCGATTTGTCATTGCTCCCTCCTTTTCCCTTCTACCGAATGAAGTACCCCCAAAGTAACACAGCGCCAACCCCCTAGCGAGACCTAATTATGGAGATGCGGCTAGGCCCTGACACGCAAAAAGTCCCGAAGCGTCGTGGGACGCTTCGGGACTTTCCGTTCGCTTGGAACGGATACGAGTTACGCGTATGGAGATGCAGCGGAAACGATCGGGAAGCGATCGGAGTCTCTCGCGCCGCTCCCCCGGCTTAAGACAGGCTGCGCAGCGCTTGCGGCGAGAACGGCTCGAGCTCGCCGAGACGGCCTTCGAGGACCTTCGCCGCCCAAGCCGGATCGTTCAGCAGCGCGCGGCCGACCGCGACCAGATCGAATTCCTCGCGTTCGAGGCGGTCGATCAAGCCGTTGATGTTGTCGGTTCCCGCGCCTTGGCCCGCGAATACGTTCGTGAATTCGTTGTCCAGTCCGACCGAGCCGACGGTGATCGTCGGCTTGCCCGTCAGCCGCTTGGTCCAGCCGGCGAGGTTCAGCTCCGAGCCTTCGAACTCCGGCTCCCAGAACCGGCGGGTCGAGCAGTGGAAGATGTCTACGCCCGCGGCCGCGAGCGGCGCGAGGAACCGTTCGAGTTCCTCCGGCGTCTTCGCCAGCTTCGCCGTATAATCGGTCGGCTTCCACTGCGAGAAGCGGAAGACGATCGGGAAGTCGGGGCCGACGGCCTTGCGGACCGCTTCGATGACCTCGACCGCGAACCGGGTGCGCTGGACGAGATCCCCGCCGTAGCGGTCTTCGCGCTTGTTCGTGACGTCCCAGAAGAACTGGTCGATCAGGTAGCCGTGCGCGCCATGGATTTCGACGCCGTCGAAGCCGATGCGCTTGGCCGCGGCCGCGGCATCCGCGTACGCTCCGACCAGATCGACGACCTCGGCTTCGGTCAGCGGCTCGGACACCTGCCGGTCAGGCGCGGCGATCCCGGACGGTCCGATCGGCGCGGCGTCCGAATCGGGGAAGGTCTCGCGCTGGCGTGCCGTTCCGACATGCCAGATCTGCGGAATAATCTTGCCCCCTGCCGCATGAACCTCCTTCACGACGTTCGCCCAGCCTTCGAGCGCCGCCTCTCCGTAGAAGTGCGGCACATTGCGGTCGGCGGCGGCCGCCGGATGGTTGATGACCGTCCCCTCGGTGACGATCAGACCGACGCCGTTCTCGGCGCGACGGCGGTAATAGGCGGCGACATCCGGTCCCGGCACGCCCCCCGGCGAGAAGCCGCGGGTCATCGGCGCCATGACGATGCGATTGGCCAAGGACCATTTATCGTTCGCGAACGGTTTGAACAGCGGTTGAACGGAACGGGTCATTTGCGTTTGATCGGAAGACATGGACATCCCTCCACGGGCAATTGGATTTGTATATCTATAATTATGAATATATAGATAAATTCGTTCAATTGCAAGCAGAAAACTCGGGAAACTAGTCAAAACGGCTTTGCCGTCTTCTCGAAGAGGGTAACACGTTATTATCGGAGACGGATCAGCACAGCAGCGTGAAACTTATACTTTTTGATACATCTAGGTGCGCATGATCAAAAAAAACGGCCGGCAGCAGCCAACAGACTGAAGAAGTTGTAAATGTACCACTTTTTTCGCCACTAACGTCCTCCAAACAAGAATAAATTGCAAAAGTACCACTTATTCGGCCCCTTTTCGCTTGTTCGGTGATTTTGGCCCAAATAAGTTGTACGTTTACAAGTTAATTCCTTCCTAACGCCAAAATGGGCAAAAAAAATTGTACTTTTGCAAGTTGTTGCTTTCCCGACGTTTGTCGAGAAGGATAAGTTTACCCCTATCTTGAACGGCAAATGTGAAGCCGCCCCCACAAGTAAACCGGCTTTGCCGTCTTCTCGGAAGAGGGTAACACGTTTTTATCGGTGGTCTTACAGAAGTGGATAGGCGTGAAACTTATACATCCTGTATGACAGAAAAAGGCTTCGCCTCCTCCAGGAAGGGCGAAGCCTTACGCAGCTCTGAATGGCTAGAGCTCTATTCTCAACTGGGCCAGGAATTGGTCGATCGTCTCCGCGTTGCGCCGGTAATACGTCCACTGGCCGTATCTCCGCGATTCCAGGAGCCCTGCCTTCTGCATCGTGGCCAAATAACCGGAGATGACCGATTGGGTCAAGCCGGATCGCTCTTGAATCGCGCCCACGCAGACCCCGCCGTCGAACTCCCCGTTCGCGGGCAGGTTCTGGGGACCGAAATGTTCATCCGGCGTCTGAAGCCAGCGCATGATATGGAGGCGGGTCTCGTTCGACAACGCCTTGATGATCTGGAGGCAGCTCTCGGTATCCATAGTCGTCCGACATCGCTTTCTCTTGGGAATTAGGGAGGGCGTCTCCCGTCATGCTCCAATTATAACAAAGCTAAGCTATGATTCCCACGCATCGGACCGTGATATATAATACAAATATCATCATACAAATGTTCCCACAGTTCGCCAATACCCGTCGTCTTGATGGAGTGATAGGAGAATCGCAGATGGACATAGTAGAAATCCGGACAAGTCTGATCGACGAAGATACCGACCAGCCTCGCTATCAATTCGATGAAGAAGCGCTGCAGGAGCTCATGAACAGCATCGAGGAGCTTGGCCTGCTGTCCCCCATTAAGGTAAGGAACACCGGCGACGGGCGCTATAAGATCATATACGGCAATCGGCGCTACAAAGCCTGCAAGACGCTCGGCCGCCCCACCATCCCCTGCATCGTCTCCGACGTGACGGACGAGCTGGAGATCTACCTGGAGCAGATCGCGGAGAACCTGACCCGCCAAGGCTTCTCTCCGATCGAGGAAGCGGAGGCGTTCCACAAGCTGCTGCACGAGTCCAAGTTCAACAGCTCGGTCAAGTATCTGTCCGGCAAGCTGGGCAAGCCCGAATCCTACATCAAGAACAAGTGCGAGCTGCTGAAGTTCGGCCCGGCCGTCAAAAAGCTGATCGTCGGCGGCACCGAGATCCGCAAGGATCTGCTCACGGAAGACCAGCTCCTGCCGCTCAAGGACTTGCCGATGGAGTACCGCGATCCGCTCGCGCTCATCATGGCGCGGGACGAGATGCCCGTGAGCGACGTGAAGAAGATCGCGCGCCTGTTCAAGGACAAGGACATCTCGGACGGGATCAAGTCCAAGCTGCTGTACAAGACCGGCCCCTCGCTGATCGAGACCTGGTCCTCTTACGAGCTGACGAAGGCCGAGCGGGCGAAGGCCTCCGAGCCGAAGCCGGCCAAGAAGACCAAGGGGGCGGAGCCGGAATCTACGACGGCGGCAGCGGCAGACGGCGAGGCGCAATCCGCCGTTCCGTTCGCTGCCGGAGCACAAGGCGCCGCCCCCGCTTCCGACGCCGTTGCGCCTGCCGGCTTGGCGATTCAGGACAAGCTGCAGCGCCTGCTGGCCGCGCTCCCGGCGCAGAGCTCGCTGCCGGTCGAGGACCTGCAGTCGCTCGCGCGCTTCCCGGCCGGCGAAGCCGATCCGTTCTTGAACGGCGTCGACGCCCTCATCGCGAATCTCGAGCGTCATCTCGCGGAGTGGAAGACGGTCCGCGACCGCGCGAAGTCGCTGACCGTGTAGCTTGCAGCGCGCGTATGCGGCTCGGGTATCGCGGAGCGGAGCGGATCGGCCGGACGCCGAAGACCACGAATCAGCTAGGCGCTGACGCCGCCCTCGGCACGTATCGGAGAGTATCGTTAGATCCGTCGACCCGATCTTGCGTCAGCCGACCCGCATCGCGAAGTATCGTTTGAAGCCGCTGAGCCGTAATGGACGCCGCCGTCCATTACGGCTCTTGGCGTCTTCACAGCCGGCGCAGGAACGCGCGCATCCGCTCCAGCGCTTCGTCCAGCTGCGCCTGCGAGCTGGCGTAGGCGCAGCGGATGAAGCCTTCCCCGCCGTCGCCGAAGACGTGGCCGGGCACCGTGACGACGCCGGCCTCCTCCAGCAGCCGCTGCGCGAACCGCTCCGAGCTCAGCCCGGTATGGGCGATGGAGGGGAACGCGTAGAACGATCCCAGCGGCTCGTGGCACGGCAGGCCGATCTCCCTCAGTCCCTTCACGAAGGACCGCCGTCGTCCGTCGTACGATTCGACCATGAAGCCCATCTCTTCCATGCCGATCTGCAGCGACTCGAGTGCCGCGATCTGGCCGAGGATCGGCGCGCACATCACCGTGTACTGGTGAATCTTCAGCATGGCCGAGAGCAGTTCACGCGGTCCGCAAGCATAGCCTACGCGCCAGCCGGTCATGGCGAACGCCTTGGAGAAGCCGTTCACGAGCAGCGTCCGATCCTTCATCCCCGGCAGGGAAGCGAAGCTCGTATGGCTGCCGCCGTATGTGAGCTCTGCGTAGATCTCGTCGGCGATCACGACCAGATTCCGCTCCTCGGCGATTCTGGCGATCGGGAGCCAATCCTCGTACGTCATGACGCCCCCCGTCGGATTGTTCGGGTAGCAAAGCACGAGCACTTTGGATCGGGGCGTCAGCTTCGCGGTCAGCGCTTCGGCCGTCAGCTTGAACTGGTTCTCGGCGCGAGTGGCGATCTGGACGGCTTTGCCCCCGCCCAGATAGGCGATCGGCGAATAGGAGATGTAGCAGGGGACGGGGATGAGGATCTCGTCTCCATCGGTGATCAGGGCCCGCAGCGCCAGGTCGATCGCTTCGCTGCTGCCGACGGTCACCAACACTTCGTCCGCGGGATCATAGTCGACCTCGAAGCGCGCCGACAGATAGCCGGCGATGGCCTCGCGCAGTTCCGGCAGCCCGGCGTTCGGCGTGTAGGAGGTCCTGCCTTTCTCCAGCGCGCGAATGCATGCATCCCGCACCGGCTTGGGCGTGACGAAGTCCGGCTCTCCGACGCCCAGCGAGATCACGTCCTTGCGTCCCGCCGCGTAATCGAAGAACTTGCGAATGCCCGAAGGCGGCATATCGCGTACGAGCGGCGACAGCAGGCTGCCTATTCCTGAATCCGTTGAATACGTCATGCGTGAACCCTCCCTTGGTCGATAAAAACAAAAAAAACCCGTCCCAAAAGGGACGAGTCTGCACCCGTGTTACCACCCTAGTTCCGCTTCCCAACGAAGCGGCACTCTACAACGTATCCATCAATACGCGGTCCCGTTAACGCTGGACATGCGGCAGCACCTACTCGGCTTCAGCCTGCTTCTCGGAGATGGCGTTCGGTTATCGCCTGAACGTTGGTTCGCACCTGCCCCAACTCTCTGCGGATCAGTCGGATAACTTACTCTTTCTCTTCATCGAATCTTCTACCGTTATGAAGTTACCGGTAATTATAAGCCATATCGCCGAGGGTGGCAATACGAAATTCTCCCGCCACCGCACCCGCTTCCCGTCGGGCCGGTTCGACCGCGGCCGGCGAAGGCGGGCGCCGGGGGGGCGGTCTTGCCGTTCCGGCAAACAGCGCCTGAGGATGCGCATCCGGCAACCGCCGGTACCGCCTCCCCTTCAAGCAGACGGTCTGCCCCGGCTACGCCTCCGGCAGCGGCTTGCGGTTCTGATAGCCGTCGTGCCAACCGTGGTAATGGGTCACGCGGGTCTCCCCTTGCCTCCAGCAGATCAGCGCGTCCTGCCCGTCCACGATCGCAGGGAAGTCGATCAGGCCGGGCTCGATCATCTTAAGCAGCACGCCCTTGCGCGCGAAGTTCGCGATCAGGAGATCCGCTTCGACGCGCATGAAGTCGAGTTGGCCCTCCTCCACGAAGAACGGATCATCGCCTCCGGCCGACTGTCCTGCAGGAGGCGCATAGGCGGCCTTCCGCGACTGCAGGTCCCGACAGCGTTCCTCGAACTGTCTCATCAACGTCTGCAGCCGGTTCAGATCCTCGTTCAATTCCGGCAGCATCGCATCCGCTTCGCCAGGCGTAAAGATTCGGGTCGTCATGACGCATCCACTCCTTTCCCCAAAGTGTAATCGATCCCCTCTCCGATTGCCATTCCTGCCCGCAGGCCGCCGCGCTGCATAAAAAGCAAGCGCAACGGGAAACTATAATTTGTTGGAAATTGGAAAAAAGGAGGTGTCCACATGGCCCACGAACAAAACCACAACCGCGACCAGGCGTCCAAATCGGAGGTTCAATCGACCAAATTGAACCAAATCCCCGCCCCGGGCGAAGACGATACGGAGTTCTCCGCGGAGGAAGCGGCAGAGGTCTTCGAGGAGAACGCGTCCTCGAACCAAGCGTCCGAGCGCGAGCAATAAGGCCGCAGTCCTTGCGGATTCGTCCCCTCTACAGAGGACGAACCCGAATCTCGCCTCATCGAATCAGCACGGCGGAGCGAGCGCACAGCCCGCTGCGGCGACGACGATCAGCCCGGTCCCACGCGGACCGGGCTTCGTCTGTTCAGGGGCAGGTCGAGGCATCGGACGTCCCCGTCACCGGTAATAATCGCGCAAAGCCTGCACGAACCGCTCGAAGCGTTCCGGCAGCAGGTTGTAGTAGATCCGCTTGCCCTCTCTGCATTCCTGAATGAATCCCTGTTCCTTCAACTCCTTCAGGTGATAGGACAGCTTGGACGAAGAGATGTCTTCCAGCCGCTGCCTCAGATCTTCCGGACAGACGGCGCCGGGCATGACCGAACAGACGGGAGCGAGGTCTTCCTCCATCCGTCCTTCCTTGAGCAGCGACAAGATTTGCAGCCGGATGGGATCGCTTAGCACTTTGGCCGCTTGGGCGAATGCGCGTTCATCGTTTTGTCTCATGTCCCCATTATACCACGCGCGCTTGACATTTCAAAATAAATTGAAATATAATCAGCCTCATCATTTCAAAATAATTTGAAACATGAGGTGAACGGTACCATGTCCATGCCATCCCCCGCGCTGAATGCAGCCGGCAGCAAGCGCCGATTCTTAGGTCTAAGTCTGGCCCTGCTCGCGTTCGCGCAGCTCATCTATGCGCTCGACATCAACATCGTGTTCGTCGCCCTTCCGGAGATCGGCCGCGGATTAGGCTTCACCGAACAATCCCTGCAGTGGGTGGTCAGCGCCTACACCATCTTCTGCGGCGGCTTCATGCTTCTCGGCGGACGCGCAGCCGATCTGGCGGGCCAGCGTCGAATGTTCGTCTTCGCCCTCACCCTCTACGCGGTCGCTTCCTTGCTGGGCGGACTCGCCTGGAGTACGGCGGCCATCATCGTCGCGCGCGCCATTCAAGGCATCGGCGGCGCCCTGTTGTTCCCGGCGACGCTGTCGCTGCTTAACCGGCTGTTCGAGGAGGGACCGCGGCGCAACCGCGCCCTCGCGGTCTGGGGAGGCGCCGGCGCCAGCGGATTGACCCTCGGCGCGCTGCTCGGCGGCTTGCTCACGCAGGCGTTCGGCTGGGAGGCCGTATTCTACGTCAACGTGCCGCTGGCCGGCATCATCGCCATCGCCGCCCTGTTCTTCATTCCGCGGGATCAGCCCCGAACTTCCCGGCGCAGCTTCGATCTGCCCGGCGCATTAACTGTCACCGCCGGCGCGACCCTGCTGGTCTACGTCCTCGTGCAAGGCCCCGAGAACGGCTGGGGATCGACGAGCATCCTCGTCAGCGCCATCCTGGCCGTCGTCTTCCTCGGACTGTTCGTCCGGATCGAGCTGCGGAGCGCCGATCCGCTCATGCCGATGCGGCTGTTCCGCAATCGCAGTCTCGTCGCCGGGATGTCGATTACGTTTATCTTCATGGGCACGTTTGGCGCGCTCCCCTATTTCCTAACCGTCTTCTTCCAGCGCGTGCACGGCTTCTCCGCCCTGCAGACCGGGCTCGCTTTCCTCGTCCCCTCGCTCGCCATCGCGGCCGGCACGCAGCTCGGCGAGCGCCTGTCGACGCGGCTCGCGACGCGCAGCAGCTTGCTGATCGGTCACGGCATCGGCATCGTCGGCACGGCCTTGATTCCGCTCGGCATCTATGCCGGCGGCAGCTATCTGGCGATCGTGCCGGGTCTCGTCCTCTCCGGCATCGGGCAGGGCATCGTCTGGACCGGGATGTGGATCGCGGCTTCGACCGGCATCTCCGAGGAGGAGCAAGGCATCGCCTCCGGCATGGCGTCGACGACGCTCAACATCGGGAACGCGATCGGTCTCGCGCTCTTGATCGCCGTCGCCAACGCCGGCGTCCATACGCAGACCGGCGCCATGCTCCTCCGCGCGATCTCCTCGGGCGAGCGTACGGCCGTCTATCTCGCCGCGGCGGGAATCGCGCTCGGCCTCCTCGTCGCCTTCGCGCTGCCCCGCGGACGACAAAGCCCCGCCCCTGCGGCGGCTGGCGCCATTCAGGGCGAGGCTGAGATCGGTTAAATATCCGGGCGTCTACACCGACTTCTCGGTCGGTTCCTCCGCCTCCGGCGGCCGCGTGAACTTCGCCTCCAGCTTCTTGCTGATGACGTAGGAGACCGCCACGAAGAGCAGCACGTACAGCAGTTCCGCCGGCTGGCGGATAAACCTGCCCAGGTCGTAGCCGATGAACGACACCGACAGCACCATGACCGCCTTGCCGAACAGGATGGCGATCAGGAACGATCTTAAGGGCATTCGCGCGAGCGCGGCTGCGATGTTGATAACGACGAACGGTCCTACGGGAAACAGGCTGAGCAGGAACACATAGCTGAACGCGTTGCGACGGATCCATACCATGCTCCGCTGCACGCGCGGCTTGGCCGCCCAGCGCTCCGCGTACGGGTGCCTGCCGATCCGCCGGATGATCAGGAACGTCGTCAGACAGCCCGCGATCATGCCCAACCACGAATAGAGGAATCCAAGCCACAAGCCGTACACCGCCGCGTTCACGCCTACGATGACGACCGTCGGCAACGGAGGCACGAACGACTTGAGGAAGGTCAAGAGGATGCCGGGCAGCGGCCCGAGAGACCGGAACCGGTCCAGAAACAGCTTCAAGTCGTCTTCGGTCAAGGAAGACAACGAATCAACGAAGGATGACATGGCTAGCGCTCCACTCGGGGTACATTGGGATCGAGATTCGGGTATGCGTCTTTTGGATTTCAGAATAGCGCATCCCGTCGCCGATCGCAACCGCCGCGGCGCAGCAGGCCCCGGGCGATCGCAGCCCGCGGCCTTAAGTCCGGCCGGCGGCCGGCCTAAAATAGATCCACTCCGGATCGCCTTCGTCCAGATTCTCGATGATACCGCTTCGAACGAAGCCCAGCGACTCGCATACGTTCCGCATCGCCGCATTCGATTCGTTCGTCGAGGTGAACAGTTTGTCCGCCTGCACCCGTCCCATAATCTCGCGGATCAATCCCGTCGCCACGCCCTGTCTGCGATAGACGGGGTCCACGATGACGAGTTGGATGAAGCTATGGCCGAAGAACGTCCGGTCCCACACCGCAAAACCGGCCAGCCGATCCTGCATGCGGGCGACGACGCACGCCCGCTGCGCGATCGCTTGGCGCAGATAGAGGCTTCGGCTATCGTTCCCGATGACCTGCGCGTCCAGGCGGCACGCGGCCTCCGCATCCGCCGTCTCGGCCTGCGCGATCTTCATAGATATCCCTCCCGATTGGAATTGGCGCACGCCCCCTCGGCGAGCGGGGCGTTTTGGGGCTGCGCACCCTTCCGCGCCTGGAGCGCGAACGCGATGGCTGCTTCCCTGCTCCTGGACATATTCTTGATCCGCGGCCGAGAGTCCTGTACCGGCGTTGTTCCATTTCCGCAGCGAGTCCGTCGCCGTCCCCCTATTGGCGGTTCTGCACCGTTCCCTTTACGAATCTTTTGCCCCTATCGCGAAAACGCCCATTGACAGTTCATGGCCATCCGTTTATGATCAAAGTGAATGAATGGTTCATTCACTTATCATAAGGAGGAATTCAAGATGACGGAGCGAATGGAAACGGAAGCGAAGTGGACGGTGCGCGGCAAGTATGTCATGATAACCGGAGCGACCAGCGGCATCGGGCTGGCTGCGGCCAAAGCGCTCGCCGCGCGGGGCGCGATCCTCGGAATCGTCGCGCGCAATCCCGCCAAGGCGGAGGAGGCGGTCGCGCGGATCCGGGAAGCGGCGGAAGGACGGGACGTCACGGTAGACGTCTTCCTGGCCGACATGGCCTCCCAGTCGTCCATCCGGCGGGCGGCGGAAGACATCTTGGGCAGATGGCCTCGCATCGACGTGTTAGTCAACAACGCCGGCGCCATGTTCGTGACGCGGAAGCTGACGGACGACGGCCAGGAGATGACTTGGGCGGTTAACCACCTCGGCCCCTTCCTGCTCACGAAGCTGCTGCTGGACCGGCTGAAGGAGAGCGTCAGCGCCCGCGTGATCACGACCGCTTCGCACGGCCACAAGATGGCGAAGAAGGGGATTCGTTTCGACGACCTGACGGCGAAGCGTCTCTATAGTTTCCCCCAATCGCTGCTAGGCGGCGCGAACTTCCGGTACGGCGAGACCAAACTCGCCAATATCCTATTCACCGCCGAGCTGGCGAAGCGGCTGGAGGGGACCGGCGTCTCGGCGTACAGCTTCGATCCCGGCCTGGTGTCCACGAACTTCAATCAGGACAACGGCTGGTTGGCCCGGATGACGATGGCCGTCATGCGCCTGTTCTCCCGCACCCCCGAGAAAGGCGCCGAGACGCTCGTCTGGCTGGCGGACTCGGATGCGGTGAGCGGCCGCAGCGGCGGTTACTACGCCGACTTGGAAGAGGCCTTGCCGGCCGCATCCGCCCGCGACGCGGAAGCTGCCAAGCGATTGTGGGAGGTCAGCGAGCTGCAGACCCGCTCCTTCGCGCGGTGACGCCGGCCTCCTTCGATTGCCTGACGACTTCCCAATAGGAGTCCCATGATAACCCTACAGGAGCGTGAATAGACTTGATGTCATCCCAGGAACCGATAGCCGATCCGTCTCTAGATGCGCGCAAGGAACAGATCAAGAGGGCGGCCCTTCGCGTGTTCGCCGAGCAAGGCCTCTCCGGTACGAAGATGAGCATGATCGCCGCCGAAGCCGGCATCAGCCAAGGCCTCTCCTACCGCTACTTCAAATCCAAGGAAGAGATCTTTACGCTGCTCGTGGAGGAAGCGTTGGAAGCCGCGCAGGCGGCCATCGACCGACTGCCGGATCTGCCCGGCACCCCGACCGATCGCATTCGGGCGTTCACCGCGAACATGCTGGATGCGAGCCACAAGCGGTATTTCCTCCTGCTCCAGCAAGCCCAGAAATCGGAGGAAGCGCCGGAGAGAGTCAAGCAGCTGATCGAACGCTACTCCGCCCAAGAGACGTTGAACCGGTTGGCCCCGATCCTCGTTCAAGGACAGCAGGCCGGGGAGTTCTGCGAAGGCGATCCCGAGCGGCTGCTGCTCCTCTACCTCTCCGTTATTACCGGCCTTATGCTGCAGGATGCGAACGCTCCCGAGGGCTATTGGCTCCAAGAGATCGACCGGCTGATGAAGATTCTGCAGAATTAAAGCCCCGCCCGCCTCTACCGTGCGCCGTCCGGATAGATCCGCTTTCCGCAGCATACGCGGCCAAGCGCCGTCCGGACAGATCCGCTTTTATCGCGTCTTCGCGGCTTTTTTGCCATCCAGCGAGATCGCAGTCGCCTCGCAGGCGGGACAGCCCAGAGTCTCCTGTCGATCGAGATCGGCATTTCTCCCTTGACAGACGGATGGAAGCCGATTATGATGATGTCAGTAAGTACTGACAGTCAGAACGTTCGAGAGAGGAGGGCGCAGATGGACAACAGCAATCTCGGGAGCAGCGACCGGCTGCTGCTGGCCGCGATCAACCTGATCTCGGAGAGAGGGTACAACGGCGTAACCACGCAGGAGATCGCCACGGCCGCGGGCTTAAGCGAGAAGACGCTGTTCCGCCACTTCGGCACCAAGCAGAAGCTCCTCGAAGCCGCCTTCGACCGTTATCACTATGCCGAAGAGATGAAGAAGCTTTTCAAGGAGAAGCTGGTGTGGGACCTGGAGACAGACCTGCTCACCGTCTGCAGGACGTACCACGAGATCATGAACCGCAATCGGAAGATGATCCAGATCAGCCTCAAGGACGAAGTCCAATTGCCCGGCTTCAAGGAACGGACGCAGCAGCATCCGCTGCAGCTGCTGGAGATTTTGACGAATTACTTCATCGCGATGGGCGAGCAAGGCAAGATGATTCGGACGAATCCGGAGATGCAGGCCTTTGCGTTCATGATGGCGCACTTCGGGGCGTTCATCAACGATCTGGACGCGGGCAAGAATTATCCGCACATTAAGCTCGAGCCCTTCATGCAAGAGAGCGTGAGGATATTCGCTAGGGCCTTAACCCCCTAGTTTTTTTACGCCCCATATGTCAGTAAGTACTGACAGACGTATCGCCTCGAATACGTAAAAGAAAGAAGGAATCTGCCATGAACGTCCAAACGACAAAGCCGGCGGAGGCGGGAAACCGGCTGATGCGCATCCTCATGCTCACCCTCACGATCTCCATGATGAGCGGAATCATGTTCAACATCGCGCTGCCACAGATCAGCGAGGACTTCGGGCTGACCCTCGCCCAAGTCAGTTGGCTATCCTCCGCCTACATCCTGATCTATGCGATCGGCGCCGTCACCTACGGCAAGCTGGCGGACCGTTACCCGCTCAAGACGCTGGTGACGTTCGGACTGCTGCTGTTCGGCGCCGGTTCCCTGATCGGATTGGCTTCCCACACCTTCGCCTTGGCGCTCATCGGCCGGTGTCTGCAGTCGGCGGGAGCGGCCGTCATCCCCGCCGTCGCCATGCTGATCCCGATCCGGTACTTCGCGCCGGAACGCAGAGGGTCGGCGCTCGGGCTCACGGCCGTCGGGCTCGCGCTGGGGAGCGCGCTCGGACCGGTGATCTCCGCGTTGATCGTCAGCTTCCTTCATTGGCGCTGGCTGTTCGCCGTCCCCCTCCTCATCCTGATCGCGCTGCCGATGTACCGCAAGCATCTAGCGGATGAACAGCTGCGGGAAGCAGGCAAGTTCGATTGGGGCGGCGGAATGCTGCTGGCCGTCACCGTGGCTCTGCTGCTGCTGAGCGTCACGAACGGTTGGACATTCGCGCTAGGCGGCGCGGCCGCGCTGACGCTGTTCATCGCCCGCGTCCGTACCGCACGAGAGCCGTTCATCGAGCCTACGCTGTTCCGCAACCGGAAGTACGTCCTCGGCCTCACGGTCGCCTTCCTGATCAACGGCATCGGCTGCTCGCTGAACGTGCTCAGTCCCCTGCTGCTCTCCAAGGTTCAGGCGCTGCCCTCGGTGTGGATCGGCTTTACGCTGGTACCTGCCGCGGTCGCTTCCGCCGTCTGGGGACGCAAGGGCGGCAGGCTGGCGGATCTGAAGGGCAACGCGTACCTGTGGTATATCGCGACGGGGCTGGCGTTCGCTTGCCACGCCCTGCTCTCGACCTTCGCCGCGAGCGCCGCGCCGTTCATCGCCGGCATCCTGATTCTCGGCACTGTCGGCCAATCTTTCCTCGTCATCGCCCTGTCCAACGCGATCTCCCGCGTCTTGCCCCAGGAACAGACCGGCGTCGGCATGGGGATGCTGGCGATGGTCAACTTCATCTCGCAAGGGATCGCGATCGGGATCTACGGCAAGATGGCAGACCGCAGCGGAGCGGCGCACCTGTCCTGGAATCCGCTCTTCGGTCACGCCAAGGGCATGATCTTCAGCAATATCTGGCTGGTGCTGGCCGTCATGCAAGTCGTCAGCCTCGCCGTCTATTATTACGCGTTCGGCAGACGCCGGCGTATCGAAGCATCCAAGCACGAGTTGAATATGGCTTAAAGCCGTCCGGCGAGAGCCTGCTCAGTCATAACCCGTCCTAGACAAAGACGTCTCCTCCCTTCAGGGAAGGAGGCGTCTTGGCATGGGCTGATCGCTTCCTTTTCTGCCTCAGCAGTGGCGCCCAAGTGAAGTAAAATCTTCCTCACATTCCGCTTAACTCCCGCCGAACCGCCGAAGTGAAGTAAACCACCCCTCTTTAGCCCGAGACGCAAGCTGGGAAGGGAATGGCAAATTCGCTGCCCGACCGTTATAATGGGAGCTAACATCGTTACGATCGGAAGGGGACGTCTGCGTTGTCACTGATGGGAGAGGAACGCAAAGGAGTCATCCTGGATCTATTGAATTTGGAGGGGCAGGTCAAGACCTTCGACTTGGTCCAGAAGCTGAACGTCTCATCCGAGACGATCCGCCGCTATCTGGAGGAGCTCGAAGCGGAGAACCGGCTGAAGCGCGTGTACGGGGGCGCCATCAAGATCAATCCGAGCAACGAGGAGCCCTCCTACCTCAAGCGGGAAGTGCTGTATGCCGCAGAGAAGCAGCGCATCGGCAAGCTGGCGGCCACGCTCGTGGAGGACAACGACGTGATCTTCCTCGACGACGGGACGACGCCGCTGCCGATGATCCAGTACCTGATGAACAAGAAACATCTGACGGTGCTCACCATCTCCATCCCGGCGCTGCATCTGTTGATGGAGTACAAGAACAAGGAGCTGTTCTCGGGGGAGATCTATCTCATCGGGGGCAAGGTGAATACGACCCACTCCCGGGTCACCGGCTCGATCGCGGAGAAGATGGCGGGCTTGTTCCATGCGGACAAGGCGTTCGTCTCGATCGACGGGATCGTGCTGGGCAAAGGCATCACGTCCTTCGACGCGGAGCGCGGACAGCTCGTCAATCGCGTCATCGAGAACGCCAAGCAGACGATTGTCTTGACGGACCGCACCAAGATCGGATTGACCCAGCTCTATCGGACCGCCGACTGGCGCGATATCGATATCGTCATCAGCGACGTGGAGATCCCCAAAGGCTGGGAAGAGACGCTCGAAGAGCGCGGCGTCGTCTGGATGGCGGCGCCTTGATGGCCCTGCCGCAGATTGCGGATTTTCCCGGGTATAGCGCAAGAGCCGTTAGGGCGACCTAACGGCTCTTTTATCTTGTCGGCATTTTCGGACATGAGGGCGACCAACACCTCCTTAATCCGTATGAAAAGGTCAATAGGGATGGCTTAATTATTTCTAGACTTGAGGCGGCTAGATTGCCATACTTGTCTGTGTCGAAGGGAATGGAAAGGAGAGCCTCGCTGCGATGACCAAAATCCTAATCGCGGATGATGAAGCGCACATTCGCGAGTTGATGCGCTTATTTCTACGGAATGAAGGGTTCGATACGGCGGAGGCGGCGAACGGTGCCGAAGCGCTCTCCATCATGGAAGGTTCGGTCGTCGATCTGGTCATCCTCGATATTATGATGCCGCTGATGGACGGTTGGGATCTGTGCATGGAGATTCGGGACCGGAATCCCGACATCCCCCTCCTGATGGTAACGGCTAAAGGCGAATCGGAGCATAAGGTGAAGGGCTTTCGGTTAGGAACGGACGACTACGTGACTAAGCCGTTCGATCCTGTCGAGCTGGTGATGAGAGTCAAAGCGCTGCTGAAGCGTTACCGAATCGCCGCTTCCCAGATGATTCGGTTGGGCGGGATCGTACTGAACCGTCGCAATTACAAAGTCATCCGAGGCGATGAGGAGCTGACCCTTCCGCTGAAGGAATTCGAGCTGCTGTTCAAGCTCGCCAGCCATCCGGGGCAGATCTTCACCCGGGAAGCGCTGATCGTGCAAATTTGGGGGATGGATTATGAAGGCGATGATCGGACGGTGGACGTTCATATCAAAAGGCTGCGAGAACGGTTTGCCGGCGAGGCGCGGCACTTCCGCATCGAGACGGCCCGCAGTCTCGGATACCGGCTTGTGGTAAACGCGGAATGAAAACGCTATATGTCCGCGTCGTGCTCACTTTCCTAGCTTCGATTATCATCGGATTGATCGCGGCTTTTGGGATCGGACTGGCCGTCTTCGAGAATAAGCTTAACGCATTGGGGCAGAAAGACATGATCGCGGCGGGCGATCATATCATCGGACTCTACGCGCAGACGAAGCCTCGCGATTTGGATGCGTTCATGAACCGCATCGCGGGGTTAACCTCCTATCCGATTCAACTCTTTACCGATGCAGGCGAAATGAAATCGTATGGCTGGTCAAAACCCGATGCTGCCGTCGCGATCGCGCCGGAATCCATCCGACAAGTCCGGGACGGCGAGATTTATCGGTCCAAGCAAAAGGTCGATCATACGTTATTCGTCGGTCTGCCGTTTTCCTTCGAGGGGAAGCCCTATTCGCTGTTCATCGTGTCCTCGTCCAAAAACGAAGCGACCATCATCCGCCTGATCGTGACGATTCTGCTCCTCGTCTTGGCGATTGGAAGCTTGTGCATCCTCGTTGCGGCCGGCTATTTGGTACGCCCCATCAAAGCGCTGACGAGAGCGACCAAACAGCTCGCGCAGGGCCATTTCGAAGTGGAATTAAAGACGAAACGGAAAGACGAGTTAGGAATGCTTGCCCATAGCTTTAACGAGACGGCGCGCGAGCTCCGACAATTGGAGACGATGCGGCAAGACTTTGTATCCAACGTATCGCACGAGATCCAGTCGCCGCTTACGTCCATAACCGGTTTCGCGAAGGCGTTGAAGTTCGACCGCCTGGTAACCGAAGACCATCGGGGACGCTATCTGGATATTATCCTGGCCGAGAGCGAGCGGTTGTCCCGACTTAGCGAAAACTTGCTTAAGCTCGTCTCCCTCGAATCGGATCACCATCCTTTCCAAGCCGCTACCTTCAACCTCGACGAGCAGATCAGACAAGTTGTCGTCTCCTCCGAGCCCCTCTGGTCCTCCAAAAACATCCGTATCGATCTGAAGCTCCCCGCTGCCGCGAAAATAACGGCCGACCCGGACCAGCTCAATCAAGTGTGGATCAATCTGCTGGGCAACAGCATCAAATTCACGCCCGACAGGGGCAAGATCCGAATCGCGCTCGTGCCGAACGGCAATGAGCTTGCCGTCACCATCGCCGATTCCGGAATCGGGATCTCGCCCGAAGAGCGAAACCGTATATTCGAGCGGTTCTACAAAACGGACCGGTCGCGAAGCGGCAGCGGGAGCGGTCTCGGCCTCGCCATCGTCAAGAAAATCATTGCGCTCCATCAGGGAAGCATCGAAGCGAGCGGGGCGATCGGCCAAGGCACGACGGTTACCGTGAAGCTCCCGGGCTGTCCGCCCGCCATTCGCGGGAAGACCGATCAGCGTTCCGGATAGACATTCCAGTTCACGCTCCGTTCATATTTCTCCAATACGTTGTCAAGGAAAGCGGATAACGGACTGGGGGACATGACAAATGAGCATGGCAGGGAATGTATTCGGTTCTTGGATGTGGTTAACCGTCTATGAAATGGGGTTAATCCTCCTCAATCTCACGGTACTCGTAGGGCTGGCGGTGCCCGTTCAAAAGCGTTATAGGTGGTTCGATTTCTTGCCAAGCGCCGGGGTCGCGATCGCGATAGCAAGTATGCTAAACGGGGATACGACCCTTCTGGCGTGGTTGATCTACGCCTTAACGGCCATTTTATTCTTCTGTACGGTGAAGAACGTATTCCGACCCGCCCGTCGCATCCCTACGCGCAAGTTTAAGATCGCAAGGGCCATCCTGTGCGCGTGCGGCGTCATCCCCCTCGGAATCGCGTTGATGGTTGCGGGAGAGACCCGGTACAACCCGGTCAGTCATTTCGGCGATATGGGCTACGCCCAGGCTTTCGTCCATTTGAATGCGCGACTATCCGAGGAGTATCCGTTCGGGGATTGGAAGAAGGTGGACTGGGATCGACTAAAGCGCAAGTACGAGCCGATATTTGAAAAAGCGGAGCAAACGAAGGACAAAGATTTATACTATAAAACGTTGAGGGAATATTTATTTTCGCTCCGGGACGGACATATCAAAATCGCGAACGAACGGCTATATGACGGCAATACCGTCTTCAAGCATGAAGCGGGCGGCGGCTTGGGGATCAGCGCGATCCGGTTGGACGACGGGAAAGTGCTCGTAGATTTGGTTCTGAAGGACAGTCCCGCCGAGAGAAGCGGAATCAAGCTTGGCGCGGAGATCGTCAGTTGGAATGGCGAACCCGCAAAGGATGTCTATGCGCGCGCTTCATGGAGCGAAAGCCCGATGGCGACGGACGGCGACCGGCTATTCAACCAAGGACGGTTCATGGCGAGGGCTCCGATCGGACAGGAAGTTCGAATCGCTTATCGAAATAGAGACGACCATGAACTGAAAAACGTCGCTTTAAAGGCGTATGACGACCATTACGAGACACTAAAGCGAACGAGAGCCAAGTGGAGCGAGACGGATGCGCCCATCGAAGCCTCCGTACTGAGCAACGGATACGGCTATGTGAAGATTAGATATTTCCTCCCTAGCAAGACAATCTCCAACCCGGAGAAGGTGTTAAAAGAAGCGTTGAACCTGTTCCGCGACCGGCAGGTGAAAGGTATCGTCATAGACGTCAGGGATAACCCGGGCGGCGACGACGATCTTGTCGCTTCGATGGCCGGCTTCTTCGTGGACAAGAAGAGGTTGTATGAATACGTGAGCTATTATAGCCGCATCACCCGGAGATTCGAGATCAACGCCATGGAGACCCGCATCATCAAACCCGCCGAACCCCGTTATACGGGGAACGTCGCGATATTAATCAACCATCGAACCGGAAGCTCCGGCGAAGGCTTGCCTATCGCGCTCAAGGGAATGCCTCATGTCAAGATCGTTGGATTCACGTCTACGAATGGCTCCTTTGGCGTCGTGACCGGTCCGATACGCGTGGAGATGCCGGAGGGCTACCTCCTTCAATTCCCGGACGGCAGATCGCTGAATCAAGACAAAGTCATTCAAGGGGACAGCGATGATACGGGGCAAGGCGGAGGCATTCCCGATATCCGAATCCCTTTGAACGAACAAAACTTTGAAGAAAAATATATTCAAGGTCAAGACGTTGAACTGAACTATGCGATAGACGCATTGGCGCGCATGAAGTAGTGGAAGCGCAGGTACAGGAACAAGGTTGGTATTCCAGACCCTAAAACCCTCAGCGGTTGGCTGAGGGTTTTCTAGCAGACTGGATATCGCATCACTGATAAATGAATTCCCGCTCCTCGCGTTTCTCGTACATCTCCCAGTACACCTGACCGATTCGATCCGGGTCGAAGTGGGTGCCCTCCTTCACGCTCCCCGCGATGGTGACCGTGCCCACATAGATTCCCTGCGGCGCCAGTTCGTCGCCCAGGGTGTAGACCAGGCTGCGCATCGCGGCCTTACCGATCGAGAGCGACGCATAGTCGGCCGAAGGATGATGCGCGAGCCCTCCGCCTGTAAATAGAATCGTGCCGCTGCCTCGCGCGACGAAGTCCGGGATGACCTGCCGAGCGCTGCTTAATGCGCCGACGACGTTCACCTTCAAATCGTCCAGTAGCTGGTTCTCCGTCAGCGTCGAGGCGGTGCCTCCTCGAATCACGGCCGCATTGTAGACGAGCGTATCCGGCACGCCGTATTGGGATCGAATGCGTTCGAATACGGCTTGGAGGGAGTGGGGATCCGTAGCGTCTGCGGTTAGACCGTAGGCTTCGATGTCCTGAGACGCCAGACTGCGGACGTGTCCGGCCAATGCCTCCTCGCTCCTGGAGACGAGTACGACTCTGAATCCCCGCCGACCGAACACGCGGGCCACGCCTGAGCTTACGCCGACGCCCGCTCCGACGATCACGATGGTCTTTTTGTCCACTTTGGTTTCTCTCCCTTATTTGGCGGCTTCTTTACACCTCTTATTATATTTGATATCATTCGGGCAATACATGCCAATACCAAGGCACATTCGACTAATGACTAAGGTATTCAAACTATATGTGATGAATGAACTTGAAATGATAAGGAGATCATCCGAATGGATCAAGTGGATAGACAGATCCTGCTATACCTCCAGGACAACGCCAGAATCTCGATGACGGAGCTAGGCAAGACGGTCGGATTGACGCAACCGGCCGTGACGGAGAGGGTACGGAGACTAGAGGAGCGCGGGATCATTAAAGACTATCGCGCCATGGTCGCCCGCGAGAAGATCGGAAAGACGGCCTTGGCCTTTATCTGGTTCCGCGCCTCGGATTGTTCGAGCTTCCATGCGTTCTGCCAGAGCGCTCCAGAAATCGTAGAGTGTCATCGGATCAGCGGAGAATACAATCATCTGCTGAAAGTCGTCGCCGATTCGCTGCCCGCGCTGGAGCTCCTCGAGAACGAGCTCGCGAGGTACGGGAAGTTCGCGACCTCCATCGCGCTCTCCTCCCCCGTCGAATACAAGGGCATCGTGCCTGCGATGCCCGAGGCGAAGAATAATGATTAATCGCACTACCTATGTGCGACTCCCCTACAACACCCGATCGGCCCAAGGAATCCTGCGCAGCAGGCCGGCGATACCGAAGCAGAGCGCCGTTGCCAGCAAGCCGGCGATAAGGAACTTCAGCATGGCGGGGAGCGTTCCCCCGCGCAGCGTATAACATACCGCGACCACGATCGGCGGATGAATGATATAGACGGCATAGGCGCGATTGGCCAGCCACGTCATCCACGGGCTCTGTCGATCGAATCGGCCCCGGAACCGTACGAGCAGGTACATGATCATCCCTAGCGCGACGAACGGTTCCCAGAACGCATAGAAGAGCGCAAGCCAACTCCATCCGCCGTTGATGCTTGCTTCGTCCGGTCCCAGCAAGCCTCCCAACACCACGGCAATCGGGAGAAACGGAATGACGCAGAGGGAGATCCTGAACCAGAATCGTGCGGTTGCCGCCGACAGGAGCGTGAACCAGTCCCGACGATAGGCGACGATCCCGACAACAAATAGGAAGACGTAGGAGGAGAAGTACCCGAGCTGCAAACCTAGCACTTCCTCGCCGGTCGGCATGATCAGTCGTATGAGGAACGATGCGGCACCGATGAGGAGCGCGGACAGGAAGATGGCCGTATGCGAGGGAAACGCCGATGGACGGTCCGCGCCGATCGCCAGTCTTCTCTGTCGCATCAAGCCGCGGACGATCACATACACGATCGCCATATAGAGCAGCGTCTCCACGAACCACAGCGGACCCCAATTCACCAGCCGGAACGTCAAGACGTACTCACGATAAAAGTCCCCATACGTCCCCTTGCCCGCCGGCGCAATCGCGTATATCAACGAAGGTCCGATCAGGAAGACATAGATAAGAAGGGGGATGCCCAGCCGGATGAACCGCTCCTTCAGGAAACGCGCCGCCCCTTTCCGGTCATAGGAAGCCGGGATGAAGTATCCCGACAGCAGGAAGAAGAAACCCATGAAGAACGCCTGATTCACGCCGGTGAACAAAGACAGTATCCCCGTCGTCGCGGTAAGCTCATCGCTCGTGTATTCGATGTAGTACCACGACCCTGAAGCCCCGTAGGTAATCGCCGTATGATGCCAGATGACGAGCGCCGTCAAGAAGACTCTCAGCGAATCGATGTACCGCAAACGCGATTGTTCCACCTTGTTCCCTCCCGGTATGGGCATCTGAATTGATCTAAGTATAACAATCCCGGATCGATCGCGAATCTGCCAAACGGTAGAGCGCGCATCCAAAAAACCGCGAACGGCCGTTCTCGGCTTTCTTCCTTTTGGCATTGCGTCTATCCAAAAGTCACGGTTCGAATCGGGCGATACCCTGTCGGACGGCAAATACGGCGATCTGCGTACGGTCGCGGAACTCCAGTACTTTGCGGACCGCCTGCAGTTGAACGAGCAGCGTCGTCATCGCATGCCCGACGGTGTCGTGGATCTCTATGGCGATGCGGATCCGCTCGCGATTGACGGCTATCTCCTTGTCGTTCTGGGCGTAAGCGCGAAGCTGCCGGTGGGATTGCTCAAGCTCGGCATACAAACTGGCGATTCGGATGCGAGAGGTCCGATAGTAGCGGATGAGCGATCCGATGAGGGTGGCGAAGACGACGAAGGCCGTGCTCACGATATACATCGTCAGCTCGACGTGGCCGCAGATCCGACTTTCGAGGACGATCTGCGCGATGAGGAGGAGCGGAAGGCAGATCGCCCACGCGACGTTCAGCCAGCGGTGATCCAGGTGCATGAATACCGAAAAGGCGACCAACCCTAGAAACAATAAGTACGGCGCGGCGGCCAAGAGATCGACAATGGCCAAAACGAGCAGGGATCGGCGATCGGAGACGTAAGGATACAGCAGGCTGGCGACGGTTAGGACGGCCAAGGTCGCGACGATATACACCGTGATCCACGCGCCGTAGCCCGCGTCGGAGAAATAATAAATACAGCTGAGGAGGATGAAAAAACCGATTCGCAGCAGAGACAAGAACAGATAGCTTCAGGGACGTCTCTCCTCCGGCTCTCCGCTCCCCGCCTGGGATGCTTCCATCATGGAGTCAACGCCTTTCCGAGGCACCGAATGGGCGAAGCAATGTCCCTTTATTTTACAGCATTTCGGAACGGAGCACGCCTGTTATTTTTACCGGAAAGAGGTCCTGCTTTCAGGTCCAAGCGAGAAACGAACGATTGGTCGTATTGCGGATTGCCTCTTTACGGTTATCTCGCCCCATTCGGACCCGCAAAAACCCGCTCCGCCGGTATCCGAACCGATCCGCCACTGGAAATAGATGATCGGAATCATCTATTTCTTCACCATCAGACCCGGCATCTCCATCGCCATCGACACGTTGCACAGCATCCCTCTGGCCAGGAAGTCCGAAGTCCGCTCTTCGGCATCCGCAAAGCCGGCTTCCGCAAAAGCACGCTCCGCCTGCTGCTTCACTTGACTTATACCCTGTCTCATGACATCGCGCACCGGCGTCTCCCGTATGGTTTGCGCCTGCATCTGCAGCAAGATCTCGCTGCGGTGCGATTCCATGATCGCCTCGTAGGCCCGGATCAAGGCGATCTCCAGTTGCTCCGGCGCGACCGTGTCGATCACCTGCTGAAAAGACTTGGCTATCCGCTCCCAAGATACCTCCAGCGCTTCGACCAGCAGCGATTCCTTCGTGAAGAACCGGTAGACGTAGGGCTGAGAGATCGCCGCGCGTTCCGCGACCTGGGCCGTCGTCGCCCGGTAGTAACCGATCTCGGCGAATACCTCGATCGCTGCCGCGACGATATCCGTACGGCGGCTAACCGACGTTGCCGTTCCTTTGGCCATCGTTGTCCACCCGCTCTCTTCTTTTGTGATTGGTTAATCACTAACTATGAGCTTACTATAATACAGATCCGCTTCCATTGCAAGCCATTTACCGTCGCGCCCTCGATCGTGAACACGTTTTCCAATGACTTTAAAGTGCTCAAACGGTTCGATCCGGATACGCTGGCTGAACACCAGACAAGCGGCCCATGGGCCGCTTGTTTTGCGCATCTTTTTCAGGATTGCTGTGCCGTTAACGTCCTGGCAGATCCGAGCCGATAAAGCATCGCCGCGAAAGCGATCGCGATAGCCACGCCCGCCGCCCCAAGCCAAGTCACGGAAGAGAGCGAGATCCGTTCGACGGCAACCCCGCCGATCCCCGCGCCGGCGGCCATCGAGAGCTGCATGACGGACTGGTTGAGCCCGAGCAGGACCCCGGACGCCCCCGGCTCGAACGTCGTGAGATGATACTGCTGCGTCGGTCCGGACGACCAGGCGGAGAATGACCACAACAGCAGCACGCCCATCACGCCGACGAGCGTGTTCGTCACCAAAGACAGCGCGACGAGCATGAGGATATGCAGCGCCATTCCGCTGAACAAGGTGCGGTGGATGCCCCAGCGGTCGGTGCTGAAACCGCCCAGCCCTCCTATTCCCTCCCTATATATTCATCCAAGAAGGCGTTGCGGAACTTGCCCTGCGGATCGCAGCGCAGGAGCAGTTGCCTGAAGTCGGGCAGCTTCTCGTAGAGCGACTGCACCCGCTCCGGCGGCATGGTGAACAGCTTGGCCCAGTGCGGGCGGGCCTGGAAGGGCGCGAGTTGCTCCTCGATGGATGGCAGCGTCTGCCGTACCGCTTCCCCTTCCGGCTTCCACGTGAAGTGAATCCCCACCGCATCTTGCAGGTAGCAAGGGCTCATCCAAAGCTTGTCCGCCGAGATCGTGCGCACCTCGGAGATATGCAGGAGCGGCGCGATGCGCGCCCGCAGGCGGTCGATCGCGCGCAAGGCTTCATAGGCATGCCGCCGCGGCACGAAGTACTCGCTCTGCAGCTCGTCCCCGGCGCTGGGGGTAAAGTCCATGCGGAAGTGCGGCAGACGCTCGTACGAAGGGCCGGGAACGCCAAGCTGCTCGCTGCAAGGGGCCGCGTCGTGGCCCGGCACCGGATGCCGCTTCGCGTTGGCCGGCGCCGCGCCATAATACGCGGACTCCGCCGGATCCGGCGCCCGGTCCCCGGCGCTCCGCTTCACCCATACCTGGTTGAACGCGTCGGAGCGCCAATCCGTGAACAGGCTGACGCTGTAAGCGCCGGAGAAAACATCGTCGAAGCTGTTCTGAAGTTGCGCTAGAGGCAGGCGATCGTACACCCGCTGACTCACCTCGAAGGCCGGGACGATCTCCAAAGTGACGCTCGTAACGACGCCCAATCCCCCGAGGCCCACGACTGCCCCGACGAAGCCGTCTTCCGGGCGTTCGCGGCTGAACGCGACCCGTTCCCCGTCCGCCCGGATGATCTCCAGCGCGCGAACCGCGGTCGCCAGATTGCCGTGGCGGTCGCCGGAGCCGTGCGTGGCCGTGGCGATCGCACCGGCGACGGTAATGTGGGGCAGCGACGCGAGGTTGTGCAGCGCGAAGCCATGGTCGTGAAGGTACCGGCCCAGCTCTCCGTACCGGATGCCGCCTTCGACCGTCACCGTCCGGTTCGCCGGGTCCAGCGCGATGACCCGGTTCAGCCGCTGCAGCGAAACCTGGGTCCCGGTCGTATCGGCGATGCCGTTGAACGAATGGCGCGTTCCGAGCACCTTGATCCGGCTGCTGCGCGCCACCATTTCTTGCGCTTGCTCCACGCTCTCGGGAACCAGGAGCTCCGCTGCGCTATACTTGTAGTTGCCTGCCCAGTTGCGATGATTCTCCACTTGTTCGCTCCCCTTCCCGGACGAATCCGATGCATCTTGCTACTACTTCGTTTTCGAGCCGGAAATCCCTGCTTTTCCCGCTTAACGCGCATAACAAGAGCAGGCCGCCGGCAAGAACCCGGCAGCCTGCTCTTATTCGCCCTCCGTCCGCTACGGTTCCAGCGTCAGCTCTTCCCCGTTGTCCCCATACACGTTTTTGGAGCGGACGAACTTGCGTTTCTCCACGATGTTCCCGATCCTCGCCATCAGCGTCGAGACGAGGACCGCGAAGAGCACCATCCCGTAGAAGCCGGCACCGATACCGATCCCTACCCCGCCGACGAACAGGATCATGGCCGCGGAGGTCAGCCCCTTGACCTGCAAGCCGTTCTTCAGGATGACGCCGGCGCCCAGGAAGCCGAGCCCCGATACGATCTGCGCGGCCAGGCGCATCGGGTCCATCATCGTCCGCAGATTGCCGGTGCTGTACTTCTCCACGCTGTAGATCGAAGTCAGCGTGATGAGCGTGCTGGCAACGCAGACGTACATATAGGTCTTCAACCCCGCCGGCTTGCTCTTCGATTCGCGATCCCAGCCGATCAGGAAGCCGAGCAGCGCGCTGAGCGACACGCGCGCGTACATCTCGTAATGCTCCAGCAGATGCATCTTGACGCTCAACAATAGAGTCACCACCTGTCACTCCTCCCGCGTATCGCGCGCTTCAGGCCGGATGGCGGGCGATCGCAAGCGCAGGCACGGGGTCGTTGCAGGTCATCGTCGTCACGCCGCAGGCCAGCGCGTAGCGGACCTGCGCCTCGTCGTCCGGGCAATAGCACCAGACGAGGTGCCCCCTCTCGCGGCACGCGTCCGCCGCATCCGGCGTCAGCTGCTTCATATTCAGCGCGATCGCCCACATCTTGGCGTAGGTCCCCTCCGGTCCGTCGACGAAGTTCCGCATAACTTCGCCCGGGAAGCCTTGCGTCTTGCGCCCGTACCGGTCGTGAATATGCGCCAGGACGTCCGCGTCGAAGCTGGTGAAGACGCAGCGCTCGAGATAGCCGTAGCTCTCGAGCAGCGCGACCGCCGCGTCGGCGACCTCGCGTCCGTCCGGCGCCGGCTTGATCTCCACGTTCAGCAGCAGCTCCGGATACGGCCGCAACAACTCGCACAGCTCGGTCAGCGTCGGAATCCTCAGCCCGGCGAATGCGGGCCCGAACCACCCGCCCGCGTCCAGCTTCTTCAGCTCCGCCAGCGGCAGATCGCTCACCCGGCCCGAGCCGTCCGTCGTCCGGTCGACGGTCTCGTCGTGAATAACGACGATCTCCCCGTCGCGCGAAGACCGCAAGTCGAACTCCAGCATCGGCACGCCGAGCTCCAACGCTTTGGCGAAAGCCAGCAGCGTATTCTCCGGATAAGCGGACTTGTAGCCGCGGTGTCCGGACACAAAGACGTTCCGTTCTGACTCCAGACGCTCTATCATCGTAGTTCCATCTCCTATCGTTCGCATGATCGTTGCCGCATCCGCGGATTATTCGGCCAGAATCCGTTCCGTCTCTTTCTTGAACGTACCGAGCGTCGACTGAATGTCCTTACTATCGTACATGATCGCTTCGATCGCGGAGAAGAATTCGTGCATGATCTCCGGCCATGCGACGTCCTTGTTCGTGTCGATGGCGTACTGCAGCTGATCGTAGGCGACTTTGCGGTTCGGCTCCTTCGCCCACAGATCTTGCATCTGCTGGGACTCCGCCATCTTCTTCGTGAACGGGAGGTAGCCGGAATCGAGGATGAACTGCAGCCCTCCGTCGGGATCCTCCATCAGATAGCGGAGGAACTCCCAAGCCGCGTCCTTATGCTTGGAGCCGGCCAGCATCGCGACGTTGGCGCCTCCGGTCGGGCTTGCGTACTTTTTGTCCTGCGGCAAGAACGCGGTCGTATAATCGAAGCCGACCGTACCGCTCAGGCTGCCGATCGTGCCGGTGGACTGGAACATCATCGCGACCTTGCCTTCCACGAACATCTGGTTGACGATATTGCCGGAATCCTGGGCCGGCGGGTAATACAGCGCGCCGGTCTTCTGCAGGTCCTTCAGATATTGGAACACCTTGTCGCCGATGCCGTTGTCGATGAAGCCGAGCGACGTATGCTCGTCGTTGAAGAACTTCCCGTCCGCTTGGGAGATGAGGGCGATCGGGTACCACGTATCGTAGGGCATCGTCAGCCCGTAGCGCGAATACTCGCCGTTCGTCTTCACGACCATCGCGTTGGCCGTCTGCTTCAATTCCTCCCACGTCTTCGGGACCGACAGGCCCTTCTCGCTCAGCAGCGTCTTGTTGACGTGAAGGATCGGCGTCGAGCGGTTGAACGGCAGCGACACCAGCTTGTCGTTGAAGACGGAGTGTCCCATCAGCCCGGCATTGAAGTCGTCGGCGCTCATCTTCGACTTCTCCAGATAAGGCGTCAGATCCTCCAGCACGTCGGAGTCCGCGAACAGCTCCACGTAAGCCCGCTCCAGCATGCTCACATCCGGGGCCGTGCCGGCCGATACGGCCTGCTGCAGTTTGGTAACGGTTTCATCATAGCTGCCTTGAAAGGTGCCCACCACTTGAATATCGTCGTGGCTCGCGTTGAACCGCTTGATCAGCGCGTCCAGATACTCGCCGTTCTTGCCGCCTACCGAATGCCAGAACTGCACGGTGGTCTTCCCGCCGCCCGAGGCGGATCCGCTCGCTGTAGGCGCGCTCGATCCTTCCGCGTTCGCGTTGCCCGCGTTCGAACCGCCCCCGTTGCCGCTGCAGGCGGCCAACAGCCCGGCGAGCAGCGTCGCCGTCATCGCCAGACTTATCGTTCTCTTGACCATTTCCAAACCCCTCCGTCGTATTCGTAGTGGTAGAACGGTACGTCAATCGGTTACTTAATGCCCGAATACACGAACGCTTTGACGATCTGCTTCGAGCAGATCAGGTACACCAACAGGATCGGGACGACCAGCACGACGTTGCCCGCCATGATGATATGCCAGTTGCTGATGCCCTCGGTCTCCCGGAGCATCGAGATGCCGATCGTCAGCGGCCGCACGGCGGACGAATCCGTCATGACGAGCGGCCAGAAGTAATCGTTCCAATGGCTGACGAAGCTGAACAGCGCCACCGTCGCCAGCGCCGGCATGGACATCGGCGTCATGATCCGCGACATGATCGCAAGTTCGCTGGCATTGTCGAGCCGCGCGGCCTCGATGATCTCCTCGGGAATCTGCATGAAGTACTGCCGCAGCAGGAAGATCCCGAAGGCATTGGACATGAAGGGGACGATCTGCGGCAGCAGCGTCTTGATGACGCCCCAGTCCGCCATCATCAGGTAGACGGGAATGAACGTCACCTGACCCGGAATCATGAAAGCCAGCAGCACCATGCCGAACAACAGGCTCTTGCCTCTGAAACGGTATTTGGCGAAAGCGTAAGCCGCCGGGATCATCACCGCGAGCTGCAAGACGATGACCGACGCCGTAATGACGAGGGAATTGCGCGCATAGACCGGGAACGGGCCGGCCTGCATCGCTTCGGCGAAGTTGCCCCACTGCGGCGACGCCGGGATCCAGGTGGGCGGGAATGCCATCGTCTCCCGGAAGGTCTGGAGCGAGGTCGAGATCATCCAGAGGAACGGAAACACAAAGACGAGCAATAGGGCTATCTTCAGCAGCGCGTTGATCGACGTTCGCAATCGTCCGAATTCAAGCTTCAAGGATCGGTCCCCCTTCTCAAGCTTGCCGTACGCTTCATTGGTAGTAGACCTTCTTTGACAGCAGCCGGAAGTACAGCAGCGTCAATAAGGCGATGATCGCCATCAGAACGACGCCCGTCGCGGAAGCGTATCCAATATTGGTCGTTCTAAAGCTGTAGATATAGTAGACTAGCGTATTCGTGGCATCGTTGGGTCCGCCGCCCGTCATGATCTTCACGGTGTCGAACACTTTGAAGGAGCCGATCGTCATGATGATCAGCACGAAAAAGAGCTGAGGCGAGATCAACGGCAGCGTGATGCGGAAGAAGATGCGCGTCTTGCCTGCGTTGTCCAGCGCGGCCGCTTCGAAGAGCGGCGTCGGGATGCTGCGGATAGCCGCCACCATGATGAGCGCATAGTATCCGACGCCCTGCCATACCGACACGAGAATGACGGACAGCAGCGCCGTTCGCGAGCTCTGCAGCCACTGCGAAGCCGGCAGTCCCAGCGCCTTCAGCACGTAATTGAGGAAGCCCAGGCTCGGGTCCATCAACCACAGCCAGACGAGCGATACCGATACGATGGAGATGATGTGCGGGGTGAAGATCCCCGCCTGGAGGGCGGCGTTCAGCCGTCCCTTCTTGCCGATCCAGACGGCGATGAGCAGCGAGATCGCCATGGTCAGGACGACGACGCCGACCGTGTACGCCGCCGTATTGCCCAGCGCCTTGTAGAAATCTCCTCGCGTGAAGATATGATGGTAGTTGTCGAGCCCGATAAACTTGCTCTTGGCCTTGTTCATCAGATTGTACTTGTAGAAGCTCAAGTAGATTAAGTAGACGACCGGGTACATGACGAACAGGCAGATGCCCGCCATCGCCGGAGCGATCATAACATAGGGACGCAAGCCTTCCCACAGCCGTCTCCGTCTTACGGTTCTCGTTCGTTTTCCGCTCTCCGGGCTCGCTTCCTTCATCCTTTCGGTTGCCTCCAAGGGAGCCACACGCCAAACCTCCTTCGTCCAAAAGAGTGAACGCCGCCATCCATCGCCGCGCGGCGGACCGAATGGATCCTCCCCCCTTCCCGTCGTAAGACCGGATACTTCCATCCCGCCGTTAGAACGGAGTGCACAAATCCCGCCGCTAGACCGCATACACCGTCACGCCGCCGTCCCGGAAGGGCCGAAGCTGCGCTTCGGAGGCTTCCGTTCCGGTGATCAGCGTATGGATGGCGCCGTTCGGCGCAACCGCATGCAGCGACAGTTTGCCGAGCTTGCTGTCGTCCGTGACGACGATCACCTCCCGGGCCGCTTGGATCATCGCCTGCTTGGCCGGTACGAGCAACGCTTCGGGATGCATCAGTCCGTGCGCGTGGTGAAGGGCGGGCGTTCCGATGAACGCCTTCTCTACGCGGAGCGAGGCGAGCACCCGGTCGGTGAACATGCCGTTGAGCATGTAGCTGGACGGATACAGCTCCCCGCCCGTCAAGATCACCTTGACCCCGGGGGCGTCGCGAAGTTCGGCGGCGACGTTGATATCGTTCGTCACGACGACAAGGTCGGAGCGGTTAACGAGGTGGCGGGCGATGTGGAGCGTCGTCGTGCCCGAATCGATCATGATATGCTCGCCGTCCTCGACGAGACTGGCGGCCATCCGGCCGATCCGCATCTTCTGCTCCAGCCGGTTCTCCGACCGTTCGCTGAACGGCGGCTCGTCGCGCGTCCACTGCTCGGCGATGACGCCGCCGTGCGTCCGCTTCAGCAGCCCTTCCTGCTCGATCTCCATCAGATCCCGCCGGATCGTCGCCTCGTGGACTTGGAACTGCTGCGCCAATCCGGCGACCGTCGCGATCCGGCGCTGCCGCACGTGCTCGACGATCCGCATTTTCCTCTCCGCCGCTAACATGTGCGGCCACCGGGCGTCTCACGCGACATGTTCATCTACCAGCGGAAGTCGAGCAGCACCTTCGCCCAGCTCCGATGCGCCTCTGCCTCTCTCATGGCCGCGTCGAAGTCTTCGGCCGAGTCGATGACGGTCCGGCGCTCCGGCAGCAGCCGGCCGAGCGTGCGTTGGCAGCCGGCATCCTTCATCGCCTGCAGCACCGGCACGAAGTCCGTCCGCGAGCTTCTGCTGCTGCCCCTCATCTTAATCCCCTTCTCCAGCACGTCTCTCGTGTTGATCGGTACCCGGTCTTCGGTCACCCCCATCAAGATCAATTGGCCGCCCGGCCGCAATACGGCGATCGCCTGGTTGATGGCGCTTTCGGAGAACCGGCCGCCCGTGCACTCCACGGCGATATCGAAGCGCGGACCGGAGGAGAAGTCATAGTCTTGCACCAGGCTGACCGTCGCAAAATCGAACTGGGCGAGCTTCTCGGGTATGGCCCCGAAGACGAGCAGGCGCTCGCGTTCGACGCCGTAGACGTGGTGCAGCACGGCGGCGGCCAGGAAGCCGACCGGCCCGTCGCCGAAGACGGCGACCTTCGACGCGGCGAGCTTGTCGGCGACGGCGGCGAGCGCTTGGTAGGATACCGAGCACAGCTCCGTCAGAACGGCGATCCCATCCGGCACCTCGTCGGGTACGGGTATCGCGCACGGAGCGGGCACCACCAGCCGGCTCTGCGCCAGTCCATCCACGCCGCTGCCGAGGAACCGGCCGCGATGACAGTAGTTCTCGCCGTGACCCGATCGACATGCCGGACAGCACTGGTCCGGCGGGATGCCGTCCGTGAGGTAGCCGGGAATGTTGGGCACGACCACCACGCGCTGCCCGGTCTGCAGCTCGGGTACCCCGCTGCTGACGATCTTGCCGATGCCTTCATGAATGAGTGCCATCGGCAGCTTGCGCGCGAGCGCTTCCGGCCGCCTGTTGCCGCTATAGTAACGAAGATCCGCATGACAGATGCTGCCCAGCGACGGCTCGACTACGACCTGCCCCTCCTCTACCTCATGGGCGATGGCCGATTCGACGATCTGATGCGGCTGGATCAACCGGTAGGCCTTCGATTGGATTATCGTCTTGCTGCCGCTTGATGGAATCAATCCTTCAACCTCCGCTCGTTTTTGTATTTTTATGATCATAAATGTTCATTTCTGCGCATTTAGATCATACTGACGATAACCGGCTCCGTCAATACTTTCCGCGAAAAAAATGTTAATATTTATTTCATTTACGCTCGAAAGTCGTGATAATAATGCTCACAATTGTTCATTTGCGCGCGAAACAAAACGGACTGAAAAGCGGCTCCTGCATCCCCCGCGCGGTTCGGTTCCGCAAAAAACACGCATGACCTTGCCAGGTCACGGGCTATAATGAAAATTGCGACAGACTATAAAAGGATCGCACTACGGCGAATCCGGCCTTTACGAGCTGCAACGTTAAAATCCACATGGCCTATCGGATTCTTATTTGGTGGTTAGCGGACATTCTGACATTCTAAGCACGTTGACCTCCAGACCGCTAGACCTCCAGACCGCCTAACCGCTAGACCTCCAGACCTCCGCACCTCCAGACCTCCAGACCGCCAGACCTCCGGACCTCCAGACCGCCTGACCGCTAGACCTCCGCACCTCCAGACCTCCAACGCGGACCGAACAGTTGTAAATGTACA
>NZ_JACJVP010000023.1:0-47749 GCF_014212125.1 Cohnella nanjingensis
TCGATTTTCTGTTGAATAAGTTGTACGTTTGCAAGTAAATGCCTCTTCTCCGCCGTTGGGAGCCAAATAAGTTGTATGAATACAATTTATTGGGGAGCAGGCACCACGAGAAAGCACCAACATCAAGCAGCACCAGCGAGCACCACCGACAAGCACCACCATCAAGAACCACCATCAAGCACCACCAGCGAGCACCACTGACAAGCAACACCATCAAACGCCACCGGCGAGCACCACCGGACAGGTCCCGGCCGATGAATTCCGGGCGACCTTTGCCAACCGAAGACGATATTCCCTACGATTATAGGTGTGTAAGCCCTGAAAGCGATAATGGCCAAGCCCCATTTCCATAAAAAATCGCTTCAGGTTGCCGCCATTACGGCATTGCCGTCCGGATCGCGGAACGTAAAATGCAGGCGCCCCGCCAGGATGCGAACGGAAGCGAGATGCGTGCCGCTCTCGTAGAGCTTCAGATAGGCATCGTAGATGAGACGGGGCTCGTGCCGCCTGAACGCCTCGACCGCCGCTTCGAGCAGCGCGGCGTCCGCTCCGGCGCGCCTGCCGGCTCCGGCAGGCAACGGCATCGCCGCCTCCGGCTCACCCCGCGAGGCCAGCTGCCGCAGACGGGAACGCGCCCGGGAGAGCGATACCTGGACCGCGCCCTCCGAGTCGCCCAGGAACGCCGCGGTCTCCTTGAGCGTGAACCGGAAGACGTCCGCGAGCAGCAGAATGACGAACGGCTTCGGCAGCAGACGTCCTGCCAACGACTCCAGCAGCTCCCGCGTCGACGTCGGATCGGCCGCGCCGAACGCCAAGAGCTGCGGCGAATCGCCCGGTTCGCCGGATGACGGCGCGCGCTGCCTCGCGCGGCAGCGATCCACCCACAGGTGCCTCGCAGCCCGCCAGACGTAAGCCTTGTTGAACGTGCGGCCGCCGTCACGCCCGATCAGGCCGGCCAACTTCATCCACGTATCTTGCGCGAGATCCTCCGCCTCCCACGCGTTCCCGCAGAGCGAACGGCAGTAGCGCAGCAGCTGCGGACGCAGCGCCGTCAGCCATTCGGCCACGTCCGCCCGCTGCAGCTCTTCCCCGGCCGCAGGTTCAGATCTCACCGGGCTCCGCTCCCTCCCGGCCTTCCAGATGCTTCGCGCAGTTGTACAGATCGCACGCCCAGCCTTCCGGGGATTTGCGGATCTTGGTCACGGACGTATTCTTGCGCGGGGCCGACGTATCGATGTCCGGGACGAGCGCGTTCAGGCAATGCTTCATCCAGGCGCCGTGCCCCACGACCAGCACGTTGCGCCCTTCCTCCCGCGCATGAAGCTCCTCCAGGAAAGCCGCGCCGCGCGCCGCGACCGAGGCAGGCGGCTCGCGATCCAAATCGAGCCGCTCCCATTCGGGCCCCCACTTAGCCACCCGCTCCGACTCCGTCGTCCCCTCGATCCGGCCGCCGCCGATCTCCCGCAGGCGGGCGTCATAGACAATATCCGGGATGCCGAGCCGCTCCGCGATCATCTCCGCCGTCCGGCGCGCGCGGGACAGGTCGCTCGCATAGATCGCATGCCATTCCTCTTCGCCGAGCCGTTCGGCCACGATCCGCGCTTGCGCAAGTCCTTCTTCGCTGAGCGGCACGTCCTTCTGCCCTTGCGCCCGGCCTTCCCGATTCCAGTCCGTTCGTCCGTGCCGAATCAATCCGATAAACGCCATAAGCCACCTCTGCAGTTCTAGTTATGCGAATGTATATTCGCCTTTTCCAAACCAAATCCTTCTTTTCCCAATCGATCCATGTTAATATTTGCGGAGATCGGCAATCATCTCTGGGAGGGATTGGCATTCAGATTTGGTTTCGGCACAATTGGATCGTGAGAGAACAGTGGTATGACTGGTGCGAGGAGTTATCGGAAGAGGAGTTGCTTCGGCAACGTACCGGCGGAGTAGGCGGCATCCTGCACACGCTTTTCCACGTCGCGGATGTGGAGTGGAGCTGGATTCGCGCCCTTCAAGGCAAGCCGGACTTCCAGGAGAGCTTTGACGGCTATCGATCGCTGGAGAAGGTCAAGCGGCTGGACCGGGACTTCCGGCCGGAAGTCGAACAGTTCGTCGCCGCGTGGAATGACGGCATGGAAGCGCGGGTGCTCCGCGAAATCCGACCGGACGGCAGTGCGGCGGTTTTTGTTTGGGGCGAAATCATGCGGCATACGATCGCGCACCAGATTCATCATTTGGGCCAATTGTCGATCTGGGCGAGGGAGATCGGGAAGAAGCCGGTATCCGCCAACGTGTTCGGCAAAGGCCTGATACAGCCTGGCGACGCCTGAACGTAGGCAAACAATCTAAGCCGACCATGCTCGCGGACCGAAAGACCCAACCTTCCTCCGCGGGAGGGAATAGCGAAAGAGAGCGGCTCTCCCGCTCTCTTTGGCTTCCCTTCCCCGCCGCGCTTATTGCGTGACGGCTTCCGCTTTTTTCTGGGCGTCGTCGAGGATGGCTTTGATCTCGCCTTTCGTCATCAGCGCTTTCGCGACGCCGTCTCCCCAAATTTGCCACGCTTTCGAATTATCCTTGGCGAACGTCGGCAACCCTTGCACGTTGCCGCTCATCGCCAGATAGTGCGTGTAAAGCTCCGGATGTTCCTTTTGGTACGTTTCGGATTCGGCGATTTCCTTCAACACCGGAGACCGGACGTTCGAGTCGGCGATGAGCTGTTGAATGTCCTTGCTGTACATGGCCCGAATATATTGGAAGGCCGCTTCTTTGTTTTTGGAATCCTTCGGAACCGAATGGAACGCGGCGCCGATCGTGATATTGCCCGCCTTGCCGTTCGGCGACAACGGAATCGGAGCCATGCCGACGTCGATCTTGTTGTTTCTCGCTTGCTGGGACTGCCAGGGGCCGTCGATGATATAAGCAACCTGCCCTTTGTACCACGCGTCGAAATAGGCGCCTTCATTCGTATTCACCATCAAGCCCGGCGCGTTGTTCGCATTCAACTCGCGAAGCAGCTCGACCGTTTCGACGTTGGCGTCGCTGTTGAACACGGGCTTGCCGCCCTCGGCGAACGCGCCGCCGTTGATCACCATCAACGCGCCGTAGCGCAGGTATCCGCCGAAGTTCGCCCCCGCGTAAACGCCGCCGCCATAAAACTTCCCTTTGCCGGCTTCCGTTACCTTCTTCACGTTGTCGGCTAGTTCCGCCCAGGAGGCAGGCGCTTTTTCGGGATCGAGTCCGGCCTGCTTCACCAGGTCTTTGTTCCAGAACAAGCTGCTGACGCCCGGCTGAGCGGCGAGGCCGTAGATTTTGCCGTCGTACTCCATCGGCTTCCAGGCGGCATCCGCTACGTTTTGCCGGATTTCGTCCGCCATGTCGTCCGGGAACGGCTCCAGAAGACCTTGCTGGGCGAAGCCGTTCATTTGCGTTTCGCCGACGATGACGTCGGGTATATTTTTGGCGAGGAACCCGGCGGTTTGCTTTTGGATCAGCGGCTCTCCCCAGCCCCAGTCCTGCATATTCACCTCGATGTTCTTTTCCTTCATCGCGTTGTAGAGGATCGTCTGGTAATGCAGGCCGAACGTATCCGCCTCGAACTGTTTGCCGGGCGTATAGGAGGTGTCCATCCCTTTTCCCTTCAGCTCTTTTTCTTTGGGCGCGAGCAGTTCCCCGAGCTTGCCGGTTCCGACGTTGGTCGCCCCTTCCGTGAGCACCGTAATCGACGCGCCCTGCGCGGAAGCCGACGGTTCCGACGAAGCCGGGCTCGAGGGCGCCGGACCCGAGGGCGACGCGCTCCCGTTTGATTGGCCGCCCCCTCCGCTGCATCCGGCCAGCGCCGCCGCGAGAAGCGCGGACATTCCCCATTTTGCCGTATTTCCGAATTTCATGTGAACCCCTCCATTTGATTTAGTGATTCCGTCTTGTCCTGCCTCTTGCCATGTCTGATGCAGCTATTGGAACCATCGGCAGCCGTCAACCCTTGATGCCCGTATTGGCCAACCCCTGCACGATGTACTTCTGAAAAAGGAAAAAGATCAGCAAAGCGGGAACGGTCGTGCCGAGCCCCAGCGTAATGATCATCGGATAGTTGGGGGAGCCGCCGGGACCTACGGCCGCGGATGACAATCGCGTGATCGCGGAAGGCAGGGTTTGCATATGGTCGCTGGTCGTGTAGAAGAAAGGCGTTGCAAAGTCGTTCCAGGTGCCCAGCGCCGTCGTAATCGCGATAAAGGCCATAATCGGCATCTGCAGGGGCAGCAGGATTTGGAAAATCACCCGCAGCGTCCCCGCGCCGTCCATCTTCGCCGCCTCGTCCAGTTCGAACGGAACCTTTTCCAGCGACTGTTTGACCAGAAACATCCCCATGATGTTGATCGCAGGCCCGCCCAGAAGGTAGACCCACCACGTATCGAGCAGCCCCGTCCCCCCGGTAAAAACGTCGTTTCCGCCGGCGAACGGCCATCTGGCAAGCTGAAGGTAAGTCGGAATCAGCGCGATGGTGCCCGGAATCATCTGCGTCGCCAGAAGCGTCAGGAAGAGCGCGTCCTTCCCTTTGAATTTCAAGCGGGCGAAGGCATATCCGGCCAAAAACGAAGTCAGCATGGCAAAAAACGTGCTGTATAACGTGCGATAAAGCGAATTCAAAAAATAAGTTTGCGTCGAAGTATCCGAAGAGCCTTGAAACAAAATCAAGTAATTATCCAAAGTGGCATGACGGGGGATCGGGAAAAATCCGAGAACCGTCGTCGTAAATTCGTCCTTCGTAAAAAAACCGGACAAAATCATGAAGATCAGCGGATAAAACAGGATCAAGCCTACGCCGGCCAAAACCAGATGCGCAATGATGTGGCTCGAATTCGGCTTTCGCGTCTTGGAGGACGGCAAAGTTGCGGGATCCACGGCCTACGCTCCCTTCTTTAAAGGTATCGTGTTGCTGCGGTCGGCTTTCGTGGACCTGCGATAGTAAAGCACGGTAGCCGTGAACACGATGACGGCCATGATGAGAGAGGATGCCCCCGCCATGCCGAGATTGAAGTCCCAGAAAGCGTCGCGGTAGATCCGGAAGACGAGCACTTCCGTTTTCCCGTATGGACCGCCGCCGGTAATAAACATTACCTGCTCGTAGATTTGGATCGCGCCGATCAGACTGGTGATTACGATGTAGGTGGCGATCGGCTTCAGCCCGGGAATGGTCACGTATCTCAGCTTCTGCCTTCGGCCGGCGCCGTCGATTTCGGCCGCTTCGTACAGGGACTCATCCACGGATTGCAGACCGGCCAGCCAGATCAAGGCCGCGCCCCCGACCCCCTTCCAAACGGAATACATCACGATCCAAAACACGCTCCACCCGACGGAAAACTGCCATATCACGGGATCCCGCCCTATGGACTTCAGGAAGTTGTTGATGACCCCATTCGTGGGATCCAGCAGGATATTGAAAATCTGAGTTGTCGCTACCGTAGAAGTCACTGCCGGGATATACCAAATGGACCTGTAAATCCCCTTGCCGAATAGCGGCATGTTCATCAGAAGCGCGGCGCCGAAGCCGGCGAGCAGCGTCACTCCCGATACAAGGGCCCCCATCCAGACGGATCTCCATAAGGCGCTGTAATATTGGGGATCCTCGAAAAACCGGGCGTAGTTGCCCAGCCCGATGAACTTGGGATGTCCTTGAATGCCGATCCATTCGAAAAATCCCAGGATGAAACCGAACAACGTAGGAAATCCGGACACGACCAACCACCAGAAAATCATCGGTCCGAGAATGGCCGCGGCAATCAGGCCGTCCCGGCGCTTTACCAGAAAGCGCTTAAGTTTTGTTTGTTTGAATGGAACCGCCCGTTCCATTTCTCCCCCTCCCATCCTCTAAATGCAATATTAAATATATATAATAATATTTAATATGTCAATTGGATTTCGACATAAAAAAAGACCCTGAACCGACGGTTCAGAGTCTTCTTGGGAATCCGCTGCGAAGCTGGATTACGTTTGGACGCGGCCCGTCGAGGATCTTTCGACCAATTCGGGCTTCATGACGATTTTGCTGTACTTGACGCCCGGTTCCGGATCCTCCAGCAGACGGATGAGAATCTCCGCCGCCTCTCTCCCCATCGTGACCTCCGATTGGGAAATATGCGAGAAAAATCCGAATTCGTCGTACCCGGAAGACGGATCGTCAAACGTCAGGATGGAAATATCCTCAGGCACTTTCAGGCCGATCTGCTTGGCTATGTTGAAAATATAAACGCCCAGCCTTGCGTTCAGCGTGATATACGCCGTCGCCATTTGGCTTCGAATAAACCGATAGAGCGGGTCTTCTTCTTTGATTCGGGTATAGTCGACCTTAAAGTCCGTCAAGATCAACGCCGGATTAATCATCGCCCCCTTTTGCTTCAACCCCTCCATATAGCCGGTAATCCGGTCCTCGACGGTAATGGTGGGAAGCGGCGTGTCCGAGCAGATGGCGATATTCCGGTGCCCCAACTCCCAAAGATGATGAAGCCCGAGCTTCGCTCCCTCCAGGCTGTCCGTGCAGACGAAATTCGTTTCGACGCCGGCAAAGTAGCGGTCGATCAACACGAACGGATCATTTCGCATTTTCAGCGCGAGAATTTCCTCGTTGTAGGTCTCCGCGTCGGAGGGAAAAATAATGAGTCCGGCAGTCCCCGTCGACAGACATTCCCAAATCAGGCTCTTCTCGGTTTCGATCGAATTGTTGCTAAGGGCGACATGCAATTGGTAGCCTTGCCTGATCAGCACTTCGTTGATGCCGGAGATGAGGCGAATCGCAAAGAAGTCTCCCAGCGTGGGGATGATCAGGACGATCTTTTTTTTCTTTCCGCCCTCCGTCAGCCCCGCATTCGCCGCCTCGTCGGCCGCACCATCTCTTGTCGTCTGCAACGCTCCGTACCCGCGGGCATCCTGCAGCTGGGAAGCCGAGGAGGCGGGGCTGCCGCCGTGCGGCTCGCGCACCATCTCCTTCACGAAGCTGCCGCGGCCGGGAATCCGATAAAGCCAGCCCTCCTTGGCCAACTGCCCCAACGCCACCGCAACCGTAATCCGGCTCACCTTGAATTGCTGCATCAGTTCTTTTTCGGTGGGGATTTTATCGTCGGCTTTCAATTGCCCGGATCGGATCTGGTCTTTAAAGTAGTCCTGGATTTGAATATATAGCGGCTGTCGCTCATTTTGCATCGTAAGTTCTCCCTAAAAATGCCATTCTGGCCAATTGTCCCATTATATCATTTATAGCCAATTGCATCAATTTTGAAAATGGACGTCCCTTCTCACAAATGTTTTTTCATTCCTGCCTTCATTTCTTTGCCTCCAGCGGATCGATCGGGAGCCCTTTGCTCTCGCGGATCAGTTCGAAGTAGATGTCAGGCCGGACAAATACGATATCGTCGTCCTCCTTGAGCTGGCGATAGGCGTTGACGAAGTTCTGATAATGAACCTCCCAAGGATTCGCTTGGATGCATACGAAGAGAGGAGACTTCCGGTCCCATTTTTCGATCGCCTGCTGAACCGGGAAAATCAGGTCCCCTTCCGAAGCTCCGTAAACCACGTTCAACTCTTGACCGGGCATTTTGTTTTGGTAGATCTCCACGGCTCCCGTGCCGCCCTGCGAGGTAAAGCCGAGCAGCGACGGGGCGTGGGAAGCCAAGCTGTCTCCCACGTTCGGATTCGTTTCTCCCTTGACCGTGTTCCAGACGGTCAGCACGCGGAGCCCAGCGCGCTTCATGTAATCGTCCGTCCGGGAAAAGAAGCGGTCCAGCCCCGCTTGATCCTTCCAAAAATTCGGGTAGGTGTAGCCCAAGCCGGTCGGACCGGAAATGAGCGCATCGTTTTCGGTCGCCGTCTGATGGAGAACATCCAGGATGCCGGGCATCGCGTCTACCATCAGCGGAGACACGGTCCAGCCGATCGGCACTTCGCCCCGGTTCGGCAAAAACCACAGCTTGCTGAAGTAATGTTCCATGTACTGCAGATTATCCCCGTCGCTCATGATGTACGTTACGTAGACCTTGTTCTCTAACGGCGGCTTTTTCGGGATTTTGGCAGGCGCAATGGTTCTGGAGGTCCCGCTGAGCACGGACAGATTCGAAGAATAGTCCGCCGCCACGGTCGCCAGCCCGAACTCCGACGTTTTCGTAACCCCCTTCCCTTCGTCCGGCCACCATCCGAGATACAATCCGCTTCCGTAAGGCATGTCTTTCATGAATTTGTTCAGGATCGCCTCTTCCTCCGGGACGCCCGGATTGAGCCATACGACGGCCGCCTCGATCCCCATGGCGTAATCCCGCAAAAACGTTTTGATGTCCGGGGTCAGACCGACGAGAACGCGATGGGTCGTTTTCGGCCAATACCGGTCGTACAGGTATTCGTACACCTCGATATTCGTTTTGAATTTCCCCCGCAAATCCTCCAGCACGGGAAACCGGTAGGGCTCCCCGGCAAGCTTGTCGGCCAGGGCAGGCGAAACGACGATCGCGTTGTCCAATCCGGCTATGGTCGTCGCCAAATTGTACGTATCCGCCACCTCCGGATCGTAAATGACAATGCCACGAATTTCGTTTTTGTATTTGGCTACGAGTTCCCAATTGTTTTTCACTTTTTGGTATCCCAATCCGAGCGCGGAAAGCCATTTGGTGCCTTCGTCGCTCCGGGTATCGTCGTAGATGCGGGGCTTGGTTTTATTCACCACGCCCTTCACGGTTTCGAACATCCCGACCTCCTCTTCCCTTGCCGGCGAGTCGATCTGAACGTCATACAGTTTGAGCGACGATTTCCCCGTCCAGGCCACGACGATCTCCACCCCCTTCCCCGCCTCCGGCGAGGTGAAGGGAACCTCGAATGACTGCGATGCATTCTCGTTGTTAAAATCCCAATTCGCGACTTCCAGGGAGCCGATACGGTCTCCCGTCGACGACTCGCGGATTTCCAGCTTCGCCACGGTCCCGTTTTCATCCGCGAACCGGTCCACGCTCATGCGAAACACCGCATGGTTATCGCCGGGCGGCACGTCGGCGATGCTCGGAACGCGCAGCATGATACCCGCCGGATCCGCGCCCTCTTTGGCCAACCAGCCATCCCCGTCCGCTTTTCCGGTCTGATGCTCGTAATCCGAATCTTCCGCCTTGTAGTTCAGCTTGCTGCTGAGATCGATCAGATCCAACGTCGCCGCAGGCTCCGAAAATGACGGCAAAGCCTGCTTTTCGGGCCAAAGGACCCCTTCTTTGTTGCCGGACCGGCTCCAATAGGCGGCAGCCAAAATGCCCGCGGCGATCACGCAAACGAGGATGCCCATGCCAATGGCTTTCCTTTTCAACGCCCTTCCCCCTTTTCGCAAATCATGTTCCTGCGCTTAGAACTTCGTTCCTTTCTTCAAATGAAATAATAAATATATCAAATATATTAGTCAATTCATTTTTGGCGTTTCAAACAAAAAGAAGGCGCCCCCGCAGGAGCGTCTTCCTTCTCGACCGTCGTCGCGATTCGCTATGGAAAGCAACCAGATTCCCGTTTAAATTCCTTTGTCCATAAGAAGCTTAATGAATAACCCGCCCTGCACCGACCGGTTTTGGAAGTTGACCTTCTTCGCGTCGGTCGTCGAATAAAAATCCGTCATCGGAACGCGGCTTTCCGACTGATCGTACGCATGCCACAGGCGATCCACGATGGCATTGAAGTCCTCTTTGTTCTCGCAAAGCGTCGCGCTCCACACCAGCCAATCGGATTTGGTATAGGTGTTGCGATTATCCAGCATGAGGCCGTACGGACCGGAATGCTTTTCGATATAGGCTTTCGTTTCGGCCTTGAAGGTATCCGGAGGGAATAAATCGAGACCGAAAATGGAATCCCAGACGGCATTGTACTTCATGCTGAAGGAGCCGGGGCGGTCAAAGGCCAGCCGGTACGTCCCGTCTTCGTTCGCGGCCATCGACAGCCATTGTTCCGCCATGGAACCGGCGATTTTCATCAGCGTCTCCGCCTTTTCCTCTTCCCCCGCCAAGCGGTTCAGAATGGAGAAGCTGGCAATGCCCATGATGGCTTTGATCGACAGATTGCAGTTATGGGCCAAATGTCCCGCGAAATCGTCCGTGCACAGCTGATTATTCGGATCTACGCCGTTTCGAATCAGGTAATCGCACCATTTTTCGAGGTGGCTCCAATTCTCCCGCGCGAACGAGACGTCATTCTCCGCAAGGGCGACCGCCGCGGTGCAAATCAACATATTGCCGCACTCTTCCACCGGCATCTGCCAGGTCGGGCAGGTACCATGGCTGTAGACCTGCCCGTTGAGCAGCGGGTAGGTGCCCGCATCGTGGGGAGCGAAATCGAAATGCCAAACCTCGGTCGAGGCATATTTGAAAATCGGCCTCAGCATCCCTTTGGCCAGCTCCGGGTTGTAAATCAAAAATTGCGGGATGGAAGGGTACGTCACGTCCACGGTGGCGGCGCAGCCGTTGCTGAAGTTCTCTTTGGAAATAAACAGGGCATTCCCGTTCGGATCCACGCACAATTTATGCGCCGCGATCGCCTGGCGATAGGCCAGGGAGACCAGTTCCGCGTAATTTTCGTTGCCCGCTTCCGCGGCTTCCCTGAACAGCTCGGACGAAAACCGTTCGCACTTCTCCGACAGGGAGCCATATTCGCCCAGCGCTTGCTTGATCGCCTCTTCGATCGTTTGTCCGTCTTTTTTCCAATAGGCGTTCAGCGGCTCGTGGAAATATTCGATCGATTGGATATCGTCATACGCGACCGTGACGAGACCTTCGGCGTTTTGTTCCGTATCGAGCGCGATCGACAGCGCCAGCGTATGGTTCACGGTCCCGTATTCGTTGGTGCCGGCCGAAGCCGATACCGCCGCCCGCTCATGATTCGAAGCGAGATAGACGTATCCCCAATTGATTCGAAGATCGTCTCCGGCTTGGGTTAACGGCCGTTGGATCTTGCTTCCCACTCGGCCGCAGGCAAAGCCCGGTTGGCTAAGATCGGCATACTCGGTCGGGAACTCGTACTTCAAATTTTGGCAGATCTCGTCGTCAACCGTGATGCGAATCGTTACGTCGCGTTTTTTTCCGTCGTTGGACCGGACTTCCGCATGAATGTAAGAGACCGGTCTGGACATCAGCTTCAAATCGTCCATCAAAAGTGGCGTCAGGAACGTGACCGTCAGCTGGATCTCCTCGCATGCAAAACGGTACTTGGTCGCAAGCGCCTGGATGTCCAAGCCGATTTGCTCCATTTTCGGACTGTCCGGTTTGACGCCCATGAACAGATAGTCCTTGCCGTCGACCGTAACGGTGCCGATCATTCGGTGAGGTTGCTCGGTCCAATGCTTGGTGTCCGATTCGTTCAGCTTGTCCCCCATGGACCAGATGGAGAAATAAGGATCGACGGTAATCAGCGGTACGGCCGGCGCTCGCAACTTCATTTCCATTCCTCCCGTTTTCGCACGTGATTTCGGATAACCCAAGTAAAAACGGCTCCTCCGTCTTCAAGGAAGATGGCGGCACGTTTTTATCGGAGGTCATACAGAAATGGATAGGGCTAGAACTTATACATTCTGTATGACGAACATGCGCAATGTTCATTACGGGTTTAATTTATCATGGTAAATGGCGTATTATAATAGCAAATATCATTGCAAATGTGAGGATTATCACCTTGCACGAGACCATATACAGCTTTTGGCACCTGTGCGATCCGCAGCGCCCGCTGAACGTCGTCATGTCAGGCATCTCGTATTGCGATAAAAGCTATCGGATCGAACGGCATGGAGAAAATCTGTTCTCGTTCGAATATATCATCGACGGAAGCGGCGTGTTGGAGATCGACTCCCAAACGCTGCGCCCCCAAAAAAACGACGTCTATTTTTTGACCCGGGACAGCGATCATCTCTATTATGCCGACGAAGAGCGTCCGTGGACGAAAATATGGGTCGTTTTTTACGGGGAATTCGCGGAATATTTGTTTCGGCAGTATTTGCCTTCGGACACGTTTCTCGTGAAGGACTGCAACATCCTTTCTTATATGAACGAAATCATTCACCTTTCGTCCGTCCCCCAAAAAAGCTATTCCGATCTGATCGACGAAGTCTCGGTCATCCTGCTGAAAATCGTCTTGCAGCTCAAAAACCATTTGGCGCATAAAGTGCTGTCCGCTGCCGAACAGATCAAATTGTGCCTGGACGTCAACATTGAAAACAAGCTGGACATGAACGATGTGGGCGCGGAGCTCGGCTATTCAAAAAATTACGTCATTCAGTTGTTTCGGGAAGCTTACGGAATAACGCCTTACGCCTATTTTCGAAAACGCAAGCTCGAGCTGGCGGAGCAATATTTGCTGAACACGCACCTCACGATCAACGAAATCTCCGCCAAGCTGAACTTCGCGGACCAGCACTATTTCTCATCGGCGTTTAAATCGGTCTTCGGCGTTTCCCCCTCCGAATACCGAAAAGCAACCAAAAAAACGCCCAAGTCGCCGGAGTAAGAACCGCCGGCGATCCGAAACGGCCCATTCGCGCCTTCCGGCGGCCGCACGGAAGCCAAAAAAAATCCCCGTCCCTGCCGAAGCGGGACGGGGATCGTCGCGTTAGAGCAGCTCGCGCAGCTCCCGAAGCGAATGAACGGTGTACAGGGGCGCGATGCCTTCTGCCGGCGCCATGCTCCGCGGATTGTAATGGCAAAAGTCGATGCCTGCATTCGCCGCGCCGATATAGTCGTCGGTCAGCGAGTCGCCGACGAACAGCGCCTCCGACCGGTCGACGCCGAGCGCGACCAGCGCAGCGTCGAAGATCGCCTTGTCCGGCTTCCAGACGCCCATCTCGTCGGAGACGTGAATGGAGTGGAACAGCCGGTCCGCGCCCCCGGACAACAGTCGCCTGCGCTGCGCTTCTCCGATGCCGTTAGACACGACGGACAGCCGATAGCGGCCGTGGAGATCGCTTAGCAGCTCGTAGGCGCCTTCCTCGTATAGACACAGATCGCAGAAGTGCTCCCAGTAGGTGAACGCCAGATCCGGCGAAAGCGCGTGATCCTCCTCCAGCTCGAGAAGCGTATCCCGGAACGAGCGATCCAGCACCTCCAGGATCGGCATGCGCGATTCGATCCTTCCCAGCCAATAGCGCAGGTTGTGCGAGCCGAATACCGGCCAAAACCGTTCCCAGGCGAAGCGTTCCCATTCCAGCAGGCCGTGCGTCCGCAGCGTATGCTGCATGGCTTGCAGCTCGCTCCCGGTATAATTGAGCAGCGTGTTGTCCAGATCGAACAGAATCGCTTTGTACATCGGATCTCCCCTTGGCCGCCTTTGGATTTCCGACTAGTGTATCACGATCCGGCCGCGGTCGGTCAACCCGTATCGGTAAACTCCCGTTTACATACCGACCATCGGTCTGTCAATAGTGAGTAATTATTTTTCCGCAAATTCTCCTTCAATGCGCTTACCGATTGGTTAGTCGGTCCAACAATCTGGATAACGTCCAATTGTTTTGCCTTCTTACCGAAAGTTTGAGACTCACTTATAATCGGAACCACTAGCCGGCCGGACGCGGCCGAGGCTTAAACGCATGGACCTGCAGATCCGACCGAAAGGATGATCGTTATGAATCGCAAGCTTCTCTACCTGTTAACCTTGGGCGTCTTCATGACCGCCACCTCCGAACTGATCGTAGCCGGCATCCTGAACGCCATCGCCGCAGACATGGGGGTATCGGTCGCCATGGCCGGCCAGCTGATCACCGCCTACTCGCTCGCCTTCGCCGTCGGCACTCCCCTCGTCGTGTCGCTCACCTCCCGCCTCGCGCGCAAGAAGCTTCTGCTCGGAGCGCTCGCCGCCTTCATCATCGGCTCCCTCGTCTCGTTTGCCAGCGCGAACTATGCGATGCTCGTCGCGGGCCGAATCATCCTCGGCGTGAGCGCCGGTGTCTACCTCGTCGCCACGTTCGGCGCGGTGACCAAGCTGGTGCCGGCCGAGAAGATCGGCAGCGCGATGGGGACGGTCATTCTAGGCTTCAGCACCGCGATGGTACTGGGCGTACCGATCGGCATCGGGATTACGAACGGCCTGGGCTGGCATGCCATCTTCCTCCTTCTGGCGGCCATAACCCTACTGATTCTGCTGGGCATGGCTTACTTGCTTCCGAATATCGAAGGCGACGAACCCGTTCCCTTCCGCCGGCAGTTCTCCGTCCTGGCTGGTCCCCTCGTGATCGCCGGCTTGCTCCTGACCTTCTTCCGGGAAGGCGGCACTTCGATCATGTACACGTACATGACGCCTTACCTGCAGACGATCCTCGGTATGAAGCCGGCCGGGGTCGCCGCTCTCATGCTGATCTTCGGCCTGGTCGGCGCCGCGGCCTCCCGCTTCGGCGGCTACGCCGTCGACCGTTGGGGCACCATCCGGATGATCGCGATCAGCTTGGCTGTGCCCGTGGCTTCGCTCGCGTTGGTGCCGCTTTTCGAGACGACCCTGTCGGCATCGATCGCCGCGCTGACCGTCTGGATCTTCGCCAGCTTCATGGCCGCGCCTGCGATCCAGACCTACTTTGTCCAGCAGGCGCCGCAGTCCGCCAATCTGATCATGAGCTTCACCACCTCGGTGACGCATCTGGGGATCGCCGCCGGCGCGGGCTTGGGCGGCGCGGCCGTCAGCGCCTCGTCGACGGTCCTCTACAATCCTTGGCTGGCCGGCGGGATCCTCGCGCTCGGACTCGCCGTGGCGCTCGTCCTCTGGTCGGCGCAGGGTAGGAAGAAGCCGCAGGAACGTGCGACGGCGTGAGGAGACACAAGAGAGGGCGCTTGATCCGCGTATCACGGATCAAGCGCCCTCATGCATGACGCAAAGGCGGCGTATGCCTTGCTGCGGAACGGTTCCTTGCGGCGGATCAGCCGTGTCGTCGCGTACAGCGCAAAATGCGGTTATCGCACGGCCGGGAGGCCGCGCACGGCCCCGTACCACGAAGCGGCCCTAGAAGTCCAATGAACGGATCTCACACAAAAAACACGCATGACCTTACCAGGTCACAGGCTATTATGGAAATGTGACAGGCTATAAAAGGATCGCACAGCGGCGAATCCGGCCTTTACGAGCTGCAACGATAAAATCCACCTGGCCTATCTGATTCTAATTTGGTGGTTAGCGGACATTCTGACATTCTAAGCACCGATTGTTCCGTCATCCTAGATTTGTCAGACCTCCAGACCTCCGGACCTCCATACCTCCAGATCTCCAGGCCTCTAGATCTCCAACGCCGACCGAACAGTNNTTTCTACTGAATAAGTTGTACTTTTGCAAGTAAATGCCTCTTCTCCGCCAATGGGAGCCAAATAAGTTGTATGAATACAATTTATTGGGGTGCAGGCACCACGAGAAAGCACCACCAGCAAGCATCACCATCAGGCACCACGAGAAAGCACCACCATCAAGCACCATCGGCGAGCACCACCTTTCAGGTCCCAGCCGATGAATTCCGGGCGACCTTTGCCCAACCGAAGACGAATATTCCGTACGATTATTAGGTGTGTAAGCCCTGAAAGCGATAATGGCCAAGACCCTTTTTCCATGTGCCGCCTATGCCGCGATTGCCACTGTGCCGCCTGCACCGCCGCTGCCGCCTATGCCGCTTTTGCCGCCAATACAACTATTGCCGTCGTTGCCACCTATGCCGCCTATGCCGCCTATGCCGCCATTGCCGCCGCTTAACGCCCGCCCAGCGCACGGAAGCCCTCGCGCCAGGTCGGATAAAGCGGCTCCCAGCCGTAGTCGCGGCGCGCCTTCGCGTTCGAGGCGCCCCGCTCCCAGGGAGCGGCGCCCGCCTGAACGGGCGGCTCCGGCGCGCCGACCGCTTCGGCGAACGCCGGCAGCCACGCCGTTCCGGGGGCCGGCTCGTCGTCGACGATGTTGACGGTCCCCGTCGGCCATGTCAACGCGAGGCTTGCCGCCCGCGCGGCGTCCGCCACGTGGATGAAAGAGGCGATCCCGTCGGTCGCGGACAGTTCGCCGCGGCGCGCTTGCTCCGCTATGAGGCCATCCGGCGCATACCAGGTGCCTGGGCCATAGAACAAGCCATACCGCAGCGTCACGTACTCCGGCATCTCGGCCGTGACCCGCTCCAACGCTTGGACGCCTTCGACCGTCCCCAGACGAGGCGGCGGCGCGGTCCAATCGAGCGGCTCCGTCTCCGAAGCCGCCCCCTCGCCCGGCGCGTAGGCCCAGGAGATGCTCTGCGCGATCATCCGGCGGACGCCCGCCGCTAGCGCGGCATCGACGAGGTTCCGCGTCCCCTCGATCCGCATTCGCGCATTGTCCGCGAAGTTCCGCGTCCCGAGCGACGTCAACTGATGGATGACCGTATGCGGGCCCGCCTCCCGGACGACCCCGATCAGCGCGTCGCGGTCGAAGACGTCCGCCACGTAAGATTGGACGCCCATGGCGCTCATGCGTTCCGCGCTCGCGGCGTCGCGCGTTACGCCGGAGACTTCGTGGCCCTCGCGTACGAGAAGGGGGATTAACGCTCTGCCGACGGCGCCGCTAGCTCCTGCAACCAAGATTCTCATGCCGTCTGACCTCCTATGGATGATGCCGGTTTCGGCTCGGGCTTCCGCTGCAGGATAGGGGTGCGTGTAGCTCCTGCAACCAAGATTCTCATGCCGTCTGACCTCCTATGGATGATGCTGCCTTCATCTTGCGTTTGCGCGGCTGGATATTCGCCCCGAGCACGCCGGCGATGATCATGGCCGCCCCGATGATGTGATAGTAAGCCAACGTCTCTTTCAAGAAGACCACGCCGCCCAAGATCGCCATGAGCGTGCCCAGATTGACGAACACGCTCATCCGGGAAGCTTCGATCTTCGACAAGATGTAGTTGGAGAGCAGCGCCGTGACAAGCGACGAGAGGATGCCGATATACAGGATCCCCCAGACGAAGCTCGGATGCGAGAGGGGCTCCGTCAAGGCATCCCAATAGCCGCGCACCGCATGCTGTCCGATCGACAATCCCGCGAAGGACACGAATCCGAAGAGCATCATCGCAAAAGTGAGCTGAATCGGCGTGTAAGAGCGGCTAAGCGATCTCGCCAATACGCTGTAGATGGAGAGCATCAGCGCCGATGCGAGGAGCAGGACGATCCCCTGAATATGCGACGCGCTGATCTTCGCCCCCGCCATCGCGATCATGAAGACGACGCCGGCCACCGAGCAGGCGACGGACAGCCGCTGCAGCCACGTGGTGCGCTCCTTCAGGAAGAGCGCGGCCAGGAGCATCGTGAAGATCGGCGCGGACGCCTGGAAGATGCCGCCCTCCGACGAGGTCGCGAATTCGAGGCCGCCGGCCTGCAGCCCGAAGAACAAGCCCGGATAGACGAGTCCGACCGGCAAGAGCCGCCACAGCTGGCGTCCGCGCAGCCCCAGCTTGATCCACCCGGCTGCGACCGGCACGCCGAGGAGCAGGAAGGAGATCGTGAACCGGTACGCCATCGTATCGACGGGACTTGCGAACGCGAGCGTCAGCTTGGTGAACAGAAAGGAAAAACCGATCAGAAACGCGTATAATAGAGCCAATAGATAGACGACTTTTTTTTGCGCCATCTCGCGCACCTTCTCTCTCTAGCCAAATTCAAGCCGGCCGGCTTCTTGAACTCAGCATAAGGGAACGATGAGCGGACAACAACCGTTTTGCGCCCCAACTGTATCAATACAATCAAGCCCGAGGAGGCATCTTCCCATGCACAAATATGCCGCGCTCATGAACGACATCGAGCAGCGCATCCAGACCGGCGCCATCCGTCCCGGCCAGCAGTTGCCCTCGATTCGCGAGCTGTCCGAGAGCTACCGCTGCAGCACGGGCACCGTCGTCCGCGCCTATCACGAGCTGGAGCGGCGCCATCTCGTCTACGCCATCCCGCAGAGCGGCTACTACGCCGTGCAGCGCAAGATCGACCCCGGCAGCCGGTCCGCCGGCACCCTGATGGACTTCGCCTCGGCGGCGCCCGATCCCGACGTTTTCCCTTATATCGACTTCCAACACTGCATTAACAAGGCGATCGACAATTACAAGAACGACCTCTTCGTCTACGGCATCCCCCAAGGGCTGCCCTCGCTCTTGAAGGCGCTCAGCAAGCATCTGGCCAACTATCAGGTGTTCGCCTCCGCCGACCGGATCTTCATCGCTTCCGGCGTGCAGCAAGCGCTGTCCATCTTGACCTTGATGCCTTTCCCGAACGGCAAGCGGACCGTGCTGCTGGAGCAGCCCGGCTACCCGTTGTTCAACCGGCTGCTGGAGGTGCTCGGAGTCCCGGCGATCGGCCTGAAGCGCACGGCGGAAGGGATCGATTTGGACGAGCTGGAGCGGCTGTTCCGCGACGGGGACATCAAGTTTTTCTACACGATGCCCCGGTTCCACCAGCCCCTCGGCACTTCCTACCCGGAGGCGACCAAGCGAGCGATCGCCGAGCTCGCGGAGCGCTACGACGTCTATGTCCTGGAGGACGACTACATGGCCGATCTGGAGAACGACTCGCGGGCCGATCCGATCTATGCCTATGGCTCGTCCCGGATCGTCTACTTGAAGAGCTTCTCCAAGATCATGTTCCCCGGACTCCGGGTCGGCGCCGCCGTGCTGCCGGAGCCGCTTCAGGACACGTTCGCGCAGCACAAGAAGCTGCTCGACATCGACAGCTCCATGCTCTCTCAGGCGGCGCTCGAGATCTACATTCAGAGCGGCATGTTCGCGCGGCGCCGGCATCAGATCCGGGATACTTACTCGCGCCGGCTTGCGCGGTTGAACCGGGCGCTAGACGCGGCCAACGACCTGCCGGACGTCCGTCACATCCGGGTGTCTTCCGGTGTCCATACGCATCTGTCTCTCCCGGACGGACTGCGACTGCCGACGCTGGTGGATCGTCTGCGCAAGAAGCAGATTCAGTTGGAGGCGCCCGCTTCCTACTTCCTGACGGACTTCAAGGCGATGCCGCTGCTGAAGCTCGGCGTATCCCGGGTCGAAGAGGCGCAGATCGATGCGGGGGTTAGCGCGATCTTCGCGGAGATCCGGCGGATGACAAAGCGAAGCTAGAGGCACGGAATGGGCGTCTTCGTGAAAACGGCCATGCAGGGAATGATTCCCCGCATGGCCGTTCGTCGCGCCGACAAAGGATCGGAATGACCGATAAGTCCGTTCGCCGCTTATTTGGGCTGGTTCGTGAAATAAAGGACCTGAGGTCCCGAGGATCCGCCGGTCAGGCTGATCTCCGAGGTGAAGACCGCGCCGTTCGGGTTCACCTTGAAGTCGGTCACGTGCCATGCGTTCTCCCAGCTGAGGAAGCCCGATTGGAACAGCTGCTTGTTCCACAGCAAGGCGAAATGGCCGTAACCGCCCGACGGATTCAGGAACAAGCTGGCCGTGCGGCGTTCATGGAGGCTGTTCTTGGCGTGCACGGCGAACCGGTACATGACGCCGTAATTGCCGTTGTTGATGACCGCTTTGTTGCCGACGGCATCCCAGCCGTCTTCGTATTCGCCCGGCATGCTGTCGCTCCATGGCCCGGAGGCGGCGGAATCGACGCGAAGAAACGCATTCCCCATGGCCGTGTCGTATTGGATTAACCCGATCCGGTCGAAATGCGGGAAAGTCCCCCTCGTGTGCGAATCCTCCGGCAGGACCGTCATTTGCTCCGGATGCTCCGGAAGCGTGTCGTAGCTTAGCGTAGTTACCGTTACGGACGCGGGATTATTTCCCTTAACGGTCGATGCGTCGAATTGGACGATGCCGCTGTTCGTGATCTCCGGATCGGTCGAAGCCGAGACGAAGTAGCTCTGACCCGGCGCGAGCGTAGCCGCCAGCGTCTTGTTCTTCTCGCTCGTCAGGAAGTCGGCAAGCGCCAGCTGTCCCGCCACATCCACGTACAGATTCGTGCCTACGCCTTTGCCTTTCGTATACAGCTTTACCGTCTCGCTCGAAGTGTTGGTGACGGCGACGCCGACGGAATAGGCGGCGGAACTCGTATTTTGATGATGCCAGAATACCCGGAATTCTCCCTGCACCCGGTCGCGATAGAAGGCTCCCGTTCCGTTGAACGTCTCGGGCGAATCGCTCAGAATGAGCTTGCCTCCCGTCCCGAACAACTGCGGCTTTTCCAGCTTTTGCGCCGGCTGCAGCGTCTCGATCGGTACGGTCTCCCCTGCCGCGAATACGGTGCTCGCGCCGAACAATCCAACGGCCAAAGCGATGGTTGCTGTCCATGTTTTCTTCAACCCGATCATCCCTCATTTCGATCCTATGATTTGGCGTGCCCGGCTTGCCGACTTGCTCCCTTCCCTCCGGCTCACCTCCTCTCAAGCGATGTCGCGGTTGCCGCACGGGCGCGATGCTCGATGACCGGGTTCGCGTATAGGCCGGGATCGACAGCGGTCTCGTCGCCCTGATCGATGCTTTCCTCTTCCGCATCTTGTCCGGAGACTTTGGCGTATTGTTCGACGAACAGTTCATCGCTGAACGTCCACCCGTAATTCGCCGCCGTGACGATGATTTTCACGTATCTGGCCTTCGCGGCTTTGCTCGGAAGCAAGCCGTACGACACGGTACTGAGATCAGGCGGCGTAGGCCCAAAGTTGAGCGTGCGGAACGGAGAATACCCAAGGGACTCGAATCGAACGTTGTCGTTCGAAACTTGGTACTCGACGGATCGCGGCAGCTTGATCGCGGAACCGATATCCTGGTAGAAGTTGATGGACAGTCCGTCGATTTTCTTGACTTCGCCTAGATCGACCGTGTAGGCGATGACGAGCGGCGCCCCTTCCGTACTTCTTCCCTGCCACTCGGGATCCCAGAAATAGCCCGCGCCGAGCTTGCCGTTCGTCATCTCCAGTCCGTCCGTGTCCGGGTAGGAGGGACTCGCGGGGACGGAGCTCTCGTACGGTCTGCCGAGCGCCAGATTAACGGACGCCGAAGCCGTCGTCACTTGCTCGGCTTTGGACAAGGCCGACGGATAACCGGAGGCGCTGTACGCTTCGACTTGGTATTCGTAACGGGTGCCCGGCTGCAAGCCGTTATCCTGATAGGACGCCGCATAGGATCGGCCGACCGGCGTCCCGTCGCGATAAACGACGTAATAGAAGACGTCCTTGGCGCCGTGCCAGACAAGACTGATTTTATCGGTCCCTTGTTTTTTCGACCGGAGGGCGTTGGGCGTCTTGGGCGGGGAATCGTCCACCCTGCCGGTCTTGTAATAGGTCTTGTAAGCTTGGTGGAAGATCGGCGTGTTGCGAAGCTTCGGAGACTGATAATGATCGTAGGAGAACGTAACGATGCCGTCGACATGAGGACTGATCTGCGTCATATGATCCACGATATCTTTGGTGACCATCGGTTCGGCCGCCCAAGGATCCGGATTGACGGTATGGAAGGTCTCGACGTCCGCCCACAGGCGGGTGGCCGGATGGCGATCGACGACTTCGCGGGTCAGCCGGAACCACTCCACGACTTCGGCTACGCTGTGATATCCGCCGCCCAGACCGTCTTGGGGAATCAGATAATCGATGTTCGCCCCGCCCAATATTCCGTCCCATGTCTTGATCCACGCCGCGCTGTTTTGTTCGAAGGTTTGTCCGCAGCTGCGTTCGTTCCAGATTGCCGGCGCCAGGGCCAGCGTCTTTCCCGTGTCGTTATGGACCCGATTGGCTAGCGAAGCGTACTTCGCCGTCAAATTCGCGATCGAAACGTCGTCCTGATAGCTGCAGTTCTCCATCTCGTTGGGGAAGTAGAATCCGTCCAGCGAAGGATGATGACGATAGTTGTTCCATAGCTCGCCGACCATCTGCTCGCTGTATCCGAACAACTCGTCCAGCCAAGGCTCGTTCAAGGCGTGATGGATATACCAGTCGTCGTTGGCGTTCGTTCCGAGCCAGACTTGCATGTGCAACGCATCGGCCGCGGTCAGGAGATTCTCTACCGGATCTCCGCGATAGTTCGCCTCCTGCGTTAGTCCAGGAATCGCGGTCGGATAGATCGTCTGCATGCTTCGGGTGTCCGCGGTCCATTGCAGAATGATCAGCTGGTTGCCGACCTCCTTCAACGCCTGCAGCTCTTCCTTCCAATCCTGAACGCTCCATTCGTAAGCCGCGTACGGTTGAATAAAGCTGCCTTCCGCATGCACGGGGACCGCAGCCGCTTTCGAAGTGCCGGCGGGCAGCAGGGCGAACAGGACGGCCACCGATACAACCAGGGAGAACCAACTTCGTGTCATCCTCTCATTCCTTTCCTATTGAATAACGGATGAATTGCAGATAGCGGATTGCAGATTGAATTCGCTCTCATTCTAATACGGTCAGGCGGACGGAGGCATGAGTATAAAGAATGATTCCTATTCGACAAATTTTTCTGGATTAATTATTCATGACACGATTTTGGAATCGCTTTACAAGGACGTTAGATCTATGAATATCGTATTTTTAGATTGCAATTGAAGAGAATTTATCCTAAATCTATTATTTTAAAGAAAATATTCATAAATGGTTGACAGATTGGATTGTTAGACCATAAGGTAAATAATGGATGCCCATTCTATGGTGAGGAGTGAATGATGTGAAGAAATGGATTGGGGCGGCCGTCTTGGTCGTCGTCTTGGTCTCGCTCGCGATTCTCCCCGTCTCCGCAAGTCCGAAACCGGAAGGTTGGCAAGGTCCCGCGGGAGGAAGCAAACCGCTCGAAAATCCCGGCGCCGCCGCCAAAGGGTACCAAGAAGGCAAACCCGAGAAATCCCCGCAAACCATCGACGGAAATCGCGGGCAGGGACAGGACAAACCGTTGCTCGCTTTCCCCGTCATCAGCGACGTTCACGTGCAATGGTGGCATGAGCCTTCCCAAACGAAGTTCGCGAACGCTTTGAACGATCTGCATGCGATCAACCCTGACGCGGACGCCCTGGTGATCAACGGCGATCTGGGCGACGGGATGCCGGCCGACTACGACAAACTGGCCGAGCTGCTCCGCCAGACGCCCCACCCGAACAAAATGTTCTACACGATCGGCAATCACGAATTCTACAAAGCTTGGCACGACGCCGACGGCAATTGGAATTCCGATACGTACCCGAACGGCGAATCGGATCAGGATTCGATCAACCGCTTCTTGAACTTTACGGGAGAAAACAAGGTTTACCACGATGCCATGGTCAAGGGTTATCATTTTATCTTCCTCGGCTCCGAGCAGTACCGACAGACCGATCCGAGCAACCTCGAAGACGCCTACTTGTCCGACGAACAGTTGGACTGGCTGAAGAAAACCTTGAAGAAAGGCGCGGGATCGGACAAGCCCATCTTCGTCTTCCTCCACCAGCCGCTGCCTTACACCGTATCGGGCACCTCCTTCTGCTGCGTCAACAATCGGGCGATCATTCAGCACGAAGCGTTGAAGTCCATCCTGTCCGACTATCCGCAGGTCATCTTCTTCTCCGGCCATACGCATTGGGAGCTGAAGCTGCCGGGCACGCTCGTGCGCGACAAGTTCACGATGGTGAACTCCTCTTCCGTGGTTCAGCCTTGGACGGACGACGGCAACGGCGGCGAGATGCTGGCCGGGCCGGATGACAGCGAAGGGCTATACGTAGAGGTGTATAAAGACAAGGTTCGTATCCAAGGCCGGGACTTCTACCGCAAACAATGGGTGCCGGAAGCGCAATTCACGATTCCCGTCCAAAAATGAAAGCTAGGGCTGCTGTCGCACCATTGACGGCAGCCCTTTCCCTTTATTCAGAAGCCTAAATGGTCACTTCCCCACCTGGAAGGTCGTGCTGGCGGATGCGCCGGAAACGGGATATCCGTAGGCGTCCAAAGCCGAGACCGTCAGTTCGTAGGAGACATCCCGCTTCAATTTTTTCAACGACGCGTGCCACTTGCCGTTCGGTTGGACGGCGATATCTTCCCGGTAGACGAACGTCCCGAATCGCTCCCGCAATTCGATCCTCACCCGATCGGCCCCGCTTGCGCCGCCTTTCGCCTGTTGGCTGACGCCGTTCGAAAGCGGCTTGCCGGCTTCCGGGTTCTCGATGCTCACGCTGGCCGATGCGGGCATCGAACGAATGGCGTCTGCCGCCAGCATCACATACCCCGCCTGCTCGACCGTCCATCCGTCCGGGAATCCCGCGCGCTTGACGGTCGTCAACAGCCGGCCCAAATAGGCCGCGACGCGCTGTTGATCCCCCATCAAGGCCGCCGCATACGCGGCAGGCGCAAAATCGTTGAAGGATCCGCCGGAAGCCCAAGCCGGTTGAGATTCGTTAAACTTGGCGTACAGAGACTGAGCCGTTTCGGAATCGGCGGCGATCACGCCCGTATAGACGGGAGACAACTGCGCCACGGCATCTTCGGGTTTGGACCAGTCGGCCGTCTGTTTCTCTCCCAGCCGATTGCTGGATAGGTCGTAAGCGCCCGCCGCATCATTCCATAGCCGGGTCTGGATGCCGTTGCGCAGGGCATCCGCGAACCCGGCGAAATAATCGGCAGGTCCCGACACCTGAAAATGATGGCGGAAGAGCCACACGCTATCCGTCATCCCTTGGTAGGTCAGCGCGTTCGGACGCAGGAGCTTGATCGGCTCATCCGGCAGCTTCCACATCAGCCCGTCCGCATCCTGAGATCGCATGATCCCGATCCCTCCGGTCAACAAGTCGAGGTTGGACTGCGGCAGACCGAATCGACCTGTCTTCTCGTAATGCTGCCTTAACAACGTAATGAAAGTGCCGATGGTCGGGCTCGCGCTCTCATAACCGCCCGTGGAGGTCCATTGGCCCGTCGCCCCGTTCAACCGGAAATCATCGATGGAACCGTAAATGCCGTATCGGTCGCCCCAGTTCCAATGACCCGTATACCAGTCGAGGTACCGCTGCACGTTCGGAACCGTCTCCTCGCGGAGCAGCAATCCTCTAGCCCCTATATTCGATAAAGCGGGCTTGATCTGTTGACCGGCCGCATCCGACGCGATCGCGCCGCCGTCCAACTGACGGTCGGCGATCCATGCGGACGTACGATCCATCGCTTCGTCCGCCATCGTTAACGCTTCATGGGAGACCCCGAGGGTCAAGGTATCCGTCCTCACGAGATCGTAGCCTTTGGTGACGGACGCCCATACATGCAGCGCCTGCATATCCCGATTCATCCCCTTCAACGTCAACACGCCTTGATCGTCGATGGAGACCAGTGCGGGCTGATCGGTCTCATAGCCGATGCTCGCGCCGCCCAGATCGACCGGCGTCGCGCCGTCCTCCCGGTAGGCGAGCACTTTCAATTCCGTGCTCTCCCCGCGCCTTAGCGTATCGCGATCGGATACCAGAACCGCCTTGGCGATCGGATTCTCGCCTGCGATCCGGATGGTTGCCCGCAGCCGCTGCGTAGCCATCACGTTGGCGAAGCGGTCCTTGGCCGTCACGTCGACCAGGTAGTCTCCATTGGTTAATCCGTCGACGGGCAATTGCCAGGCTCCGCCGACCGGTTCCGCCCGGAAAGACTTCGACCGCTCCGCCCCTTCGTTCGTCCATGTCATCTCGACGGTAGCGATCCCTTCGGACGTCCCTTCCACCGTATAGGGCTGTTCGGTCAATGCCGCCCCGTCTTGCAGGTTCGTCATCGTCCATCCCGCCGGGCTGTCGGACAGCCGTTTGGCATGGGCGGCCGCGAGCATCGTCACGCCGCTCTCCATGACGTACCACGGCCACGGATGCGCTTGATCGATATACGCCGTCTTCACCGACGCCAGGAATTGGTCGACCCGCGTCCGGTCCCCCATCAACGCCGCCGTATAGGCGATTATCGCCCACGGAAACGCATCGCTTTTGTTCAATTGCGGCCAGCCCGGATGATGCTCGTTAAACGTATTGTACAGGCGGAGCGCCCGTTCGCTGTCCGGCGCCAAGACGCCCGTCCAGATCGGAAACAATTGCGAGGTGGCGTCCGCGTAGAAGCTGTTCCAATCCGGGTACAGCAAGGAATCGTCATTCATTTTCGCGTAGGCGTAGGTTTGCTTCGTATCCGACCACAAGCCCTGAATGGCGGCGTATACGTCCTCCTTGCGCTGCCGATACGAGGCTTCGGCCGCCTCGTCGCCGAAGACGTTACCGCTGAGCCACTCGATGGCTTCCAAACCGTGATAGACTTCCGTATTGTCCATCAAATATTTGACGGGGTAGCTCGGCTTCGCCCACGTGAGCCCGTCCACTTGCTGCGTGGAGAGCATCGCGTCGGCAATGAGGAGAATGTCGCTTTTGTGCTGCAGCGCGTACGCCGAGTCCCCCGTTACTTCTACGTATTTTCGAACGACGTCCAGAAAGGTGGAAGCGTAGGAATCCGTAGAATCGAAATCCCCGGTCGGCGTTTCGGTTTGCTTGTCCGTCTCGACGACGTAGTCGTATACGGAACCGGCCGGTGCAGTAGCCGTAGCCGATCGATTCAGGCGAGCAAAATACCAGTCCATGTAGTTGCGGACGACGGAGCCGTTTTCCGGCTTTTCCAGCAGCCCCAGCAGCCCGAAATGCGTAAAGTAAGGAACGACTTTGTACTTGTTGCCATAGTTCGAGATTGGATCGCTGTAGGTCGGGATCGCGCCGCTTGCAAACGGCATGCTCGAGATCCAGTCCGCTTCTTGCGTCAGAATGTCATCGTAGAACGCCGTGCGATCCGCCGCTTTCGCCTCGCCGGCCGCCCCTCCGATCCCCCATCCCGCCACGCTGATCATTAGCGCTGCAGCGACCGTCCTTTTCCATTTTCGATACATCAATGAATCCCTCCATTCGATCGTTTATAAACGAACAGGCCGCCAACTTCGGATGCCGGCAGCCTGTTGGTTCCTTCCCCTTGCACGTTCAGCCCACGATCCCCGAACGCTCGATGCTCTTCATGAAATATCTTTGCACTTCGAAATACATGATGACGATCGGCAGGATCACGAGCATGCACGCCGCCATGATCGTCGATTGGTCGATGTTGGAGGTAACCGTGCCGCCCGTCGCTTTGTTCATGGATTCCCCCAGCAGCGGCAGCATCATGGGAAGCGTGAACTTCGCGCGGTCCACGATATAGATCGCCGGCTCGAAGAAATCGTTCCAATGCCAGACCGTGGACAAGATGGCCGTCACCAGCAGCGGCGGCGTCACGATCGGAACGACGATGCGGAAGAACGTCTTGAATACGCCGCAGCCGTCCACCCTCGCGGCGTCCTCCAACTCGACCGGCAGCCCTCTGAAGAACTGGCGGAAGATGAAGACGAACAAGGCTCCGCGCAGCCCGTGCGCGAAAAAGCTCGGGACGATCATCGGAAGGTACGTGTTGATCCAGTGCAATTCCTTGTACTCGACGAACATCGGAATGATGATCGTCTGCGGCGGCACGATCATCGTGAACATGGCGAGTCCGAACAGCACTTCGCGGCCGGGGAAGTTGAACCTGGCGAAGCCGTACCCGACGAACGCGCAAGAGATCACTTGACCCAGCACGGATAAGACGGTCATGAGAACCGTGTTTTTGAAATAGGGCAAATAATGGAGCAGCGCATAAGCGTTAAAGTAGCTTTTCACGTCGAAATCTTTGGGAATCCAATGGACGGTCGGATCGATCAGGTCGTTGACGGACTTGAAGGAGGTCGTCACCATGAACAGGAACGGATACAGGAAGACGAACGACAATCCGATCAGGAACAGATAGATGAACACCCGGTAAAGCCGGTAGCCGGCCTGCCAGTGTTTGATCTTGTACACCACCGGATTCCGTTTCCATTTCACGGACAAATCCTTGATTACGGTTTGCATGCTTATCCCCCTTTACATCCCCATGTAAACCACGCGTTTGCGCGTGAAAGCGAAGATCAGCACGATCAGGATAAAGACGAAGACGAAGTAGATCCAACCGAGCGCGGAGGCGTACCCCATCTCGATATTCGTGAACGCCACTTGCTTGATATACAGAATGACCTGGTTGCGGATGTCGGTAAAGGAATCCACCAGCGTGAAAACGGCGTTGAGCAGCAAGACCGGGGTCATGAGCGGGAACGTGATCTTCCAGAACATCTCCCAGGGCGTAGCGCCGTCGCACTTCGCGGATTCGTACAGCGATTCGGAGATGCCTTGAAGGCCGGCCAGGAACAGCAGGATTTGGATGCCCGTCTTCCAGAACACCAGCGTCAGTCTGCCCAGGATGTCGGAGAGGTTCCCGTACATCTCCGGGGACAAATACCTGGCGATGACGTCCGGAATTTGCAGGCCGTTCGTGACGCCGGCGCTCACGACCGACGGATCGGTCGCCAGCGTCTGCAGGGAGCCGACCCCTTGGCCGAGCAGCTGCTCCATGACGAAGCCGGAACCGATGACGACGGGCAGGAAGAAGACGGCCCGGAAGAACGCCCGCCCGATGACCTGATGGTTCAGCAGCATCGCCATGAAGAAGGAAAAGACGAGGATGAGCGGGATCTCGACGAACGCGTTGCGGATGGCCGCATAGAACAGCGGAATGAAATTGACGTCCTTCAGGACGGCGCGGGAGAAATTATCCCAACCGATATACTCCATCTGCATGCCGGACACGCTGGTCATCTTGCGCAAGCTCATATAGAACGACATGACCAGGGGATAGACGAGAAAAGCAAGGAAACCCAGCATCCACGGGAGGATGAACACGTACCCGCTGATGACTTTTCTACGCTCGAGCCCGATCTTCATGATGGCTCCCTCCTACTTCAAAATGCCGTAGTCTTTGGGCGGAACCGCGATATCCGACCCCTTGTAGGGAACGGAGCCGTAATTGACGACGACTTTCGTTCCGTCCGCGTACTCGGTCTCGTACACGTCGCGGCTGAGAATCCGGTGTCCGACGATCTCCTGCCCCCAAGTGTGTCCCAATTTGCCGTTCAGCTCCTTGTACTGCTGAACCAATACGGGAGACCACTGCTCGAACGTGGAACTGAACAATTCGTCGCTGTAGAACGTGTAGCGGAATTTCTCCGGGCTTGCCTGCGTCAGCTCGTAGAAGGGCATGCTGCCGTATTCCACCCATTTCAGGAAGAGCTCCCGGGCATCGTAATGCGTGTTCATCGGGACGTCCCCGCTGTAAGGGATATGGCCGTGAACGACCATTTGGAAGAAAGGAACCGCTTCGTCCGAGTACACGAATCCGGTATCGCCAAGCGGGATGTCGGACAAGCGGTCCGCCGTGCCGAGCACGTACGAATTGCCGCCGTGCACGGCGACTTTGCCGTTCTGCTCGCGGGCTTGCCGCATGATCTCCAGCCATTTCTCTACGGCGCCTTCGCGGGTTAGCGGATGGTATTCGTTGAAGTCGGCCAGCGCGATCTGTCCCATCTCCTCGAAGTCGATCCCCGACGCGCCGTATCCGGCCAACTGCTCGCCTTGACCGCCCGCGAACTTCAATCTCGCCCGCTCGGCGTTCAACAGATACCAGAAGCCGTAGTAGTCCTCCAAGGCCAGCTTGCTGGGCGACTTCATGACGTCGAGATTTTTCCGGAATCCGAGATTCCGGGCGAAGGCGTCCACGTTGTTGAAATTCAGGAACAAATCGATCCGGTTATCCTTCGCGTATTGCGTCAGATCGGTCAGCTTGGACTTGCCCCCGAGCGCGCCGGCGGCCTGATCGCTGTCCGGATAATCGCCTTCCCCGTCCTTCATCCATCCCCGGAGCATGACGCTCATCGCGTCCACGCCGGCCGCCTTCATCTCCTCCAAGAAGGATTTGGCTTGCGCGAACGTCGTGACGGTCAGGAATTGCTTGCGCAGGACGCTGTCTTCCTTGATGCCCATGAACAGGTCGACGGCCGCGGGGATCTGTCGCCGATCCTGCGGGATTCGGGACGCCAGCTTCCCGGAATCGAGCAAGTAGGCCCGGTACGCGTTCGCCATCCCGGCGTAATCCGATTGGTCCTTGGGCAGGAACACGTATCTCATCCGATGGTCGACGGGCATCAGGTCCCGCTCGACGCGCTGCGAGAACTCGCCCCGGCGGATCGCGGCGTCGTAGAATCGCCGATAGAAGAATTCGCCGGATACGCGGTTCAGGTTGACGGTATACCCGCTGGGCGAATAGTTGATGACCGTCTCGAACTCTCCCTCCGTCACGAAGGCGACGAATCCGCTGCCGTTCTTGTTGGCCCCGAATACCGGGAGATAAGCGTTCTCCGTCCGCTGGCCCGTTCGCTTCAGCACTTCTTCGGAACCGTAGACCGTGGCGGTGTATTTGTCTTTGTACGCCGGATGCGTCTCCTTGAAATTGGAGATTGCCCCGCTGCCGTCCGGGTAGAACATATACCCCTTGTCCTGATCGGTCCCCGACCCCAGATTGGGCAGCACTTCGATGGAGACGAGCAGGTTGCTCGTCGTCTCCTTGATGCTCGAAGCCGGCACGAGCACTTCCAGCCGGTCCTCTCCGATCGTATACTCCACCGCGAAGCTGATGCCGAGCTTCTCGAAGTCATAGCGCACCCGGATGCCCCGGTCGATGCTCTCGCTCGCGATCTTCGGAGGAAGCGTAATCGAGTTGGTGATGAGCGGATCGTGGACGGGGCGCGAGAAGTCGGCATACGTCATATTCAAGGGAGCCCGCACGCTGTTCTTGAGAAGCTCGCTGCCCCCGAGCGCTTCGTCGCTAATATTGGCGGCGGACATCCATAGGGCTCCGGTGGATCGGTCGCGGACCGCGATCGATGAAGTGACCGGTTCGAAGAAGAGCGTCAACCGGCCGTTGTCGGCGACTTGGCGATAGCTGGCGATATCGCTCAGTTTATCTACGATCTCCTTGGAGACGGGCGCCGGATCTTCCACCTTGCCGTCGCCCAGGGCGTTGCGCTCGATTTGGTAATGTTCCATCTTGTACACGCCGAACGCGCATAATCCCAACACGAGGACCCATAACCCGATTCGCCAGGACCGTCGCAGCATCTGGTCTACTCCCCCCTTTACTTAGAATCCTCTGATATAAAGCTCCAGGAACACTTCCTTGAAGAAGTCGATCACGTGCTGCACGAGGACGTAGAACAGAATACCGACCAGCAGCAGCGCGATGGCGGTCAAGACGGACAAGACGATGACCCAGACCGTCTTGGATACCGAATAGTCGTTCATCACCATGATGAGAAGGAACAAAGACAGTCCGACCCAACAGTAGGTAACGGTGCCGATCATGTCGTAGATCGCCAGCTCGTCGCGCGTCAGCAGGTTGCTCATCAAGGTCTGGACGAGCGTGCCGATGATGTACGGGATCGCCGCATAAGCGCAAGCGGCCAGAATCTGCTTGAACTTGGACTCCCCGTCCATGATCGAGGTGATCATCCAGGCCGATGCGGCGAACAGGAAGAACGGCACGATCAATTGCGAGACCTCGAAGTAAAAATCGGCGAATTCCGGACGGGTCATATTGAAATGGAAGCTCGTAAAATAGATTTGGATGAACCGGGCCGCCAATATCCCCAAAACGAGAACGATCACCGCCCCGTAACGGGGAGCGGATTGAATCCGGTAAAAGGCTTCGCGCGGCGCGAAGATGGCGAGAATCGCATTCTGGAACGACGGATAGCCGGATCCCGCCGGGGCCGCGAGCACCTTTCTGGCATACCCGTTCAAGGCCACGATCGCGTAATACAAGCCGACGCCGACCGCGGCCGCGGCGAGGGCGATCCATCCGAATTGGTGGCGCAGAAGCTCATGCCGGTATTCGCGGAAGGCGTTCGAGTAGTTGCCCATGTCCTCCCCGAGCCGAAATTCCGTCATCGCGGCCTTCCATTGCTGCTGCTTGTACAGCGCCTTGCCGATGCCGCGATGCGCGAGAATATAGTTGGAATCGATGGAGACGACCTGCCTCCAGGGCTCCAGCGCTTCCTCGTAGCGCCCGTCGCTGAATAGCTCGCTGCCGTTGTGCACGAGCGAGGTAAAGTGGTTCGCCCGGAACGCCTGCACCTCTCCGCGGGCACGGTCAAGCACGTACAGCAAGCCCTCCGAATCGTTGGCGACGCTGACCGGTTCCTGGAAGAACCCCGTCTGATCGCCGTTCCCGCCGAATACGAGCAGGTTGTTGCCTTCCTGATCGAACTGGTAGATTTTGCGGTGGTTGGAGTCGACGGCCGTGATGATCCCGTCCTTGTCCACGGCCACGTCGACTACGTTCGGCGAAGTCGTCACGCCCCTGCGGACGTTGAACTCCCCGTACTGCCGGTCGACGGGATAGGTGTTGATCCCGAGCAGGTTGAACCGCTTGATCTCGTCGAGCATCGTATTCTCGATCGCGGTATACAGGAAGCCGTTCTTCTGGTCGATCGTGACGTTCCGGTGGTTCGGCGGGACGACTTTGCCGAGCGCTTCCCGCTGCTCTTTCGTCGCGTATTTCCGCAGGATGTAGTCCTTCAGGTTGAATTTCAATTTGTTCGGCGCGATATAGCCTTGAAATTCGTTATGTCCGTCGATGACCATCAGACCGTGATAATCGCTGCCGTTCGTGACGTACATATTGCCGTTGCGGTCGAGCGCCAGCTTCGTCGGCATGAACGGGAAATCTTTGTCGATCAGGTCCGATTCGGGCGCGATGAACTTCTCGATCAGCTCCCCTGCGGGACTCAGGTGGACGATGCGGTTGTTGCCGGTATCCGCGATATAGACGTCCCCGTCGTCCTCTACGAAGATGCCCCGCGGCTCCATGAGATTCAACTTGTCGTCCTTCGTCCCGAACACCTTCAGAATCTTGCCGAATTTATCCATCTTTACGATGCGGTTGTTGGCCGTATCGGCGACATACACTTGATCCTTGGCGTCGATGAACAGATCCTCCGGATTCTTGAACATGCCGTGCGCATAGTCCCCGGTCAATACCCGTTCCACCGAATAGCCGAGCGGAACCGCGATGTGGTATCCTTCCGGCGCGATCGCGTAGCCGGTCGCGGGCACGGCGTAAGCGGCGGCCGTCCCGGCGAATAGCGATGCGATGGCGATCATGGCCAAAATCAATCCTAGCCGCAGCCTTCTCACGTTTGAATCCCCTCGATTCTACGATTTGATCCCGGAATGGGCCATCGTGTCCATGACCTGCCGCTGCAGGATGATGAACAGCACGATACTGGGCATGACGGTCACGAATGCCCCCGCGGCCGCGGCCCCCATCCTGCCTACCGTTCCGTTGGACACGCCCAGCATGGCCAGCGGCAGCGTCTTCATGGCTTCGCTCGTCGTGTAGATCAGGGGAGATGAGAAGTCGTTCCAATTCCCGATAAAGGAGAAGATGACGACGGTCATCCAGGCCGGCTTGACGTAGGGCATGACGATCTTCCAGAACATCGTCCATTCGTTGGCCCCGTCGACTTTGGCCGCCTCGAGCGTCTGGTCGGGAATCTGATCCATGAACTGCTTGACCAGGAACAAGTTGTACGGGACGGCCAGCTTGGGCAGGATGAGCGCCCAGTACGTATTCAGAATGGCGAGATTGGAGATGACGAAGTACGTCGGGATCGACGTCACCTGCGCGGGGAACATCAGCGCCGAGATGACGACGGCAAAGATGAAGGCCATCCCCGGGAGCTTATACTTCGAGATGATGAACGCGCCCATCGAAGTGACGATGACGCTGAACAGCACGATGGCGACCGTCGTGAACACGCTGTTGAACAAGTAGCGGGTAAACGGGACGAGCGACGAGTCCGTCGCGATCAGCAGGTCGCCGAAGTTTTTGAACGTCGGCTTCATGACGAAAAATCGCGGCGGATACAAGAACAGCTCATCCAGCGGCTTGAAGGCCGTCGAAGCGACGAAAATGATCGGCGCCGCCGTGAAGACGACCAGGGCGATCATGAAGAGATACAAGAAAATTTTGCTGAGCGTAATCCCCTTGATCCACCTGCGGTGGAAGACGTAGGCCGCTCGGCCGATCGGCTTGAAGATCTGTTTGGATGCTGCGAGCATTCCGGTCCCTCCTTCCTCACTCGTCGCTTGAAGAGAACATTCGCATGCTGATCCGTCCCAGCGTGAAGGTCAACAGGAACAGCACCACGGAGATCGCCGACGCGTAGCCGAGTTCGAACCGGATGAACGCGTAGTCGTACAAGTGGGACACGATCGTATGCGCCGCGTAGTTCGCGCTCGGCATCCCGGTCAGCGCGACCGCGATATCGAATACGGCGAACGAAGCGACGATCGACATGACCGCGCCGAACAGCAGCTGCGGCTTCATCAACGGCAGCGTAATCATCCACATTTGCTGAAACTTGTTCTTGATCCCGTCGATGGCTCCCGCCTCGTACAGATCGGACGGCACGTTGCGCAAGCCCGCCAGGAAGACGAGAAATCCGGCCCCCATGCTCATCCAGAGCGAGACGAACATGACGACGTACAGCATGTAATCCGGATTGGAGAGCCATAGGATCGGCCTGTCGATCAGCCCGAAGTCGATCAGGAACTTGTTGATGAGACCGTACCGGTCGCCCGAGAAAATGTACGTCCAGACGACGGTCAGCGCGACCGTGCTCGTGATCGAAGGGGCATAGAACGCGAGCGCGAACAGGTTGCTGAACCGCAGGCTGTTGATGATCCAGGCGAAGAAGAACGACAGGAAATAGCTTAAAGGACCCGTGACGACGGCGAACGCCAGCGTATTCTTGAGCGCGATCAGGAAAATATCGTCTTCCAGGAACAGCAGGCGGTAATTGGCCAATCCGATCCATCTCGGCGGCTGCAGCATGTTGTAATAGGTGAAGCTCAGCACGATGGACGACGCCACGGGCACGATGTAGAACACGAAGAACAGCAGAATAAACGGAGCGAGCATCAGATACTTGATCTTATGGGTCTTCAAATGGGCGACCAGGCCGGTTCTCTTCCTGGTCCCGTAAGCCGGGGGATGGCTGGCCGCCACCGCCGTTTGTCCTGCCACCCGAATCCATCCTTTCCGTGCGAACCTGACGGGACGCTATTGTTTGGGGGCCGTGCCGATCCCGAACTCTTCCTGCTTGGCCAAGAGCTCCTTGTTGATATCCTTGACCGCCTGCTCGATCGATTCCCTCGGATTCGTGCCGGAGAGCACGACGCGGTTCCACGCGTTCGTAATGTGCCGCATCGTGAAGTAGCCGCCCGGAATGACCGGTCTTTCGCGGTACCATTTCCACTGCTCTTCGAAGGTAGCCAGATCCTCTTTGGGCCAAGGCAGCTCCTTGAACGCTTCGGTGTTGGCCGTGTTCCAACGCGCCTCGACGCCGATCAGGGATTCCAGCTCCTGGCCGAACCGCAGCTGCACGTCTTTGCTCATCCACCATTTGAGGAATTCCCAAGCTTCCTTCTGATGCTTCGATTGCTTGAAGATCACCGAGCCGTACACCGCTCCGCCCGAGGTGCGGTCGACCGTGCCGTCCTCCCGGACCGTGCCCGGCATCGGCGCGATCCCCCAGCGACCCGTCAGTTCGGGGGCGGCCACGGCGAACTGAACGTACGTCGCGTAATTGGAGATGCCGATCGGCATCTCGCCCGAGCGCATCCGGTTGAAGAAGTTGGCTTCGATCGGCAGCCGGAAGTTGGTATAGATATCCGTCCATTCTTTGAAGGCCGAATACGCTTCCGGCGTATCGAGTCCCGATCGGTTCAAGCCCTCGTTGTAGTAGCCGCCCCCGTGCTGGTAGAGGAACGGATCGAACATCGGCGGGATCCACGCGTTCATGCCGCCCCGCTGCAGCACCGGCAAGATTTTGTACAGGTCCTGCCAAGTGTCGGGAATGCCCAGTCCGAGCTGGGACAGGATGTCTTTGCGGTAGAATATCAGGTTAAAGTCCTGCGTCTCCGGCAGCGCGTATGCTCCGCCGTTGTAGTCGAACGGAATCAGCGAACCCGGCAGGAATGCCTTGACCGTCTCGTCGTAGTCGTCGAACTGCTTCAGATTCACGATCGCGTCGCGAATGGCGAATTCCACGGGCATCGTGGCTTCCAGGTTGGTCGCTACGTCGGGCGCCCGGTGGGAACTGGCGGAGAGCAGCAGCGTGTTGGCCGTACCGGAAGCGAGCTGACCTGCCGGAATCGTGTTGATATTGACGCGGATGCCGGTCTGCGGCGTGAATTCCTCGTCGATCAGATCTTTGGTCAGCTCCGCCCATTCGCGGCCGTTGCCGATCCACACGTCGATGACCGGCCCTTCTCCGCCTGCGAAGGTGTCCCCTACGCTGTCGTAGTCTTTGGAGAAAGAACGGAAGAAGTTTTGGGTCATCGAGACGGTTTTCTGGAAGAAGTTCGATTTGGCCTTCGGGTATTTCCCGTCCGGCGAAGAGACGACGAAGTAATCCAGCACGAGCGGCGATTCTTTCAAGCTCAGGAGCCAGTTGCCAAGCTGTCCTTGCGTATTCGTGATGTCATCCAACCGCTTGGGGATGTTGTCCGGATTCGAGGCCATGCTCTCGTATTGGTCGCGGATCGATTTTAAGCTCTGGACCACCGCGGCGGATTTCCCCGACAAGCCGTCGAGCAGCGCAATCTGGTAGGACAAGCTCGCCGTGATCTTGTTCAATTCCTCGATCAAGTTCGGAATGCGCCGGTCCAGCTCGTAACGGAAGTTCATGTCCGGTTTGGTGCCGGTGACCATGATGATCTTCCGGTTCAATTCCGAGATCGCGAGGATCGTATCGGACAGGGAGTTGATCGCATCCCGGTATGGCCCCAGCTGGGCGGTCATGCGCAAGGTGTGTTTGCCTTGGGTCAGGTAGAACAGGAAGTCGCCTTGGTCGTCGCCGAGTCCGGAGACCCGCCATTCTTTGGCGTAAGGGAAGGCGTACTCTTCCAGCTCCTTAAAGGGAACGCGGCCGTCCAACTCGATCTTGCGGTAGGTCGGCAGACCGTCTCCCCACCACTGGCCGTTTTTCAAGCCGATCTTGTACAGCCCGTCTGCGGGCACCTCGAACTCCCAGGCCAAATATTGTCCGCCCTTGCGCCAGCGGTAATCGCCGATGACGTTCAGCCGCTGGTTGCCGTGCGCGGCCGGTTCGACGAGCGGATCGGAGTTCGATTCCCTGCGCAGGGTCGGCTCCATTTTGTAGGCGACCTTCTCCGCTTGGAATTTAATCGTCTGGTTCTCGGCCGGCCGATAACCCTGCTGCTCATATTGCTGCTTCACTTGCTCGTAAGACGGAACGGTCTCGGGAGATACGAGAGCGATCTTCGAGATCGCGATCGGTTCCTTGATCGTATCGAAACGGAGCTTGTGGCTTCCCTTGGTCAGATAAAAACGGAAAGGCTCCGGATATTTTCCTTCATTATCAGTGAGTCTCAAAGCTTCCCAGTGCGGCACTTCGACTTGCTTCGGCCGGATATCGTCCCCCTGGCTGTTTCTGACGGGTTCCGCTTGATCGGCCCACATCCGCGGAAAGGTCAATCGCTGCGCTTCATTAAACGGGAATTCATCGTCGATCTTCACGCTGCGGTCGATGGAGGAGCGTTTACCTGCAATCGGATAATAGGTAACCTCGATGTTATAGAAGCCGTCCGCCGGCACGTCGACCGGCCACTCGATCCAATCCAGTTCCTCTTTCCAGACGACGGCTGGATCCGAATTCCCGCCGATACCGGCTTGAAGCTCGGGCGCGGCATGCTGCCCGGACCCGGAACCGGCGAAGCCTGCTGCCGGAATCTCCACCCGTACGTTGTCCGCGTTCTTGCCGCCTTTCTCTTCTTGTTTCTTCAACACCGCGGCATAGGTCGGCAGTTGGGATTCGCTATAGGTCGAGAATTCGATCGGCTTCAGCTTGAGCGCGTCTTTGTATTTGTCCGCCAGTTTCTCCGCCGCGTCGGCGCCGCCGATCGGGGCAACGACCAAACCGAACAGCACGGTGAAGGCGAGCAGCGCTTTCCATTTCGAAGCGCGGAACTTCTTATCCGTAGTCGTGAGCAAGCCGGTACACCCCCATGAACATTCGCATCGCATGCGTTCCCGCCCGTACATGACGGGCAGGAGCCGCATGGTTTCCGCGTACGGTTACTTCTTGTATTTGGCGACTTCCGGCGCCATCTTGTCCGCGATCTGCTTCGCCGCCTGTTCGGCGGAGATCTTGTTCAGCAGCACGTCATTGAACGCGACGCCGATCTCGTTCAAGTAGACGCTCATGTAAGGCGAAGCCGGGAAGCTTTGAAGATTCGGGCTTTTGGAGCCTTCGAGGAACTCCTTGAATCCGGCGACGTCGCCAAACATCGGAGAATCGATCGCGGCGAGCACGGGCGTAAGATTGCCCAAGCCGGCATCGAATTCCGCGATGTTCTCCGGTTTGAGGAACCATTCGATGAACTTCCAAGCCTCGTCCGGATGCTTCGCGCCCTTTGGAATGTAGAACGTAGACGTATCGACGGAAGCGGCGCCCTTCATGTCCGGATGATTCTCGTCGTACGGCATCGGCGCGATGCCGTAGTTCAGGTTAGGCGCGAATTTCTTAATGAACGTCCCCGTCCATTCGCCGCCGAACGTCATGGCGTATTTGCCGGTGAAGAAAGGATCGTCCGCGGACAGTCCCGCTCCAAGTTTCTTGGTGAACGCATTCACTTTCTCCGATCCGCCCGCTTTCTTGTACAGGGCGGCGCTTTGCTTCATCGCTTGGATGAAGCCCGTATCTTGCGGCGTGATCTCGCCTTTGTCCACGTCGACGAACTTGCCGCCGAACAGGTAAGCGTAATCGTAGACCGGCAGCGACGGAGGCCCGAGGCCCAGCACTTTGATCTCGCCGTTCGCTTCGATCTTGCTTAGCTTGTCGAAGTATTCGAACAGCTGCTGCACGGTTTCCGGCGGCTTGTCGTAACCGGCTTGCGCAAGCAGGTCCTTATTGTAGAACAACGCGGAATAGTGCATGGCGACCGGTACCGCATAGGTTTTGCCGTTGTATTGCTGTTGCTTGATCGCGCCCGGCACGAACAGGTCCGCCGACATGTCGCTTTTGGCCATATAGTCGTCCAGCGGGGTGTTCGCGCCGTTCTCGCCGTTCGGAACGGACGCGTTGCCGAAGTTGGAGGCCACGTCCGGCGGATTGCCTGCCGTGATCGCCGTCAGCTGTTTGCTGTAGTCCGCCTCCACGGTGCCTTTCACCACGATCTGATCTTGGCTGTCGTTGAATTTTTTGATCATTTTCTCCATCAATTCGCCTTCCGGTCCGCCCCATCCGTACCAGAACTGGATCTCGACCTTGCCCTTCGGCGTATCGGAAGAGGCCGACGGAGACGCGGCGGAAGAGGACGAAGCCGATGCGGACGGAGACGAGGATTGACCCTCGTCGTTGCTCTTGGACGAGCATGCGGAGATCAGGGCGACCATCATCGCCAGCACCGCCGTAAGCGTAATCAAATACCTTTTTTTCACGGAACTTCCTCCTTAGATCCTACTTTTTGAGGTCGTTGCACTTGAAAGCGGTTTCTTTTTTGCTTGCATATGCGGCTCAGTTACGGCATTGCAGGTCGAACGGATCCCCTCGAATACCCGGTATGAGATACGAGCTGCATCACCACCTTTAAGGAATGAGGTTGCGGCTTGCGGAAAGGCGTTTTAGCTTGATGCCGATCGGTATGGCATTGAAAATCTTCGGGTCGTTTTTAGAGGTCTCGTGATGGCTGTGCGCGGACAAACGGGAAACCAGACCGATATCCGGATTCTGCTGTTTGCTGTACGAGGTGTAATCGGATAGGGTCGTCGAGATCCGTTCCGCGGCCATGTTCATGGCCGCGATGCCTTCCCCGACGGCGGAGATCACTGCGACTGGAGGGCAGGCGTAATGTACACGCCGGAATCGGAATATTGTTTCTTATACAAGACGATATTCGGAAGTTTGCGCCTCTTCTTGCTTGCCGGGATTCTTTCGGCGTATGGACGCGTCTCGCCGCCGCACGGCCTTCCTCGACAACTAAGGCCATCGGAAGCTGACGTTCGGCACCGAACAGCGGCTCCGCGCGCGAAGTTTGGCTGGATACGATCAAACCCCGAATCCACGCGGTTATCGGCATGTCGTTCCATGAATTCACCCGATTAAAGTGGAATAATTATTTATATTAAATAATGTCGGTGAATTTAACCTCCAGCATCTTCGGTCTTATAATAGCATCATTCGTTAGATAGTAGAAGATTGTTTTTTCATTTTTGTTATATTTTTTGGATTTTAACTTCATTCTGTATGATATAATTGTCAACAATCTCCGCTTGGCTGCAAGCGATGAAGAGCGAGGTTCGGATATGAAGTGGGAGAACTTGACCGTCAAGCAATTCGAAGAGGCGCTCCGGACGTCCGGCCGCGTATGCGTATTGCCGATCGGCTGCCTGGAGAAGCACGGCGACCATCTGCCGCTCGGAACGGACATGATGATCGCCAGAACCGTATCCGAGGAAGCCGCCAAGCTGGAACCTTTCGTCGTCTTCCCCTATTATTTTTTCGCGCAGGTCTCCGAAGTGAAGCACCATGCCGGAACGATTGCCGTGAGCGGCGAAATCCAAATGCGGTTGCTTGGGGAAGTGGTGAAGGAGATCCGGCGCAACGGCTTCGATAAGATCGTGCTGGCGAACGGACACGGAGGCAACAACCATTGGCTTCGTTACTTCGTGCAGACGATGCTGGACGAGCGCAGGGATTACGTCGTCTACGCCTACGATTTGTGGGAGCTATCCCAGGAGCAGCACCGCTATCTCGAGACGCATTTCCAAACGCCGGGAGATTACGGACACGCGGATCATATGGAAACGTCCGAGATCCTGCACATCGATCCGTCTCTCGTCCATATGGACCGCCTGAACCCGGGCGAATGGAATCCGTTAGGCCGGGGCCGGTGGATGACCGAAGAGAAGCTGTTCTCCTCGATCCATTGGTACGCCGAGTATCCGAACCAGATCGCCGGCACCCCTTCCCTCTCGACCGCGGAATACGGCAAAGTTTACTTGGAGTACTGCGCGGCCAATCTGGCGAAAGCCGTCAAACGGATCAAGGAGGACGAGACCGCTTTGCAGCTGCAGCAAGAATTCTACGACCGTTGCGACGAAATCTCGCGAATCCCGTAAACGAACAAAAAAAATCCGGCGCCCTTGAAACGGCGGGCGCCGGATTCTTTTTTGCGTTCATCATGGAGCTTCCGTCGGGAAGACGGAAGCTCCAGCCGTTCACGGGGTGGCGGCGGCGGTGGTCGCAGGCTCCGGCGCCCGCAGCCGCCGGCGGACGAAGATCGCGAAGACGGCCATGGAAGCCGCCGCCGAGAACGCCGTCACCGTGAACAGCGTCTGGTAGCCGGTATACTGCGATACCCAGCCGAGCACGATCGAACCCAGACCGATGCCGAGGTCGAAGGAGGCCGTGAACGAAGCGTTCGCCACCCCGCGGCGATCCGGATGGGCGAGCCGGAGGGCGGCCGATTGGAGCGCCGGCTGCGCGGATCCGAATCCGATGCCGTACAGGACGGCCGCGATCGACATGCCGGTAAAGCCGTGCGAGAAGCTCAGCACCAGCAGAGCCGCCACCGTCACGGCAAGCGCCGGCACGATGACGAATGCTTCTCCGCGCCGGTCGGACAGCTTGCCCGCAAGGGGACGGGTCGCGGTGAGCGCGATGGCGTACACGAGGAAAAAAGTGCCCGCGTTCACCTGGACCGACTCCGCGAACAGCGGCACGAAGGTGGTAATCCCGCCATATGCGGCGGCGAGAAAGAAGATCGCGACCATGACGGAGGCGATGGAGCGCTCGAACAGCTGCAGCCGTCCCCGGCCTCCCCGGGGCCGGTACGGCGTCTTGGCCGCCAGAGCGAGCAGCAGCGCCGCCACGGAGAAACCGGTGGCGAGCAGGAACAGCGGATGGTACGAGCCGCCCTGGATCAGCCAGACGCCGAGCATCGGTCCCACCGCCATCGCGACGGTCATCGCCATGCCGTAATACCCCATTCCCTCCCCTCGCCGCGCGGACGGAATGATATCCGTGATCGACGTCCCGACCGCGGTCGTGGAGAATGCCCAACTGACGCCGTGCAGCACGCGCAGCGCGAACAGCATCGCGAGTCCGCCGACCCAGTCGTACGCATACATCGACAACGTGAACAACAGCAGCCCCGCGATCATGAACACCCGTCTGCCGTAACGATCCAGCAGTCCGCCGACGAGCGGACGCGTCGCGACGGCCGCGAGCGTGAACGCCCCCGCCGCCAGGCCGACCTGCGACTCGGAAGCGCCGAGCTGCTTGATATAGAGCGGCAGCGTCGGCAGCAGCAGGTAGAATCCCGTGAACAGGAATAGCATCCCCGCCGTCATCAAGATAAAAGGCTTCGTCCACAATCGCTCCATGGCCATTCCTCCTCGTTCTTTAACCTTGCGCTTCGTCCGGGTCCGACGCCTCCACGCGCGCGATCTCCGCGCGCACCCAGTCCAGGTCCGCCGCCCCCATGTGCTTGCGATGATCGAGCGTCCGCAGCAGTTGAATGCGTTGAATCTCCGGCTCCGGCTGCGCGGCGATCAGTTGCCGCTCGAACCGGCTGACGTATTCGCGCTGTCCGCGCAGGTAGTCCAGGTATTGCGTCAGACAAGCCAGCCGCACCGTCTTCGGCACATAGCGGAAGTAGACCATCTTGATGCGGAAGACGAGCGCCGTCTCCGCATTGTGCGCCAGCGGCTTCGCCATCAGCGCGGCGAACCGCTCCCGGCCGCTCTCCGTGAGTGAATAGATCTTCTTGGGCCGCCCGCCTTCGGTCTCTTCCTCCAGGCGCAGATGGATCGATCCTTCGTCCGTCAGCCGGGAGAGGAGCGGATACAGCGTGCCCGAGCTGATGGCGCGGACGGTGCCGATTCGCTTCAGCACCTCCTGCAGCATATAGCCGTGTTTGTCTCCCGTCCGAAGCTCGCCGAGCGCGAACAGCTCATACATGAGCGCATCACCTCCACATATATGTCGGATCGACATATNNATATGTCGATCCGACATATATTGCCAGCACATTTTGGCACGCCTCGGGCGGGGCGACGGCAAAAAGACCGGGGACGCTTCCTGCGTCCCCGGTCTTGCGCCAAGCCGATTCATTGCCGATTGCAGCGTTTCAGTCCGCTTCCTCGTCTTCCGAGAACAGCATGCGGAAATACCGCTCCCGGTTGTTCAGGAAGTCCTTCGTGAGCCTATAATGCTCCGTATCCTCGTAAGCGACGGGCGCGATCCCCTCCTCGTCGAACTGCAGGATGCGCGCGTTCGGATAAGCCATCAGAATCGGCGAATGCGTCGCCACGATGAATTGCGCTTGGCCGGCCGACGCTTGCTCCCAGAGGATGCGCATGAGGGCCAATTGATTCTGCGGCGACAGCGCGGACTCGGGCTCGTCCAGCAGATAAAGCCCTTTGCGTCCGAGCCGATTGCGGAAAAAGGTCAAGAACCCTTGCCCGTGCGACCGTTCATGCAGCGAGCGTCCTTCGTAGGGCGCATAGGCGGATGTCCCGACGAAGGGGTCCTTGGCCAGCTCGTCGATATAGTCCGCGAACGTATCGAACGTCTCCGCGCGGAAGAAGAATCCGCCCGACACCTTCGGCGTCCAGGACAGACGCAGGAGGTCGGCGAGAGACGTATCGTCCTTCTCCTTGGCGATGACGAGGTCGCGTCCGCCGACGATGCTGAAGCCGCAAGAGACGCCGATCGCTTCGAGCAGCGTCGACTTGCCGGAGCCGTTGGCCCCGACGAAGAACGTCACGTCGGCGTCGAACGCGAGCCGATCCAGGCGGCGGATGGCCGGGATATCGAACGGATAATCGCGCACGCGCGCTTCCCCGTCGCCGAGCCGCGTCCGGTCGAGTTCGATTCGTCTTAAGAACGGCATGCCCGCTGCCTCCCCCTAACTGGACCCCTGCGCCTCGTTAGCGCGTCCATGGCGGTCGAATCCTTTATACCGGGTCCCTTGATGGGTGAGCTGCCCCACGTCTCCTTCGGCCAGCATGCCATAGGTTTTCCCGTTCACGGCCAACTCCGCACGGGAGCCGTCCTCCGCTTCGAAGGTCACGTAATAGCTCGTAGACGAGCTGGATTCGCCCGAGCCGCCCCATACATTCGTCCGTTTGGCGACGACTCTCGCCGGTCTGGAGATCAATTCGGAGGCGTTGTTCCGCGTCCACGTCGACAGCCCCTTCACGATGGCGAAAGCAAAGCCGCAGATCACCACCGCGAAGATGAGGAAAAAGAAGAACTGGAAGGCGTGCGGCGGACCTCCCAACGGATTTGGAAACATGGATCTGTCCCCCTTCACTATAGTTGCCATTATCATATCGTTTCTACGGTCCGTTTGAACATATGGCGCCTGCTAAAAAAACGATAAAGAGAAGCTTAACCGTCCTTCCCCAAAGCTTCGATCTGCCCGCGCAGCCGCCGGATGTCGGCCAGCAGCGCCTCCCTCCCCGCCTCGCTCGCAGGTTCCGGCAGCCCGATCAGCTGCGCTAGCCGGAGCTCCAGCCGCCCGCGTTCCTCCTCCCTCTCCCGCGCCGCCGGGTCGAGATCGCGGCGCCTCTCCCGCGAGAAGTACTCTTCATACGTACCCGGATAGGCGCGCGGCGCCTCCCCCGGCGTTAGCAGAACGAGCCGGTTCGCTACCCGGCGGAGCAGATAGCGATCATGCGAGACGAGGAGCAGCGCGCCCGGATAGGCTTCCAGCGCCTCCTCGACCCGCTCGCGCGTATCGATATCCAGATAGTTCGTCGGTTCATCCAGCACGAGCAGATTCGCCCGGCCGAAGAGCAGCATGAGGAAGGCTACGCGGCATTTCTCTCCCATGCTGAGGTCGCCGATCCGCTTGAACGCGTCCTCCCTGGAGAACAGGAAGCAGCCTAGGAGCGTGCGCGCTTCGGTCTGCGTCATGTCCGGCAGCCGAAGCAGGCTGTCCAGGATGGTCGACGATTCATCCAACTCGTCGAGCTCTTGGGCGAAGTAGGCGATGCGCGTCTGCGGGTGGGCGCGCACGGTTCCCCCGGTCGGCGTCAGCCGGCCGGACAACATCTTGAGCAGCGTAGACTTGCCCGCGCCGTTCGGGCCGAGCACCGCCAGGCGGTCGCCGCGGCGCAAGGCCAGCCCGAGATGGGCGAACAGCGGCCGCTCCCCTTCGTAGGCGAAGCCTACATCGTCCAGCGCCAGCATCATCCCGGCCTCGAACGACCCGCCTTCGAGGCGCATGCGCAGCTTCGCCGTCTCGCGCGGCTGGTCCGCGCGCTGCCGGTTCAGCCGTTCCAGCGCCGACTCCTTGGCATGGAGGCGGGAGACGTTCTTCTTGGACTTGGCGCGGAGGAAGTCGTTCTGGCCCGCGGCTTCGTGCGCTTGCTGGAACCATTCCGCATAGCGCCGGATGCTCTCGAGCAGCTTCTCTTTCTCCAGTTCTTGCTTGCGGTACAGCGCGGCTTGGGTACGGGCTTCCACCCGCTTCTGCTCTCGATAGGATGTATATCCGCCGGCATATCTTCGGCAGCCGCCGCGGTCCAGCTCGAGGACGGAAGTCGCCGTCCGGTCGATGAACGTCCGGTCGTGCGAGACGTACAGTACGGTGCCCGGATACTGCCGCACCCAGTTCTCCAGCCAGTCCAGCGTCTCGGCGTCCAGATGATTGGTCGGCTCGTCCAGGACGAGCAGCTTCGGCTCCCGGGCGAGGAGCGCGGCGAGCTGGACCCGCGTCTTCTGTCCGCCGCTAAGCGAACCGTACGGCACCGTCCAGACCGAGGGATCTAGCTGCAGCTGGCGCAGGCTCTTCTCCGCCTTCGTCTCCCAGCCGTAGCCGTCCAGCTGTTGATACCGCTCATACGCCTCCCCATAGGCTTGCAGCAGCGCATCGTCCGCCGGCGAACGCGCCATCCGGGCCTGCAGCTCGTCGAGACGTTGCTTCGCGGCATCGCATTCCGGCGAACCCGCCAGGACAAACGCCAGCGCGCCGATCGTAAGCCCGGCGGCTGGCTGCTGATCGAGCGCCCCCCATTCCGCCAACGGCAGCGCGCGGTGCACGGCGCCTCCGTCGAATGCCAAGCGGCCGAGCAGTCCTTGCAGCAGCGTCGTCTTGCCGACGCCGTTGCGCCCGAACAAGGCGATCCGCTCCCCTTCGCCCACCTCGAACGAGACGTTCTCGAACAGCACGTTTCCTTTCCATTCCTTGCGCAAATCTTTGACTTTGAACAGCATATGCGCGTCCCCCGATCCGATTGAAAAATCCGTTAAAAAACCGCAGCCAGCGGCTGCGGTCGGGAACGATCCGGTATGGGGGCAAAGCCGCGAACGGTAGCGCAGCGCGAACGCCCGCCTCCTCCGGGCATGGCGTCGACGCGGCCACGTCATCTTCGCGAGCTTCGTATGCAAACGCAAGGTCCCCAACCGACACACGTATCCCTGGCCGTCTCGCCGCATGGCGATCCGTAGCTCGCGGCAACCGCAAGCTGACTGCTTCAGGCGTAACGTGTTAGTTCTTCATCGGTCGAGTGATCCTCCGCGTATATTCCGTCATGGTAATGCTCCCATTATAGGCGATGAACCGTCCTCGCTTCAAGAGGCGAGCCTGCGAGGTTTCACCGAAGACGTGCTCGTCAACGGCGTTGCCGACGGGCCGCCCACAGCAGCGCCGCGATGCCGACCAGCAGGACGGCGGTCGTCGCCGCGCTGCCTTCCGCGCCGAACGCGCCGCCGGAGACGAGATCGCGGCCCGTTCGCTCGAGATGGAACACGGATTCCACGTCTGCCCCCGACACTTCGAACCCATAGATGTACCCCTGGAAGTAGTTCCAGGTCAAATGGAAGCCGATCGGCAGCCATAAGCCGCCGCTCACCTCCCTGGAGATGCCGAGAATGACGCCCGCAAGAACCAGATTCACCGTCGGCCAGATGCTGTCGAAGACGCTCGCGTTGCCGAAGTGCATGACGGCGAACAGCAGCGAGGAGACGGCTACGGCCGCAACCGCTCCGAATCGCAGCTTGACCAAGCCTTGCACGTAGCCCCGCGTCAACAGCTCTTCGCTGAACGCGACAACGGCGAAGACGAACACGCCCCAGAGCAGCGACAGCCATCGCGCTTGGCTGGCGGACGCCGCTTCGAACCGCAGTCCGCCGAACAGCCAGATCAGCAGCGTGACGATTGTCATGAGGATCGCGCCGAAGGCCATTCCGTACGCCAGTCGGACGGCTGCCCCGCGCTGCTTCAGCCCAAACGGCCAGCCCGACTTGCGTTCAAAGGCGATGTAAATGATCCATACGCCTGCGATAAGGAAGAGGTCTTGAATGACGGCGAGCGTCAGATTCATACGCTGGAATGTCAGGATCTGATCGATATCGCGGCCGTTAAGGACGGCCGCCAAGACGTAGACGAAGATGGCAACGAACATCATCGCCAGCACGATCGCCGCGAGGAGCAGTCCCTTGCCGATCAGGATCAGAGTCGCACGGATTGCGTTCATTTGGGGGGCCTCCCGGTAGGGTCGGTTGACGGTGCCATTGGTTTATTTGGTCCGATCGTACCTGTAGAGCGCGAGTCCGGAGAATCGGGCAATGAAGCCGTCGGCAAGCTTGTCCAACCCTAAGTCGGATATGGACATGGTGAAGCCGTAATCGCCGTCGAATGTCGTTCCTTGGTTCATGATTTCCAGACGCTGACCTTCCATCGTTTCGAATTGCCACCATCCCACGTACGCGTTATATCGGATTCTTATTTGGTGGTTAGCGGACATTCTGACATTCTAAGCACCATTGTTCCGTCATCATAGATTTGTCAGACCTCCGGACCTCCAGTCCTTCGGACCTCTAGACCTTCACACCTCCAGACCTCCAGAC
>NZ_JACJVP010000023.1:47774-206169 GCF_014212125.1 Cohnella nanjingensis
TTGGGGAGCAGGCACCACGAGCAGGCACCACGAGAAAGCACCACCAGCGAGCACCACGGCGAGCATCCCCGGCAAGCACCACCAGTGAGCACCACCATCAAGCACCACCACCAGCGAGCACCACCGGACAGGTCCCAGCCGATGAATTCCGGGCGACCTTTGCACAACCGAATACGAATATTCCCTACGATTATTAGGTGTGTAAGCCCTGAAAGCTATAATGGCCAAGACCCATTTTCATAAAAAAAGAGCCCCCTCCATATTTCGGGTTATTTTTCCATTTTACATGGAATCCCGAATAAGGGAAACTCTTGTCGATGGATCGATTCTATTCAATCGCTCCTGCCATACCCGCCGGTTTCGTTCTCCCTCCGCCGACGCGCGGAGCGGCGCCACCGTTCCCGCTCCGCGCGCCGCTCCTCGGGGTGTCCGGATGCCGAAAAGCCGTTCTAGCGCTTCAGCATGATGCGAACCGGCGCAGTCGAAGCTCCGCCCCGCTCAGGCCCCGCGGATCGTCCAGGACTGCCAGCGCAGCCTGCGCGTCACCCATTCGTCCTTGAAGTCATCCGCGTAGATCCAGGTCCCCGCCAGACGAAAATCGTCGAACCGGTAGAAATCCGACGTGTCCGGCAGTTGGGGACCGGGCTCGATCGCGGCCGAAGCTGCGCCGGACAGCACTTGCGCAGCCGCTCTCAGGAAGTCGCCCGGCCCGATGACAGGGCCTTCCGATCCGCCGCCGGACGATTCGCCGAGCGGAATCCGATGCGGAATGATCTCCGCGTCCGCCAGCGCCGCGGCCGCCTGCCGCAAGACCGCCGCATCGATCTTCAGACGGCCGTTCGTCCCGACCGGCTCGTGGATCGGTCCGATCGGATGCGCCGCGCGGTATGTCCCTACCCCGCCGTTCAAATAAAAGACGGCCGCTTGAAACAGGTCCGCCAGAGAGTAGCTGACGCCCCCGTCCTCTCCGTAGAAGAAGCTGCCGTCCAGCCCGTTCAACAGACCGATCAGCGCGTCCCGCCCCAGATGCCTGTCGCTCGCCCCGTCGTGCGCTTCCCAGATCTCGCGGCAGGTGACGAATTCGAATTCGCCGGAAGCCTTAAGCGCCCGGATCAGCGTCAGCAGATCGCCGTAGAACCGCTCGACGGCTTCGTCCGGCCGCCGCTCCGCGAGCTTCCACTCGCCCCACGGGACGCGATTGCCGCCTTTCATATTGACGGCGTCCCAGAACTTCTCATAGGGGATCATGTTCGGATGGCAGCACAGGATAAGCCGGTCCCAGGTCCGCCACTTCGGCATCCGGCGGTTCGCCTCCTCGATCCCGTCCCGCAGCAGCAGATCGTCCAGATATTCGTTGCACTCCAGGTTCAGCGCGTTGCAGTACCAGACCGCCTTGCCCCCGGTCTCCTTGAAGAGCGAGCCGGCGACCACGGGCATGCCGAGCTTCGCCGCCGCGTGCAGCGATTGGGCGGAGATGTTGTTGCCGGGCGGCACGTAAGCCGGCAGTTCGCCGACGCCGAACACGTGCCGCACGATCGCCGAGCCTTCGCTCTCCTCGTCCAGATAACGCTCGTAGGGCCGTTCCCACACCGCGTCGTCGCTGTACTCCGCGATCGTCGGGTGCCAGGAATGGCGATACGTATGATAGTTCACTTCGTGATGCCGGAGCGCGGCGACGATATCCTCCCGTCCCCGCTCCTTCAGCATGCGGGCGAGCTCGCCGACGATGTTGAAGCTGCCGCGGATGCCTTCGCTGCGCAGCAGCTCCGCCAAGCGCAGGATGGCGTCGTCGGAGACCGGCGACGTATAGTCTTCCGTATCGAACAAAAAAACGACCTGAACCAAGCGTATCTCCTCCCGGATCTTGATTTTCGCTAACTTATCCGTATTAGATTCTCTTCAATGGATGCGCCCTCACGCCCTGACGCCGCCTACCCAGGTCTGCGCAACGGTATCGTCATCGTTCAGCCACACGAAGTCGGCGTCCTTCCCGGCTTCGAGCGAGCCTTTGCGGCCGGCCAGCCCGGCTTGCCGGGCGGGGTGCAGCGTGAGCGCGGGCAGCACATCCTCCAGCGACGCCCCCGTCCACTGCATCACGTTGCGCATCGCCTTGTCCATCGTCAGCGTGCTGCCCGCCAAGCTGCCTTCCGTGCCGTCCGCCTGCACGAGCCGCAGGATACCGTCCCGCATCGCCGCGGTCATCCCCTCGAACCGGAAAGTCCCGTCCGGCAGGCCCGCCGGTCCCATGCTGTCGGTGATGAAGACGATCCGGTCGCGCGGCTTCGTCTCCCAGACGTAGCGGACGGCCTCCGGATGAATGTGAATGCCGTCGCAGATCATCTCCACGGTCAGTTCGCCGAGCAGAAGCGCGCCTCCGGTCAGCCCGGGCTCCCGGTGATGGAACGGACGCATGCCGTTGAACAAATGGGTAATATGCGAGGCGCCTTCCCGCACGGCCTCGCGGGTCTCGGCGAGAGAGGCGTCGGAGTGGCCGATCGACACCGTCACCCCCCGTGCCCGGAAAAACCGGGTCGCCTCAAGTCCCCCTTCAAGCTCCGGCGCCAGCGTGACCAGCCGGACGGTTCCTTCCGACAAATCCCAGAACGCGCGAATCTCGTCCAAGTCCGCCGCGCGAATGTTCTCGGGATTCTGCGCGCCGCAGCGGACCGGGTTTAAGTAGGGGCCCTCCAGATGAATGCCGGCGACCTCCGCTCCGGGGCCCCCCCGCTTCATCTCCCGAACGATCATGCGGATCGCTTCGGCGATCGGCTCGCGCCCCGCGGTGACGGTCGTAGCCAGCAGGGAGGTGGTGCCATGGGCGGCATGGTACAGGCGGATCTCCTCCAGGCTGCCGTCATGCCCGGTCATGAAGTCGTAGCCGCCGCCGCCATGGACGTGAACGTCGACGAATCCGGGCACGACCCTCGCCCCGCCCGCGTCGCGGACAGCCGTGCCGCTGTCGCGGCTTCGTTCCCATTCCTCCTGCGTACGGACCGAATGAATCCGGCCTTCCCGGACTTCCAGCACGCCCTTCTCGATCACGGCGGATGGGGTGTACAGGCGGGCGCCCGCCAAGTCGAAGGATGCGGTATTGCGCATGCGTAAAACCTCCCGATGTGTATTGTCTAGCGCGTAGCTCGATCATGGATCCAAGGCGGCGATTTCGACCCGCGTGTCCGAGAAGGTCGGACCCCTGGAGAGGTCGCCGAATTCGTCCGTCGTCAGCGCATTGGCCTTGGAGTCCTCCGATCCAGTTGCACAATCGTTCCATCGCTGCTTGTTCTCCTCTCCCTTGCCCGCCCTATGATCATCTCAAGCCTCGCGCGATGCCCGCAAGTGATCAAATCAACGAAAAACGCCAACAATCAACGGTCTTGGGCGGAACGGTATTCGCCGGTGCTGAGCCCCGTGTAGGCTTTGAATTTTTTGTAGAACCAGTCGAGCTCGCGATAGCCGACGTCCGTCGCGACCTCGAACGCTTTTTTGTCCGTCCGGCGCAGCAGCTCCTTCGCCTTCTCCATCCGGACGCGGAGCAGGTAGTCGTTGAAGGAGACGCCTTCGCTCGTCTTGAACAGCTGTCCGAGATAGGCCGGATTCATATAGATCTGCTCGGCGATCGCCTTCAGGCTGATCGCCGTCGACCCGAACTCGGCGGCGACGATATCCTTGACCGCCTGGACCGTCGTTACCGGCTTGGGCGGCCGCGAAGCCGTCCGCAGCGCGATCGCTTCCACGCACATCCGCTCCGCGTACGCGAACGATTGGGCGATCGTTTTGGCTTCGAGCAGCGATTTGTAATCGTTCGGGTCGGTCTTGAACAGGCGGTCCGGCCGGTGCCCTTCCTTCATGAGCAAGTGGAACAGCAGCACGAGCAGCTCCAGCATGAACGCGCGGACTTGGGCCGGCGTCCGCCCCCCCGCCGCGAAGCGCTCCATCTGGCGTTTCAGACACAGGTGGACCTGGAGCTCGTCGCCGGCCGTCACCGCATCCAGCAGCGGCTGAAGTTCCCGGACGTCGGCCTCCCCGCCGTCGGCCGCCTCCTCGTCGAACGAGCCGCTGCGGATCACCGCGTTCTGGCCGGCGAAGAACTTGCGGTCCAGCATCCGCTCCGCGACGGCGTACGACCGCGCCACCTGGCTGGCGGGCCAGACCACGTCTCCGATCCCGATCGTGACGGAGACGCCGGCGTACCGGGACACTTGCGACCGCAGCGCGTCGGCCGCGGCCAGCGCGTCCTCGCCGTTCAAGCCGTCCCTGCCGCCGCAGAGCAGCACGCCGTACCGCTCCTCCGACTGCTCGAACACGTAGCCGCCGGAGCCGACGACGTCCTCCATGATGTTCAGGACCGCGAACCGCCGGATTTGGATCTCGGCGTCGGTCAGCGAGACGTCGGACTCGTCCATGAAGTCCATCTCGGCCAGCAGGCAGCAGACGGCGTGGCGATTCGGATCGAGCCCCAGCTCGAGCAGCCGGAAGCGCTCCTCCGCGTCCTTCGCGCGCATCGCGCCGCTCGCCCATTTCCGCAACGCCTGATTCCGCATCGCCTGCATGCCGTGGTACAGCTGCCGGTGCAGCGTGCGTTCGCGGGCCAGATCCTCGCGGACGTCCCGCAGCACGCGGTCCATGTCCTCCTCCGTGACGGGCTTGAGCAGATAGTCCTTGATCCCGTACCGGAGACCGGCCTTCACGTATTCGAACTCCCCGAACCCGCTCATGACGAGGATCGGGATGCCGGAGAACGAACGGACCTCGCGGATCAGGTCCAGCCCTCCGATGCCGGGCATGCGGATATCCGTCACGAGCAGCGCATAATCGCCGTCCTTCAGCAGATCGAGCGCTTCCCGGCCGTTCGCCGCCTCTCCGGCGATCGTGAAGCCGTACGACTCCCAATCCAGCAAGTATTTGAGCGCCTTCAGCGCGCCGGGCTCGTCGTCCGCGATCAGTACCTTATCCATCCTGCTTCCCTCCTTGGCCATCCCCGTGCCGATCGCCCGGCAGCCGCATCGAGACCCGGGTCCCCGCGCCCGCTTCGCTGTCGAGGACGAGCCCGTAGTCCGGCCCGAACGTATGCCGCAGCCGCTGATGAATGTTCCGGAGCCCGATGTGCTTCTCGCCCGTAGGCGCCGCCTCGTCCAGTCCCCGCCGGATCTCGGCGAGCGCCGCCGCCGGAATGCCCGGCCCGTCGTCCGCCACGGTGACCCGCAGCGCGCCTCCCGCTTCCTCCTCCGCCCGGATGACGATCGCGGTCGGGTTCTCGTTCTGCTCCAGCGCATGGACGACGGCGTTCTCGACGAGCGTCTGGAGCGCAAGCCGGGGCACCGCGTAGCCGCGGTACGCCTCCGGCACGGCGATCTCGTACGACAGCCGCTCGCCGAAGCGGAACCGCTGAATCCGCAAGTAGGTGTCTACCGTCTCCAGCTCTTCCTGCAGCCGGATCACCTGGCCGCTCTTGCCCAGCACCTGCCGGAAGGACAGCGCGAGCAGCTTGATCGTCTCCGCGTTCTCTTTGTCCCCCTTCTCCAGCAGGCTGCCGCGGATCGCGGTCAGCGTGTTGAAGAGGTAGTGCGGATTGATCTGCGTCTGCAGCGCGTACAGCTCCGATTCCTTGGTTCGCAGCTCCAGCTCGCGCCGGTTGATCTCGGACTGGTACACGTCCTTGATGAGGCGGTCGATCCGGTCGATGAGCCCGTTGAAGATGCGGCCGAGCGCGCTGATCTCGTCGTTGCCCTTCATCCCTTGCATCGGCTTCAACTGCTCGGTGTTCACGCTTCGCATCGCGCTCGCCAGCTTGGTCAGCCGCTTCGTCAACCCGAGCGACAGGGCGTAGATGAGCGCGATCGACAGCGCGACCGCCCCGCACAAGAGCAGTACGGCGATCCGCCGAATCTCGTTCGCATTCGCGATCAGCTCGTCTTCCGGAATGAGGGAGATGACTTTCATCCCCCGCACGCTGCTGCGCCCTACCAGCGTCTGATAGATGAGCAGATCGGAATCCTCCCCGTCACGCACCCGAAAGCTGCCTGCGTCCGCTTGCCCGATCCGGTCGGCGAAGTCGTAATCCCGGAGATTAGCTCCGTACGTCTCGGAGCGGTGGCTGTCGAGCACGACGCTGCCGTCCGGCAGCGTCACGATGAACCGGTGTCGCTTGTTCTCGTTGGCGATGAGGTTGTCGAACAGCCGGACGTCGAGATCCATCGTGACGTACAGCTCCGCGTCTTCGTTCAAGTTGTTCAGCCGCTGCGTCAGCCGGAAGTTGCCCTGATGCCGGAAGGCATCCTGCCGCGGCGGCCACCAGATCTTAACCCGCTCCGGATTCGCCCGGAAGGCCGCGTACCAATCCGAACGCTTGACGTCCTCGTCGATCGGCACGAATCCCGCGAATTCGAAGAGCGGATTCTCGGTATAGAAGACGAGCCGGGTCATCTGGCTGATGCCCCTGACGGACTGCAGCACCGGATCGACCGTCTCGAAGTACATCTGCTCCGCTTCCGGAAAGGAGCCGTATTGCGCGAGCAACCGCTCCTGCAGGTTGTTGTTCGTGTAGAGGTAGTCCATGATCTGTTCGTAGGACTGCATGAGATGGTCGACGTTCAGCGCGAGCTGCGATACGGAATATCGCGAGTTCTCCCGGATCTTCTGATCGATAAAGTCTCGGCTGTAGACGGTCATTGCGAGCGTCAGCGTGCCCAGCAGGAGCAGGACGACCAGCGCGTTCGCGAGGAACCATTTGATCCGAATGCTCACGGCAGTCCTCTCCCGGGGATGGAACCGGAGCGGCCCCACGCCCCGCGGGGCATGAGGCGCTCGGTTATTGGCCCATCGTTTTGTTGTACTGATCGATATACGCTTTCCAGATGCGGTCGTAGGCCGCTTCTACCTTCGCCGAGCCCGCTTTGCGGATCTCCTCGGCGTAGCGGTTCCAGTTGGCCTCGAACTCTTCGTCCGTCTTGGAATAGACAATCTTCGGCGACTCCTTCTTGTATACCTGCTGCACCCGCTTGAATTCGGCGCGTCCTTCGGTCGGCTCCGCCAATTGCCAGATCCAGGCCGGTACCCGCTCCACGGGCGCCATGAAGTCGGAGAACACCTTCTTATTGTACTTGGACAGCAGCTCCTTGGTCGCGTCGTCGTAGGTGGAGACCCAGTAATCCTTGGTATTCGGCGTCGCGTAATCGCCGTCCGACAGCTTGGCGCCGTCCCCGTAGGTGAACCAGTAGAAGGGGCCGGTCGGTCCGCTCTTGAACTCGTATTCGGGGTCCTCCGTCTTCTTGGCCTTCCATGCCGCGTTCACGACGCGTTTGCCGTTCACGACGTCGTAATGCTTGCCTTCGATCCCCCAGTTGATGAGCTTCTGGCCTTCGTCGGTCAGCAGGAAGTCCACGTATTGGATAATCCTGGCGGGGTCTTTGGCGTTCTTGGAGATCTGCCAGTTGTTGTTGGAGTTGATCGGCGTGATCGTGTTCGAATGATCCGGCGTGTTCTCGTCGAACAGCAGCTCGATATTGGCGAATTGCCGCTCCGGCTTGCCTTGCCCCCGCAGCGACTGCTCCGGATACTTGAGGAACCAGGCCGGCAGGCTGCCCGCCAGCGTGCGGCCCTGGGCCGTCTTCGCCTCGGCTTCGTCATAGTTGATGGTGAAGAATTCCTTGTCCAGCATGCCGTTCAGGTACAGCTTGTTCAGGAATTTGTCGTAGCGCTTCTGGTAGTCGGACAGGATGTTCAGCGTGACGTTGTTGCTGGCGTCGATCAGGAACCAGGAGTGGTCCGGCTTCCCGGCCGCCTGGAACGCCGGATTGTTCAGGATCCAGTCGGGATGGTCCGCCCCGCCGACGCCGGACCACGGGATCGTCGGCTTGCCGTCGATCGTCGGGTGCTTCTCGTAATACGCCTTCAAGATGTCGAACAGCTGATCGAGCGTCTTGATCTCCGGATAGCCGGCTTCCCGCAGCACGTCGTACTGCACGGCCCACGGCGCTTCCCAGTCGGCCGGCGTCTCCTCGGCGAGATACGGCGCCGGGAGCGTGTAGATGTGACCGTCCTCCGCCTTGAGCAGATTGTAATATTTGCCGAACGCCTTCTTGATGTTCGGGCCGTACTGGTCGATCAGATCCTCGAGCGGAATGACGGCGCCGGCGTCGATATATTTGCCGACCTCCTTCGGATGCATGACGACCATGTCCGGGTAGTCGCCCCCGGCCAGCCACAGGTCGAGCTTCTGGGTCAAGTCTCCGACGACGAACTGGAGGTCCAACGTGACGCCGGTCAGCTCGGCGAGCTTCTGCGCCACGTCGTTGTCCGGCGAGAACTTCGGATCGATGCTGTTGATCGAGATCTTGATCGGACTCTTGTCCGGCGCTTTGGACGCTTCGCCGGATGCGCCCGGACTGGCGCCCGGACTGCCGTTCTCGCCGGAGGCGGTCGGCTCGTTCTTGTTCCCCGAGCAGCCCGAGATCGCCAGGGCGGCGGCGGTAACGACAGATAGCATTGCGAGTAGCGGTTTCCTCATGGTTGCGGTCTTCCCCTCTATTCGGAATCGTTCATTGGGCCGATGGCCCCGCTGTGGCCTTGCCCCTTACTCTTTTAAGGCGCCGACCGTAATCCCTTTGATGAAGTAGCGCTGCATGAAGGGATAGACGAAGAGGATCGGCGCGGTCACGAGGATCGTCATGCTGGCCCGGATCGACTGCGGCGTCAGCGTATTGGCCACCGCCCGGTCGACCTTGCCCGATCGCGCCGCGTCCGTCGATACCTGCTGGACCGATTTGAGCAGAATCTTCATGAGTTCATACTGCAGCGTCGATAGATTCTGCTTGCTGTTGAAGAGATAGTTGTCGAACCAGGAATTCCAATGGCCGACGGAGACGAACAAGGTGATGGTCGCGAGGACCGGCATGCTGAGCGGCACCAGGATGCGGAACAGCACCGCGAAGTCGCTCGCGCCGTCGATGCGCGCCGATTCGCCCAGGCCGTCGGGCAGCTGCTCGAAGTAGCTGCGGATGATGATGACGTTGAACGCGCCGATCAGCCCGGGAATGATATACACCCAGAAGCTGTTGGTCATGTGGAGATTTTTGATCAGCAGGTAGTACGGGATGAGTCCCCCGTTGACGTACATGCTCATGATCAGAATCAGATTAAGCGCTTTGCGGAGCACGAACCCTCTGCGGCTGATCGTGTAGGCGAGCATCGTCGTGCAGAGCACGGACAGGAACGTGCCGATCAAGGTCCGCGCCAGCGAGACGAGCGTCGCGGCGACCAAGTTGTCCGTCTGGAAGATCGCCCGGTAGTTGCCTATCGTGAAGTCTCTGGGCCACAAGTAGATGCCGCCCCGCACGGAGTCGATCGAGTCGTTCAGCGAGATCGCCAGCAGGTTGAGAAACGGATACAGCGTCAGACATCCCAGCAGGAACAGGAAGCCGTAGTTGAACAGGAGAAAAGCGTAGTCGGCGGCGCCGTAGCCGCGTTTCATCGTCGTCACTTCCTTTGGCCTAGAATGCCTTGAAGTCCCCGAAGCGTCTAGCTGCCATGTTGACCGAGACCACGAGCAGAATGCTGATCGCCGACTTGAACACGCTGATCGCGACCCCGTACGAGTAGTCGCCGATGCTGAAGGAGTAATCGAGCGCATACAAGTCCAGCACTTGCGAGTAGTCGATGTTGAGCCCGTTCCCGAGCAGGAACTGGGATTCGTAGCCGGTGTTGATCAGGTTGCCGGTCGCCAGGATGAGCAGCAGCATCGCCGTCGGCATCAAGCCGGGGATGGAGATATGCCACATCTTCTGGAACCTTCCCGCCCCGTCCACGTCTGCGGCCTCGTACAGGTCGTGGTTGAGTCCGGCAATGACGGCCAGGTAGATGATGGTGCTCCAGCCCAGCTCCTTCCAGAACCCGGCCATCGTATGAATGGCCCAGAACCAGGAGCCCTTGGACATGAATAGGATCGGCTCGTCGATGAAGCCCAGCTTCATCAGCACGTCGTTCACGATCCCGCCGTCGGGCGACAGGCTGCCCAGCACGATGTTCGCCATGACGACCCAGGAGACGAAGTGCGGGATGTAGGTGATCGTCTGCACCGTCCGCTTGAAGAAGCGCGCGCGCACTTCGTTCAGCAGCAGCGCCAGCGCGATCGCGCCGACGAAGTCGGCGACGAGGCTGAGTCCGCTCATGACCATCGTGTTGCGCAGCACCAGGTAGAACCGGTCGTCGCGGAACAGGTCCGCGAAGTGGCTGAACCCGCTGAACGGGCTGCCGGCGATCCCTTTGCTGAGCGAGTAGTCTTGGAACGCCATGATCCAGCCCCACAACGGCACATAGGTGAACAGGATGAGCAGAGCCATGAAAGGGATGGACATGAGCAGCAGTTGGTATTGCGATAACCATTTTCGATACACGGCGAAGATGGGCCCCCCTTCTTGACTCCATTATGCAGGCGGCCGAGGCGGACCGGAACCGGGGGAAATATAGGACCGTACCCGCGCGATTATGGGCGGGCGGCGGGTACGAGCGGGGCATGCGCGGCAGGAAATCAGGAGGCGGAGATGGGCGATGAGGCAGGCGGGGCTTGGCGGGAGACGGGAATGTCGATCTGCACGCCGGTGCCGATCCCGGGGCGGCTCGCGATGGCGACGCCGTAGGCCTCTCCGAACTGCAGCTTGATCCGCTCGTCCACGTTGCGGATGCCGTAGCCGGGCTTCACCTCGCCGTCCCCGAGGATCTGCGCGGTCGTCTCCGGACGGATGCCGGCGCCGTCGTCGATCACCTTGAAGACGATCCGCTCCCCCTCCTTGCGGACGACGATGCGGATATGGACGCGGCCCCGGTACCAGGCGTGTTCGAACACGTTCTCCACGAACGGCTGCAGGATCAGCTTGATCGTCTGGTAGCCCATTGCCGCCGGATCGAGGTCGTAATGCACCGAGAACCGGTCCCCGTACCGGATGTGCTGGATGCCGATATAGGCTTTGATCTGCTCGATCTCCTGATCGATCCCGATCAGCGTCTTGCCCTCGTTCAAGGTCAGCCTATAGAATTTGGCCAGCCCGAGCGCCATATCGTGGATCTCTTCGTTCATGTTCATCTTGGCCATCTTGGTGATCGAGGAGAGCGCGTTGTACAGCAGATGGGGATTGATCTGGGACTGGAGCACCCGCAGCTCCGCCTCCTTCTTCTCGAGGCCGGCTACGTAGACCTTGCGGATGAGATCGTCGATGTTCTCCGCCATCTCGTTCAAGGCGAAGGCGATATAGCCGAATTCGTCCTGGCCGGAGTACCGGAACCGGCGGGACAGCTCCCCGTCCTTCAGCACGCCGAGGAAGGAGACGATCTTGCGGATGCGCTTGGAGAAATAGCCGGAGACGACGAAGTTGATGAGGAGCAGGAGGAGCAGACAGGCGAAGCAGGAGAGGATCGTGACGTTGCGCACGTTCACGCTCTCCTTGCGCAGCTCGGCATACGGGATCTTGACGACCAGCGTCCACGCCGTATCGGGAATGGCGTGATCGATCGTATAGTAGCCGTCGTCGGGCTTCGTCCAGCTCATGAGGAGCTGGCGGTTCGGATCGCTGCCATAGAGGATCTTGCCCGAAGCGTCCTGGACGAACAAATAGCCCGGCACCCCGAATTTCTCGAGGAACAGGGATTGGAAGACATCCTTCATCTCCGCGCGGATGCGGAGCAGCCCGATGGGCTTCTGGTTGTTGAGGTCCGCCGTCTGCCGGAGCAGGGAGATGCTGCCCTCGGCCCGGTCGTCGCCGACTTGCCGCCAGATCGGATCGAACTTCTCCAACGAGCGTGAAGCTTCGGCATACCAATCCGATTCGTTCAGCCGGCTGAAATGATAGACCTCGTAGACTTTGCCCATCGTCAGCGCCTTGATCTTCGTATGGTCGTAATAGAGCTCGGGAAACGTCTCGTTGCGCAAGTAGAGGGAGAGCGCCACGTTCTCCTGCGCGATCTTGAGCGCCGACTCCAGCTTGGGGAAGATCGTCTTCGTGGCTTCCTCTTGCATCTCCCAGCCGGCTTCGCTCAGCCGCAGCGCCTCCTGGATGGATTCGTCGAAGAAGATCTGGTCGGACATCCGTCCGAACGCGTCCAGCCGGTAGCCGATATTGTCGACCATCTGATTGACCGTCCCGGCGATGTACTGGTCGGTCCGCTCGCGAACGGCGTCGAGGGAGAACCGATACGCCAGCGTGCCGAGAACGACGACCGGGAGCAGCACCACCAGCGAGTAAGTGAGAAACAGCTTGTATTGGAACGTGATCTGGCTTCCGTTCGCGCGCCTCCGCTGCATCGGCTCCGTCTCCTTCAGCATTGTTTGCGGTAGTCGCCCGGGCTGAGCCCGTAGGCCATCTTGAACTGCACGCTGAAATTGGCGATCTTCTTGAAGCCCACCTGATGGGCGACCTCGAACACTTTGAGCTTGGGATCCCGCAGCAGCTCCCTGGCTTTCTCGATCCGCAGCCGGGTCAAGAAGTCGTTGAACTTCTCGCCCGTCTCCTCCCGGAACATCTGGCCGAAGTAGTTGGGCGAGAACGCGAACCGGTCCGCGACGTCGCGCAGCGTCAGCCGGTCGGAGAGCCGCTCGCGGACGAACGCCTCCACCTCTTCGATCAGCCGGCCCTTCTTCAGCTTCCGCTTGTGCAGCAGCTCGGACGCCTCGAACATCCGCCGGCGGAACCAAATCTTCATCTCCGCGATCGTCTCCAGCCTGGCCAGCACGTCGAAGGCCTGCCAGTCCGTCCCCGGCAGATCGAGCAGCTCCACGTTGAGGGTATTCAGATAGGCGTCCAGCTTGGAGAGCACGAACATGGCGAAGTGGTTCGCCCGAATCCGGCCGTTCAGCTCCGCGGCGTATCGGAACAGCGCCTCGACGCCGTCGTCGATGCGGGGCAGATCGTAGCCGGAGGCGGCGACGAAGAGCCCTTCGAACAGCCCGTCGAGATCCGAAGCGTTCGACTGGTGGTTGTTGCTCTTGGCCATCCGGATGTCGATCGTGCGGTTCTTGCCGTAGAACAGCTTGCAGGTCAGCGCTTCGGCCGCCTGCAGGTAGGAACCGCGCACGTCCCCGTCCTCTACGGGCGCGCCGATGCCGACCGTAATCGTGAACGGCTCGCGCGCCTCGACGGTCTTCACCAGCTCCGTCAAGGCTTCGGCGTAATCCGGCCTGTCGAGCACGACCGCGACCCGATGGTTGTCCAACGGGCAGGCGAGGGGCATGCCCGCTTCGCCGCAGGCCCGAACGATCTGCCAGGCCGCTTCGCCGATCCGGCCGTGGAAGGGGTGCGCCGGGTCGGCGTTGATCTGCCACAGGTCGTCCATCTCCGCGATGGCGACCGCCGGATGTCTCGCGCCGAGCGTCAGACCGTATTCCCGCAGGCCGGCGGCGAATGCCTGCCGGTCGAGCATGCCCTCCAGCCACTGCCGGATCGTCTCGCCGACCAGCATCGGCTGGCGCTGGCGCTCCTTGTCCAATTCGCCCTGGATCCGCTCCAGCGCCGAGACCAGTTCACGGTTGTCATAGGGCTTCGTTACGTAGCCGCTGGCATTCAGGGCAATCGCCTGTTTGGCGAAATGAAAATCCTCGTAAGCGCTGACGAACAGGATCGAGACGGCCGGATAAAGCTTCACGATCCGTTCGGCCAGCTCCAAGCCGGTCATGATCGGCATCTTGATATCCGTCACGAGAATGTCGACCGGATGAACGGCCGCAAGGTCCAGCGCTTCATAGGCATCGGAAGCGACGGCGCACACTTGCATGCGCAAGCGCTCCCAAGGAATCAGGCGCACGAGACCTTCCAGATCGATGCGATCGTCGTCGACGAGCAGTACTTGGTACACGGTACCGGTCACCTCCCCAGCGGAGCGGATAGCCGTCATATGATAGAGAAAAAAAGGGTATATAGGCGAGTATATACCCTTTGTCGATTCACATCATGAATTGCCGTTGATTTTTTGCAAATTTTCTTTCCATTTGTCGTTTTTGAATTGCACGTACTTGTCGAATCCGAACTTAGCCGCGTCTGCAGCCGCTTTGTCCATGATCTGGGACACTTCCTCGTCGCTTTTCGCGTAGATGGCTTTGGCGAACGTCTGCTTGAAGAATTCGATCATATGCGTCCCCGCGATGCCCTCCGGCGAGCTCGGATCGGGATCGCTGTTCACGAACGGGTCGACATTCATGGACGTCTTCCACAGCACGTCGAGTTGGCTGCGCACGAGCCAGCTCTGCTGTTCGGCGGGCTTCAGCTCTTCCTGCTTCGTCTTGATACGGTCGATCATCTCGGAATTGCCCAACAGGTCGGTCCATTGGCCCGGATGGATCTTCTCGAGCTCCTCGGGAGAGACCGTCTTCGAGTATTCGTTCGGGACGGGGACGCCTTCGGGCGTCAGTTCGTCCCAGAGCAGCCCCTTGGGACCGAAGAACGTCACCGTCTGCCCTTCCGAGGAGACCAGCCAATCGTAGAAGGCGAAGATCTTCTCCGGATCTTTGGCTTTCTTCGTGATGACGACCGCATTCCAGCCCAGCGAGTTCCAGTTGCCCGGCCAGATCTTGTTCGGATCGAGCCCCGCCTTGTGGAGCGGCCAGAACACTTTGTAGTTGAACGAGGGGTCCTTCGCCTTCAACAGGCGAAGCGCCTGTTCGCCGTCGTTGCCGACGCTGCCGGTCGCGAAGACGGCGACCCGGCCGGTATTGACCTTCTCCAGGTACTGGTCGTTCGTCTGCGTGAAGGCGTCCTGCGTGATCAGCTTCTCGCGGAACAGCCGGGACGCATACTGCCAGGCCTCTTTGAGCGCAGGGTCCTCGAGCACCGACTTCAGCCGGTCTCCGTCCGGATAGACGAACATCGATTCGTTGGCGTAGAAGGACGGATGGTCCTCCGCCATGCCTGCATAGATAAGCGTGTCGATCCCGTCGCCCTGGAAGCCGATCTCCAGCGGCACGACGTCCGGATACTTCTCTTTGACGAGCTTCAGATAGGACTCGAGGTCGTCGAACGTCTCCAGCTTCGGCGAGCCGAGCGCTTCATAGATCTTCATGTTCACGACCCAGCCGGCGTTGTTCGTCGGCTTGGTGGCGAACCAGTTCGGCAGCATGTAGATCTTGCCGTCCTTGGCACGGAGCATGTTGAGCGTCTTCTCCCCGATCGCGGCCTTCGCGTTCGGGTACTTGTCGAGGTACGGATCGAGCGCCACCAGCTGGTCGTTCTCGACGAACCGCGGCACGTCCCGCCGGTCGAGGATGATGACGTCCGGCAGGGTGCCGGACACTTCCATCGTGTTCAGCTTCGTCGCGGCCGCGCCACCCGAAGAGATCGGCTTGAGCGTGACCTTCTTGTTGTCTTGAATCCACTTGGAGATCGGGTCGTCGCCCCAAGCCTGCATCGTCCACCAATCGTAGTTCGGATAAATGCTGAACGTCAGCGGCTCCGCGGCGGCAGACGCCGTCGGATCCGCGCTGCCGGACGCCGAGGCCGATGCGGTCGGCGAAGACGTATCGTTCGATTTGGAACCGCTGCATCCCGCGACGATCGACAGGACGACGAGGCCGATCAGCAGGACCATCCCTTTGCGCAATCTCATATCTTGGACCCCCTTAGACTTTCGGATACGTGAACGAATATAGCAGTCTTGCACCCTTTCCGGTCTGCGGCGAGAAGCCGTATGCGCGTCCCGATTCACCCCTTGAGCGAGCCGACCAATACGCCCTTGACGAAGTGCCGCTGCACGAACGGATAGACGGCGATGATCGGGATCGTCGCCACCATCATCGTCGCCATCGTCAGCGACTTGGTGGTGACCGTGCGGGCCTGGAAGATCTTGTCGAGGAAGTTGGAGCCCCCCTGCGACCGCAGCTGCTCCGTGACCGTGTTGGCGTTCATGATCTCCTGCAGCAGCGACTGGATCGGAACGAGCTTCGGATTGTTGATGAACAGCGTCGCGGAGAACCAGTCGTTCCATAGATTGACGGCGACGAACAGGGAGAGCGACGCGATCACCGGCCCCGACAGCGGCAGGACGATCCGCACGAACGTGCTGAAGTAGCCGCAGCCGTCGATGCGGGCCGACTCCTCGAGCCCCGCCGGCATCTCCTTGAAGAACGTGCGGAAGATGATCATGTTCCAGATGCTGATCATGCCGGGCACGATGAGCACCCAGAACGTATTCATCATCCCGAGATCGTGAATCAGCAGGAAGTACGGGATGAGGCCGCCGCTGAAGTACAGCGTGACGATGCAGAAGATCATGTAATACTTGCGGCCGATCAGCTCGGCCTTCGACATGCCGTACGAGAAGATCGCCGTCGCCATGATCGAGAGCGCCGTGCCCGCCGCCGTCCTCGCGACCGAGACGAGGAACGCCTGCGCGATCCGGCCGTCCCGGAGCACGACCTCGTAATTCTGGAGCGTGAAGGACCGGGGCCAGAACGTGACGCCGCCCAGCGACGTGTCCGAGCCGAGATTGAAGGAGATGACGAGCGAATTCCAGAACGGATACAACGTGACGAACGACAGCAGGGCGAGCAGCACGTAGATGACGGTTTGAAAGACGCGTTCGCTTGGACTTAATCGCATGACGGGATCCCTCTTCTATTCCAAAAAATCGGACTTACCATAGGCTGTGTCCAAAGCGGCGGGCCGTCCGATTCGCGATGACCAGCAGAATGACGTTCACGATGGCCTGGAACAAGCCGGCCGCCGTGGCGTAGGAGTAGCGCTGGGAGTCCTTGAGTCCCATGCGGTACACGTAGGTGTCGATGACGTTCGCGACGTCGCTGAGCACCGGGTTTTTCCCGAGCAGCAGCAAGTCCTCGAACCCCGCGTATAGAATGTTGCCGATGGCCAGAATCAGGAAAATGACGATGACGGGAGAGATGCACGGAATGGTGATCGAGAACATCTGGCGCAACCGGCTCGCGCCGTCCATCGCCGCCGATTCGTACAGGCACGGATCGACGCCGGCGATGGCGGCCAGATAGACGATGGCGGCGAAGCCGATCTCCTTCCAGACGCCGACGGAAGTGACGATGGCCCAGAAGTACTCGGGGATCGACAGCCAGTTGACCGGTTCTCCGATCAGATGAAGCTTCTGGAACAGCAGGTTCAGGCTGCCGTTGTCCACGGAGAGCAGCGAGGTCACGAAGGTGGCGACGATGACCCAGGACATGAAGTGCGGCAAGTAGGTGACCGTCTGTACGAAGCGCTTGAAGGGCATGCTGCGGATCTCGTTCAGGAGAAGCGCCAGCACGATCGGCGCGGGGAAGGCGGTGACGAACTTCAGCAGGCTGATGACGATCGTATTGCGCATGATCTGCCAGAACTCCGGCGCGTTGAAGAACTGTTCGAAGTTGTCGAAGCCGACCCAGGGGCTGTGGAATACGCCCTTGAACAAGTTGTACTGCTGGAACGAGATAATGATGCCCCACATCGGAATGTAGCTGAAAAGGAATACGAAGAGGAGCGCGGGAATGACCATAAGCTGCAAATCCCATTGTTTAAGCCAACGTGCCTTCATCTGTACCTCCATATGCATGCCTGGCGAACGGGTGGCGGCACGAAGCGCGCCGCGCCGGATGGAAAAAAGAAGGGGGGCGTCGGGTCCCCCCAGCGTCGCCGGAACGGGTGGATCAAGCGACTAGTCGGTTAAGATCGAGGCTTGAACGGCTTAGTTGTTCGTGGCGACGGTGACGTTGGCGCCCACCGTCTTGGCCGTGCCTACGTCGGTCACGAGGTTGCCCGTGGACAGCACTTGCAGCGGTCTTGCCGCGGAGCTGCCCGCATAGTAGAGCCCGATGTCTTTGGCGACGGCTTTGCCGCGGATCAGGTTGCCCGTTATGTTGGCGACGCCGGTGCCGTCATAATTGACCTGCGTCAAACCGATGAAACGGAAAGTGCTGCCGGTGTTGCCCGTTGCGCCTAGACGGAAGATGCGGTTGTTCGCGATCGTCGATCCTGTATCGGCTTGGACCGTGCCTTGAATGCCGTAATACGTGCCGGAAGTCGTCGATTCGCCGAAGCCTTCGATGTAGTTGTCGGAGATCGAAGTGCCGTAGAGGCGTTCGGCGTAGATCGCGTTCTTCGGCACGCCGTAGATATGGTTCCGTTCGACGTACCAGCCGGCCGCGTTCTCCATGTGGATGCCGTCGATGCCGGAGTCGGCGATCCAGTTGTCGGTCACTTGCCAGTCGGTCACGGAGTTCCCGGTATCCTCGACGTAGACGCCGTATTGACCGGATTCTTCGATCATGTTCCCGATGATTTGTCCGTTGACTTGCGTATTCGTGATCGCCACGCCGTCTTTGTTAACATTGGTGACGCGGATGCCGTTGCCGCCCATCTTCGTGATATGGACGTCCTTGACGGTGCTCTCCCAAGATCTCAGGATGATGCCGGACGTGGAGCCCGAGGCGAGTCCTTGGATCGTGAGCGAGGAGATGGACACGGGCTCGTCGGTATTGGTGGAGCCGGTCGTCAGGAAGCCTTCCGATACGAGGATGCCGGCGGGCGTCGAACCGCTCGCTTGCACCAGCACCGTGCCGGTACGGCTCTCGCCGCGATAGGAGCGCTTGGGCTTCAGCTTGATCGGCGCGTTAATCAAGCAGGTCCCCTTGAAGACGATCTCGTCGCCGACGTTGCTGCCGGAGATGGCCGAGTTGATCGTGGCTGCGTCCGAAGCCGTGTTCGTACAGCCTACGGGTACTTGGTTCGCGTGCGCCCGCGTCGGGCCGAAGGTCGCGAAAGAAGCGATCAGCGCAGCGGTTAGCGTTAGTGCGAGCAGGCGGTTTTTCAGAGAGAAGCGGTTCATGTTCCATGTCAGGTTCATCATCAACACTCCTTTCGAGATTGGCCTTGCTGCATGCAGAGAGAAGAATGCGCTTGCAACCCCGTTCCGGCGACTCTGGCGGTTCCCGACGCCGCCCTGTTGCCCGGGTACTGCCGGCTCTCGAGGAGGGAAGCCGGCTTGAACCGGTTACCCTCATTATAAGAGGCGGTCCGAAGCCGGCATAAGTCCCGAATCCAACGAAAGCTACCCGTAATCAATGGAGTCTACTCTTCTTCGTTCACAACCTCGCGCTTTGTCGCCCGCTCCCGAATGGCGTCGTTCAACCGTTCCCGGAAGGCAAGCAGCCACGCGTCGCCACGCGGGTAGTCCGCGAACGTGATCGGCCGCGTCAAGCCCTGCTCCAGCAAGGCGACCGCCGCCTCCTTGCCCGCGAACGACTCGTACAGCTGCAAGGCGCGCAGGTCCTGGAGCGCTTCGCGAAGAACCTCGAAGCGGATCGAACTGACGGGCTGCCCGTCGTCGCCCGGATAGACCAGATGCGAGTCTCCGGACGGGAACCCCATGCCGGCGTCCGTGACCCGATAAGGATCGATGGCCATCGTCGCATAGCGGGTGTACCAGAAGTTGTAGCCCCAGTGCGCGAAGCCCTCCAGGCCGAACTTGTACAGCTGCAGCCCGATGACCCGGCCGCGGCTCGACGGCATGCTGAACATCCGGTTCGCCACCTGGTCCTGCTGGGCATTGCAGTAATAAGTCCAGAGGCCGGGCACGCCGTTCTCGAGGAACGGACCGATATGATCGCTCGCGGGGATCGGACGCTCTACCAGACCGCTCTCGTAGAACTTGTAATCCGAGAGCGCGTCCATGATCGGATACCCCTTCAGATGCTTGGCGATGATCGCCTTGGCCTGGCTATAAGCCTCGAAGTCCTGCGGCTCCGGTTCGTCGGAGACGTGGAAGATCGAGCGCTCGGCCAGCCCGTGATCCTGGATGAACCGGTTCAGCTCCGGCAGGAGCTGGTCGAGGAAGCCGCGGTAGGCCGGACCGGTCGCGTCCGTCTCCCAACCGAAGATGCGGCGCTCCTCGCCGTCCTCGGTCGCGACGATCTTCGGCGCGTGCTTGGCCCCCCACTGCGTGAACAGATGGGAAAATTCGAAGTGGCTGACGCCGCAGCGGTTGCACAGGTCGACCCAGCGCTTCAGCTTGTCGAAGCCGAAAGCATAGCGGTCGCCGGTCTTCTCGATGTCTACCAGCTGCACCGTAGGACGCTCTCCGCCGATCTTCGTGTCCAGCGGCGGGGTGACGATCGGCGTCAGAAACGTGTTGATGCCGTACCGGACGGCCTTGCGGACGTAATTCTCCAGCAGTTCCCAGTGACGCTCGCTGAACACGGGCACGCGATAGTAGGTCCCCAGACAATCGAAATGCAGCCATTCGTAATGCAAGAGACGCTGCTGCGGGAGGAGCGCGGGGATGACGTCCAGCGCGAATTCGGCTTGGCCGAGCGCCTCCCCTTCTTCGGAGACGAATCGAATCCGAATGGGATGTTCGCCCTTCGGCAGCGGCGCATCGCACGGGTCGATCGTCACCCAGACGGCGCGCCACTGGTTCGGCGGCGCATGGATGCCTTCGGCCGGGTCGATCGGCAGGAGCGGATCGGGGTACAGTCCGGGGGTCTCGCGCAGGAAGTCGTCGTCATGGTTGTCCCGCGCGGGGAAGTCCGAAGGCGCGAGCCCGACGAAGCGGACTTCGATCCGGTCGGCTAGCTGCGAGTCGACCTCGACGCGGATTCCTCTATGCAGCCAGGGGGCGCGATAGGCGACCTGAAAGGCATATACTTCGTTCTTCAGCGTCGTCCCGCGCTCATAGGCCGGAGCCGCCAACTCTTCGTCGGCGAATACCTTCCACAAGGAATTCACGCAGCGGATCTCAAACGGGGTGGATGTCAAAGGGATCACTTGTCCTTTCTCTCGCGTGGGAGTGACCGGATCTCGCCGCGAGGAGAGCGTCACCGGCGCTTACGCGTCCATTATGGCGGCAGACGGCCGCCGGGGAAACCCGCCGGCCTATAGGAGTCTACCCGCCCGAATGCAGGACGGCGACGCGGGCCGCGCCCGGCACTCCCTTCAACATACAAGTCCTCCCGCTCCGTCCGCAAGCGACGAAAACAACGAAAAAGCCCCTTGAATCAAGGGACTTTGGCGTGCTTCTGCTTGCGGTTAAGCCAACTGCAGGACGGTCTTGCGGTACTGCAAGGGCGTGATACCGCGGACAAACCGGAAATGCTTGATAAAGTAGCTGCTGTCGTTAAAGCCCGTCTCCAGCGCGATCTGGGTGATGCTGCGCGTCGGATCGAGGAGCAGGCGCTCCGCCTTCCGCACGCGCACGAACCGGAGATAGGCGGAGAAGGGCGTGCGCATCGTCCGCTTGAAGCAGGCGGCGAAGTGGCTGTAGCTCATCAAGCTGACGCGCGCCATGTCCGCCGCAGTCAGTTGCTCGTGGCTGTGCGCGTCGATATAGGCCAGCGTATCGCGGAGCCGGAACCGGAACCGGTCCGTCCCCGGCGCGTTCCCCTCCAACCCGAGCCCCGGCAACGCGCGGATCAGTCCGCCGAGCAGTCGGTAGATGCCCGCGGTGATGGCCAGCTCGAACGCCGGCGCCCTCCGCCCGTACTCCGTCAGCAGCTCCTCCGCCTGTCGGTATATGCCGGCGACTCCATCGGCTTCGAGAGCGCCCGTATGCAGATGAAGAAACGCGTCGGACGAATGCGGCAGGACGTACTTCACGTTCACGAGCAGGGCGGGCATAGGCGCCAGCAGATCGGGATCGAAGCCGATCACGTAGTGCCTGGACCTCTCCCCCGGCGCGACGGTCACCGCATGCACGCCGCAAGGCGGGATGAGCAGCAGATCGCCAGCGGACGCGCGGACCGTCCGGTTGCCGGCGAGCACGTCCGCCGATCCTTCGGCAAAGATCAGGAGCTCCGTATGATAGTGCCAATGCGGAGGAACCGCGTAGCCTTCCGCCTCGGCTTCGACTGCAGCCGTATAGAAAGGAAACTCGAACCCGCCCTCCCGGTTTTTGTGAGCCTCGAAATACGGTTGTTCGGCCAGCGTCTTGACGGCTGGCATCGTGGCGTTCATGCGTGCACCTCCGTATCGGCATCATAGAATCGTTATATTTTTTCGCACCTCCATTATATCTCTCTGCCTCGGATTCTAGTAGGGTGGAAAACAAGCGACCGAATCGCGCCCGCTGTCTGCCGAAGCGGCCGGGCGCTTCTTGAGCCGAATGGGATCTAGAGCGCGCGAGCGGGATCAATAGGATGGGAACCAATCGATCCGCATAAAAGGAGGCTAAGCACATGGGAACGCAACATCTATGGGCCGGTCAAGACCGCTTTTTTGTCGGGTGCAACTATTGGGCGTCCCACGCCGGCACGGCCATGTGGTCGGACTGGCGGCCGGACGTCGTCGAACGCGATTTGAAACTGCTGGCGGAGCAGGGGTTGGAGGTGCTTCGGGTGTTCCCGCTATGGCCGGATTTCCAGCCGATCGCGACGCTGTACGGTGGGCACGGCCATGCGATGGACGTGCGGTTCGGCGAGCGGAAGCTGCCGGACGACGAATCGGGGCGTTTCGGTCTCTCGCGGGAGGCGCTGAACAAATTCCGGACGTTCGCCGATCTCGCCGCGCGGCACGGACTGAAGCTCATCGTCGGCCTCGTCACCGGCTGGATGAGCGGCAGGCTGTTCGTGCCGCCCGCGCTGCAGGGCCGCAACGTGCTGACGGACCCGCTGGCGATCCAATGGCAGGTTCGATTCATCAAAGGCTTCATCAGGCAAATGATCGACCATCCGGCGATCGTCGCCTGGGATCTCGGGAACGAATGCAACGCGATGGGGCCGGTCGCGTCGAGCGAAGAAGCTTATGTCTGGACGGCTGCCCTCTCCGGCGCGGTAAAGTCCGCGGACCCCGGCAGACCGCTCATCTCCGGCATGCACGGCCTGTCGCCTACGGGCAACTGGCGCATGCAGGACCAAGGGGAGCTGACGGATATTCTCACCACGCATCCGTATCCCTACTGGACGCCCTACGTCGATTACGATCCGATCACGACGATCCGTCCGCAGCTGCACGCGACCGCGGAGAGCTTGTACTACGCACAGATCGGAGGCAAGCCTTGCTTCGCCGAAGAGATCGGCACGATGGGGCCGATGGTATCCGGCGAGGCGGAAGCGGCTGCGTTCCTGCGCGGCAGCATGCTGAGCCTCTGGGCGCACGGGTGCCACGGCCTGCTCTGGTGGTGTTCGTTCGATCAGACGCGCCTCGCTCACGCGCCCTATGATTCGAATGCGTGCGAAGGCGAGCTCGGTCTCGTCACGGAGCAGGGACGCGTCAAGCCCGCGCTGCAGGAGATGGGCCGGCTGGGCCGCGCCATCGGCCGGCTGCCCGAGCTGCCGGCTAGGCGAACGGAGGCGGTCTGCATCCTCAATACGTCGCAAGAGCATTGGCCCGTCGCTTATGGCGCTTTCATCCTTGCCAAGCAAGCCGGCTTCGATCTGGACTACCGCTTCGAGGATCAGCCGATCCCGGATGCGAAGCTCCTCCTGCTCCCTTGCCTCAGCGGGACGAGGGGCATCCCGAAGCAGCGGTGGCAAGAGATCCTGGGCCGCGTTCGGGCGGGGGCCGATCTGTACATCTCCATCGAGGACGGCTACTTCCTGGAGTTCGAGCAGACGACGGGCCTCCAAGTGAGCGCCCGCAGCCGCCGGACGGACGAAGCCGTCGTGACGCTCCGAGGCGCGGAAGATACGGCTGGCTTCCGGCTGGCCGGCGCGTTCAAGTGGGCGGTGCGCGCCGTGGATGCGGAGGTGCTGGCGACGGAAGCGGACGGCAACCCGGTGTTCACCGTGTCGACCTACGGCCAAGGTCGGATCTTCTTCCTCTCGCTGCCGCTGGAGCTCGATCTGATCCGCCGGCCGGGCGCCTGCTACGATCCGGAGACATTCCCGTATTGGAAAATCTATCGGGATCTCTCCCGCCGCGCCCGCTCGGACCGCGCCATTCGCGCCTCCCACCCGCTTGTCGGCATCACCGAGCACGACGAAGGCGCGGACGCCCGGATCGCGGTCATCGTCAACTACTCGGACCAGCCGGCTACGATGGACCTGCTGCTCTCCGAGGATTGGTCGTACGAGGACTGTCTATATGGCGAAGTCCGGCGGGCAGCCGTTCCGGCTTGCGCGCTTGCCGCGAACGACGGCGCGGTCGTCCGGCTGCGCAGGCGGTGAACAGGGACGACGGTTTAGCGCCTGTGCGACGGCACGTTCGTCTCGCGCGAATGCGTGAACAAGCGGCGGCGGGGCGGGACCCAAGCCGGCTTCCTCGCGGCACCGAGCTGTAACGATACTTACTATCGTTACAGCGCCAGATCGCACCGGCGATGCTCCTGTAACGATACTTTCTATCGTTACGGCGACCGTTTGCTTCTTTAGCCGCTCGAAATAAAACAATTCAACCTCCATCTCCGCTAACGACGCGGGGGATGGAGGTTGATTATTTGCCATTGTTATAACCAGCGCAGGAACGTACCTTCCCGAATCTCGACGCCCCGGCTCGTCGCCCAGCGAATGAGCGCTTTGCGGTCCTCGAGATCGACGATCCGCAGACACAGCGTCGTCGGCGCGATCCGGCGGCCTTCCGGTACGATGCCGAAAAGGTCGCGGTCCATCCGGATGACCCGAATGCGATCCGGTCGCAGCGCGGCGCCGTTCGCCGTCAGCGTGTCAGCTCCTATCTGCAGCCGGGGTCGGCCCAGCCGACGCCTAAGGAACAAATAGATCAGGGTGCCGCCGCAGAGGAGCATCCACGTGCCGTAGACCGGCCACAAGCCGCTGCCGGCCCCGCCGCGCAGCAGCGCATATACGGCATACAGCGTCAAAAAAGCGAATCCGGACATCTGCTTGATCCCCATCGGATATTGAACCGCCAAGCGGCGCTCCATCGTCCCTCTGCCCGACATCGCGATCTCCGTCCTTCCGCTTCCGCTAGAATGCTTGTCCATGCTCCATCCTATGCGGGACGGGCCCGGATTATTCGTTCGCGGCGGTCGGCGAGGGCGCCCAGCCGTAGCTCTCGAACCAGAGCGACCGGTCTTCGCGGAGGACGGCGGCGCGAACGTACGGCACCATCTCCTCGGGCAGCGCGTCGACCGGGTACCAGCGCAGTTCCTCGCACTTGTGCGGCTCCATGTTCGCGATCACCCCGCTCCACATCCGTACCTTCAGGTAAAAGTCGATCCATTCGGTTTGCCCGTTTCGCCGGTGCATGACGCCCGTCACTTCAAGGTCCGCCGGCGCGATCACGACGCCCGCCTCCTCCTTGGCCTCCCGGATCGCGGCGGCGATCACTTCCTCCCGCCCGTCGATCCGGCCGGCCACGACGCTCCACAGCCCGTCCGCGAAGCCGGTGTTCTGCCGCTTCAGCAGCAGCGTCTCGCGGTCTTCGTCCCGGTAGAACAACAGATGTACGGAACCGTAGAATATCGGATTGCGCATACGTTTCTCTCTCCCCTATCCATCCATCAGAATAGCTCATCCAGCAGGATGTAGTAGTCGACCTTCTCGCGATCCAGCTCCGCCAAGCCATAGGACGCCGCGAATAGTTCCGCGTACGCGTCCGATCCGAAGTTGTGCCGGAGACTGCGAATGGCTAGCGCGATATCCTGGTACCGGTCGGCCACGCCCGCTCTCCCCAGATCGATCATGCCCGACAGTACACCCTCGGAGATGATCAGGTTGGGCATGCAGTAATCGCCGTGCGCGAAGACCAGGTCCTCCGTCGCCGGCCGGTCCCGGAGCAGTTGGGCGTAGATATCGTCCGGCGTGCGGCCGGCGTTCTCCGCTTCCACGTCGTCGTCCGCGAGCCCTTCGCGCACGATCCGCCATGCGGCGTACAGCTTCTTCTCCAGCCGCTGATCGAGCGGGCAGTCCCGGATGTCAAGGGCGTGCAGCGCCTTGAGACTCTCGGCATAGAGACGGACCATCGCTTCGGGCTCCGCCAGCAGCTCCGTGTCCGAGCCGTCGCGGCCAGGGAGTTCCGTCATGAGGAGGTAGTCGCAGCCTTCGAAGGTCTCGAAGTGCAGCCCCCGCGGCGCGGGAAATCGGCCCTGCAGCCATCTCAGCGCCTGGGCTTCGGACTGTAGTCCGGCATGCCAGGACGACGGCGCTACCTTCAGATAGGCGGACGCGTTCGTCCCCCCGACGCGATCGACCCGGTAGACGGATGCGCCGGATTGCCCGACTTGGTTCGGCGTCAGGTCGCTGTCCTTCAGCCGTTCCGACAGCTTGGCAGGCAGCTGCAGCCCCTGCGGATCGATCATTGGGGCGGCCTCCTCATGTACGCCTCGCTGTCGCGGACGAAGCCGTACGATTCGTAGAGACCATGCGCGTCCTTCGTCGCCAGCAAACCGGACATACCTTGATGCTCCTCGGCTTCCACGATGAAGGCGACCAGGTTTTTGCCGACGCCCTTCCCGCGCCAGGCCTCGTCCACGAAGACGTCGCAAAGATAGTACATCGTGGCGCCGTCGGTGATGACGCGCGCGAATCCGATCTGCCCCCGGTCCGCTGCGAATACGCCGTAGCATCGCGAATTCGCGATCGACTTCAGCGTCCGCTCCGCCGAGCGTTTGTCGGCCCAATAGCTACGTGAGAGAAAGGCGACGATCGTGTCCTCGTCGAGCCGCCGTTTGTCGTCGCTGATGAAGTAATCCCCGTAATCCGCATGCCGCATCGTCTTGTCCCCCCCAACTCTTTTTCCCATCATAGCCCAGATTCGGCCATTAGGAAACAGGCGAAACGGACGAACGCGCGGCAGCGCGCGGCTAATCCGACAGCCCCCCGAACGGCATGAATACACGCAAAAAGAGAGCCCGTCCGGACTCTCCCACACCGCTTCCTTATCGTTTTAACGTCCGGAACGTTCCTCGCGGGCTTCCTTCCATTCGCCGATGCGGTGCTGCACCTCGCCTTTGGCTTTGTCCCACTTGCCTTCCGCCTGTAGCTTCGGATTGTCGGTCGCGTTGCCCCATTGATCTTTGGCCTCGCCCTTCGCTTTGTTCACGGCGCCTTTGACTTTATCGCTCATGCCATCATTCGCGTGGTTCATGCCGAATCTCTCCTCTCGGATGGGGAATCTCTCGTTCACTCTCTCTTACCCCCGCCGTCCGTTCGGCAATCATGCCGACTGCGGGAACCCCAATCGGAATGGGCGAATACGCTATACGACCCAGCGAAAAAAGGAGTGAAATCAATCGATGGAGGATATCCATTCGATCTGCCGGCAGTTCGGCCAACTGCTCCGGGGCAAGAGCCGGCTGACCCGAGGCGTCTGCTCCGTATCGCTTAACCGGGGCTTTCCGGTTCTCGTACAAGGCCGGCCGAGCGTCTCGGTCGCGTCTGCGGAGGCGCAATTCGAATCGCTCGGTCCGGACGGACGCGCGTTAAATCTGTCCGAGATCGCCCTCTTGCCGGAAGAGGTGCCCGCTTTTACGCAGTCCGTCTCCCGGCAAGGGCTTAACGTGACCGCGCTGCACAACCATTGGCTCTATACCGAGCCCGAACTGCTGTACATCCATCTGCAGTCGGTCGAGCCTCCCCTCCACTTCGCGCAGAAGCTGGCGAACGCCTTCACCGTCTTGCGCACCTACCCGGTCCCGGAGCACGAATAAATGCCGAAGAAGACCATCCTCGACGGATGGTCTTCTGCTTGAGCTAACAATAATAATCCGTGTCTGCGTTAGGCTTGCTTCAGGACGTCATGATCGACGTAACGCTCGCCGTTCAGCTCGCTGAGGACGTTGATCGCCACTTTGGCGCCGTCGCCGGAGGTGATGATCGTATGCACGCTGATGCCCGCCGCCGTACCGGCCGCCCAGATGTTGTCGATGCTCGTCTTGCCTTCCGGCGTGGCATCCACCACCGTCTTGATCCGCGGCTCGGTGCCCGGCTTCGTCCGAACGCCGCTGGCTTCCGCCAAATCCGCGAACAGCCCCGTGGCGAGAATGACATGCTGCGCCTCGTGCGTGCCGTCGTCCGTCTCGATCGTGATGAAGCCGTCGCCGGCCGTCAGACGGGTAACCTTGGCTTGGACGAATTCCGCGCCGAACTTGGCGGCCTGCCGCTTGCCCGTATCCACCAGATCCGGACCGGAGATGCCCTCGACGCCGTAATGGTTCTCGACCCAGGCCCGCTTCGTGATGCTCTGGTCGCTGTCGATGACCAGCGTCTTCTTGCCCGCCTTGGCCGTGAAGATCGCCGCGCTCGCGCCCGCCGGTCCGGCGCCGATAATCGCTACGTCATACATGATACACTTCTCTCCCTTCAGCGATGGATAAGTCCGCTTTCCGCCTTATTATACCATCCGAATGGAGCGTTTCCAAAAAAAAGAAGAACCGCGATAGACGAGGCGATGCGCTCGCCCCGTTCGCATCGGTTTCGACTCGCCCTGCCTAAGTCAACGGGTTTCCTTCAGGCGATCCACCGAGACGGTCTTCGTGTTAATCGGTTTAGGGCCGACCTGCACGGTCGCCATGCCGTTCGCTTCGTCTACGTTCTCGATCCACACCGACTCGCCTTCCAGCTCGACCGCGATCGTATCCGCCGATTCATAAATCTGCTGCGCGCGTTCCGCGTTCATAGCCCGCCGTCCTCCTTCATCGTATGCGTCGTCGTCTCCTCGATAAGGCCGTTATGCTTGGTTACTTGTCCGCCGCCCAAGCCCTCGTTGATCATGCGGTCGATGTCCATGTCGTAGTCTTCCCGGCCTTCGTAGCGCGTATCGCCGTTGTCGAGCTCGGTCATCTTCATGCCTCCGTCCGTATGGGATTGTTCGAGGTCGGATCAGTCCTTTTCAATATGCCCCGGACGGGTTTTTTGCATGCGCGCGGGGCACCCTGACTATAACATCCCTGCGAAAAAGGAGCGGATCCCCGCCATGCATACCGTTTGGAAAGGCGCCATCAGCTTCGGCCTCGTCCACGTGCCCGTGAAGATGTTCACCGCGACCGAGGACAAAGACGTGCATTTAAGGTACATTCACAAACCGTGCGGCACTCCGATCGCGTATACGCGCAGCTGCCCGCATTGCGAGAAAGCCGTGGAGTGGGAAGAGATCTCCCGCGGCTACGAGTACGAGAAAGGGCGCTTCGTGCTGTTCGAGAACGAGGAACTGGAGGCGGTGAAGCCGGAGAATACGCGTACGATTCAAATTCTGGACTTCGTCGCCCTGGAAGAGATCGATCCGATGTTCTATCAGAAGACGTACTATCTGTCGCCCGATCAGGCCGGAGCCGGCGCCTACGGGCTGCTGCTCGAGGCGATGCGCCAGTCCGGGCGGATCGGCATCGCGAAGGTCGCCATCCGCAGCAAGAGCAGCCTGGCCGCGATCCGCTGCGTGGACAATTGCATCTGCATGGAGACGATGTTCTATCCCGACGAGATTCGGGCCATCTCTGCCGTGCCTAATCTGCCGCAGAATCTTCAGGTGAACGACCGGGAGCTGAACATGGCCAAGCTGCTGATCGATCAGCTGTCCACGCCGTTCGAGCCGGAGAAGTACACGGACGATTACCGCATCGCGATGCTCGATGCGATCCAGCGCAAGGTAGCGGGTCAGGGCGTAGACGTCGTAACCGCGCCGGCGGCGGAGCGGACGAACGTCATCGACCTGATGGCGGCGCTCCAGGCGAGCCTCGAGGCCGTCAAGACGCCCGCAAGCGCGATCGCGACGGATCCGGGCGAAGGCGCGGCCAAGAAAAAAAGCGCGCGCGCCAAGAAGACCGAGCCGGCCGCTGCCGCAGGGGGCGAGAGCGGCGCCGCACCGGCCGGGCCGAAGGCGGGGGGCCCGCGCGCCCGCAAGCCGAAGGAGCCTTAAGGTCGACGACACGCTGCTAAATTCAGTTCATCAGGACGCCAGCCATGGCAGCCAGCGTCTTCCTGGTGTTCTTAACAGGGGGCATCTCCGAGCACGACGCCTTTCTGCGTCCCCGCCTGAATGACGCCGCCCGGATCGAGCGTCAAATCCCCCTCATCCCCCGGTACCGGACGATGCACCCGTATCGTTCCCCGGATGCCACGCTCAGCCAATCGTCCGCTTCCGAATACGCCAGACAGGATAAGTAGTGGATATGGGCCCATTCCGTTTCGATGTCCCGCAGCTCGTCATTGTCTTTGATCACGCGAGGCCGGCCCCAATCGACGAACCCGCGGTCTTGCGAGAAATGGAACACGTGGCCGGCGTCCCTTGCCCCGCCGTAGATGCCAAGCACTTCCCTCCCGTTCCGCTTGACGAAGCCGCGAAGCTGTCCGCTCGCATACAGCCGGCCATATACGGTTCGCTGCCGCAAATCCGGCGACAGGGTGAACAGCATGCCGTCATGCGTGCCGAGAACGACCGTCCCGCCTTCCAGCACGGCGCCTCCCGTTAAAGCCGCCCGGAACGCCCTGCCCCGGATCGATGCGGCTTGAACGGACAGCTTCTCCGCTCGCATAAGACCTATATCGTAGACGATGAGTTCGTCGTCGCGGCCGGAGAGCAGGAGTCTCCGATTTTCCAGCCGGACGACGTGCGAATCTTCGGTCGCGAGGCGAATGTTCTCCAGCGGTCTTAACTGACCGCGGTCCGCATAGACGTCCCAGACATACAACGTTCCTTCCCGGTCGCTGGCCAGCAAGTCTCCTCCCCCGCCCTGCGCGTCATGAAGCTTGGTAAGCCGGACACCGTCCGGCACGGGCTTGCAGGAGACGCAATTCCCGTCTTCCAAATCGATGACTGCGAGCCGCCCGTCCGCCGTCAGCACAGCCGCACATCGGTCTCCTGCGTCTATGCACGATACCGGTCCTCCTCCGCCGTAGACGACGGCCATGCGCAGCGGCTCTTCGCCGGCTGCGTCGAAAGCGGTCAAGGTGACCTGCCGATCGCCGCCGATCGCGTACGTCGTCCCCTTCCATGCCCGCATATGCGCCACCGCCGTATCCCGCCAATCCATATGCTGATGAAGCGGCAGCGTGCGAACCGCGTCGGCCTCGATATGCATGAACGCGGCGCGCCCGACGCCGTTCCAGTCCGGCTCGGCGTACGGCGCAAGCGCAAGGCTCGGCGCGTCCTCCTCCGGCGGCCGCAGGCTTTTGACATCGACGGCCACGATATACGGCGAAAACGCCCCGCAAACGTCCACCATGTGTAGCCAACCGTCAGGGCCGAAAATCATTTCGCAAATGTACTGCGAATCCTTCCCGCCCGGCGAGACGAGCCCTAAGTTTTCCGGCAAGCCGCCGTTCAGGATGTCCCATCGGACGAGCCGGATCGGGCAGTAGTCAGCCTCGTACGTTTTCAACCCGTAGTAGAGCACGAATTGCTCGTCGGCCTCGAGTCCTCCGATGCCGTAAGCGTTGGCCAGTCGCTGTTCGGGCAGATGTATCGGACCGTGCCTCGTCACTTCCAGCGTTTCAGGGTGAAGTTCGAGCATTTCCCCGTCCAGGTTGTCCGCGAGGAACAACGTGCTTCTGGGGGAATGCAGCGCGAAGATGAATTGTCTCCGATGCTTGGTTCCGTTCGGCGACCGAAACCGATCCCTCAAATCCTCGATCTCGTCCGTATCCGGATCGTACCGCCACAAACCGCCCGTATAGGAGCTTCCGTACAAACGCCCTTTATCGTCCTTCGCCAAACGGCAGGAAGAAAACTCCGACACCTTTCCGAAGTCCCTCACCTCGTTCGTCTCCAAATCCAGTCTGTAGAAGTGCCCGCGCATGTAGCCCAAAAAATAATAATACCGCGGATCGCGCCCGAGCATGCCCCCGTAGATGCTTTCCCTCGGTACCGGTATGCCTCTCACCTGAACCGCGTTCGTGTCGGGATCGACGATCATCAGGATGGAACCGGGGTATCCTTCCCATGGATGCTCGTAATGCTGCTCGAACATCCATTGCTTGTGGCCGGGAGCCGGCGCCGTGTTGTGGGTGGCCATGATCAGCCTTCCATCCGGCAAAAAATCGATGCTCGTATGGATTTTGCTCGGCGGCATCTGTTCCGGATCGATGATCCAAACCTTCGCCACGTCGAAGATCAGCCGCAATCCGCCCGTCGCCGGATCGTATTCGTACAGCAAAGCGGTAAGCGGCTTTTCGTTTTCTCCGCAAATGCTGAGATAGAACCGGCCGTCGGGCGAGCGCTTGAAGTCCCAAACCGCATTATGCCCCCGCTCGTTCGGCAGCTTCACGAAACGAATGTGCGTCTCCGGGATTCCCGCCCATAGATTGCTTTTCATTCGTCAACCTCCCCTGTGGCATCCAAATCGGCTTCCGCGCGGGCATAGGCGATGGCGAGCTCCGGCGTCTCCAGCTTCCTCCCCGCATGCAGCGACTCCATGGCCAGGTTGATCATCCCGGTGGATAGCAGCGTTCGTTCCATCGGAAACGGCGGTCGCCCGGTCAGGATGAGTCGCTCGATGAAGCGGGTCAACCGCTCGAAATGACCGAATGGCCTTTCGAGGCCGCTGTCGAGTCTCGAGGCCGTCACATGCCCTCTACGGTCGCGGCAGGCAAAGCCCCATTGTTCGATCAGCCGCTGGAATTGAAGGACGTATCCGGTGGTCCCGTTCGCGTATTCATACACGAATAGCGCCGGATCCGGCTCCGCCGTTCTCGGATGAACGAGCGGCAAGCCGGGAAAAGCGCGAAGCGCCGCAAGGAGCAGCTCTTCCGGCCATTCCCCGCGGTCCATCGCCGCCCATGCCTCTCCATGCCTGCCGATTGGCACGGCCATTTCGGCGCCGCCCATCAGTCGCACCGAGCGGATGCCGGTCTCCCCGCCCTTTCTCCGCTCCGCGAGCGACTGCAGCACGTCGGCGGCGTGAAAGCCGTACGCTTCGAGCCCTCCCGAGCTGACGACGAAGATGTCCTTTACGCCGCACAGGACTTCCGGATCGTAAGCCGGAATCGGGTCGGCATGGGGGATCGAAGAGCCGCCCAGAAACGGGATGCCGCGTTTTTTCAGCTGATCGTACATCCACCGGGCGTCGGAGAAATGCCAAGACAAATGCTTATCGGAGAAAATCGGAACCGTCCGTCCCGCCCGATCCAGCGCGGCTAGCGTTTCCTCTAGGAATCGGCGCCTCGGATAAAGCATCTGCCCTTTCTCGTTGACCGGATAATCGCCATGCTCCCCAATGAGTATGACGCCGTCGACCGGTCCCCCGGCGTGCGGGGCAAGCACCGCGTCGCCGATCGTCGCGCAAATCGGGATGCCATGTTCGGCCGCCGCCGCCCGGCTCAAATCGCCTTCAGGCACCTGGTCCGTGTATATCGTCGCCACTTCCACCCGCGGATGATAGCCGAAATCCCCCAGCAGCCGCCCGACGATCATTTCCGCATGGGAATTGTGCCTGTACTCCGTCACGATCGCGGCTACCCGTTTCCGCTCTCCGCCGTATTCGTTCACGAGCCGCCTCCTTCCGTCTCCATCACGCGGACGGTCTCCGGCTCGGAGATCGGATCCCGAGCGTGATGCTCGCGAGAAAATCGTTCGCCGTCATACGTGAAAGCCTCCGTCGACCGTATATAGCGCACCCGTCACATAGGCCGCGGCATCCGACAACAGAAACGCGGCGACTTCGTTGATCTCGTCCGCCCGCCCGCTGCGGCCAAGCCAGCTGTGCCGGCGCATCGCTTCTTTCTCCTGTCCGGATTGCCGAGCCAGCGCTTCGTCCGGCTTGAAATCGCCGGGAACGAGCGCGTTCGCGCGGATGCCGTACGCCGCGTAATCGGCGGCCAGCACGCGCGTCAGCTGGTTGACGCCCGCTTTGGCCGCTCCGTAGGCGAGACAGCCGGGCTGCACGAGCTGGCCGAGAATCGACGACGCATTGACGATCGAGCCCCCGCCGGAGCGGATCAGGAGAGGAAGGGCGTGCTTGCAGACGAGAAAAGTGCTCGTCAGCGTTCCCCGGATCGTCTCGTCCCACTCGGGCAGCGTCAGCTCGAGCGCCGGCTTCCACACGTTCGTATAGACGTTGTGATACGTGCCGTCCAGCCGTTCGAAGCGGCGGTCCAGTTCCGTCATCACGCCCATGACCTCCTCTTCCTCGCATAGATCGGCTTGCCGATAGGCGAACCGCTCCTTCCCGCCTGCCGCCCGGGCCGCCTCCTTCTCCAACGAACCGTCGATCGGCCTGCGGTCGCAGCCGAATACGACGGCTCCCTTCCGAAGGAACATCGTCACGGCGGAACGGCCCGCGGTCCCCAGGCAGCCGGTAACGAGAATGACTTTCCCGTCCAGTGGCTTCAGGCTTTTTCCCCTCCGATCCTTCCTATCTACCGGTAACATCTGATCTCATAGATGGCGGCCGACGGATCGCCGTTCGTCGCCGTAACCGTCACCCGCAGCCGGCCGGCCTGCACCGGCTCCTCCAGCGCGATGATCCGCCTGCGCTGGTAGTTGCCGATCAGCTTGCCGACTTCGATCCAACTGCCGTCGACGCAGACCTCCACCGCGACGTCCTTCGGGCATTGCGGATCGCGATACAGGGCCGGATAGCTCCGATAGTCGCGCAGCAGGTTTCCGGCGAACGTCAGCTCGACAAGCCCGATCGCGACCGGCTCCGCCCATGACAGCTCCAGCCATTGCGGGAGCGGCAAGGATGGATCGGAGCGCCACAGGTTCGTCGACCGGCAAGGCCGGGTTACGCCGCTGAGGACGTTTCCCGCGCCGTAGCAGGCTTGGGCGGGATCGATGCGGAAGCCCATCGTCGCCCCTTGGCCGAAACGGCGCATCTGCCCGTTGCCGAGTTCGGAGGCGCTCACGTGACCCGGCTCCACGGCGCCTGCGGCAATCCAGCGGACATTCGGATTCGCCAGCAAATCCAGCCGGACGTAGCTTCCCTTCCACGCCGCCGTATCCAGGCCGACGGGCCATGCCACCCAGCCCGGGCCTCCCGGCGGCACCTCGAGAACGGCCGCCGCGAGCGGTTCGCCCGGCTCAACCCGATAGTCCCATACATGCCGGACCGCGTAGAGGCGCGCTTCCACGCGCTGCGCCTCTTCCGAATCGTTGCCGAGAAAGACGTCCAACCGCTCGATGCGGTCCGCGCCGACGGCGATCCACTGGCCGCGCCGCTTCGCCAGCGGCTCGGCCGCCGCTGCGGCATCCGACGCTCCCGGTCCGCACTCGGATAGGAGCGCTTCGCTGCTCGCGCGAACGTCCGCCGACCTCGCCATATCGCAAGCGTCCTCGTTTACGACGTTCGGCAGGAAGCAGCCGCTGCGCAATAGCGCCTGCTGCACTTCCCGAACCAGCCGCGCGGGCGCCTCGCGGACGGGGATGCCGGATCGTACGGCCAGCGCGGCCGCCGTGCCGGCCGCCTGGCCCATCAGCGCCGTCGTGCCCATGACGCGCACGGTGCCGAGCGCCGCATGCGTCACGCTAACGTTGCGGCCGGCCATCATCAGGTTGCGTTTCTCTTTGGCGATCAGAATGCGAAGCGGAATGCCATACGGCCCGACATAGCTTCTGGCCATGTACGCGCCGCCGTCATGCCCTTCCTTGGCGGATCTCTCGCTATACGGCGCAAGCAGTCCGCCCGGCTCGTGCAGATCGATAAACCAGCCGCCGTACGCGATCTCGTCGGGAAACATCGTCTTCCGCAGCGGATCGTGCTCGGTCATGAAGTATTCTCCGACGATCCGCCGGCTTTCCCGCTTGCCCGGTACCTGGCCGATCCAGTCGAGCGCGTACGTCTCCGCCTCTTGCTTGAGTCGAGGATCGCGGTTCTTGATCCAGTCCCATACGCCGAGCACGTGCCGCGTCAATTCATGACGCAGCGCTTCGTTGTCGTAAATGGTATGCCACGGCACGGACAGCTCGATCCACCAGTACCCGCTGCGCGGATCGCCCGGCCATCTGCCCTGCTTGTAGAAGAAATCCGGATCGTCGTATCGGACGGCCCAATCCGGCGCCGTGAAAGGAACCGGATAACCGACGTCCTTCGCTTTGAAATGAATCGAGCTGCCCATCACCGCATTGCTGGCCAGCTCCGGAGCATGCGGCTCCCCGAACGCGTCCCGGCTCTCCGTTCCCATTCGCCATTCGCAGCCTGCCATGGCGGCGACGACCCCGTCCCCGGTGCAGTCGATGAACGTCTCGGCCCGTAAGATCAGCACCGTCTCGGCATGGCCGACCCGCGCGATCACGGCTTCTACGGTCCGCTCGTCGCGCATCCGGACGTCCGTCACCGTCGCGTTCATCCGGAACGAGAGCCCCGGCGTCTTCACCGCCATGTCGTACAGCACCAGATCCCAGACGCTGTTGATATAGCCGTTGTCGAAGGTCGGGTTCTCATGGTTGCGCGCCCGCTCCTCGATCAAAAGCTCCGACACGATGCCCGTCTCGCGGGCGTAAGCGTGAAAGCTCGCCGCCCCCTGCGGAGGAACCCGGATCTCCGACGAGCTGTTCCCGCCGAATACCGGGCGGTCCTGTACGAGACAAACCCGCGCGCCGTGGCGGGCCGCGGCGACGGCGGCGCAAAAGCCCGCCAATCCGCCGCCGCAAACGACCACTTCGTAATGCTCCTCGACCGTACGCGGACGACCTCCGGTTTTCCCTTGCGCGATTTCGGGCACACTCATTTCACGTATCCCAGTTCCTTGAGCGCGCTCTCCGCTTCCGCCGTGCGCGCCGTGATGTTGAACTTGGTATTCAGCGTCTTGACGTAATCGTCCCATTGCGTCAGCGGACGCTTCCCGTACATGAATTTGACCAGCTCTTCATATTCGTAGCGGTCGTCGGCGATCGCCCCCTCCGGCAGCGGCACGAAAGAGCTGTACACCGGAATCCGGGGCTGATTCATCGCGAATTCGATATAAGACCCTTGGTTCGCGAATTTGACTTTCAAATAATCCTGCTCGGATCGGCCCGTCAGCTGCTCCTGGTACGCGTAACCCAAATCGCCCATGGCCGGCAGCGCGACGATTGTGCCGTTTTCCATTTTGTAGTGCGTGCCTTCGATGCCGTAATTCACGGTCAATTGGCCTTTACCCGGATCGGTAATGTAATCGAGGTATTCCAGCACTTTGTTCAGCTTGTCGGGCTCTTTTTCCAGCGACTTCGAAATGGCGATCATCCCTTGCACGTTGCCGGCGTCCCAGATCCCCTGGAATTTCCCTCCCGGTCCCGTCAATGCATCCATTTGCACCCAGTCGGCGTTCGGGTTGATGTCCTTCCACACCTTCATTTTCGCGTCCACGCTGATCGACGGCCAGTTGGTCCAGATGATGCCGGCTTGCCCCTTGAACGCTTTGTCGTGCGGATTCTGGTTCGTCAAAACTTCCGGGTCTACGGCTCCTGTCCGGATCAGATCCGCGATATAGCCGATCGCCGTCTTCATGGCCGGTTCCGTCGTCGAGTAGACGGCTTGGTCGTCCTTGATCTGCCAGTTGCCCGGATTCGCCACGCCGAACGCCGTAAAAACGCCGCTGAAAGCCGGGAGATCGGCCCCCGTCAAGCCGAACGTATCCTTTTTGCCGTTGCCGTCCGGGTCTCGTTCCGTGAAGGCGACCAGCACGTTCTTGAACTCTTCGATCGTCTTCGGCATCTGCAGGTTGAGTTTACGGAGCCAATCGGAACGAATCCAGTACGTATGCATCGGGATGGTCGGCCGCTTATCCAGCGCGTAGATTTTCCCTTTGTATTTGCCTTTGTTCAGATCCGTTTCCGTATACGCTTGCTTGACGTTGGGCATCTTGTCGAGATATTGTCCAAGGTCAAGCAGCAGATCTTGATCCGCGAACTGCTTGATCGTCGACTTATTGACCGAGAAAACGTCGGGCGGCGTTCCGCCGGTAATTTTCGCGGTCAGCACCTGATCGTACTCCGTCACGCCGATATTGAAGTCCATCGCCATGTTCAGATCCTTGTTCAACTGCTGGATGATCGGGTCTTTGTCCTGCGGCGGGTTGCCCCCGCCCCCCTGGATGAACACGGTGAACTTCACCGGTTCCTGCCGAACCGGCGCCGAGGCTTCCGGCTGGCCGGGCGAAGACGATGCCGGCGGCTTCGCCGAAGGATTGCCCGAACCTCCCGAACATCCTGCCAGCGTCAAGCATACGCCCGCAAACAGAACCATCCCGGCGCTCCACTTTCGATGCATGGCCAAACTCCCCTTTCGCTTCGTTTTATCCCTCAACCTTTCACCGAGCCCAACAGCACGCCTTTCGTAAAATGCTTTTGAATGAAAGGGTAGATCACGACAATCGGCAGCGCGGTCAAGACGACGGCGGCCATTTGCAAAGAAATCGTAGGCATCGTTTCCTCGATGTTCATCTCCGGACTTTGCCCGGCCCTCAATATGCCCTGCAGCATCACCTGCAGCGGATGCAGCTTGCGGTCGCTGACGTAAATGATCGCAGCGAAATACTCGTTCCAGTGGCCGACCGCATAGAAGAGTCCGATCGTCGCCATGATCGGCATCGAGAGCGGCAGCACGATCCGCAGCAAGATGCCCGTCTCTCCCGCTCCGTCGATACGGGCGGCCTCGTCCAGGCTTTCCGGCAAATTTTCGAAGAACGCCTTCATGACGAGCAGATTGAACGAGCCGACCGCGCCCGGAACGATCATCGCCCAGACCGTATCAAGAAGGCCCGTTTCTTTGACGATCAGATAAGTCGGGATCATGCCGCCGCCGAACAGCGTCGTGAACACGATCAGCAAGAGGAACGCGTTGCGGCCCGGCAAGTATTTCTTGGTCAAGGGGTAAGCCATCAGCGAAGTAAGCACGAGATTGACGAACGTCCCGACGACGGTGATGAACACCGTGACCCCGTAAGCGTGCGGAATAAGGCCGTCTCGGAGAAACGCTTTGTACGCCGCGAGCGTAACGTGCCGCGGGAAGACGAGAAACCCTCCCTGCTTCAGCACTTCGCTGTAAGGCGTCAAGGAGACGCTGATGACGTACAGAAGGGGAAAGATAACGCTGACGACGAGCCCCGCAAGGAGGATATAAACGACGGACAGAAAGAGCCGATCCTTCCAGACCGTCACCAAATGGACCCCTCCCATCGCTTGGCCAGCCGGTTCGCGCCGACGATCAGGACGACCCCGATCAGCGTCTTGAACAGGCCGACGGCCGTCGCCAGACTGAAATTCATATCCACGAGCCCGACCCGGAACACCCAGGTGTCGATAATGTCGGCCACCGGATAGACGTGTACGTTGTACATAATGTAGATTTGTTCGAAACCGGCGTCGAGCACGTGGCCGAGCCGGAGCACGAGCAGCAGTAGAATGACGCTGCGGATGCCCGGAAGCGTGATGTGCCAAATCATGCGGCGCCGTCCCGCTCCGTCGCAACGGGCGGCCTCGTACAGCGACGGGTCGATGCTAGAGAAGGCGGCGAGGTAAATGATCGCGCTCCAGCCGATATTCTGCCAGATCCCCGTCGAGACGAGAATCGTCCGGAACCAATCCGTGGAGGTCAGAAAAGGCACGCTTTCGCCTGTAAGCGCTTTAATCCATTGGTTGACGAGGCCGTCCGTTTGCGACAACAGCGCGACGACGAGGCCGTAAATGATGACCATGGACAGAAAATGCGGCAAATAGCTGACGGTTTGCACGAACCGTTTGAAAAATTTGTGCTTCACCTCGTTCAGCATGATGGCGAGGATAATACCGGGCGGCATCCCCCAAACCAACTTGTACAGGCTGATGAGCAGCGTATTGCGCAGCGTTTGCCAGGCGTAGGGCGAATCCAGGTACATTTTGAAATAGCGATACCACGGATCCGCCCACGGACTGCCGAATATGCCCTTGGTTACGTTGTAATCCTTGAACGCGATCACCGCGCCGTACATCGGTCCGTACACGTATATGGCGTAATAGAGCAGTCCGGGGATCATCATCAGATACAGCGCGCGGTATCTCCACGCATTTCTCCTCCATCGGGTTCCGAGGTTTGGCGCCTTCGCTTCGGCGATCGTTTTCTCCATACGTTCTCCTTTCTGCCGCGGTGCCTCGCGATAGTCCCATTTTATAGGAGTCAGACCCTCGGAAAATATACATCGATCTCGTGAAATCGTCAGATTGCCGATGAAGTTTGAAGTCGACGCGCATACGCAAGTAAAAACGGCTTCGCCGTCCTCGGAAGAGGGCGATACGTTTTTATCGAGACCATTTAGACATGGGTAAGCGTGAAACTTTTACATTCTAAATGGTAAAAAAGCCGCAGGCTGCGTCGCCTACGGCAAAGGCAATTCGATCGTCGCTTTGGTCCACCGCCCCGGCTCGGATTGGATCCGAAGCCCATACTCCGGCCCGTAGTGGAGCCGGATGCGCTCCCTCACGTTGGCCAGGCCGATGCCTCCCGACCGTTGCGCTTGCCCGCCTTCATCATGAAGCAGGCCTGTAAGTACCGCTTCAATCTGCGCTTGGGTCATGCCCTCCCCGTCGTCCCAAACCGTCAGCAGCAGCCTGCCGTCTTCCGCAAGGGCGCCGACGCGGGCGACGCCCGTTCCTTTCGACGCGAATCCGTGAAAGATCGCATTCTCGACGAGCGTCTGCAGCATCAGCTTCGGAACGGGCACCGGCAGCAGCGACGGGTCCACCTCCTCGACCAGACGGAAAGCGTCTCCGTATCTCACGTTCTGTATCTGCATATATTGGCGCAGCGCCTGCAGTTCTTCCTCCAGCGGCGCGAATTGGCTTCTTCCGAGACTGTAGCTTAGCAGCTTGACGAGGGAGCGGATCGTCTCGTCCACCTCGACAACGCGGTGCTGCAAAGCTAGGCTGCTGATGCAGGCAAGCGTATTATACAGAAAATGCGGCCGGATTTGGCTGAGCAACAGCTTCAGCTCGGTCTCCTTCTTCCGTTCCTCGGTCATCTTCACGGCCAGCAGCAGCTCCTGGATGTGTTCCAGCATGGTAGAAAAGCTGCGGGAAAGCCGGCCGATCTCGTCGCGGCGCTCGCTTTGGCGGAATGGCAAGGCTACCCGCTCCCCGCGCAGCCGGTCCATCTGGAGCGCAAGGCGGTTGATCGGCTTCGTGAAATGCCGGCTGATCGCCAACGTCAAAGCGAGAAGCAGGGAAAACCAGAGCGAGCCGAGGATCATAAAGCGTACATACAGTCTTCCGTCCATCGCGCGGAACGTCCGTTCATCGGTCAAAGCCACGAGGTACCAGCCCAACTGATTCCGCTCGCTTTTGACGGCCATGAGCGGTCCGCCTTTGCCTTGAATATGATTGATGCCGTTCGGAAGACCGGTCAGCTCCTTGACGAAATCGTCTTCCATTTCGGGCGGCAGCGTACCGGTCTTGTACGGGACGATTTGGCTTTTGGGATCGTCCGAGACGATATTCCCTTTTCCCGTAAACAGCGTAAACCCCTGACCGGAGTCGTACAGCAGCTCATTCAGCCGCGAGGTCAGCTGCGCCGTGTTCACTTCCGCCAGCAAAGCGCCCGTTCCGTCCTTCAAGGCGACCGCGAAGGCGATCGTCCGTCTCGTCTGCAGCGGGGAGTAGTACGGTTCGCTCCAATTGATCAGCCCCGGATGTTCGTCGACGATCCGAAAAACCCGGGTCAGCTCCGAATGGCCGACGACGTCGTACATCAGCTGGTTGCTGGACAGCACCGTCCCGTCATGGCGCAGGACGAACAAATCGGCAACGATTCCGCTGTTCCGCCCGATTTGAACCTGCAGCAGCTTGCGCAGTCCCTCGTCGTCTTCCATGAGAGGACCGTCAATGCTGGCCGAGACGTTGATCAGGAGATTGCGGATATTTTGCACGTAGAGATCGAGGTATTGGCCGGTCCGTTCGATGAACAGCGTCATATCGTCCGACTTTTGCCGGATCAGCGCTTCCCGGGAGCTGCTCAGCGCGCTGTACAGCAGCCCCGACAGGACAAGCAGGCTGGCGGTCGCGAGCGCCAAAAACAGCTTGAAAAACATGCTGGAAAGAAACGGCCTCGCAAGACTTCCCGCCGAAGGGCGGATGAACCGGACACGATTTCCCGTTTTGGACGGCTGAGCGAAAAAGCCGCCTGGTTTACCCATGACGGCCTCTATATTCTCGCGGACTTTCACCATATTCTTGATAAAACACGTCCGTAAAATACCGATAATTCGAAAAACCCGCTTCGGCCGCCACCTCGTACACCTTCAGATGGCTGTTGCAAAGCAGGTAGGCGGCCCGCTCGAGACGCTTCCTCCTCACATATTCATGAAAGCTGACGCCCGTCTCCCGGCGGAACAGCAGCCCGAAATAGTTCGGGCTCAATCCGACTTGCGCGGCTGCGCTCTGCAGATCCACCGATTCCGCGATATGCTTCTCCATGAAGGCGAGCGCTTGACGGATTTCGTAACGCACGCCGGTTGCCGGCGCTGCAGAAGCATCCGCTTCGAACGGCTGCGTAAGCGGATACGATTCCGGTCGAGGAAGTCGCTCCTTCGCCTTGCGGAGCGCATCCAGCAGGTCTTGATCGCGGTAAGTCGCTTTCAGCAAATAGCCGCATGCCCCCAGCGCCAGCGCCTGGTGGACATAGTCGAATTCGCGGTGGCAGGTAAGCAGGATCACTTGGAGCTCCGGCTGTCTTTCCTTCAGGCGGCCCGTCAGCTCAAGGCCGTTCATCATCGGCATGACGATATCCGTCACGACGATGCCCGGTTGAACCCGGCTGCACAGCTCCAGCGCTTCCTGACCGTGACGCGCTTCGCCCGCAAGCTCGAATCCGTGCCGGTCCCAGGCAAACAGACGCAGTCTTTCCCGAATCGGCACCTCGTCGTCCGCGATCACAACCTTCGTCCGGTTCACGGCGCTCCCTCCGTTCGCTCAGGGCGATATGATGGCTCAGTATTTTCATTATATATGGAGCGCCTTGCGCCGGAACAGGCTGAAGCTTCGCAAAAACGTCAGAAAATGAACGATCCTCGGCGCAGCCACGGATAAACAAGCCCAATGAAAGACCATCTATTTTTTTGAACGGCGCTTTTCGCTGCTTTTCGTTTGCTGAGAAAAGCTTAATAAACCTCATCTTTCGACCTAGCCATCCATCTCCGCTCGTATAAAAACCCCAACATCGCGCGGTTTTTGTCATTTCCGCGCTTTTTGGCTTTCCTCATCCTCTCCCAGCTTCTGGAGTCTACCATTTTTTATGCCGTGAACCGGCGCATTCCACCTGCTAGAATGTGAGACATCCGAGCCGAAGCCCGACAGGGCACGGGGGAACCAAGTTCGTGGGGTGAAGCCGCGCAAGCGGCGGGGGCGCCTCTTGACCCTAACCCGGCAGCTAACCTCGCAGGCTAAACAAAGGGAGGAATTCGCTTCATGAAGAAAAACATCGGTAAATTGGCTTTGTCGAGTGCACTCGTTCTGGCGCTGTCCGTTCCCGTAGGTGCGGCTGCTTCCGCGGCAAGCGTCACTCCGACGACCACGGCAAAGGTTTACACATATACGCTTAATGAAGATCAAATCTCGCAAATCGCCGGCCAATTCGGTTTCGATTGGCAGTCTCTGCTGGCGCAGCTCCAAGGCGGTTCCGGCAATATCACGACGAAGCCGGTTATCCCTTCGCAACCGACGACGCCTTCTAAACCGACTACGCCGACGAAACCGACGACGCCTTCGAAACCAACGACGCCTTCCAAGCCAACTACGCCTTCCAAGCCTTCTACGGGCTCCGGCAACTCCGGCTCGGCTGGCTCTGGCAACGCAGGTTCGGGCTCCAACACCCAAGTGTCGGATTATGCGGCTCAAGTCGTTAACTTGGTAAACCAAGAACGCGGCAAAGCCGGTCTTGGCGCCCTTAAAACGGACAGCAAGCTGACGCAAGTCGCCACGGCCAAAGCAAAAGACATGTATAACAACAACTACTTCGACCACAACTCGCCGACGTACGGCTCTCCATTCGATATGATGAAGCAATTCGGCGTATCTTATAACTATGCCGGCGAGAATATCGCCAAAGGCCAACGTACGCCAACCGAAGTCATGAACGCCTGGATGAACAGCCCGGGCCACAAAGCGAACATCCTGAACGGCAACTTCAAGTCGATCGGCGTCGCTTACTACAACGGCGAATGGGTTCAAGAGTTCACGGGCTGAGCAATCATACGTTAGATCATCATGCGAAGAGCTGAACAGGGCCCCCTGTTCGGCTCTTTTTTTATGCTCGTATGATGGCACGGGTGCTGCACCCGGCGGCGAACCGCAATTTGGGAGTGTAACTCGATTTTTTCGGGTTACACGCTGCAAAGGCGGCGCATTTGCTGGCTGCAACCCGATTTTTTCGGGTTTCACGCCCCAAAGGCGGCGCATTCGCGGGCTGCAACCCGATTTTTTCGGGTTACACGCCCCAAAGGCGGCGCATTCGCGGCTGTAACCCGATTTTTTCGGGTTACACGCTGCAAAGGTGCGTATTCGCGGGCTGCAACCCGATTTTTTCGGGTTACACGCATCCAAAGGCGCGCTTTCGGGGGCTGCAACCCGATTTTTTCGGGTTGCACGCCGCAAAGGCGCGCATTCGCGGGCTGCAACCCGTTTTTTTCGGGTTACACGCCGCAAAGGTGCGCATTTGCGGGCTGCAACCCGATTTTTTCGGGTTGCACGCTGCAAAGGTGCGCATTCGCGGGCTGCAACCCGATTTTTTCGGGTTACACGCCCCAAAGGCGGCGCATTCGGGGCTGCAACCCGATTTTTTCGGGTTGCACGCCGCAAAGGCGCGCATTCGCGGGCTGCAACCCGATTTTTTCGGGTTACACGCCCCAAAGGCGGCGCATTCGGGGCTGCAACCCGATTTTTTCGGGTTACACGCTCCAAAGGCGCGCATTCTCGGCTGCAACCCGATTTTTTCGGGTTACACGCCGCAACCGTTCCAAAAAAAATGGATGTCATCAAATTTACCGGTGTCACCAATATCACTCCAAAATCCCCCCCTTAACTAGTATAAATATAAATCTGCTTTGTCCGTCAGTTTGTAAGAGTGCGTTCGTTGCCCTCCTACGCCCAGTGGAAGCAATATTTCTTTGCCAGTCATTGCTTTCAGGATTTTTCTCGTGGTATCGTCCCGAAGCTGCAAACACGTACACGCCTCAGCTAAAGTAAACGGATTCCCGCCCCGCATCCATCCGAAACGGAGGAGCTCTCGCTCGTAAACGGGCAGCGACATGAGAGCAGCTCCCGGCGCGCTCCCGAATCTGCCCAACAACTCGTAGACCGAGCGGCGACAGGCTTCGGGCTTCTTGTCCAACTCGTCATAGCTGAACGGAAAGTAACGATACCCTTGTACGCCGATGGACCGTACCCGCATCCGCTCGAACGAGAAGCGGTCCCGGGTGAGGTTCTCGCCGTGCGAGACATACCCGTCGCTGTCGAAGGCCAAGCCCAATGGCATGTAAAACGCGTCGACGTAGATCCGCATGCCGGACAAACTCATCATCTCGTACTCCAAGACGAGTCCGTTGAACGACTTCAACGCCGGCAGCAACGCGACTTCGAGCATCTTCTTCGTGCCGGTCAAATCCCGCCCCAGCATCTCCAGCCGCTGCCCGGCGGCGGAACGCTTCTGCTCCTCGACGTACGCTTCGAACAACCGATCGAATTCACTCATTATTCGTATCCTCCTCCTAAAGAAAATTTGGGGTTGGACAGCATGGCGAAACCTCGACGTTAACGCGAATCAAGCGAAAAATAAAATGGTCTTGCAGCGAACAACGCCGACTATTCGCGTTATCGCCTCGCAACGCATAAACGCCCGCTCTTCGCGCTATCGCCCCGCAACGCAAAAACGCCGCCTGCTCCCTAAGGGAAACAAGCGGCGTGTGCTTCACGCGCGTAATCCGATTAGCTTTAATGTAACACGCGCGGATTATGAATGTCCACAAAATTGGGAAATCCACGAACGAAGTCAAAATGCCGTCAGTCGGCGTAACTTATCGTGCAGCGTTCTGATGCACAACGCCTCTTGGCGTCATATACGCCTGCCGGAGGGGGCGCGCGAAAAAGGGACGGTTAGCCCAGGGCTTACAAAAGCCCCTCACTCCCCCAACAACTTCGCCTTTAACGCTTCCGCCTCAATCTCGTGCAATGCGATGGCAAACTGTTGACTCACTCCCCCAACAATTTCGCCTTTAACGCTTCCGCCTCAATCTCGTGCAATGCGATGGCAAACTGTTGACTCACTCCCCCAACAGCTTCGCCTTCAACGCATCTACTTGCGCCTCGGTCAGTCCAATCTCCAGCATGAAGCGCTCGGCGCCGCCGTAACGCGCAACCAGGTGTGCCAGCAGCAGCTCCATGTTCTCCGGGTCGCAGCCCAGGAACTTCTCGTACATCTCGGCCGGAACCTGCTCCGGACGTCCTTGGCGCAGCTCGTCCATGATCGGCAGGAGGCACTCGGCCGTCAGCGCGTAGTCCGCGGCGATCACGTCGTGCGGAACGCGGGCGAGATCGAGCAGCAGCGCCGATACCAAGCCGGTGCGGTCCTTGCCGGCCGTACAGTGATACAATGCAGCCGTACCTTCGCTGTCCGCGAGTAGCGACAGGATGCGGGTCAGCGCGGGCTGGCAGTCGTCGAGCATGTTCACGTACATATCGCCCAAGTTCTTGATCGTAGGACGGGCCGAGGTCGTAGGATTGATCAGATCGACATTGTGGTAGGCGACGCGGGACGAGTCCGCGAACACGTTCGGCATCGTCTCGAGCTCGCTCGCATGGCGTAGGTCCACCACGGCCGCGACGCCGCGTTCGAGAATGGCTTGTTGACCGGCCTCGGTCAGCTTGTGCAGGCCGTCGGCCCGGTACAGCCGCCCCCACCGGGTCGTCCGGCCGTCCGCCGTCGGGTAGCCGCCGAGATCGCGGACGTTATACGCGCCTTCCACGATCAGGCGACGTTCGGGTACGTGGGTCAATGCGTTCATTTTAGCGCAGTCCGCCTTTCACGAAGGATTCGATAATTTGTCGCTGCAGGAGCAGGTAGATCACGAGAATCGGCAAGCTGGCGACGGTCGTCGCCGCCATGAGCGGTCCCCACAGATTGGAGTCGGAAGACATGAACATCTGCAGGCCGATCTGGAGGGTCGAGTGCTCGAGCTTCGTCGTCACGAGAAGCGGCCAGAAGTAATCGTTCCAACCGGTGATGAACAGCAGCACCGCGATGGAAGCGATAGAGGCGCGAAGGTTCGGGAAGATCATCTTCCATAGCACCGCCCAATCGGAAGCGCCGTCCAGATGCGCCGCCTCGATGAGCGCTTTGGGGAACGACTTAAAGGCCGCGTAGAGCTGCATGACCGCAAACGCCGAGGCGATGTTGGGGATGATAAGCCCCATCAGCGTATCGCGCAAGCCCCAACCCGAGATGACGACGTAGTTCGGGATCATAATCACTTGGAACGGCACCAACCATGTCAGGGCGATCAGCGTAAAGATCAAGTTGCTGCCCCGGAACTGCCAGCGCGTAAAGGCATAGGCGGCCAGGATGCTCGTGAGCAGCTGCATGACCGTCTGCGCAGCGGCCGTCAGGAGCGAGTTGGCCATCATTCTGGACATCGGGATCGCCGTCCAGGCTTGCACGTAATTCTGGAACGTCCAATGGGCGGGCAGCAAGCTGGAGCCGAAGATATCCGTCTCCGGCTTGAAGGACGTGACGATCATCCAGTAGAACGGGAAGACGGCGAGAAAGCTGAGCGCGATCAGCACCGCGTGCTTGCCTACGGCAGTCGCGCTCAGGCGTCTGAAGCGTGCATGTTGTCCCATACCTGTCCCTCCTTCTAGTCGTCGAAGAACGACAGTTTGCGGTTCAGCTTCATAAAGCCCCAGGCGATGATGCCGAATCCGACGAAGACGACCACCGCCGCCGCGGAGCTCCAGCCCACCGAGAACGACTTGAAGCCATACGTCCAGAGCAGGTAATAGATGTTCGTCGTCGCGCTGAGCGGCCCGCCCTGCGTGAGCACGTTAATGTAGGTGAAGCTCCATTCCGATGCGAACAAGGTGCTGAGCATGGCCATGAACAGGATGCTCGGGCTGAGCAGCGGCAGGATGACGTGACGGATGATCTGCCAGCGGTTCGCCTGGTCCATGCGAGCGGCTTCCAGATATTCCTTGTTGATGCCGGTCATCGCCGCGGAGAAGATCAGCGTGCTGAAGCCGATCAGCTTCCAGCCGGTGATGAAGGTGATCGACCAGATGGCCAGGTGTTCGTCGGTAAAATAGCGAATCGGTTCGCTGAGGTGGAACGCCGAATCCAGCGTTTTGTTCAGAATCCCGTTCGTCGGGTGCATGATCCAGCGCCAGACCGACGAGACGGCTACCGGCGCCATGATCATCGGCACGAAAATGAGCGCGCGGTACAGATTGCGTGCCTTGGGCGCGATATTGTCCGTCGAGATGGCGATGACGAGCGGGATGAGGAGCGAGAACGGCATTACGCCTACCGTGTAGATCAACGTATTGAGCAGCGCCTTGCCTATCTCGGGCAGATGGAACAGCCGCTCGAAGTTCTGCGTCCCTACGTACACTTGAGGGGATGTCGGGAGCAAGTTCCATTGGTACAAGCTCAGGCGGAAGGTCTGAATGAGGGGCCGGTAGATCCAATAGCCGATCGACAAGAGCGCCGGGAGCAGATACAGGTAAGGCTTGAGCCGTCCGAGACGCCGACGGCGCGTTCTGCGCTCGCGGACGACCGGAGCGGGCGGGGAGGCCGGCAGAGACGCGGACGCCGCTTCCATGCTCATGGCTTACTCCTCCTTCATGTAGGTTAAAAAAGCGAGAAGACAGTAGGACGGGACGCCTCCTGTCTTCGAACGCTGCGTAATTGGGATTGCCGTTCGTTGCAGTTGCCGTTAAGCCATCAAGGCATCAAGGCCTGCGCGCGATTCTGCGCATCCTGCATGATCGGCGTGATGTCGCCCGCGCTCGCGATGGACTTCTGCACCGCTTCGAGCAGCGTGGTCTCGATTTGGTACCAGCTCGGTCCCGGATAGGAGACCCAAGGCTGCAGCCGCGACAGCTGTTCCAAGTTCGGCTTCACGAGCGGATTCGCCTCTACCCAGTCCTTCAAGTATTGCGGATCGTCGACGATGGCCGGACGCAGCGGCAGATAGCCGATCTTCGAGGTGATGATCGTATAGCCGCGCTCGCTGGTCGCAAACTTGAGGAATTCCCAAGCGGCTTGTTGCTTGGCTTTGTCGCCCGACAGGATGAACAGCGCGCTGCCGGAGTTGACCGGCGCCGTCGGCTTGCCGTCGAAGGAAGGCATCGCCGACGCCTTCAGCTCCCAACCCCCGGCCTTCGCCGCACCGAGCAGCATGTTCTGCACCGCGCTCGAAGTCAACACCATAGCGGTCTTGCCTTGCGTGAACGCCTCGAACGCCTCCGTGTCGTTCAGCTTGTCGTGCGCGCCGCTCTGCACGAGGTCTTGCCACATTTGAATGGCGCCCACCGCTTCCGGCTCGCCGAAGCGAAGCGTCTTGCGGTCGTCGGACAGCACCTGGCCGCCGTTGCTGCCGATGAGCGACTGCACGATCCAATCCGCGCCGACCGCGCCGGTGATATGGAAGCCCGCCGCCTTCGTCTTTTCCTTGATCTGCAAGCCGTCCTGCTTCAATTCCGCCCAGGTGGCCGGACCTTGATCCGGGTTCAGGCCCGCGTCCTTGAACAGCTTGGCATTGTAGAACAAGACCGGCGTGCTGAAGGTGAACGGCAGCCCGTACGTCTTGCCGTTCAATTGGCCGAGCTTCAGGCCGTTCGGCGAGAAGCCTTCGAAGTTCTTCGCCAGCTCGTCCGCCGGCACGATATCCTCCAGCGGCTTGGCGCCGAAGTTGTTCACGGCGTAGTCGAGTCCGTCGAATACGAGCTGCGCCACGTCCGGCGGAGAACCCGCGGCGATGTCGGCCTGCACCTTCGCATTGATATCCGTCGACGCGACCGGGATGCCTTCTACGTGAATGTTCGGGTGCGCGGCTTCGAATTCGTCGATCAGTTGCTGCGTCCCTTCCTTCTGGCCGACCGTCGCGAGATTGTAGCTGTACAGCTTAATCGTGATCTTATCGCCGGAACTGGAGGCAGAAGCCGCCGACGTCGCCGTTCCCGTCTCGCTCGCATCGCCGCCTGCGCCCGCAGCTTCCCCATTCGTCTCCGCGGCCGTCTTGTCGCAAGCCGCCGTCGCGATCATCGTCAGCGTCAATAGCGCTGCCGTCCAACCTGTTTTGCGTGTCATGAGCCATCTCCCTTTTCGATTCTTGGATCTATCTTCTTAAGCGTGCGCATGAAGCTTGTCGGGATCGATCTTCCACTCAAACGCCACGCGCTGGTCGCCCGGCATCGCCTGCGGCGTCACGATCATGCGCCCTTCCTTCACGAGTACGAGATTGTAGCCGCTATTGTCGATGAACTTCATGCTGTCCGTCGAGGTCGGATCCAGGCCGAATGCCACGCCGGTGCCGGCCGCGCTCGGGATGCCGTGGAACAGGCCGATGCTGTTGAAGTGAATATGGCCGGACAAGAGGCCGATGACGTCGGAGCCCGCGATCGCGGCAGCCAGATCGTCCGGGTTGTCCAGCAGATGGGTGTCCATCAATGCGGACGGCGTCTTGACGACGGGATGGTGCAGCACGACGACGGTGCCGGCAGGGGCAGGTACGGCGAGCGTGTCCTTCAGCCAAGCCAGCTGCTCCGCGTCCAATCGGCCGTCGTTCGTTCCCGGCACCTGCGTGTTCAGCACCACAAGGCGAAGATCGCCTTCCATGACGTTGTAGTAGTAGCTTTGTTCGGACGGCGCCTCGCCGAGGAAGCCCTCGCGGAACGCCGGGCGCGAATCGTGGTTGCCCAGCGAGACGTGGATCGGCACGCCCAGCTTCGCTTGCTCTTCGTCCAGCACCGCACGGAGATGACGATAGTCGTCGACGTCCCCGTCCTGGGTCAGATCGCCGCTGATGATGACGAACGCAGGCTTGCGGGCGAGCTTGGCGGCTTCCGCGAATACGGCGCGCAGCTTGTCGGTCATGTCGAGCTGGAACAACGGATTTTTGCCGGGGACGTTAATGTGGGTATCGGTGAGATGCAGAAAGAAGATCGGTTCCATGGATTAAGCCTCCTCGTGTTGGGCGTGCGTCTTGGGGGGATAGGATGCAATGTCGGCCGTGCCGTCCAGATGAATGACGCGGTAGGAGGGAACGCCTGCGCGTACGCTCACCCACAGGATGAGGTTCTCGTCGCCCCGGCCGTTGCCGTGTCCATGTCCGCCGGTCCGTCCCAGCTGGATATGGTGCTGATGACCGTTCGCCGTATACTCCATCGAATGAAGGTGACCGGCGAACATCGTATAAGGGCGGTCTCCCAGCATCTCCAGAAGCCTGGCGTATTGCGGATGATTGTCGGACTTCCAGCCCGGTTTGTGCATGTTCACGAACGTCCACTTGGCGTCGCGGTTGTCCTCGAGCAAGCGTCCGATGAAGTCCAGCTGCTCGTCGCCGATGGCCAGGTCGATCTTCGCCATGTCCTTCAACTGCTCAGGCGACAATTGGCTCATGATGTCCTGGAAAAACGCCTGCATATGGGCATCCGCGTTCGCCGGATCGCCCTGGACGTTCGCCGTTGCCCGCTTGATGATATCGATGAATGCGTCCGACAGCTCCATCGGCGGATCTTCGGTATTCAGGGTGACGAACAGGATATCGCCTAGGCGGAAGCCGTAATATTCGAAGCCTTTGCGTTCGCGCCACACGTCCCGCATCGTATCGTTGCCATAGTCGTGGTTGCCGACCGTGTGGAAGAACGGAAGACCGGTAGCCGCGATCTTGGCGTCGATGTCCTCCCACTCGGCTCTGGCGTCCTCGGCTTCTCTCCAATAGCCTTCGATGAGATCGCCGACGGAGATGACGAAGTCCGGCTTCAAGTCCGCCAGCAGCGCGAGCGCGCCTTCGAACACGCCTGCCGTCGCCATGCCGCAGCGGTCGCCGACGACGGCGAAAGCGAAGTCGCCGCCCCCGACGTTCGGCCATTCGCCGAACCAGGGACGCTTGTCCGTCTGGAATCTCCGCTCGTCAAACCAAATGGCGTTGCTCCGCGCAATAGGTAAAGTGGTCATTCGATCGCTCCTCTCGATTTGCCTGCCGATTCCTGTCCGATGTCCGACGAAGTGAGCGCTAAGTGCTCGTTAATGGCTTCACACAAGTAGTATGCAGGTTGTATGTAAGTAGAATGTCAACGCTGGACTAATTGTATGTAAACATTGCGAAGGCGCATTCGTATTTAGCCTGACATTCCCGAATTTAGAAACGGCACCGCAACGCGAGCGGCTCGTACAAGCGTAAGTCGGGGATCTCCGGCAGCCGCCAGCGTGCGTCCTGTCAGGGCGACCGATCGGGTCCGCGGACATGACGAAGACCGGGCAGCCTGAAGGCTCCCGGAGTTCGTCTATCCGTATTCGAAGTTAAATCACGCCGTTCATCACGAGCTGTTCGTACGTATCGGAGTAATGCTCGAGGAGGACCGTCTTGGCTCGCTCGATGTCGCCTTCCTGGAGCGCGCCGAAGACCCGCTCGTTCGTCCCGATCGATTTCTGCGGCTTGAATTGCGGGAACTGCTTGCGGTAAGAGACCATCTTGAACGTGAACTTGCCCCGGAACCGCTCGACGATCCGGATCATGTTCTCGTTGCGGATCGTTCGCAGGATCGTCTCGATGAAGGTCAGCGAATTGTCGTAATAGCCGAGCGTGTCTCCGTTGCGCGAAGCTTCCAGTTGGCGCCCCAAGCATTCGCCGAGGGTGTCCAGATCGAACTTCAGCTTCCGCTTGGCGGCCGTATCGAGCGCGAACAGCTGGAGAGAGACGAGGACTTCCAGCATCTCGCTAAAGTCGTGAAACGAAATCTCTTTGACCAGAACGCCCCGGCCTTTGTACGATTCCACGAGTCCTTCGTCTTCCAGCTGCGAGATCGCGGCGCGAATCGGCGTGCGGCTCATGCCGAGCTCGCCGGCCAGCTCGTTCTCGGACAGCATTCGCCCCGGCATATAGTCCGCGCGTACGATCCGATTCCAAATTTCGCGGTAAGCAGTCGTTTCCAGTGATAGGGTGGACATCTGCGCACGATTCCTTTACCTTTTTGCAATCATCGTAACAAAATCGCGCCCGCTTGAAAAGCAAACGGTCATCCGAACGGCAGCCACTCGCGCAGCTGGGGGACGACGAGCAGGAGCAGACCCGCCGCCCCCATGAAGATCCCTTGAATCCGAATCAGCCATAGATTGTCCGATTCCGGCTCGCGGCTCGTCTCCCAGCGCCGCCCCTGGACGAGCCGCCAGACCGCGCGCGGATGCAGGACGACGAAGATCGCCGATCCGGTCCAGAACACGAGCGCCAGAGACAGCATCAGAGCCGCGGTATGCATGGATTGGGTCGTTGCCATGGCGCACCCCCTCGAATGATGGTTGCGTCGATTCCATCTCTAATCTATCTATGTTGCCGCGCATCGGAATGTGCCAATTAATCCCCCTTACATTAACAAATATAGGGAGGATATGCCATCCCTTTCATCGAAGAAAAAATAGAGTAAGCGCCTGCGTACAACCGCACGACGTCCATCGTCTCTGGAGGTGTTGTCCGTGAACCGTTGGAACGTTTCCGCTATTATCGTTGCTTGTCTTTGCCTTGCTTATCTGTTCGGAGCAGCGGCCAGAGAAGAGCGCTCCTCGCTGCCGAAGGCGGCGGCTGCGCCGCTCCCCTCCGCCGCTCCGGCAACCAAGACGCTATATGAGAAACTGCGGGCCGGGGAAGTGGTGCGTTATCAGATTATCGGCGACAGTATTGGCCAGAGCGACGGAAAGCTCGACAAGCCCGGCGACGTCTGGTACTCGCGGTTAAGCGGGATACTGAACGAGAAGTACGACACGGCCGCGTTCTTCTCCCGCCTCCTGACGACGCCCGGCGGAATCGCCTTGGGCGGGTGGATCGATTACATCACCGCCGCTCCGGCAGACTCAGATCCCGATCTGTTCGTCCTCTGCTTCGGACAGAACGACCAGGGCACGCCTGTCTCGGCATTCGGCGCCAGCTATGAGGCGCTGGTCCGGCGGTTGAAGTCCGACTATCCCCATGCGGAGATCGTCACGCTGATCGAGAGCAGCCTGTCCCTGCCGGAATATGCCGAACGGATCCGGAAGATCTCCGCTTATTACGGACTGCTCCCGGTCGACACGCGAACGGCGTTCAAGGCATCCGGCGTCCCGTACGCTTCCTTGACCGCGGACGGCGTGCACCCGAATAGCGCCGGATACGCGCTGTACGCCAACGCGATTGCGGAAGCGATCGACTCGCGAATCCGGATGCCGGAAGCGATTCGGCCGCTGCCGGCCTCCCCGCTGTACGCGGATGCCGCTGCATTCGCATCCGGCCGACGTCAGTCCGACTGGACCCGGGCGAACGGCTTCGACGTCGACGAGCATGGACTGGCGACGGGGATGGCGGGAGATACGATCGCGCAATCCTTCGTCGGGCCCCTGCTCGGCATCGAAACGCTGGCCGATCCGGACGGCGGAGACTTCAAGGTCTACGTAGACGGCAAGCTGGCGGCCACGCTCGGGAATCATTGCCCCTTCCCGGTCGACTGGGAGAAGTACGTCTCCCATACGCTGAGCGAAGGCGCCCATACGGTCGAGATCGAAGCGTCGAGCGGAACGGTGAAGATCAAGAGCATCATCGTGAGCGGCAACGGCGAACAGGCGGAGCCGAATGAACGGTCCGCCGATGAAGCGATGAATCTATAATTCTTCGGGGTAGCTTCCCTGATAGATCTGCATCCAATGCGGCGCGTCCGCGAGCGGATCGAAACCGAACTTGGCATATAGGCCCGCAGCATCCGAAGTGACCAAGAGGAACCGGCGCAGGCCCTGCAGATCGGGATGGGCCATGATGGCCTCCATCAGCCGGCCTAAGCTTTCATATCCAATCCCCGTCCTTCGGAAGACGTACCCGTTCCGAGAGATCCGCCGCGATCAGCGCCGCGCGAAGGTCGTCCCGGGTGACGAGGCAGTGATTGATCGCCTCCATGTGGACGGCGACGACTTGCATGGCCGGATCGGTCCGGCTGACGGCGATCACGTCCTCGGGCGTCATCGTGATCGGATCGCCCTCCAGGAACCGGGCGCCGCCCGCATTGACGACGGTCCAATCCGGACGATGCGCCGCCAGGGCCGCTTCGACCTCCGGGCACCATATCGTATCTCCCGCGATATATAACGTCGGTTCTCCGGCTGCGCGCAGCACGAACCCCGAGACGGGGCCCATCCGCTCCCCGATCGCGCCGGTGCCGTGCCGTCCGCCGGTACGCGTCGCCGTAACGCCGTCCACCGTCAGCGTATCCGGCACCGGCGTCGCGTTCGCGAAGCCTTGGCCGCGCAGCGCTTCCTCGTCTTCCGGCTGACAGAGGAGCCGCAGGTCGCGGGAGAAGAACGCGGCGGCGGCGGCATCCCAATGGTCCGGATGGCGATGCGTCACGATCAGAAGATCGGCAGCGGCCAGCTCGCCGGCCGGGACCGGCAGCGGGACGAGCGGATTGTTCCGCGCGTTCGGGCTGTTCTGGATCGGCGGGTTCGCTCCCGCGTCCGACAGCATGGGGTCGACGACGATCCGAAGACCTCCGTATTCGATCCATAACGTGGCGTTGCGAATCAGGCGCAATTTCATGACGCACTCTCCTTCTCGGGCCGGTATTCATTGCCGGTGTACCTTTTGATACAATGGTACAAGAAAAACGACTCCCGCGGGAATCGTCCGATGAAAGAAAAAGCCCGCTCCGGCTTTCACCATGAAACGAAAGAACGGAATGGAGCGCTCGGGAGAGAATAAACGCCATGATCGAATATGCGCCTGACGAGATCGACCTGCTCATCTTGAACAGCCTGCGGGAGAACGCCACCCGCTCCCACAAAGAGATCGGCCAGCTGGTCCACCTGACCGGGCAAGCGGTCGGCGCGCGCGTGCGCCGGCTGGAGGACGCCGGCATCATCGAAGGCTACACCGTACGCGTCCGGGAGGAGCGATTGGGCGCCCCCGCCCAGTTGGCGCTGGTGACGGTGTTCATGCATCCGACTTCCTCCCACCAGACGTTCCAGCGCTTCCTGCGCGAGGACGACCGGGTCGAGGAAGCGCAGCGCGTCAGCGGCGAGGGCTGCTACTGGCTGCGGGTGCGCACGCAGGATCACGCCGACTTGAACCGGTTCCTCGACGACCTGCTCCGCTTCGGCAATTACCGCTGCAGCCTGTCGACCGCCCGGATCAAGTAAGCCGCGCTGCTCCCCGCCCGCCAACCGCTCCGACGCCCGTCCGTTACTGCAGCTGGCGAAACGTGCAGTCAGCGGACGCCGCGTCGACGAACGCTTGGAGGACGGGCTGGCGCAGCGTGCCGCCTTCGGTCCACTCGAGATAGTTCACCTTCACGGCCCGTTCGCCGGGCCGGATCCACACCGCTTCCCGCTCCCGCTCCACCCGGTTCTTGAACGGGCGAGCCGCCGTGCGCATCTCCGCGAGCGCCTCGGTCAGAGCGCGGTAATCGGCGTATGTTAGCTTGCCCGCCCCCGCATGACCGATATAGTGCAGATCCCCCGCCTCGTCGTATAAGCCCAGCAGCAGCGCGTTCACCGTCCCGTCGCGGAGCGTCACGCCGCCTACCGCCGCCGTCAAGTCGCGGATCACTTTTTTCTTCCGCCAACGCTTATCCTTGCCCCCGATCGCGTAGATGCTGTTCAGATCCTTGGCGACGACGCCCTCCATCCGGTGGGCGCGCATGACGTCGAACAGCGCTTCGGGGTCGCTCGTATTCGCGACCGCCTGCACTTGGGCATGGGGACGCAGCACCTGCTCCAGGAGCGCTTGCCGTTCCCGCAGGGGCAGGTCCACCGTCCATCTTCCGTTCGCGAACAGCACGTCGAATACCATATAAGTTACCGGGACCGCGTCGATCGCCCGCTGGATGCTGTCGGTTTTCCGCAGGCTCTCCCTGCGCATGACCTCGTGGAATGAAGGCCGCGCGCGGTCGAAGGCGATGAACTCCCCGTCGAGAATGACGGAAGAAGCCTCGACGAAGTCGGGCGCGTGCGTCAACTCGGGATACTGCGCGGTGCGGTCGTTCAAGCGGCGGTTGACGAGCCGGGTATGGACGCCGTCGTAATACGTCAGCATGCGGACGCCGTCCCATTTGATCTGCGCGGTCCACGCTCCGCCGGCGGGCAAGCGGTCGGCCGTCACCGGCTCGAACGGGTGCACGGGTCTCATCTCCATGCGGGCTCCTCCTCCGTATTGCGAATGGTAACGCGAGAAAGTGGAAACCTAAGCCGATTAACGCGCAACGCACCTTACAAGGAGGAATGAACATGGCGCCGGCGGCGCAAACCCCCGTCATCTTGCGGCTTGGAGAGCAGGAGCTGACCGTCTCCCATCCCGAGAAACCGCTCTGGCCGGATGCAGGCATCACGAAGCTCCAATACGTTCAGACATTGGCGCAGTTGGCTCCTTATATGCTGCCCCATTGCGAGAATCGCTACTTAACGACGATTCGCCATCCCGAAGGCGTAGGCGGCACTTCCTTCTATCAGAAAAACGCTCCCCAGCCGACGCCGTCCTACGTTCGGACCGCGATGGAGGGAAGCATCCGGTATGTCGTGCTCGATTCCTTGCCTGCCTTGCTCTGGATGGGCAGCTTGTACGCGCTGGAATTCCACGTGTCCTGCGAGCGGATCGGCGAGCCGCTGCCGGACCGGTGGATTCTCGACATCGACCCGTCGCTGGAAGAGGAGCCGCGGATCATGGAGGCGGCCGCCGCCGTCGGCGAACTGCTGCATTCGCTCGGTCTCGAAGCTGTGCCGAAGACGTCCGGGGCGACGGGCGTGCAGGTCGTCATGCCGATCGTCCGAGGTCCGACCTATGACCAACTTCGGTCGTTCGGCAAGTTCGTCTCGGAATATCTGGCCGCCAAATATCCAGGCTTGTTCACGGTCGCCCGCTTCAAGAAGGAGCGAGGCACGCTGATCTACCTCGATTATCTGCAGCATCACCCGGGCCGTACGCTCGCAGCCCCGTATACGCCGCGCGCCAGGCCCGGCGCGCCGGTCTCCACTCCGCTCACGTGGGCGGAGATCGGCCGGAATCCGAAGCCGACCGACTTTCACTTGCTGAACATCGTTCAGCGCGTGAATGATCGGGGCGACCTGATCGCGCAGCTGCAGCCGCAGAACCTGGAAGCGGTCCTGCGGCAGATCAAGACGCTGTAGTCGTCGTGCCGCCCTGACAGGGCCGCCGAAGACGGATGCCGCCCTGACGGCGGCTGCCGTATACGGGATGCAGCTTAACCTAAGCCGCCCTCCGGGCCTAGAGCAGCGGCGACAGCATGCGGCAGAGCGCCTCCGCCACCTTGCGTTTGCGCGGACGCTTGCGGAAGGTGGACAGCTCCAGCTCCCTGCTGTCCTTCAAGTCCTGAAGGAAATCCTCCTCCAGCGTCGCGATCGCATCCGGATGATACAGAATGGCGTTCGTCTCGAAGTTGCTGAAGAAGCTGCGCAAGTCCATATTCGCCGTGCCTACCGAAGCCAGCAAATGGTCCACGATGACCACCTTGGCGTGAATGAAGCCGCGTTCGTACTGCCAGAACCGGATGCCGCTGCTCATCATCTCGTCCACGTAGGACATCGTAGCCGCATGCACGAGGTGCGTATCCGGGATGAGCGGCACGATCAAGCGCACATCCACCCCGCTCAGCGCGGCCGTCTTCAGCGCCATCGCCAGGCCGGCGCTCGGTATGAAGTACGGCGTCGTGATCCAGATGCGCTCGTTCGCCGCCGCCAGCGAGGCGAACAGCGTCTCGTGAATCGCGTCGGCCCTCCGGTTCGGACCGCCGGCGACGATCTGCACCGGCTCGTCCCCCGCGCATTCGTGCATCGGCAGGAAGCGCGGATCGCTCGGACGCTCGTTGCTCGCCAGCTCCCAATCCTTGAGGAAGACCTCCTGCAGGCCGTACACCGAATCTCCTTCAAGCTCCAGATGGGTATCCCGCCAGAATCCGAGGCGCGGATGCTTCCCCAGGTATTCGTCGCCGATATTGATGCCGCCCACGAACCCCTTGGTCCCGTCGACCACGAGTATTTTGCGGTGATTGCGATAGTTCATTCTTTTCTTCATGAACGTCGGACGCAGCGGGAAAAAGCACGCGAACTCCGCGCCCGCTTCGGTCAACGGCTCGAAGTAGCTCGGCTTCAGCTTGTAGCTGCCGATGCCGTCGTACAGCAGGCGGACCTGGACGCCCGCCTTCGCCTTCTCGATGAGCGCCTGCCGGAACATCCGGCCGGTATCGTCGTCCCGGATAATATAAGAAGCGAAATGGATATGGTGCTGCGCGCCGCGGATCGCTTCCATCATCGCCACGTAGGCGGTCTTGGCGTTCGTCAGCACCCGCGACTTGTTGCAGCCGGTGATGGGCGCCGCCCCCGATTTGCGAAGCGTGCGGAACAGCCTGTCCTGGTGCGTGAACGCCTCGCTGGGCAGATCGGAAGCCTGATTGACGATATGGCTCTTCTCCAGAATCTCCGCCCTGCGCTGCTCGTCCCATCCGCCTCGGCGTTTGACCTTCTGCCGTCTGCGGTATTCGTGCGCCAGGAAGTAATAGAGAATGAAGCCGACGATCGGGAACAAAAACAGAATGAACAACCACGCCATCGCATTCGCCGGACGGCGGTATTCGAGCACCAGAATGGTGCCCGCCTGAAAGACGAACACGAGCAGCGCGAGCAACAACCACGACACCTGGTATCCCCCTTTTGAATCGACCTTCCGGGTTCTGTCTCTTCCCCCGTCTACTAGCTTGGTCGTGGAACGCGCCTTGCATACCCCGGCGTGCGGCCGGTACCTTGCGCAAAAATCCTTTGGTATGATCATACCTTTTCAAGAATAAATAGCAAATAGGACGTTCCGCTCGCAACCTATACATAAGGCCCCGGCCGGAAGGAGAGACGATGGCAAAGCTGAAGAGAAGATCCAGATGGTCGCTCCTGCTGATCCGCGAGGCCGATCGGCCGGTAAGTCGCTTTCAGTTTTCCCGCAAGACGGTTGTCGCCCTGCCTGCCGCAGCCGTACTTACCGTTGCCGGATGTTTCGTCTGGTCCGAGATGCAATCGCTGCAGCGCATTCACGAGCTGGAGGCCAGCCTCGCGAGCGAGTCGCAGTCGCTGGAGCAGACGGTCGAATCGAAGACGGAGGAGATCGCCGCGGTGCAAAAGGAGCTGGACCGGCTCACGTCCGAAGCGGCCAAGACGCAAGCGCGGATCGAGCAGCTGCATGCGCTGGAGAACAAACTGAAGACGTTCATCGACAAGTACGGGAGCAGCGCCAAGCTGCCGATGGATGCCGCAGCCAGCGCGGAAGGTCTGGCATCCGATGCGGACGGCGCGGCGATGGACGGCTTGTCCTTGCTGGCGTCTCAGGTGCCCGACGAGTTCGGGGAACTGTCCGCCCTGATCGACACGATGACGCTGACGATGGAGGCGTCCATGCAGCAAGCCGAGGAAAAGCGGCTCGAAGCCGCCTCCGTCCCTTCGGGCTGGCCGACCGTGTCCCGCCGGCTGACATCGGGCTTCGGCTACCGCACGGACCCGTTCACCGGGCGGTCAACCTACCATGCCGGCATCGATATCGCGGGCGAAACCGGCGACCCGGTCTATGCGGCGGGCGAAGGCACGGTGAAGGAGACCGGCTTTCACTCCGAGCGGGGGAACTACATTATCCTTACCCATCGGAACGGCGTCGAATCGTGGTATATGCACTTGCGGAAGATCGGCGTCAAGGAAGGCGAGAAGGTAGAACGCGGGGACTTGATCGGGCAGCTCGGCAACACGGGGAGGAGCACGGGACCGCATCTTCACTTCCAGGTCGTCGTCCAAGGCGAGCCGGTCAGTCCTCTCCCTTATCTGCGTCTGGTGAAGGAGGATTAATTGTCATGTTCAAAAAGAAGAAGAAACCGTCGCCCAGCACGACCGACACCTTGATTGGCGCAGGCACGGAGATGGAGGGCGCGCTCAAGTCGCAGGCCGGCATCCGCATCGAAGGCGTATTCAAAGGCGAGATCGACACCCGGGGAGACGTCGTCGTCGGCGCGAGCGGCGTGGCGAGGTCGAACGTCGCCGCCCGCGACGTGACGATTGCGGGCAAAGTGTACGGGGACGTGGTGACCAAGGGACGTCTGACCATCCTCTCCGGCGGCCAGTTGAACGGCAACTTGACCGCGGGCGTGCTCGTCATCCACGAGGGCGGCCAACTGAACGGCGTCAGCCACATGGAGCGCAGCGAGGCCAAGACGGCCGTTGCCGTCGACCCGGCGGCGGAGCGCGACAAGGCGGATAAGAAGGCGCGGCAGGCCGGGTGACGACAACGGCGGGGATGTGGTAATGGCTTGGTGATGGCAATGATTACAACAATAGGGCCAGGCATCCAGGTGCGGTTCAGCTAGCCGTTTTTTGGGGATATGCAACTCTTCTCTTTTCTCTTGAAAATGCAATGAGGGTTAAGCAGATGAATATGCCGCTTAACCCTCATTGTGTTACTATCAATCTCCTTTCGGATATGCCGGGAGAATAAGACGGAAAACCCGCCTTATTTCCTCGCAACCGCCCCCCTGAACGCCAAATAAGACGTCGGCATCAGGCATCGGCAACCTGCATCGGCATCAAGCATCGACGCCGCCCGCACTCGATTCCCCCCGCCGTGCAGCTCGCCCCTAACGCCAAAAAAATACGGCGTCCCGAAGGACGCCGTACTCCTGCTTACCGCTTAACCCGCCACGTCGCGCTTCGTGAATACCGTCCACGAGACGATGTTGAAGATGATGAAGTATACGGCGAGCACGCCGAGCGAGAAGGCGAAGGTCGTCGGATAGTTCGGCACCGGACTCCCTCCGTCCAAGTAGGAGGTCAAGCGGAGATGCGGGAACAGCACGTACTTGACCCAAGGTTTATCCGCTATCGCGAGCAAGCCCGATACAATACTGCCCGACAGCAGCAAGAAGATCGACAAACCGATCGCCAGGCCGCTGCTGCGGAACGCCGAGGAGAGCATGAAGCCGAAGGTGACGACCACGACGAGCGCGATGAACTGATCGAGATACGACATCAGCGCGTAAGCCCACGGAGACGAACCCGTAAGCGGCGAATTCGGCGGGATGAGCCCTGCCGGATCGGATACGTAGCCGAAGACGACGACGTTGATGAGCCAAGTGACGGCGAAGCCGACGACCGAGAAGAACAGCGCGAACAGCACGACCGAGATAAACTTGGACAGCAGGATCGAAGAGCGGCTCCAAGGTCGGATGAGCAGCAGCTTGATCGTGCCCATCGTGAACTCCCCGGCCACCGATTCGGCCGCCTTGACGACGGCGAAGATGGTGATGAGCTGGAACAGAATCTGCGACTCCAGGAGCATCATCTCCCAGTTGTTCAGCTTCTCTCCTTGGGAGAAGATCGAGAACAGGACGGTGAGGAGCACCGGCACCAGAACGACGAATCCCATCATGATCCAGGTGGCGATGCGGCGGTAGATCTTCATATTCTCGTTCCGGACGAGATTCCAAAAGTTAGCCAACGGTCTCCCCCCCGGTCACTTCGAGGAATTGGTCTTCCAGCGACTTGATCTTCGTGCGGATCGCGTAGACGCGAACGCCCGCCATGACAAGCCTGCGATTCAGATCCGCGATCGTCTCGCGGTCCGCGGTGACGGTGAAGCCGCCTTCCACGACGTTCGCCGCGCCGCGCCCTTCCAGCACGCCGATCGCGGCGTCCGGATGGTCGACCTCGAACAGCACTTCTTCCATCGCTTGGGACGTCTCCGCCGTCTCGCCGCGAAGCGAGCGGATATCGATGAGCTGCCCCTTCTGAATGATGGCGACCCGATCGCACATCAGCTCCATCTCGGACAGCAGGTGACTCGAGACGAATACCGCCGTCCCCTCTTCCCGGGACAAGCGTCGCAGATAGTCGCGCAGCTCCCGGATCCCCGCCGGATCCAAGCCGTTCGTCGGCTCGTCGAGGATGAGCAGCGACGGCCGGTGCAGGATCGCTTGGGCGACGCCCAGCCGCTGGCGCATGCCCAGCGAGTACTTCTTCACTTTGTCGTGGATGCGCCCTTGCAGACCGACGAGTTCGATGACTTCGTCGATGCGCTGCTTCGTGATGCCCCGGTTCATCCGCGCGAAGTGAACCAGGTTCTGATAACCTGTCAGAAATTTGTACATCTCCGGATTCTCGACGATCGCGCCGACGTGCGATACCGCTTGGGGGAACGCCGACTTCACGCTGTGTCCCGCGATGGAGATGTCTCCGCCGGACATCGTGATCAATCCGACCATCATGCGGATGGTCGTGGTCTTGCCCGAGCCGTTCGGCCCCAGGAACCCGAACACCTCCCCCGGGTTGACCTCCAGGGTGAGACGGTCGATGATCGTGCGGCTGCCGATCCGCTTCGATACGTTTTGCAGCCGTACGACAGGTGCTTGAGACATGAACTCCCCTCCGAAAACGAATGATGGATGCCGTAACCAGTACTAGTATACCAGCATCATTAACAATGTACCCAAACTTAAGGCTAGTCTTTAGCAGAACTTTAGGCTATGTCAGAGAGCTTGTCCTCGATCATACAAGTAAAAACGACTTCGCCGTCCCCAGAAGAGGGGCGAGACGTTTTTATCGGAGACCATTTTAGAGAAGTGAAACTTATACATTCTAAATGGTGAACAAGGCAGGCGGCAACCCGCCTGCCTATCCTTTGTCAGGACATGTAGTACACGATGCAGTAGCCCTTCCCGTTGAATTGATCGACGCTCGCCCCGCTGAGGAGCCTGAACTGCCGTTTGGCGTCGGAGGAGCAGACGTAGAAGAGCGTCGTATCCGACTTGAAGCCTGCGGAATGGGGCGTCGCCTGGACGGACGCCAACACCTGCGGCGTCGTCTCGCGGGTCTGCACCTTGAAGTCCGCGGCGTTGCCGGAGGTCACCGCTCCCGCGGGGGAGAACAGCACGACGCGGGTGACGATCGCGTTGAGCGGGAGGTTGAAGTCCTCGTAGCCTCCCCGTGCCGGAAGCTGGCCCGACGCCGTCTTGATGGACACGCTCCTCGTCTCCATCGCCGCCCGGTTCCCGACGGACGAGCCGACGTTGGTGTCGAAGATGGCCGTGACCGCGTTCGTGCCTTGGTACCGGCAATTGCGGAACCGCACGACCGGCTGCCCGCCCGGGTTCGCCGTCCCGGTATATACGATCATGTCGGTCGCGTTCGCGTATTGGCTGAACTCGCAGTTGGCGAACTCGGCGTTGTGCATATGGTCGAACGTATTGGTGGAGAAGACGAATTCGGCTTTGCCCATCAACATGCAGCCGTCGAAGCTGACGACCGGCATGTTGTCGTTGCCGGGCGCGAAGCGGGCGAATGTCCAATTCGCGGCCCGCTGTCCCGTCGTCGAGGTGTTGTCGACGGACACGAACTTGACCGAGCCGCTCGGCCACGCGCAATCGATCATCTTGCTCTTGTCCGTCCGATGCTCGATCCGCGTGCCCTGGCAGAGGAACCGGCACGTGCTGTAAGCATGCGCGCCTCCCTCCATGAGGAAAAACGTCCCCCCGTTCGCCCCGGAGTGAATGAGCGAGCCGCCCCAGACGTTGACGTTGCCGCCCTTGGTGAAGCGGCAGAAGTTGCCCTCCGACACCTCGAATTGGCAGGCGTAGAAGTTATAGTTGACGAATTGGTCCGACGTCTCCGCCCAGAAGAACGTCTCCCAGGTTCCCGAGATGCCGCAGTGGAAAAAGCTCATCTCCGAGTTGACGTTGCTGCCCGTCAGATGCAGGCCGTACCTCCAGGTTCCGGTCCAGTTCACGCGTTCGAACAAGTAATTCTGCGCGCCGCCGGACGAAAAGGAGTCCATGAAGGTGAGCCCCGCAGCCTTGGAGACGTCGCCCACGAAGTTCATGTCCCGAAAGGTGAGAAACAGCCAATTGTCCGTGTTCGTGATCAGAGCCTGATTGGCCGCGCCCGGCTGGAATACGATCTCCGTCGCGAAGTCTCCCGCCCCTTCGATCAGGAGCCCGCATGTCCGGGTAGGCGGTAACTGCAGGAAGACGTTCGGATCGTTAATGATGAGCCGTCCTCCCGGCAGCTTCAGCTTAACGCGCCCGACGCGGTTGTCGTTGGACGGCGTCGTCTCGATCGCCGCCAGGATCGCCGCGTTCGCGGAAGCGAATGCTTGGGCGACCGTTTGCCCCGCATCCAGATACGTCTGCAGATAGATGGTCGTCTTGTCCGGATTGCCGCTCGCTCCGCCGCTCGGCACGGCGAATGCGAGTTTGTCCTGCGTGATGGTCCCCTTGGCCAGCTTCGCCCCGGTCACGTGACCGTCACCGATCTTGGCTGTCGTGACGGAAGCGTTCGCAAGCTTACCCTCCGTAATCTGGCCGTCCACAATCTTAGCGTTCGTAATTGCGCCATCCGCGATCTTAGCGTTCGTAATCGCACCGTCGGCGACCTTGGCGTTGGTGACCGCGCCATTGGCGATCTTGGCGTCGGCAATCGCGCCGTCGGCGATTTTGGCGCTCGTGATTCCTCCGTCATTAATGGATACGGTTCCGTCCGCCACCGTCCTCCCGCCTCCCTTGCCTATTTCCCCACCGGAAATTCTCTATATTATATAAGCAAGTCCAAAAAATGGTTACAAAAACACGCAGGAGCTGGTTGCAAACGGCGATGCGGGGAGGACGCCTAGCCGCGGGGAAGGTTCAACCGATATATTCGATCAGGCAATACGCCGCCTTGTTGACTTGCGTGACGCCTTGGCCCGCGCAGAGCCGCAGCTTGGCCTTGGCTTCGGAATCGCATTCGAAGAACAGATCCTGGACGACGTTGAAGCCGCCGCTGCCCGGAGTGGCGAGGACCGAGGCGAGACGGGTCGGCGTCCCTTCCGAGGTCTCCAGCCAGTAGTCGGCCGCCTGCATGCCCGACATCGCTCCCTTGCGGCAGAGGAAGCGGACGTTCAGGATCACCGAGCCGACCGGCAGGCGGAACGGCTCCTTGCCGCCCGATATCGGGAATCCGCCTTCCGCGCCGCGTATGCTGACCAGCTTCTTGGACAACTGCGCGCGATTGCTGTGCTGGAAGCCTTGGTCCGAATCGAAGAAAGCCGTCTCGTGGTCGGCGATCGCGCTCCGGCAGTTGCGAAAGCGGACAACGGGCTGTCCGCCCGCGCGCTTGTCTCCCGGCGTCTCTTCGTTCGCGATCACGAGGAAGGAGTCGGCCGTCAACCCTTGCGCGAATTCGCAATTCTCGTACACGATATTGTGAGGGACGCCCCAAGACTCGTTGCCGTAGCGGTACGCGTGCTTGCCGGCCAGCACGCACCCTTGGAACGAGATGCTCGGCATCTTCTGCTTCTGCGACCGGAAGACGGCGTTCACGGAAGGCGCCAGGCGATAAGCCTGCGAAGCGGTGTCGCAGCTGACGAACGAGACCGTCCCGTCGCTCCACTCGCACTCGATCAGCCGGCTCTGGGCATTGCGATGCTCGAACCGCGCCCCGACGCAGAGGAACCGCTGCACCCCGAAGGCATGGTTGTCGCCGGACAGCTTGAAGAAGGTTCCGCCTTCCTTCGCGCTCGTGTGGATGAGGCTGCCGCCCCAGACGTTAATGTTCCCGCCCCTCTCGAACACGAGATAATCGCCCTGATCGACCTCGAATTGGCACGCGAAGAAGTTATAGTTCAGGAACTGGTCCGATCCTCCCTTGTTCGGCGCGTAGACGCCCCGCTTAATCTCGCCCGCGAAGTTGCAGTGAAACCAAGTCATCTCGCTGTTGTTGTTCGCGCCTTCGAGACGGAAGACTTCGTTCCACTTGCCGTTCCACAGGCAGCGCTCGAACGTGTAGTTCTGCGCGCCGCCTTCCGAGAAGGAATACATGAAGTTGTTGACCGGTTCCGTGGAGATGAATTCGATATCGGCGATCGTAAGGAACATCCAGGCGTCCTGATTCTGGAGCAGATAGCAGCCCGGCGTCTTGTTGCGGTAGACGATCTGAGTGACGCCCCTGCCCGCGCCTTGAATGACGAGGCCGAGCGTCTTCAGCTCGTACGATTTGCGCATGAGCGCTTCCGGCTTCGTCACCACGTAGCTGCCCGCGGGCACGTACAGCTTGACCCGCCCTCGATGCGTGTTGTCGCCGGCCGCCGAGGCCGCGGGATTCTGCACGGCCGCTTTCTCGATGAAGCTCAAAGCGCGTTGGAACGCGCCGGTGCTGTCCGTCTTGCCCGACGGATCGGCGCCGAAGTCGGCGAGGCTCGCGTAGATCTCCTCCTTCGGAACGCTGGCCGGTGCCGCCTCCACTTCATCCGCTGGCAGGAGGTTCCGGTGCAGCAGCCCGCCCGTGACCAGCGCCATGCCCGTCGCCGCCACACCGATCAGGAATTTCCTCCGGCTCGCCTGAAGGTCCGAAGCGGGCTGGTCAGGATCTGACTTCGATTCGTCTATCATGGCTCAATCTCCTCTCCTTCGATTCGTTTCGTTTGCCGTTCAGCAGCCTGGAGCAGCCGTACGGCACCAGCACCATGACGACATAAGTGCCGAAGCAATAGGCAAAGGCGTTCATCAGGTCGCCGCGGAGCAGGATGAACAAGTAGCCCGCGATCAGGCCGTGCGTATACCGGTTCTTGCTCACGCCCGCCTCCAGCTTGTTCACGAACAAGGCGAGAAGGACGGCGCCGATGACGACGCCCGTCCAGCCGAAGTTGGTGAAGAACTCGCTCGGCAGCGGGTTGGACAGGTTGTTGAAATTCAGCGTATATTGGCCGGAGACGAAGTCGCCGATCGCTTCGCCCGAACTGATCGGCTTCCCGCTCCAGATCTCCCGCGGCACGAAGAAGAGCAAGACCCCGAGCATCTGATAGCCGTAGGAATACCCGTGCATGGCGCAATACTTCATCGTCGCGGCCAGATTGGCGAAGGCGTCGAAGTGAAGCTCGGTCAGCTGATCGAACATCAAGTGATAGAGCGAGGGAGTCTCGTAGCCGGAGATGCCGTACCGGAACATGTTGAGGAACGGGAAGACGAACAGGAGCCCCGTGAAGATGATCCAGATGAAGTGGCTCGGCTTCAGCTTCATGTAGTAGAAGAGATAGACGATCAAGATCAGGCAGAAGCCGATATAGAATCGCGTCGTGTTGAACGGGCTCAGTTGGTGAACCATCACGATCGTGGCGATGTACAGCTTGAAAGTGTTGTACGCCGTCTTGTTCCTGCGCCTGCGGTCGAACGTGAATATCCAGTTGGCGAAGACGATGCCTTGGCAGGAGATGGAGAACAGGAGCACGGCCGACTTGTTCGAGACGACCCGGCTGTAGTCCGCCAGCCCCATGAAGTAATCCAGCTTGAACAGGGCCACCGTGAAGGCGAAGATCACGAACGCCAGGAGGAAGTAGGCGGTCCGGATCCGGTCGTGGATGCGTTCGAGACCGTTGCTTGGGGCGCCGCTCGGAACGTCGCCTCCGGACTGCCGGTCCTGCTGCCGCTTGGATCGGAACAGCAGGAACGTGAAGTTCCAGAGGCAGACCACGATATTGGCCATCCAGACGTCTTCCGCCCGGATCGGCATCGTATTGGGGAAGACCGGCCCGTAATTCAGCTGCACCACCGGCGCGAGGAAGAAAAACATATAGACGAACACCCAGATGATCGTGTCCAGGTTCAACTTCTTCGTGCGCGTGGCGCCGTAGAAGCCGATCGCGATGCAGATCAAGTTCAGCAGAAACGTGGTCAGCAGCAGGCCGCCCTGCTTCCACTCCGCCGTATTGGCGTACGCCAGCGCAGCGTTGCCAAGGACGAATACGAAGATCATGTACAGCCGCAGCATCGTTCGCTCCTTCCCGCCGCAGAGCGCTTACGCGCCGCCTACGACTTCCTCATAGATTCCCGCCAGCTTCCGGCCGAACGCTTCGGGCTGGAGCGACCGCACGCTCTCCTGGCCGCGAAGGCCGATCCGGACGGCGTCCTCGGGGTGCTCGATCAGCGCCAGCAGCGCGGCTTCAAGCGCCTCCGCATTGCGTGGCTCGACCAGCAGACCGTTGTCGCCGTGCGTCACGATATCCTCGATCCCCTCGCCCTTGCAGCCGATGACGGGAATGCCGAACGACATCGCTTCGGCATACACGATGCCGAACGCTTCGTCCCAGCTGGGCAAGCAGAACACCGCGGCTTCCGAGAGACGCTCCATGGCCTCGCCGTGCGACAGCATGCCGGTGAACGTGACTTGGCCATCGATGCCCAACTGCTCGGCCATGCGCATCAGCGCCGGCAGCTCCCGCCCCCCGCCGATGAGGATCAGCTCGTAGTCGGCATGCGTCCGGACGACGCGCGAGAACGCCTGCAGCAGGTAGTGAACGCCCTTGCGCTCGATCATGGACGCGATGAGCACGATTCGCCGCCGGCGGGATTTCGTCGCGTGACCCTGGGTCCAGAACGTGTTGAAGAGCAGCTCGAGCCGCTGCTCCGGCACGTCCGGCGTCAAGTTTCGCTTCACCCTGCTGCTCACGACGAACACCTTTTTGGCCTCGGCGACGACCGCTCTCGACAGCACGCGGTTGTACCCTTCCTCCGAGAAGCTGTTGAAGCGGTCGACGTCATGCAGCGTCAAGACGTACGGAATGCCGTACCGGCGATGCAGCTGATAGGCGATCGCCCCGTCCGGGAACAGATTGTGCGCGTGCAGCACCTGGTACTTCCCGAAGTCCAGCTTCTTGGCCAGACTGCTCGCGAGCCATCTCGTCTGAATCCCCAGCATGCGGAACAGGAACCGGTCCAGGAACGAATTCGGCTTGGTACGGAGCAGCTTGGGATGGTGCACCTTCACCCCGTCCAGGTTCACGGTATCGGGGATGAGCGCGTAATCCCGCACCTTGGCGGAGAGCACCCCCGCGATATGCGGCACGTAGGGCACCGCGCTCACCACCTCGACGTCGACGCCGCGGGCCGTCAAGGCCAGCGCTTGCTGGTGGGCCCAGATGCCGAGATACGGGGTGTTTTTCTTGGGATAGGCCCACGAGAGAAAGAGTACGTTCATGCCAGTCGTTCCCTCCACGAAGCCCGGGCGGCCGCTATCCTTTGCTAACGGCGGCCTGGCTCCTTCTTTTTCTCACGTTGAACTTGGCGGACAGCTTGTCGTACACGAACCCGATCTCTTGGATGCCGAGCCACTTCACGAGCAAGAAGTACAGGAGCAGGCTGCCGCAGAGCGACAGCAGTAGGAAGACGGGACCCGCGTGCTGCGCGGCGGGAACGGTCATGATCGCTTGGTAGCCGAGCCTCGCCGCCACGGCGGACAAGATCGCGGACGATCCGATCTTCACGACGTAGCCGATCGGGAGCCCGATCCGATTGCCCTTATCCATCCGGATATACTGCAAGATCAGGAAGGATAGCGAAGCCACCATGGCGACGGCGGTCGAGAGGACGATCCCCATATGCTTGAGCCGGGGAATGAGCGCAAAGCAGGAGCCGATAAAGACGGCCATATAGATGAGCGAGGTGAAGATCGGGACCTTCATCTTCTCCTGGCCGAAAAACAGCTTCATGAAAAATTCCCGGACGGGGATGACCAGGATGCCGATGGACAGCACCAGGAAAGCGATCGACGTCATCTCCGTCGCCTTCTGGTCGAACGCTCCGCGTTCGAGCAGCAATTGGATCAGCTGCGGCGCGAAGGCCATGCACGTGAGCATGATCGGCGCGAGCAGCAGCGACAAGCTCTTGACCGTCGTCGTTACGATCTCGTTGTAGTCCCGTTTCCGGCGTTCGGCGATCAGCGTGACGACCGTCGGATACGTCGCGCTGATCAGCGCCGTGCCGAACAGCGTGACGGGCAGCATGACGAACCGGTTGGCGTAATTGATCGAGGACGCGCTCCCCGGATCCAGGTAGGCCGCGAAGTACCGCGTGGCGAATACGATGGCTTGATCGATGGTCACGAGGCCGATGATCGGCAGAGACATCGCGACGAGCCGCTTCAGATGCTCGTCGCGCCAGGTCAGGTGCAGCCGGTACCGGACGCCCATGCGCCGCATGACCGGCCACTGGACGACGACTTGAAGCGCCGTGCCGATGACGAAGCCGATGGCGACGGAGTAGATGCCGAGCGAACGGTGAAAGGCGACCATGAAGCCGATGACGACGAGATTGTTCATCACGGTGAGCAGCGCGGGCATCGTGAAGTGGTTCATGCTGTTGAGGACGGCCGACTGGGCATAGGAGAGGCCGAAGAACAGGATGCTCGGCAGCAGAATCCAGAAGAGGCGCTCGATCGTCTGATGGCTGGCGGCGTCGATGGCGAAGAGAGAAGCCACTTGATCGCTGAGCGCGTAGAGCCCCGCCGTGAGGAGCAGGACGATGACGACGACCCAGTTCATGGCGTTGCTGAACAGGTTCGAAGCTTCCTCTTCGTTCTCGACGCGCTTCTTGATGAACAGCGGGATGAAGCCGCCCATGAGGATGCCCCCGAAGAAAGACAGCACGATGGAGGGGATCGTATTGGCGAACAGATAGGCGTCCATATCGACGTTGGCGCCGTAATATGCGGCGGAGAGCACTTCCCGCCCCAACCCCAGCACGCTGCTCAAGAGATTGCCGGCGAATAGGATGAAGGCGCCGGAATAGATGGTTTTCGCGTTCATGGCATTCCCTCTTCTTCAGCTTGTTGAGACCGCGCGCCTGCGCGCGAGCAGTTCCTCGTAGACTTCGGTCGTACGCTGCACGTATTGGTCTCTCGTGAATTCCCGGCGGAACACTTCTCTTCCGCGACGGCCCATCTGCCGGTACTCGAGCGAGAACAAGCGGACGATCGCCGCCCTCAACGCCTCGCTGTCCTGCGGGGGCACGATCAGTCCCGTCCCTTCCCGCACCATCTCCGGGACGCCTCCGACGTCCGTCGCGATGACCGGCAGGCCGGCGTCCATGCCTTCGAGGATGACGGTCGGGAAGATGTCGTACACCGAGGGCAGAACGAGCGCGTCGCTCTCGCGCAGCAGCTCGGGCACGTCCCGGCGCAGGCCTAGCATGAAGACGGTGCGTTCCAAGCCTTGCGATTCGATCCGCTTCTGCAGCGTTTGCTTGTAGGGCATCTCGTGCTCGAACGCCACGTCGCCGACGATCACGAACTTCAGTCGCGGCTCCGTTTCCTTCAGCGCCGAAGCGGCTTCGATGAGGTACTCGAGCCCCTTCATCGGCGACAGGCGCGCGACGGCGATGACGATCCGGTCGTCCGGCGAGAGTCCCAACTGATCTCGGAGATCCGTTCGCGCGGCCACCGGCGCCTCTTGGACGGCGATGCCGTTGTAGATCTTGGTCAGCTTGTCGGATTCCCGGTTGAACCAGCGGAACATGATCTTGCTGCGCTCGCACAGCACGATGACCTTGTCGTTGAACGCATGGTCTAGCCAAGCGACGAACCGATAGGCGAACAGCGGCTTTCGGGCGAGCTCGTGGACCGTTTGGACCGTCGGGATGCCCAGGCATTTGCCGACCAGGTTGGCCCCGATGGCTTCCATCTTGTGCGAGTGAATGAGGTCGATGCCATAGGTGCGAACGATCGCCCGGATCGCGCGGAGCGAGCGGAGCAGGATCCATAGATTGCGGAAATAGTAGGCCGCGTCCGTCGGCTTGCCGAACACGGCAAGGGGACCGAACAGCACTTCGGCCCCCAGCGCCTCGTACTTGGCGACGTAGGGAGACGGTCCGCTGAGCAGCACGTACGACCGGTACCGCTCGGGGTCGAGCCCGGCGATCAGCTGCAGCAGCACCGAGTCGACCCCGCCGACGTGGCTGGCGTAGGGCTGAATGAACAAGATCCGGATCATGACGCGTCCCTCCTTCCCGGCTATACCAGCCGGAACTGGATGTGATGCCGCTCCGCCAGCTCGCAGAACCGGTCGGAGATGACCTTCACGTCCGGTTTGAGCATCAAGCTGTCGAAGATGAAGATATCCATGCTGTTGTCCGTCCGGCACAAGTCGTAGAGGTTCAAGATCGCCGTGCTCCCGAAGGAGAACAGGTTGAGCTTGCGGATCTTGTGCTTGACGATGATCAGGTAGAGCAGCTCGCTCGGAAGCTGCTTCGGCAGGATCGCGAACCGCCCTTCGTCGGCGTCGACGGCCAGCTTCTCGCCCGGATGCTGCTTCAGGAATACCGGCGAACGGTCGTCTCCGGTCGCCTGCGCGACCTTGCCCAGCATCTCGCGGACGTAACCGGGTCGATCGGGCATCTCGTCCAGGAACGGATCGGTGAGGATGACCGAGATGACCTCCTGGCCGGCGACCAGCGCATCGATCTCCGCGAGCTCCGGGTAGAGCGCGTAGCACTCCTTCGCGATCTCCGGCAGCTCCAGGAACGCGCTGAAGGCGAGCGGCAGATGGCGCGCTTTGCGCCGCAGCGGGTTGCGTCGGTCTGCGAGGATCAGACCGGGCCGCTGCAGCCAGATCGCTTCGATCCATCTGACGCTGCCGAAGTAGCCGCCCGGCAATCCGAGCATCGGCGCGATTTTCTTCAACAGCTTCATATGCCACTTCGTATGGGTGCTGTTGTTGATATAATTGCCGAATCCTTCCTCGTAGAGGGAAGCCCGTTTGCCCGCGCTCGCGAAGTTGCGGATGATCGCGTACTCGACGGCCACGAAGTCGTGGGCGACGAACGCCTCGTCATAGTCTGCGATATCGGCCAGGACGGGCGGCAGCAGCTTGCGCCAATGCTGGTAGAAGAAGAACTTGCGGACCGGGCCTAGCCCCAGCTTGTATTGATCCACCCGATCGTCTTCAATGTAGAACACTTGCTCCCAGACGCGGGATTCCCGGACCTTGACGCTGAAGTCGGCCGCTTCGTGAAAGTGGTCGATGATGACGATGTCGCATCGCCCGAGGCGCTGTCCTTCCTTGATCAGCCGGGCCATCAAATATTGGTAAGGTTTCGTGCATACGAACAGAACCTTGCCGCCGCGTTCGCGATTGCGGCCGCGATCGGGCGTCGCCTTCATGACCATTGCCGTCTTCTCCTTTTGGCGGACTGGTGGAACCGGTTGTCGCTATCGGAAACCCAGCTTGGAGAGCGCCGCGACGACCGCCTCCGGCAGCAGCCCCTTGATCAGCCGCCTTAGCAGCAGCTTCGGACCCACGGGCGGCCGGAAGGCCCTCCACTCGGTCATGGAGAGATATCGATAGTAGTCGCGCTTGCGGGGGTGCGCGTTGTCGAACTGCCACGGCTTCGAAGTGCCCGTAAAGTGCACGACGGCCGGATCCCTCGTCGCTAGGCGCACCCGCTCGCGGTCGCGACCGGACAAGGCGGAAGCCTCTTTGCCGAACATGTTGCGCTGCACGTTCCACCTCGGGTGCAGCTCCAGCCACCTGTCGTGAAGCACGGCGTTCAGGCCGTCCTGATCATGGTATATAAGCCTGTGCCGGTTCTCGCGCAGGAAGCACAGCACGTCATGGGTGATGCGGAGCCGGTTCCATTCCCGGATTTGGATCAGCAGGACGCCGGAGTTGAAGTACTTGGCGTTTGCGGGCATGAAAAGGTCCGCCAACCGCTCGTGCCCGCCCAGATCCTCGACCGCCGCAATGGGGTGGTCCTTCATGTCCGTCTGCCACAGCTCGGAGATGTCGTCCACGACGAGCAGGTCGCAGTCGAGATAAATGACGCGATCGATCTCCCTGTCCCGGAACAGCTCGGGAATCGCCAGGCGGTAGTAGGTGGCTTGGGTGATGTGCCTGCCGTCCGCGATATACAGATCGCTGAAGGCCGACTGGTTCACCTGAATGAGCTCGACCTCCGCCCCGAACGCGTGCATCGTCTGCTCCAGCCGGCTCCGCTCGGCCTCGTCGATGCCGCCGTCGATGACGAAGAACCGGGCGCGGAAGCCTTGGCTTAGATTGACTAGCAGCGACGCGAAGGCGACGGCTAGATGCTGAACGTACAAATTATCCGTACTGGCGACGATGGATATCGTCTCGATCTCGATCATCCGTCTTCATTCCCTCGCGAGTTCGTATTGGGGCGAGCCGTCGATCCAAGCATGCAATAAGTCCGCATGGCGGTTCACCATGCGCTCCATCGTATAGAGCCGGGAGAGCTCCCGGCTCTTCCGCCCGAAGCGCTGCCGGAGGATCTCGTCTCCGGCGAGCCGCTCGCAGCGGTCGGCCAGCGCGGCGGCGTCGTCCGCGTCGACGAGATAGCCGTTCTCTCCTTCCGCGACGAGATCGAGAGCCGCGCCGGCCATCCGCGTGGAGACGATCGGCAGGCCGAAGGCGGCTGCCTCGTTGACCACGAGACCCCAGACGTCGTATCGGGTCGGCATCGCGAATAGATCCGCTACTTTGAAGTAGGGGATCAATTCGGACTTAGACATGAACGGCTTGATCCGGACGTTCGCGAGTCCCCGCTCGCGGATCAGCGTCTCGTAGCGTTCCCGCTCGGGACCGCCCCCGATGAGCAGCAGGCTGACGTCCCCCCTCCGCATCCGGGCGAACGCCTCCAGCAGGACGTCGAAACCCTTGCGCGGCACGAATTGTCCCACGGCGAGGATGACCGTCTCCTGCAATCCCTCCTCCCGCTTCAGCCTAGCCCTCTCCTCGCGCGCGAGCGGAGCCAGCTCCTCCTCGGAGAACGAGACGGACGAGAACGGATATTCGTAGATGCGGCTGGGCTGGGCGCCGTAGTGCGTCAGATACCGCGTGCAGTTGCTGCCCGAGGACAGCCAGCCCGAGGCGGAGGAGATGAGATAGGACTTGAACTTCCGCAGCAGCCCGGGCTCGCTGGCCGGGAATCCGCCGTCCGAGCTGAGTAGGAACGGGCGCTTGCGCAGCTTCAGCCAGTGGATGGCGAGCATCTCGGTCGGCGAGCTGTATCCGCCGATCACGTAGACGTCGAAGCGCTCCGCCCGCAAGGCCCGCAGCACCGATAGATTCGTATGTTTGTCCAGCCCGAACGTCCTTCCGGGCAGGAACTTGTAGCGGAAGCCGAAGCGGCGTTCGTCCGTCTCCCATTCCCGGTTGGCTTCGTTCCTCGCCTCGAACCAAACGGTCAGGTCGCACAGGCGTCCCAACCGGTTGAAGAAATCGACCCGGTAAGGGGACGGAATATTCGTCAAGAACAATACTTTCATCCGACTCTCTCCTTCGCGGGGACGCGCTTGCCGGGCACGAGCCCGAACAACGCGATGACAAGCAGGGTGATCGCGATGCCGACGACGGCGCCCAGCGTATCGAGCAGCGCGTCCGCCGCCATCGGCGTCCGGCCGCTCACGAACGATTGATGGTACTCGTCGCCGGCCGCGAACAGGAAGCAGAGGACGACGGTGAGCGGGACCAGCGCTCGCTTGCGGCGGAAGACGTAACGCAGCGCGAGCAGCAGCAGCGAGCCCAACACCGCGTACTCGGTCAGATGGGCCGCCTTGCGGATGAAGAATTCGGTGAAGGCCGCCGTTCCGAGCGCCTCGATGCTGATCGGGTGACCGCCGTACCGGATGCGGACCCAGGAGAAGTAACGGCGCATCCGCTCCTCGGACAGCACTTGCCCCAGCCAGGGCTTGAGCGTCTGTTGTTCGTAGGTCTGGGAGGAGAAGAGGAAGATGACCAGCATCCATGCGGCAAGCAGCAGCCCGGATAGCGCCTTCCCCATCGTCAGAGCAGATCCCAGCTGAGCGGCGTTCCCGCGCGCGCTCCCTTGGACAAGGCTTTGCCGAGGAACAGGTCGAGATGCTTGGGCGCGAGACCGTATCCCGGCCGGATGATCCGGACATTGTCCTCGGACAGCATTTCGCCGGGCGCGACGTCCCGGCTGATATAGAGGGAGCGCCGGAACTTCAGCGACTGCCGCTCCTTGTCGCTGAGGCCGTAATGCACCGAACCGAGCGACTGCCAGGCCCGCTCCGTCTCTATGACCAGGCTGCGCAATTCGTCCGGCTCGAGCGAGAACGCCGCATCCACGCCGCCGTCGGCGCGGGACAGCGTGAAGTGCTTCTCGATGACCGTCGCGCCGAGCGCCACGCTGGCGACGGCCGCCCCGATGCCCTGGGTATGGTCGGACAGCCCGACCTCGCAGCCGAACAGATCGCGCAGATGCGGGATCGTATGCAGGTGGCTGTCGGCCGGGGAGGCCGGGTAATCGCTCGTGCACTTGAGCAGGATGAGATCCCGGCACCCGGCCTCTCTCGCGGTCGTCACGGTCTCTTCGAGATCGGAGATCGTCGCCATCCCCGTCGAGACGATCAGCGGCTTGCCGGTCGCGGCCACGCGGCGGATCAGCGGAAGATCGTTGTTCTCGAAGGAAGCGATCTTGTAGAAAGGGACGTCCAGCGATTCCAGGAAGTCGACCGCCTTCGGGTGGAACGGCGTGCTGAACGGGATGAGGCCGAGCGCCCGGCAGCGTTCGAAGATCGGCGCGTGCCATTCCCACGGCGTATGCGCCTTCTCGTACAGGGCGTACAGCGACTCTCCCCGCCATAGGCTGTCCGCGTCCCCGATGTAGAAGTCTCCCTCGCTGAGCGGCAACGTCATCAAGTCCGCGGTATACGTCTGAAGCTTCAGCGCGTGCGCGCCGGAAGCCGCCGCGGCCTCCACGATCCGGAGCGCCGTCTCGAGCGATTGGTTGTGATTGCCCGACATCTCCGCGATGATGAAGGGCGCATGTCCCGCCCCTATCGGACGGTCGCCCAGTCGGATCTCTGCCATGTTCCTCACCTGCCTTTCTCGACTTTGACCAAGAACGTCTGCCCATCCAATTCGAAGTAGCAGGGATAGCGGTCGTTGTCCGCCACCCGCATCAGCCGGAACTGCTCCCGAATCGAACGGTCGGGGTCGAGCCTGCTGTCCGCGGGCCCTCTGCGGGAATAGAACGTCGCTTCCCCTTGCTGCGTGACGCCTTCGCGCAGCACGTCCGGGTACCGCGCCAGAAATTCCTCGCACAGCTCGAACGTCGCCGCGGCCAGCTGCCTCCGCATCTCGTCGATCAGCTCCGTGCCGCGGAACGCCATCGTCCGCCGGCCGTAGATCGGCCCGCTGTCCACCTTCTCCGCCGCCTCGAACAGCACGACCGGGATCTCGTCCTTGCCCTCCAGCACCTGCCAGGTCAAGGGAGACCAGCCTTTGCCTCTGGGCAGGTCGCTGGCGTGAACGACCAGATTGTTCGCATGGAGCGCCAGCCGCTCCGGGGAGACCAGTTGCTCGCACCCGAGGAAAAACGCGACGTCTCCCGGCTCCAGCTCGGCCGCGTCGTGAATCCAGACGATGTCCTCCGCGTAGGCTTTGAGCGCAGGGAGCCAGACTTGAAGATACGCGTTTATCCAGTTGCGGCGGTCGGACACCACCGTTACTTGCGGGATTCTGCCCATGCTCTCATCTCCTTTGCCACTGCTGCCGCTCCGAGCCCGTCTACGGCCGCCATGCCCGCGTCGGACATGCGCCGCAGCGCGTCCTCGTCCTCCGCGAGACGCCGGACGGCTTCGCGCAATCGCCGTTCGCTCACGTCGGACGCGAACCCCAGATAAGCGATCATCCCTGCCTGGGCCGCCTGCTCGGCCAGCGCGACCTGGTTGTCGGCCGTGGCCACAATGACCGCAGGCAGTCCCAGACAGCCCCGCTCCCACGTCGTCGAGCCGCCGGAACCGACGGCGAGATCGTGCTCGGCCATCAAGGCGGCCACGTCTTCCGTATGCGCGATGAACCGCGTTTGCGGCAGCCGGCCGCACAAACGCTCGATCCGCTCCCGCATCGGATTGAGCTGGCCCGCGAGGACCGTCAGCCGCGCCCCGGCTTCCGCCATCGGCTCCAAGGCGGCGAGCGCCTTCAGCGTCTCGCCCGTCCGATCGGCGCCTCCGAAGGAGACGAGCAGCCGCTCGGCCTTGCCGCCGCGCCGCACGGTCGGCCGCCGCTCGGCGAACGCCTCCCGGAGCAGCGCGTACCGGGGGCCGAGGAGCAGGCGGGTCCCCGCGTCTACCCGCGAAGCGTACCTCGCTTCGGGCCGATCGCTCAGGTTCTGGTCGAGCAGCAGGTCCGCGTCGTGCGGCCGGTCGGCCAGATCGTCGATCGCCATCACTCCGCCCGCATAGGGCCGCAACGCCGATTCGTAACGCCGATCGAGCGCGTAGTGGTCGACGACGAGCCAATCCGGCCGCTCGGCCTGCGCGAGCAGGCACGCGATCGTCTGCGCCGCGTCCTCGCGCCAGCTCGCCTCCAGCCAGCCCGCGTGCGGCGGGAGTCCCGCCTCCGAACGGACGGCCGCGCCGAGATCCGCCGCGGGCGGCAGCGCGTGGACGGGGTAGCCCCGGTCCCGGATGTAAGGAATGAGGTTCCCTGTCAGTTCCCTGCAGACGAACGCGACGTCCGCGGTCCCGGACCGGCGCAGCGCGTCGGCCAGCGTCAGGCAGCGCATCACGTGTCCCGTGCCGATCTGCAGCGAGGCGTCCGCCCGGATCGCGATCCGAATCATCGCGCCGACGTCTCCGGGACGCACGCGCGGATGACGCTTCGAACGGCGCGGATGACGTCATCGACGTCCTCGTCGGTCATCGCGGGGAAGAGCGGAAGGGTAAGGATGCGCTCGTACAGCCATTCGGCGTTCGGACACAGTCCGCGCGCGTATCCGAGATCGCGGTAATAAGGATGCAGATAGACGGGGATGTAGTGCAGGTTCGCTCCGACGTTCTCGCGATGCAGCCTCTCGAACACTTCGTCGCGTCCCGCCCGGAGCTGCTCCAGGTTCAGCTGCAGCACGTAGAGATGCCAGGACGACTCGCCCTCTCCGTCCTGGTACGGCGTCACGACTTCGTCGAGGCCGCCGAACGCCTCGTCGTACCGGCGCGCGATGGCTCTCCGCCTCGCCACGAAGCGATCCAGCTTGTCGAGCTGGCTGTCCGCTAGCGCGGCTTGAAAGTCGGTCAGCCTGTAGTTGAAGCCGAGCGACTGCATCTCGTAATACCAAGCGGGGGCGTCCTTCGCCTCCAGCCGGGCGCGGTCCCGTACGATGCCGTGGTTGCGGAAGTCCGTCAGCTTGCGGTAATAGCGCTCGTCGTTCGTCGCGATGACGCCGCCTTCGCCGGCCGTCACGTGCTTGACCGGATGGAGGCTGAACATCGTCATGTCCGCCGCGGAGCCGACCGGCCGGCCCCGGTACGAGGCGCCCAGCGCGTGGGCGGCGTCCTCGATGAGGGGAATGCCGCGCGCTTCCGCCATCGCTTTGAGCGCCGAGAGGCGCGACGGCTGGCCCGTGAAGTCGACGGTAACGATCGCTTTGGTCCGTTCGTTCAGCAGCGGTTCGACGGCCGTCGGATCCAGATTGTACGTGCGGGGATCGATATCCGCGAACACCGGTTTCCCGCCTAGATACAGCACGGCGTTCGCCGATGCGGCGAACGTCATCGGCGTCGTGACCGCTTCGTCGCCCGGTCCGATGCCGGCAGCCTGACAGGCGCCGTGGAGCGCGGCCGTACCGTTCGAGAAGGCGACCGCGTACGCGGCGCCTACCGCTCGGGCGAACTTCGACTCGAACTCCGGCACGAGCGGCCCCGTCGTCAGGTAGTCCCCGCGAAGGACCGCCGTCACGGCCTCGATGTCCCGCTCGTCGATCCATTGCCGCCCGTAGGGCAGCCAGGTCTCTCTCCGGTAAGGCCGCGCGCTCATGCGTACTCTCCCAGATACTGCCGGATCTCTTCGTCGGTCAGCCAATGCGTGTTCGTGTGGCTGCTATAGCTGAACCGCTCGTGCAGCGGGACGCCGCCGTATCCTTCCTGGCCTTCCAGCCAGCCGGGGAACTCGGGCGTGATGATGAAGTAATCGTCGAACTCCACCGTCTTGCGGGCGTCGTCTTCCGTGATCATCGCTTCGTGCAGCTTCTCGCCCGGACGGATGCCGATGAACTCCATCCGGCAGTCGGGCGCGATGATCCGGGCCAGGTCCGTAATCTTGACGCTGGGGATCTTCGGCACGAAGATCTCGCCGCCCTTCATCCGGATCAGACAGTCGCGGACGAACTGGACGCCTTGGTCCAACGTGATCCAGAAACGGGTCATCCGCTCGTCGGTGATCGGCACCCGCCCGGACTGCCGCATCTTGTGGAAGAAAGGGATGACGCTCCCCCGGCTGCCGACGACGTTCCCGTAGCGGACGACGGAGAATCGGGTCGGCTTGTCGCCGACGTAAGCGTTCGCCGCCACGAACAGCTTGTCGGAAGCCAGCTTCGTCGCTCCGTAGAGGTTGATCGGGTTGGCCGCCTTGTCCGTGCTGAGCGCGATGACCCGGTGCACCGACCGGTTGATCGCCGCGTCGATGACGTTCTGCGCGCCCAGGATGTTCGTGCGGACCGCTTCGATGGGGTTGTACTCGCAGGCCGTCACATGCTTGAGCGCGGCTGCGTGGATGACGATATCGACGCCGTCGAAGGCGCGATTCAGACGCTCCAGGTCCCGTACGTCGCCGATAAAGAACCGCATTCTCGGATCCGTGAATTCCTGGCTCATCTCATACTGCTTCAGTTCGTCCCGGCTGAATACGATGACCTTGCGAACATCCAAGTCGAGCATCTTGCGCACGAACTTCCTTCCGAATGAACCGGTTCCCCCGGTGACCAGCACGACTTTGCCCTGAACGTCCATCGTCCGTCTTCCCCTTTGCCCTTCCAAATTGACATGCAAGGAATTGCTTTTCTATCTATAATGATACATATTGTAGCAACTTAAGTCAAGCTTTTCCTCTACATTTTGTATCAACAAACAACATATTCTCGGAAAATTACCGGTTCAATACGACCCCGATCACGTCGGCATCCGCCAGCTCGAGCTTCGCGATCGCCTGCCGTCCTTCCGCTCTCGTCACGCGCCCGGGACGAACGACGAGCACGATCCCGTCGCTCAGGGCGGCGATGAACTGCGTGTCGGAGCTGCCCAGGACGGATGCGGAATCGACGATGATCATGTCGAAGCGCGTTCGCAGCCGCTCCAGCAGCCGCGCGAACCGTTCCGAAGCCAGCATCTCCGAGGGGAATGCCGTCGGCGAGCCTGCGGCGAGCAGCGACAGGCCGGGATAGGCGTCCGTCTGGACGGCCTGTTCCCAATCCGATTCCTCGGAGAGCAGGTCGGTTATGCCTTGGCGCGCAGAAACGTTGAAATAACGGTGCAGCTCGGGCTTGCGCAGATTCGCGTCGACGAGCAGCGTCCGCTTGCCCATCTGAGCGTACAGTACGGCCAGATTGCCTGCCGTCATGGTCTTGCCCTCGCCTTCGCCGGCGGACGTGACGAGGATGACGCGCATCTCCCGGTCGCGCGAGGCGAATTGGATATTGGCCCGCAGGGTGCGGTACGCTTCGGCATGCCGGGAACTGGGCGTCGCCGCCGCGATCAGCTTATGCTTGTTGGTTGACGCCGACATGGAGCGAGTCACCTGCCACATTTTTTTGGGAAGCGCCGGCCGAACCTCTCAGCTCCGACGCCTTGATCCGCGAGACGCGCGCCAGCGTAGGCTTGCCGAGGTAAGCGAATACGTCCTTCTCCGTCCGGATCTTGTCGTCCCAATATTCCCGGAGGAAAATGAGCCCGATCGAGCAGACGAGGGAGAGCGCGACGGCGGCCATGAGCTTTTTGGTCAGGCTGAGCGAACGGTCCGGGAGGCGGTCGGTCAGCTTGGCCTGGCTCAGAATGTTGATGTTGTCCACGTTCAGGATCTTCGGGATCTCCTCGCGGAACACTTCCGTCACGGCGTTGACGATGGCCGCGGCCTTGATCGCCGAGGAATCCTCCACCGACAGGGTCATGACTTGCGACTTCTCGGTCGAGCCGACTTGAAGCTTGCCGCGCAGCTCCTCGTCCGTCAGACCGAACTCGGGATGCTTGGCGACGACCTTCTCCATCATGGAGGAGGTCATGAGAATCTCCTTGTAAGTATCGATTAGCATGATATCCGACGTGATCTGATTAACGTCCACGCCGCTTACGCCTTCGACGGGCCTGGACGTCTTGACGATGACCTTCGTCGTTGCCTCGTAACTCGGCACGGCATACAGCTTGTGCTGCGCGTAAGCCCCTCCGCAGAACAGGACGGCCAACAATCCGATGATCCATGCCCTTCGAATCAGCAGCCGAATGTAGGCCTTCAACTCCGGCTCGTGCAGTTCGCCGGCGGCTTCGCGCGGATCCATAGCTGTCACTCCCTTTGATACATTTAGTATCTTTTATACCCCTCACTTTACGATACAATTAGTAACATGTCAAGTCTCCCGAGGCCATCATTCGCCTATCTCACCTTGAACAAGGGCTCCAGCGGCCGGCATCGCAATCGGGCCTTCAGATCGCCCGACGTCCAAGCCTCCTTCAGCATTCCGAACACTTCCTCGTAGGCCGACAGCAGGCGATCCGCGTCCGCCGGCGAGTGCGCGTAGCTGACGTTGTGGTTGCCCAGCGTCAGGACGCCGCGCGCCAGCATCTCCTGCAGATACAGCGTCTTGAGTTCCCAGGAAGTATAGCGCGACGTATCCTTGAACTGCACGGACGACCAGACCGGCGCGCCTCCAACGGACAGCGCCTCTTCCAGGCCGTATCGCGCGATAAGCCCGCGAACGCCGTCCTGAATGCGCCGGCCGAGCGCATGCAGCGCGGGGATCACCGGCTCGCGCTGGAGCTTCGTCAGCGTCGCCAGCGCGGCGGCCAGCGACAGCGTCTCTCCCCCGAACGTGAAGGAGTAGAAGATCTCCTCCATTCCCTTCATGATCTCTCTGCGGCCCACGATCGCGGAGATCGGATGCCCGTTGCCCATGCCTTTGCCGAAAGTCGCCAGGTCCGGCGTGACGCCGAAGGCTTGCTGCGCGCCGCCCTCCGCGAACCGGAAGCCCGTGATCGTCTCGTCGAGGACGAAGACGGCGCCGTGCTTGCGGCACAGCTCCCGCACCCCCTCGAGGAAGCCCGGTTCCGGTTCCTCCGCGTTCATCGGCTCGAGGATGACCGCGGCGAACGCGTCCGGATGATCCAGGAACAGCCGCTCGAGCGTGTCCAGCCGGTTGTAGGCGAAGGTGTGGGTCAGCTCGCGCACGGCGTTCGGCACGCCGAAGTGGCGGGCCGTCGAGCCGATGTACCAGTCCTGCCAGCCGTGATAGCCGCACACCGCGACCCGCTCGCGTCCCGTGTAGGCGCGGGCGAGACGGATGGCGCCCGCGGTGGCGTCCGAGCCGTTCTTGCCGAAGCGTACCATCTCCGCGTAGGGGATCATCTCCGCCAGCTTCTCGGACACCTGAACCTCGAGCGGGTGCGCCAGGCTGAAGGAGACGCCGTTCTCCAACTGCTGCGCGACCGCCCGGTTCACGTCCGGATCGCCATAGCCGAGCAGCACCGCGCCCAGGCTGTTCACGTAATCCACGTATTCGTTCCCGTCGACGTCCCAGACGCGGCTGCCCTGACCTCTCGCGATGAAGTAGGGAGAGACGCCGCGGGGATATTGGGTCATGCTCTTGCTAAAGGTCTGGCTCCCCAGCGGAATCGTCCGCAGCGCTTGATCGAGCAGCCGCTCGGATTGGGCGTAGCGGCTTTCTTCGGCTGCGCTCGCCGGGATTGCTGCGCCTGTCGCATTTGCCGCGTTGGCTTCTTTTTTTGCGTTTTCGGCGCTTGCCGCTGCGCTTTCTTCGGTTGCCGCGCTTGCCGCTTTTGCGAGATTCGATGCGTTGGATGCCGTCATGATTCGATCACCTTTCTTCCTTAGGAATGGATCTGCCACTGAGAGGGGTTCAGCAGCCTGGGGTCGTCCGCGGCCAGTCTCTCGTAATTCAGCCGTCTGGGCGCGCGTCCGGCGAAGCCCAGCAGCTCGCACAGCTGCGCGCGGTCGTTCACGCCGCAGACGACCGCGTCCGCTTCTTCCAGGTGGAGCGCGAAGTCCAGCGCGGCTTCGACGGACCGCAGCGCGTGCCGCTCCAGGAACGCGCGGTAAGTCCCGAGCGCTTCGTCGAACTCGGCGAAGTAAGGCGGCAGGTCCGCCGGCTCCATGAGCAGCAGCCCCTGCAGAAAGACCGAGCGGACGTGCACCTCCGCCCCCTGGGCCTTGCAGGCCGACAGCGCGCCGCTTCGCAGCAGCCGTTGATCCAGCAGGCTGACCGGCGCCTGGACGATCCCGATCGGATAGCGCGCGAGCAAGGCCGGCAGGTCGTCCTCGGCGTAGACCGAGACGCCGATCCGCTCGGCGAGCCCCTGCTCCCGGCAGCGCAGCAGCCAGGCCATGATCGCCTCGCCCTCCGGCCCGTACAGTTCGTCGGGCCGGTGAAGCATCAGCCCGTACACGCGGGGCTGCCGCAGCCGCCGGAGCGAGGACGCGAGCAGCCGGTCCGCGGCGTCGCGGTCGAAGACGCCGTCCGGAGACAGCAGGTTCGGCAGCTTCGTCGTGATTGCGAACGCATGGCGCGCCGGAAGCAGCCGGCCCAGCACCTCCTCGCTGGCGCCGTACAAGGCGGCGGTGTCCAGCACGCGCACGCCGCTCTCCGCGGCCGTCCGGAGAATCTCCTCCGCCTCGCCCTCCGACGTCTGCCCGCGCGTGTTCGAGACGCCGTAGTTCATGCCGAACTGGGCGGTTCCAATGCCGAACGACGCAGCCTTTCCCGCCGTTTCCACCTTTCCCGGCGCCCTCATCCGTTCGCCTCCCCCAGCCGCCGGTCTTCGCGCAGCGACTTCGCCTCGCCTTCGTTCCGCCCGATGCCGCCGTTGATCCCGCGCAGGTCTTCGTGACGCTCCATTAGATGAAGCAGCTGCGCGAAGGTCGCGTCCGCCGCCGGCCACCCGGCCGCCCTCGCCTTTTCCGACAGCGCCTGGAGGAAGCGATAATCCCGTTCCTCGTCCAGCGTCCACCGGTAGCCGGCATAATCCCCGTCGCTCGTCACGTTCGCTTGCGGGAACCGTTCCGGCCGGCTGCGGATGAAGGGCGTCACGTGCTCCCGCTCGGAGGACCAGCGCGCTTCGCGCCAAGCCTGCTCCAGCGCTTCGAACGCGAACACTTCCGTATCCAGCCCGTCCGGATAGGTCGGGGGATTCAGATTCGACGCGTATCGCACGCCGGGCTGCGCCTCGAGGTAGCGGTCGATCACCCGGTCCACGATCTCCGGGTCGATGAACGGGCAGTCTCCGGTGACGCGCACCACGACGTCCGCCCGGAACTTCCTCGCCGCCTGGTAATAACGTTCGAGCACGTCGTGCTCGCTGCCGCGGAATACCTCGATGCCTTCCTTCGCGAGAGAGGCGGCGAAAGCGTCGTCGGCCGCCGTATCCCCGGTGGCGACTACGATTTGGCTAAGACGCCTGCTCCTCGACAGACGCATGACCATGAGGCGGACCACCGGAATCCCGTCCAGCGTGCGCATGACTTTGCCCGGGAGCCGGCTCGACCCCGTCCGGGCCTGGATGACCGCAACGATCTGCATGGATCCGATTCCTCCTAAAACGGGATTGACTCTCTGTAGCGATTAGTATAAATTAAAATTATTGAGGTTACAATATGTATCACTAAAATTACGATTTGTATCACCAGCGAGAAACGACAGCGATACGCAGGACCTAGTCCAAACGGCTTCGCCGCGTGAATCAGAAGAAAAACGGCCGCGCGCCACCGCTCTGATTCATGAACAAAAGGGAGGTTTCGCCTTGAAAGAATCTGTAGCACGGGAACGCATGCGGCTGCTCATCGAACGCTATTACCGGCTGAACCGGGTGACCGTATCCGACGATACGAGCTTGTTCGTCCGGGAGCTGGCCAACGAACTAGGCCTTCCGGTTCTGTCCGTCCCGAGCGGCTCGCCCTGCCTGACGTGGACGGTGCCCCGCAAATGGGTCGTCCGCGAGGCCTATATCGCGCGCGAAAACGGGGAACGCATCGCCGACTTCGATTGGAATCCGCTCTACTTGAACTCCTATTCCGTCCCCTTCACCGGGACGCTGACCCGCGACGAGCTGCTGAAGCACGTCCACGTTCATCCCGTGCACGAGGACCGGCTGATCTATCTGAACCGTTGGCAGTACCATCTCAAGCAGACGCAATGGGCGTTCAGCCTTCCGGCCAGCACGGTGCGGACGATGACCGACGAGACGTACTTCGTGCGGATCGACACGGCCTTCGAGGACGGGACGCTGGACATGATCGATTGGACCTTGCCCGGCCGGTCGCCCGAGACCGTCTTCTTCGGGGCCCACACCTGCCATCCCGCCCAAGTGAACGACGGCATCGCCTGTATCGCCGTCCTCGTCGAGCTGTTCCGCCACCTGGCCTCTCTCCCCGAACGGGAGTATACGTACCGGCTGATTCTCGGTCCCGAATACTACGCCGCGGCCGTGCTGCTGCAATACGGCGAGAACGTCGACCGGCTGCGCTATGGCTACTACCTCGACATGATGGCCAACCCGCTCCCCGTCAGCTATTCGCGTTCCTTCCGGGGCGACAGCTACGCGGACCGCATCGCCCGGAGCGTGCTGCAAGGCTACGAGGCGGGACGCCATGACGCGCCCTACCGAAGCCTCTACGGCAACGACGAGATGTTCTACGACGGCCCCGGCTTCGAGATTCCCACCGTCTGCCTCAGCCGCCATCCTTTCGCCTACTACCATACGGATTGGGACGACCTGGACCGCTGCGACTTCGGCAAGCTGGAGGAATCGCTCGCGATGCTCAAGGATATCGTTGGCACTTTCGAGACCGACTGCGTCCCCGTCCGCCTGTTCGACGGGCCGCTGTACCTGAGCAAGTACGATCTCTACATCGATCCCTTGATCGACCGCAAAGGCTATGAAGCGCTCCAAGAGATCCAGATTCTGATGAACGGACGGCGCAGCTGTCTGGAGATCGCCGAGCTGGCAGGCGTCCGATTCTCCTTCGTCCGCGCGTTCGTCGATGAACTGATCCGGCATGGACTGGCCCGCGAGGCCGGCCGGATTCCGCAATTGGAGGCGGTCCAATGAGAAGCTACCATAGCCACCTTGGGCATACCGCGAACGCGACTTTGCCCCTCCCCGTCGCCCGCAAGCCCGTCTTCCGCTCCTCGGCCATCTTCCCGGCGTTCCGGCAGCCGGGACTGACGACGCGGATCGGCTTTCTCGGGTACTGGATGGTGAAGCGCAAGATTCCGGAGATCCATTCGGTCCTCACGCTCCGCTCGTCGGCGGGTGACATGCTGCTCCGGCGCGCCGAACGGATCGCCGATTCCAAAGCCTACCGCGCGGAATTGGACGACCTGCTGGCGGATGCCGGCTGGGCGGAGGAGACCTTCACCGGCAGCCTGGAGATCGAATTCTTCGCTTCCCGGGATCTCGTCTATCCCTATCCCGCGGTGATCGTCAACTATTACGGTCCCGAATTCGGCACGGTCGTACATACCGCCCAGCGCGTGTTCAACGACGCGGAAGACCGCAGCGCCAACCGGGAGACCTCCGTGCCCGAAGCGGGCTTCAACGTCTATGCGGACGAAGACCGGGAGCCGTTCTTCGCCTTCGTCAACGGATTCGAGCCCGTCGTCGGCGGCCGCGTCGCCATGACGTTCTTTAACGCGTTCGGCGAATCGCTCGCCTCCGCGCTGGACATCCCCCTGCTCGCGCCCTACGAGACGACGGTCGTCTACCCGGACCGCCACGTCGACTTGCGCGCCTTCCTCCGCGGCCGGCCGGGTACCGCGAAGATCGCTTTCGACGTCGACTGGGTTTTCCCCCGGATCGTCGCGGGGAACGCGCAGCGCTCCCGCCAAGCGCTCAGCGTCACGCACACCTACTACGACTGCTCCGGCAGCGCGACGGACGCGGACTACTGGCCGCTGTCGCCCGAGGGCTATCATCCCGCCAGCTTGTACGTGCCGGTCACCGCATCGGACTACCGCTACACGAACATCCACTTCTATCCGATCTATTCGCCGTCGGAGCTCGAAGTGGACGTCGAGCTGTACGATGCGGAAGGGGCGCTGCTCGGCGCCCGGAAGGGCCTGCACACGATCCGGCCCGACGACGCCGGATTCCATACGATCGGGCTCCGCCCGCTGTGCGAATCGCTCGGCATCGATACGGCGCAGCCTATCGGCGCCAACCTCATCGCCCGTCCCGCCGCCGGCCAGCGGCTGCCGACCCGCCTGAAGATCGGACTCGATTACGGCGAAGGCGAAGACGCGTTGCCTTGCAACATCTGCAAGACGATGGAGGTCTGCAATCCCGCGCTCGAAGCCAAGACGGGCAGCTTCCATTGGGGACCGGTCCTGACCGATCAAGCGGACGCCGTCGTCTGGCTCGTCAACAGCTGCCCGAAGCAAGGCTACGACCGGTTCGCGGACTTGACGCTCGCCTTCTACCGCGAACAAGACGCGGAGGTGCTCGCCCGCCCCGTCCGATTGGCCCCCAATGGCATCCGCGAGCTGCGCCTGAGCGAAGATCCCGAGCTTCGCGCCTTCCTCGGCGAAGGGACGGGTTGGTACGTCGCCACCTCGGCGAACCCGTACGTAAAATCTTATTACCTGTGCGAGAGCCGCTCCGGCATCGTTGGCGGAGATCACGACTTCTAGGGCAATGGAGGAGACCGACCATGCAGATGATGGAACTGTTTGACCGGTTGTACCCGATTAACCGGAGTATCACGGGCGACGGGGTGCGGGAGACGCTGCGCATCCTGAACGAGTACGCCCCGATCGCCCAGACCGAATACCCGACCGGCACCGTCTGCTTCGACTGGACCGTGCCGAAGGAATGGAACGTGAGAGCCGCGTACGTCAAAGACGGCAGCGGACGCGTTCTGATCGACTTTAGCCGGAACAACCTGCACCTGATGGGCTACAGCGCCCCGTTCCGCGGCTTCGTCTCGCGGGAGCAGCTGATGGCGCATCTGCACACGCGCGAGGACCTGCCGGACGCGATCCCCTACGTCATCTCCTATTACCGGGAGGATTGGGGGTTCTGCGTCGAACACCGTCGGCTGCCGGAATTCACGGACGACTGGTACGAAGTCGTCATCGACGCCGATTTGGCGGACGGCCGCATGACGATCGGAGAAGGGTTCATCCAGGGCCGCACCGATGAGGAGATTCTGCTCTCGACCTATGTATGCCACCCGTCGATGGCGATCAACGAACTGTCCGGCCCGCTCGTCCAGACGTTCGTCTACCGGTATCTGCTGGAGCGGCAGGGCGATCTCAAGTACAGCTACCGATTCCTCTACGTCCCGGAGACGATCGGGTCCCTCTTGTACCTGAGCCGTCACGGCGACGACCTGAAGCGACGGGTGGCGGCCGGCTACGTCGTGACGTGCGCGGGCCACGACGGCGGGTTTACCTACAAGCGCAGCAAACGCGGCGACACGCTGGCGGACAAGGCGGCGCTTCACGCCCTCGAGCGTTCGGGCAAGCCGTTCAAGACCGTGGAATGGAACCCGTTCGGCAGCGACGAGCGGCAGTACTGCAGCGAAGCGTTTCGCCTCCCCGTCGGGAGCTTAATGCGGACGATGTACGGCGAATATCCCGAATACCATACGTCCCTGGACGACCGATCCTTGCTGTCGGAGCGCTCCCTGCAAGATTCGGTCGCCATGTACGCGGACGTCATCGAGACGCTCGAAGCCAACGAGATCTACGCGTGCACGCATCTCCACGGAGAGCCGAAGCTGGACAAGCGCGGATTGTACCCGTACACCGGAGGCACGCGGAGCAAGGCGGAGCAGCGCAAGGTGTCCGCCATCACCTGGCTCCTCGCCTTCAGCGACGGAGAGCGGGATCTGATCGGCGTCGCGGACAAGATGAACGCCATCGGCGGGATGAACGTCACTTGCCGGGAGCTGCGGGAAGCGGCGGAGATGCTGAAGGCGCACAGCTTGCTGCGCAGGATCGCCGGAAGCGGCTCGGAGGCGGAGGCGGAGGCCGCCTATGTATTAGAGATGCAGGCGAGAGGATAGAGGGATCGGGCATGGAAAAAAGGAAGATCATCCTCCTGGCACTCGGCGTCGCCGTGGCGGCCGGTGGAGGCGCGGCCGCCTTCGCGAAGGAATACGAACGCATCCGGAGCGAGTCCCAAGCCGCCGAGGCGTTCGTCCCGGCCGTCGTCTCCGAGCAGAAGCCGCTTACGCTATATCAGAAGCTCGAGCAAGCGCAGGTCGTCCGTTACCTGATCATCGGAGACGAGATCGGCCAGAGCGAAGGCGCGTCTCAATCGACGCGGACGTGGATGGCCCAGTTGAACGCCAAGCTGATCGAAGGCTATGGCATTACCCCCTTCGTCTACAAGATTACAACTGCGGGCGGCACGGTGTTCGGCGGCTGGATGGACTACCTGACCTACAATACGCCGCCCAAGCCGCCTCCGATCGACCTCGTCTTCCTCAGCTTCGGCCAGAACGACCAGCGCGCGATGAGCACGGGCACGTTCGCCGCGATCTACGAGAGCCTGGTTCGGCGATTGAAGGCGGATTACCCTGCCGCGGAGATCGTCCCGTTCATTCAGAACGGCATGAAGGACGAGGAGATCCCGAACGTCATTCAAGCGATCTCCGACCATTACGGCTTGATCCGCGTCGACATGCGGGCCTCTTTCGCCGCGTCCGGTCTCCCGGTCACCCGTCTGACCAAGGACGGCGTGCATCCGAACGGCAAAGGCTACGAGCTGTATGCGGAGCAGATCTACGGCGCGATCGTCGCAGCGGAGCGGGAAGATCGCCCGATCTCCGTCTTCAGGGACGATCGGCTGTACCCAGAGTCGGCATCGTACCGCACCGCCCGTCTCAACGCAGACTGGAGCGAAGCCGAGGGCTTTACTCCGACCGCCGGCGCGATGACGGGGCGAACTCCGGGGAGTTATGTGGAGGCGACGTTCGAAGGCACGGCATTCGGCGTCTCGATCGCGGCCCAGGACCGCGGGGCCGTCCTCGACGTCTTCATCGACGGCAAGCCGAAGGGAACCATGAATACGTACAACCCGTTCCCTACGACTTGGCCGCGTCTTCTGGCAGGCGATCTATCGCCTGGGCGGCATACCGTTCGCTTCGTCATTTCCGCGGATCAGCCGGTCGAGGAATCGTATGCCGCGATTCGAGGAATTATCGTTCCCGCCTCCCGCGAGCCGTGATGCCGCTGGCGGATTGGGGCCAGCTGGAACGGCTGTCGATCTGATGCGAACCGCCGCCCGGCAGCACAGGCGCTCAGGAGAGAATAGCAACGGCCCTTTTCATGGTAATCGTCGAATCCAGTCATATGATCTAATGACAGCATAGGAAAGGGGGGGGTATCTCTGTCGTGATGCATTTAGTATCAGAATAAAACGGGGCGTGAAATTACATGTTTCTAAATTACATCAATAACTTTCGAGGTTTAGCCATTTTGTTTATCCTCGTCGGCCACGGGTTCATTATTTTTTATCCATATTTAGATCCTTTAACTTCATCCTTTATGACTTCCTTATTCGAAAATGGCACTGTACTGTTCCTATTTATATCCGGCTTTCTGTTTCAGCATCTATCAGCGAAATACCAGTATAAAAAGTACATGTTATCAAAAATCAACAATGTCATATTGCCTTATATAATTATTTCGATTCCAGCGATAATATATCAAATGATTTGGTCTCCGACATTTAAAGAACACTTTATTTATCGTTTTCCAAAAATGATCCAAGTACTGTATCTCTATATTACCGGTTATCATCTTGTGCCGTTTTGGTTTTTACCCGTTATTTCGCTTTTTTATCTAATATCTCCATTATTAATCAAACTGGACAAGTGGAAATATTTTTACTACATGCTACCTATATTTATCATCATTTCAACTATAGTGCCGAAAAATTTTACGAACGTACTTCAAAGTTTCGTGAACTTGTTCTCAATTTACGTTTTGGGTATGTTTGTAAGCCATCATAAAAAAAAGCTAATTCCATTAATTCAATCCAAAGTGATACTTCTCACGTTGTTGAACGTTATCTTAATCATACTATCCACTTTGTTTTTATTCATGGATTTAGGAGATGGAAGATTTCTAACAATGTGGAATAAGATTGTCTTATGCTTTGTAATACTTGGCTATTTTTCAAAATATGATTACGCTATAAACACAAAATTTAAATATATGGCAAATGTTAGTTTTGGTTTGTACTTCGTTCATTATTATTTTCAAATGGCGCTTGGGAAGATTGTAGATAAGTTCATTATACTGAACGATCTAAATCAAATTACTCTTTTATTAACATGCACGCTGTTTACCTTATTATTGATTTCGTTAAGTGTATTAGCAATCTTCATTATCAAAAAAATATTTTCCGTACACAGTAGAAAGATCGTTGGTTGTTAAGAATCCAGGCTAGACTTTATACTCGCTCGGCATCTCAGCAAGGACCCTCCACGCCAAAAAAGGCGCCTGCAAGGGCTTCCCGCCCCTAAAGCGCCCTCCCTGCCCTTCCCCTACCTCACCGCTTGCTTAAGATAGTAGGCGAACTTGAACAGCTTGCCGTTGATCTTGGAGATCTGGAAGTAAGGCTTCTGCACCGCGCCGAACGCCCGGAAGAAGCTCTCCACCGGCTCGTGCATCCCGCCGTGGAAGTCGAACTTCTTGGTGACGGCGGACAGCCGCTTGATCGCCTCCCACAGCAGGAGCGAAGCGGCGCCGCTGTTGCGCAGCTCCGGATCCCCGCCGCCCAGCAGATAGTAAGCGCATTCCGAATCCCACACGATATAGACCGCGGCATGAATCTGCCCGTCCTCGTCCAGCGCGAACATCAGCTTCCGGCAATCGCGGGCTTTGCACGCCTCGTCCACCTTCTTGATGAAGTCCAGGGAGTGCGGCATCGGCACCTGCTGCCGGTCGAACGTCATCTTGTTCAGCCGGTGGAACGCTTCGATGTCGTCGCTCTCGACGACCTTGACGATCTTCTCCGCCTTGCGGATCTCGTTGCGGGTCTTCTCCTTGAAGCCCGCGAACAGCTTGTCGTGATCCGAGATGTCCTCGAAGAGGTAGGTGTACCGGGTCGTCTGGCGGAAGCCTCTCCAATAGAACGTCGTCCAGTTGGTGATGTTCCAGTGGAAGTGCTGATAGTAGTAGTCGACGTTCGGCAGCCGCTCGATGATCTCGAGATAGATCTCTTTCTCGTAAGACAGACGCGTTGCGTACTTCTGATTCCTCGGATACTTGATCCAGATGCCCATCATCAAGGTGAGATAGGGCATGTCGATGACGTCGAAGATCAGCTTGCGCGTCTTGAAGTAGGGCAGGCTGGCCACGACCTCGCCGCCCCGCTCCACGAGCAGCACGTCCCATTGGTGCTCCCCGACCGTCGCGTCCAGCCACCAGTCCTGGTTGATCACCGGAATGTCCGGGTTCGCGCGGCACAATGCCCTGTATTTCGCTTTGTTGTCCATCCTCGTCTACCCCTTAGCTCCATTAGGATATCGGCAACCGCGCGCCCCGAACCCGATCCGGTTCAGCCTGCGGACGATCCCCGGACTTCGCAGTGCCGCTCCACTTCGTCCCACTGGTAATACAAACGGATGATATCGTCCGACGCGAGCCCGCTGCCCATCTGCACCTCGATCCACTCGAGGTCGGTCTCGGCCAGCATGCTGTGCGGCGTGCCGGCGGGAATGTGCAGCACGTCGCCCGCGCGAATCTGCTTGAACTGCTGATCCTTCACGAAGCGGCCCGTGCCGGAGACGATGGTCCAATACTCGTCCCGGTTCAAGTGCAGGTGATAGCTGAGGCTCTGTCCGGCACTTACCCGCACGGCGCGGGTCGCGACCTCCTGGCCGCCCTCCAGCTGCTTGTAGTCCAGCACCCGGCAGTCGCCCCAGCGGCGCTCCTCGAACATCGGACGCTGCTCGATATGCTTCAGCATCTCCTTGAGCTTCGGGCTCTTGGCTTTGTCCGCCACGAGGATGCCGTCGGGGCTCGCGGCCACGACGACGTCGGACAAGCCGATAACGGTGACCAGCATGTCGAGCTCGTTGACGACGTGCGTGTTGACCGATTGGTCGTCGACCAGGCCGCGGCCGATCACGTTCACGTTCATCTCCTCCGTCAGCGTGTTCCAGGTGCCGAGGTCCTTCCAATAGCCGTCGTACGGCGTGACGACGATGTCGCGCAGCTTCTCGACCACTTCATAGTCGAAGCTGTTGATCGGCAGCCGATGATATTGCTTCAGCATCTCTTCGAATTGGATCGGGTACCCCTTGTCGATCAGCAATTGAATGACCGTATGCAGCCGGAACGCGAACACGCCGCAATTCCACAGCGCGCCCTGCGCGATCAGCGTCTCCGCCGCCTCCTCCGTAGGCTTCTCTACGAATCTCGCGACTTCGCGGTAGCCGCCGCCGGACGGAGCGTCCGCCTGAAACGGCCGGACCGCCGCCGGCGACGCGTCCCGCGCGGGGATGATATAGCCGTATTTCGAGGAAGGATAGGTCGGCTTCACGCCGATCAGCGCCAGCTCCGCCTCGGTGTCCCGGACGACCGCTTCGAGCTCCTTCACCTTCGCGAAGAAGTCCTGCTCCACGTAAGGATCGACCGGCAGCACCGCGACGACCTCGTTCAGATCCGTCCCCACGATGGAGTACAGGTAAGCGGCCGTCAGCGCGATCGCGGGGAACGTGTCCCTGCGCTCCGGCTCGACGACGGCGAACAGGCTGTCCGGCAGCTGGTTGCCGACGAGCTCCGCCTGCTTGGCGCCGACCGCCACGAGCGTATCTCCCGCGAGCCCCGCGGCTTCGAGCTGCCGCCATACCCGCTGCACCATCGATTCCATTTGGCCTTCGTCATTTTTCAGCACCTTCAGGAATTGCTTCGAACGCATATCGTTGGACAGCGGCCAGAGCCGCTTGCCCGATCCGCCGGACATCAGCACGATCTTCATCCCGGCACCGCCCTCCTTGCTTTCTCTTTGGCTTCTTCCAGCGATACGAAGGACGCGGCTTCCGCCGTTCCCGTCTTGCCCGCGTCCTCTTCCTCCAGCGGGAACCGCTGCTTCACGAACCGGGCCGGCGTCCCCGCATGAATCTCCGAGGCCGGGATATCCTGCAGCACCGTGCTTCTGGCCGCGACGACCCCCATCTCCCTTACGGTTACGCCCGGATAGACGAAGACATCGCTCGCGATCCACGCCCCGTCTTCGATGCGGATGGGCTTAACGATCAGCCGGAACGCGACATCGGTCGGGTCGTGGCTGCCCGTGCACAGATAGCTGTTCTGCGAGACGACGCAGTGATTGCCGATCCGGATCCGATCCAGGCTGTAGAGCTCCGCGTGATCGCCGATCCAGGAATGATCGCCGATGGCGACCTTCCAGGGGTAGGTGATTCGGGCCGTCGGGCGAATCTTGACGCCGGACCCGATCCGGGCGCCGAACAAGCGGAGCAGCCGGTTGCGGTAGTCGTACAGCGGCTGGGGCGACCAGCGGAACAGCGTCGCCTGCACGAGCCACCAGAGCAGGACGACCGCCCCGCCGCGGCCGCGCGAGTAGCCGGTCTGGCTATATTGATCCAACCGTATGCGGTTTGTCGTTGCGTTCCTGTTCGGTACGTTCTTGTTCATTGCGTCTCCCTGCTCCCAGCGCTGTTAGAGATTGGTGAAAGGCTTGCATGACCGACTCGTATCCGAGCTGTTCGACCGCGTATCGCCGCGCAGCGACGCCGCAGCCGGCGCGGCTCTCCGCGTCCGCCGCCAGCTGTTCCAGTCCTGCCGCGAGCGCCGCCGCATCCTCCGGCGGGACGACGATTCCCGCGCCCGCTTGCGCCATGACGGCATGCACCGCCGTCCCTTCCTCGGCCGTGGCGAGCACCGCGCGCCCGCTCGCCAGCATCCCGGTCAGCTTGGACGGCATGACCAGATCCGAGGCGCCCCGCTTCTGCACGAGCAGATGGACGTCCGCCATGCCCAGTAGCTCGTTCAGCTGCTCCATCGGCTGCAGCGGGAGGAAGGCGACGTTCGCGAGGCCCTTCTCCCGCGCCAGCCGCTCGAGCTTCGCCTTGGCGACGCCGTCCCCGCACAGCACGAACCGGATGCGCGGGTCGTCCTGCAGCCGCTCGGCCGCTTGAAGCACCACCTCTAGCCCTTGCTTCTCGCCCATGTTGCCCGAATACAGCGCGACCGTCTGCTCCGCCGAATAGCCGAGCCGCTCGCGATACGCGTTCGGCGCGTTCTCCGGCAGCGGATGAATCGCGCCGATATCGACCCAGTTCGGGAAGGACCGAATGCGCTGCTCCGGGACGCCTTTGGCCGCCAGACGGCGCAGCATGGGGCCGCTGATGCTGGAGACGGCGTCGAACCGCCGCAGCAGCCAGCGCTCCAGGCCCTCGACCGTTCTGCGTAGACCCTTGCGGTCGGGCAGAAGGCCGAGCTCGAACGCGGCGTCGACTTCAAAGTCCTGCACGTGCAGCCACGTCCGGACCCGGAACAGCTTGCCGAGCAAGCCCGCGAGCGGCGCCGCGACGAGCGGCGGCTCCACCGCGAAGATGACGTCCGGCCGCCAAGCCATCTGGCGGAGGAGCACCGGCACGCTGGACAAAGCGAACGACATCAGGTGCAGCAGCCGCTTGGCGCCGGAGAGGCGCCCGGGTATCCAGACCGGGCACCGCCAGACGTCGGCGCCTTCCCAAGCCTCGCGAGCGTACTTGGCGCCCGCGTATCCCGCTTGGATCTTCCATTGCGGGTAATAGGGCGGCGCCGTCACGACGCGCACTTGGTACCCGTGCCGCGTCAGCCAGCGAACCATCTCCCCGTTGTATTTCCCGATGCCCGTCAGTTCCGGGGCGAAGTTAATGCTGTACAACAACACTTTGACCGGTCCACGCTTCATGCGACACCACCACTCCGCTTCCGCGTCTTCTCCCTGCCGCAGCACTCGCTTGCTGGAATTTGCTCTGCCCCCGGCCCGCTTCCCATTCCACCTTCTGCATATCCGCATCGACCATCATCCCGATCATCTGTTCGAAGCTCACTTCCGGCCTCCAGCCGAGCACCTGCCTCGCTTTGGTGCAATCCCCGAGCAGCAAGTCGACCTCGGCGGGACGGAAGAACTTCGGATCGATGACGACATGGTCCTCGTAGTTCAAGCCCACATGGCCGAACGCGACCTCCAGCAGCTCCCGGACCGTGCGCGTCTCCCCGGTCGAGATGACGAAGTCGTCCGCCCGTTCCTGCTGGAGCATGAGCCACATCGCCTTGACGTAGTCGCCCGCGAAGCCCCAATCCCGCTTCGCGTCCAGATTGCCCATGCGAAGCTCGTGCTGCAGTCCCTGCTTGATCCGGGCGACGCCGTCGGTCACCTTGCGGGTGACGAACTCGATGCCCCGGCGCGGGGACTCGTGGTTGAAGAGGATGCCCGAGCAGGCGAACATGTCGAAGCTCTCCCGGTAATTCACCGTAATCCAATGCCCGAACACTTTGGCCGCGCCGTACGGGCTTCGCGGGTAGAACGGCGTCGTCTCCGTCTGCGGGGTCTCCTGCACCTTGCCGAACATCTCGCTGCTCGACGCCTGGTAGAACTTCGCGCCGGGCTGGGCGATCCGCACCGCTTCGAGCATGTTCGTCACGCCGATCGCCGTGATCTGGCCGGTCAGCAGCGGCTGCGGCCAGGAGGTCTCGACGAACGATTGCGCCCCGAGATTGTAGACTTCGTCCGGCCGGGACTGCTGGACGGCGCCGATGAGCGACGCCAGGTCCGTCAGGTCCCCGGACAGCCATTCGATCTCGTCCTTGATCGCCTCTACGTTGTCGAAGTTCGGCGAGCTCGTGCGCCGCCTCAGGCCGTAGACTTTGTATCCCTGCCTGAGCAGCCATTCCGCCAGATAAGATCCGTCCTGACCGGTCGTTCCCGTAATAAGCGCGCTTTTCATCTTGACCCCTGCCTCTCCGGAAGCCCGTAACGTGACGAAGCCTCAGCCGAATTTTGCAAATACCATTCATATGTGCGGCGCAGACCGTCGTCCAGACCGGTCCGCGCAGTCCAGCCAAGCGCGGTCAGCTTCGACACGTCCACCAGCTTGCGGGGCGTCCCGTCCGGCTTCTGCGTATCGTATCGGATGTCGCCGCGATAGCCGACGACGCTCGCGACGCGCGAAGCCAGCTCCGAGATCGGCAGGTCCTCTCCGGTGCCCACGTTGATGATGTCGCCGGCGTCGTAGCGATCCATGAGGAACAGGCACGCATCGGCCAAGTCGTCCGCATGCAGGAACTCCCGTCGGGGCGTGCCCGTGCCCCAGACCGTGACGTAAGGCGAATCTTGCAGCTTGGCTTCATGGAACTTGCGAATGAGGGCGGGCAGGACATGGGATTGCGCGAAGTCGAAGTTGTCGTGAGGCCCGTACAGATTGGTCGGCATGACGGAGATATAATTCGTGCCGTATTGCCGGTTGTAGGATTGGCACATCTTGATGCCGGCGATTTTGGCGATCGCGTAGGGCTCGTTGGTCGGCTCGAGCGCCCCGGTCAGGAGATACGATTCCCGGAGCGGCTGCGGCGCCAGCTTGGGGTAGATGCACGTGCTGCCGAGGAAGAGCAGCTTGCCGACGCCCGTTCGGCGGGAGGCCTCGATGACGTTCGTCTGGATCATCAAGTTGTCGCGGATGAAGTCGGCGGGATAGTCGTTGTTCGCGACGATGCCGCCCACCTTGGCCGCGGCGAGAAATACGTAATCGAAGCGCCGTTCTTCGAAAAACCGGCGGACGTCCGCCGTTTCCCGCAGGTCCAGCTCGGCCGAGGTCCGGCAGACCACTTTTCGGAAGCCCTCTCGCGTCAGCGCCCGCAGGATGGCCGAACCGACCAATCCCCGGTGCCCCGCGACGAATATATTCGCGAATTTGTCCATCATGCATTCCTCACCTGTCCGTCGTAGTCAATCAGAACGCGTTGCGGGATCGGACCATCACCCATAACGTGCGCGCGATGATCCGCAGGTCGTACCAGAAGCCGCGCTTGCGGATGTACGCCAGATCCAGCTCCACCATCTCTTCGAAGCCGACGGTGCTGCGCCCGCTCACCTGCCACAGTCCGGTGCAGCCGGGGACGACGGTCAACCGCTGAAAATCGCGCTCGCGATACAGAGCCACTTCCCGCAGCAGCGGCGGTCTCGGCCCGACCAGGCTCATCTCGCCCCGGAGCACGTTGAAGAACTGAGGCAGCTCGTCGATGCTCGTCTTGCGGATGAACTTGCCGACGCGCGTGACGCGGGGGTCGTCCCGCATCTTGAACATCGCTCCGCTCACTTCGTTCGTCGCGGCCAGCTCTTGGAACAGCTCCTCCGCGTTCGTCACCATCGAGCGGAATTTGTACATCTTGAACATCCGGCCGTTCTTGCCGATCCGGGTCTGGCTGAAGAGGATCGGTCCGCGCGGATCTTCCAGCTTGATCATGAGCGCCGTGGCCAGCATGATCGGCGAGACCAGGACGATGCCGACCAAGACCATGACGATATCAAAAGCCCGCTTGCTCCACTCTGTCCGGTCCAGGGACGGTTCTTGGGCGCGCTGCCGCTGTACTTCCAACTCCAATTCGCGCAAGGGCATGCTCATCGCCGTTCACCCCTACCCGACAACGTTGCGGTGATATTGCGACAACAGCTGTTCCATCTGACGGAGCAGCGGATTGCGCAGCTCCGCGTGATCCAGGGCGAACTCCAGCGACGTGAGGATGAAGCCGAGCTTCTCGCCGACGTCGTAGCGGACGCCTTCGAATTGATAAGCGTACACGTCCTCGACCTCGTTGAGCTTCTGGATGGCGTCGGTCAGCTGCACTTCGCCGCCCGCGCCGATATCCATCCGTTCCAGGAACTCGAAGATTCGCGGCGTCAAGACGTATCGGCCCATGATCGCCAAGTTCGAGGGCGCTTGCGCGCGTTCCGGCTTCTCCACGAAGTGGTTCACGCCGTACAGACGGCCCATCTGCTGATAGGGATCGATGATGCCGTACCGGTGAACGTCCTGGTCCGGTACCGTCTGAACGCCCACGATCGAGCTCTGCGTGCGTTCGAATTGGTTCATGAGCTGACCGATGCAGGGAACCTCGGCCCGCACGATATCGTCGCCGAGCAGCACCGCGAACGGCTCGTCGCCGATGAACTTGCGCGCGCACCATACGGCGTGCCCGAGGCCGCGCGGCTCTTTTTGCCGGATGTAGTGAATGTCGACCATCTTCGAAGGGTGCTGGACCTCCCGGAGCAGTTCCAGCTTGCCTTTGCCGAGCAGGTTCTGTTCCAGCTCGAACGCGGAATCGAAGTGGTCTTCGATGGCGCGTTTGCCTTTGCCGGTCACGATCAGAATGTCTTCGATTCCGGCCGCTACCGCTTCTTCCACGATGTACTGAATGGTGGGTTTGTCCACCAGCGGCAGCATTTCCTTCGGCATCGCTTTGGTTGCCGGAAGGAAACGGGTTCCTAGCCCCGCAGCCGGGATGATCGCCTTGCGAACCTTGCGCATCTCCATCTCCATCACCTATCCCTTGAATGATTCTCGGAACTTTTATATACCTGAAGCGGCGCTTAACAAACGTTCGTCCCCGCGGGAATCGTCCGGAGGAGAATCGTCTGCGGCTCCGCTTGTTCCGCGATTATTGGATGGGACTCAAGTCACCCTATTGCTACACTATGTATCGAATACACTCCTTACAATAAGATACATTTTGTATCATGTCAAGCGTTTTTTCAAACGATATGCTCCATATTGTATTGAAATAACCGGGTTTGCCGGCAGCAACCGCATTCATTCGACAGCTGCGACAAAACGCGGATCGCCAACGCTTGAACGCGCGAAGATAGGGCTCTCCGTCTATGCCCGGATTCCCGCCCGGTTCACCCAACAAAAAAACCTTCTTCGCGAAGGTCCCCTTGCCCGGCATGCCGCGGTCTATTCGTCAACCCGGCGCGTCATTCGCCTCATGGACGCTAGGCCTTGCAGGATACTTGCTCGCTGGACATCGTGCCTGTCGTGACGTTGCGGTCGAAGACGAGCCGGGCGCACGTTCCGGTGACCTCGTAAGACCGCTCCACGCGCGCCGGATTCCTCGTCTCGACGGACTCGTTGTTCACGACCGTCGCATCGTCGCAATTCTGGAGCAGCAGATTGTCGACGTTCGGCCGCGCATCGGCATTGTTGTCCTGTAAGCGGTTGCCCCAAATCACGAGCCGATGCCCGTTCGTCGCCACGAGGCCATACTCGCCGTTCTCCTCGAACCGGTTGTTCGTCACCGTGCAGCCGTCGGCTTGCAGGTCGAGTCCGGAGCCCCGGCTCTTCGCGACCGTGTTGTCGTGGATCAGCGTCTCGTCGGCCGTCACGCTTAAGCCCCGCCCGGCGCTCTCCGTCACGCTGTTGCCGATGATGGACACTTCGCTCGCCCCCTTCGCGATCTCGATGCCGAACGGATTGCCCACCTTGGCATTGCGGGAGCCCGCGCGCGTCACGCGATTGCCCCGGACGAGGGTCCGGCTCGCGGGGAACGTATCGTAGTGGGTATCCTGCACGACGAGGATGCCGCTGGACGACGTGTCTTCGATCGCGTTGTCGAGGATGTCGACCTGATTGCCGCCCGCATGGGCGATTCCCCGCGACGCCGACTGCGCGATCTTGTTCCCCTTGATCGTGATCCGTTCGCAGGCCAGGCCCTGCTGCTTGTAGCTCACCACGGCGATCGCGTCGTCGCCCGTGCCGGACAGCGTATTGTTCTCGATCAGAATATCCGTAGAACCGCCCGTAATATGGATGCCGTCCGCCAGCGTATCGCGGATCGTATTGTTCCGGATGATGCCGTTGCGCACCTGCCCCCGGACCATGATCCCTTTGGCGTTGCCCAGCACCTTCTCGATGAGGAATTCGGACGCCTTCGTCGAGACGTAGATGCCTTCGTCCTGATCGTTGCGCACGCCGCCCTTCGCCCCTAGCGAGATCTGCAGATTGCGGACGCCGTTGCGGACGCCGCCGCGGATCTCGACGACCCGCAGCGGATGCTTCGTCATGCGCAGTTCCGCTTCCCATCCGACGCCTTCGAGCACGACGTTGTTCTTCTTCAGCACGATGGTATTGCTTACGAGATAGACGCCCTTAGGCAGGTAGACGACGCCCCCGCCGCTCGCGCCCGCCTTGTCGACCGCAGCTTGGATGGCCGCCGTATCGTCGGCTTTGCCGTTGCCTCTGGCCCCGTATGCGGTCACGACGAACTTCTGGGCGGTCTTGTCGTCCACGGAGACGACCGGCAGCGCGTTCGGCTGGATGCGCGAGAGGTCCGGTGCGTACGAGAGCTGCTCCCGCCCCTCCCCGGGGGAGAGACGGGAGCGATCGAAGTAGGCGTAAGCCGCGGCCGCCGCGGCGGCGATCGCGAGGAAGGCCAGCGTCCCGTAGAGATACGCGCTCCAGGCCGTTCGTCCGCTTCGCAGGGATCTTCCTTGACGGAGGTTCATGGTCACGTCCCTTTCTTGAATGGCCTGGCGCGCAGCCGCTGCTTGACGTCCTGGACCAAGCTGCGGTTAAAGCCGTAGATCAAGGCCCCGTACAGAACCACCCCGAAGGCCAGCTGCAGGGCGACGATGAGCAGATCGGAATCGAGGCGGCTCACCGCCGCGCCGAGCGCGAATACCCCGATCGCCATCAGCGTGCTGTAGAGGACGCCGGGCATCATGCTGCGGCAGTATGCCGCGAAGCAATTCCCGATGGCGATTCGGATCGACTGGTAATAGTTCACCAGCACGATCAACGCTTGCGCGATCAAGTAAGCGTAGGCGACGCCGAGCGCGCCGTTCAGCCGGGCGCCCAGCCACAGGGACGGCAACAGAATCGCGAAGCACAGGATCGAATAGTAGAATCGCGTGTTCGCCCGGCCGATCGCGAGGAGCAGGCTGTGCGTCGGGATGACCGCGGAGCGGACCAGGAACATGATGGCGAGAATCTGAACCATCAGAATGCTGTCCGTCCATTGCTTGCCGAAGGCGAACGGAACGAGATACGGCGCCGTCACCGCCAATCCCAGATAGATCGGACCCGTCACGTAGCTGATCATCTCCGTGATCTGCAGATAGCCCTTGCGGAGCAGCGAGGATTGGTCTTGGATCTTCGCGAGCAGCGGCAGAGAGATCTGGGAGACGAGCGGGCTCAGCTTCTGCATCGGCATGATGCACAGCTGGTAGGCGAACGTATAGTAGCCCAGCTTCTCCGCGCCGATCATCGGCCCCAGGATGAGATAGTCGATATTGGTCATGAACGACTGAATCATGCCCGACCCCATCTGATAGACCCCGAAGCTGAGATACCCTTTGAGATCCTCCATGCGCAAGCGCAAGCCCGGCGGCCAGATGCGCCACCCCGCGACCGCGAGGCACAGCGCCTTGAACAGGGCGTTCGCCAAGTAGGATCCGACGAGCGCGTAGACGCCGAAGCCCAGGTAGGCGCCGATGAAGACGGTCGCGAAGCCTACGGCGTAGGAGGCGATGTCCACCTTGGCCAAATACGCGAAGCGCAGCTCCTTTTGGAAGAGCACCTGGAACTGCTGCCCGATCGCGGGGAAGAAGCAGAGCAGCGCCATCCACCTCATGGGGCCGACCAGCTGAGGCTCCTGATAGTAATAGGCCGCGACGGGAGCGAGCAGCCACACCGCGAGGGCGATCGCCGCGCCTGCGCCCAGGTTCAGCAGATACAGGCTGGAGAGCTCGTTCTTCGTCACGCGCTGACGATGGATGATGGCGTTGGAGATCCCGAAGTCGCTCATCGCGATCGCGACCATGACGACGACCATGATCATGCTGATGAGTCCGTAGTCTTCCGGAGAGAGCATCCGGGAGATCGTCACCACTTGGGCCAGCTGAATGACGGTGGAGACCGCCGTGGCGAGACTCGACCACTTGGCCGCGTTTATTCCTCGTACTCTTAACGACATAGGCTACCCTCATTCTTCATCCGCGATCGCGGAGCCCGGAATTCCCGGACGCCGGAAGTCAGATGATTTTCTTCTTGATATAGAGGAACAGCGGATGGGGGATGAGATCCTTGAGCGTCTTCATGACGCTTCGCTTCTTCTTGAACGCCGGCAGGTCCAGCCGCTGCAGCCATTCGAAGAACGCCCGGTCCTCCTCGCGGAGGGACGCCCGGTTCGCGATGCCGCGGTCGCGGATCTCGGACCAATACTCCACCCGGAGAGCGTTGGACGGCAGCCACTGCGGAAGCTGCTCCCTTAAGTAGACAAAGGTATCTTCGCGCACCGGGAACCCGGCCTCCCGCGGATCGATCCCTTCGGCGGCGAGCGCGGACGCCGTCCGGAGGCACTTCTCGCAGCGGCAGCAGTTGCCGTACGACTGATTCGACCAGCAGACGCGGATATTCAACTTTTGGCCGGTCGCGCGGATGTAATCCGCGATCAAGCCGACCTTGTCCTGGCGGGTCAGCTCCTCCCCTTCGAGCTGCACCCGCGTCCCGGCCCACTGAATCCGGTTGTTGATCATCGTGTTCGAGCCGTCCGGGATCGCCTCCGCCAGCTTCGGGGGCAGCGCCGACGGGACGTACAGCCGGCGAATGCCGAGCCGGTAGGCGAGCGGCGCGCACAGGCCGACCATGCCGATGCCGTGCTGGATGCCCGGCCACCAGCCGTGCGTGAAACGCCCGTAGTTGAAGGCGATCAGCTCCTCGTTCAGGAACGTGCGGAGGCTCGACTTGACGAACAGGCTCTCGATGCCGTTCAACCGTCCGAACATCTCGTTGTACCATTGGACCTCGTGCCAGATCTGCGGATAGCCGAAGCCGATATCTCCGCCCCAGATGGTGATGAAGTACGGTTTCTCATCCTTCTTGCGAATGAAGGTGCCGAGCGAGTCGACGCCTCCGCTGAAGAAAGCCGCCGAACGCTCGGGCGACTCGGGCGCCGGATCGTCCGTCAATTGCCCCACGTGAAGCTCCCCGCCGAACCTCAGACGGGGATACAGCTTCGCGAACGAGGCCCTCGCCTGCCGGAGGCTCTCGTAGAATCCCCGGTCGAGCCGCTCCACGTAGACGTCCGCTCCCGCGATCCAGGCGACCGGGCAGAGATTCGCCAGCAAGGGGATGACCAGAATGCCTTCGGGCACGCCGACGATATCGCGGTCGTACTCGACGAAGAACGGCTCTCCCGAGAAGAACCGGCTGACCTTGGCGCCGTAGGCGACTTCGTATTGAATCCTGCGATGGGCTGAGACCTCGACTTTGCGGACTTCGATCCGGTAATCTGCCGTCGTCATGCGTATCCCTCCTATGAGATTCAAACCGGAAGCGATGGCTTCCCGCTCCCGCTCTTCCCGATGGCGAACCCGAAGTAGCGGTTCGCGACGTACACCAGCGGACTGGCGACGAGCAGCACCCCGGCGGCATAGGCGATCGCCCACGCGGCCGTTCGGGTATCCGCCAGCGCCAGATGCAAGACGTAGACCACGATCGCTTTGACGAAGGACAGCAGGAGCATATGCGTCGCCATGATGAACAGCGAGTTCTCCCCCAGGAACCGCAGCGCGCCCGACCGGCGAACGAACTGCGCCAGGAGGAACAGGGCCGCTACCCCGGCGAACGCCGCCAGATAGAAGTAGACATAGTTGCCGTAGCGGTTCAGGTTCATGTCGACTCTCCCGTTGGCCTCGCTGAGGAAATACCCGGCCAGCGCGCAGGCGGCCAGCGCGGCCGCCCGCACGGGCGCGGCGGAGAACGCGTCAAGCGAATGCGCGTGGCGCTTGGCCAAGTGGCCGATGCCGTAGAAGACGATCGCCGTTAGCGCCACGTCCGCGCCCCAAGGCAGGCGAACCGGCATGTACAAGCTGTCGAGATAGCCGGCGGCCGACAGCGCGAGGAGCGCAAGCCACAGATAGCGCTCCCGGCGGATAAGCTTGGATAGGCCGAAAAATCCGATCTCGACGAGGAACAGGCACGGGAGGAACCAGAGCGGCGTATTGAAGATCAGCCAATGCCCGTGTCCGTTCGCGTAGAAGATACCGAGCAGCGGTTGCAGCAGCGGAATGTCCAGATCGGCGTCGGCCCCGAACTTTCGGCCCGCTCCCAGCCAGAACCCGTAACTCAGGACGGCGAAGACGAGATAGGGGACGAGCAGCGACTTCGTTTTTCTCGCCGCATACGTCTTGAAGTCGTACTTCCCGGCCGTGAACAAATAGCCCGAGATGACGAAGAAGAGCGGCATATGGAACGAGAAGACGTAATTCGTCGCCGCGCGGGACGTGGAGCCCGTATGGCCCAGGACGACGAGGAGAATGCCGATTCCTTTGGCGACGTCCAGCCAGTCAATGCGTCTTGGCGGCATACAGCGGCCTCCCTCGGCTTTGTTGGAAGGATAGGAACAAGTAACGCAAGACGAGATAGAGCAGCGGGTAGAACACCCGGTTGTCGAACAGGTAGTGGACGCGGTAGCTCTCCAGGAGCGAGAAGAAGACCGTCGGGTAGATCATCATCCAGCCGACCTCGTACTGCCGGACGCCCTTGAACGCCATGCCGAGGAACCAACCGTAGAGGACGGCATAGACGACGTACAGGTAGCCGACGTCCGCGAAGATCTCGCCGAAGTAGCCCATGTTCGTATAATCCGCCGCCGAGTAGGGACTGGCTTTGACGTTCTTGTAGGCTTGCAGGGCGTCGTTCATATGGAGGAAGGAGCGGACCGCGGATTCCGGCACCACCGTGTAGAGAAAGTTGATCCATCCGTTGAACAGCAGCGTAGGAAAGCCGAACGTCCTCCCGGACAAGTCCACCATCGCCATCGAATGATTGACGCTGGAGCTGATATAGTCCAGGAACCGGCCGAGCCCATACCCGTATACGCCCTCCTGCGCGAAGCCGTTCTTGGCGTAGAATTGGTAGCTGCGCAATCCCTCGGCCGCGGAGAAGAACAGGACGACGGCGGCGACCGCCAGCACGACCTTGGTCAACGTGACCCGGATGCGCCCGAACAGCACGGCGACGACGACGATCGGGACGATCACTTCGAGCAGCGCGATCCGTTCGGAGAACAGCAGCCCGCGCAGCGTGCCGGGGAACAGGATGAACGCCCACAGCCAGACGCTCCCCTTGCGCTTCAGCCCGAACACATGTATCGCGTACAGGGACGAGGCGAGCATGCCGAGCTGCGTCAGCGTCGTGACGCCCGAGATGCCCGTGACGTTCACGATCTGCTCCTTGAACTTCAGAATGTTCTGCTCGACGAAGACCAGCCGGAAGACGGGCCCGGCTCCTGCATAGGCCACGATGCGGGCGATCCAGAGCAGCTGCGCCGCGAAGGCGACGGCCGCGAGCGCGACCGCTTCGCGCCGGAGCGCGTTCCCCTTCTCGTGCGCGCGTCTGAACCGATCCAGCGGCGCCTCCCCGGGACGGGCGAGACTGAGCTTCTCCGTGAAAAAGCAGCAGACGAAAATGAGCGCGTAGAAGAGCAGATAGTTGAACATGGCGTTCGCGGAAACGTACTTCTCGTAAGCGAACAAGGGCTTGTAGAAGATCCAGACCGCCGTGCTAACGGTAACGACTAGAACCAACAGCAGCCTGGGATTTAACATCCTCATATTCATAAGAACCATCTCCGCCGTTAAGGGTGAACTTGACGATCTGGTCATCGACGTACCGGGCGAACCGCTCGCGGAACTCGGCGTCCGAGAAGCGCATCGCGTTGGCCCGGCAGCTGCGGTATTGGATCCGGTGCTCGTTCGTCTCGAACGCCTCGACGGCGCCGATCAGCGCCTCGGCCGTCTGCCGCTCGAAAAAGACCCCCGTCGGCTCTTCGCGGTCCAGCCCCCGGACCGTCTCCAGCGCGCCTCCCTTGGCGTACGCGATCACCGGCGTTCCGCACGATTGCGCTTCGACGGGAGCGATGCCGAAGTCTTCCTCCGCCGCGAAGACGAACGCCCGCGCCTGCTGCATATGCCGGCGCAGCGTCTCGGCGGGTTGATACCCGAGCAGCGTGACGTTGGGCTTGGCCTTGGCCTTGATCTTGGCGAACTCCGGTCCGTCGCCGATGACGATCAGCTTCTTGTCCGGCATGGCGGAGAACGCTTCGACGATCAGATCGATCTTCTTGTAGGGAACCATGCGGGAAGCCGTTAAATAATAGTCCTCCTTCCGGTCGCACAGCGTGAATTGATCGACATGGACGGGCGGGTAGATGACGGTAGCTTCGCGCCGGTACACTTTCCAGATGCGTCTGGCGATATACCTGGAGTTGGCTACGATCGCGTTCACGCCGTTCGCCGTCCGCGCATCCCACATCCGCATCCGGTGCAGCATCCACTTGGCCGCGCCGCCCTTCAGCCCCCGGGTCAAGCCGGATTCGTTCAAGTACTGGTGCTGCAGATCCCAAGCGTACCGAATCGGCGTATGTACGTACGAGATATGCAGCTGATCGGGGCCGGTAATGACGCCCTTGGCCACCGCGTAGGAGCTGGAGAGGATGAGGTCGTATCCCGCCAGGTTGAACTGCTCGATCGCGAGCGGCATGAGCGCGAGGTAGTGGCGGAACTTCGTGCGGGCGAACGGCAAATTCTGAATGAATGAAGTGCGGACCGGCTTGTGGCAGATAAAGTGGCGATGCTGGTCGGGGAGGAAGTCGACGATGCTGAAGAGATCGGCGTCGGGATAAAGCAGGAGCAGCTGCTCGAGCACCTTCTCCGCGCCCGCGTAGACGACGAGCCAATCATGGACAATGGCCACTTTCATCGCTGAACCGCCTCCTTAATGACATCTAGCGTCTGACGCGCGCAGCGGTCCCAGCTGAACGCGGCCGCGCGCCGGTACCCGCTCTCCCGAAGCGACTGGCGCAGCTCGGCGTCTCCCATCGCCATCTCGATCGTACGCGCGATATCCCCGGGATCGTGCGGATCGAAGTACAAGCCGGCGTCCCCGCATACCTCCGGCATCGATGCGGCCGCCGATACGAGAATCGGCGCCCCGCACGCCATCGCTTCGAGCGGCGGCAGTCCGAAGCCTTCGTAGTAGGAGGGGAAGACGAAGCAGGCGGCCCCTTCGAACAGCGCCTTTAGCTCTTCGTCCGTCACATAGCCGACCCACTTGATCTTCTCCGCTCCCCGCATGTCCATCGGCCCGAACACCTTGGCATTCCTGGCGCCGGCGATGACGATCTCGTAATCCCGCTCCCCCAGCAGTTCGATGGCCCGCGCGATGCCGGCGAAGTTCTTGTACGGGTTCATGCTGCTGACGGCCAAGATGTAGGCTTTGGGCTTCAAGCCGTGTCTCGCATAGACGCCCGCGTCCGCTTGAACCTCCTGCATATGCTCCTTGCCCAGCGATACGACATGAATCTTGTGCTCCTTCACGCGGCAATGCTGCATGAGCTGGGACTTGGAGAATTGGGAGACGGTGATGATCTTCCGCGCCCGTCTGCCGAGGCCGTTCTGGATGATCTTGTAGGCGTTGCGAAAAGCGAACGTAAACGAGGCGGGATGTTCGTAGACCGCCGTGTCGTGAATCGTCGCGATCTGGTCCCGCGCCGCCAAGGGACCGGTATTGCAGAGGTTCACGAGCAGGCCGTCCCTCGCCCGGTACGGCAGCACGAACTGCTCCCAGGCGTGGCCCTTCAGCCTCCCGACCCGCTCGATCTTCATCCGGCGAAGCTCGGGTTCGTGCAGGATGTTCGGCGGCGCGAGCAGGGTGAATCGGCAGCGTCCGGGATCGATCTCCCCTTCGTCGAGGAGACGGTCCCATTGCTTGACCAGTTCGACCGCGTAACGCTGAACGCCCGTGATCGGCTGCGACAGGAACCGTGCGTTGACATAGACGTTCATAGCATACCTCTCAATCGTCCCTTGAAAGAGTTCCAATAATACTGGGACTTCGGGAATTGCCCGGCCGTGCAGAAGATCATCATGCCGATGAACGGTCTGGCCAGCGCGGCGGCTTTGAATCGGATCGTGTAATTGTGCTTCCGGACGACCTTGCCGAACCCGCAGCCGTACCGGTACGCCCGGTTGATGATCTGCGGCGTGTAATGCAGCAGCGGATTCGGATGGTTTACCGTAAAGTTCGGGTAGTAGTAAACCTTGCAATGGTCCAGCGCCCGCAGCAGGTAGTCGGTCTCTTCGCCGGAGAGATAGATGGAGCTCGCGCCGACGCCGATCTCTTCGTCGAAGTCGCCGATCCGCTCCACCGCCGCCCGGCGCAGGAAGATCGTGAACGACACCGCCCGCCGCCAGACGTTGCGCTTGTCGACGTAGCCTTCGGAGAGATCGAACTTGCCGTTCGCGTCGCGTCCCCCGGCGTCCACCGATCTTCCCGTGACGATATCCCAAGCCGGATGCCGGTCGAACAGCGCTACCGCCTGCGCCAGGACGCCGGGGTCGTACCAGCAGTCGTCGTCGGGAAAGGTGACGATGTCCCCGGTGACGCGCCGGATGCCGACGTTCCGCGCACGGGACAGCCCCCGCTCCGATCGCAGCCGGAGAAGGGGAAAGCGGGATTCATACTTCCGAATCAGCGGAAGGAGCCGCTCGTCTTCGTTCTGGTCGACCAGGATCAGCTCGAAGTCCCTGTGCGTTTGCAGGTCCAGCTTCTCCAGGAACGCCTCCACCTCGGCGTAGCGTTCCACCGTCGCCAAGATCAGAGATACTTTCACGGAACAACCTCCTCCAATCTTCGGCGAGGACGAATCGGATCCCCCGCGCGTAACCGGACGCCTTCCCCCGCAGCGACCGCTTGACCAGCGACCTGCCGAGCAGGCCGAAGGAAGTCCAGAGCAGCGCGCCGAACCGCCATGCCGCGGCCCCTCTCCATCGCAGCAGATGATAGTGGTTCGCGACTTCGGTGTAGGCGACCGCCGCTTCCTTGTCCCTGGCCGTCCGAGCGTGATGATGGCGGACCCGCAGCCGCGGATCGATCCAGATCTCTCCCGTCCGGCGGGCCCAGGCGGCCAGGTACAAATCCTCTCCGAGGCTGTAGCCGGTCAGCCACTCGGCGTGCGGCAGTCCCGCCAGCGCGCTTTTGCGGAACGACATGTTGCAGCCCAGCACGTATTCCGACGGGAACGGCTCGCTCTGCGCGCTCCATCGGGTCATCGAACCGCCGCAGCCGCTCGGCGACAGCCGGCCCGGACGGCCCGAATCGTAGAGGATGAGGCGGGTGAACAGGTCCCACTTGAAGCTGCCGCGCAGCGCCGCGTCGATCCCGCCGATGCCCGCCGCGTCCGGGTGCCTGTCGTACGTCTCCGCGAGACGCGCCAGGTAGCCGTCCTCCAGCTCCGCATCGTCGTCGACGAACAGCACGTAGTCGCAAGACGCAAGCCGGACGGCCTCGATGCGAGAGAGGAGCAGCCCGGGTTGTTGCTTCCGACGGTAGGCGAACCGGAAGGGCGGATGGCCGAGCTCCCTTCGAAGGCTGGCGATCAGCGGCTCCGGCATGTCGCCGTCGTCGATCAAGAGAACCTCGACCGGAAAGTCCGGCGCCTGCCGAATGACGGAGGCGATGCACCGGAGCAGATCGTCAAGTCGATTGCGCGTACAGATCGCGAGCGTCACGCCATGTCTCAAGCTCATTCGCGCCCTTCTCCTCTCCGTTCGCTGCCGCCGGGGAGACGGCCGAAGCCGCGTGCTCCAGCCGGCGCGTCCATAAGCGGTAATAGCTGCCGTTCTTGCCGTAGCTGTTGTCGAGCAGCACGTTCGGCTTGTTCATCAAGCAAGCCAGCAGATGGCCGTGCAGCCTGGAGGTGACGATGCGTCCGCTGTCCGCGTAGAGGCGGACAGCCTTGCCGACCAAACGGCGCGCATAGCGGTACCATAAGGGACGGAGCGGCAGCGCGTTGCCGAGCCGCCGGTCGAGCGAGAAGGCTCTGACCAGCCAGCGCAGCGCCAGCTTCTCCCCGCGGGACAGCAGCTCCGGCCAGTCGGCGATGCGGTCCAGCCCGTAGCCGGCCGTGTCCGCGGCCGCCGCTTCCCCGTCGGTCCGCAGCAGGCCCAGCACCCGGTCGCCCGCGCCCTCCGCCCGGATCGGATAGAGCTGATGGGCCATATCGGGCGATAGATAGACGTTGGCCAAATGGCCCTTCACCGCTTCGTACGAGACCTCGTCCCGCACGTAGAGATGAAGGTCTTTGTGCCGGCTCAACGCTTCCAGCGAATGCCGCTGCCGCTCCGGATCTTGAAAATAAACGGTTTGCGGAAGCACGACGATGCGATGGTCCGGATAGCGCCGCGCCACCGTCTCCCGGAGCGCTTGATAGCGCGGGTACAGATCCCCGAAGTTCCCTCCGCCGTGGCAGACGATGATCCAGCCGGGCGGGATGCGCATGCGGCTTCGGTAATTGATGCAGCTATAGCGCCCGCGCACCCGAATGCCGTTCTCCGCGAAGAAGGCTTCCGTCCCGAGCATGATCAGCAGATCGCCGACGTTCTCGTGGACCGGATAGTCCAAGTACACGATCTGCGAGCCCGGCGGAATCCGCTCTTTGACGATCGCGAGCTTCCGCTTCAGCTCTTCCATCGGATGAAGCGCGCGGGTATCCATCCCCGTCCTCCCGCTAGCCGCGCGAAGGCGCATACCGCCTGCCCGGCCGCTTGCGCGCCGGCTTGGCGTCGTTCAGCACGCACCCGATCACCTTCACGCTCATCCGCTCGACCAGCTTCTTGGCTTCCAGCTCGCTGGCCCGCTTGGAGGAGGGTCCGTGCACGACCCACAGGATGCCGTCGCTCTTCGCGGCCAGCGTCGTGGCGTCCGTCGCGGCGAGCAGCGCGGGCGTATCCACGATGACGATATCGAAGCGCGCTTTGGCTTGGGCGAGCAGCTCGGTCATCCGTTCCGACTCGAGCGGATCGGAGTACTTCGCGAGCGGAGGACCGGACGTCAGGACGGACAGGTTCGGGATGCCCACGTCCCGGATCGCTTCCGTCAAGGACGCGGCGCGCTGCAGGACGGACGAGAGTCCGAGGTGGTTCGGCTCGGAGAAGATATCCTGGAGCGCGGGCCTGCGCAAGCTGCCGTCGATCAGCAGCGCGGCGCGACCGCCTTGCGCGCAGGCGATCGCCAGGTTGACGGCGGTCGTCGTCTTGCCCGCCTGCGGTTCGGCGGAGGTGACGGCGATGACCTTCGCCCGGCCGCCGGGCGCGCTCTCGACCAGATTGCGCAGCGTCCGGAATTGATCCGCTACCTGCGAATACGGGAGCAAATGGGTGATCAAGCTTCGTTTAGCCGTTAACGTGGACACGTTGATCGTCACCTACCCTCTTGAAGGCTGCGGCTTCCGCCGTATGCGGCACCGTCTTCAGCCCGCCCTTCTTCATCTCCGGAATGCTGACCAGCACCGGATAACCGAGCGTCTTCTCCACGTCGGCTGGCGCTTTCAGACTGCCGTCCAGCGCCTCGAGCAGAAACGCGAGCAGCAGCGCGAGGATCGCCGAGCAGACGAGTCCGATTAGCAGCAGCAGGACGGTGCCGACCTGGTTCGGCGCGGGCCGGTCGGCCGGTCCCGCTTCGCTGAGGATCGTCACGTTCTGGGTGCCCATCAGCTTCGTCGTTTTCTGCTGGAAGACGCTCGCCACGGCGTTCACGATGCCGGAAGCGCGCTCGTAGGAGCGGTCTTTGACGGACAAGCTCATGATCTGGCTGCCCGCTTTGGAGACGACCTGCAGCGCGTCCGCCAGTTCGCCCGCTTTTAAGCCGAGCTCCGGATGCGAGCGAACGACTTCTTGCAGAATCGGAGGCGTGGTGATCAGTTCCTTGTACGTGTTGATCATCATGATGTTGAGCTGGAGGTCGGCCTGATTGACGGCCTGTCCTCCTTCCTCCGCGGCCGTCTTGTTCACGAGGAGCTTGCTCGTCGCCAGGTAGGTCGGCTTGCTGAGCGCGGAACCCCCGACGACCGCCGCCGCGCTGCCTAAGATGAGAATGGAGACGATCATGATCCACCGCTTGCGAACGATGGACGCATATTCCATAAGCGTCATGCGGTTTTTCCTCCGCTTCTTCAGATTCGAATGGGATGAGACGACGGCGAAGCGCCGGATTCGGGTTCGCCGCCGGGCTAAGCGCGCGGCAGGGAAGCGGCGCTGAAGCGGTTGAGATGCGGCCGCCCGATCGAGTAATACCGGAAGTGCGCCTCTTCGAGCCGCTCCTTGCGGAAGACGTTCCGGCCGTCGAACAGGACGGCCTGCTTCATGCGCTCCCCGATCCGCTCGAGATCCGCTTCGGCGAATTCGGGCCACTCCGTCAGCAGGCAGAGCGCGTCCGCGCCGTCGACGACCGTGAGCGCGTCCGCGCACCAGACGATCTTCGGATGATCGTAGGCCTTGCGGAAGTTGTCCGTCGCGACCGGATCGTACGCCCGCACGATCGCCCCTCGCTGGATCAATTCCGCGATGATATCGAGCGAGGGCGCTTCCCGGACGTCATCCGTGTTCGGCTTGAACGCGAGCCCCCAGACGGCGATCGTCCGGCCGGACAAGTCTCCGATGAAGCTCTCCATCTTGCGGATGACGTTGTTGCGCTGGTCGCGATTGACGTCGACGACGGACTTGAGCAGCTTGAAGTCGTAATCCACGTTGCCGGCGATCTGGATGAGCGCTTGGGTATCCTTGGGGAAGCACGAGCCGCCGTATCCGATCCCCGCGCTCAGGAACGAGGGTCCGATCCGCCGGTCCCGGCCCATGCCGGCGGCGACCTGGGTGACGTCCGCCCCTACTTTCTCGCAGATGTTGGCGATCTCGTTGATGAACGAGATCTTGGTCGCGAGAAAGGCGTTGGAGGCGTACTTGATCATCTCCGCGCTGCGGATATCCGTCACGAAGATCTGGTCCGTCAGCGGGCGGTGCAGCTCGGTGACGATCGATGCCGCCTCGTGGCTGTCCGCCCCGATCACGATCCGGTCCGGCTGCAGCGTATCCTGGACGGCGGAGCCTTCGCGCAGAAATTCCGGCACCGAGACGACGTCGAACGGATAGGCGGACGCGCGGGACAAGATGGCGCGAATCTTCTCGTTCGTCCCGACGGGGACCGTGCTCTTGACGATGACGATCTTGTAGTCGTTCATCGCCTCCCCGACTTCCAACGCCGCCTGCGCGATATAGCCGAGATCGGCTTCTCCGTTCGGCAGCGACGGGGTGCCGACGGCCAAGATCACCAGATCCGAACGGCCGACCGCGTCGGCCAGATCCGTCGTGAACGCCAGCCGTTCCGCCTCGCGGTTCGCTTGAACGATCGCTTGAAGTCCCGGTTCGTAGATCGGGATCTCGCCGGCGTTCAGCATGTCGATCTTCTCGCGATCCTTGTCTACGCAGAGCACCGCATGGCCCAGATTCGCAAAGCATACGCCTGATACGAGGCCGACGTATCCGGTACCGACGACCGCCATTCTCATCATGTCCCCACTCCTTGCCATCTGATAGGTTTAATAGGGAGAAGCCAGGCGGGCGCCGAACTCGATGATCTGCTGCGCCTTGGCCTTCCAGGATTGCTTGCGCGCGGCCTCGACGATCCGGTTCTTCGGCACCTCGTCCGCATGAAGCTTGCGCAGCAGATCGTCCACTTGCGAAACGAGCCCCCGCTCATCCTGGTAGAAGTAGAGGAATTCCTCGCCCCTCCTGGCCAGCTCGGGCGTCTCTCGGACCACCGTAGGCAGTCCGGCGGCCGCGTATTCATACAGCTTCATCGGACTTCTGCCCCCGTTCGCCTTGTGGTCGGACAAGGGAAGCAGCGCCAGATCGGCGCGATGCAGGAACGCGGGCAGGCTGGCATAGGGCTTGGACCCGAGGAAGTAAACGTTGTCGGTAAACGCGAAGGATTCGATCGAAGAGGGGACGTAGGGTCCGATGACGATGATGCTTAGCGAAGGACGGGATGCCGCGAGATGGCGGATCGACGCGAGATCGAGCCGTTCGTCTACGGCGCCGACATAGATCGCGCGGGGCCCCGGAATCCGCTTCAGTTCGTCCGGCTCCCGGCCGGCCTGCGTGAAGTGGGCGAACTCGACGCCGTTCTCCATGACGATGGCGGGGACGTCCCGCTTGTGCCGCCGAACGTTCAGGAGGACGGGCTCCGACGTGGCGACCATGCCGTGGGCGCGGCTGATAATCTCCTTCTCGGCCGTCTCCACCGTGCGGTCCCCGGACATGTCCTTGTAGTTGTCCGTAGGTCTGTAGATGACGACCTTGGCGTTGACGTACTTCTCGATGCCGACGAAGCAAGGCTGATCGATCAGCAGGAGGTCGACGTCCGAGAATCCGTGGAAATCGAGCAAGCGGCTGACGTTCGGAAAAGCGATGGATTGGACGAACAGGTTCTTGCCCGTGCGCTGATAGACGCGTCCGGCGATATTCCACGGCACCAGCGACAACGGCACGCAGTGGATGATCCCTTCGTCGCGGGTTCTGGAGTTCCGCCATTGCTTGAACCGGTCGACGATCGTCTGCTGCTTCATCTTCAGCAGGTGCGCGGGCGTGACCGAAGTGCTTAAGTGTAGGACGCGATGTCCCATCTGCGACAGTTCGCGGGCCAAATGGTGGGAGCCGACGACGAACGGTCCCCCGATATACGTGTGGCTGACGAACATAATGTTCATTCTCTTCGCGAAGCGCGTCATCGGCCGCTCCGTTCCGCGCGAGAAGCGCTGCGCTGCTTACGCCTCATCCCATCACCCTATTCCGCTGCTTTTTTTCTCTCTAAAGTTCAGCATGTTTGATACCAATTGTATACCTTAACGCTACTTTAAGATACAAAATGTAACAAGTCAAGCATGTTCTTGAAAGGACATGAACAATTTTCATTCTTCTTCATGCCCGGCTCAAGCGAGACGTTTTTCTCGGCGGTCATACAGAAATGGATAGGCTTGAAACTTATAAATTCTGAATGACCAAGTAAAAACGGCTTCGCCGTCCTCATTGTATGACCGCAAAAGCCGCGGCGCGAAAAAGCGCGCGCCGCGGCGAACGTCACTCGGATTCGGTCTTGCCGTAGAGGCCCGACATCATGGCGGATACCCGCGTCCAATCGAGCTCCCGCAGCTTCTCTTCGTATCGGCGGATATCGCTGTAGCGGCTGGGCTGCGCGCGCATCTCCGCCATCGCGGACGCGAGCCCGCCGTCGTCCGACGGATCGTACAACAGCGCCGTATCCGGCGTCAGATAGTCGCGCAGTACCCCGACGTCCGGCGCGACGACCGGCGTCGCGTAGGAGAGCGCGAGAATCGCCGAGCCCGACGTCGTTATCTTCTTGTAAGGCAGAACGATCGCGTCCGCGCATCGGATATAGTCGGCGAGCTCGTCATCCTGCACGAACGTCAGAGACAGATGCACCCGATCGCCTGCATCGGCCAGCACCGCCGCATCGAAGTCGGCCGACGGCCTCCCCGCGATCAGGAGGTGCGTTCGCGCATCCTGGATCTGCCCAAAGCTGCGCAACAGCTGATCGATTCCCTTGTAAGGCGAGACCTGTCCGATAAACGCGAACAAGTAGGCGTCCGCCGGAATGCCGTGCCGTTCCCGGACGTCGAGTCCCGCGCTCGCATACGCATCCCTGTAGTGTCCGTGAGGAATGCAGACGATCTTGCGCTCCTTCACGCGGAAGGCATGCCGGACTTCGTCCTTCACGGATGGGCCCATGACGATGACGTGCGAGCACAGCGCGCAGAGCCAGGTTCGCATCCGGCGATCGTACCGGGTCTCTCCGCTTCGATGCGGCCATACGTTATGGACGGTCCAGACGATGCGTAACCCTCTCGCTCTCAAGATCAGCAGCAGCGAGAGGAAGACGGCGGCTTTCGCGCCCGTGATCCACCGATTGCGCCCCGTATAATGATAGCTTGGCCAATGAATATGAAAGGAGTCCCCCCGCTTCATCCGCCAGATCCGTTTCTTGTTGAACGCCCGCACAGACAAGCCCTGCCGTTCGAGCGAACGAACCAGCAGTTCGATGTATTTGTTCCCGTCGCTCTGGATCGGAAGCATAAAGACGGTCATGCGATTCTCCTTTCCCCACTACCAGCCGATAAGTCGTCTTCGCCGCGCACGAAGCGCAATGGCCGAGCGGATAGATCGTTCTGAAATATCCAGTGAGGAACACCTTTTCCGCTTGCCTGATATCCACCAATTGCCTGCAATTCAAACAGTAGAAACGGCCTTGCTCCACCCTAGACACCACCTTAATTATACCTTTTGTATCTTTTTAGAAGGCATTTAGTTACATTTTGTATCTATATGCCTAAATTACCGCTTTCTAGTCGGTTTGTCAACCATTTTGTCGGATATCGCCCCTCACGCGGGAGGCGAGAGGGATTGCCACAGCGCCTCGCCGACCCGCTGACGTTCAGCCGGACTTACGACCCAGTAATACAAACCGCCGATCGTCTGGCTCCGGCCGTTCAGCTTCAACGTGTCCGTGTGGTTCAACGCAGCATGGTAACCGGCCGCGATGCGAATCATCTCGTCCCGCTTCAGATTCGTCTTGACGAAGCCGGACAGCTGCTTCAGCAGCCCGGGCAGCTTGCTTGCCTGCCCGACGCCGGACATGCGCTGCGCGATGGCTTTGAGCACTTGCCGCTGCCGCCCCGTACGCCCGAAATCGCCTTGGGGGTCGTCGTATCGCATTCGCGCATAGGCCAGCGCCATCTGGCCGTCCAGCTCGAGCTTGCCCAGCGGGAAGCGGTATCCGAGATTGGAGAACGCCAAATCGTTGTCCGCGATCGTCACGCCGCCGACCGCGTCTACGATGCCGACGAACCCTTCCATGTTCGTCTTCACGTAATAGGCGATCGGAATGCCAAGCAGCCGTTCGACGGCCTGCACGGCAAGCCCCGTCCCTCCATAGGCGTACGCATGATTGATCTTCTCCTCGCGTTCCAGCTGCGGCAGCATTAATCTCGTATCCCGCGGAATCGAGAGCATGCTCACGGACGCGGTTCGGGGGTTGATGCCGAGCAGAAGCATCGTATCGCTGCGACCCCGGTCCCCCTCCCTCTGGTCTACTCCCAGCACCAGAAGGAAGAACGGATCCTGATTCTTCAGGTCCGGATGCCGGAGCCTGGCGACCTGATCGGCGGGGATGACCGCAGGGACTTCCGAAGGAGGCCCGTCTGCCTGGGCGCGATCCGCAAGAGCGCCTGCGACGGCTTCCCCCGCGCCGTCATCCGCCGCTTGAGCGGCGCCGAATCCCGTTCCGGCGATCTTGCTCGAAGCGATGACGGACGATGCGGGATCGCTGTTCGCCGCCATACCGGACGGCAGGCGGTCGACCGCCTGCGGGAGCGGTTCGTACATCCGTTCCGCGGCGCGAGAAAAGGAATACCAGAGGTAGCCGCCCATGCTCCCGACAAGCAGCATGCAAACCGCAATGGCCAGCAAAACGATTTTCAACGCCCGTTTTCGCCGCATGAAGAACCCTCCAACCTATTTGAATATTTTATAATGACACATATTGTAGCATTATTCACCTTCACTCTACGATACATTATGTAACAAGTCAATCTTGTATACGTATCTTCTCCGAAACGACAAACACCCCTGGGTTCCCGGGGTGTTGTCACATTCGGCCGACGCGACGGTTCGTCTACCTTCCTATTCAATACGACTGCAGGCAGGACCGGCGCCTAGGCTTGTTCGCCGCCCGGACGAGGACCGGTTCCGCGCGTTCTCTCCGTTCCGAACGACGTTCTGCCATACAGGGCGTGAATCTTCCGAATCGCGGGAGAACAACGGGCGAGTCTCAGATTGAGCGCCCGTGTCAAGAGAAGCTTCATCGCCGGATTGCGATCCATCTCCACCCCGTACTCCCACCATTGCCCTTCCCGTTCCGCCCGCCTGACGCGCCCTCGCGCTTCCAAGAGGTACCCTTCCATGCCGAAGCGCAGCGCGACCCGCCAATCGCCTTCGGGCTTCAAGATCAGCGTCGTCTTGAACCGCAAGCCGTCCGGATTCAGATTCAGCAGCAGCACGTTATGCGATTTGGTATCGACGGCGCGTCCCCCGACCTCGATGATGCGCATCTCGGCGATGACGCTCTCGTACAAAGCCATCGGGACATACTTCCGTTGTGCGACCAGCTCATCTTCTCTCATCTGGGCATCTCCGAAACGACAGTTTTGATACATAATGTATCATATTTCCCCTAACAATATGATACGGTTTGTAAGATGTCAAGCCTTTTCTCGCGATACAAGCATTCCCCGAAGATGTGACAAAACGAAGGAATAAACTTCCTTTTTCTGACCTAGAATAGATAGAAAACGGTTGCTTGCGATGAATCTTGGCTTTTGTGCGCAAATTGCGACGTTTTGTCGCAATTGATGCAAACGTATCGTTTCCATATTATGATGAAGACAGAAGAGGCAAAGGAGGGAATATTGATGAATATTGGCAGCCGTATCGCGTACCTACGGGATCAACGCGGTCTTACGCAGGAAGAATTGTCTTCTTCCCTGGGCATATCGCGTGCGGCCCTGTCTCACTACGAGAAGAACAGGCGGGAGCCCGACACCGAGACGCTGACGAAGCTTGCAGATCTGTTCCACGTCTCGATCGATTATCTCGTCGGCAGGACCCAGCAGCCCCACATGACGCTCGATGACGACGTTCGCCAATTCGCGGACCAGCTGGAGCTGTCGGATGCGGATCGGCTGTTGGAGAAGTTCGCCCTCACCGTAGACGGAAGGCAGCTGACGCCGGAAGAAGCCAAGCGATTCATCGCTTTTATCCGAGCGGAGCGTTCCATGAACTGAGGGACCCGCCATCGCATGAAAAAACCTCCAAACGGCGTCTTCAGACGCTCTGATTAGAGGTTTTTTTTGCGCTTTCATTTACGAGGATATCTTTTGATCGCCCGACCCTTTCGCCCGTTCTTCTTCCCATCGTTCGCGATCGATGCCGAGTTCAGTCAGGATTTTATGTATGTCGATTTCGATCGGCCGCTGCTCTTCGGATGAATTCAAACTCAAATCCCTCGCCATCTCCGCACCCAAACCCTCTCTCTGGAAAAGGATACCTAATTCAACTAAATTTATTATAGAGTATGGGACTTGCGGAGGGTGTCGAGTGATGGATGTCCGCAGCAATTTTTTCTAGTAGGTTCTGTCGAATGAGATGCTATTTTCTCGAAATGTCTGCCAGTCAGAAAAGATTCTCTTTTCCGGCACGATTCTCCCCATCGGAGAGAAAGAGTTTGCAAGAATATCCGTTGCGCAAAAAAAAAACCGGATTCGGCCAGTTGGCCGAACCCGGGATTGTTGCGAAGCTTGGCGAATCGATCAGTTGCCGCCGACGCGGGACAGATCGCGCATGTTCGCCTCGAAGGCGGCCAGCAGCGCTTGATCGCCGCTCAGGCCTTGCTGCTTGACCTTCTCGATCTGCTCCATCATCCGCTTGTAATCCTTCGGAATGACCTTGACGAACTTTGGAAGAACGTCCGCCCATGCCTGCAGCACGCGCTCGCCGAGCTCGGAGTCGGTGTGGCGGACGTGGTTCGCGATCAGGCCGCGCACCTCCGCGATCTCCTTCTCGTCCTCCAGCGCCTCCAGGCTCACCATCTCGAAGTTGCAACGGTTCACGAAGTCGCCGTTCCAGTCGATGACGTAGGCGATGCCGCCCGACATGCCGGCCGCGAAGTTGCGTCCGGTCTTGCCGAGGACGACGACGCGCCCGCCCGTCATGTACTCGCAGCCATGGTCGCCGACGCCTTCGACGACGACGTTCGCGCCGCTGTTGCGGACCGCGAACCGTTCGCCGGCCGCGCCGCGGATGTAGGCTTCGCCGCCGGTCGCGCCGTACAGCGCCGTGTTGCCGGCGATGATGTTGTCTTCGGCTTTGAACGTCGCCTTAGCGGAAGGGAACACGGCGAGCTTGCCGCCCGACAGCCCCTTGCCGATATAGTCGTTCGCGTCGCCTTCCAGCGTCAGCGTCATGCCCTTCGGCACGAAGGCGCCGAAGCTCTGGCCGGCCGTGCCGACGAAGTGGAAGTTGATCGTGTCTTCCGGCAGGCCGTCCTTGCCGTAGCGGTTCGTCACCTCGTGGCCGACGATGGTGCCCACGACGCGGTTCGTGTTCTTGATCGGGAACGTGCCGCGCACGCGCTCTTTGCTCTCCAGGGCCGGAGCCGCCGCCTGCAGCAGCTGCTGCATGTCGAGGGACTCCTCGAGGCCGTGGTTCTGCTTCTTCGTGTTGTAGCGGAACGAGCCTTCCGGCAGCTTCGGCATGTGCAGCAGATCCGTCAAGTCCACGCCTTGCGCCTTGAAGTGGCTGATCGCCTTCTTCGTGTCGAGCAGATCCGTGCGGCCGACCATCTCCTCGACGGTGCGGAAGCCGAGATGCGCCATGATCTCGCGGAACTCCTGAGCCAGGAAGTGCATATAGTTGACCACGTATTCCGGGTCGCCCATGAACTTCTTGCGCAGCTCCGGATTCTGCGTCGCGACGCCGACCGGGCACGTATCCAGCTGGCAGACGCGCATCATGATGCAGCCGAGCACGACGAGCGGAGCGGTCGAGAAGCCGTACTCCTCCGCGCCGAGCAGCGCGGCGATCGCGATGTCGCGGCCGGTCATCATCTTGCCGTCCGTCTCTACGACGACGCGGTCGCGCAGGTTGTTCAGGATCAGCGTCTGATGCGTCTCCGCGAGTCCCAGCTCCCACGGCAAGCCCGCATGGCGGATCGAGCCGATCGGGGAAGCCCCGGTGCCGCCGTCGTAGCCGCTGACGAGGATGACGTCCGCGCGGCCCTTGGCGACGCCCGCCGCGATCGTGCCCACGCCGACCTCGGAGACGAGCTTCACGTTGATGCGCGCCCGCGGATTGGCGTTCTTCAGATCGTGAATCAGCTCCGCCAAGTCCTCGATCGAGTAGATATCATGATGCGGCGGCGGCGAGATCAGGCCGACGCCCGGCGTCGTGCCGCGCACTTCGGCGACCCAAGGATATACCTTGCGGCCCATCAGCTGGCCGCCTTCGCCCGGCTTCGCTCCCTGCGCCATCTTGATCTGGATCTCGTCGGCGTTGGACAGGTAGTAGCTCGTGACGCCGAAGCGGCCCGAAGCGACCTGCTTGATCGCGCTGCGGCGGGAATCGCCGTTGGCGTCCGGGATGAAGCGCGCCGGATCTTCTCCGCCTTCGCCGGAGTTCGACTTGCCGCCGATCCGGTTCATCGCGATGGCGAGCGACTCGTGCGCCTCCTTGCTGATCGAGCCGAAGGACATCGCCCCCGACTTGAACCGCTTGAAGATCGATTCGACCGGCTCGACTTCCTCGAGCGGCACGGGCGGCTGATCGAACTTGAAGTCCAGCAGCGAGCGGAGCGTGCGAATCTCTTCGTATTCGCCCTGCACGAGCGCGGCGAACTTCTTGTATAAGCCGTAGTCGTTGGAACGGGTCGCCATCTGCAGCGTGTGGATCGTCTTCGGGTTGAACAGATGGTCTTCGCCGTCTTTGCGCCATTGGTAGTCGCCGCCGGAATCCAGCTCGCGCACGGCTCCTTCTTGCTTCTCGAAGGCGCGGTGATGCGACTTCAGCGTCTCATCCGCTACCGTGCCGAGGCCCACGCCGCCGATGCGGGACGGGGTCCAGGTGAAGTATCGGTCGATCAGGTCGGCATGCAGCCCGATCGCTTCGAAGATCTGCGCGCCGCGGTACGACTGGATCGTCGAGATGCCCATCTTGGACAGCACCTTGACGACGCCTTTGTTCGCGGCCTTCAGGTAGTTCTTGACCGCCTTCTCGTGCGAGATGTTGCGCAGCATGCCTTGGCGGATCAGGTCGTCCAGCGTCTCGAACGCCAGGTACGGGTTCACCGCGCTCACGCCGTAGCCAAGCAGCAGGGCGAAGTGATGCACTTCGCGCGGCTCGCCGGATTCGAGCAGGATGCTGACCTTCGTCCGCGTGCCTTGGCGGATCAGGTGATGGTGAACGGTCGATACGGCCAGCAGCGACGGGATCGCCGCGTTGTCCGCGTCGATGCCGCGGTCGGACAGAATCAGGATGTTATGGCCGTGCCGCATGACGCGGTCGGCCGCTTCGCACAGCGTCTGCAGCGCTTGGCGCAGCCCTTCCTCCCCCTCGTTCGACGGGAAGAAGATCGGCAGCGTAATCGACTTGAAGCCCGGACGGTGCACGTGGCGCAGCTTCGCGAAGTCCTCGTTGGACACGATCGGCGACACGAGGCGGATATGGCGGCAGCTCTCCGGCTCCGGATTCAGCAGGTTCCGCTCCGGCCCGATCGTCGTGTACGTCGAGGTGATGATCTCCTCGCGGATGGCGTCGATTGGAGGGTTGGTGACTTGGGCGAACAGCTGCTTGAAGTAGTTGAACAGCCGCTGCGGACGCTCGGACAGTACCGCGAGCGGCGCGTCGTAGCCCATCGAAGCGAGCGGCTCGACGCCGGCGGTCGCCATCGGCTCGATGATCTTGCGCACGTCCTCGAACGAGTAGCCGAAGGCGAGCTGGCGCTTCTGGACCGTCGCGTGATCCGGCTCCGGCAGCTCCGAAGCTTCCGGGAGATCCTCCAGGTCGACGAGGTGGTCGTTCAGCCATTCGCGGTACGGATGCTCGGAGACGATCGCCTTCTTCAGCTCCTCGTCGGAGATGATGCGGCCTTCCTTGGTATCGACCATCAGCATGCGGCCCGGACGCAGCCGGTCCTTCAGCACGATGTCTTCCGGCGGAATCTCGATGACGCCGGCTTCGGAAGCCATGACGATCAGGTCGTCCTTCGTCACGTAGTAGCGCGCCGGGCGCAAGCCGTTGCGGTCGAGCACGGCGCCGATCTGCACGCCGTCGGTGAAGCCCATGGCGGCCGGGCCGTCCCACGGCTCCATCAGCGTGCTATGGTACTCGTAGAACGCCCGCTTGTCGTCGTCCATGTGCTCGTCGTTCTGCCACGGCTCCGGCACCATCATCATGGCGCAGTGCGCCAGCGGACGGCCGGCCAGGTACATGAACTCGAACGTATTGTCGAACTTGCCCGTGTCGGAACCGTCATGATTGATGATCGGCTTGACCTTCTCGAGATCGCCGCCGAACAGCTCGGACTCGAACAGCGTCTGGCGGGCGTGCATCCAGTTCTCGTTGCCGCGCAGCGTGTTGATCTCGCCGTTGTGAATGAGATAATGGAACGGATGCGCGCGTTCCCAGCTCGGGAACGTATTCGTGGAGAACCGCGAGTGGACGAGCGCGATGGCCGTCACCAGCTCCGGATCGTGCAGTTCCGTATAGAAGCTGCCGACTTGCTCGGTCGTCAGCATCCCTTTGTAGATGATCTTCTTGCTCGATAAGCTCGGGAAGTAGAACATCTCCCCGTCCGGGATGTCGGCGTAGCGGATCGCCTTCTCCGCGCGCTTGCGGATGACGTACAGCTTGCGTTCGTACGCGAGGTCGTCGGAGAGCGCGGCCGCGCGTGCGATGAACACCTGGCGGACGAACGGCTTGACGCGCTTCGCGGAGACGCCGAGCTTCTCGTCGTTCGTCGGCACCGTACGCCAGCCGATGACCGACAGGCCTTCCTCGGCGACGATGTTCGCGAAGATCTCTTCGTGCTTCGCGCGGTTCCCTTCGTCCTGGGTCAGGAACGCCATGCCGACGGCATACTGTCCCGCATCGGGCAGCGAGAATCCCAGCTTGGCCGCTTCCTTCGCGAAGAACGCATGCGGGATCTGCAGCAGAATGCCGGCGCCGTCGCCGGAGTTCGGCTCGCTGCCTTGGCCGCCGCGATGCTCCATGTTAATGAGCAGGCTGAGCGCTTGCTCGATAATCTCGTGCGACTTCCGGCCTTTGATGTGGGCGACAAATCCCATCCCGCAGGCGTCCCGCTCGTACTGCGGATCGTAGAGTCCCTGCTTCGGGGGCAATCCGTTCACGATATCTTTCATTGAAGCGCAACCTTTCTATAAGAAAAATGTGGTTATCGGATAGCTCGGGGACGACGGTCGGTCATGGCAGGCGGATGCGATAGGGCACGCGTTCTGCTACAATAAGGGATGAATGAAGGGACGTCATCGTCGGATACGGCGAGGAATGGACCGATGAATTCTCGAAACCGGCGGAAAATCCGTCGAAAACTTATAATTATTCATTCAAATTATTATATCATTTTAACACCAACGCGCGTTTTATGGCAATTTAATATTTTTATGAAGCCGATAATTATTGTTTTGCTTTAGCGCGGCTACGCGTTAGACGAACCGAGGATCGATGTTCTCCCTCCTTCCGCCTTCCGGAGCGAGATGTCCGCCCGCGATGCCTAGCCGGATACGTATCCGGAAATACCGATGAGATTGGCCGATTTGCGGCAGCGCATTCCCGAGAACGCAGTCCTGCTCTGGCTTGTCCGGGCGGTCTCGGGAATGGAGCGGCGGTCCGGACGGCAGGAGGATCGCAGGTCAACCCTGCCGCCGGCGCGGACCGAAGGTGCCGTTCTCTCCGATCGGCAGCGCGCGTCCCCCTTCGCCGAGCGTGCCAAACGGGCGCTCCCCACGGTTCGTTCGAGGCTGCGGAACCCCGCCTGCCGGAAGCAAATCGTCTTGGACGCGAATCGCGAAGTTCCGGATCAAGCCGTCGCCAAGGGGAACGGTTGCGGGAGATGCCGCTGGCGTTTGGGCGATAGCGTGAATATTTATGCATAATCATGCAAGCATACGCGTCCGGATTCCATCTATGGCATAGCATGCCCATTTAGGGGCCCGATCCCTTTCAGGATTAGCCATTCTGCGGGTCATGTGTTATCTTTGAGAGAACCACTATACATTCGGGAGTGAACGTGCTGAAAAAAAACAAACCCCTCTCCTTCGAAGCATTGCTTCAAGAACTACAGGGCAAGAACGCAAGCGAGAACGATCAACAGCAAGTGACCTTGGAAGCCTTGTTTCCGGCGTCCTTCATGACCAAGCACTCGTCCTTCGACAGCTTCCAGGCTTTCCTTGCGAAGGGCAACTTCGCGGCGCGCTCGCTCGATGAGGTCCGCAACGTCGCCGGCGAGCTTCTAGACCGCCACGTGAAGAGAGAAACGGACTTCGAGGATTGGCAGGGCATGCTGGATCAAGCGAACAAGGATTACGCCGCCCGATAACGGGATGCCGGCGGTTCTTGCCCCCATAAACAAAAGGCTGAGCAGAGATCGATCTCTGCTCAGCCTTTTGGTATGCGGCGCGATTCTCGCGGATCCGCCGAATGCCGATCCGCTTAGCCGTAGCGCACCTCGACCGGCATTCTCGTCCGCGCGGACTCCATGATCGCGAGGATGACCATCGTCGTGTTGTAGGCGTCCTCCATCGTGACCAGGAACGGCTCGCCGCTGATCAACTGATCCACGAAGTGGCGGATGCTCTCGTAGGCGAAGCCCTTCGGCTTGCCGTGGATGAAGTGTCGCACCAGGAGATCCGGACGGTCGGCCTTCGTCTCCGTGAACCGCTCCAGCATCTGGCTGTGCGTCGGATCGACGTTGAACATGCCCTTCGTGCCCGTGATGTTCAGCTTCATGTCGTTGACGTTCGGGTTCGCGTTCGGCGTGATCCAGCCGTTCTCCATCGTCGCGATGCCGCCCTTGCGGAACTCGAGGATCGTCTGGTAGATATCCGTCGTATCGACGCCCAGATCCTTCAGCACGCCCGCGCGGGAGACCGAGTAGACGCGCGCCACCTCGTCGTCGAACAGCCAGCGCAGGACGTCCACGCTATGATAGCCGAGGAACCACAGGATCGAGGACTTGGCGGCCCAAGGCAGCAGGTCGGTGGCGACCCACTTGATGTCGTTTAAGCGATAGTAGGCGCTGTAAGGTTCGCCGATCTCGCCGTCCGCGATCGACTGCTTCGGCAGCGCGAACAGCGGACTCCACCGGCTGTGCAGGTCGACCATCATACGCACGCCGTTGCGTTCGACCGCGGCCACGATCTCGTCGGCTTCCTCCTTCGTCGTCGTCAGCGGCTTCTCGATGATGAAGTGCTTGCCCGCGTTCGCGCAATCGACGGCGACCCGGGTATGGGCGAAGTCGGGGGTGACGATCGCGACGGCGTCGATATCCGCCGCGCGCAGCATCTCCTGGTGATCCGTGAACACGGCGGACGCCGGCAAGTTGAACTTGGCCGCCAGCGCCCGCGCGCGCTCCCCGTTCAGATCGCAGATCGCCGCGAATTCGGCGTTCGGATGATCGTTATAGATGAAGGCATGCGTTTCGCCCCAAGTGCCGGCGCCGACGATCCCCATTTTGATTTTCGACATGTTGTCCATCGCCTTTCCCCATTAAGAAGTGAATGAATGATTATTTGACGCCCCCGAAGGTGAGCCCCCGGATCATGTATTTCTGAACGATCATGGCGAAGACGAGCATCGGCAGGATCGTGACGACTCCGATGGAGGACATCTCGCCCCACGCGACGCCGGACACCGACAGGAACAGGGTGACGGTCGTCGGGAGCGTGCTGGCGTGCGCGCTCGTCAGGAACAGCGCGAATACGAATTCGTTCCACGAGTTGATGATGCAGAAGATGGCGGTCGCGATCAGTCCGGGCACGGCGAGCGGCAGAATGATCTGCACGAATACCCGGAACCGGGACGCCCCGTCGACGAACGCCGCTTCCTCCAAGGCGACCGGGATCTCCTCGAAGAAGCTGCGCATCATCCAGATGGTGAACGGGATGTTGAACAGCATATAAGCGACGATGAGGACCAGATGCGTATCGAGCACCCCGACCAGGCTCGCCATGACGAACAGCGGAATGACGGAAGCCATCGGGGGCAGCATCCGCAGACTCAGCACCCAGAAGGCGCGGTTCTCCTTCTTCTTGAACTCGAACCGCGCGAACCCGTACGCGGCCATGCCGCCGATAAAGATGGAGATCATCGTGGTCAGGACGACGACGATGGCGCTGTTCTTCAAGTAGCCGACCGCGTCCCGGTTCTCGAAGACGGCCTTGTAGTTCTCCAGCGTCGGGGAGAAGAACCAGACGCTCGGATCGTACGTGAGCGCTTTGGACTTGAGGCTGACGAGGATCATCCAGAACATCGGGAACATGCAGAGCAAGCACACGACGAGGAGGACGATGCCCGTTCCGAATCCGACTTTTTTGTTGCCGTGCGTATTCATCCCCGGTTCTCCACCCCTTTCCGGTAAGCCCGAATGAGCAGCCAGCTAATGACCGTAATCAGGATCAGCAGAATGACCGACACCGCGGCCGAGCGGCCGACCCAACCGGTCTGCGCGAATCCGAGCCGGTAGACGTGCATGCTCAGGAACTCGGTCGAGCTGCCCGGGCCGCCTTGCGTCAGCGAATAGGGAATGTCGAACGTCTTCAGCGAATCGATCGCGCGGAACACGACGGCCAGCAGGATCATCGGCAGCAGCAGGGGCAGCGTCACGTAGCGGAAGATCTGCACCCGGTTCGCACCGTCGATCGCCGCCGCCTCATAGGGTTCCGAAGGCAGCGAGCGCATGCCCGCGTATATGATCAATGCGACGAACGGCGTGTTCTGCCAGATGTCGACCAGGACGGTGGACAGGAAGGCATTCTCGGCGGACAGCCAGATCACCTTGCCTCCGAAAAAGTGAAGGAGGTAATTGACGACGCCGTTCTCCGCGTTCAGCATGAGCTTCCAAATTTGTCCCGTGATGCTCGGCGTCATCGCGATCGGGATGATCAGACAGGCGAACACCAGCGGCTTCAGCTTGAACTCCCGGTCCAGCAGGACGGCGAGCCAGAAGCCGAGCAGCAATTCCACGACGGTGACGATCGCCATGAAGCCGATGCTGATCCGCATCGAATACCAGAATTCCGCATCCTGACCCGAGAACAGCCGGATGAAGTTGTCGAGGCCGACGAACTTGAAGTCCTGATAGCCCAGCTCGTAGTTCGTGAGGCTAAGGCCGTACAGGAATACGGTTGGGATAAAAGTAAGGATGCCGAGGATGAGAATCGCCGGCATGATGTAGACCAGGTGGGGCCGCTTATGCAAGTAGTTGCGCAGCAATTCGTTTCATCTCCTTTCCGGAGCGGCCGGCCGAACGGCGCGCGAGGCGCCGTCCGGCCGATCCGGACCGTCTTGCCCGACTTACCCGGTGATGTCTTCCACTTCTTTTTGCGCTTTTTCCGCCGCTTCCTGGACGGTCATCTTGTCGAACATGGCGGCGCTGACGTAGTAGCCGACGCGGTCGAGGATCTGTCCCAGCTTCGGGCTCGGCGGGATCCAGGAGATGCCCTTCTCGACCAGCACGTTCGCGTCGTTAAGCGCTTCGAGCTGAACCGGATACGAGATGTTCTTGGCTGCGAGCTCCTCGTCCTTGTAGACCGAGGTCCGTACGGGAACCCCGCCGCCTTGCACGTATTCTTTCGCTTTTTCCTTGCTGTTCATATACACGATGAAGGCCCATGCGGCTTCTTGCTTCTTGGACAGCGAGGAGATCGACATGTTCCAGCCGGCGAGCGCGCTGGCGCGGCCTGCCGGGCCTTCCGGCGTCGGCACGAACCCGACCTTGTCCGCGACTTGGGAGCCGCTCGGATCGAGGATCCGGTTCGCGAGCGCGGTGGCGTCGAGCCACATCGCCGCTTTGCCCGTCGTGAAGGCGGACAGCGCTTCCTCGTGCGTATAGGAGGCGACGTCCTTCGGCGCGTTCTGGAGCAGATCGACGTAGAACTGCATCGCCTGGATCGTCTTCGGATCGGTCATCGTCGCCTTGCCGGTCTTCTGGTCAATGAAGCCCCCGCCGAAGTTGTACATCAGGCTAAGCAGGCCGGAGGCCGCGTGCGTGCCGCGCTGGGCGCGCATCGACACGCCGTACAGGCCGTCTTCCTTGCCGTTGAAGAACTTCGCGAGCTCGAGGAACTCGTCCATCGTTTTCGGCGGCTGCTTGCCGTACTTGTCGAACAGATCCTTGCGGTAGGCGATGAACCGCGTCTCGCCCGCCGTCGGGATGCCGTACGTCTTGCCTTCGTACTTGCTGATGCCGTTCCGGTAAGCCGGGACGATATCCTCGTAGTCGAACCAATCCGGCGTCAGCGTCTTGTCCGCGATCAGCTTGTCGAGCGGTTCGACGACTTTCTTCGCGCCGTATTCGCTCATCCAGAAGCCGTCGACCATGAGCACGTCGTACGTCCCGGTGCGACCGGTGAAGTCGAGCAGCTGCTTGTTCTTCAGGTAGCCTTCCTCCATGACCTCCCATTTGACGTGGATGCCGGTCAACGCTTCGAATTCCTTCGTCATCTTCTGGAAGGAGTCGGTCGAAGGGTGACTCGCGAAGGCGAGGTTGATCTCCGTGCCGTCGTACTTGCTCTTGATCGTCTGGCCCCAATCGGCCAAAGTGCCGACCGAGCCGGATGCCCCGCCGGAGGCGGAAGACGATGCCGACGGGCTTGGCGAATTCGAGGCGTTGCTCCCGCCGTTTCCGCTCGAGCAAGCCGCGAGCGAAGCGGTCAGAACGGATGCGACCGCGATTTGCATGATTTTTTTAGCCACAAGCGTACACTCCTTCTCTGGTTGTCCTATGGACTTCTCTATCCTTTTTCCAACTCGGCTGCGCTAGCCGATCCCCCGTTAAACCTGACATGTCACTTGAGGTAACAATCCAAATTCTAAGACTTGCAAAGGCTTTCAGCAATGTATCCTGACACCGAATCTTGTCTTCAAAAAACTAAATCGCTTGCATTCCATAAAAAAATGAACCTTGATGTCAAGGTTCATGACATTGTTATGGCGACGGCGTCTAATGCTTCTCTTTATATTCCAGCGGGGAGACGCCGTAATGCTTCTTGAACACCTTCGAGAAATAAGGGTAGTCGTTGAACCCGCACGCGTCGGCTACGGCCGCGATCTTGGCGTCCGTCTGCGCGAGCAGGAAGGCGCTGGCCTTCTCCAAGCGATAGTCGTTCAAGTACTGGGTGATCGGCTTCGCCATGACTTCGCGGAACATCTTGCTCATGTACGCCGGGCTCACTTTGGCGTTCGCCGCGATCGCTTGAAGGTTCAGTTCCTTGTCCCCGTAGCGCGCTTCGATGAAGCGGACCGCTTCGTCGACGACGCGCTTGTTGCGCGGGGACCGCTTGTCCGAGATCGAGGCGATCAGCGCGTCCAGATATTGTTCCCAATTGGCGCGCATCTCATCGACGGAGCCGGCCACGCGCAGCTCCTCCGCCGCTTGCGCCTTGGGGTATCCCTTGAGCAGCAAGTACAGCTCCGAACGGAACAGCAGCTCGAAGTGTCCCATGATCCGCTTCAGCTCCGTCCAGGAATAGCCTTTGTCCGCGCAGAAGCCGAACCATTGCCCCAGATGCTCCCGCGACTCGCGCTCGTGCTCGCCCATGACGTCGCGGGCTAACGCCCCGACGATCCCCGTCATCGCCCGGATGCTGTCGAAGTCCATGAGCGAGGTCCATTTGGCCGGATCCTTGAGCAGCGTCTTGGACAGCACTTGGTTCAGGCTCTCTTGGGTAATCGGCTTCAGCAGGTAGTCCGCCACCTGGTGCCTCAGCGCGCGCTGCACGTAGTGAAAGTCCGCGTGGCCCGTCAGGACGATCAGCTCGATATCCGCATGCATCTCCCGGATGCGCTCGATCAGGTCCAGCCCGTCCATCACGTTCATCTCGATATCGGTCACGATCAGGTCGGGCTTGCTCTCCGCGATCGCAAGCAGCGCTTCTTCGCCGTTCCTCGCCTCCCGCATCTCCGTGATCGCGATATGGCTGTTCTCCAGCAGCTTCATGACCCCTTTGCGGATCACCGGCTCGTCGTCAACGATCAAGATCTTCATCGCCGTTCCCCCTCTTCGGCAGCAGGATCGCTACGTCCACGCCGCCCGACATCGATTCTTGCACGTTCAGCCCGTACGGCGCGCCGTAGCGGAGCCGGATGCGGTTCTGCACGTTGCGCAGGCCGATGCCCGACGGCGCGTCTTCTCCGGCGCCGCTCCCCTCGCCTGCGACCTGCAGGAGCTCGTTCATCCGCAGCAGCCGTTCCTCCTCCATGCCTTCTCCGTTATCTTCGACATGAATGACATAGCTGCGGTCGTCCACGTCTTCGGCATAGAGCCGCAGATAGTAGTCGCGTTGCCCCGTGAAGGCGTACTTGAACGCGTTCTCCACGATCGGCTGCAGCGTCAGCTTGACGATCGGGTAACGGCCGTATGCCGCCAAGCCGTCCATATCGATCTCGAGCTCGGGGTAGCGCTCGTGCTGAATGTCCAAATACGTGCGCACGTGGGCCGCTTCGACGGCCAGGGGCACCTCCGCCTTCGGGTGGCCGATCGAATAGCGGAAGAAGTCGGCTAGCGCCTTGCTCATGCGGCTGACGCTCGGCACCTCGTGGATGATCGCCTGGCAGTTGATCACTTCCAGCGTGTTGTACAGGAAGTGCGGATTGATCTGGTTCTGCATCGCGAGCAGCGTCGCATCCTTCTGCTTCATCTCCGCGTTCAGCTTCTTCATCTCGGCGTCGTGGGCCTTGTCGATCGATTGGGTCATGTTCTCCAGCATCCGGTTGAAGCCGTTGCCCAGAATCCCGACCTCGTCGGCGAATTTGCCGTTGAACCGCACGTCCAGATCGCCGAGCTCCGCCTTCTTCATGAGCCGCAGCAGCTTCTTGACCGGCCGGACCAGCGACAGCGACAGAATCAGCGAGATGAACAGCGTGATCAGCGCGATCGCGACGATAATGTAGGGCTGAATGCTCCGGACCTTGCGAACCGCTTGGTCGATGAACGTCTGCTTGATGTGCGCCTGTACCTGAAACCCCGACTGGCCGAGGTTCGACTCCATCCGGATATCGCGTACCGGATCGACGTCTTCGCGCGAAGTGGGCGACGCGTACACGATCTCGCCTGCCGCGTTGCGCAGCTCAAGGTTCAGGTCGGCGGTCGCGAGCAGGCGGAAGGCGTCGCTGAACATCTTGCCGTTGAGGCGCACGACGAGGATGCCGTCCCGCCCTTGGGCGTCATATCGGCTCAGCGTGAGGTAGATCGTCTTCAAAGAGCGGTCCTGGAAAAAGAGCAGCTCCTCCGTCGGCTGCGACCAGAAGTTGCTCCGCCCCGCGATGAAGTCCCGGTACCAGCTCTGGGCGCGGTAATCCATCTCGGGCACGGGCGTCAGCTCCGAATCGTAGAACAGCGTCTCCTTGTCCCCGTCCGCGTGGTCCCGGAGCAGGAAAAACACCGATTCGAGCTCGCTCGAATACTGCAGGCGGAAGGCGCCGAGCGCGTTCTCGGCCCAAGTCCGGTCCCGGCGCGCTTCGGAAGTCCCGTCCGCGGTGGAGGTCGCCATGAGCCGGTTCCCGTTGCCCGAGTATTCGAAGAAGTAGTGCACATTGTTCACGATCCGGTAGAGCTGGTTGTCCAGATTGAGCGCCGTCTGGTCGATGGAGCGCTGCACCCGGTAGATCTCGTTGTTCGTCAGCACTTCCTTGAAGTAGCGCTGGTAGACGAACGCCATGCCGAACACGCCGATGAACGATACGATCGAGATGGAGATGAAGATCTTGGTGAAAAACTTGCGGTTCATGATCAGCTTGACGATCCAGTCCATGCGGCGCTCCCCCTCTCTGTCGGTTCTCGGCTGCTGAAGCGCTTCCGCGGCATTTGAGTCCATTCTAACGGAACCTCCGCCTTATTTCATCCCTTGGGCCGCTGGTACATCATGCTTGTCCGTGCGGACCAAGTTCGCGACCGCGCAAGTAAAAACGGCTTTGCCGTCTTCTTACGCGGCGACACGTTTTTATCGGAGGTCATGCGAATTGGGATAGGCGTGAAACTTATAAATGCCGGATGATCAAAAAATCCCGCCGATTCGGCGGGATTTGATGTTCGAAGCGCGTTTGCGGAGGCCGTTTTTATTTGACCTTCACGCGGATGCTGACGGTCTTGCCGCCGTAGGCCGCCTTGATCGTGACGCTGCCTTTGGCAACCGCCGTGACCGTGCCGTTCGTCGCTTTGGCGACTTTGGCGGACGGCGCCGTATAGGCCGAGTACGAAGTGACGTCGAGCGTTCTGCCGTTCTCGTAGACGGCCGTCACGACGACCTTCTCCGACGCGCCGGGCGCCAACGTCAGGGACGGCTCCGACACGGTCAGCTTGCTCAGCTTCGCCTTGACCGTGACCGGAACCTCCAACTGCTTGCCTTGGATGGAGGCGGTCAGCTTGCCGCTGCCTTCCTCGGCGAGCGACTTGACGATGCTGCCCTTCACCGTGAGGAGCGTATTCGATGAAGCTTGCCATTCGACGCGGGTGCTGAGGGTTACCTTTTTGCCCGACTTGGTGTTGCCGGTCACCTTGATCGACTGGGACTTGTTCAAAGTCAGCGAGACGGCGGCCGGTTCGATGACGAAGCTCGCGTACTCTTCCTCCACCGTTACTTGGACGCGAACCGTCTTGTTCGAGTACGTGCCCGTCAGCGTTACCTTGGCGGGAAGCAGACCTTTCAGCGTCTTCTCCCTCACGACCAGGTTGGTCGAGGATGACTTCCAAGTGACCTTGTCCGTCACGTCTTCCTCGTTGCCGTCCTCATAGACGACCCGAATCTTGGGCAGGTCGACCTCCTTGCCGATGACGATGCTCACGTTGTCGTTGTCCGCGATGAGCGTCAGCGCCTTCTTGGTCACGTTCACTTCCAGCGACTTCGCGATCTCGCCGCCGGCGCCGTTCACGATCTTCGCCGTCAGCGTGGCCGTGCCGACATCCAATGCCTTCCATTTGCCGTCTTCGTCGAGGCTGACGATCCCTTCGTCCGAAGAGGTCCAGGTCACGGCCTTGCCGAGATCGACGGCGCCGCCGTTAATCGAGGTTCCCTTGACCGACGGGAGATCGCCCTTGTCGTCCACATAGACGTCCAGCTTCGTCTTCCCGAGCTCCATCTTCTCGATCGTCGGGTAGACCGTCACGGACAATTCTTTGGAGACGCCCTTGTAGGTCAGCTTGATCTTGGTCGTGCCTTCGCCGCGCGGCGTGATCGTCGCCGTGCCGCCGTTACCGCTCACCGAGGCGACGAGCAGATTGGCCGATTCCCATACCGCTCCGATCAGGTCCGGATCCGTCGACGCGCCGTTCACGGCCTTCGCCGTCACGGGCAAGGGCTCGCCTTGAAGCGACAGGTATTGGGCTTCGTTAGGCGACAGCTGCAGCGCCTCATAGGGCGCGCGTACTGCCAGGGTAGCCGTGCCGACCGAGCCCATGTACGTTGCCGTGATCGTAGCCGTGCCTGGGCTGACCGCCTTGATCTTGCCCTTCTCGTCGACGGTCGCTACTGCTTCGTTGCTGCTTTTCCAGGTGGCCAGAGAAGCGACGTTCTCCTTGCCGCCCCCGGACTTGGTCGCCATGGCCTTCAGCTGCTGATCGGCTTCGCCGACCTGCATCTCGAACGGGCCGGCCTTGCCGTCGGACGACTGGATCGCCAGCGTCTTGTAGGGCAGCGTTACGTTAAATTCGATCTTATCCGTTCGGCCTTGATACTTCGCGGTGATCGTCGTCTTGCCGGCGGCGACAAGCGTGACGACGCCTTTGTCGACGGTCGCGACCGCTTCGTTCGAAGAAGTCCAGCTCGCCTTGGCGGTCAGGTCCGTCTCCGCGCCGCCGTCGACGCCGAACGCGTCCAGGCTGTGCGATTCGCCGAGCTGCACGTCGAGCTTGTCCGGCGCCGCTTCGGTCAGGCCGTGGCGCTTCAGCGTCAAGCCGGAGTAGCGGTAGCGGGCGTTCAGCGTCACGCTGGCGGAGTAGCCTTGATATTTGCCCGTGATGACGACGTTGGTCGCTTCGCCGTTTGCCGTCACGACGCCTTTGTTGACGGTGACCGCCGAATTGGAAGAGATCCACGTCGCGTCGTTGGTGACATTGTCCGTTCTGGCGGAGCCGTCCACGCTCAAGTTCGCCCACAGCAGCAGGGCGAGGGAGCCGTCTTCGACGTACAGCGTCTTCTCGTCCGGCGTCAGCTCGTCCAGTCGCACGCTGGATACCGTCGTCGCGGCGGAGGCGATGCCCGATTCCCCGATCGGGAGCCAGAGCAGAATCGCGAACAAGAAGACCGCCGTCAGGCGCGTCAAGATCGAAGAGGGACGTGTGCTAGCGGGCTGTTTCCTTGCGTTGCGGATGCTGATCATCGTTCGAGTGTTCCTCCTAAGGCACGAATTCTTTGGATTTCCAGGGTCAGTCCTAACGTTAGTAACGGCATCCGCGCTGGGAAAATGAAGAAAATGACGAAAAAACGGGACATAAGTCGCAATTCATCAAGACTACGCTTCCTCATGGAAAGCGGCTATGTGCCGAGGGGATGTGATTGAACTTCGGGTTGGAAGGCTGGAAAAGACGGGAGCAAAGGTGTCGGACACTCGGGCGCGGGAGGAGCCGAGGGGCGAGTATCGAGGGGGCGCGTTAACTGTGAATGGCGGGCGGGTAGAAGTAACCGTGCAAGTCGGATTTGCGGCGTATATTCGAGTGCGTGATAGTCTGGAGGCGAGAGGCGAGGGGCGCGATAATCGCAAAAGGAGGCTAGTTTGAGGCTACACAGGGCCGAGCGGGGTGCGATAACTGCATAAGACGGTTATCTCGGGGCTAAACGCGGCCGAACAGACCACGATAACCGCAACAAACGGTTATCTCTAGGCTAAACAGGGCCGAACAGGCCACGTTAACCGCCAAAGATGGTTATCTCCGGCTACATAGGGCTGAGCGGGGCACGATAACCGCCAAAAGCGGTTATCTCGGGGCTAAACGCGGCCGAACAGACCACGATACCCGCAACATACGGTTATCGCGAGGCTAAACACGGCCGAACAGACCACGATACCCGCAACATACGGTTATCTCGAGGCTACATTGGGCTGAGCGGGGCGCGATAACCGCAATAGGCGGTTACTTCAAGCTACACAGCGCCGAGCACGCCTCCCCCAGAGGTGCCCTTCGCGCTTCCTTTCCCCGACAAACAGAAAGCGCCCCGCCCGCAGAAACTTCTGCAGGTGGGGCGCTTCCGTCCGCTCGCAAGGTCAAACCGAGAGATCGACGTTCCCGCCCAGATGCGGCTGAACGCTCTGCTGCATCATGCGGACGAGCTCTTGGCCTTGCTGTTCCGACTGATCCTTCGCTTTGGCCAGCACGGCGATGCCGACCTCTTGCTTGAGTGCGGCGGTCGCAACCGCGGTCACTCCGCTAATGGCGCTCATCAACAGACCTCCTCATGCGGTATTAGGAAAACAAAAACGGTTTCGCCGTCTTCTCAGAAGAGGGCGATACGTTTTGATCGAACAAGCCCAGACTACCACATTATCCCTGCGCGAGATAGAGGGAACCTTCGTCCGATGCCGCACGGCGGCGGCGTACGGCGAACAGGACGACCGTGAACGCCGCGAACGCCACGGCGTAAACGGCCATGAGCAGCAGCTGCTCGCCGATCCGCGAGGCAGGGCCGTTCGACAAGGCCACTCGCAGCGCTTCGATCGCGTGCGTCATCGGCATCCAGCCGCTGATGTGCTGCAGCCAAGCCGGGAGCAGCTCGGTCGGATACGTGCCGGCGCTGGAGGCCAGCTGTAGCGTGAGCAGCACGATCGCGAGGAACCGCCCGATCGTGTCGGCCAATGTAACCAGGAACTGCACGATCGCCATGAAGGTCAGCCCGATGACGGCGGTGATGCCGTAGAATGCGGCCACGTGCGGCACCTTCAAGCCGAGGCCGGCGATCAGCACCGTGTCCACGAGCACCGTCTGCAGCACGACGATCGGCGCGAACAGCAGCAGCTTGGACAGGTACCAGCACCAGCCGCTCTTCACTACGCCGGCCGCGTCGCGGAGCGGCAGGATGACGGTGGACATGAGCACTCCGACGTACAAGCCGAGGGCGAGGAAGTACGGCGTCATGCCCGTGCCGTAGTTCGGCACGTCCGTGAGCTTGTGCTCGGTGACGCCGATCGGATCGGCGAACATCTCGGTCTGCTTGTCGCCCGACTTCAGGTCGGAGGCTTGCTTGGACGCATCGCCCAGCTTGCTCGACAGCTCGCCCGAGCCGTCCTGCAGCTGCTTGAGTCCATCCTGCAGCTTCACCGTACCGTCGGCGAGCTGCGTCGCGCCGCTCTTGACGGTACCCACGCCCTTGCCGGCGTCGGTCAAGCCCTGCTGCAGCGTGCCCGCGCCCGCCGCCAACTTCCCGGCGCCTGCGGCCAGATCCGACGCGCCGATCTGCGCCGCGCCCAGCTTGGCGCCGAACGTGCCGAGCCCCTGCCGCAGCTTCGCCGTCCCGGCTTGCAGCTGCGCCGCGCCGGACGCGAGGTCCTGCTGACCGGCGGAGAGCTTACCTGCGCCGTCGGCTACCGCGGCCGCGCCTTGGTGCGCCTGCTCCGCGCCCGCGGCTACCGCTTGCGCGGAGGCCAGCAGCTGCTGCAGCGCCGCGGCATCCGCATCGTCCTTGTGCGCCTCGGCGTACTGCTTCAGCCCGGCCGCCAGCTTCCCGGCGCCGTCCGCGACCGCGGCGACGCCCGTCTGCGTCTGCTCCGCACCGGCGGCCAGCGTCTTGCCGCTCTCCGCCAGCTTCCCGGCGCCCGCGGCCACTTGACCGGCCGCCGCGTCGGCTTGCGCCGCGCCGGCTTCGAGCTGCGCTTCGCCGGCACCCAACTGCTTCAGACCGTCCGCGAGCGAAGCCGCGCCCTTCGCGGCCGACTGCGCGCCGCTCGTCAAGCTGGCCGCGCCGCCCGCGAGCTGGCCGACCCCTTGCTGCAGCTTAATCGTGCCGTCGGCCAGTTTCGCCAGGTTGTCGTGCAGCTGCTGCGCGCCGTCTTTGGCGTCCTTCGCGCCGTCGGCAAGCTTCGACGCCCCGTCGCTCGCTTCGCCGAAGCCGTTCGCGGCTTCGCCGACCGAGGAGAAGACGGCATCGGCGTACGCCTTGGTGACTTCGTGCGCCACGTCCGTCTTGAGCTTCTCCGAAGCCTGCTCTCCAATCCGCGAAGTCAGGTAGTTCCAACCGTCGTCGACGTAGTATTGGATGTCGGCCTGCTGCGGCGTCTCGTCCTGCAGCGTCGCCGTCTTTTTCGAGAAATCCTCGGGAATAACGAAAGCCAGCGAATAGCGGTGATCCTTTAACCCCTCCATCGCATCCTTGGCGTTCGTGAACGCCCACTTGAAGTCGTCCTTCTTCTTCAGCTCGTCGACCAGATCGCTGCCGATCGCGAGCTGCCGGTCCTTCATCGTCGCGCCGGCATCCTCGTTCACGACCGCCACGGGGAGATCGCCGAGCTTGCCGTACGGATCCCAGAAGGCGCCGATCAACATCCCGCTATAGAGCAGCGGAATGACCATGAGGCCGACGATCGACAGCATCGCCATCTTGCTGCGCGAGAGCCGCCGGAATTCCCCCGCGACGACGCCGGGAGCTTTGCTTGATTTTGCCATGTTCATCTCTCTCCTTTATCCCTATCCGCCTTGCTTCAATACTTATTGACCATTTCCCTCATTTGGTCAATTCAGAGCAAAAAAAGAAGCGATCAACGGACCGCCAAACCTTCGATGCAGTAGAACCGGAAGTTCGTCAGCACTTCCTCCGCGCTTAAGGGCTCGTGCAGGTGGCTGCCCTCTGACGTGAGCGCCAAATACATCTTCAGCATCATGTACGCGGTGAGCGTCGGATCGGCCCGCTGGATCTCGCCCTTGTCCATCGGTTCCCGCAGGTGGCCGGCGATGTAGGCGATGATCGACCGCTCTACCGTCTCGAGTCCTTCCTTGGCCATCGGAGTCCCGAGATCGCGCACCTCCTGCGATAGCTTGACGATCAGCGCATGGCGGTCGCGATAGCCGAGCACGCGCTGCAGCACCTGCATAAGGTTGTCGGCGAACGGCAGCGAATGATCCACGGTCTCCTCGGCTACCGCGCGAAGCTCGCGGATCAGATCCTTCAGAATCTCTTCGAACAGCTCTTCCTTGTTGGCGAAAAAGGTGTAGATCGTCCCTTTGCCGACGCCGGCGGCCTTCGCGACCTGATCCATCGTCGTCGCCTTGTAGCCGAACGCGGCGAACGAGCGGGAAGCCGCTTCGATCACCTGTTTGCGCCGATCCGGCGTTCTGCGCTCCATGAGGGTCATGAGCGGCTCTCCTCCCGTTGCCCGCGTCGCGGAAGACTGTCGTGAACTGACCAAAATAACAATTCGGTCAGTTCGTTCTAACACACGATAACACATCGCGGCTTTCGTTTCAATAGTTAGATGCCGTAGTCCGCCTTCAGACTGTCCAGCTGCGTCTGACAACGCTCCGCCCAGCGCTTCATCCGGTCGATCCGCTCCGCCTCCGCGCCGAACGCCGCGGCCAGCGACTCCCGGTATTCCGGGATCTCGCCGCCGTACGGCTTGACCTCGTGGGACAGCGCCCACACCTTCTCCCGATAAGCCGATGCCCGGCGCTCGTGGAACAGCGCCGCGTCCGGATTGAAGGAGCTGTGCAGGTCTCCCTGCGTCGGATGCCGCAGCACGGCTAGCACCTCCACCAGCGTCCGGCGGCCGTCCGTCTCCACGACCCGTCCGATATATTGTCCCGTCTTGTACTCCGCCCTGACGATCGATTGCTCCGTCTCCATTTCATGCGCCTCCCGTCCTTGATCTACCTGCATTCTACAACATGCGGCTACCGGTTTGCACGGGCACACACAGCAATCGGCCAAGGCTGTCAATTCCTTGTAAAAAATCCCCCTCGCACTTGTCCCCGGCCTTCGAACCGCGTAATATGGAAGTAGGTAAAGTGGGGGATCTTTTGCGATGCGTAAAAAACGAATTTTACTGCTTTCGGAAGGCTTCGGCACCGGACATACGCAGGCCGCGTACGCGCTGTCCGTCGGGCTGCGCCAGCTGTCTCCGCGCGTCCAGACCCGCGTCATCGAGCTGGGGACGTTCCTCAATCCCGTCATCGGGCCGCTGATCTTGTCCGCTTACCGCAAGACCGTAAGCAAACAACCGAAGCTTGTCGGCAAACTATACAAGGGTCACTATCATAAATCGCTCAATCGGCTCACCCGGTTCGCGCTGCACCGCCTGTTCTACAATCAGGTCTCCGACGTGGTGCGCCAGCTGAAGCCCGACATGATCGTCTGCACCCATCCGTTCCCGAACGCGGTCGTAAGCCGCCTGAAGCAGCTGGGACTGGATGTCCCTTTGTATACCCTGATTACCGATTACGATGCGCATGCCACCTGGACGAACCCGGAGGTCACGACGTACCTCGTCAGTTCCCCGACGGTGCTGAACAAGCTCGTCTCCCAAGGCGTGCCCCCTTCCCGGGTCGAGGTGACGGGCATTCCCGTCCATCCGAACTTCTGGCATCCGCACGACCGGGCCGAGATCCTGTCCCAGTTCGAACTGTCGGACATGCCCACCGTGCTCATCATGGGCGGCGGCTGGGGACTCATGGCCGGGGAGCAGATGGTCGAGTACATGACGACGTTCGCCGACCGCGTTCAGCTCATCCTGTGCATGGGGAGCAACGAGAAGGCGCGCGAGAAGCTGCTGGCCGATCCGCGCTTCCAGCATCCGAACGTCAAGGTGCTCGGGTTCACCAAGGAGATCAGCAAGCTGATGGACGTCTCCGATCTCCTCGTGACCAAACCGGGCGGCATGACCTGCACCGAAGGCATGGCGAAGGGCATCCAGATGCTGTTCTACGAGCCGATCCCCGGACAGGAGGAGGAGAACCTCGACTACTTCGTCGCGCACGGCTTCGGCGAGCTCCTCACCTCTACCGAGACGATCGACCGCTGGTTCAAGCTCATCCAGGTGCCGTACGCGGCATATCAGCACCGGGACACGCTCCTCGCCTTGCGCAACGCCGAATACCATCCGACCAAGTGCGCCGAAGCGATCCTCGCGCTGCTGAAGGACGATCTCACAGCCGTCGAGTGACTTATCGCGGAAAAGAAACGCCTCTCGCTCGCATGCGGGAGGCTTGTTTCGGTTAGGAAACTGGACGGCGGTACGTGACAGCAAACGTTGACGTTAGTCGATTTTATCGACGATCTCCCTGCATTCGGCCGCCTGGAAGCGCGCGTTCGTCGATTTTATCGACGATCTCCCTGCAATCGGCCACCTTGAAGCGTGCGTTCGTCGATTTTATCGACCATCTCCCTGCACTTGGCCGCCTTGAAGCGCGCGTTAGTCGATTTTATCGACCATCTCCCTGCACTTGGCCACCTTGAAGCACGCGTTAGTCGATTTTATCGTCCATCTCCCTGCACTTGGCCACCTGGAAGCGCGCGTTAGTCGATTTTTTCGACCATCTCCCTGCACTTGGCCACCTGGAAGCGCGCGTTGGTCGATTTTATCGACCATCTCCCTGCATTCGTCCGCCTGGAAGCGCGCGTTGGTCGATTTTATCGACGATCTCCCCGCATGCAATCGCGCATTGCATCTCAATGTCGACTTTTCTAGTCACGCTGCCCGCCTCCATCCTCAAACGACAAGAAGGCCGGTCAGCATACCGCTGTCCGGCCCTTCCTTTTGATTCATCGGCGATCGCCCTGCGATCAGAGCGCGCTGCCGCCGTATAGGAAGCGGTACTCCCAATGCTTGCCTTCGATGCTGTCCACGCGGACGCCGCCGGACGCCTTGGAGTACGTATGGAGCACTTGACCGTTGCCGAGATAGATGGCCGCGTGCGAGACCCGCTCGCCGAAAGGCGATTTACCGGCGTAGTTGGATGCCTTGGTCCCCTTGTAATCCATGAAGAACATCAGATCGCCGCGCTTCAGCTTATGCCAGTCGGTCGTGGCGTTGCCTTTGCCCTTCACGTAGGCGGCCTGCTGCCGGGAATCGGCGGGCAGCGTCATGCCGAGGCCGTCCTTGAACGCTTGGCGGATGAAGGCCGAACAATCGAATGTCTTGGTGGAGTTGCGATCCGAGCCGAATTCATACGGCGTGCCCAGATACTTCATGCCGGCCGAGATCGCCTTCTCGGCGCTCGCGTTGGCGGACGGAGCGGGGGTTGGCGCCGGCGTCGGCGTTGGCGTCGGCTTTGGCATCGGCGTTGGCGCGGGCGTCGGCTTCGGCGTCGGTATCGGCTTTGGCGTTGGCGTTGGTGTCGGCGTCGCCAAGCCTTCCAGCTTTATGTATTGCGACGAAGCGCTCACGTAACCCGACACGCCGTTGGCGTCCGTCACGGCGTACCAGTAGCTGTTGGGCTGGCCGGTGACGGTGACGCGTTCGCCCTTCTTCAGGAAGCGGATCTGCGCGCCGCTGGCCGACGGCGTTTGGCGGAAGTTGACGGAGCTAACGATGGAGGCGTTCCCGCCCGGCGCAGGACTGGCTGGAGCTTGTCCGACGCGGATGTATTTGGCGCTCGAAGAGACGTACCCCACGCTGCCGGTGCGATCTTCGACTTTATACCAGTAATCGTTGACCTTCTGCAAGAGGGTGATCGGATCGCCTTGCTTCAGATAACGGATGACGTTGGATGAGGTGCTGGGCTGGTCCCGGAAGCTGACCGTCGCGACGACGTCCGCCGTGCCCGCGCTCGCGGTTGCGGCCGAGGCGAGACCCGGGATGGCGGAAGCGAACAACAACGAGGACAAGAGACCGATAACTCCGCGTTTCATGGGGATAAGACATCCTCCTAACGATGGATTTTGTGGAAATTTGTCGAAACAAACAATCCCACGGGTCCATTATAGTTCGGACGCCCGCCCCTTCCATCAGACGGACGGCTTAGTCGGCCTTTCCTCTCTAGGAAGACAGTTCCGCACGCGAATAGGCAAAAAGAACGGGGAGCGTTGTCCCCGAAGGACTTTCGCTCCCCGCTTTCAATTATTTACCAACCCAAAGGGCGCTTTCCCAAGCCGGAACGGCCTCCCTTATCCGCCCAGCAAGGACAAGGCTTGACGGGCCGTCTCGGCGACGATCTCCTCGGCGCGCTGGCCTTCTTTCAGCAGACGGGTTCCTTGCCCCGCCCATAAGGACATATAGTCCGAACGGCTCTGCCGGGCGGCGGCGTTCCGGATATCTCTCGTCGCGGTATTCTGCGTGGGGAACGGAAGCGGCGCCGTGCCTCCGTCTTCCCATTGCCGGATGAACGCGTTGCGGATGCCCCGGGCCGGACGGCCGGAGAACGCTGCGGTAAGGACGGTGCTCTCTTCGTCGCTGTCCAGCAGCGCCTGCCGGTATGCCTCGTGCGCCCCGGACTCGGCGGCGACAAGGAACCTCGTCCCCATCTGAACCCCTTGGGCCCCGAGCAGTATCGCGGCGGCCAGCCCGCGCCCGTCCATGACGCCTCCGGCCGCGATCACCGGGATGCGGACGTTGTCGACCGCTTGCGGAATCAGCGCAAACGTGCCTACGTTCGCCCCCATCGGATGTTCCGCGACATCGAAGGTGCCGCGGTGACCGCCCGCTTCCCCGCCCTGAGCCACGACCGCGTCGCATCCGGCCTGCTCGGCCAAGACCGCTTCGCGCACCGTCGTGGCCATCGCCAGGATCTTCATGCCGGCCGAACGCGCGGCCAGAGCGGCCGATGCCGGGAGCAGGCCGAAGGCCGTACTCAGGACGGGCACCCGTTCCTCCAGAACGACCGCCAGCTGCTCTTCGAAGCGGTCCGCGGTCTTGAGCGGCCCCTCCGCGGCGGGCGGCAATCCCAAGTCCGCCCTGGCCCGGTCCAACTGCCGTTGGACTTGTTCGATATTCGAATTGTCGTCCCTAAGGTCGACCGCGAATAGATTGACCGCGAACGGCCGATCCGTCAGCTGCCGGACGGTCCGGATCGCTTCGCGGATGTCCGCCGGCGCCATGTAGGCGGCGCCCAGCGTACCGAGCCCGCCCGCGCGGGACACCGCGGCGGCGAGCGCCGGCGTGGAAGGTCCTCCCGCCATGCCCGCGAGCACGATCGGATATTCGATTCCCAATCGCTCGCAGAGGACCGTGCTTAACTTCGTTTTCATCTCGCTACCCGCTTTCCTTCTCCGTCATCCCGTTTCTGGCTGTTGTCCCTTAGACGCGCGGTAGCGTCCGAGAGTTGCGCGGCATGACCCCGCGTCTCAAAAAAAGCGAGCCCGAGGCCGTCGGCCTGGAGCTCCAAGGAAATGATTATATTGAAAAGGGGGGTCATTCATACCTTGTACAAATCGGCGGGGATTGAAACAGCTCCAATATTACAATTGTGTTACAAAGTTGGGCGCATCCGCGCAGGCCCTCCTCCCCCCGGTCGAGTCCGGTTCGCGAACGGCAAAAACCCCGCCGCGCCGAAGCGCGACGGGGCCGGAGAAACGCCGGTTAAGCCGGCAGCATGCGCGCGCGCAGCTCCTTGATCTCCGGGCTCTCGAGGTACTCGTCGTACGTCGTCATCCGGTCGATCAAGCCGTTCGGCGTGATCTCGATAATGCGGTTGGCGATCGTCTGGATGAATTGATGGTCATGCGACGTGAAGATCATCGTCTCTTCGGTATCGACGAGGCCGTTATTCAGCGCGGTGATCGACTCGAGGTCCAAGTGGTTGGTCGGCTCGTCGAGCAGCAGCGTGTTCGCGCCGGTCAGCATCATCTTGGACAGCATGCAGCGCACCTTCTCGCCCCCGGACAGCACCGAAGCCTTCTTCAGCGCTTCGTCGCCGGAGAACAGCATCCGGCCGAGGAAGCCGCGGATGAACGACTCGTCCTGATCCTTGGAGTACTGGCGCAGCCAGTCCACGAGCGACGTCTCGACGCCGTCGAAGTAGGCGGAGTTGTCCTTCGGGAAGTAGGCCGGCGTGATCGTTACGCCCCAGTTGACCGAGCCCGAATCCGGCGTCGCTTCGCCCATCATGACCTGGAAGAGCGCCGTCTTCGCTTGGCCGTACGGGCCCACGAGCGCGATCTTGTCGCCCTTGTTCACGACGAAGGAGACGCCGTCCAGCGCCTTCTCGCCTTCGACGGTCAGCGTCACGTTGTCTACGGTCACGATCTGCTTGCCCGCTTCGCGCTCCGGCTTGAACTGGATGAACGGATACTTCCGGCTCGAAGGACGAATGTCGTCCAGCGAGATCTTGTCGAGCATCTTGCGGCGGCTCGTCGCTTGCTTCGCCTTGGACTTGTTGGCGGAGAAGCGTTGAATGAACGCTTGGAGCTCCTTGATCTTGTCTTCCTTCTTCTTGTTCTGGTCGCGCATCAACTGCGTGGCGAGCTGGCTCGACTCGTACCAGAAGTCGTAATTGCCCACGTACATCTGGATCTTGCTGAAGTCGATATCGGCGATGTTCGTGCAGACCTGGTTCAGGAAGTGCCGGTCATGGGATACGACGATGACGGTGCCCGTGTAGCGGGACAGGAACTCTTCCAGCCAGTTGATCGACTCGAGGTCCAAGTGGTTGGTCGGTTCGTCCAGGAGCAGGATGTTCGGCTGGCCGAACAGCGCCTGGGCGAGCAGGACGCGGACCTTCTCGTTGCCGCCGAGCTCCGCCATCTTCTTGTCGTGCAGGTCGGTCGTGATGCCGAGGCCGTTCAGCATCTCCGCGGCGTCGCTCTCGGCTTCCCAGCCGTTCATCTCGGCGAACTCGGCTTCGAGCTCGCCCGCGCGCATGCCGTCTTCGTCGGAGAAGTCTTCCTTGAGATAGATCGCGTCTTTCTCCTTCATCACCTTGTACAGGCGTTCGTAGCCCATGATGACGGTCTCGAGCACGGTATACTCGTCGTACTCGAAGTGGTTCTGCTTCAAGACGGCCATGCGCTCGCCCGGGGTGATGAAGACTTCGCCGCTGGAGGGCTCGACTTCGCCGGACAGAATCTTGAGGAACGTCGACTTGCCGGCGCCGTTGGCGCCGATCAGGCCGTAGCAGTTCCCCGGGGTGAACTTGATGTTGACATCCTCGAACAGCGGGCGTTTCCCGAATCTGAGGCTGACGTTGTTAACTGTAATCATGAATCCAATCCATCCTTTGCTTCATTATCGGTGACATGGCTCTGCGTGAAACGCATGGTTTCGCCATGATGCAGCAAAAATAACTTATCGCGGGAAATGCCGAGACGGGATCGTTCGGACTCTAGCCGCTCGAGCGCCTGCTTCGGCGTATCGTCGGACAGTTTGAACGCCCCGTAGTGCATCGGGACGAAGAAGTCCGCGCCGAGATCGAGATACGCCTTGAGGGCTTCTTCGGGACTGACGTGCTGGGCGGCCATGAACCACTCGGGATCGTAGGCGCCGATCGGCATCAGGGCCACGTCGATATCGAAGCGGCGGCCGATCTCCGCGAAGCCGCGGAAGTACCCGCTGTCCCCGGCGAAATAAATCGTCGGGCCGCCGTAGATCTCCATCACCCAGCCGCCCCAGTGGGAATTGTTCATGTCCCAAGGATTGCGCCGGGTCCAATGCTGCGCCGGCACGAACGAGAACTTGACGCCGTGGAGCGAAATGTCTTCCCACCAGTGCATCTCCTGCACCTGGCGGAATCCCCGCAGCTCCAGCTTCCGGCTGAGTCCGGCGGGCACGAAGAGCCGCTTGGGGCCTCTCAGCCGCCGCAGCGAGCCGAAATGGAGATGATCGTAGTGGGAATGGGAGACGAGCACGACGTCGACGGACGGCATGTCCGACAACTCTACGCCGGGCGGCGCCAGACGCTTCTGCAGCGCCATTCGGCGCGCCCAGACCGGGTCGGTGACGATATTCAGGCCGCCCATCTGGATCAGGAACGTGGAGTGGCCGATCCAGGTAATGGACGGCTCTTGGCGGTTGTGCTGCAAAAAGGACAAGTCGGGAGCGACGCTGGGAACACAATCCTGGTATTCCTTGTTCATCAGTTTCTGCAGCCGTTCTTGGCGCCATCGTGCGAACTGGTGTCTACCCGCGCTCCCGGCGCGTATGGAATCCAGGTTGCCGTAGCGACTTTTGCGCATGAAACCCCTCCGTGGATGTACTCCTTCATACTATAGCAGGAAAAGCGCGATTGTACCAAACAAGTAACAACCGCCTGCGCCTCTTTTTTGAAGCGGCGAATACGGTTTTATCGGAGACGATTCGGAAAAGGAGGCGCGAACGCACCCTCTCCGAATCGCTCCGGCAAGCCTGGCCGCGCCTTCTTTGGGGAAGAAGCGGAGCCGGGTTAGCGGCTTCATCCGTCTTAATTCGTGCTATGAACGCGGCGGCTTGGCGGCCGCGTTGGTCCATTTGAATATGTACCCGTTTTTGGCCGTCCGCGACGTTCGGCGCGAGGCTGGCGCGAGCGGCTTCGCCGGCTTGCCGGAGTCGGGAGACGCGTTCCGATCGGAGAGCCTTCGGGAAGGGACGGACGTGACGCGAAAGGATCCATTCGGTATGATGAAAGGAAAAGACTCCCGGAGAGCGAGGATGACCTATGAAGCTGTTATCGATTGAACCGACGCCTAGTCCGAATTCCATGAAGCTGAACGTGGACGAGAAGCTCGCGTCTCACGAGCGCTATACGTATACCTTGGCCCAACGGGACCAAGTTCCGCCGTTCTACCACCGGTTGCTGGGCATTGCGGGCGTGAAGGCGGTATTCCGCGCCGCCGACTTCATCGCGGTGGACCGCAAGCCGAACGCCGATTGGGCCGTCATTCTCGGGGCGGTCCGCGATCTGTTCGGGGCCGACAGCGTCGCGGACGCCGCGGGTGCGTCTCCGGACGCCTACGGCTTCGGGGAGGCGCGGGTGCTCGTGCAGATGTACCGCGGCATCCCGATGCAGATCCGCGTGCAGAGCGGGGGGCAGGAAGCCCGGGCCGCGCTGCCCGACAAGTTCGCGAAGGCGGTGTCCGAAGCGGCGGGCTCCTCGATGATCCGCGAGCGGAAGCTCGAGGAGTTCGGCGTCCGTTACGGCGACCCCCAGGACATCCTGGAGGAAGTGAAGCGGGAGCTGAACGCGGCGTACCCGGACGACCGTCTGCGGTCGCTGATCGAACAGGCGCAGGCGATGGGCGCGCAGGCGGGCGAGGAAGCCGCGCCGCCGGAACCGCCGGCGCAGCTGACGCTGGAGGAGCTGGCCGAGCGGCTGCAAGCGCCCGATTGGGAGACGCGCTACGCGGCGCTCGCCCGGCTGAAGCCGGAGTCGACGCATCTGCCCCTGCTCGCGCAGGCCGTGCGCGACACGCAGGTATCGGTGCGCCGGCTCGCCGTCGTCTACCTCGGCGACCTGCGCATCCCGGAGGCGCTGCCGCCGCTGTTCGGCGCGCTGCAGGACTCGTCGGCGTCCGTGCGCCGGACGGCGGGCGACACGCTGTCCGATATCGGCGACCCCGCCGCGATCGGACCGATGGTAAAGGCGCTCGGCGACGGCAACAAGCTGGTGCGCTGGCGCGCGGCCCGGTTCCTCTACGAAGCCGGCGACGAGACGGCGCTTGAAGCCTTGGAGCGCGTCGCGGCGACGGAGCAGGAATTCGAGGTGAAGCTGCAGGCGGAGATGGCCGTCGCGCGTATCCGGAGCGGCGAGGAAGCGGCCGGCTCGGTGTGGCAGCAAATGACGCGGATGCGCGAGCAACAGGACGGACAAGGCGCCAAGTAAGCACGCGATCGCCCTTAACGGCGGCGGATGCGGCTGCAAGTCTGGCACTCCAATTAAAGGATCGGCGGCGGCCATTGACATGAAACCAAATGGTTTCGTATAATCAACACGAAACCATTTGGTTTCTCATTTTAACTTTTGGAGGTCCTTCGCATGTCGCAAAACGCAACCCTTCCCGATATCCGTCAGACGCTCGAATTCAATGCCCCGATCCAAAAAGTGTGGAACGCCGTCTCCACGGCGGAGAGCATCGGCGCATGGTTCATGCCGGTCATCGGTTTCGAGCCGGTCGTCGGCCGCGAGTTCGAGCTGAACGCCGGCCCGTTCGGCATGTCGCCCTGCAAGGTGACGGAGCTGGATCCGCCGAGCCGCCTGAGATTCAACTGGGGCAAAGACTGGACGCTCACGTTCGAATTAAAGGAATTGGACGGCGGACGCACCGAATTCACCTTGATCCACGGCGGCTGGAGCGAGGACGTCCTGACCGAATTCGGCGAATCCCACCGCATCGTGCGCGACCGGATGGCTCAGGGCTGGACCGGCATCGGCGCGAAGCTGCGCGGCTACGTCGAGGGCTAAATGGCGGAGGCGGCGCCCAAGCACGACGTCTTCCAAGCCATCGCCGACCCGACCCGCCGCAAGCTGCTCGGCCTGCTGTCGGAGCAAGAGATGCCCGTGACAGCGCTCAGCAGCCATTTCCCGATGAGCCGTACCGCCGTCTCCAAGCACCTGCGCATCCTCTCCGAGGCCGGACTGGTGGCGGAGCAGAAGGTCGGCCGGGAGACGCGCTACCGCCTGCAGCCCGAGCCGCTGCAGGAGCTCCGCGATTGGCTCGGCTACTTCGAGCGCTACTGGAACAACAAGCTCGCCGCCTTGAAGCTGCTGGTGGAGAGCGACGATCCGGCAAGCTTGCCGAAAGGTCCGCGGCCGCTGGACGAACGGCGCGAATAGACAAGAAGCAACCCTGTCCCGGCTGACGCCGGGGCAGGGTTGCTTGTCTTTCCGGAGGGCTGCCGATCAGGCGACCGGACGCGAAGGAGCGGCAACGCCGGGCGCCGGGCCACCTCTACCAGGTGACGAAGCCGGGCGAGGTGACGCCGCGGAACATGTCGATGAGCGGGATCGTGTACGCGAACAGGATGAGAGCGACCGCGATGCCGATCCAGACGCTCCAGCGCTCGAGATAGCGCGGCGTCGCTTCGGCGGCCTCCGCGACCTCGCCGATCGGATAGACCGTCTCCCCCTTCGGCGCGCGCATCAGGGCGATGACGTTGTAGACGATCAGGAGGACGCCGGCGAACAGAATCGTGCCGCCGATCGCCATCGCCACGTGGTACGGCATCCAGAGGATCGCATCCGGATGGTCGCCGTAGGTCGTGTATGCGGTCCTGCGCGGGCTGCCCATCAGTCCGACGATGTGCATCGGCCCCGACATGAACAGCATTCCGACGCACCACACGAGCGTCTGGATGATGCCCAGCCGATTCAGCCGGGGCGTCAGGACGCGGCCGGTCACCGTGGGAATGAGCCAGTAGGCGATGCCGAAGAAGGTCAGCGCCACGCTGGTCGCCACCGTCAGGTGGAAGTGTCCGGTGACCCAGAGCGTGTTGTGCACGACCGCGTTCATCTGATTGCTCGCATTGACGATGCCGCCGGCCCCCGCGGGGATGAAGACGAGCATGCCCATAAACGGGGCGAAGAAGCGAACGTCCTTCCAGGGCAATACGCGCAGCCAGCCGAACAAGCCTTTCGCGCCTTTGGCGCGGCCGTTCATCTCGAACGTGGCGAACATCGAGAACGCGGTCATGAGCGAAGGGATAATGACCATGAACGTCAGCACGACCTGCAGGAACTTCCAGAAGCCGCCGATGCCGGGCTCCATCAGCTGATGGTGGAAGCCGACCGGTATCGAGAAGAGCAGGAACAGGATGAAGGCGAGCCGGGCCAGCGCGTCGCTGAAGATCTTGCCGCCGATGATCTTGGGAATGACTACATACCAGCAGATGTAGGCGGGCAGCAGCCAGAAGTAGACGAGCGGATGGCCGAAGTACCAGAACAGCGTGCGGCTCAGCACGACGTTGACGGAATCGACCCAGCCGAACGACCATGGGATCAGCTGCACGACGACCTCCGCCGCTACGCCGATCGTGGCGATCTGCCACATGAGCAGCGTTACGACAGCCATGAATGCGAACAGCGGGGACAGCTTGCCGCGATGCTCGCGGCGCCAGCGCCGGTATTGGCAGAAGACGCCGAACCCGCTGAGCCAGCTGCCGACGACGACGAGCGCCAAGGCCACGTAAAACCAGGGGGACGCCTTCATCGGCGCGTAAAAGGTATAAAGCACGCTAGCTTTGCCTGACAGAATGACGATGACCCCGAGAACGGTGCCGGCCGACATGACGAGATATCCGGTCCAGCCGAGCTTCCGCGCGGCGGGGCGCAGCTGTCCGCCCAGCGTATGGGACACGCCCGAATAGAGGAAGCCGATGATGAAGTACGTCGTGAAGATCAGCGCCATCAGGACGCCGTGCGCGGTGAGCAGCTCGTAATACCCGATGTTCGCGGGCAGCGTCACCATGCCGCCTCTCACCAAGCCTTGCAGCAGGCCGGCGATGCCGCCGACCAGCAGCGCCGCGAACGCGAACAGCACATGGGCGAGCACCAGCTTGCCGTCCTTGCGGTCGAAAGTCGGTATCATGCCTCTTCCTCCTACTTGACGACGATGGTCGTTTTCATATATTCATGGCCCGTGCCGCAATACTCGTTGCACAGGATCAAGTACTCGCCGGGTTGGTCGAACGTGTGGCTGATATGGCTCACCTCGCCCGGCAGCACCATCAGATTTATGTTCGTCCCTACGATCTCGAAGCCGTGGACGACGTCGGAGCTCGTCATGGTGAAGTCGATCTTCGAGCCTGCCGGCACTTCCAGCTTCTCCGGCTCGTAGCCGAAGGCGTAGGCGACCATCACGGCTTCGTAGTGCTTGTCGCCGACCTGCGTGATGCCCGGCCGGTCGAAAGGCGCCGTCTCGGCGACCTTCCGCGGATCGACCGTATGATGATGCTCGCTCGGCGGCGCCATCCCCATGCTGAACGCCATCGTGCCGAGTATGGCCAGAAATAGGGCCAGCATGGTGATGCCGATGCCGAGCCAGGTTTTCTCGAGACGGTGAAGATGCATCCGGGCCAATCCCCCTCCTTAATTGCGCGAAATGAATAAGTAGAGCACGCCCAGCCAGCAGGCCGTGATGACCGCGCCGACCAGCAGCACGGAGACGAACGTACCCGTAAGGACGGGCTCATGTTCCGCGTTTTTGCCCGTCTCGCGCCGTGCCTCCGGCTGTTCCGTTCGAGGATGCAGATCCGGCATACCGATTCCTCCTGTCCAGCTTAGAATGATCGATCGACGCCGCGCCCGGCCCCGGTTATTTCACGACCAGCACGGGCACGGTGGCCCGCTGCACGACATGGTGGCTGACGCTGCCCAGCATGATCTCCTTCAGCGTCGTCAGTCCGCGGCTGCCCATCACGATGAGATCGCAGTTGCGCGCCGCGGCGTGCGCCAGGATCGCGGGCGCGGGCAGCCCCGTCAGCACGGCGATCTCCGCGTAAGCCAGCGGCTCGGTCCACTGCTGGATCCGGGCGAGCAGCGCGGACTCGTGAGCCGCGATCTCCTGTTCGAGCCCCTCGGGCTGAACGAACCCGTAACCGGCTGCGCCGAAGACGACGGGACGCTGCCGGACGTGCACGACGGTCAAGTGGGTGCCCGGCTTGCGCTCCGCCAGGTCGACCGCATGGCGAAGGGCTTTCTCCGCCAGCTCCGAGCCGTCGAAGGCGGCCAATATGCGATGATAGCTCATCTTGCTGTTTCCTCCTTGGGCGAGGTTCTCTCTTGCGCCAACAACGCCTGCGCCCGCTCATAATCGGCTTGCTTGTCGATCTTGTACGCGAAATGCCGCATGCCGGCTTCGTCCAGCCACGCGTCCGCCGGTACGCCCTGCCAACGCAGTCGGCCCAGGAACGCCTCCAGCCCGCGCTCGCCGCCGGCGAGCAGACGGCCGGCCGTCTCGGCGCACCGCGCATCGTAGAGGCCGTGCAGGACGACCGGCTGGCCGTCCAGGAGCGGAATCGCCGCCCGGCAGGGCTCCGTCCGGCCGAGCCGCAGCCGGCTAGCCGCTTCGGGCGAGACGAACGGCATGTCGCTCCCCGCGATCCATACCCATGGATGCTTGGCGAGCCGCAGCGCCGCGTGCATGCCGCCCAGCGGCCCGCTATCGGGAAAGTAATCGGTGATGATCCGTACGTCGGCGTCCAGAACGGCGAAGAGCGGCTTCGGCGCGTTCGTGACGACGATGATCTCGGCGCATAGTTCCCTCATGCGGCGAACCTGCCGCTCGATCAGCGTCTCGCCATCCATACGGAGCAGCGGCTTCAACACGCCCGGCATGCCGGTGCCGGGGCCTCCCGCCAGAATCGCGCCCGTGATCGCCGGGTTCGTCATGCCTCTCCCCCCTCATCGCGCGGAGACCTTCCGTTGCATGGCACGGAAGGCCCCGGTTTCCATCCTGCCCCGTCCGCATGGCCGGTATGCCCCGGCCCGACCTTCCGCAAACGCCGGTACGCATAGCGCCCCCGGACGGTCGTTGCAACGCCTTTTTCGCCAGTCGCGATTCGCTGCCGTCGGCCGGCCTTTACGAACCGCTGTACTCGATCTCCTCCATGAGCCGTTCCGCGGCGGGCATGACGAGCTCCTCCTCGACGCGAAAGTGCTCCGCGACGATGATCAGCACCTGCAGCAGGTGGGACAACGCATCCTCCGGGGAGGCGTCCCGCCCGGCGGCTTGCAGATACGCATCGTAGAATTGCCCCGCGATTCGTTCGTCCTGCTCGAGGACGGACACCGGTCCGATTCGTCCTCCGCAGATCGCGGTCCTGGCTACGGGATAGACCGTTCGCCGCTCCATGGCCAGGTGCCGCAGCCAATCGCGCATAAACGGGATGAACTTCTCCCTCACCGCGAGATGGTGAGCCTCCCAATCGGGGTAGTCGTAGTTGGCCGGATTCCACTTCATCATACGGCACAGCTCCAGCAAGCGGTCCCGGAGCGCTTCATGCTCTTCGCGCCATTGATCGTGCGACAGGTACCACTCCAGCAGCGGCGGGTTGCTCGGTCTCATAGGCACACTCTCCTCGATGAACTTGGAAACAGCTGGCGCGCGGCTCTCGATTCGATCGGTGCGATCGGTTCGAGCGGTGCGGCCGGTTCAATGCGGCAGAATCTTGCCGTTCATGCCGCCGGTCTTCGGTTTGGTCTCGCGGCCGGTCAGCTTCGTCCAGCCCTTGGCGAGCCAAGGCAGCAGATAGGCGTCCAGTCCGAAGCGTCCTGCATTGGCGCCGGCCGTAAAGATGACGAAGGCGAGCAGCAGCAGCCAAGGGTTCGTGCTTACGGTGCCTGCGAAGAGGAACAGGAGATTCAGCATCATGCCGAAGAACGCGGCCGTCAAGGTCAGTCCCCCGACGATCAGCCCGATGCCGATCAGGAACTCGCCGAGCGGGATGAGGACGTTGATCAGCTTGGCGTTCGGCAGCGCGAAGTGCTCCAGGAAGTAGGTGTAGTTCGGGAAGATCACCGCCTGCGTCGCATGGTCCGTCACCGGCTTCGTCGTCGCGCCTTTGAGGAAGCCCGTCGCATTGAAGCCTCCGGTCAGCTTGTGCCAGCCCGCATCGATCCATTGCCAGCCGACATAGATCCGCAACAGCGTGATCGCGACTGCCGCCCATACGTTTTCTTTGAACCATCTCATGACCATGAGGGTCATCTCCCTTCGGAAATGGGGGTTTGAACATCGCCTTGCAACATTCGTTTGAAGTTCGTCTTGCGGCTCCGCTTGAAGATCGCTTGCAGCTCCGCTTGAAGATCGACTTGCAGCTCCCGTTTGAAGATCGCCTTGCAGCTCCCGTTTGAAGATCGCCTTGCACCTTCAGTATGGAGCGTTCGCACCGCGCTGAATGTGAGATTCGTCACACGGCCGGTGAATACTTTGTGAATATAGGCACTTGTTGCGAAAAAGCAAACCGGCGCTCACTCGCGAAAGACATTCACCCGGTCCTCCAACGACATCACGATCTCTTCTTCCTCGCGAAGCCGGTTCTTCAGGCAGGCATAGGCTTGCAGCAGACCGGCGGCCAGCTTCTTCGCCTGCTCCCGCGAGACGGGAAGCGGCGCTTGCTCCATCGCATGCAGGAAGTCGCGGACGAACCGCTCCGCCCGTCGGTAGTCCTCCTTCATCGACGCGAACAGGCTCGGCTCCTCGGCCAGGCACCAGGCGGCGCACGGGAACAGCTCCGACTGCTCCCAGGCGACGTGGGCGCTCCATTCGGCCAGGAAATGTCGGACCGCCTCGCGCAGCTCCCGGATCTCCCGGTTGAGCCGCGCCGCGTCCTCATCCAGACGAACGGTGCATGCCTGCGCGTACAGGTCTTGCAGCTCCATCTCGAGCAGGTCGCGCTCCAGCTTCGCCCGGACGACAGTCTCGTTCAAGGCAAGGCTGGCGGCGCTCCCCCCGGATGCCAGGATTCGGTCGATCGTTTGCTGTCCGCCCATCTGCCTCCTCCTCCTCTCCGCCCGGCGCGGGCGTTATTCGACGATGAGCTTGCCGGTCATCTCCGCGTGGCCCTTGCCGCACATCACCGAGCATGCGAATTTGAATTCGCCCGCTTGATCGGCCTTGAACGTGACGGCCTGATTGCCCTTGATCTCTTTGTCGTAGCCGTCGATCCGGATCGCATGGTTGCCTTGGCCGTTAACCAGCTTGATCGTGACCTCTTCGCCGTGCTTGACCTTGATTTCCTTCTGGTCGAATTCAAAGTTTTTGGCGTTGATCGTGATGACGTTCGCCGCTCCCGCGTCGACAGTCGGACTCTCAGCAGGCCCCGAAGCGTCGTCTTTCGCCTTGCCGCCTCCGCCGCAGCCGGACGCGATCACTACCGCCGCGAGCAGCGTCGCGCTTGCGTATCCCCATCTCTTCATGTCTGCATCCTCCTCGGATTCGATATGCGTCCATCATACCGGCGAGACAGGCGGCCCCACTGTGACATCCGTCACAGCGCGCGGCGATGCCACAGAACGGACATAAGTCGGGGGCTAGCCCTGCAACGATAAAAAGTATCGTTACAACGGCGAACGGAGCGTGCATGCGACCTGTAACGATAAAAAGTATCGTTACAGCATCGAACGGAGCGTGCATGCGAC
>NZ_JACJVP010000023.1:206213-214200 GCF_014212125.1 Cohnella nanjingensis
CATGCGACTTGTAACGATAAAAAGTATCGTTACAGCGGCGAACGGAGCGTGCATGCGACCTGTAACGATATAAAGTATCGTTACAGCGTTAACCGAGAAATGTATAAATGAAAAAATAGACCCTCCCCGGCCGCCAATCGCAGCGAGGACAGTCTATTTGTGCAATTTGCGATATTCATAGCGCGCGATCCGTTCCCGTCGCTCCTTCGCGCCTCTCCCCGACAGGCACCTTGAGCGTGACGGTCGTGCCCCGTCCGGGCTCGGATCGGACGGCCAACTCCCCGGAGACGGCTCTCGCCCGCTCCTCCATGCTGAACAGCCCGACGCCCCGACCCGCTTCCTCCCGGCGGAAGCCCGCGCCCTGGTCCTCCACGACCGCTTCGATGCAGGCGCCCAGGTCCCGCACCCGCACGGTCGCCTCCGCTACGCCCGCGTACTTGCCGACGTTCGTCAGCGCCTCTTGTACGACGCGGTAGAGCGTCGTCTCCGCGAGCAGGTCAGGCCGCCGGCGGACGTCGCAGTCGAAGCGCACCCGGATGCCGTAGTGGCGCTCGTAATGCTCGATGTAGGTACGCAGCGCCGGCACGACGCCCAGATCGTCCAAGACGGAAGGCCGCAGCTCCCAAGCCAGGCCGCGGACGTCCGCCATGAGCCGGGACACCTCGCTGCCCAGCCCTCGGAGATGCTCGTGCCCTCCGTCGGCCAACAGGCGGTCGATCGCGATCTTCAGCGAGAAGAGGCTCTGGCCGATGCCGTCGTGCAGATCCCGGGAGATGCGCCGCCGCTCCTCCTCCTGGACCTGCATCAATTGGGCCATCATCGCTTGGAGCTGCGCCTCCGTCTCCTTCAGCCGCGTCACCTCGTGACGGATCGCCAGGTATTGATAAGGAATCCCTTCGCCGTCCACGAACGGAACGATGGTCGTATCGACCCAGTAGGCTCTCCCGTCTTTGGCGCGATTGCGGATCTCGCCCCGCCACACCCGGCCGGAAGCGATCGTCCGCCACAGTTCGCGCATGAAAGCCTTGCCGTGATAGCCCGAATTGACGATGCGGTGGTCCTGGCCGAGCAGCTCCTCCCGCGTATAGCCGGAGATCTCGCAGAACTTGTCGTTGACGTACTGAATGACGCCCTTGCGGTCCGTCGCCGCCACGATCGACGCCTCGTCGAGCGCGAACTTGACGTCCGACAGCTCCTTCAGCGAACGTCCCAGCCGCTCGCGCAGCTCCGGATCGAGGCCGGCCCCCTCGGAGAGGTTGCCGGCTTCGTTGCGCCTTTCCCCGCTTCGCTCATTCAAAGTTCAGCAGCCCCTTCTTCATCGCGAACTTGACCAGATCCGGCCTCGTCCGCAGATTCAGCTTCTCCATCAGATTGCTCTTATGCGTCTCCACCGTCTTCACGCTGATGAACAGTTGTTCGGCAATCTCGCGGTTGGCGTAGCCTTGAGCGACCTTGGCCAGAATCTCCTTTTCCCGTTCGGACAGCGATTCGTAAGTGCCGACGAGCTCGCCGCCGCGCATCTTGTCCAAGTAGTCGCTCATGAGCCGCTTGGTGGCGGCAGGAGACAGATAGGCCTGCCCCTCCGCGATATGCCGGATCGCCGACAGCAGCTCCTCGTGGGGGGCGCTCTTCAAGATGTAGCCGGAAGCCCCCGCCTGGATGGCGCGGAACAGATAGCCTTCGTCGTCGTGCATCGTCAGCACGAGCACCGCCGCGTCCGGCAGCAGCTTTTTCAGCTCGGCCGTGGCGGTTAAGCCGTCTTTGCCGTGCGGCATGCTCAAATCCATCAGCACGACGTCCGGCAGCAGCTCGGCCGCCCGGGCCAGCGCCTCGTCTCCGTCAGCCGCCTCCCCGACGACGGTCATCCCCATCTTGCCGTCCAGCAGCAATTGGAGCCCCGACCGGACGACCGCGTGGTCGTCCACCACCAAAATGCGGACCATCCGCCTCTCCTCCTCAGATCCCAGTCCTGAACCGACTTCAGTAACTTTATTCTACCATACCGGCTCCTGAGGCTCGGCGGATTCCGCCCGCCAGCCGGAGAGCCGCTGCGCGAGACGTTCGCCCTCGCGCTCGGCCAGCCTGCGCTCCTCTTCCCGATAGACATGCAGAACGCGATCGCCGATCAACAGAATCCCCGTCACGAGACCGCCGCTGCGGAGAGGAACCGCATAGGCGGACTTCAGCCGCTCCGCGATCAACAGCGGGTACTCGTGCAGGCGGCGGGCGGCGGCCAGCTCTTCCGCTCGGAGCGTCGCGGCACGTCCTACCTTCATGACCGTCCCGCTCAAGCCGCCGCTGCCGCTCTCCCCGATGCCGGCGAACCGTTCGTTCCCGTTGCCGGAGACGAACGGCCACTTGAGCGTTCGCCCTTCCCTCTCCAGCAGCCCTAGCGCGCAGAAGTCGCAGGGCAGCGCCCTGCGGATCAGATCCAACTGCTTCCGCACGCCTTCAACCGTCTCATGATCGTACATGGGCGTTCCGCCCCTTTCTTCGACCGCTTAGCCGCCTCCTGTAAGCCCTCGCCGGAGGTGCATACATCGCCTGCTCGCTTGGCCCAATCTCTGCCGCTATAGCTCCAGTGTAGCCGATCCTCCTAGGATTGGGAGTCGGGGAATCCCCCGATGCCGCGGTCCGGGAATCGCCTAATTCTTCATCTTCTGTAGCCTGCATTACAAAATAAAAAGCACCCGAAGGTGCTTGAAAGGTTCATGCTTTAGCCGTTGAGATATTTATGATTTTTGTTTTTTGATCGAATTCGACTACCGCTCCAAAGGATTGCGCGATGAATCGGGCGGGAACCATCGTTGCGTTGTTTACGATTTGCGGTGCAACGCTTATTGTCGTTTCGACATCGTTTATCTTTGCTGTGGTTTGACCTATGCCACACACGACTTTAACATTTCCATTCGACGCCGTAATAACTCCCAATTCATAGTTGACCGTGGCGCCCAATGCTTCAAATATTTTTCGCAACGGGACCAGCGTAAAGTCGTCTAATAAGACTGGCTTCTGATCAAATTGAAGTTCCGTACCGTCAACGAATACTTTAAAATCGGTCGTTACGTACTCAGGTTGAGTTGGCGGAGTCTTCCCCGTGTCTCTGTAGAAATCTTTGCAAATTTTCGTATCGGGATGGCTTGCGCAATCGCTCTCATAAAAGCTATCGGGGAATAACCGTTCAGCGCTTGCGGCGGATACCATGAAGAGACAAAAGATGACCGAGATCAGACACGATACATACATTTTCTTTTTCATTTCCCCTTAACGCTCCTCAACAAGTAATAGATTACAGTTCTAAAATTCGACAAATACAAACAAGTCCCTTTCGGTGTTCCATAAATTTTCCATTAAGGAAATAAGGGAAATCCCGCAGTCGCAATCGGGAGGTTCCCCGATGTCCCCGCGCACGCGAAGGGAGTAAGCTGATCTTATCAGGTGCAGAGGGTGGGGCTAGCGATGCGCGAGACGGCGAGGAAGGCTAAGAACGAGGTGCGGGACTGCAATCCGCTGGGGGTTCGTCATTTTTTCACCGAGGAGCAATTCGTCCGGCTGGAGGAGCTGATGTATCCGAAGCGCGCGGAGGCCGGCAGTTACCTGTTCTGGGAAGGAGAGGCGGCCGGCAAGCTGTACTATCTGCGGTCGGGCAAAGTAAAGCTGCGGAAGTCGACCGCCGAAGGCAAGGACTTCACGTTGTCGATCCTTCAGGCGGGGGATATGGTCTGGGAGCCGGAGAACGGCATGACGGCGGCATACAGCTTCAGCGCGGAAGTGCTGGAGCCGGCGGAGCTCGGCGTCATTCAGTGGCGCGATCTGGAGATTCTGCTCTACCGCCACGGCGACTTCGCGGTGAAGTTCATGAACTGGATGGCGATCGTCCACCGGATCACCGATTCGAAGTTCCGCGATCTGCTCCTGTACGGCAAGCCCGGCGCGCTCGCCTCGACGCTCATCCGCCTGGCGAACTCATACGGCGTCGCCGGGGAGGAAGGCATCCGGATCAGCCTGAAGCTGACGAACGCCGAACTGGCGGACTTCATCGGAACTTCGCGGGAGAGCGTGAACCGCATGCTGAACGGCTTGAAGGAGGAGGGGACGATCGACATCCGCAAAGGCCGCATCCACATCCTGAACCTGCAAGCCCTTCGGCGGATCTGCCGCTGCCCTGCCTGTCCAGCGTGTCCGAAGGAAGTGTGCCGGATTTAACGCGATTCCGGTTTTGTAACGCAATCGTAATATGGCTTTCATCTATCTTTCATCTTGGGGAGTTACAATGCATACATGACCCCCCTTTTCATTAATATAACCTTTGGGCTTGCGGCCGGATGGCTTGCAGGCCCGCTTTTTTTTGTGCGGACAGCTGGTTGCGGAAAAAGGGAATGACCGTCCCCCAGAAGGCCGGATCCCGCTCCGATGCGCTATGTCCTTCGACGTCTACGAAAAGATGGGAGAGCGTCGGGGTTCGGGACAGTACGTGATCGAGCTCGGTCGGCGGGATGAAGTCGTCCCCGCGGGAATGGATATGCAGCGTCGGTACGCGGCGGCCCCGGGCGTTGTCCGCGAGGATGCGGGCGGGATCGGCCCGCTTCATGACCCGGCGGGGAATGCCGCTGCGCCACACCATCACCTGCGGGATCATTTGGGCGAGCGGGAAGGCGGGCAGACGGCGCCGCCGCAATTCGGCTTCGACCATCGTCGCGAAGCGGACGGGCATGGCATCCGTCACGAGCGCCGCGATGGGAACGCCCGCATCCAGCGCGAGGACGGCGCCGAACGCGCCCAGCGAATGGCCGAGGACGCCGATGCGCGCAGCATCTACGTCCGGACGGCGGTTCAGCCAAGCGATCGCCGCTTCGATATCTTGATAGAACAAGAGGCCCGACGGCGCCCGGTGCGGGCCGCTGTCGCCATGGGCGCGCACGTCGTAGAGCAGCACCGCGAAGCCCGCTTCATGAAGCGGACCGGCATACCGGAGCACCCGGGACCGGTTCGAGCCCCAGCCGTGCGCCACGACGATAGCCGGTCCCGGTTCCGACGCGCTGGCGTTCGGCTGCGGCAGGAACCACCCGCGAATCGGCTGTCCTCCGCTGGTCCAGCCGACTTCCTCATACGGTACGCCCGGCTTGTTCTCGTTCGGCAGCTGACGGGGGCTCTGCGCCTTGCGCGTCAACAGCCAGACAAAGACGGCGCCGGCGGCGACCAGCACCGCCACGAGCCCGAGGATCCACATCCACATGATACGTTCACCTGCTCTGCGGTAATTTGAATACTGGAAATATTGTAGCGCAGACGGCTGCTTCGCACCATCGGATAGGCGGATGCATATGGTGCATTATCGTCATTCGCCTATATCGAGGAGGAGCAACTTATGCCGAATAAAGGGTCGAAAGCCGTTCGACCTCACGTGCGCAAACCGGCTGGAGGCACCCAAGCCCGGCCCGTTGTCGCACCTAAGCTTCGCACCTTGTCCGCAGCCCAGAAAAAGAGCGGATCAGCCAAGGCGGGGGGCAAAGTGCGGCTTCACCAAGAGGCCGATGAGCCGCAACTGCCGATCAGGCAAATTCCTTGGTGGGTCGTGCCGGAGCACCAAAGAGCGCTGCTGCCGGGCGCCGGCATGACGCCGGGAACCGGCATGGGACCGGGCGCCGGCATGGGACCGGGCGCCGGCATGGCGCCGGGAACCGGCATGGGACCAGGCGCCGGCATGGCGCCGGGAGCCGGCATGGGGCCGGGCGCCGGCATGGGGCCGGGCGCCGGCATGGCGCCGGGAACTGGCATGGGACCGGGCGCCGGCATGGGGCCAGGCGCCGGCATGGGGCCAGGCGTCGGCATGGCGCCGGGAACTGGCATGGGACCGGGCGCCGGCATGGGGCCGGGAACTGGCATGTTCCCGGGAACAAGCATGGGGCCGGGCGCCGGCATGGCGCCGGGAACCGGCATGGGACCGGGCGTAGGCATGGCGCCGGGAACTGGCATGGGACCAGGCGCCGGCATGGGGCCGGGAACTGGCATGTTCCCGGGAACAAGCATGGGGCCGGGCGCCGGCATGGCGCCGGGAACTGGCATGTTCCCGCCAGGTTCGGGGCCCGGCATGTTTCCGCCAGGTTCGGGGCCAGGAATGTTCCCGCCCGGCATGTTCCCGCCCGGTTCAGGACCCGGCATGTTCCCGCCAGGTCCAGGACCCGGAATGTTCCCGCCAGGTTCGGGGCCCGGCATGTTCCCGCCAGGTTCGGGGCCCGGCATGTTCCCACCAGGTTCAGGGCCCGGCATGTTCCCGCCAGGTTCGGGGCCCGGCATGTTCCCGCCAGGTTCGGGACCCGGCATGTTCCCGCTAGGTTCAGGGCCCGGCATGTTCCCGCCCGGATCGTTCCCGCCCGGTTCGTTCCCGCCCGGAACAGGGGCCTTGCCGCCTAGACCAAGACCGCTCCCATTCCCGGGGGCCGGGATCATGCCGCCCAGACCCAGCAACGACACCTATGTCGCCGTTCGTATCAACGGCGGCCAGACCCTCCCCGACGCAGAAGGCAACTTTTATGTATCGCACTATCCGGGCATGACGATCCGTCAAGCCCTGATCGCCACCGACCGCATCCGGTTCGGACCGGAAGGCTTCATTCGGTGGGGGTCCGGCGTAACGATCGGGGACGGCGTCGGTCTGACGCTGCGGCTGAACGGCCAAGTCATTCCGCAGTCGCTGATGGATCAGCCGATCACGCCGGGCAACACCGTCGTCGTCGACTTGTACCGCATTTAGAAGACTTCCAACGGCAACGCCCGCGACCGGATGCCTCCGGCGCGGGCGTTTGCTTGCGCTTCCCTCATGAACGGGCGCCGGCCTTCCGCCGTAGCCCCGGACCACGGACAACCCTCGTATCGCCATCGGACGCCGCGTTCGGCTCTTCGACTTCCCGTTCGACCTTTTTGCGGTACAACAAGGGGACCGACATCGCCACGGCGAAGACGATGCCGGCCAGCGCGATCTGCTTCCAGCTCCCGCGCGTCAAGCTCGCGCCGAGGAAGCAGTAGGCGAACGTCCCGGGCAGCGCGCCGATCAGAGTCGCCGGCAGATATGCCCGCATCGGGATCCTCGCGGCGCCAGCCGCATAACTCACCAGATCGAACGGCACGAACGGCGCCAGCCGCAGCAGCAGCACCATCGGGAAGCCTCTGCGCTGCATCGCGCGTTCGAGCTTGTGCAGCCGGGGGTCGTCGCGCCCGCGGAAAAAGCCGAGACCGACCCGACGCGCGAGCAGAAATGCAAGGACGGCGCCGGGCAGTTCGCCCAACACCGTATAGAGCATGCCTAGCCACGTGCCGAAGGCCAGTCCCCCTGCCAGCGTCAGGATAGACGCCGGGAACAACGTAAAGGGACGTACCAGAAACAATCCGATATAGATCGCGGGGGCAATCCATCCGAAGGACAGCATCCAGCTGCGAATCGTCTCCGGCGACAGCTTGAGGTATCGAAAATCCGTCCACAGCAGAATGCCTGCGATCGCGGCCGCAATCGCAACAATCAGCACTGTTCTACGCCGCACTTCCATCCGCCCTTCCAATTCGCGCCAAGTGTAATGTTCTATTACAGGCTTCCCTGCTTTAATTGGGTACATAAGCATCGGATCGCTTGTTTGGGCGGAACGGCAACTCCTTCTCGCCGTCCCGCAGCTGGCCCGCGCAAAAAAAGCCGTCGGCTCAGGCGGCTTTTCCGCTCCATTTGCCGCTCAAAAAACACGCATGACCTTACCAGGTCACAGGCTATAATGGAAATGTGACAGGCTATAAAAGGATCGCACAGCGGCGAATCCGGCCTTTACGAGCTGCAACGATAAAATCCACCTGGCCTATCTGATTCTAATTTGGTGGTTAGCGGACATTCTGACATTCTAAGCACCTATTGTTCCGTCATCATAGATTTGTCAGACCTCCAGACCTTCAGACCTCCAGACCTCCAGACCTCCGGACCTCCAGCCCTCCAGACCTCCAGACC
>NZ_JACJVP010000023.1:214214-225716 GCF_014212125.1 Cohnella nanjingensis
TTCTACTGAATAAGTTGTACGTTTGCAAGTAAATGCCTCTTCTCCGCCAATGGGAGCCAAATAAGTTGTATGATTACAATTAATTGGGGAGCAGGCACCACGAGAAAGCACCACCAGCAAGCATCACCATCAGGCACCACGAGAAAGCACCACCATCAAGCACCACCATCAAGCACCACCAGCGAGCACCACCAGCAAGCACCACCAGCAAGGCACCACCAGCAAGGCACCACCAGCGAGCACCACCGACAAGTACCACCATCAAGCATCACTAGCGAGCACCATCGGCGAGCACCACCGGACAGGTCCCAGCCGATGAATTCCAGGGGACCTTTGCCCAACCGAAGATGAATATTCCCTACGATTATTAGGTGTGTAAGCCCTGAAAGCGATACTGGCCAAAACCCATTTGCCGCTAAAAAAAAGCCGCCCCGCTTCCCATTCGGGTGCGGAACGGCTTTCTCTGCCAACCTTATGAAGAGTGCGAAGCTTCATCCTTCAGCGTCTTCAACCGCTTCATGACGTCGTTGGCGCCTCGGCCGAAGTAATCGTGCAGCTCGCGGTATTCGCGATAAAGCCGCTCGTAGACGGCCACGTTCTCCGGGATCGGCTTGAACGTCTCTTCGCGCACCCGCGCCATCGCCCGGGCCGCGTCGACGATGCTGTCGTAGCCGCCCTTCGCGCTGCCCGCCGCTACCGCGCCGAACATGGCCGCGCCGACGGCCGGCGTCTGCTTGGAGTCCGCCACCTTGATCTCGCGATTCGTCACGTCCGCGTAGATCTGCATCAGCAGCGGGTTGCGCTGCGGCAGCCCGCCGCAGGCGTATACCTCGCGTACCGGCACGCCGCTGCCGTGGAAGGCGTCGATGATCGTCCGCGTCCCGAAGGCGGTGGCTTCCAAGAGCGTCCGGTACAGCTCCTCCGGCTTCGTCAGGAGCGAATAGCCGACGACGACGCCGGTCAAGTTCGTGTCGACGAGCACGGAGCGGTTGCCGTTCCACCAGTCGAGCGCGATGAGCCCCGTCTGTCCCGGCTTGTACCGCGAAGCGCGGTCGGTCAGCCACTGGTGGACGCCTACGCCTTCCCGCTCCGCCGCTTCCTTGACGTATGCCGGTACGCCCTCTTCGACGAACCATTCGAAAATGTCGCCGACCGCGGATTGTCCCGCTTCATAGCCCAGATAGCCTGGAATGATGCCGTCCTCGACAACGCCGCACATGCCTTCGACCTCTACTTCCTCCGTGCCGAGCAGCATATGGCAGATCGACGTGCCCATCGCCATCACGAGCTTGCCTTCCGTGACGACGCCCACCGCCGGGACGGCCGCATGCGCGTCCACGTTGCCCACCGCTACGGCCGTTCCTGCCGCGAGGCCGGTCAACGCCGCCATCTCCGGCGTCAGCTCGCCCGCTTTGGTCCCGAGCGGCACGATGTCGCCCCGCAGCTTCGTCTCGGTCAAGTTCGCCATGCGGGGATCCAACGCGCCGAAGAAGCCCGGGCTCGGATAGCCCTCCCGCTTGTGCCAGATCGACTTGTAGCCGGCCGTACAGCTGTTGCGGACGAACGCGCCGGTCAACTGCGAGATGACCCAATCCGTCGCTTCCGTGAACCTGTCGGTCGCCTCATATACCTCAGGCGCTTCATTCAGGATCTGCCAGACTTTCGCGATCATCCATTCCGAGGAGATCTTGCCGCCGTAGCGGGGCAGGAACCGCTCCCCGCGATCCGCCGCGATCGCGTTCAGGCGATCCGCCTCTTCCTGCGCCGCGTGATGTTTCCACAGCTTTACCCAGCCGTGGGGATGATCCCGCCATTCGGGCTTGAAGCAGAGCGGCGTTCCTTGCTCGTCGATCGGCAGCATCGTGCACGCCGTGAAGTCGATGCCGAGGCCGATCACGTCTTGCGGCGAGATCCCCGCCTCCCGCAGGACGGCGGGCACGGAGCGGCGCAGCACTTCCAGATAGTCGTCCGGGTGCTGCAGCGCCCAGTCGTGGCCGAGCGGCTTGCCGGACCCCGGCAGCCGCTCGTCGATGACGCCGTGCGGATAGGGGGTGACGTGATCGGCGATCTCGTGGCCATTCGTCAAGTCCACCAGCACGGCGCGTCCGGATTGGGTGCCGTAGTCGACGCCGATAGCGTATTTCTTGCTCATCGTGATCCTCCTCTAAAAATGTTCTAGAATGATTGAGAGCGGTTACAGCCGCGGCTTCGGGAATCGTCGTCCGTTCGGCAGACCGGCCCCGTGGGCTCACGCTAGCCGATCCCGGGTTGACCGTAATAAGCATTCGCGCCGTGCTTGCGCAGATAGTGCTTATCCAGCAGCGCCTGCTGCATGGAGGGGATGCCCGCATTCAGTTGGCGGGTATGGTAGGCCATCTTGGCCACCTCTTCGAGCACGACCGCGTTGTGCAGCGCGTCCATCGCGTCCTTGCCCCAAGCGAACGGAGCGTGGCTGTAGACGAGCACCCCGGGCACCCGCTGCGGATCGATGCCTGCGAACGTCTCTACGATCACGTTGCCGGTCTCCCGTTCGTACGCGCCTTCGATCTCCGCCGTCGTCATCGGCCGGGTGCAGGGGATCGTCCCGTAGAAGTAATCGGCCTGCGTCGTTCCGAGCGCCGGGATGCCCTGGCCCGCCTGGGACCAGACGGTCGCCCACGGAGAATGCGTATGCACGATCCCTTGGATACCCGGAAATGCACGGTACAACGCGAGATGCGTCGGCGTATCGGAGGAAGGCCTCAGGTCGCCCTCGACGACGTTCCCGTCCAGATCGACCACCACCATCTGGTTCGGCTGCAACGCTTCGTATGGCACGCCGCTCGGCTTGATGACCATCAAGTCGGATGCCCGGTCGAAGCCGCTGACATTCCCCCACGTGAACGTGACCAAGCCGTACTTCGGCAGCTCGGCATTCGCCCGGCATACCGATTCCTTGAGTTGCTCCAGCATATGAACACATCCTTCTCCAAAACGTTCCGTCGTTGTCTTCGTGAACATTATACACTTGTACGTACATGTGTGTCGAGAGGAGGATCGTGCGGCTGCGGGACGTCGGATCGAACAATCGGAACGTTGCCTGGCTTGGAGAAAACCGGCCTCGCCCGGCGGAGACGCGCCGCCTGCAAACCGCCGGCCGCGCTTCCGCCCTACTCCGGCGATGCAGCCATTCGGCACCAAAAAAACCGACCCGCCGCCGCGGATCGGATCCTTCGTCATGGCTATACCAACGCCGCTTATTCCCGTCTCCGCGCCGCGGTCGATTCCCGTACGATCAGCTTCGGCTCATACACCTTGCCGCGGCGCGCCTCCGGCCGCCCAGTCTCCAGCAGGTCCAGCAGCAGCATGGCGGCAGTCTCCCCCATCTCCGCCTTCGGATGCGCCACGGTCGTCAGCTTGATCTCCGTCGCGGTGGCGAGGAACGAATCGTCGTAGCCCACGATCGAGAGATCTTCGGGGACCCGCAGCCCCGCTTTGCGCACGACGTCCAGCAGGCCGACGGCCAACTGGTCGTTGTAGCAGACGATGGCCGTCGGCGGCTCCGGCTGGGCGAGCAGCTCCCGCAGCGCCTCGTGAGGCCTGCTGTCCTTCTCCTCGGTCGCATAGCGGACCAGCAGCTCCGGCGGCACCGCCAAGTGCCGCTCGCGGTGGGCTTGGACGAAGCCCTTCATCCGCTGCACGCCCTGCAGGTCGTCGGTCTTGAAGAAGCCCGCGATCCGGCGATGGCCCGCCGAGAGCAGATGGTCCGTCGCCAGCCGGCCGCCGGCCGCGTCGTCCAGCTTCACGCAGGGCCAGTCCAGATCCGGGTATTGCTCGTTGATCATGAGCATGGGGATGCCGTGATATTCGAGCGCCATGAACGCTTCGAAGTTGGGGTTGCCCTCCGCGCTCTTGGTCGGCTCGACGATGAGCCCGCAGACGCCCTGCGTCAGCATCGTCTCGAGGCTCTCGCGCTCCCGGTCCTTGCGGTTGTCCGTGCTGGACAGGAGCAGGCGGTAGCCCCGCTCCTTCAGCGCGGCCTCGACGCCGCGGACGATGGACGGAAAGATATAATCCGAGATATGCGTCGTGAGGAGGCCGACCGTGCGGTTGCCGCCCGAAGGTCGCCGTTCGGCCGACGGCCGCGCCACGAACGTCCCTTTGCCCTGCTCGCGGGACAGCCATCCCTCCTGCACCAGCTCGCCGATGGACTGGCGGACGGTCTGCCGGCTCAGGGCGAACCGCTCGGCCAGCTCGTTCTCCGAAGGGAGCTTGTCTCCCGGCAGATAACGTCCTCCCGCGATCCAGGACACGATCTCTTCTTTGAGTTGCAGATATTTCGGGGACTGCGCGTTCAATCCGTTCACCTCATGCGAAGGTTTTACCGTTATTATAACACAACGCGCAACTTGTACGTACATCGTGCGAGAGCCTCCGCCGATTTCCGGCAAAAGAAGGCCGTCCGCACATGCATTCGGGGCGCTTCGTCTACAATGAAGTCCCGCCAAAGGAAACGGCAGTCGAAGAAACAGGTCGACTGCCATTCTCGCGTGTCAGGTATTCGTCCTCGGACAACGGCTTCGACCGTTCGGAAACGCGCCGCAACGCAAGGCGAACGTCTTGGCCTCGGTTTTACCGGCGCTCTTCAGCCTGCGCCTCCAGATGCGCGATGAGCATGGCAAGCTTCTGGCCGTCCAGCGAAGGCACGACGAGATCCGCTTCGGCGAAGTTCATGCTGGCGGTCATCGGGTTGGGCACGACGATGCCGTACAATCCCGCGCCCTTCGCCGCGCGGAGGCCGTTCAGCGAATCCTCGACGGCGACCGCCTCCGTCCCCTCGAGGCCGAACGAGGCGAGCGCGCGCTTGTACAGCGCCGGGTCCGGCTTCACCTTGTCCACTTCGTCGGCGGTGTGGATCGCGTCGAAGTACTTCAGCAGCCCGTGCCGCTGCAAGTGCGGCTCGATCCATTCCCGGTAGGAGCTCGTCGCGAGCCCGACGCGCAAGCCGAGATGCTTGGCTTCCTCCAGGGCGTCGATGACGCCCGGCAGCAGCGGCACGTGATGAACCGCGCCATAATAATAATCGTTGAACTTGGCGTCGACCGCCTTCCGGTCGACCGGACGCCCCGTTCCCGTTTCCAGCTCCCGATAGGGGTCGAACGGACCGTTCAGCGTTCCGATCGCCTGCGCCCACAGCGCAAGCGGCAATTCCAGCTCGTGCTCGCGGAAGACGCTGCGAAACGCTTCGTACGCTACCGTCTCCGTGTCCATTATCGTTCCGTCGAAGTCGAATACGACCGCTTTGATCAATGCAGCTCTCTCCAGTCCCGTTCTGTCGTAGGCGGACGCAAGCGTTCGCGCCGCCTAGACTTCTTCTCCGCCGCTACCCCTCATTCCTGCGAACGGGCTGCCGCAAGATGGTCTTCAGCTTCGCCGGCTCCGTCCGCCTGAAGTCGCTCAGGTAGATCTCGTGGTGCTCGCCGTTCGGGATCAGGCCGGCTTCGCGGATATACGCGTTCAACCGGGCCATCGTCGGTCCCTCCTCGTCGAAGGACCCGATATGCAGCATTTGCGCGGACAGCCCTTCGTTCCATACGCCGAACTTCGCTTCCGCGAGCGCGGGCAGCTTTTTCTTGCGCATCGCCTCTTCCCGGACCGCTTCCGCCATCTCCGCCGTCGTCCCGTCCGGCTGGCGGATGAACAGCGTCCAACGCCATTCCGCCTTGCCGAGACTCGCCACCTCCGGCGGATACAGCGCTTCGAGCGGCATGACCGTGTAGTCGGCGCCCGCCGGATCTCGCTTCCAGGCGAATTTCACGCCGTAGGACAAGGTGAACAGCGCTTCGACCGCTTCTCGATAAGCCGCGGACGTGTTCGGATCGCCGGCGCCTTGGAGCGACCAGACGCGCATCTCGGGCGCTTCGACGAGCGACGGCGCATCGGCGGAAGGCGCGTACAGCGCTTTGTTCGTTTTCTTGTAGTCGATCTTGTCCATTCGTAACGGATCCCCTTTGGATTTAGTTTGGCCGTTCCTCCCAAGTAAAAACGGCTTCGCCGTCCTCCTAGACGGCGACACGTTTTTATCGTCGGTCATACAGAATAGGATGGGCGTGAAACTTATCCTTTCTGTATGACTCCAATATAGAACGGCTCCGCTGACAAGTACGGTCAGCGAAGCCGTTTATGAGATCCATTTTTCAGCTCAATTGCCTTCCCTCATGAACAAAGCGCCGATGATCAACGACCCGACGATGCCCCATACGGCGTTCATTTTTAAATATTGGACCATGATGAAGTACGCCGCCGCCAGCGCGAAGGGCAGGAAGCTGACGACCCCCGGATTGCGCTGGAACGCGTACTTGGCGAAGTCGTACGCGAGCATCGCTAGCATGACGAAGATGACCGGCTGCACGCCCTTGATCATCCCCTTGATGAACGGATTGCCCTGCAGCCGGTGCATCAACCCGACCAGCAGAACCATGAGCAGCGCGGTAGGCAGCACGACGGCCGTAACGGCCATGAGCGCGCCGAGCCAGCCCGCCACTTTGTACCCGATATAGGCGGCGAGCTTGGTCGCGATCGGTCCGGGCAGCGCGTTCCCGAAGGCGAGCGCCTTGCCGAACTCCTCGTTGCCCATCCAGTGATAACGGTTGACCACTTCGTTCTGGTACAGCGGAATGATCGAAGGGCCGCCGCCGTAACCGAGCATGGTCGACCTTCCGAATGCGATAAACAAATCGAGCAGCTGCTTGAACATATCGTACTCCCCCTCATGCCGGCCGTGCTCCGGAGCTTGCGATGAAGCTTTCTCTTCATCCTACCTTACGAAGCTCGGCGGCGGCCATCGAATGGCGAATTCTTGTTCAAGTACACCAAATGACGGCCTTGCTTTTGGAGATCCCGCCAACGCGGCGAAGGAGCGGCGGGCGGCCTCCTGCGGCTGTGGCACGGCCGGGGCGTCTTCGCGCGCTTGCTTTCCGGGATCGAAATGAAGGGTCTCCCTCCATGCCGCGACAGGCAATCGCAATCCCGGTTGCCGCGAATAGGATAGAGAGAACGGCGGGCCTCCTTCCGTTCGCGCAGCCCCGGGTTCCATTGACTTGGCCGGGCAAAAAAGAGTATGTTGACCCTAACGGAAAGGAGCGAGCGACTTGCTGACATTGAAATCCCCTTCGGAAATCGAGCGGATCAGGGCCGCCGGCGCGGTCGTGGCCGCTTGTCATAAAGAGATCGCGAAGATGATCAGGCCGGGCGTCGCCACCTGGGACATCGAAGAGCTGGTAGAGGACGTGCTGGCCCGTCACGGCGCGCGCGCGTTCACCAAAGGCTACAACGGATATCGCTATGCGACGTGCGCGTCGGTGAACGACGTCATCGCGCACGGCTTTCCGAACCGGACGCCGCTCAAGAGCGGGGACCTGGTCAAGATCGACATCGTGGCGGAGCTGGACGGATGGCTCGGAGATTCCGCCTGGTGCTACGGCGTCGGGGAGCTCTCGCCCGCGGCGGCGAAGCTGATGCGCGTCACGAAGGAATGCCTCGACATCGGCATTAAGCACGCGGTCATCGGCAATCGGATCGGAGATGCCATGCACCCACTGCAGCAGCATGCGGAAGCGAACGGGTACTCCTGCGTGCGCGAGTTGGCCGCCCACGGCATCGGCCGGGAGCTGCACGAGGAGCCGAGCTTCATCCACGTCGGCACGCCCGGCAAAGGCTTCCGCTTCAAGGAAGGGATGGTCATCACGATCGAGCCGATGATCAACGCCGGCACCTGGCGGATGACGATCGACGACGACGGATGGACCGCCCGCACCGCGGACGGCAAGCTGTCGGCCCAATTCGAGCATACGATCGCGATCACGAAGGACGGCCCCGTCATCCTGACCGCGCACGACGACGAATAGGGATCCCTAGCGCGGTTCCCGCTGCAAAAAAAGAGAGCCGTCTCGCGCCTTCGGGCGGGGACGGCTCTCTTGTCTTGCGGCCTTGCCTTACCGGACGAGGAGCAGCAGCTGGTTCTGCGACGGATCCCGGACGAGCCATCCGGTCTCGTAAGGCTCCGCGGGAATGCCCGCATCGCGCAGATCGTCCAGAATCCGGATCAGCTCGGCCTCGTTCGGGATCGCGATCTCGAAGTAGCGAAGTCCGACCGCGTTCGCCGGCGGCGGCGGAGCGCCCGCCCCGGCCCACGTGTTCAGGCCGAGATGATGATGGTAGCCGCCCGCGGATACGAAAAGCGCCTGGCCGCCGTAGCGGGCCATCAGGTCGAAGCCGAGAATGCCGCAGTAGAAACGCTGGGACGCGGCGAGGTCGGCGACGTGAAGATGCACGTGTCCGATCTTCGTGCCGGCGGGCAGACCGGTCCATGCTTCGTCTCCCGCTTCCCGCAGCAGGCCATCGATGTCGACCGGGTCGGTCGCCATCGCGACTTCTCCGTTCGCGCTGTACGTCCATTCGTCGCGGGGCCGGTCCACGTACACTTCGATGCCGTTGCCGTCGGGATCGGACAGATAGAGCGCTTCGCTGACAAGATGATCTCCCTGCCCGAAGGGTTCGCCCCGCTCGATGAAGTTGCGTACCGCGAGTCCCAGCGCCCGGCGGGTCGGGACCAGGATCGCGAAGTGGTACAAGCCCGTGGTCCGCCGCCGGGCCGGCACGACTGCGTCCGGCAGCTGTTCGAGGAGCAGCAGAGGCGCCTCCCCGTCCGCCGACATCGCCGCGCCCGGTCCTTCCTCGGACAGCAGCCGGAGACCGATCACTTCGCGGTAATAGCGGATCGACCGCTGCAGGTCGCTGACTTTCAAGCTTACGCGTCCCATCTCCGTGTCGGGATGAATGCGGTGGGTCATGTTGACGCCCCTCCTTGATGATTTAAAGTTAGTTACTTTATGTAAGTATATATTAATCCAATCGCCGTCCCTCGTCAAGCCTCGCGGTCATTGCTGCTTGCGGGGGGAATGTTGCGGTCGATGCTGCTTGCGGAGGAACGCCGCGAACGGCGAAAAAGAGAAGCCCCTGAAACTAGGCTCCCCTTCTTCGCGCCCCGCTTATCCGAGGGCCAGCCAGTCGCTCACGAGCGACAAGACCAACAGAACGCCCATTGCCCCGCCTGCCGCATAGATCGCGCGGGAAGAGGAAGCGGGCGAGCGCTTCTCTTTGTACAGAGAGCGTACGTACAGGACCAAGCCGACCGCGATGAGGAGACCCTCGAGGATCGCGGAGACGACCGGGTACTGCCAGAGGCCGAAGCCAAGCAGCGGCAGATCTCCCCAGTTGCCGGGCAGGATCGGCAGGTCCGCGCGGTGCACCAGCAGATCCAGCACCCAATGGCTCATCACCACCGCGCCGATCGTGATGCCTCCGCGCTTGCCCCAGCGGCGCCCGGCGAACCATCCCGCCACCGCGGCGATGAGCAGCGCGCTGAGCAGCGCGTGCGTATAGTCGGCGTGAATGACGCCTCCGCCGTAACCGGCGGCGCCCTCCACAGGTTCGATCGTCTCAATCCCAGACACGTACAGCGGCGCGAAAATGACATCCAGCAGCTGCGTGCTCAGCATGAGCGCCCAGAGCGGCACCTTCGGCGACCGGGCCTTCACGGCCGCCGCCAATCCAAAGTGACCTGCGAACATGTTACTTCCCCCCTCTTTTCAAGTTGGCGCGTACCCGTGAATCCAGCATGCCGCAACCGATCGTAAACAGCAGTACGAACAAGATGAAACTCATCGCGATTGCCCCTCTCCTGCTTTGGTTTGCATTACTTTGACGCCTTCCAGAAACGTATCCAACAATAAACGAAAGGTGACGTCGAGATCGAGCGGCAGCCCGAATCCCCCTTGCCGCTCCAGCGAAACGAAGCCGTGCAGCACGCTGCGGATGCCCCTAACCGCGTGCAGGGCAGTATCGCCCCGCAGCCCGTAGCCCTCGAGGGCGTTCACCGCCATCTGGACGACGCGTCCCCCCGCCTCCTGCAGCTGCCTATCGTCCGGCTCCGGCGCGCGCTGCACCGCTTCGTACAAGCCCGGATGCGCTCTGGCAAACGCAAGGTAGGCGTAGCTGAAAGCTCGGACCGAATCGCCCCCCGTCTTGTCTTCGAGCGCGCAGGTGAATTGTTCCGTCATCTGTTCCAGCCCGGACAGGGCCAATTGGCGGCGCAGATCCGGCAGCCCGTTCACGTGATTGTAGAGCGAGGGCGAACGGATCTGCAGCTTCTGCGCGAGCGAAGCCAGCGTGACGGCCTCCAGCCCCTGCGCGTCGGCCAGTTCGGTTGCGGCATGGATTAACGTCGGTAGGTCGAGACCGATTCTAGGCATGGCTGCCCTTCCTCTCCGCGGTGGCGTTCAGCTTGCGTTCGGCGGCCGCGATGGCCCGGTCGAGCTTCGCGAGCGGCTGCTCGAGCATGAGGCCGTGGCCGACGGCGAGCAGGGACGGGTCGAGCGCCCGGAGCTTGCGGGCGGTAGAGAGCGAGACTTCCCGGTTCCAAGTCGCCATCGCCGGGAATGGGAACGTCGGCTGCAGCTGTCCGGAGACCGCCATGCCGCCGCGCGTCTGCAACGCGTCGCCTGCGATCAACGCCCGGTTGCGGGTGTCCAGGAAAGCCATGTGTCCCGGCGTATGGCCCGGCGCCGCGACCGCGAGCAGCGATCCGACGCGGTCGCCGTCCTGCAGCAGGACGTCCGGGACCGTCTTGATCGCGCCGGGCTTCGGCACGCCGCCGCGGATCGGCGTAGCCGGCTCGTGCGGTTCGAGGGACAAGTCGCCCGCCAGCAGCTTCGCGTCGCGGGCCGAGATGTATACGGTCGCTTCCGGCAGCGCGGCCTTCAGCGCGTCGAGCGCGCCGATATGATCGGAGTGCGCATGCGTCAGCACGATGCGCGCGATCGGCTTGCCGATGCGGGCCGCTGCACTCAGAATGCCCTTCACGCCATACGGCAGCGCGGCATCGATGAGCGTCAGGCTGTCTTGCTCCTCGACCAGATACGCATTCACCGGGAAGAACCGGGGCATGAAGGTCAGTTGGTACACCGTTTGTTTTTGAATGATTCGCATTGGAATCGCTCCTTTTTTTCGTTAACTAATCTCGTTAGTTTCATAATAACTAATGTGATTAGTTTTTGCAAGGGGGGATTTGAACTTATTTGGGGAATGGGTCAGCACGACGAATAATCACTTCTCTGTCCGGGTACGGTTATTAATCGAATGATCCGTCGATCACTGCCTGCAATGAAACAACAAAAAGGAGCCGTGTATAGACTCCACGGCTCCGAACCCTACAAACGACGTCTTAAACCCGATTCGGCGGTTATCTCGCTACTCCGAGGCCCGCAAACCGCGGCGATAACCCGCTTGGGCGGTTATCTCGCGCTTCGAGGCCCGCAAAGCGCGGCGTTACCCGCTTGGGCGGTTATCTCGCGCTTCGAGGCCCGCAAACCGCGGCGTTAACCCGTTTCGGCGGTTATCTCGCTACTCCGAGGCCCGCAAACCGCTGCGTTAACCCGCTTGGGCGGTTATCTCGCGCTTCGA
>NZ_JACJVP010000024.1 GCF_014212125.1 Cohnella nanjingensis
GGCGCGGGCCTCGCGGCGCTAGCGGTGGCGCGGGCGGCGGCTTCGGCGGCGGCGGGAAGCCGTCGTTCGGCGGCCGAGGCGGAGCGGGCGGTCCGGGGGGCCGGAACGGTCCCGGCGGCGGCAAGTCGCCGATCCGTTCGCAGCGCCGAGGCAAGTAAGCCGGGCAACGATAGTCGGCTGGTCGGTTGATCGGATTAACCGTCCATTCGCGCACCTCGTAGTCACCGCTTATGCTGCGGGCAGCAAGTCGCCATGACGTGGGCACTCCGTGAATAAGATGCAAATGTACAACTTATTTCGGCCACTTCGTCTCATTAGCGGCATTTAGTTGCAAAAATACAACTTATTTCGCGGAATATCGCTTAACGGCCCCTTTTCCCCCGAAAAAGATGTACAAATGCAACTTAATCGCACCAAACGTCATTAGGGGCTCGAATAAGTTGTACAAATGCAACTAAATATCGGTAGATGGTGTGCGACCGCCGCCATCGTGCTGCGTCCTGACGTACGGTGAACGGCGTTGGGGGAATGGCCGCACTGCGGATCCGGCATGTCGCATTACCATCGCGACATCACATCGTTTCCATCTACAACCTTGGGCTGACGCGGTCGGTCCGGGGTTGTTTCTCTATTCGGCAGTAACCTATGGTTTACGGATAAAGAGGAGATAGTTGATCGTGTTCGTTCTCCACGAATACGAGGATGCCCCGACGAAGAAAACTGGGTACTATGTGAACGAAGGGCCGGTAACGTACGACGAAGGTCGGCAGCAGCTCACGATCGAGGCCAACTCGAGGATCGCGTACGTGCCGGACATTAAGCTAGAGAGCAGGTGAATCGCCCATGGCAGGGAACGGCAAGAACCGCAGCGACGTGAAGCCGGGGTTGACGGTGGATATCGTATTGAAGCAGGATCAGCGCACCGGCAAATTGACGCGAGGCGTCGTGAAGGACCTCCTCACGAACTCGGCGACGCATCCGCACGGGATCAAGGTGCGGCTGCAGGACGGACAGGTCGGCCGGGTGAAGGAGATCCTCTCGGAATAGGGGAGCTCATCGCACCGGCGGCAAGCATTAGCATAGGATGATTCCCGAACCCGGCGATTGCGCCGGGTTTTTCTGCTCGCTCGTCGGATTGTACAGTTCGGCGGGGAGGGCGACTTGGACGCCGGTATCCGGTTGTCAGCGTTTGCAACTCTTTGTCGGCGCCGTTCGTCTAATGGGAAACGAGCAGAGAGACGGGAGGGCGGCGGATGCGCCCGGCATACGGGATCGTGCTCGCGATCGTGGTCGCGATTGGGATGGGGATCGCCTATTACGGACTGTGGATGGGCGAGCATCGAGAGGAGTATGCGAGTCGCAGGACGCAAGGATTCCCGGTCGTGTCCGGCGTGACCTCCGTCGTCGTGCTGGATGAGGCAGGGGAGATTGTAAGGACGATCGACGGCGAAGTGGGCATCGCCGAACTCCTGAAACGTCTCGGCCAAGCGCCGCGATCCTACTTCGGAGATCCTGAGCAGTCCGGTCGGATGTACCGGGTGGAGCTGCACGGCGGGGGCGGGACGAGCGTCTACGAGCTGAACGACCTGCGAGGGTCGGGGTCGTCCATCGACGGGAAGATCTACCCGCAGAATCCGGGAAGGGACGAGGTATGGGAGCTGTCCGGGGACCTGCTGGCGAGGCTGGTCGATCGGGCGGCGCCCGCGTCCGCGGCATAACCAACATTTTACTGGTTCTGATCGCGGACGCCGGGGTTAATAGAGGTTCGGGAGGGATTCATTCGTCTATGAGAAAAATCGCAACGATCGCTTTGTCCGTCGCCGCCGTCGTTGGCATGAGCTCGAACGCATATGCGGCTGCGAATTCGGCGCCGGCCGATCCGGTGAAGGACATTGCCAAGATGTACCGAGTGAAGCACGAGCTGAAGTTCGATCTGAACGGCACGAGCGCCGAACTCGACGGCAAGGCCGTTCAGGCGGAGAAGCCGATCCTGAAGGACGGTCGGGTATTCGTGCCCCTGCGCACGCTGCGCCAGACCGGCGCCGCAGCCTCGGTCACCTGGCAGCCGGCGCAGCGCGAAGTGCGCATCGTCATGGAGCAGAAGGTGATGCCTTCGTGGAGCGACCTGACGTTCAAGATCGGGTCGGATAAGATCTACACGCCGGAGGGCACCGCACTGGCGGACGAGACGATCCCCAAGCCGTTCATCGAGAACGGCATTACCTACGTGCCGGTGAGCGCGCTCACCTGGCTGGGCATGTCGGTCGCCACCAAGGACGACATCGTTAGCTGGAACTGGAGCGATAAGATCATCGAAGTGCTCGAGCCGAGCTGGGGGACGGACGAGGCGCAGACGACCTTTACCATGCTGTATCAGAAAGACATGTACGAGCCGCAGTTCATGTACCCTTATGGCGCAGGGTCTTGGGGCGGCGGTTCGGGCAAGGTGACCGACAAAGACATCGCGATGGACGGGCGGCTCTACAACCGCATGGAATTCACCGCGAACCTGCGTCCGGGCGCGAATCCGATGCAGCTGTATGCGGTCTCGGCCGGAACGGCCAACTTCACGGTGCAGCGCCGGGTCGCAGATCCTTCCGTCGTGCCGGTGACGAGGACGGAAGAAGGCCAAACTTATCTCTCCTTGTCGCAGCCTGCCTCCGGGTATATGAAGGTGAAGGCGGGCGATGCGATCCAGGTAGCCGGCAGCATCCTGAAGCCGAATGAGGCGTTCGATAAGGTTACGGTCGTCGCGCAGAAATATTCGCCCGGCGGCACGGGTCTTGCTCCGGCAGTCTATGTGAAGGACAGCCAAAAGGAGCTCGCCATCAAGGACGGCAAGTTCGCGGGCGCGATCTCGCTGAGCAAGCCTGGAACCTATCTTATCGCGGTGAACAGTCCGAAGTATATTCCTTCGACGGAGATGGGATCTCTGTCCACGCAGTGGGCCGAATTCGTCGTCGAGGCGGAGTAGCAGCTAAGCGGACAATGCCGGCGTCTGGGCCCTGGTATACGAACTTTGCTGCCGGATCGGATACCATTGAAAGTCTTGTCGTGAATGGATCGTTAAGATAGTTGGGCCCAAAATAACAAGCCGACCACCGGGGCAACTCCGGTGTCGGCTTGTTTTGATTGATCTAGGGACCTCACAGCTTGCGCGCGAGGCCAGGCGATTTGCTTCGTCAGGGCAGAGATAGCGAACAGCGAGCAAGACTGAGATCCAACTTGCGAAAGCAAGTTCAATATTGGAGCTAGGTCGAGACATCAAATAGGGAGACGGAGCTAGCGATCAGCTGAAGCTGGTGCCGAATCGGAGCAACGCTGAGAGGGTGATCAGTGAGTTGGACGGAGACAGCAACCAGCAACCAGCAACCAGCAACCAGCATGAGCTAGTTCCGTGTTGGAGCTAGGCTAGCATCGGCTTGCCGTTAGCCGTTAGTCGTACCGCTGCTCGCGGCGGCATCCGATGCGCTGTCGGTCGAATCATCCGCATCTTTGGAGTGACGGCCGTGCTCGCGGTCGCCATGCGCCTTCGGCGTCTCGTTCACGAGCTTGGAGATGCGCTCGTCCAACTTCGCCTTAAACGCGTCGGCCTGCGCTTGCGTGAGCTTGCCGTCGGTCACCTTTTGGGCCAGTTCAGCCGCGAGCAGCGCCTTCACTTTGTCGGTGACGGTCTGAACGGCGACGCCTTTGTCGGCTGCGATCGCGGCGAGGGATTTGCCCGCCTTGAGCTGCGTACCTAACTCGTCCGTCGTCAGGCCGAACAGGCTGGCGATCTCCTCGGAGCGCAGAATGCCGTGTCCGCCGAAGCCGTCATGCCCGCCGCGCTTGCCTACATCGCCTTCCTTGCCTACTTTGTCCTTGAATGTGCTGTTTACGAATTGGGCTGCTTGATCCGCCAGCTTGGCCTTGTGCGTGTCATACTCCGCCTGCGTGATCTTGCCGTCTGCCAGCCGTTGATCCAGCTGCTTCGTCATCGCGGCGACCTCGAGATCGATGACCTTCTGCACGTCCACGCCTTGCGCCTGGGCGATCGCGGCGAGCGATTGGCCTGCCTCGCGCTTCGTCTTCAGTTCATCGGCGGTCAGGCCGAGCAGCGTGGCCAGCTCCGGGTTGTCCCATTCGATGCGGAGCTTCCCGCCGTGCCCGGGTCCGCGCTCGCTCTTCTGCGCGGCCGCGGCCGATGAGGACGAGTCGGCCGTCGGCGTCGCGGAAGCCGCGAATGCGCTGCTGGCGATGAGCGCGCTGCCGGCGACGACGGCGGCGAGGGTGAGCGAGACGAAGGTTCGCTTCTTGACATGCTTGAAGGGATGGGTCATAGGGTTATGCCTCCTTGGGTTCGGTGATTGGCTTTACAATCCCTAGGTTAGCCCGCCCACCTTAAACAGCCGTGAAGGCAACCTTAGCGCAAACTGAGAATTACCTGAAAATTCAAGCACATCTGCGCGATAAAAAGCCCCGTACCGGTCGTTGCCGGACGGGGCTTGCTATGCATGCTGGTTGAGATCTAGAAGAACTTCACCAGCTGGTCCTTGATGTCATCGTTCGTACCGCCTACGACCGTCTGATGCTGCGGCTTGTCGAACAGCGCTTCGATCTGCGGCGGATACGTCTGCGCGATGCCGCGCAGGCGGATCGCTTCGTCGAACTTGGCCGGATGGGCGGTCGACAGGGCGATCGTCACTTCGCCGTCGTCGGCCAGCTTGTCGGTGGCGGCTACGCCGCAGGCGGTATGCGGATCGAGCAGGTAGTCATACTTCGCATGGTAATCGCTGATCGCGTCCAGGCATTCCTCGTTCTGCACGCCGTAGGCCGCGAAGTCGGCTTGGACGGCGGCCAGCTTGTCGGCCGGGATCGCGATGCGGCCGTCCGCCTTGAACTGCCCCATGAGGCGGGTGACGGCGGCGCTGTCTTCGCCATACAGGTAGTACAGGTAGCGCTCGAAGTTGCTCGCGACCTGGATGTCCATGGACGGGCTGTACGTGCCGCGGAACTCGCCCGGCTCGTACACGCCTTCGCGCACGAAGCGCTCCAGGATGTTGTTCTCGTTGGTCGCCAGAATGAGCTTGTTGATCGGCAGTCCCATTTTCAACGCCAGATAGCCTGCGAAGATGTCGCCGAAGTTGCCCGTCGGCACGCTAAAGTTGACCTTGTCGGCCTGTCCCTTGTTCGCCAGCTGGAAGTACGCGTAGAAGTAATACACCGTCTGGGCCAGGATGCGGGCGATGTTGATGGAGTTGATCGCGCGCAGGTGGTAGCGGTGCTTGAAGTCCACGTCCGCGAACAGCTCCTTGATGATGCGCTGGCAGTCGTCGAACGTGCCGTCTACCGCGAGATTGAGCACGTTGGCGTCGTCGACCGTCGTCATCTGCAGCTCCTGCACCTTGCTCACCTTGCCGTGCGGGTGCAGAATGCAGATGCGGATGCCTGCCTTGCCGCGCACGCCCTCGATCGCCGATGCGCCCGTGTCGCCCGAAGTCGCGCCGAGGATGTGGATGATCGAATTCGTCTTGCCCGAGACGTATTGGTACAGATTGCCCAGGAACTGCAGGGCGACGTCCTTGAACGCAAAGGTCGGACCGTGGAACAGCTCCAGCACGTGCAGGCCGTTGTTGATGCGACGCACCGGGGTGACGTCCTCGTCGCGGAACGTCGCGTAGCTGTCGTCCACGAGCCGCTTCAGGTCCGCGCACGGAATCTCGTCGTTCACGAAGAGAGTGAAGATCTCGAGCGCCAGCTCCTGGTAGCTGAGCCGCTGCCACGACTTGAGCATGTCTGCCGACAGCTGCGGAATATGTTGAGGGACGAGCAGACCGCCGTCGTCTGCCAGCCCCATCAGGATCGCGTCGATGAAGCCGATGGGGGCGACCTGGCCCCGAGTGCTGATGTATTCCATAGTGGTCCCCTTATGCGAGTGAATTTTCAGTTATTGTATCAAAAAAGCGCCGCGATTCCCACCGCTTCGGCCGATTTTTCCGCGCGGGCTGGTGAGTTTCATCCAATTCGACAATATTTTATGGTACCATCTCGGTATAGAAACGGATCGGGCTCAGGGAGCGGCGATCAGGCGCTGCGTCGGGCGGCGGCAGCGACACGTTGGGGCACCTGCTGAGCGAGGCGGACGAGGTGCTGTACCGCGCCAAGCGGAGCGGGACCTGTCGCTAGGGTAGATGAGGTCGCTATTGGGGAATAAGAAAGCTATTGAAAGCTACTTAGAGGGTAACGTGGAAGATGATCAGATAATTGGTTCGCTACATCTCAGTATCTCGTTAAATCGATTCAGGAGGATTTACCTCATATGCATATTCAGATCATCAGCGTCGGAAAGCTCAAGGAAAAGTACCTCGTCCAAGGCATCGCCGAATACGTCAAACGGCTTGGTCCCTACGCCCGCATCACGCTCACCGAGGTGCCCGACGAAAAAGCGCCCGAGGTGCTCAGCGCCGCCGAAGAGCGCCAGGTCGTCGCTCGCGAAGGCGAGCGTATCTTGTCGCACGTCAAAGACGACGCCCACGTCGTCGCCCTCGCCATCGGCGGCGAACTCTGGTCCTCGGAGGAGCTCGCCGCCCATATCGACAAGCTCGGCACCTACGGCACGAGCCATGTCGTCTTCGTCATCGGCGGCTCCCTCGGCCTCTCCGACGCCGTGCTGAAGCGCGCCGACAAGAAGCTAAGCTTCGGCCGGCTCACATACCCTCATCAGCTAATGCGGCTCGTGCTGGTGGAGCAGATTTACCGGGCGATGCGGATTAATCGGGGGGAACCTTACCATAAGTAGGGCGAAAAATAGTGCTGGCGAAATCTGTGGGAACCAGTTTGTGAGATGGTCAGGCAGAATGCTTTCTTGGTCAATGAATACCGCTAGTTCTGGGATGTTTGAATGAGGTGTTATGCATAAATACATTCAAAAGAACGTTGCGCACAATCATTCTGCGCAACGTTCTTGATTAGTTGCCGACGTTAGAGATAAAATTCGCCGAGCCGCTATTCGTATACATGAATCCTGTCTTGCCTGCATTTCCGGCGACGAGGCCGCTTGTCACCCCCGAATCGACGACGACATCCTTGACGCCGCTCTGTACAGTGAAGGCGGAGCCGGACAGCGGGCCGATTTTGCTGAATGCTGAGGCGAGCACGTTTACGGTGCCCCCGCTGATGCGGACCCCGCCGTTACTGCCTGCGGCATCGGCGGCAATATGATTCTGCTGAATCGTTACGTTGCCGTTCTGTACGACAAGCCCGTTTGATGGCGAACAATTGTAGCAATAGAACTGGGCATTTTGCAGTGTAATGGACGCGCTGGAGGACACGGTGGACCGAATGCGTCCCGTCGTGCCGCCGAACGTGTTGAATGTTCCGCCTAGCAATGTCAGCCCTCCGCTGCCTATGCTTTCGATATCGAGGGGAGTAACCGACTCGGCGCCGAAGCCGTAAATCGAGCCCTCGAACGAGCCCGCCCCTTGGGGGTACAAATGAAGGCCGATGTTGCCCCTATATACGAATGAGTGAAACAGGGTTTCGCTTGTCGTTTTGCCGATGTCGAAGCCGATCAGGTTGCTGTCTTGGTAGCCGAACAACGTGCCGACACGGGTGTTGTAGTCGAGCGTCGTAAAGTCGCCCATGCCAAGCAGATAAGAGCCCCAGCTGGCAAAATAGAACGTAGGATTGAAATGCGCGTTAAGGATGCGCCCCGCGCTCGATGAGTTGCCGATGGCGATACCCGTTTTTAGCGCCGCTCCGTTAACATGGTCAATGTAGTGCCCGCCGCTGGCATTCGAGCTAAAGTCCAAACCGCGAAACGTATTCGGCAGCGTAACGTTGATGGCCCACGCACCCGTTGATGCGGCGCGAATCGTCCACGGATAAGCTTTAACAGCACTCATAGAGGATAGGTCTTGATTCGGGTAGACAACCGTAATCCCCCTGATTCCGGCATTCAGCTGAAGGGTTACGAACGGCGTCGCGTTCTCGTTGCCGGCGTTCGCGGTCGTATACAGCACAGAGCCTGCCGCGGTCGTGTGGTGCGGGATTTCAAAGACGCCCCGAAGCTCAACCCCGGAAGGAACATTCAACTGCCCGGTCAAATAATAAGCTCCGGGCGGCACATAGACGATGCCTCCTCCGGCGGAGCTTACGGTATTCAACGCAGACTGGAACGCGGCCGTGTTGTCGAATCCGGTGAGCGTATCCGTTGCTGCCGCATTGTAAGGCGCGTCCGTCACGACGGCAAAAGCGCTTCCCGTCACGTTAGGCACCGAGCCGAGGTCGGGATCGGGCGGCACTGGCTTGAAAGGTCTGGCCGTATGATCGACGACGATATTCGGATTGGATGATTGAGCGTTCGTGATTTGCGGCGTCCCGGTAAACGTATTGCTCAAGACCGCGGCGGCTGACACCCCGGAGCCGATGTTTACCGCGGGCTGCGATTTGCCGAAAGAGTTATTTTCAAGCTGGAGCGTACCTCCCTCCGCCGTAACGGCATAGTTCGAGGCCCCGTTAGCCCAATCGGCAAAGCTGGAGTTGGCAATGGAAAGCGTTCCGGTACTTCCCGATGCGATTCGAGCCTGCTGGGCAGCGCTGCCGTTGAAGGTACAGCCGTTAAACTGGACGATGCTGTCATGCGTCGCGGCCACTTCGATGCCCGTCGGGTCGGTACCGGAGGTAGCGCTTATCGAGCATTTAGCAAATATGACGCCCGCATAGTTGACTTTATTGACGACAATGCCTTTGTTGGCTCCCGTGATGCTAATTTTGGTCATCATAGCTTGGGCAGCCTTGACAGGGCCGCTCGCCGCACCGTCTTCATTCAGAACGATTCCCTTCCCGTAATTGACGATCCCGATGTTATAGACGTTCTCCCAGTCGGTTCGCATGAAGGTCATACCCGTTGCCCCGGCGAGAGCGGTGTTCAAGGTTCCCGCGTTGACCGTTGGCGCACCGACTGCAGCGGCGTAGCCGATCCAATACTTCGGGTCGAAAAATACGTTCTGGATTCTGCCGACGTCCGTCGTGTGGTTAATTGATATCCCTAGGTGAAGAGGCGTCCCGTAAACGTTTTTGAGCACATGCATTTGGTCGCCGTCCGGGCCTCCTTGAATGGCATCGTAGGCGTTGACGAGCGTCGTATTCTGAACGTTCGCATAGGCGAAATTGTTATCCTGCAGACGAATCGTTGGCGGATAAGCGACGATCGCGGAAGGGTCGGTCTGTTCCGGATAATAGATCGTCATTCCCTTTACCGCGGCGCTCGGGCCGACGGTAAGGAACGGAGCCGCCGCCGGATTGCCGCGTCCGGAATAGGCGCGCAATATCGTGCCGCTTCCCAAGCCGCCCGTACTGTCGGGGTTTTTCCAGTCGCCCTGCAGCACGACCGATTTCGGAATCGTGAGCTGTCCCATAATTTTGTAAGTTCCGGCAGGAACCCATACGACGCCTCCGCCGGCGCGCGAAGCCGCGCTTAGCGCCTGTTTGAAGGCGATCGTATCATCCATGAGGCCGTCGCCGATGGCATTGAAATCCTTAACGTTAAAACCGGAGATGATGGCCGAATCCGAAGAGTCTGCATTCGTCGGAGTCACCTTCTGCGGATTAAAGGCAATGAAAGAAGGGTCCTTGATCTCCGTCGCGGACGAGGATTGAATAGCGTTAGATGACGTTATTGCCATCGTAGGGGTCGAGCTTTGATCGCCGCGAAAAATTACCGCTTTTACCGTAGACCCGTTCGTCACGACAATATTCGCGTAATAGCTTCCGTAAGGCTGGCCGTTCGTATCGTTCTCGCCGGCGATCAACCATTGCGTTGAGCTTTGGCCCACGAGCGAAGCAGGAACGTTCATTTTACGGTGATACCATGCCCCGTAAGCATAAGGACTCAAATCGGAAGCAGGGTGTCCGCCGATACCATTCTGATCGGTCCAGCCCGCATCCTTCGCGCAGGAGCTTCCTGCACAGACATCGAGACCGCCCGCACCGTTCACCCGATCCGCAAGCATAACGTCGTATTCGACGGAATCGCCGCTTGCGAACGTATAGGCGGTATTCGAAAAGCTGTAGTAGGCAAACTTGTTGCTTCCCGAAGCGGCATTGTTGACTTTTAAATAAAGCGCTTTCGGAAAAAGTCCCGATAAGGAAACGCCCGTCACGCCGGTCTCGCTGCTGACCGTGTTAAAAAAAGGATTGCCGTTATTCGCGCGATCGCCGTCCTGATAGCCCCACACAAGCGTTTTTCCGCTGCGTACGACGCGAAGATTATCGTATAAGGAACTGTACGATATGCCCGGGGTCGTATTTTCCCCCGCCACGATCCAGTAGTCGAGCGACTTGCCGACCATGGAGGGCGGGACAGCCAACGTCCGGTGATACCAGTTGTTGTATGCGTAACCGGAAATATCGTTGGCGGGATGCCCGTCAATGTTGTTTTGGTCCTTCCATCCCGAGGCATCCCGGAAGTACGAGCCGTCTTGCATCCTTAGATCAATGCCTCCGGCATTATTTCGGTTGTCCAGCAATTTGACGTCATATTCAATGAGATCGCCCGATTGGAAGACAAAGCCTCGGCCTCCTTCCGATATTTTGCGATACGAAAGCTTGGCTCCGGTCCCCGAAGTATTGGTCACCGTGTATTTTAGCTCGTGGCCTGCAGGCTGTTGAAAGTCCGGTGTACCCTGAACCGATATCGTTGTCAAGGAACCCGATGCGCCCGAAGGAGAGAACGTTGCCGAGTTGACGGACGGCGCTCCGTTCTGATAAACGTTTAGACGAACGGGATTTGAATATCCGGTATTCACCACTTGAATGTTGTCGTAAAGCGCGGTATACGAGAGTCCGGATTGATCGTTCTCACCGGCGACAATCCAATTCGAGATATTAAGACCTGGATTTAATACGAGCGTACGATGGAACCACTGGCCATAGGCTTGTCCGGTCAAATCGGCAGCCGGATGCGCGCCGGCATTGCTGGAATCGACGGGATTGCTTTCGCGAAAATACTTGCTTACGCCCGCGCTGGGCGAGGTGAAATAAAAATCCAGACCGCCTGCACCGCTTACTGCGTCCGGCAAGTAAACGTCGTACTCCAACCTGTCTCCGGGCTGGGTCGTATAGCTCGCCGTCGAAATCGTCTGGTAGACGTAACGATTCGTCGTAGCCGAGGCGTCGTTGGTTACCGTAAATTTCAATGCCGTGTTTCCCGTACCCGTACCCGTAGCCGAAGCGGTCATCGCCCCGTTGTAACCGGGCACGATGGGCATCACGTTCAACGTTACAGCCAGAACCAGGCCCATCGCCAAGCGGTTCCAAATATTTCTCGAAATAAGCTTGTTTTTTCCCAATCCATTTCCTCCTCGCGTAATGGTGTACAAACGAGAATGAGCAACCGCCGATCGAGTCCGCTTGTGCGGACCTGGGCATCGCCTCCTTTCGGTCCAGTCTTCTACATGGATACGTTGCCTACGGCGACGGGGAGGACGTCTGCGTCCTGCGAGACGAGCATAAACGTATCCCGAGCAGCATTACACACGATTTCGGCTTGCGAGGCGCCCGCGCCGATTCGAACGTCTGTCACTCTTTCCTGCTTTGAAAAGCGGCTGCCGTCGATAGGGCCGATATGTCCGAAGACGGAAGCGTAAAGCGACAGCCTTCCCGAGCGCAAATTAACGCCTGCGTCGGATTCTTCTTCGGCGCCGTTTGCGCGAAAATGGACTTGTTGCATGCGGACGCGTCCTCCGTCGATGACTGCACCCCGACGCGGATTGAGATTATAACCGCCGAAAACGCTGTTCATAAAAGCGATTTTTGCCGGAATTCCATCCATTTCTTGAATTTGCATATAATCTTGGTACACAATGTCGATGCCCGCGTTAATGAACTGAAGCTCGCGATCGCCCGTATGAACGATTCGGAATCCGGATACGGTTCCGTCGCAGCCAAGGCCGTAGAACGTGCCGTCGAACCCTTCGCCAGGCAACCCGGCAATGTCCAATCCAAGCCTGGATCGGTAGCTGAAGCAGTTGAACACGACTTCGTCTTTCGTTTTCCCGAAGCGAAAGGCATATTCGAGTTCACGATCCAACCAGGCCAACAACAAAGAAAATTTGACGGCTTCATCCGCCTGGTCGATCGTGCTGTTCGGCAAGCCGGTGCCGATCGTACGGAAATACATATGCGGATTAAGATGAATGTTTTTCAGCCAGCCTCGTCTTTCTGAACCGGAAACTCGAATGCCCTCCTTCAGCATGCAGCCCGTCACGAATTCAATGTAGTGCCCGCCGGTCCCGCTCCACGCATCAATGCCTTTGTAGCTGTTGCCGAGGCTGACCTCGATGATCCAGGTTTCTTCTCCGGCCAGTCGAATCGTCCAAGGATATGGCGTGACGGCTTCCATCCGCTGACGCGGGTACCAAATGTTCAAGCCGCGAATTCCGGCCCTATCCATAAGCGTAATGGAAGGTGCAGAGTCGGGATCTCCTTCTCCATGCACGATGTAGAGTGTCGTTCCCGGTGCGTTCGTATGGTGAGGGACGTGGTAAGACCCTCTAAGCTCTACGCCCTCCGGTATGACCAAAGGGGAGGCGACGAGATGCGGTCCCGGAGGCAAATACACGATTCCTCCTCCTTCTCGGGCGGCCGCTTCAAGCGCGGCTTGTATCAAATGCGCTTTATCGCGCAATTGCGTCCAGTCGATTCCAACGGGAGACCCGGGCAGCGGATACAATACCGACCGGCGCGGCTGCGGTTGAGTGCCCAAATCCGGCTCGGGCTCGCGAATCTCGACGAAATCGCGGGGAGCGGTATCTAACATGACGCGGCTTTCCGTTCCTTGTTCGCAACGAACCGGAATCGAGTCGGAAGGAAAGCGGCATCCCGCAATAGACGCGGCGATCAATCCTTCCAGGCACTCGATCGACGTTCCTTTGTTATTGAAGGAGCATCCCGATAGCAGTACGGCAGCTCCCGCAGCTTCCAATGCAGCCGCGTAGTCGGAGCGGCTGCTCTGGAAGTCGCAGCTTTGAAAGGAGACCGAGCCCCCGGCGCCTTGCCGAATCGATACGATGGCTGTCTCGGAAGAGGCCAGAGACAGATCGAACAGTTGGGCGACGGAATCGAAGTCCGCCGCTATTTCAACGGCTAACGAGCCGGGGACGGGAGAGGCGTGGACGCGTCCCCGCGTTACGCACATGCCAATCGTGTTCAGGTGCCGGAACTGTAATCCGATACGTGCTCGATCAATGCGAATGTCATACAATTGACCGTTCGGACCGTCCGTAATATCCGTCGAGCCGGGGTCCCGTTCAAAGCGGATGCCGATACCGTAATCTTCGCATTCGAATCGATAGACGTATTCCCAATCGGTACGCTGCAGTTCGAGACCGACGGCGTTGCCGAGCAGCTTCAGCAGCGCTTGTTCGTCTACGGACGTATCCGCATATCGCAGCCAGTAATAAGGAGAGAAGCGAACGTGCTGGATGCGCCCGATATCGGTTGTTTTGTTGACGAGAATGCCGCGAGCCAGAGGCGTTCCATAAATATGCTCGATCGTATGAAGCTCATTGCCTTCCGGACCGGCATGAATGGCTTCCCACGGATTAACGAGGGTCAAGCGACGCGCTGTCGCGAAGCTGCGCCCCCTGTCGGCGAGCTTGACTGCCGGCGGATAAGGGACGGGCGAGCATTCATTTTGCTCGGGATAGAATATGATCGCTCCCGCAATCCCGCCGCTTGCGCCAACTTCGATAAAGGAGCCCCCATTCGGTCCTAAGCCTTTGCCCGCATAGACGTGATAGACGGTCGCGGCGCCCGTCTTGCCCGGCGTATTCGGATCGTACCATTGCCCCATCAACGTAACGCCGGAAGGCACTTTCAAGCAGCCGTCGAAACGATACTTGCCGGCCGGCGCCCAAACGACTCCTCCGCCTTGCAGAGCCGTCCAATCGAGCGCATCCTGGAAGCAGCGGGTCTGATCGGCTTGCGAATTCGGCGCCGCACCGAATTCAAGTACGGAAGCGGACACGACGATCGGTCCCGTATAAGCCGGGTGTTCAATAAAGGGGGTAATCGCTTTATTCATGATTCAGGCTCCTCTGTATGATTGTCCGGCCGCGGAGACCCGTCAACCGGTATCGCGATGCGCAAGCGAATGGTAACAATGCCTTTTGATTTGGCCGTAACGTCAAGGCTGCCGTCCTCGCATAGGCGAATCGGATAAGGGCGGTCTTCATTCAGGCTGACATAATCGGCGGATTCGACGGCGAACGCAAAGCGTAAGCGGTCGGATATTTCACGGTTCTCCGCGTTGAACAGTCTTACGATAAACACATTTTTCTCGTCTTCGCTTTGCTTAATTGCCGTGACAATGAGTCGATTGTACGCCAATGTCAAGTAACCGTTTGACAGCGGGAGCGTCGGTTCCCGCCGATGAGGCGTTTCATGGCGAATCGGGCCTTGCTTGCGTGTTAATGACCGATCGGACGACTTGAACCGTGCATGTTCGGTCCACAGCTGCGCGGAAGAGGTTTGGTCAGGATCGAATAAGCGAAGGGCATAGTCGAATGTCAGGCGGCCGAGCAACTGTCCTCCGTCCGATCCGTTGGTTAGCACTTCGTCTCCTGTCGCGCGGAAGAGGGTCAGGGCGATCGTGCGCTTCTGTTCACGCAACGTCAATTCGTGCAAGCCTTCGGAATAGACCGCCACCCCGCATGTATCGTCGTTTATAACGATCAGGCCGCTGTGCGGAACGACATCTGCCCACTTTTCCAAGTATCCGTCGAAATTCGGTTTCTCGATCGTGCGCTCGACCAAGTCGAATGCCGTGTTGGTCCGATAGTGTTTGCCGGTAAAGCTGGTCGGGAACAACACGCGAAAACGGTGATTGCGCGAGCGGTTGTCGACGACGGTTTGAATTCGCAGCACGGGATCGTTTTTGCGGATTTCAAGGCAAGTTGTTGCGCGCAGCGGGACAGTTTCTTCCGAGCGGCCGTTCAGATCGGCGCCAGCGAACGCGGGAACCTGCATGGTAACGGCAATTTTAATACAGGAGAAGAGCGGTCCGTCCGCTTCGACAGAGATCTCCGCCGGGCAGCCAGCGGAGTAGGCATACGAATTGCGAAGCGGTGCGATATGCTTCCAACCGTCCCCAATGTCTCCTTCGCTTTCGAATACAACGAGGTCGTCGAAAGCGCGATTGGTATGTAAATCTTCGATACCGATCGATCCGTTGTCCGCGACCCGTACGATGTACCTTCCATTATTCCAGGTTAAATTGTCGGTTCTCATCGTACCTGTATGGCGTACCGGTGCGACAAACCTTTCGGCTGCGTACTCTCCGAACGCCGGACCGCTAATCGTAAACGACTGCACGCGGTAGGCCGAATAGCCAAAAGACGGAATGTTCGCCTTGAACGCGATCCGAATCCGATCTACGGATTCGCTTACCGGTACCGAACGGAATGGGCGAACTCGTTTGACGATGCCTGTCTCCATGCCGAGAACCTGATAGGCCATTTCTCGTCCTTCGGCATCGAACAGCCTGAACGAGGTTCCGCCAAGCATGCGTATTGTTTGGGAAGCGTCCGTGCCGCTAGGCAGCTCGACGTCCGCCGTTGCGATGCCGTCCAGCGGATACTGGGAGGCGTTGAATAGCACGAGCGTACGATCATCGGCGCTCCAGGGCGCATCAATGCTGTTCGCGATATATGTCAGTTGTTCGGACAGCATCGACTCGGCAATCAAACGGGATTGATCGAATCGGTACAGCATGTCCCTGTGAACTTGATCGATGGAACAACCGCAGATGGAGTCGTGCGGATGATTCTGCAGCAAGATTTCCCAGGCTTGCTGGAGAAAGCTCTGATGATACGGACGCCCCTCCCACGACGAGAACACGCCCCAAGGCTCCGCCCATCGCGTCAAAAGCGTTTCGCACTGGTCGTTGTGCTGCTTGAGGTGGATGCGGGAAGAGAGCACGTTCGCCAACACCATATGATTAAGGCCGGCATAACCGGGGAACCGTTGTTCCCCTCGCACGACAGGCCATGTTTCCCTAGCTAGAGGACGAAGCTCCCGCATGTAGTCGTCGAAGCGGGCGTGTTGAAAGTCGGCTCCTAGTCCGGCTCCGTTAAGCGTATGCAGCAAATCCGGCAAACACGGTTCGATTTCGACGTGGTCTACGCCGTCCCACACGACGAGCCGGTCCGTTAGCGCCCGATCGCGTTTGAGTTGCAGTAAATCGCGTGCCCTCCGAACGACTTCTTCGCCATCGTACGTGAAATCACGGTCTTCGAAAGGCCATCGGACGGCGAAATAGAAATCCCCGTACGAGCGTTCTTCTTCGAGTCTTAGCGTCAGAACGCGGCTTCCGTCGGCGCCTTCCCACCAGAGCTCGGAAGGGGAGGAGCGGCCGTCGAGTCCGCGGTAAAGAACGGCATTATCGATGCCGAAGCCTTGCAGGATTTGCGGCATTTGGCTGATGTGTCCGAACAAATCGGGCAAATATCCGGCAAGCAACGGCTCGGCATTCCAAGAGCGCGCACGCCGAACTCCCGTCTGCAAATTGCGAATAAGCGATTCTCCGTCCGGAAGAAATTCATCCGGCATGACGTACCACGGACCTACATCGATACGTCCTTGTTCGATTAAGGAAAGAAGCCGTTCCCTGTTCTCGGGACGTATTGCCAAGTAATCGTCAATGACAATCGTTTGCCCGTCCATCATGAAATATCGATAGGCGGAATTTCGCTCCATCGTATCGATTAATTCGTCTATCAAGTAGACAAGCCGGACGCGAAAGCTCTGAAAGTCCTGATACCATTCCCGATCCCAATGCGTATGCGAGATAACGAACACTTTCGTTTGATCATCGCTGCTTTTATGGCGTTCCAATACGGCTCTCTCCTGTCTCTATTCCGAAAATGGAAGCCCGCCACCCTTTATTTATCCGGGGGCGGGCCGATAGATGGCAATTACTCGTTACCTTGACCGTTATTGGGGAAACAGCTCGTTAATGTTGATTTGCGGTTTAGCCTTGGAGGGCTGGTTGGCGTTAACTTCTTCAATGATTTTGGCGCCGCCGGCGTCAAGCCATTTCTTCACGGCTGCTTCCCATTCCGGTTTGTTCCATTTGTCGTTGAGTGTCGCGCCGCCGTCAATCAGCGGTTGCAAGTAATCGGTGTAAATCCGCGCGCCATCCTTCTGTTCCGTCTCGGACACCGTGCTCGGCAGGCGGTAAGTGCTGTAATAGTTGGCGGTGTAAGCGTAGTATTTATTTTTGACTTCGTCGAACATATCGCCGATGCCGGCGCCTTCGTATTGGCTTTTCAGCGCGTCCCAGTCCAATTTCTCCTGAATCGGACGGAGGAATTGAAGCGGTTCAATCTGCGTCGTCTTGAAGTCGTTCTCTACTTGGTCTTGCGGCAGCGGCACCTTCTTGCCGTCTACGACTGTATACGTTTTGCCTTCGACGCCATAGCGGCTAAAGTCGCTGCCTTCCGTCAACGACCAGTTCAGCACGCGGAAGAATCCATCCGGGTCTTTCATCTTCGAGGAGACGTAAATGCCTCTGTCGTACAAACTGAACAACTGGGCGCCGCCAGCATCGCCGTTAGGACCTTGCAACGGCGGCAAAATTCCGAGCTCGGCATCGGGTGCCGATTTCTTCATGTTTTGAAGGATCTCCGGGGTATACGCCCAGTTGATCCCCAGCACGGCGGCTTTGCCCGTCTCGAACTTCGATTTTGAGTGCGACCAATCTTTATTCACGAGATATTCCGAATCGAGAAGACCTTTATGCCGCAAATCCTTCAGCCACATGTTGAAATCGACGACGCCGTCCAACATCCAGTAAGGAACAAGCTTGTTCGGGTCTTCCTTGGATGGCATCCACCCGTCTTTGGCGAAGCCGAACGACGTGCCCAGCGCGCCAAGTCCCCAGAAGCTGTCCTGGCCGGTAAGCGGAATGATTTTCGGGTCGCTTGTTTTGATTTTTTCCAGAGCGGCTTCCAGTTCGGCAATCGTCGTAGGCTCGGGAATGCTCAGCTTTTCGAACAGGTCTTTACGGTAGAAATTAAACATCGGATTAAAAGGATTGCTTGCGTTCGGCAGGAAGAAGATGTCGCCGTTCTCGTCCTTTAACTGATCCCACAGGGCTTGCGGCGCCATTGCCTTGATAGCGGGATACTTCTCCAGATAGTCGTTGATTTTCAAAAATGCGCCTTGCTTTTGCATGTCGACGAACTTGTAGTCCGCAGGCCCGGACGCCCAGAACACATCCGGCAAGTCGCCGGAAGCGAAGACCGTGTTCAGCTTTGCGTCGTATTCGGCGACGGGGACGATTTGAACGCTCATCTTCACGTTCGCGGCTTTGTTCAACGCTTGCTCGTAAGCGCCGCCTGCCACGAAGGTGGCGGGGCCCCAGACCGGCCGCATATACGAGAACTCGGCAAGCGTAGCTGTTTCGGAGGACGAAGCGGATGCCGAAGATGTCGACGATTGCTGCGGCGACGCGGACCCGGGACTGCTTGTGCTCTCCTTGTCGTTCTTGCCGGTGCATCCCGCCATCATTCCTGTCGTCATTACCGCCGTCAGCAATAAAGCCGACAGCTTTAGACTTGTGCGTTGTTGTTTCTGTTTCGCGATACTCATTACCATTCACCCCTGTAATTTAATGAATATGTAAACCCCGGAGGGTAGTTACTTTGTGTCATGCCCGTATTGCTTTATCCTTTGACCGCGCCCATCATGATGCCTTTAACGAAATACCGCTGAAGGAAAGGGTAAACGACCAGAATGGGAACGATCGAGAACACAATCGTAGCCGACTTGATGTTTTCCGGCGTCAGAATGACTTTTGTGACATCCTGTCCGAGGTTGGTACCCCGCATGTTAAGGGCGCTCATATCAATAATGATGGAGCGAAGCAGCACTTGAAGCGGCCATTTGCCGTTGTCGGTGAGAAAGAACAATCCGTTAAAGTAATCGTTCCAATGTCCGACGGCATAAAAGAGGGCAATCGTGGCAATGGCCGGTTTGGAGAGCGGCAGAATAATTCGCGTAAGCGCCGTCCACTCGGTGGCTCCGTCGATCTTTACGCACTCCTCGAGTTCGTCCGGAATGGACCAGAAGAAGTTGCGCATGAGAATCAGATTAAAAGGGGCGACAAGTCCGGGAAGAATCATGGCCCACAGCGAATTGATCAGGTGCAACTCCTTGAGCAGCAGATAGAACGGAATCAATCCGGCTCCGAACAGCATCGGAACGATCGTCCACCAGAGAAGGAAACGGTGGCCCGGAATATGGGTCTTGGATAGTCCGTAAGCTCCGGTTACCGTAAACAGAAGGTTCAACAGCGTTCCTGTAATCGTCACATAAACCGTAATGCCGAAAGCCTTGAGCAGGGCCGGCGTGGAGAAGATGTACGTATAGGCAGCCGTCGTGAAGTCGTGCGGGAGCAGCATCAGCGGATTATCGTATATTGCCCGCGCTTCGCTAAAGCTGAAAGCGAGAACATTGACCATCGGAAGCAGCGTAATCAAGCTTAACGCTGTCAGTACAAGATAAATGAGGGCATTCGCCCAAAACGGATTGTTGTCCAAGGATCGGTTTCGTTGCTCCGTCGACTTGGTTACCATATCGAACGTTCCCCCGTTCTCCGAACAATCATGTTGCCCAACACGATAAGGATGGTGCCGATTACGCCTTTGAACAGGCCAACCGCCGTAGCCAGTCCAAAATTGCTTTCCTGTAAGCCGATGCGGTATACGTAGGTATCGATAATATCGCTAGTGCTGTAAACGAGCGGGTTTGCGAGAATAAGAATTTGTTCCATACCGGCATCCATAATCCCGGCAAGCGACAGCACGAACATTAACACAATGGTCGAGCGAATGCCCGGCAGTGTAATGTGCCAAATCTGTCGGAGCTTGCCGGCCCCGTCGATTCGCGCCGCTTCGTACAGCGTGCCGTCTATGCCCGAGAGAGCTGCCAAATAAATAATGGCGCCCCATCCAAACTCTTTAAGAATACCCGTCACGATCAGCATGCCTCGGAAAATGGAGGGGTTCGTCATAAAGTCAATTTTCTCCATACCGAGCAAGTCCAATATGAGGTTTACCGCCCCGATCGGTCCAAGCAAGTTGTAGATAATGCCGCCGAAAATAACCCAAGACAGGAAGTGGGGAAAATAAGTAATGGTCTGCACGGCCTTCTTGAAAACGCCTATACGTACCTCGTTCAGCAGGAGGGCGAACAGGATTGGAATGGGAAAGCCGAACAAGATGCGGGATAGGCTGATGGTCAGTGTGTTGCCCATTAGCCGATTGAATTGTATGGAACTGAAAAACGTTCGGAAATGTTCAAGCCCGACCCACGGGCTCGCCCAGATTCCCTTAAACAGTTGGATATCTTTGAAAGCAATAATAATACCGATCATTGGAACGTAACTGAAAACTAGAAAGTAGATGAACGTCGGCAGGATCATTAAATAAATGAACTTATGCTTGAGTATTGCTTTAGGCATTTCGGCACCCTCTCCTGAGAACGGTTACAACATTTATTAGTATCATAAAACCTTAAATACAATCAGTCAATACATTAAATTGAATAAAAGTATTAATACATTTGATAAAAATCTTATTTTTGAACAAAAAATAATTAATATTTTGGAAAAGGCATGATACAATATATTTAAATGTATTAGAGTACTCGACTATGCTTAAGGAGTGAATTTTGGATGTCTTCTGGGCCCGATCCCTCGAAGGTTCCGTTGTATTTACAAATACGGGATTATATTAAAACCCAAATTTCCAGCCAGGCGTTTAGACCTGACGACCAGATCCCGACGGAAGCGGAGCTGATGGCTCAGTTCGGCGTGAGCAGAGTGACTGTCATCTCGGCAATCAAGCAACTCGTGGAAGAAGGCCTCGTCTACCGCGTTTCCGGCAAAGGAACATTCGTTGCACGGAGCGAAAGAACGGAAGGGAAACGAATCGGCGTGCTGCTAACGACGTTGCTGGATGCGGCTGCCAAGGCCATGCTCATAGCGATCGAGCGAGCTTGCCGGAAGGAAGGCTTTGAATTGATTCTCAAGATGAATCTTAGCCCCGAGGAAGAGCTGCGGACCATTCAGGATCTGGTGGATAAACAGACGAGCGGGCTTATTATTTACCCGATCGACAACGAAATCTACAGCGAAGAAATTATTAAGTTAAAAACATTGTCTTTTCCGTTTGTTCTGGTCGACAAGTATTTGCCGGGCATTCCGACGAACGCGGTATACTCGGACAACTATACGGGCGGGATGTTGGGGACGGAATATTTAATCGGCCAAGGCCATCGGAATATTGGCATTCTATCCGAAGCCAAATCGAAGACGTCGAGCGCGGACGAACGGTTTCGCGGCTACCTCGAAGCGGCGCAGAAGCATCAACTGGTCATAAATCCCGACCAATGGCTAATCGGAATTCGCGATACTTATAGTAGCGAGGAAGAAATCGAATCATTGGTCAGGTCGTGGATAGAACGGCACAAGGAAATAACGGCGGTCTTTTCGTTTAACCGCAACCTTTCCGTCTTTATAGCTAAAGTCGCGAAAGAAATGGGCAGGCGCGTTCCGGAGGATCTTTCCATTCTTTCATTCGACAATCCCGGCATGCATGATTTGGACGGCTACTACTTTAGTTTCATTCAGCAAGATACGGCTGCAATGGGAGAGCAGGCCGTTAAGCTGCTGGCCAAGGCTATGCGCGAGGAAGCGGTTTGCGAAAGCATCGTTACCCCCATCAGCTTGTACGAAGGCCGAACGGTCCAGAACCTGTCCCTGATGCGGAATAAGAGCAGGGCCTGAGCGTTAAGGAAACCATACGTTGCTTGCCGACGATCCGTTCTGGTTGCGTCTCGTGAGCGACCCGCGTTTGCACGACATCGCGGAAGCGTTCATCGGCCCCGATATCGCGCCGCTATTTCTCCGACAATTGGCCGACATTAATAAATTGAAACTAACACATAAAGTAGGGAAACTACATGAAAGCACCGATCGAGAACGGATGGCTCCTAACCGGTTCGCACCCCGGATTTTGGGAGTTCGGACGCAGCATGGAGCTTGGCACGGAATTAAAAGGGCTCATACCGTGGATACCTGCGAAGGTACCGGGAAGTGTCCATTACGATTTGTACGAATCAGGTTATCTTCCCGATCCTTATTGGGGGCTAAACTCGCAGGCGTGCGAATGGGTAAACGATCGCAATTGGCTTTATCGAAACGCTTTTATCGCCGATGAGCGTTGGCGCGGAAGAAAAGTGCGCCTTGTATGCGAAGGTATCGACTATTCGGCTAAATTACGGCTAAACGGCGAACCCCTGGGCGAGCATCGCGGAATGTTTACGCCTGCCGAGTTCGATCTCACCGATCGGCTGCGCTGGGGGGAATCGAACGATCTTCTCATCGGCATTGATGTAACGCCTGAAGGCGTTCCTCAATTGGGCTACACGAATCAAGTCAATCACCTGAAGAGCCGTTTCGGATACAAGTGGGACTTTTGCCCGCGACTCCAGAACATGGGGCTATGGAAGCCCGTTTATCTTTGTATTAACGGATCGTCCCGTTTTAACGACGTTCACTGGAAGACAAGCTTAAACGAAGACGGCGCGGAGGGGCTCGTGACGGTCGTACTCGATAACGAGAAGGGCGGACAAGGAAGCGTCATAACGAACCTGTACGCCCCCGATGGATCGCTTTGCTCATCCCGGACAACCCAAGTGCATCTAAGCCCGGGACTACAAATCATTGAGCAACGATTAAATATCGCTCATCCTGAGCTCTGGTACCCGAACGGCTACGGTAACCAACCGCTGTACCGTTTGGTTACGGAAGTGCGTCTCGATGGTCAACCTTACGCGGAACCTTCCGACGATCGGGAGTTAACCGTCGGCATTCGCACGCTAGCTTTCAAGCAAAACCCGGACTCCCCCTACGATTCGCTCGCCTATACCGTTATCGTCAATGACCGTCCCGTTTATTTGAAAGGCTGGAACTGGGTCCCCGTCGATCAATTGTACGGTCGCGAAAGAAGGGAGCAATACGAACATCTCATCCGACTTGCCAAAGAGGCGAACGTTAATCTGTTGCGCGTATGGGGAGGCGGTCTGATCGAACGGGAACTGTTCTACGAGTTGTGCGACCGGTCAGGCATCTTGATCTGGCAAGAAATGATGCAGTCCAGTTCCGGATTCAACAACGAGCCTAGCGCGGACGCCGCCTTCCTCCACAAATTGCAACAAACGATGCGTTTCGTCATTCGGGAAAAACGAAACCATCCATCGCTGGCCATCTGGTGCGGAGGCAACGAATTGACCGAAGGAGGGCATTTGCAAGATCGACTCGTGCCGCTCACCGACAACCATCCGAACTTGCGGATGCTTCGGGATTTGGTCGCGGATCTCGACGGGGAGAGATTGTTTCTGCCCTCTTCCTCTTCCGGCCCGGTCTTTTTTCTGGAACAACAGCACGCCGGGCAAGGCTTGTCCTACGACGTACACGGCCCCTGGAAATATGCCGGGGACGTCGATCACTACACGCTCTATAACGGCAGCGACGCATTGCTTCACAGCGAGTACGGCGCAGACGGCTTCGCGAGCATGGAAAGCTTGAAGAGGTTCCTGCCCGAAGACGAGTTGACGACGATGTCCGACCCCTCGCCGACCTGGCTGCATCACGGATACGAATATTGGAACATGGACGAGCAGTTGGAGCGCTTATTCGGGCCCGGCTGCACGCTCGAGGAAAAGGTCCGGCTGTCCCAATGGCTTCAGGCTGAGTCCATTGGTTATGCCGTGGAGTCCAACCGGCGCCGGGCGCCTCAGTGCAGCGGGAGCATCTTGTGGCAAATGAACGAACCTTTCCCGAATGTGTCTTGCACGAGCGCCGTGGATTACTACGGCTTGCCGAAGCCCGCCTACTTCCGGACGGCACTCGCTCAGCGTCCGATTCATCCGTCGGCGCAGTTTGACAAGCTGGCCTACACGCGCGGCGAATCGTTTCAAGCGCGATTATTCATTTGCGCCGATCACCCTGACGACGCCGATGCGCAATTGTCCTGGACGATATGCAACAAAGCCGGCGAGACGTTGCTGAAAGGCGAGACGGAAAGATTTCCGATGAAAGAACTCGTCACGGCTTGCGGCTCGATTAACTGGAGCATACCGGACGATTACCAAGAAGCGTTCCGACTTGATTTGAAATTGCGAACGGTTGGTAACGGGGAGATCGAGAACCATTACCTATTCGCCTGCAAATCCGACGAACCTGCAGCGGCTCCCTTGCAGACGTTGCGACCATTCCTGTGACAGCGGAAAAATCACCTTGTATTGGAAATCGAACGAAGAGCGATGGAATGGAAGGCTTCAAGAAACCACAAAGTAACTGAGTAACCCTATGATTTTGCTAAACCGAGGGATGGGGTACGAAAGTTGAATCACCGATAATCAGGCCGCCGATAACTTCGGCGGCCTTCTGTGCATGTTATGAGGGCTTGGTCATAGCCATTGAAGCGGATATAAAACGTTGGCAATCATGCGCCGCGACATGCTCCTTTCGTATTTTTCGCCGATAGACCCGTCAAGCTGAACCGTACCATAAGTGACGGCGAAAAATTAGGACGAAGGGGAATTGCAGGGAGCCGTTCCTTCCCAGACGAAATTCGCTCTCATCCTCATCGTCCAGTTCAGCCCTTAGTTGGTTGAAGTAGTCCTCGACCTGGACGACGAGCGCAGCAGAAAGCACTCCCGCTCGACGCAAAGTGACAATGTCCTGCTTCGTTTTAATGGATCTCAATCTACATACCTCCTAAAAAAGAAAATGACCCCTCGAAAAGGGGTTTTGGTATTAAGGTCATGGATATGATATTTGTCTAAAAATTTGCTTGAACCAGTTTTAAGCTAACTGGCAGTCATTTTGTAGAAATGAACAATTGGAAAAGGAGATTCTTACCTTTATGGAATCAAGTGAGGAGTGTTGTTGTTTGAATTTTCCAATCCATTATGAAAATATCCACCAGTCGACCCATTGGACATTTGTGCTTCATCTCCATAGCCTTGATGGCCGTCACTGGGCTGATCACTTCCATCATGTTGAGCGTCTTGAAGCCCTTCTGTATGATCTCGTCCAGCAGCTCCATATCGTGCCTGATGCGCTTCGGGTTTTCCTGGTCCGCAAGTTCCTGAGTAATCTCTACTTTGGTTTGAGCACGCTTCTCCTTGCGCTGCTGGTGAGCTTTTGTGTACGGTTATACAGCATTCCAATACGAGGGTGAACATGATGGCAAGAAAACAAGAACAAGCCAAGGACACGAGTAAACACACGCCGGGGAAGCTTTTGGCCCATCTGCGTGAGGAGAGTCACCTGCTCGACGTTACTCTTGACAGCAGCAATCCTCCCCCGTCCGAGCTTTTCATGGAGCCGCTAACCGAGTGAGAATGGGATGTTTTGCAGTTGATCGCAAAAGGTCTTTCCAATCAGGAAATAGGGGATCGCCTTTTCCTGGCTATAAGCACGGTTAAAGGATATAATCGCAGTATTTTTGAAAAATTGCAGGTGAAAAGGCGCACGGAAGCGATTGCGCGTGCTCGAGAGATCGGGTTGCTCTAGAGGGAAATGCCCGTCTTGGAGTGGTCGCAGCTTTGTTCTTATAGACAATGTCGAGGCCTTTTCTTACCCTACTTTAGTAGCTACCGGGTTATAGCAGGAACCGATATGATGCAAATAAGCGCATTGATCATATCGGGGAGTGAATGGCTATTAAAGCAAATAGAAGAACGGCGATCCACCTTGGGCTGCTCCTTATATGCAGCTTCGTATTCGGTATCTTTAGCTCCGTACCTGTATTAGAACGTCCGGATTACTTTGAACAGTTGCCTGATCTCGAGAAGCAAGTGTTGATAGCGGCTTTCTTTCAAGCGGCAATGGCTGTAGCATATGTTGCCATAACCGTATTGTTTTATTCCATTCTTAAGCCTCACAGCGAGCGATTAGTAACAGGATTTGTCGCTTTTAAAATGATAGGGGCAGGTTTTCTGTTTCTCGGAATCGGTTTTCTTCCTCTTTTAGTGGAAATCAGCCAAAGTGCAGCATCGGCCACTCATGTAAACGAAGTTATCTTTGAACGGAATGTCGAATGGCTTCGGCAAGGCAGGGATTTCGTTAATCATATTGGCATGATCTTGCCGTGGAGCATCGGCAGTCTGATTCTGTATTATTGCCTCTTTATAAATGGGTGGGTTCCAAGATGGCTGGCGGTATGGGGGATAATAGGTTCCGCCTGTACACTTGCCGCTACGTTGATTCTATTAGCGAACAAGATTACGGTCACAAGTCCGGCCTATCTGCTCTTAAATGCGCCAACGGCTTTTTGCGAATTGGTTCTGGCTTTATTTCTGATGATAAGAGGATTCCATGTTTACGAAAAAAGCTGAGAGGATAGGGGAAGAACGTATGAAAATCGTTGTGCTTGGAGCAAGTGGAACCACCGGTCGGCAAGTTGTCTGGGAATTGATTAACCGTAACATTCACACCAGGGTACTTATCCGAAAAACAGCCGTTCTTGATCCTGACATTGAGAAAAGTTCATTCGTTGAGATTGTGAAAGGGAACATAAGCGAACTTGATCGATCCGAACTGAATCAACTGCTGAGCGATTGTAGCGTCGTGATCTCTTGTCTTGGCCACACCCCTACTCTCAAGGGAATGTTCGGAAAACCCCGCGATTTGGTTTCGGATGCGGTTAAAAAAGTAAGCGAAACTGTGAAAAGGTCCGAACACAAAATAAAACTGATCCTTATGAGTACGACGGGCTATACGAATCACTCAGAAGGGGAGTCGCATTCCTGGGGGGAGAGGGTGCTCTTCTCTGTATTGAGCTTGCTTCTGCCCCCGCATCGCGACAATGTAATGGCGGCCGACTACTTGGTTGACGATTTGGGAAAAGAAGATGAGAATATCAGTTGGATTGCCGTAAGACCGGACACATTAGTGAATGATGACGAAGTAAGCCCCTATGAAGTAACAAGTTCCCTGGTCAGAAGCCCATTATTCAATCAGGGTAAAACAAGCAGAAGGAATGTAGGCCACTTCATGGCGGAACTGGCCACAGACCCCTTGCTATGGAAGCGTTGGGTCTGTAAAATGCCAGTGATCTACAATAAATAAATCTATTTTTTATACGTAGATGTCGTGCGGAGACGCCAGCGGCGTAAAGCTCGAATTCTTGCGGATAAAGCAAACACTAGCCCTCAACAGCGCGGTTCCTCTTAGGCCGTGCCTTTTGCATTTATTCCCTCCATAACGAACGAGAAAATACATTTTACCCGGGTAATATTGATTATTTATTTTTATCCGGGTATAATTGGTGAGACAATCAGAGAGGAGGTCAGCATGAGTAATGCCCTAACGCGCTTTTACTGCACGGCATTTTTGGGTGTGGGAGTCGTCGCCAGTGGTTCGTTACAGCACGTTGTTACTACAGTGAAGGATGCTCTGGATGACAGAGACCTCACACAGTTGCTTTTATTTGACGATTCCACGGGGAAGCCGGTAGATGTTGATTTTCGTGGAAAGACAGATGATGTGCTCAAACGATTAGGAGAACAGTTTGGTGACTTGCCCGGTACGGAAGTGAATCACCAGCCTACACGGCGGGTCGGTCGCCCCAAGCTGGGGGTTGTTTCCGGAGAGGTTACGTTATTGCCACGGCATTGGGAATGGCTCAAGAGTCAACCTGGAGGGGCGTCGGTAACATTACGAAAACTCATTGATGAGGCTCGCCGTGCTGGAGAAAAACAGAGCAATATCCGAGAGTCACAAGAAGCAACATTTAACTTTATGACAGCTATGGCCGGGAACTTCCATCAATACGAAGAAGCTCTGCGGGCACTGTATGCTGGTGATTTGGATCGTTTTTACCACTTCATCGATGACTGGGCACCTGATATCAGAAACCATGTCAAAAGATTAGCCGCTAATGCATTCCCTGAAGAGAACTTATGAATGAAAGCATTTGGAGGCGTAAAGAATTAAAAAGGAACTACGAAAGGAGCCGCTATGACAGCGTTTGAATCTATTCGTTACATCGAACCATCGCAACGCATCGGGCATCGGACTGCAGCGATCGAAGATTCACGCCTTCTGCCTATGGCAGAACTTCCGATACCGAATTAATTGAAGGAGAACATGATCATGAATATTCTGAAAGTCAACGGCGTTGATTTGGCCTATGACAGTTTCGGTAACGAAAATGACGAGGCTATTATCCTAATCGCCGGGCTTGGAACCCAGATGATTCGATGGACGGTTCCGTTTTGTCGGATATTAGCAGCGCGGGGCTTTCGCGTAATCCGCTTTGACAATCGCGACGTAGGTTGCTCGACACACTTTAGCCATTATCGGGCGCTGGATTTTGACGCACTGGCGACTGCGCTCATGTCAGGACAGCGACCGGATATCCCTTACACTCTCGATGACATGTCCAACGACGCTATCGGACTGCTCGACGCCCTTTCAATTGACCGGGCACATTTCGTTGGCAGGTCGATGGGCGGAATGATCGCCCAGATTGCAGCCAGTGAGTACCCTGAACGGGTCTTATCACTCACCTCCATTATGTCTAGTTCCGGTAATCCCACCCTTCCGCAAGCTTCCCCGGATGTCATGGCGATGATGACTAAACCGGCGCCGAACCCCTTTGAGGATGAAGCAGGATTTTTGGCGCACAGCCTCTCTTTTGCCAAACGCATCGCCGGCACCGGCTATCCGTTTGAAGAGGACGCTTATCGGGCGCTCATTCTGGAGGAAGTCCAGCGAGCCTACGATCCAGGCAGTGTCGGACGACAAATTGCTGCGATCGCTGTCTCCGGCGACCGTCGTCCGCGGCTGGCGACCATAAAAGTACCAGCACTTGTCATTCATGGGGTGGACGATCCCCTGTTCGTCCCGGCGTGTGGCGAGGACACGGCTTCTGCCATCCCGGGCGCCGAGCTAATGTTGGTTGACGGCATGGGACACGACCTGCCGCACCAACTATACAAAGTAACTGCTGATGGCATAGAGCGAACGGCTCGTCGCAATTGACACGCGCTTCCTGAATAGCAACCAGCCGGAGTCCCACAGTACCCAATAGGACTGAGTAGGCCCAGGGGCGCAGCGCTGATCAATTTGCACCCTTGGCGTATACGACCCGGGTGGAAGCGGCGGTGTTCTTGGAACGGTTGTTAAAGCAGCTCCATTTCATCAATTAACGGGGCTTCCTAACAGAGACTCCATTTGAACGTATATGTGGAAACGATCGAATTAGCACCGGTTTCATGATAACATCGTGAGCCGGCCCTTTTTCTGTGGGGATTTTTCCAAACAGACGATGGTCAGATTCAGAAACGAATTATTCAAGTAGCAGGGAACGATAGTTGAAGCATTGATATAAGGCCACCATACTTCGGTGGCTTTCCGTGTATATTTTATGAAAGTTTCGATGATTGCTTGATTGAGCTTTGTTTAAAACTCGGTTAACCCAGGCTTGCTGGCTTCGATGAGCTTTACAGGCGGTAGGTATGGTCAATTACTTGTTCCCTAAAACATCCACTCTCTCCCGTAATCCTTCTACGACTTCTTTCGGTATCTCCCTGACCTTGTTATCTCCACCTAAGAAAAGTAGCCAATTTGTTATTTCGGCCAATTCATCCGGATGATGAACATTGATGAAAGTCTTTAAAATAGCCGTAGTTTGATAAGGATTCGTGTATGAAATTGTAATTTTTAATGGATGGTACTTTTTGAACTGGGCAATCGCCTTGGGACCAAGCTCGAGGACTAGGTTGATGGCTTCTTCCTGCTTGCTTAGTTGTTCTACAATCTTCTTCTTACTTATTCTTTTTTTCTCGGGGTATGGTTTGACATCGATGAGATTGTCGACAGGAATAATCCGCCTCTTTTCCTCCCCTAGGTCGAAGCCTTCAATTTGCCAAGAGCTCTTTTCACGAAATAGGCGCATGAGATAGATGGGATAAGACTTTGTTTCCCTTCCTTCTTCGACGGAAACCACTAAGTAGCTGTCTACAAGAAGGATTTGGATGAGTTGTTCTAACATAGGATGGGGCAGATCTGATAGATCAAGCAGGTCAGGATTGTGGGGGTTGGTACCTTCGAAGAGCAAGATTTGATTTAACAGAACAAGATCATCTTGCTGGTTTTCAGAGATGAGGCCGAGCAATTTTTCCGCTAAAGAGTGGCGACTCTTGAGATAAGGGAGTTGTAGATTTCGTGTGGCCATGAAGGCGATAAAAAGAGCTTTAATCTCATTATCGGTAAAGCGGACAGTGGGCAGGACGGAGTTGTTCATCACAAAATAACCACCGTCCCTCCCGACTTCGGCGACTAGAGGCATTCCCATCGCTTCAATTTCCCTGATATCTCTAATCGCCGTCGAACGGGAGATGTTAAACTCATGCATGATTTCCGAAATGGTAAAATGGGCGCGGTTGTTGATGTACCGCATAATGATGTTAATCCGTTCTACTTTTTTCATCGGGCCCTCTAAACAGTATCATATTTTGACATGATTTATGGTTATTATAAACCCATCAAGTGGAAAAACAAATTACTTGATCAATTCAAAAAAAAAGGAGCTTGGATGATGGCAATGTATACCCTTGAGGAAAAAGACAGCTTTATCGTTCTAGGTATTGGAACGGAACTGATGAGCGATTACACGGACTATGCCGGCATGAACAAGGAGAAGGAAAACTTTTGGCGGACAGTGGAGCAGGATGGAAGGCTTGACGCTTTAAAGGCTGTCGCTGCGAACGACTACATCTTTGCTGTGAACGAATTGGTAAACCGCAAGAGGATGTATTATGCCGGCGTCATGACAGAAGCATCGGTACCGGAAGAACATAGAGTGATCCAATTCCCTAAGGGACAATACCTCGTCATTAAAGGCGAAGGGAAGACGGCCGATGAGTTGAGTAGAATGCTTACTGGCATTGCCTTTGGTCAAGTCTTGCCGGAAGCCGATAACTTCGCCTATGTCGGCGGGCCCAATGCAACGGTTGAGATGGGGCAGCGAGAAGGCCTTGTATATGGCGAAATGTGGATTCCGGTTGTGAAGAAGTAAACGAGATCAAAGGAGGAATGGGAATGAGTACGATTATCGGTAATGAAAAGATCGCGAATGTAGAATCCCGCCCTATTGGAAGGATGGCCGCTTATTGGACCGTCACAATCATTCTCGCATTCTCTATTGCATTAAGTGGTGTCGGGCAATTGATGCGATATGGGGGTAATGTCGATTTAGTGACCGATATTGGTTTCCCGTTATATATCACCAACATTCTCGGAACTTGGAAATTGCTTGGAATCATTGCGATCGTAATGCCAGGTTTCCCCCGGCTTAAGGAATGGGCGTATAGCGGTATCTTTTTTCTAATGACGGGTGCGGCCTTATCCCACGTGTTCGCTAATGATTACGGCGATTATGGATTCCATATTATTCTTCCGCTTTTCTATGCCGCGCTTGGCATCGCCTCCTGGGCGCTGCGTCCGAAAAGCCGCAGACTTTAGTGGGTATTGATTTTTTTCATCGGCCCTCTAAAAAGTATCACATTCTGACATGATTTATAGTTATTATTGACTTATCAAGTGAAAAAACAAATCAATTGATCCATTCAAAAAAAGGAGCTGGGATGATGGCGACGCATACCTTTGAGGAAAAAGATAGCTTTATCGTACTTGGTATTGGAACGGAGCTGAAGAGCGATTACACGGATTATGCCGGCATGAACAAGGAGAAGGAAAACTTTTGGCGGGCAGTGGAGCAGGATGGAAGGCTTGACACGTTAAAGGCTATTGCTGCGAACGACTATATTTTTGCCGTAAACGAAGCGGTAAATCACAAGATGATGTATTATGCTGGCGTCATGACAGATTCATCGATACCGGAAGAACACAGAGTGATCCAATTCCCTAAGGGACAATACCTCGTCGTTAAAGGCGAAGGGAAGTCGGCTGATGAGTTGAGTAGTATGCTTACTGGCATTGCCTTTGGTCAAGTCTTGCCAGCAGCCGATAATTACGCCTATGTTGGCGGGCCCAATGCAACGGTTGAGATGGGGCAGCGAGACGGCTTCGTATATGGCGAAATGTGGATTCCGGTTGTGGAAAAGTAAACGAGATCAGCAGGAGGAATGTGGAATGTCCCCTATCGTTGACTTTAAAAATGTGTCTACGGTTGGTCTGGAATCTTCACCAATAGCAGAAGCGCTAGCTGGTATGCGTGCGAATGAAGCCCGTTACTTCATGAACAAATACAAGCACGAATTTACGGTCGTACCAGCCAGCGAAAGCCAGGAGACGCTTGATTATGTGAAACGAGTTTTGAAAGAAGAACGTGGCATTGAGTTTGCGGCCAGACCTCTAGAAACATCGCGTTTTCAAGTAGAAAATATCAAATGGGCCTTCGTCTTTTATGAGGATGGTCTAGCGGTCAACGTCATGTATACGGTGGATGATCCTAAGAAGCGGGCGGTTGGATTTAAGCTATCCGAGGGGATGGAAGTACCTGAGGAGCTGGAAGAGAAGAAGTTCAAATTTGCAAGACAGAAGTCCAAACTGGCTGGGACAATTCGAGGTTCGTTCTTCGTCATTAAAGGAGAATATTGAAGCAATCAACGCCCCTTAGAATGGGTCAATTCACCGCTTTATTATGCGCAAATCGACTCCAAGCAGAAAAATTTAGATGTTAGCACTATTTAACGCAGGTTGTGTTGAAGCCCTGTCCAACAAAGTGGACGAACCATATGTTATACGGTGATGACAAATCACAATTCTTATGTGGAGGTGATTCCTATGGGTTACGGAGGCGGAACTTATGGTACAGGTAGCTTTTCTGCGTTCACGCTGGTTCTCTTCATTCTGTTGGTAATCATTCTGTCTACAGGGTTCTTTTTCTAACGCAATAAAGGATGTGGCCATTCATTAGATCGATTGAATGACCGGTTTCTGGGGAAATGATGATACGTAAATGAGTGGTGGTCGAATAGACCGCCTCAGACTGTCGAGAAAGTCTCGGCAGTCTTATTTATATCACGATATATAAAGATTAAGATTATTCCATCAGGGGATGGAGGTACCCAAGGAGTTAGAAGGAAAGTTTAAGTTTGCAAGTCAGAAGTCTTAACTAGCGGGACGGTCGGTGTATCCTAGACTTTCCTGAAGGTCGACTGGTCGAGCTTTGGGAGAAATAAAGTGGGCTCAGCTTTCATAAGACAGCTGAGCCCAGTCTGGGACAGAACGCTTTTGGATTGTAGCTTTATTTTGAAAGCTGCACAGAGCCGATCAGTTCATTCAATTCGGACTGTAATTGCTGTTGGAGTCCCTCCACGATCGAAAAATTGGTGGCCGCAACATAGTAGGCCTTAATTTGAGAATCGATGGCCTCGGCTTCCGCCAAAAGGGAGGTGGCCTCTTTCATTTTTGCCGAATAACGTTCTTTAATAGCGGCTATTTCGGCTGCAAAGGCTTCATCTGTGCCAGGAGCCATAGTAAGCGTGTACATATCCAGGATTTCATCCCCGTCCCGATCAGGAAAGTATTCATGAGGGGCGGTGCTGTCGAAGATCGCCGTTCGGAGCTTCGGGAATATCAACATATCTAGGCTGTTGGGATCAAAGCCGCAATGAAACACTTGAACTTCGATTCCTTTCTCTTCGGCAGCCGTGGCAAGCTTTTTTAGCAGTGTCGATTTTCCGGATCCCGGCCTTCCTTTGATGAAAATCCGTCTATCCAGCTGAGCGGTCAAGCTTTGAATAAAATCGAATGCCCCCTTCGGCGTCGCAGCTCCGAAAAACAAGTGACGCCCAACGGTTGGCGTATCGCTTTCATGACCAGCGTACAACTCTTGAATCAAATCCTGCGCAACCTGGCCGGCCTTCGCGAAATCCATGCTTTCGATATAATATTTTTCCCATTCGTCATGAATCCGCAATGCGGTTAAGAACGCTTCATACGCTTTTGAATAAGCACTGGCAAGCTTGCCACTAAGATCTTCGATCGTCCTGGAATGTCCAAGTGAAATAAGACTGTTATCAAGCGCTTCCCCGAAATGGATCAAGACAATTTCTCCGGCCTCGTTATCCGGAATTCCCCCGCAGACGCGCCCATCGATAATACCAACCTTCAATTCCGTTAGAATGATGCCATCCAGTTCGTCGGGTCGGAGTGGGGAGTGGAAGCATTGCACATGCTGGCCTTGATCCAGCAGGCTATCCGCCAAACAGCGAATGACCGTCGATTTCCCCGTACCCTGGGGACCCGTAAGGACGAAGATCTTGTTCAGCCCATCAAAGGCGGATTGATACAAGAAATGGGCTCCGTGCGCTGTGTTGCCGCGGGCAAAGTAGTGAGATGCATTTTCCACCAACCTGAAACACTCCTTTTGTGCCTATTCCGATTCGCCAAGTTTACAGGATCAGGGGTATCGATCAGAATAAGCATGCGTGGGATAAGTGCCTATGCATTTGTATATTCCGCATTGTAGAAAGCGGTGTTTGTTCTCTCCCCTATTTTCGCCGATAGAATCCTTTATTATGCACGATATCTATTGTTATCATAAAAATGATAATATTGATCAATAATTCCTCCGCGCTATACAATCAAGGTGCAAGCAAAATGAAACCCCAAGGAGGATGAAGGTATGAGCAGTATCGTCGCAGATATCAAAATTCCGGACAGCAAATTGGCAGCGGGGGCAGCCGAACTGCTTCGCGAGCACGGTAATGATTTATTGTGGAACCATTCCCACCGCGTATTTTTGTTTGGCGCCCTTCAAGGAAAAAATGCCGGGGTCAAATTTGATTCCGAGCTGCTTTACATCAGTGCTTTATTCCATGATTTAGGTCTGACCAAGCATTACAGCAGCCCGGACAAACGCTTCGAGGTGGATGGCGCGAATGCCGCTCGCAGCTATCTTCAGTCGCATGGGGTTTCGGCTGAGTCGATCCAACTGGTATGGGATGCAGTAGCTCTTCATACGACGATCGGGATTGCCCAGTATAAAGAGCCTGAGGTTGCGCTGATTTATTCCGGTGTCGGCTACGATGTAATGGGAGAGAATTTTGACAGTCTCACCGAGGATATTCGGGAGCAGGTTGTGACGGCGTTCCCAAGAGATCACTTCAAGCACAAGATATTGCCTGCATTCCTCGAAGGCTTCAAGCATAAACCGGAGACCACCTTCGGCAACATCAAGGCCGATGTGTGCGCTTTGCTGATGCCGGGCTTCCAGAGAACAAACTTTTGCGATTGTGTTCTGCATTCGCCTTGGACGGAATAAGGACGAGATCAGAAAGAACATCCAAAATATTGGGTGTTTTTTCTGGTCTCGTCATGCCAATAGGGAGTGTCATCAGCCTGGAAATACTGCAGTTTAGGGGGACATATAGATGGAGATTAGACAATTGGAATATTTTATGGCCGTATGCAAGGAGCTGCACTTCACCCGTGCGTCCGAGCAATTGGGGGTAACCCAGCCGACGCTGAGCCATCAGATCAAGGCGCTGGAAATCGAGATTGGGATGCCGCTGTTCGACCGGATCGGCAAGAAGACCGCCTTGACGGAGGCGGGCCAAATTTTGTTCCGGCACGGTACGCATATCTTCCAGAGCATCCAGAGCGCCATGGCGGAAATTCAAGAGCTTCAGGAGGTGAAGGGCGGGAAGCTATCGATCGGCGTACTGAAAGGGGAGCTTAACCAGTTTGTGTCTACCTTGCTGTTTACCTTTCATCAGCAATACCCGAATATTCAGCTTACAGTAGTTGGCAAGGATGATATGGTAGACGGCATCATTCAAAATGAAATCGATATCGCTCTAACGATTGTCCCGATCCATGATGAGCGGCTGACGATTGTTCCTTTATATGAGGAGGATTTGTATTTGACCGTCTCGCACCGGCATTCCCTGGCGGATCAGCAAACGATCCGATTGGAACAGATCAAGGAGGAGCCGTTCATCCTTTTTCCGAAAAATTATAAGTGCCGCCAGCAGATTGAGGCAGCCTTCAAGCTGATAGATGCGCCGCTTCGCCCGATTATTGAAACCGATGCGACGGAGTCCATCCTTAATCTTGTGCAGGCGGAGGCGGGCGTATCGATATTATCGAAAACGCTGCTTCACATGTGGGGCCATGATCAGCTCAGAATGATCAAAATTGAGAATCCGTCTGTCCGCAGGCAGATTGGGCTTGTCTATCATAAAGAGAAATATATCGGCTTTGCGGCGCAGCAATTCATTCGCCTGCTGAGACAAACCATTGTCGATGAGGGCCTGGGTTCGAGCGAAAGGGCATGAATACAGAAGGCGCATCTTCGCCGATGAAAGGAAAGAAACAGCGGCAGCCATGGACGAGAAAATAAAGTCCGAAGCTGCCGCTGTTTGTATGGAATGAACGATCGCTTCTCCATATTTTCTATTCTTCATGATCAAGAAAGGCCTCAAGATCATCAAGCTTCCCGGACCAGAAGTGTCGATACGACTCCAGCCATTGATCGATTTCCTGAAGCGGCTCCGGACGAATGGAATAGATGCTTTTTTGAGAAACCGATCGTACTGCAACCAAACCGGCTTCCCGCATGATTCGAAGATGCTTGGAAACTCCCGGTTGACTTAACTGACAAATGTCCACAAGCTCTCCCACCGAACGCTCACGAATGCGAAGCAAGTCCAGGATAGTTCGTCTGTGCGGCTCTGCCAAAACTTCAAAAACGCTTCTAGTTGTCATTGTCTGTACTCCAGCTCATTGGCGGGATTTCACGAAGTTGTCCGTTCGCTTCGTGTATTGCTCTGTCATCGGCTTCTCCATTTGATGCCTCGGAACGACGCCGTACGTAACCCCATGCTCCAGGTAATATTTGAGCAGAGTCAATGCTTCTCCCCATCCGACCGCGCAATCGGCGAACGCCTTCAAGTCCGTGTCGGTCCGCTTGTAGCCCGACTCCACTAATGAAACCAAAGTCCCTTCGCCCAGTTTCGTCAGCTGGAAGGAAATCGTCGTCGTCGATTCGCCCGGTGTCCACTGATAGACGAACTTCTCTCCGGGGACCGTTTCCAGCACCGTTCCGCCATCCTCAAGCGTAATATGGTCAGGTCCGAAATCGATGAACCGAAAATGAATCGATCCGCCCGGTCTCGCGTCGACGGTCGTGCCTTGCGTAAACCACGCATCCCAACCTGCTCCCGTTGCAACTGCCTCATACACTTTATCCGGCGTCGCATTTATAAACGTACGATGGTGAATAGAAAGTGTCTCCATCTTATTCTTCCTCCTCTTGTCAAGTCATAATAGATGCATATTTCTTGCGCATTTCTTTCACGCGTTCCCAAGGGAAACGGGTAAACTGTTCATTCAGGACGACATCCAGTACATCCAGATGCACATGCCAGCCTGCCAAAAAATCGGGAACAACGGCGGACTCGTAGAAGGTATGCGTCAGATGAAGACGACAACCCCCAACTTCGTTTTTCAGTCTCCATCGCACCAAGGAGTATCCTGAAGTTTGCTCCAGCCATGTGTACTCCAGTTCGTACGGCGGGTCGATTTTGGTGAACTTCCCCTCAACGACATCTCCGTTCTCCCACCGAAACGCAAGCTGACCTTCTACCTTCAATTCCATCTCCGAATTCACGGTTAACCATTTGGACATTTGCTCCGGATTTGATATAGCCCTCCATACTTTTTCCACCGGATGCTTCAAGAAACGCTCGAAACTAACGATACGGTGACCATCCATCTGTAAAACCTTTCCGTCCACATGATCCCTCCGACTATCAAGATTAGCCTTAATGACTTTTATATTACCATATGGTTATATAACTGTAAAGTGATGAAAGCCGCATAAAAATACGCGGCTGAATGCGACCCGGCCTTGGATCGCTTATATCTTAGGGCGGGAGCATGCCGTGGCATGCTCCTTGCGCCATTTTCGACTAATCAAAATGGTTTGCTTAATCTTTGCACCCCTTTGAACCATACGGCTTGAATGGATAGGGTATCCGAGATATGGGTTGTCGGATCGCCATTGACCAGCACCAGGTCAGCGCGCGCCCCTTCGGCAATTCGGCCACGATCATGAAGACCGAACCGACGAGCCGGTTTCGAGGTGGCCGACTGAAGCGCTTCTATCGGCGTGAACCCGGCCATAACCAGCAATTGCAATTCATGATGCACGCTGGCTCCATGAGCAAGGCCGCCAAGATTCGGAACGGGAACGGGGGCGACATTCGTCCCGACCAGAATATCCACTCCGGCATGGTGAAGATCCATCACGTTTTTGAAGCTATTTTCCATATTGCCTTGCGGGAAAGTATTGAAGCTGGCGTTCAAAATATCGATCCATTCCGGACTTAATTTGGAATAAACACGCGGGTCATTCGCCAATTCCGATGCGGGGTTTCCAAGAATGGAGGAGTTTAACACCAAGCACGGTGTAACAAATGCGCCAGAATCGACGATGGATTGCACTAACTCCGACGTGTACTCGGGCCTGTCGATAAACAGGTGGCCCAATCCATCCACTCCAAGATCGATGGCGGTTTGCGAAGAATGAGCGGTCAAGACGTGGGCGATGACGACTTTATCGAACTTATGGGCTTCTGCCACGGCTGCTTGTAGAATCTCATCGCTTAGAACAGGCAGGCCAGGGGCACCCATGACGGTTCCTTCTTCAATCATGATTTTGATATAGTCGGCGCCATTCTCTATCTGGGCATGCACATGTTTGATCGCTTCTTCCACCGTCGTTACTTGCGGCACTTCTTCGTGATCGTGGGCGTAGGCGGCCAGCATAGCTTCCCGGTCTTCCTTCGATAGCTTCTCCAATTCCTTTAACACGAATTCCGGAATCTCATCCCCATCTGGCAGCAATTCATCCGGATGACCACCCGGGGCGGTGATCGCCGTGCCTGCGGAGCGGACATCGGCGACGTCATCCACATTTTTCAATTGGATCGCGCGTCCTCTTTCCGTAAAATCGCCGTTCATCTCGAGTTCTGTCGTCACGCCGAATTGTAAGGCATCCCGTAATCCGCCGATGGAAGTGTGGACATGCGCATCAATCAAGCCGGGCAATAATGTCGCATTCTCGGCATCGATGATCGTTGCATTCGCCGGAATGTCGCCGCCCACCGCAATAATGGTTTCTCCTTTGATGACAATGCTCCTGGACTCGATCACTTTTTCCCCATCGAAAATACGCGCATTCGTAATAGCAGTCACTTTTTCTAACGGAGCGTATGGAGTTGCATTCTTCATTCTTATTCCTCCCTAGCGTGGTATCATGATCAATTAGGAGTATAAAAGTTAGAACACTAACTGTCAACAAGCTAAGATTCATTTGACGTGTATGCTGGTTTTTTGTATAGTTTATTTACAGACAGTTAGCCTTCTAATAATTTGAGGAGGTACGATCATGAAGCCCCGCAAGGATACGCCTTATCTGGATTTGTTTCAGATTATCGGCCTTAAGTTAAAGAAAAGAGCGGACGAGAGCATCAAAGAGTTGGGTTTAAACGCCCAGCAAGGGAAAATAATCGACTATATCTACGAAAACCAAGATAAAAATATAATTCAAAGGGACCTTGCCGATCGGTTTCATGTGCGAGGAGCCAGTATTACAAACATGCTTCAGGGTCTTGAGAAAAGAGGATTTATAGAGCGTAAGATCCCTGCCAATAATGAACGGCAAAAAAATATATATGTTTTGCCCAAAGCCGTTGAATTGATTGAAGACTTTCATGACTCCTTCCAAAGCGTGGAGGACGAAATCGTCCAAGCCCTTACCGCAGAGGAAAAGCAAACCTTAAAGGAAATACTGATGAAAATTAATGAACGCTTGTAAAGAAGGAGTATCGATATGCTGCAAGCATTTATCGATGAAGTCATAGAGCTGGGGTTTCTTTCACAGCCGGTAGACACGATTTCTTTCCCTGTATCCGGGCATTGAGCTTCTACCTACGGTCCTTTACGTTGACCCGGCACTTCGTTATTTCGTTTATGATTTTATTCCGGGCAGCACTCGCTATGTCCGCGGGAATAAGCAAAAGTTAATGGCTGAGCTTGTGGACGGGATTCTTGCCCATTATGTCCACCCGGAGTCGTACGACGCATATAAGTCGATTGAGGCACCCGAACATGCGGTGGATTCGATCCGATATGCGGCGTCCTTCATCGGCGGACAGCTCGGCGAGGAAGATCACAGATTGGCTACGGCGTTAAGTCGGGAACGTTCTGGCGTCACGGACCGCGGAGATCTCTATGTGCTGCACGGCGATTTCGGCGTCCATAACTTTCTTTTCACCGACAATGGGCTGACGGGGGTCATCGATCCGATTCCGGTCATGGGATGCAAACGATACGACTTGCTATATGCCTTCTGCTCGTCTCCGGATGAGCTTACCCTTCCCCTATTGCTTCATGCTGTGCGACGGGTAGAGGAAGGGAAAAAAGTCGACATCAGGCTGTTGTCCCGAGACATGATCCTTGAACTATATAGAAGGATGTCGACATGCCTGCGCTTTCATCCGGAAGATTTTCCCCAGTACCTGCAGGCCTGGGAAGAGTGGAAGAAGATCTATGCAAGCTCGTAAAGAAACAGCGGCAGCGATGGACGAGAAAATGTCCGTAGCTGCCGTTGTTTGTATTTAATGAACCGATCGCTTCCCGTCAGCCGAATATTTTGATGCAATCGGAAGCAAGCTAATCATCGTTATTTTGAAGGTTACCTCCAAAATGTAATCTTGTCCGAGCTTAATCGAACGGATTCATACCCGTCTACCTTGGCTTTTCCGATGGAGATCATCATTACCGGAGCATAGCGTTCTTCATCCAAATCAAACGCTTTGGCTACCTGATCGACTTCAAAGCCTGCCATGGGGTTCGTATCATATCCATGCGCACGAGCTACCAGCATGAATTGCATGGCAAAAAGGCTGCTATCGACTTTTGCCACTTCAACTTTTATTTCTTGGGGGAGAGCCGGGAACATCGATAGGATGGTTTTGAGTTGGTTGTCTCGTACTTCAGCCGGCATTTTCCCTTGTTCCACTGCCGTATTGTAGATTTCTTCAGCATTCAAGTAGCTTTGGGTATCGCCGAAAATTAACAGCATGGCCGATGAAGTGTCGTTTTGCAACGTATTGAACCGCACAAGAGGCCTTAGCTTCTCTTTTCCTTCCGGCGTGTCGACCACGACTACGCGCCAAGGCTGCATATTGGCAGAGGACGGAGCCAAGCTGGCTTCCGCAATCATTTCGTTCATCTCTTCTTTCGATATTTTAAAGTTCTCATCATAATGGCGAACGGAACGTCGTTCCTTGACGATGCTGGCGAAATCGTTATTTTGGATATGGTTGAACATAGAATCTCTCCTTTGGATAACCTTATTTTTTTGACATGGCGTATGTCATTCGTTATCCTAAACGCATTATGAACTATAAACTTAGGTTTATAGCAAGAGGGGCAAGGAGAGGTCGTATAATGAAAATAAATGACGTTTCCAAATTAACGGGTCTGCCGATATCCACCTTGAGATTCTATGAACGCAAAAACCTCATTCCGGACGTATTTGTTCAAAGAGATGCGAACAATTATCGGATTTACTCTGAAGAGATTGTCGAATATTTAAACGATGTGAAGGCACTTTTGTCCGTGGAATTTTCTATAGAAGAGTTAAGTTTGCTGGTCAATCAACAACTTCATTTATCCTACGAGGAAAAGAAAAAAGTGGTGGAGCAGAAAATCAAAGAAATTGAAGACATTCAGAAGCAGTTGAGGAAGTCGAAAAAATTCCTGGAGGACGTTTTGGAAGGGAAAGCGAATTTCCAGACCAAGTGTTAGGGATGGTTTGGTGGCTAAGGTAAAAGATAAAATAGCCGACTTTTCGAAGTGCCTCGGCACCGAATCGTCGGCCTTTTGTGCAGATCGTGAAAAGTTAGCTTGGCCGGGTCGAGGCACAAGTAAATCATCTCATTGCCAGGAATCCGGAAATCCGGATTCCTTTTTGCGTTCCCGAGCAGCATTAATTTGACTCGGCAAGTACGCTTGCCTCTTCCAGCGAAGGGATAAGAAACTTTGTCTCGATTGGTGATGACATCACGATGAGGATGGTGTAGGTCCCGTATTTATCGCATTGGTTTCCGAACTCTTCGAGCGATCGTGTGGATTCAGTCATGACTTTCAATAAATAGTTGTGTTCTCCACTTATGCGATGGCATTCGATGACATCGGGAGATGAGCGGCAAAAATCGAGGAATGCATGACACTCCCTTGTATGAAACAGAATGTAGGCCGCTGCCTGTTTCCCGACTTTTTCAGGGGAAATCATGGTGCGGTACTCCTCAATGGTTCCGTTTTCCTCCATGCGCCTTACTCTCTCCGTTACTGCGGGTTGCGATAACCTGACACACTTGCCTAATTCCGTCATTGAAATTCTCGCCTGGCTTTGAAGATAATACAGGATTTGCTTATCGATATGGTCCATCAAACTTGGCTCCTTTAATTTTAAGGATTTCCTCATCAACAAACTCGATTTCCTTTGTTTTAGGGTAGATGTAACTTCAATGCTTTATGCAAATCACTAAACTTAATAATTATAATAAACTCACAATAGTAAAGTGATCAAGACTTTGACTATTGAGAAAGGGTGGCGAAAGATGAATAACAATTTGGATAAAAGCGTGGATGAAGTTATCGAGCATACGCTTGCCGATCATCGGCTGGTTGGCGCTGTTGTTAAGGTGGCGGTAGACGGAGTGCTGGTTTATAACGGTGTTGCCGGTTTTGCCGACCGTGAGAGGAACATTCCGATGCAAGAAAATGCCTTGTTCAGGCTTGCCTCCGTAACGAAACCGATCGTTTCAACGGCTGCCATGGTACTCCTATCGCAAGGCCGGCTTCAACTGGACGACCGCGTTGATCGATGGCTTCCATCCTTTCGGCCGCGTTTGCCAAATGGCGAAATCGCGGAGCTCACGATTCGGCATTTAATGACGCACACGGCGGGGCTGACTTACCGTTTCTTTCAGGAAGAGAATGGTCCCTATCACCGTGCAGGGGTGTCGGATGGGATGGACCAGGCCGGCATCACATTGGAAGAGAATCTGCGCCGTATTGCCTCCGTTCCGCTCCTCTACACGCCAGGCACGCAGTGGAAATATTCGATCGCGACAGATGTGCTGGGCGCCGTTATCGCCAAGGTTGCTGACGTGCCGCTTCAAGAAGCCGTTCATTCTTTGGTGCTTCAACCGCTTGGCATGAATGACACCGGGTTTACTGCCGTTGACCCGGAACGACTGACCACTGCTTATGCCAATGATGTTCCTCTGCCGCGGCCTTTGTATGATCCCGACAGCCTGGCATTCTTGGAAGGCACGGCGGGCTTCCGGCTTGCCCCTGGACGGGCGCTTGACGAATCGGCTTTTCCTTCCGGCGGAGCCGGCATGGTCGGAAGCGCAAGTGACTTTTTGCGGCTGCTGGAAGCATTGCGCAAGGGAGGAACGCCGCTGCTGCCTGAGCGGCTGGTACGCGAAATGACGACCAACCAGATCGGCGATCTGCCGATGGCTTATTGGCCGGGCAGAGGCTTTGGTCTTGGATTTACGCTGCTTCAGGATCCTGTCGCCGCAGACACGCCGGAATCGCCGGGCACCTGGCGGATGGGCGGGACCTATGGCCATTCGTGGTTCGTTGATCCTGCGCGGAAGCTCAGCGTTGTGGCATTTACCAATACCGCTCTGGAAGGCATGTCGGGCCAGTTTACCGTCGATCTCTGCAAAGCCGTTTATGACGGAATCAAGCCATAAAGATTCGTTTAAGAGCCTAGTACGGTATGATCCGGACCAGGCTCTTTTATACAAGGGAGTGGAGAAGTTGGTTCAATTCAGTTCCGTCAAAAAGACCGTTAACCCTATATTTTTCATTGCGCTTGGGCTATTTGGCGTATACACCATTGAATTTGGCGTTGTCGGGATCCTGCCGGCCATCATTGAACGCTACGGCATCAGTACATCCCAGGCCGGGATGCTCGTTGGCGCGTTTGCGATTGTCATCGCGTTATTTGGTCCCTTTATGGTATTGCTGCTTTCCAAACTGAACCGCAAAACGGTGTTGGTAACATGCCTGATCATTTTTGCCGGGAGCAGTTTGTTGTCAGCTTACGCTCCGAATTTTTATGTTTTGCTAGCGCTTCGCATGATTCCGGCTTTGTTCCATCCCGTCTATTTTTCTTTAGCCTTTGTCACGGCTATTTCACTGTATGCGAAGGAAAAAGCGACGCAAGCCTCCGCCAAAGCATTTGTCGGGACCAGTATGGGCATGGTGCTTGGAATTCCGATCACAACCTATATCCAGCATCAATTCTCGTTCGAGGCCGCTTTTCTATTCTGTTCCCTTGTCAACATCGCCGCCGGTATCGGGATCGCCATAATGCTTCCGAAAACGCCGAAAGCGGAGAAAGTAACTTATGGGAGTCAGCTCGGGATATTGCGTAAAATTCCCCTTTGGATCAATATTGGCGCTGCCATTTTCATATTTGCGGCGATGTTTTCAGTCTATAGTTATTCTGCCGAATATTTAGAACAAGTGATGGGTGTGAACGGAGAGACCGTCAGTGTCATGCTTGTCGTATTCGGCGTCGGGGGAGTAGCCGGCAACTTGCTCGCGGGGAGATGGCTTGGAATCAACATGGCGAGAACGACTGTGTTCCAACCGATCTTATTAGCGTTCTCTTACTTTTTGCTTGCCCTAGGCGAAACGTCGTCTTTAGTATCTCTTATTCTGATCATGGTCTTGTGGGGAGCGGTTCATACCAGCGGCCTCATTATAACGCAGATATGGATCACATCCGAGGCTCCCGAAGCGCCTGAATTTGCTGCCGGACTGTATATTTCTTTTATCAATCTTGGCGTGTTCATCGGTTCGGGAGCCGGCGGGATGTTTATTGATTTTTTAGGCGTGAAAGGGACCTTGTGGAGTGGCCTGCTGTTTATTGTATTGGCCCTTGCCTGTATTGTAATCAAAATTATATTCTTTAACTCAAAAGGGATAAAAGAAAAAGGAGCACCCAAACGAGAACGGCAGGAGGAGGCTCTATTGTAGCATCGGGTAAGGTTCTTTTGGGCGCCATCGTAGGTGCCCTGAAATATCGCCTTGGATAGGATACGCCGAACCGCATCCCATCTAAGGCGAAATTTTTCGGAGCAATAATCTCACCCTGTGATGAAATCCATGTCACACTTCAGCTTGCTGCGCGGTCTTTAAGGTGTAAAGGATCACAGGAGTGGGGAGGAACGATATGAAGATCGCGATCCAGCCGAAGTGCGCCGGAACATCAAGAACGTCCAGATATTCGCGGCAAGTCGCCGATGGAGCGGGAACGGGGGAACGTTAACGATGAACGAGTCATACGGAAAAGCGGATATTCCCAATCCAAATGAGAACATGGCGTTGTTACAGGCATTCGAAGCGCAAAGGTCTCGACTGCTGCGGGTAGCTTATGCGATTGTCGGTTCCGTTACCGAAGCGGAGGACTGCGTGCAGGAGGCATGGCTGCGGGTGCAGCGAATGAAGGATCCGGCAGGGATTCGCAACCTGTCGGCATTCCTGACGACGACCGTCGGCCGGCTGGCGCTCAATGCGCTGAGCAGCGCCCGCGCCCGCCGGGAGCACTATGTCGGCACGTGGCTGCCTGAGCCGCTGGTCGAAGATGTCGGCCCGGAAGATCCCTACGAACATATGGCGATGGACGAATCGGTCAGCATGGCGCTGATGGTCGTGCTCGAGCGATTGACGGCGGCGGAGCGGACCGCGTTCTTGCTGCATGACGTGTTCGGGCTTTCCTTCGACGAGATTGCCGGAGTCGTGGGTCGTTCTCCTGCGGCGGTTCGCCAGCTCGCCTCCCGCGCGCGTCAGCATGTCGAGAGCGGCCGACCGCGATTCGCGCCAACGCAGGCGGAGCAGCGGGAGCTCGTCAGCGCATTCGCGGCAGCCTGCCAAGGTGGCGACCTGGAAAGGCTCGCCCACATGCTCGATCCCCAGGTGGTATGTCGAAGCGACGGCGGCGGCAAGGTCCGCACGTCACCGCGCGTCATCCAAGGGGCAGAGGCTGTGGCGCATGGGTTGCTCGTATTTACGAAGGGGGTTCCCCTGCGGATCAGGATGGCTCTCGTCAACGGCGTGCCGGGCTTCGTCGTACGTGGTTCCGACGGTGTGCTATCGGTCGTGTCCATCACCATCGATAACCAACGAATCGTGGCGATTGACGTGGTTCGCAACCCTGATAAATTGACAACCGTTCGGATTCCGGACGAAACGTAGGATTTTCGGCCGTTTTTATTTTAAAAGAGAAGGAAGAGAGGTTAAGGATGACTACGCAATCCGCCGTCTCATCGGCTTCAGTTGAACGTCCCTTTTCGATCAAAACCATCATCGGCCCGGTCATGGCCGTTGTCGTGGGCATGATTATGGTCATTCTCGACAGCACGGTCGTCAACGTGGCCATGCCGAACTTGATTCATTACTTCGGCACTTCAGTATCTACCATGCAATGGGCGGTCACGGCGTACACCCTTGCGCTATCCGCCGTTATCCCCTTGGCCGGTTGGCTGACGGACCGGTACGGAGCCAAACAAATCTTTCTGATCACCCTTGTCTTGTTCACATTGGGTTCCTTGCTCTGTTCGATAGCCCAAACGCCGGAGCAACTCATTCTGTACCGCATTATTCAGGGCTTGGGCGGGGGGATGGTCTCCCCGATCGGCATGGCGATGATCTTCCGGCTCGCTCCTCCCGGCAAACAAGGCTCCATCATGGGGGTGCTCGGCGTTCCGATGATGCTGGCGCCTGCCGTCGGTCCGACTTTGTCGGGGTTCCTGGTCGAGTATGCCAGCTGGCACTGGATTTTCCTGATCAACTTGCCGATTGGAATCATCGCGCTGCTGATCGGCATCAAATATTTGCCCAAATTCGAGCAAAAAACGGTGCCCGCTCTTGACGTATTCGGCATGGTGCTTGCCCCGATCACCTTCGCATCGCTAGCCTATGCCGTAAGCGAAGGCGGCAAAGACTGGGGCTCCATGCAAACGGTCACGGGCTTGATCGTCGGGGGCGTTGCTTTGATCCTGTTCATTGTCACCGAGCTCCGCCACAGGCAGCCGCTCTTGGAGCTACGCGTTTTCGGCTCTTCCGACTTCACGCGGGGCATTCTCGTCTTTTGGCTATCGGCGATGGCGTTGTTCGGGTCATTCCTGCTCGTTCCGATGTATTTGCAGACCGTGAAAGGCTTCTCCCCGATGGAATCAGGATTGATGAGCATTCCCCAAGTTATCATGGCCGGGTTGTTCATGCCGATCGGCGGAAAACTGTTCGACAAGATCGGAGCGAGAATTCTCGCGATTATCGGTCTATGTCTGGTTGGAAGCGGCTTGTTCATGCTGTCCCAAATTACCGTCGACACAAGCAAGTACTACGTGATCGGAGCGTATATGCTGATGGGTTCGGGCATGGGGCTATCGATGATGCCGATCAATACGCATATTCTCAAATCGGCGCCGCAGAGACTGGTCAGCCGGGTCACTTCGCTCACGACAGCTTCTCAGCAGGTTTTCGTTTCCTTCGCCGTCGCGGGTCTGACCGGTTACTATTCCTCGCGAATCACGCATTATATGGCAACGTCCAAAGGCGACAAAGTAGTAGACATGACCACGGCGTTCGCGGATACGTTCTTATTCGCGGCATGCCTCGCCGTCGCAGGCGCCGTACTTGCGCTGATTTTGCGAAAGCCCAAAGTCGAACCGGAGGCTGGACAATCAGATCATCAGGCGAACGTCATACCGATGGGACATTAATTTTTGTGGCACCAGTATCTGCCGCCCTTTATGGGGCGGTTTTTTTATTGGAGCCCCGTTTCATCGCGTATCGCGAAATTCATTTTTCCGGACGTGTCGATTTAACCGTCAGTGGTTCGTCGTCATGATAGAAGCAAGAAAGAAGCGATCATCAGAAGGGAAGGGTTTCAATGAAAAACATGAACGTAACCAGGTTATTATTGCTTGGAGGAGTCATCTCCGCGCCGCTGTTCTTTATCATTGCAATCGTACAGGTAATCACCCGTACAGAATTCGATATCAAGCGTCATGCCATCAGCACCCTCACTTTGGGCGACTTGGGATGGATTCAAAGCGCTAATTTTATCGTCACGGGATTGCTGGCCGTATTGGCAGCCATTGGGGCACGGGGATTACTCATGAGAGGAACAGGCAGGGCAGGCTTATGGCTGATTGGCGTTTATGGGATCGGCATGATCATGGCAGGCTTATTTAAGCCCGACCCCGGCCTTGGATTTCCTTCAGGTGCCCCTGAAGGTATGCCGACATCCATGAGCGGTCACGCGGCGCTCCATTCCATGGCATTCTTCGCGTCCTTTATCTGCCTGATTGCGGCAATGGTCGTATTCTCCCGTCGATTCCGCGTACAAGGCGAACGGGGTTGGAGAGTCTACTGCCTTTCGGCTTCGATTCTCGCACCCTTACTAATTGTTGCGGGTATGGGGATCAACATTTGGGTCGGGATTATCATGGGCGTAGCCGGGATGGTCGCCTTCGGTTGGGTTTCCGCTCTAGCCGCCCGACTGCTGAAAGAAGCCTACTAACGGATACGATCGTCGAAACCTCGAGGCCATCCTGCAAAGGATGGCCTTCTTCTTGGAGGAATATGGATGATTTTACCGAACTGATTAAGATTGGATATATTCTTGCACGATTCTTGGATTGCAGGTGAACCACAATGGAACCTAAGCAATGGGTAGAAGCGGTATCAAACATGCAACGCGGAGATCTAGAAGCCTTTCAAAAGATATTCCATTCCTTTAGCGGTCAAGCACAGGGTTGGGCATTACAGATTGTACGCGACTCCTACTTATCGGAGGATGTCGTTCAAGAGTCGTTCCTGCAGATGAGAGATAAAATTCATCATTTGCAAGATCCCGCTAAGTTTCCGGCATGGTTTCGCCAAATTGTACGCCGAACGGCCATGAATCATATACGCGGGTTGTCTAATCGCACGTTACTTATGAAGGACATTCCTGATCCTGTTGGGCTTAGCGAAAGAAATCAGAAATTTGAAGATGACCCTTTGGAATACATACAGCAAATTGAAGATGGAAAAGACATCTTGCAGGATGCGCTTAAGCCGCTCCCCAAGAAGGCTCGTTCCATGATATTGTCGCATGCGTTAGAGGAGGCGACACCCGACGAATTAGCCGCGCAGTTCAACATGAAGAAAAGCAATGTCTACAATATACTTTCACGTTCAAGGGTAAAAGCGAACGATGAACGATACAGCCGTGAAATTCAGCGCCATCTTATGAACAGAAGACGTCTTGGGATATCGCCTTATCGCCAACTACCGGCACCTGTTGTTAGACGCCCATATGCGCTCCTTTCTCTTCTGATTTGGGAGCTGCTTCGGATAGCAGGAGAGCCTGATTGGACGCTGACGGACATAATGGGTATGACAGGCGACGCTTTCCGAATGAATATACCCCAGAATTGCAACTGGAGAGGAATTTCCACGTTTGATTGGAGTTATGTGACGCAATGTGCATTCGAAAGCTTGGGGATAAGCGGAAGATGCTTCGGCAGACCTGAACGCACAACCTCTCCGGAACATCAAATAACCGTCCTGTCTATGATTCAAGATTCGATAGACCGTGGCTTGCCCGCGATCATATGGAATTTGAATCGAAATCAATTTGGTTTTGTTTACGGATATAACGACGAGGAGCGTACGATCTCTTACACAAGTTATCAAAGTCATCATACTTTCCGATATGAGCAACTAGGACGCACTTGCGAGGAACCTGCTCTTTTCGTCGCAACGATTCGCGGGCGTGTAACCCTACCAGCGTCAGAGCAAGAAACTCTAACATCAATCGTCAATTGCTGTAAAGGAAAGGAACCACAACTTAGCGGATTTGCGTTTGGTCTTCAAGGGTATGCTCAATGGATGGAAGCCGTTGAAAATGGACGCCTTGACCTTCAAGGACATGCTTATAAGGTAGCCATTTTAGCTGAAGCGCGGAAGCAAGGGGCTTTATACTTGCAAAGGTTGTCGGAAAAGGCGGAGAGAGCAGAAAGTCAATTGAAGTTAGAAGAAGCTTCTTTATGCTTTCGGAGTGTGAGCGAAGCATTTGAAGGGATCTACCCATCCTTTCCATTCGGATATGGAGGCAGCAATGCCAACCGATTAAGTTCCATACGTTCAGGACTGCTCACGGCATTGGAGGCAGAGAAGGAAGGGATATGCCTATTGGAATCCCTTATCCGTTAATTTTGATAGAAAATTTGGACCGGCTGTGTCTATTAGTTGGATCCAACTAATAATCAAGGAGGAGTCACACCATGCAACATCCGATTTTGCCGTTTATGCCAGCCGTTTTTTTGCCTGTAAGCAATTTGAAGCGTTCCACCGAGTGGTATGCCGACCTGCTTGAACAACCGATCGTTCCGAGACAGGATGGAGGGGGAATCTATTATTTTGATTTTGATGGAACCGACATGATATTAGATAGCAATGCTTGGGGATTTCCCCCGACCATCATGTTTGATACGCAGCGTGTGGATGAGTCGCGAGCCTTTTGCGAGACGCTTCCTCATGGATTTATAACAGATATCCAAAGATTGGACGAAGTCTCTTTCTTCAATATCAATTCAATCATGGTCTGCAAAGCGCATCGAGCACCGGAATCCGATCGTCCCAAGCCGGCGCATGCCTTGTTGAATCGCATCAGCAGAGTGATTGTACACGCCGAACAGCTTACGGAAAGCATAGGATGGTACGAAACGTTTTTGGATCGCAAGGCAGAGACGGACGCTTGGATCCATGAATTGCCGCTCATTCGTATGGACCGGGGCGCCCATTTGCTCATTGATGACAATCGTTTATGCCAGTCGCCACGCGTCTTTTATGAGCGGTTGCAATTGGATCTTAGAGTGAATCCAGTTGCGATTATCGAAACCGTTGATATCGAAGCAGCTCACGAATACGTCATCTCCAAAGGTGCTCAAGTTGAACGAGGCATTGAAGAAAGATTGGGCGTTCGATTCTTCATTTTCTACGATCCGGATCATAACGGATTGATGGTATGTGAAAAATAAAGAGATCCAAGGGCGCCCAATCGGGTGCCCTTTCATTTTGCTCTATATTTCGGATCCGGGATATTGCCACATATTGACTTCCAACATTCGTGATGATAATATGTCATAATGATATATCATGATGACATAAATACGAAGGGGAGTACGTCATGTACGAGTTCATTGTTTTAGGCTTTTTTATGCGCTATCCCATGCATGGCTACCGAATTTCGAAAATCGTGAATGACATTGTCGGGCCATACGCCAAGTTCAGTAGCGGCCGTCTGTATCCGTTGCTGGGCAAGCTGGAGAAACAAGGCTATCTGACATTGAGCCATGCAAATTCGGATGACAGACAACGAATGTATGAAATAACGGATGCCGGACGCAAGCAATTTATTCAATTGGTGATGGATTGCTCGGCCAACCTGGGCGAATATCAAAAGATATTTTGGCTTAAAGCGATATTTTTCGACCTGTTAACGTCCGATCAACGGGAGTATCTGCTTAACCATTACGTGAGCTATTGCCAGGCGCACATCTCCTACATTCAAAAAGAGCTGGAGGACCTTCGGCAAAGATTCGAGAACAACGAAGGCCAATTGAATTCCGTTATTTCCGTAATGAATCGCAATATCCAAGTGTGGAAGTCCGATCTTGAAATTGTTCAAACCATGTTGAAGGAACGAGGAGAATGAGCGATGCCGCAGCTTTCAACGCCACCTTTCACCGTATCAAGGAATGACGGAATGGCTTCGCCGCTCCATATCCTCGTTATCGGAGGGGGCATCGGCGGCTTGTGTTTGGCCCAGGGGCTGAAGCAAGCCGGCATCAGCGTCGCCGTGTACGAACGCGACCGCACCCCTACTGCGCGAGAGCAGGGCTACCGCATTCACATCGATCCGACCGGTAGCCGATCGCTTCACGAGTGTCTGCCTCCTGTCTTATGGGACGCATTCGTCGCTACGGCTGGCGATCCCGGCACAGGTTTCGGTTTTCTCACCGAACGGCTGCGGAAGCTCGTCATGATTGAAGATGAGATTTTTACTGGAGGGGTGTACGATCCCGCCGAAGGCCACCATGCTGCGAGTCGGCTTACGTTGCGTCAGATTCTGCTGGCCGGCCTCGAAGACGCGGTTATCTTTGACAAAGAGTTCGTCCGTTATGAGCAATCTCCCGATGGAAAGGTTACCGCCTTTTTCGCTGACGGTACGACGGCTGTTGGCGACCTGCTCGTAGGAGCGGATGGCGCGAACTCCAGGGTGCGTCGTCAGTTCTTGCCCCATGCCGAACGTGTGGACACGGGGGCCGTCGGCATCGGCGGCAAGCTTGAATTAACGAACACCACTCGAGCCTGGTTGCCTGGCCGAATTAAGAATGGAATGAACGTCATACTAGGGCCCCGACATTTTCTGTTCACCGCCGTTTTCAACCGGAGGCGCAAACAGGAAGAAATTTTGCCCCTTCTTGGCGATGAAATTCGTGCAGCAGGATTAAACCCGGAAGAGCTCCTTCAAAACCTCGAGGACCGTGACTACATTCTCTGGGCCTTCATTACCCGTCGGGATAACCCCGCCTTCGAGTCCGATCATATGCGCGGAGATGCCTTACAAGGGCTGGTTGGCCGGATGGTCAATCGTTGGCATCCCGACCTTCGTAGAATCATTGGCGAAACCGATCCCGTCACCATCCAAGCGTTCCCTTTCCGAACATCGATTCCGGTAAAACCATGGAAGACGACAAATGTTACGCTGCTCGGCGACGCCATTCACAGCATGACTCCGGCGGGAGGGATCGGTGCCAATACCGCACTTCGCGATGCGTGTCTGATCTGCAAGCAATTGATCTCCGTCAACCAGGGGAAATCGGCGCTGATTGCTGCAATCGAAGGTTATGAGACGCAAATGCTGGAATACGGCTTTGCCGCCGTGGGGGATTCGCTTCGCAACACCAAACAAGCCATCGCCAACCCGGCAGCGCGATTGGCGGGCAAAAGCTTTTTGAAGCTTTTCGGAGTCTTGCCGCCGCTTCGCCGCGCTGTTTTTAACGAAAGATGGTCCGATCACAGCGACTTGAGTTAACGGGGACCTGCCAACAAAACGCGGACTTCGTAAGCTAAGGACCAGGGGGTCTCAACAGTCTGAGCCGCTATTTTTGTTTTGGGTACTTCCGGCAAGATGAATCCAGCCGTCGTAAGATTGGACTTTCTCGTTAATAACTTCCAGCTGTTGCGTGAGGTCGTCAAGCTTTTGCCTGGTGAGTTGCTGCTGCTTCACTAACAATTGGTACCTTGCGGGGATCGTCTCCTCGCCCTGGTTATACAAATCCAAGTAATGACGAATCATATCAATCGACATCCCTGCGGATCGAAACGCGATAATGGTTCGCAGCCACCCGAGCGCAGCATCATCAAACATCCTGCGGCCATTATGATCTCGCGCGACGCCGGGTATTAGTTCCTGATCTGTATAGTAGCGCACCGTATGAGGCGAGATACGGAACATTTCGGCGACTTCCTTGACAGAATAAGACATGGATGACCACCTTTTAAATTGATGTTGACTTCGAGTAACTCGAATTTATTATACTTCATCTTGACAAAACCATGAGAGGTGAATGAAATGAGAAACAAAGTTTGGTTGGTTACCGGGAGTTCTCGAGGATTGGGACACGAGATTGCATCGACAGCTTTGCTGCATGGCGATTGTGTTATTGCAACCGCACGCAATCTTGCTTCTTTAGAAGAATTGTCGGTTAAGCATGGAGATCGTGTTTTGACGCTCAAGCTGGATGTTACAGACGTTGAAGAAGTGCAGGCAGCCGTCCAAAAGGGCTTGAGCCGTTTTGGCAGAATTGATGTGCTCGTCAATAATGCAGGGTATGCAAACGTCGCTTCTATTGAGGATATCGACATCCATGATTTTCAAAATCAAGTGGCCGCGAATTTCTTCGGCGTGGTGTATACGACGAAGGCCATTCTGCCGATCATGCGTGAGCAGAAGCAGGGGTCGATTATCAATATCTCCTCGATTGGCGGACGCTTCGGCAGTGCAGGTCTTGGCGCTTACCAAAGCTCCAAATTTGCCGTCAACGGTTTTACGGAGGTACTTGCGAAAGAAGTTGCTTCCTTCGGTATCAAGGTCACAACCGTCGAACCCGGCGGCATTGCGACGGATTGGGCCGGTTCGTCCATGAATATCCCTCCGATAAGCGAACCTTACCTTCCTGTCATTGGTCCCGTTGCGGCATATATGCGGGACATGAATGCCTCGACTCCCGAAGAGCGAATCGGAAAATTAAGCGACCCTGCCAAAATAGCGGAAGCCGTATGGAAGCTAACGGAGATGGCTGAGCCACCGGTGCATTTATTAATGGGGACGAGTGCTTGGCAAATTGCACGGGACGGGGCAAAGCGGTTGGCGGAATCGGATTTAAAGTATGAAGAACTGACGAAGTCGACCGTTTACATGGATTAACATTTATCCGTAAGATTTAACAAGTATTGGAGTTTCTTCTTTAGCGACCGCTTCTAAATCCAAGTAATGGCTGATCGGCTGAATTTGTTTGCACTTCTTTGGCTCATTAGCTCGTCGGCCGTCTGGCGGATGATCCGGATGCCGTCCTCAATTTCTTTTTCATTCGTGCGAATAATGCTGAGGCGCAAGCTGTTCGCGCTTTCCACGCTAGGAAGGTAGCAATGCATCGTAGGAAAAACATATACGTCCTTCTGACGAAGGGTCGCGGCCAGCTCCTCTGCCGCCAGATGATTGGGCAGCTCGAGTTGGGCAAAAATACCGCCGGCTGATTTGCTTAGACGAAAACCCTCGTTCAAATATCGGCGAGATGCCTCCTGCAGAGCCTTCATTCGAATGCCATAGCGTTCCCTCATCATGGCGGCGTGGCGCTGAAACAATCCGCTGCCCAGATGAATCTCCAAAGCGGCTTGTGAAAGGGCGGTTGTACCTAAATCGCTCGACGATTTGTACATTCGGAACAAAGCGATGAATGCTTCGGGAAGTACAGCGGCACCGAGTCGCAGGCCGGGTAGCATGATTTTGGAAAAGCTTCGGATGTAGATGACGCGGCCCGAATAATCATAGCTGCAGATTGGATCGGATTTGCTGTCCGTTTCCAAGTCTGCGAGATAGTCGTCCTCTACAATATACACATCATATTTCTCCGCCATGGATGCGATTGCTTTTTTCTCCCGACGTGACAAACTGGTTCCGAGCGGGTTGTGGTATCGGGGGACCGTATAAAAAAACTTAATGGAATTGTTCCGAAAATGCCGTTCCAGTTCATCAAGGTCGAGGCCTGATTCCGTTCGGGCAATTCCAATTGCGGTTACCCCGAGGAGGCTCAATAATTTCAGCATTCCGGCATAGCAGGGCTGTTCGACCAAGATGGCCGATTTCCCGTTCGGGAACGGCATGGAGGTAAGCAAGTGAAGAGCTTGTTGGGCGCCGGAGACGACGCAGATCCGTTCGGGTCCGGCAAAAATTTGAGAGACTGCCAGGTGCCGGGATATAGCCTCGCGTAGAGATGGAAATCCAAGCGGATCGCCGTATGTAAAAAGGCGATCCCCATATAGCTGTACCGCCCGGTTCAACCCGTGCTGAATTTCTTCATAGGGGATAATACCGGGATCCGGAGCAGCCACGGCAAAATCAATCCGCCTTTCCGGCCGATCCTCAGACTTGGAGGAACGAACAATCGCGTAGTGGCCACTCTTCGGTACCGAGTAAATCAGGTGTTCTTTTTCCAATTCATCGATGGCTCGGATTATTGTGTTTTTGCTGCACTCCCATTGCATACTAAGCTCTCGGATGGACGGTAATTTACCGCCCGGCTTGATCGACCCATTGTTAATCTGTTGTTTCAGATCGTCCTTCACATTCTCGTATTTCATGATCTTTCCACCCCAATCTGTATGGGTATAGTCGCAAAATAATTCATTTTTCACTTCTAACTGTTACCATTATACTAAACGCATTGCGTATCGTGAACTATAGGAGGTATACAGATGGAGTGGATTCATGATTGCTTACCTTACAGAATTAGTGACAGTGTGGAAGAGCTGCAGCCGGATGTGATCATTGCCTTATTGAAGAGCAGTTATTGGGCCGCGGAACGGTCGGAAGAAACCATCATGAATAGCTGGAAAGAATCGCTTTGTCTCGGAGTTTACAGCGAGGTCGGGCTTCAAGTAGGTTTCATGCGGGTCGTAACGGATGGAGCAACCTTTTCCTGGCTGTGCGACGTGATCGTCGACTCTGAACATCGCGGAAAAGGACTCGGCAAATGGATGATGGCTGTCTTGGTCGACCATCCTCGCATTCGCCATACGTCTATTTATCTCGGTACACGAGACGCGCATGGACTCTATGAGAAGTACGGCTTCGAACGAAGGGAAATGATGGTCCGCAGTAAAGCTCGATACCTATTGGATAACGATGTTTGAATAAAAGAGAGACAAAGAAAGAGCCATCCCGTAAGGATGGCTCTAAAACTTGCCGTTACAGACAGCGCGGAGAACCATACCATAAGTGACGGCGGATGTTGGTACGGTTTCAATTCCTCGAAATGAAAGGTTTTGACGTAATAACGTCGAATATTTATCGAGTATTTTAATTGGTGTTTATTAATACCAGTTAGGGAATAATGAGAGAATAGGAGGGATGGAAATGTCGTATATCGTTGATTTTAATCATGTGTCTACGGTTGGTTTAGAGTCTTCGCCTGTAGTAGAAGCGCTTGCTGGTTTACGTGCGAATGAAGCACGTTACTTTATGAACAAATACAAGCATGAATTTACGGTTGTACCCGCTAGCGAAAGTCAGGAGAGCCTTGATTACGTGAACCGAATTTTGAAAGAAGAACGTGATATTGCGTTTGCGGCCAAACCTTTAGAAACGTCGCGTTTTCAAGTTGAAAATATCCAATTTACCTACGTCTTTTATGAGGATGGTCTTGGGCTTAATGTCATGTATACGGTTGATGACCCTAAGAAGCGGGCCGTTGGTTTTAAGCTTTCTGAGGGGATGGAGGTACCACAGGAGTTAGAAGGGAAGTTTAAGTTTGCTAGGCAGAAGTCTAAACTAGCGGGAACAATTCGGGGCTCGTTTTTTGTAATTAAAGGACAATATTAAAGTAATGAAAGCATGATCGTGAAATTGATCTTCGATCGGTGTATCCTAGACTGAAATATGGGGCTGGTTGTGCCAGCTCCTCTTTCATTTTTCGCCGATTTAAGCAGTTACAACGCATGGTCCCGACCGTCAACCGCGAAGCAAAATCGGAGCGTGCGGGTCGGAGGGAGCGTGGCCCGTGATGCTCTTGAAGGCGCGATAGAAGGCCGAGTAGTCGCGGAAGCCGACCGCTGCCGCAGCGGCGCCGGCCGATTGGCCCTGGAGCATCAGGTTTTGCGCCATCACGACCCGCTTGTGGATGACGTAGTGGCCGACCGTCGTGCCGGTGGCCCGCTTGAACATTTTGTTCAGGTGATGCTTGCTGACGTAGAATTTGGCCGATAGCTCGTCCAGCGTGATCGGCTCGGCGATGTGCGCGTTCAGATAGTCGAGGAGGCGGGTGATCGTCCGGGAGGCGGCGGCGTCGCCGGAGGCGCCCTTCCGCGAGAGGCTTCGCATTAGAATTTGCGACAGCAGCGCCTCGAGGCGCACCCGAAGCGACAGGGTGCGGACAGACGGATCGGCCAGCCGGGCGTCCATCAGCTGCTCGAAGAAGGCGAACATGCCGCCGTGTCCCTCGCTCGTATAGTAGATGCCGGCGGTCTCGCGCGCGGCATGGAACGGCGACAGCAGCACGGCCCGATGCTCGGCGGCCAGGAAGTCGGGTACGAAATGAAGCGATATCCGCTCATAGGGGATATCGCTTTCGATTTTGACGCCGTGGAAGACGTTAGGCGCGATGAGCAGCAGGCTGTGGGGCTCCGGCACGTACCGGCGTCCTTCGACGAGATAGCTGACCTCGCCGGCGATAAAGTAGAACACTTCATAGAACGTATGGCAATGCAGGGCGTATTGATCGGTCAGCTGCCGGTCGACGGCATGATGGAGAATTAACGCATCGGTATGAATATCCACGAGCTGCATGTTCGCGCCTCCTCGTCAGATAGCTTCAGTCTAGGCGATGACCGCTATATTTGCAAGGTTATCGCGTCGATTCACAATGGTGCATCCGCGCCCCGTAACTATAATGAAGGGGTGTAGATTCGATTCGAAATGACTGAGGAGGAGCTCAATACGATGCTTCTAGGCGCACAGCTGTATACGGTTCGATCCTTCCTCCAGACGGAGGAGGACATCAGACGCACCCTTTATAGGATTGCAGAAATGGGCTATCGCTCGGTCCAGGTTTCCGCGATGGGCCCGATCCAGCCGAAGACGCTGCGGGCGATCTGCGACGAGCTGTCGCTGAAGATCGCGCTGACGCACACGAACCCGGATCGCATTCGGAACGACACCGAGCGGGTTATCGAGGAGCACGATATTTACGGCTGCGACTATATCGGCATCGGCGCGATGCCGGACAAGTACCGCGAGTCGGACTGGTATGGCTACTTCTCGAAGGACTTCCTGCCAGCCGCCAGACGCATCGCAAAGGCCGGCAAGCTGTTCATGTACCACAACCACAACTTCGAGTTCGAGAAGATCGGCGGCAAACGGTTGATCGAGCGGCTCGTCGAAGACTTCGCGCCCGAGGAGATGGGCATCACGCTGGACACGTACTGGGTGCAGGCGGCGGGGGCGGATGTGGTCGAATGGATCGGCAAGCTGAAGGACCGGCTTCACTGCGTCCATCTGAAGGATCTGGCGATGAGGGGGACGGAGCCGCTGATGGCCCCGGTGCTGGAGGGCAATATGAACTTCCACGCCATTCTGAGAGCGCTTGAGCAGTCGAGCGTCAAGTATTTGCTCGTGGAGCAGGACGTATGCCAGACGAGTCCGTTCGACTGCCTGCGCACGAGCTACGACAACCTGGCCGCGCTCGGCTATCGATAAAGGGAGGCACGCCTGAGATGACGAACAAACTGCGCATCGGCATTATCGGCATGGGCAACATGGGCTCGGACCACGCGAAGAAGCTGGCTCGCGGCACGGTGCCGGAGGTGGAACTCGCCGCCGTATCCGAGATGGACGCGGCTCGTCTCGAAGCGACGAAGGCGTACCTGCCGGCGGACATCGGCTACTTCTCGAGCGCGGACGCCCTGATGGACAGTGGGCTGTGCGACGCGGTCCTCATCGCGACGCCGCACTACGATCATCCGCGGCTCGCGATTATGGCGTTCGAGCGGGGGTTGCACGTCCTGTGCGAGAAGCCGGCCGGCGTCTACACGAAGCAGGTCCGCGAGATGAACGAGAAGGCGCAGGCGAGCGGCGTCACCTTCGCCATGATGTTCAACCAGCGGACGAATCCGATGTACCGCAAGATGCACGAGCTCGTGAACGGCGGGGAGCTGGGCGCGATCAAGCGGGTCAACTGGATCATCACCGACTGGTACCGCACCCAGGCTTATTACGATTCCGGCAGCTGGCGCGCGACGTGGGCCGGCGAAGGCGGCGGCGTGCTCATTAACCAGTGCCCGCATAACATCGACCTGCTCCAATGGATTTGCGGCATGCCGGCGAAGGTGCGCGCCTTCTGCCATGAAGGCAAATGGCACCGGATCGAGGTCGAGGACGACGTGACTGCCTACCTGGAATTCCCGAACGGCGCTACCGGCGTCTTCATCACGACGACCGCCGACCTGCCGGGGACGAACCGGCTCGAGATCACGCTGGAAATGGGGAAGCTGGTCTGCGAGAACGATGCGATCACGCTGCACAAGCTGAGCCGGAACGAGCGCGAGTATTGCTTCGAGTCCAAGGACGGGTTCGCGCGGCCTTCGGTCGAGGTGTCCGTCGTAAAGGCTGAAGGGGACAACAGCCAGCACATGGGCGTCATCGCGGCGTTCGCGAAGGCGGTGCTGTCCGGCGAGCCGCTCGTGGCGGACGGCGCCGAAGGCATTCGCAGCCTGGAGCTGTCGAACGCGATGCATCTGTCGAGCTGGCTCGGCGAGACGGTCGAACTGCCGATCGACGAGGAACGGTACTTGGCGGAATTGTTCAAGCGGATCGCCGCCTCCGGGCAGAAGGCGACAGAGGCGGTCCTGTTCGATCCGCAGGGCAGCTTCGGCTCCTGAGACGACGATGATCCGATCGGCGGGCGGCGCTGCGGCGCCGCCTGCTCTCCCGTAAGGCGTACCCAGGCGTACCGGCGCCCGATGTGCCGGCAGGCGGGCGTACGCTTATTGGCGTACGCCCGCGGGCGGGTGCGGGACGGGATCCCAAGCCCTCGAGCAGCCGACTGGCCGAGCGGCCGATCCGATTCGCTTATCGCCCTTAATTGTAAACGGTTACGGAAAGGGGTTGGTGAAATGGGAACCAAGGAGAGCGCGGGCCGTTACCGCTGGCTGCCGTTCAAAGGAGCTTGGTCGGCCTTGTTTTGGTCATACATGGCGATCCTGCTGTTGCTCATCGTCATCGGCAGCCTGCTGTACTGGCGCGCCAACGTGGTGGTCGAGCTTTCCGTCGAGCGGACGAACTCGGCCATGCTGGGCCAGCTGCGCGAGCTGGCGGACGGTCAACTGCAGCTGATCGAACAGCTCGAGCAGCAGATTGCGAATCATCCGAAGCTGTATCAGATGATCAACACGAAGGCGTCGATGTCCGATCGGGAGCGGTACGACATGATCGAGATGGCGGACGAGCTGGAGCGGTACAAGCTGCTGACGCCGTTCATTTCCGACTTCTACCTTTACTTGCCGAAGTCCGGGACGATGCTCGGGCCGGGGGTCAAGACGACGCCGGCGTTTCTGTTCGACAAGGCCGAGCAGTTCGACGAGATGGGCGAGCAGGATTGGCTCCGCCTCTTCGACAGCGGCTACCACTACCGCGAATTCAAGCCCGGCCTGCATGTCACCGACGCGATGGGCGTGCGCGGCGACGTGATCGTGTACATGCAGACGATGCCGCTCGTCGACCGCTCGAAGCGGATGGCGACGCTGTTCATGACGATCAACGAGGGTCAGCTGCGGAAGATGCTGGACACGCTCGCGGAAGCAGGTGGCGGCATCCTCTCCATCGTGGACGCGGACAACCGGATCATCAGCCAGACAACGGACCGGCAACGCGCGCTCCCCTTCGCTTACGCGGACATGCGTGGCGACGCCGGACGGCTGGAAGGACGGTCGGACGGCGAAGACAGCATGGTGTCCTACGCCTCCTCGCGGGTATACGGCTGGAAATACGTGCTGGAGTTGCCGCGCGGCGTTTACTTGAAGGAAGTGAACGAGGTGCGGAACTGGGCGCTGCTGCTGTTCCTGCTGGCCGCGCTGTCCGGCGCTGTCGCATCGCTCTACTTGGCCTATCGGAACTACCGCCCGATCCGCGATCTGGTGTCCGTCGTGACGGGAGGCGGCTCGGCTGCGCTCGCGAGGAGCGGGCCGATCGAGTACGAGATGATTCGTTCCTCGATCCACTCGGCGCGGCTGACGGAGACGGAGCTTCGCGCCCGGCTGACGCAGCAGACGCCGATCATTCGCCACCACTTCCTAAGCCGCTTGATCCGCGGGTACGCGGACCCGCACGAGCTGAGCCCGGAGTCGCTGCGGTTCATGGGCATCCGCTTCGAGTCGGATCGCTTCGCGGTCATGCTCGTCGACGCGGAAGACGGCGGCCGGAGCGAATTCCCGGCGGATCGCGAGGACAAGGAATGGCTGTTCGTCAACTTCGTCATCGGCAATATCGCCTCCGAGCTTGCCGGCGAGCGTCACGTCGCGTACGCGACCGAGCTCGATCAGGGACGCGTCGCTGTCCTGATTAACTTCAGGGGGACGGAGGAGGCGCAGTGGCCGGACGAGCTCGCGGCGATCGGCGATCGGCTCGTCCAGGTGCTCGGCGACCGCTTCGGGATGCGGCTCGCCATCGGCGCGGGCTTCGTCGCGCGCGACATCGGCGCGATCGGCGAAGCGTTCCGCGACGCGCTGAAGCGGCTGGACGAGAGCCGGCAAGCCCGCGCGGGCGATTCGCGGCCCGCGCCTGCCTACTACTACCCGCTCGACATCGAGCAGCAGCTGACCAATTACGTGAAGTCGGGCGAAGAGGAGCGAACGGCGCAGCTGCTGGACGCGCTCTATGCCGACCATGCGGACGGAGGCGAGGCGGGCGGCGCCGTCAGCGGCTACTTTCTGATCCACCTGTCCTCCACCCTGTTCCGCATCGTCCAGAGCACGCCGAAGGCGGACGCCCGGCTCGCAGGCCGACTGTTGGCGCTGGGCCGCGACGGCGCGCGCGACCAGCCGGCGGCGTTCCGGCGGCTGAAGGACGATTTCCTTGAGGTATGCCTGCTCTGGAAGGAAGGACGGAGCGACCAGGGCACCCGCATGCTGCAGACCGTCAAGCGGATTGTGCAGGAGCGCTACGACCAGAACATGCTGAGCGTCGGTCTCATCGCAGACGAGCTCGGTATTACGCAGCCGTACTTGTCTTCCTTCTTCAAGAAGGCGACCGGCCAGACGATTATCGCCTACATCGCGGAGGTTCGAATCGACGCGGCGAAGCGATGGCTCGCCAAGACGGACCGCACGGTCGCCCAGATCGCCGAAGCCGTCGGGTACTCGAACGACATCGGGTTTATCCGTTTTTTCAAGAAATACGAGGGCATTACGCCCGGTCAATACCGCGCCAGCATACGAACGGATTGCTCATCTTAAAAATAGGCGGTGCCCGATCCGACAACTGGCATGCCGATCGAACAAACCGGCCATACGCGACCGTCCCCGTCGGCGTCTACGATAGAGACAAGGCGGCGACGGGATGCCGTCCATCCTATAAGACCACGAGGGGGTCCTTCTATTATGAAGTACGGTTACCAGAAGACCGCGGCCGTGCTGGCCGCGCTGACGGCTATGACCGTCGCATTGTCGGCATGCGCCGGGGGCAATGGCAACAACAGCAGCGCCGCACCGTCTCCGCAGCAGTCGGGAGCGTCCGAGACGCCGGCGGACGGCAAGATCGTGTCGTCGCCGCTGGCGCTCACCGATTACGTCCAATCGGGCACGCTGGCGTCCGGCATGAAATCCTTCAACGATATGGCCGCCTACCAGGAGACGGAGAAGATCACGGGCATCCACATCGACTTCCGGCATCCGACGGTCGGCCAGGAGAAAAACCAGTTCAACCTGCTCATGAGCTCCGGCCAATACCCGGACATTATCGAATGGGGCTGGAACGACTATCCGGGCGGCGGCGTCGGAGCGATGAACGCCGGCATTATTATCCCGCTGAACGACTACATCGACAAGTACGCGCCGAACCTTTCCAAGCTGCTGACCGATAACCCGGACATTCGCAAGGAGATCTCGACCGATGACGGCCGCATATACGCCTTCCCCTTCCTCCGCAGCGATCCATATCTCCGGACGTACCAGGGGCTCGCGATTCGACAGGATTGGCTGGATACGCTGGGGCTGCAGGTGCCGACGACGATCGACGAGTGGCATACGGTGCTGCAGGCGTTCAAGACGAAGGACCCGAACCAGAACGGCAAGGCGGACGAGATTCCGCTGCTCATCGCCAAGGACACGCTTCTCAACTTCAGCAACGTCTTCCTGAACGCGTGGGGCACAACGGGGCGGTTCAACCTGCAGGACGGCAAGGTGGTGTTCGGGCCGATCCAACCGGCGTACAAGGAATTCCTCCAGACGATGCACGACTGGTACGCGGAAGGCCTGATCGACCGCGACTACGCCGCAACGGACGGCAAGCAGAAGGACGCCAAGTGGACCGGCGATGTGCTCGGCGCTTCCGAGCTCGCGGTCGGCGGCGGCATCGGCAAATACACGACGGCCATGGCGGCCAAAAATCCGAAGTTCAACCTGGCAGGCGTTCCTTATCCGACCTTGAACAAGGGCGATAAGCCGGTGCTGGGCCAGCGCGAGCCGATCTTCAACAGCACCGGCGCGGCGATCACGAAGGATAACAAGCACGTGATCGAGACGGTGAAGTGGCTCGACTTCAAATACGGCGAAGTCGGCCATATGCTGTTCAACTTCGGCATCGAAGGCAAAAGCTACGAGATGAAGGACGGCTACCCGACCTATACCGACGAAGTGATGAAAAACCCGGACGGTCTCGCCTTCGCGGCCGCGATCGGCAAATACGCCGTACCGTTCGGCGGTCCGTTCGTCCAGGATAAGCGCTATCAGGAGCAGAACGCTTCGCTGCCGCAGCAAAAGGCGGCGCTGAACACGTGGATGGCGGCTGACAATGACGGCCTGCTGCCGCCGCTGACGTTCACGAACGAGGAATCCGCGCGTCTCGCGGCCATCATGACGGACGTGAACACGTATCGCGACGAGATGTTCGACAAGTTCGTCATGGGCGCCGAGCCGCTGGACAACTTCGACAAGTTCGTCAAGACGATTCAAGGCATGGGCATTCAGGAAGCGCTCGATATCGAGCAGGCAGCATACGACCGCTATCTGAAGCGGTAATGAATCGGTGAGAAATCAGTATCGGTAATGCCGGCTTCGGCGGGGCTCCGGGCGCAGACGTCTCGCGGTCGTCGCGTCCGGAGCCCGTTCACCGGCTGCCTCGCAAGCCGAAGGAGGGTACGGCAATTGAACATCCTGCGCGGTTGGTCCCGCCATAAATATATTTATTTGATGCTGCTGCCGGTCATCGTCTATTACGTCGTCTTCCTGTACTTGCCGATGTACGGCCTGCAGATCGCCTTCAAGGACTTCTCGCCGGCGAAGGGCGTGTGGGGGAGCCCTTGGGTCGGCTTCGATCATTTCGTCTCCTTCTACGACAGCTATTACTTCTGGCGGCTTATCCGCAATACGGTGCTGATCAGCTTCTATGAGCTCATCTTCGGATTCCCGGCGCCGATCCTGCTCGCGCTGCTGCTCAACGAGATTCGGGTTCGCATTTTCCGCAATGTCGTGCAGTCGATTACGTATTTGCCCCACTTCATCTCCATCGTCGTCGTGTCCGGCATGATGATCGACTTCCTGTCGAGCGACGGCATGATCAATCAGCTGACCGGACTGCTCGGACTGCCGTCCGTATCGTTCCTCATCTCGCCGGAGTGGTTCCGGACGATCTACGTCTCCTCGGGCATCTGGCAAGGCGTCGGCTGGGGCTCGATCATCTTCCTCGCGGCGATCTCCGGCATCGACCCGAGCCTCTACGAGGCGGCCAAGTCGGACGGCGCGGGACGCTTCCGGCAGATTTGGCATATTACGCTGCCGGGCATTCTGCCGACGATTATGATCATGCTCATCCTGCGGTTCGGCACGCTGATGGCCGGGGGCAGCATGGAGAAAATTTTGCTGCTGTACAACTCCACGACGTACGAGACGGCCGACGTCATCTCGACGTTCGTCTACCGCCGCGGTCTGCTGCAGATGGATTACGGGTTCTCCGCCGCCATCGGCCTGTTCAACAACGTGATGAACTTCCTGCTGCTCGTAGCGGCGAACCGCTTCAGCCGGAAGATCAACAACACCAGCTTATGGTAGTTACAGTTCGGGAGGTGAGGCTCTCTTGAAGCCGCGAATCGGGTTCGGGGAGCGCGTATTCGATGGGTCGAATACGGTTCTGATGCTTGCGCTGGTCGTCGTTACGCTATATCCGTTCCTCTACGTGCTGTTCGCCTCGTTCAGCGATCCCGCGGACCTGCTCCAACACCGGGGGCTGCTGCTCGCGCCGACGGGCTTCAGCCTCGAGTCCTATAAGCTGGTCTTCGACAATCCGATGATCTCCATCGGCTATCTCAATACGATCCTGTATGTCATCGTCGGCACGGCGCTGAACCTGACGCTCACGAGCTTCGCCGCCTACGCCTTGTCCCGCAAGGGCGTGCGATTCGTCGGTCCGATCATGTTCGCCATCGTGTTCACGATGTTCTTCTCGGGCGGGCTCATCCCGACCTATCTTAATATGAAGCAGCTGGGGCTGCTCGACACCCGGTGGGCGATGATTTTGCCGTCAGCGATCAGCACGTGGAACTTGCTGGTCATGCGAACCTCCTTCGCGAGCATCCCCGCGGCGCTGGAGGAGTCGGCGCGCATCGACGGCGCGAACGACTTCCGCATCTTGCTGCGCATCTTCATCCCGGTGTCGCTGCCGATCATGGCCGTCATGACGCTGTTCTACGGCGTCGGCCATTGGAACGCGTACATGGACGCGCTCATCTACCTGCGCGACCGCAACCTGTACCCGCTGCAGCTCGTCCTGCAGGAGATTCTCATTACGAACAGCACGGATTCGATGATGTCGTCCGTCGCCGACGTGGACAAGGGGCTGCTCCAGGAGACGATCAAGTACGCTACGATCATCGTCGCGACCGTTCCGGTTCTGCTGCTGTACCCGTTCCTGCAGCGCTACTTCGTCAAGGGCGTTATGCTCGGCTCGATCAAAGAATAGGCTGCATGCTGGCGGCTTCGCTTCCCGGAATGGGGAGCGGAGCTTTTTTGTCGTTTGACGGCGAACAATGGCTCTCTTGTCTATACTGAATTGGGGTTTGGGGTAGCCGAACATCGCTTTTTTTATTTTCAGAAAATACAGTCGGTTTTTTCGACTTTTATGGACTTAAGTTGGCAGTACTCATTGTGCGAAAGGCGAATGGCCTGTACCGACTGTTATTTAGAAATCCTTCAGAAAAATCCTCTAAAGCACTTCAGAGTTTATCGTTATGATGGGTTCATTGTTTTTGATCAACCTAATCAGGAGATGAGAAACGTGACCCACCCTGCAAAGCAATCGCCTGCAGTATGGCTGTCTCTTCTATGGCTTGCAGTGATTCCGGTATTGAATATTTTCTATGGCTATCTGAACCACCCTACCGAACACGTCTATAGCCTCGTAACAGACCTAGATCGCCTAACACCATTCGTCCCATCCTTTATTATTCCTTATGTACTTTGGTATCCGTTCAAAGCGGCGGTACTGATCGGACTTGCGTTCAAGGACAGGGCCGTCTATTATCGGACGCTGCTTGCGCTCTGTGGCGGTCTGGTCCTTGCTTATATCGTCTATGCCCTGTTCCAAACGACTGTTCCCCGTCCAGAAGCACTAGACGAGAAGGGCGTCCTCAACCGTATGATCTGGTTCGTGTATAGCCATGACGAGCCGTTCAACTGCTTCCCGAGCATTCATGTGCTAACCAGCTACCTGATGCTTCGGGGAGCAAGGGTATTCGGCCGAACGATTCGGTGGGCAGCTACCATAATGTCCATTCTTATTATCGCGTCCACAGTGCTGATTAAGCAGCATGTATTGGCGGATGTCGTTGGCGGTATTCTAGCCGGTGAGCTGCTGTTCCGATCGGCAGGCATCGCCGTATCATTCCTACGGGGACACCGCATGCGCCAGACTTTGAAAGGAGGCGAGCGTCATATTTCTGCTGAATAAGGAGCGACGCTCGTTCCTATCTCATCGCGGAAGATGACGGCATTTTATAGCGCCACTTCCCAATCTGCAAACAAAGGGGCTGTCCCAAAAGTCATTTTGTGATTTTTTGAGCCCCACTTAGAACTAAATTTCTTCGAGAAAAAGGACCTCAATCTCCATTTTGCAGTGGAATTTGAGGTCCTTTCGTTTGGAAATTGGGAAGATGTTCTCATGTCATGGGAACATATTTGGGACAGCCCCTAAAAAACTTGCCGTTACGGTCAGCGCGGAGAGCCGTATCATAAGTAGTGGTAAAACGGAGGATTGAATTAAACGTTGATGCTGCTATGCTAGATCATATGTATTACATGAAAAGGAGTGAGGACGATGACGATATTAATTACCGGAGCGAGCGGTTTTTTGGGGGCTCGTTTGATAGAGCGACTTGCTAAACAGTATGATGTTCTGTGTATGTCTAGAAACAAACCGAATAGCGATGTGCCTTTTGTGAAGGGGACGTTCGACAGCTTCGAGGATTTGCGTCAGCTCGATAAGTATGAGATTACATCGGTCATACATCTTGCAGCAGTTACAGGCGGATGCAGTGAGGAGGATGGACTTTCCGTCAACTTACTCGGAACAAGAAGGCTGCTCCGTTATTTGCTTGACCGCAGGTGCCGAAAATTCGTCATGGCCAGTTCAATCGCAGCCGTCGGTTGTCTGGACCCAGAGTTTCTTCCCTTAAGCTTCCCTATTGCTGATGATCATCCTTGTTTGGCAACGGATGCATACGGATTAAGTAAGGCCATGGTGGAGGACCTCACGCGATACTTCAGCCGCAAATATACGGATGCCGATTTTATCCATTTGAGATTTGGAAGCGTCGCACCTGATGAAACTTGGTCACCGGAAGTAGTTGACCTTCATACTGCGTTATTTTTACCGATCACACAATTAACGCATGTGCTTGCAAGCGATGTGGTTAATGCCATCGAAAAATCGGTAGAAAGCTCCAATCATACAGGTGTGCGTGTTTACAATGTTGTCGGGCCAGACGCTACTTGCGACGTTCCGGTTATCACGAAATTACGTGCTACTTTCGGGGATGCTAAGCTTGAAGAATTCGATTTTAGCTATTATGAGCAACCAGGGAATGAGCATAAGTCATTGTTTGCGATGGGAAAAATCAAAGAGGAGCTTGGACACGAATCCGTCATGACGACAATGCCGAAAAAAAGAATGCATGCATTGAAAACAATTTAGGAACGGCAAACGGAAATCGGTCAACTGCTCGGCCGCGTACGCCGGATGGTCAGCAGCTTGGCAAAGCGATCAGGAACAAGGAATCGCAAGTTTGGAGATGAATCATTCTCCAGGACAACCGCCACCTAAACGTTGGCAAAAGCCGACGAGGAAGCGCAAGCGTATTTCTGAAAACATACGTTTGCCGTGATCTGCTAAGTGAAGAGGCGCTACTCATGCGCCTCTTCTTCTTTAAATCAGCGATGATTTATAGCTTATCCTTTTCAAGGTTCTCTTTACCACACTTTTACCTTTTCCGTGGTATTCTAGACGTATCTTTCTACGTTCGGCGGTGAACTAGATGAATATTCTTCTTGCGGAAGATGATAAAAAACTGGGGAAATTAGTGAAATATGTGCTGGAGAAGAAAGGCGGCTACCATGTCGATTGGGTAGAAACCGGCGAGGATGCGTTGGATTATGCCGAAGGATCATCTTATGATGTACTGATTTTGGACTGGATGATGCCCCGTACGGATGGAATTGAAGTTTGCAAGAGATTACGAGCTGCGAACTATGGGCAGGCCATTCTCCTGTTAACCGCTAAAGATGCATTACAGGATAAAATACTCGGATTGGATGCCGGAGCGGATGACTATCTGACGAAGCCGTTTGAGATGGACGAGTTACTTGCTCGCCTTCGTTCGCTCACACGGCGTAATTTCGCTCCCATTCAAGCGGATGTTATGACATTCGGGGAATTTACGCTAAATCGTTCGTCTCGTCAATTGTTCAAAAGCGGGGAGGAGATTCTCCTCAGCCAACGGGAGTATCAGATGCTGGATTTATTTCTTCAGAACGTCGGCAACGTTCTGACGAGGGAAATCATTCTGGATCGCGTATGGGGGCTCGGGAGCGAGGTATCCTATAAGAATGTGGATGTCACGGTTAAAATGCTTAGGGACAAATTGGAGGCTGCGCAAGGAGAACCGATGATCCACAGCGTTAGGGGAGTGGGGTACCGATTTGAGAGATAAACATATGAAGAAAGCAGACTTGTTTGTACAAACGCAAAGAAAGTTAACCTACACCTATGCTTGGCTGATCATCGTATTTTTGATGTTGTTTTCCTTGATTGTTTCCGTTTTCTTTCTAGGGATGGCTTATCGGGAACAGCGCCAGATTCTCCAGACAACTTTGTACGCGACAGAGAATGGAAGCGTGGTGATCCCTAATCTGTCCAACTCCCGCGGCGGCGATTTGTATTTTTTCTATATCGTAGATACCCATGGCAACATGATAGCGGGTAGTGAAGCCTTTCCGCAAAACAGGGACGTCAATCTGGAAATGATTGAGCGCTGGCATCCACATCGGGACAAGTTCCGATTGGAATGGCTGCCGGAGTCCGATAACCACCATGACGCCGAACATTCCAGAGAAAGGGACCAGCTGCTTTTTGTAGGAGCGCGTCCGTTTATGACGGATGACGGGAAGGAAGCCTTCATCTATACGGCAAAAGATGTGACCTTTTACTTTGAGGCGTTCCAAAATCTTCTCCTGGTGCTTCTCTTTATTCTCGTTCTCTTTCTTATCGCGTCCATATGGCTAAGCTATTCCATGTCCAAGAAAGCGATGATCCCCATACAACGGGCGTATCGGCAGCAGCAGCAGTTTTTGGCCGATGCGTCACATGAGCTTCGGACACCTCTGAGCGTTATGAATACATCTTTGGATGTCATCGAACTGGAGAACGGCGAAGACTTCTCTCCCTATACCAGAGAAGTCGTGTCGGATATGAAAGAAGAAGTGGGGCGGATGAGCCGAATGGTTCAGCACTTGCTGATGTTGGCCCGTTCCGACTCGGGTTCGGTCGAATTTGAGATGGTTTCCTTCGACTTGGTACCGAAGGTCAGCCAATGGGTGCTGGCTTTTGAAGCCGTTGCACACAAGAAGCAGATCATGATTACGACCCGTCTGCCCGAGGAGATGGAGATTAAGGGAGATATCGAGCGCATCAAGCAGCTGGTGTATATTCTCTTGGACAATGCCATCAAGTACACGTCGGAGAACGGGACGGTTGACGTTGCATTGGGCAGCAATCCCAAACAGTGGTATCTATCCGTACAGGATACGGGCATCGGGATTCCCGAGGATGGCAAGCAGCGGATTTTCGACCGGTTCTATCGGGTGGAGAAGCACCGTTCGCGGGAGGAAGGAAGTGCCGGGCTCGGTTTATCGATTGCGAAGTGGATTGTCGAAGCGCATCGGGGATCGATCGAAGTGGAGAGTTCTCTTGGTGAAGGAAGTACCTTTATTGTGAAGTTCCCCCATGTATAGCATGCTGGGCCCTTTCTCATTGCAAATGAGGAAAGGGTCCTTTTTTCATTTACCGTGCTTTTACTTTTCAGGGCTATAGTGAACGTTGTAGAAAAGATAAATGAAACGAAAGGATGAATGAAGCATGAAATCCGGTAAACCTTGGATGAAGAGAATACTTATCACGGCCGGGATCATCGCCATTGTCGGCGTCGGAATAAACTGGGCTATGGAGAGGGACAGGTCCGACGATGATCATGGGAAACGAAATACCGAACAGTCCATGTCCGTAAGCGCGGGAAAGGGTTGGGGCGGACCCGACGGCCATCATGTAAGAGGGATGGACGGAGAGGGTCACGATCATGAAGGATGGGGTGCCGGAATGGCCGTCGGCGGAACCATTCTCGCAGCCGGATTGCTATACTGGACCGTCAAGAGAAGAAAGAGATCAAGCGCAATGTTTGCAGCGGATGTAACTCCTGTGACCCCTTCCACTTCCGATTTCTTAGACCAATGGGAAAAAAATCAAACGAATACAAAGGAGTCGAATTAACATGGGTATCTTGAAACGGGTAAAGAACTTATTTTTGGCTGAAACGAATGGGTTTTTGGATAAGTATGAACAACCTATCAACATGGTCGATCAATACATTCGCGAGTTCGAACAAGAGCTTGCGAAAGGACAGGGCGCTTTAGCGAATCAATTGTTTATTGAAAAAAGACAAGCTGCGCTTATTGCAGAGACCGAAACAACCATAGAAAAAAGAGAACGCCAGGCTAAGCTTGCCGTGAAGCAAGGTGACGATCATATTGCGAAGCTGGCGTTGCAGGATAAACTGCTGCAAGATAAAAAACTGTCTGCCTACCGTGAGCAGTATGCAACGATTCAGGAGCAAACCAAGGCATTGGAAGAAAAGATTACCCAACTGCTCGTTCAATCAGAAGAATTCAATCACCGCCGGCTTCTGTTGGCTTCTCGGGTAAATGTCGCCAGCTCCCTTAAGGAGATGAACCAGAGCGTAGTTGCTTTTCAAACGGAGAATGTCACAAAAGGATTCGCTCGCGTGGAAGAGAAAGTATTGATGATGGAAGCAGAGGTGGAAGCGATGGCTCATTTTTCTTCGCCAGCCAAGCGATCAGCGCCTCAATATTTGGATCCAAGCCTTACGGCCGATATCGAAAAAGCCTTGGACGAACTAAAACAACAAGCGCAAGAGCAGATTGAGGTTTAGTGATTCATCCAATGATGGCTTATTTCAGGGCATCCCTTATGGGGTGCCCTGAATTTTTTGCCGTTAGACCCACGGCCTGTATGGCGTCCATTAATAATAAGGATGCCTTGCCCAAGAAGGCTTTATCTTTATAAACGATGCCTAAGGCTACTACGGGATTCATATCGGCGAAGGGTCTGATGATCAAGGAACCTTCCAGTTCCAGACTGCCGTACATCGGAACAATACCGACGCTGTATGCTTCTTTGACCATTTGCTGAATCACGAAAAAACTGCCAACCTCATTGCAAGAGGAAGGGTTTTTTCCAGTTAGACAGACCGTCCTCTCCCAGAGCTCCCGGTAGATACAAGTAGGCTCTTTGACCAGAACGGTTAGCCCCGCGAGGTCGCCCGTCGCGATGTTATTTCGATTGGCTAACGGGTGATCCGCTCTCATCATTACCCCTAATTTTTCCTCGACCAGCGGCTCGAACTCGAGCATAAGGTTTGCCGATGGAGCTGAGCATACGCCGAAGTCCAATTCGCCGGACCGAACCCTCTCCGCGATCGATTTGCTGCCGCTCACTTCCATGGTTAACTGCACCTTCGGATGAGTCCTGCAGAAGTTGGCCACGACGGGTGCCAGCTTTTGGCTTGCGATGGGCTCGATAGCGGCAAAACGAATGGTCCCGCCATCCCCCTCCGCGATATCGGAGACGGTCTGCCTCATGGATCGGACCGACTTCAGCAATGCCGAGGCCTCATGGTGAAGCCAACGGCCAGCTTCGGTAACGATCACCCGTTTGCCATCCCGAACGAATAAGGATACGCCCAGATCGGCTTCAAGACGCTGAATCTGAAGGGTTACGGTAGAGGGAGCATATTGGAGTTCCTCGGCAGCTTTCTGAAAATGGCCAAGACGCACACAGGCTTCAAAGGTTTTTAAGGCACGTAGATCCATGTTCATCACCCTTTGTTTAAGAAATTCGAATAATACATTCATATAATTCAATTTTACAAAACATTTGCATCCATTTACACTGGTCTCAACAAATATTTTGAGGAGAAATCGAGTATGGGCAATAAACCCGCATTCAACTGGATCACCCTGTGGGCATCGCTCCTATTTATCGTCATCCTTGGATTTTCCCGGCTCTCCTACGGAATGTTCTTGCCGGGGATACAAAGAGAGATCGGGGGGAGCTACGGTCAACTGGGCATATTGGGCACGGTCAACTTCATCGGTTATTTAATCGGGACGTTGTGTCTGTCGCCTTTGATTTCACGGTTCCCTGATCGAAAACATGTCATCAATCGAATGACATGCTTTTTGCTCGGAGCGGCTATGATCGGCTCGGCATTCAGTTATCACTCCATTCAACTCGGGCTATGGCGTTTCGTGATTGGTTGGCTGTCGGCCTTCGCCACGGTGCTTGTGCTGTCCATTGCGATGGACGCCGTTCGACCGGCGGAGCGGGGAGTGGCTTCGGGCCTGATATGGCTGGGCGGTTCCGCCGGGATTCTAGTGACGGGCTTATTCGCCCCCTTTACCATAGATCCTTCTCGCTTGGAGGGATGGCGGTATGCTTGGGCGGCCATGGGGGTATTCGGTATAGTTGCCGCGCTCGGTTTTGAGTATGTAACCAAAAAGCGGGGAGTCGAAAGAATGTCCTCGCCGACGGAATCCAATCCACGAGTCCAAGGGCGCGTGAATGTGTACAGTCTCCTGTTTAGCCCTAAGAAGCTCTTGTTCTTGGTCGGTTCTTATTTCTTCTTCGGGTGGGGATACATCATCTATTTCACCTTTTTGATTCCCTATCTAGTGAGTAAAGGCATTCCGTCCCTTTATGCCGGGTTCATTTGGTCGGGTATCGGATTCGCCGGTCTATTTAACGGATGGATTGGAGGCAAGGCCATCGATCGATGGCCGAGCGGGTATACGCTTGCGTCGGGGTTAGCCTTGGGAACGGTCGGCGTGATTGGCGTAACCACCGATCATATTATCATCACTTCGATAGGCGCGATAACGATAGGGTTGGTCTCCTTCATTACCCCGCCGCTGATGACGACTGCACTTCTTCGGCGTCATGTCCCTCATCGCGCATATGCGGCATGCCTTAGTATCGCCACCGCTTTTTTTGCGTCGGGGCAAATTATCGGCCCTATCGTTGGAGGGGTGGTGGTCGAACGGTACGGTTTACAATCGGGCGTAGCGTCCGGCGCTATCTTCATGGCGATTTCCGCCGCGTTGGCTTGCGTGTATGGATACAAACAACGTATCCCGGCGGCTGAAATAAAAAACACAACGGAGACAATACCTGTCACCAATAGCGATTAAAATAAATGGAGCAAGGCTAAGCTTCACGATGAGGGGAGAGTTACGACGATGTTGAATTCTCATTCGGCCGAGAGGAAATATTTTAACTCGGGCCATCTCCGGCTTTCATACCTTGACTTTGGCGGAGATAGCGAGCAAGTGCTTGTTATGTTGCATGGGTACATGGCCAATGCAAGGACCTTTTCGGAGTTGGCCGTGCGATTCAAGGATTGGCGGGTTATCGCTTTAGATCAACGTGGACACGGTTGGAGCGACCATCCTCCAGGGCAAGAATACGCAAGGAATGATTACGTAAATGATATTCTGAGCCTGGTTCGGACGGAACTTGGGGGACAGCCTGTAACGATCCTGGGGCATTCCCTGGGCGGATTGAATGCTTATCAATTCGCCGCTCGTTATCCTGAACTGGTCAACACCGTGATTGTGGAGGACATCGGCGCGGAAATTAACGCCGATTTCTCCTTTGCAGCCAAGCTTCCGCACCGATCGGCTTCCCTAAAGGAACTGAGAGAATCGCTTGAAAACGCCGGGCTTCGGGCGATTGATTATTTTGCTGAAAGCGTGCTGGAGGATGAATGGGGGTGGGGATTCCGAACGGACTTGAAGGGGCTTCAGATATCCGTTCCCCAATCCAACGGGGTTTGGTGGGAAGATTGGTTAGGCTCGAGTTGCCCGATTCTGCTGATTCATGGCGGGAAGAGCTTCATTCTTGACGCCGACCAGGCGAAACGGATGGAAGCGAAAAGGCCGAATACCAAGCTTATCGTCTTCGAACAATGCGGTCACGGCGTCCACTCCGATGATATAAACGGTTTTTATCATGCGGTGAACGATTTTCTGGCAAAATAAGGGGATGAAAAGATGTATAGGACAGTCGGGGATTTTATCGCCGAATGGAAGAATGAAGCCGCATTAACCCAGAAGGTGTTAGACGGCTTGACAGATGAATCGCTCTTGCGGCAGGTCTATCCGGAAGGGCGCACGTTAGGAAGGATTGCGTGGCATTTTGTTGCGAATATCCCGGATTATCTCACGGAATTTGGAGTCTCGATAGCCAAAGTGCCAAATCCGAACGAAGTACCGTCTGCAAAGGAAATCGCGGAAACCTTTAAAACGGTAAGCGCTCATGTAGCGAACGCTCTTCAAGAGCAATGGACAGACGATACGTTGAAGCAAATCCAAAATTCATTCGGAAGAATGGAGTCGAACGCTACGATTTTTATGGGATTGATCAAACACATCGTTCATCATCGGGGTCAGGTTACGGTTCTGATGCGCCAAGCGGGATTGCCTATCCCTGCGGTATATGGGCCTTCGAAGGAAGGTTGGGCGAAATTGGGGGTGACGGCACCGCTTTGAGTAAACGTTCGCAGATACAATGGAAGGACACCCGCTCGGGTGTTCTTTCCATTTCGCCTACAGAAGATATAATGAGGAGGGGGGGGAAAGAACATGCACACGATAGAGAGCTTAATGAAGCAATTAGAGCAGCTGGACATTGACGGCAAAGGGACGTTGTTGGTCCATTCTTCTATGAAAAGCATGGGGCTAGTCGAGGGTGGCGCGGATACAATTTTGAATGCGTTTACGGAATATATGAAGGATGGGCTGCTGGTGTTGCCCACCCATACGTGGTCCTACATCAATGCGGATAACCCGAGATTTTACGTGGATGAGTCACCTTCCTGCGTCGGGATCCTACCCGAACTTTTTCGCAAACGGCCCGGCGTGGCGCGTTCGCTGCATCCCACTCATTCGGTGGCGGCATTAGGTCGGGATTCATTAGCGTTCACAAACGACGATCATCGTTTCGATACTCCATGCGCTAGAGGTTCCGCCTGGGGGAAGCTGCTCGACCGAAGGGCGACCATCTTGTTAGTAGGGGTAGATTTGACGCGTAACACTTTCATTCATGGAATCGAAGAATGGGTGGACATCCCGGGCAGGTTAACGGATGATCATGAGATGCTTTACACGGTTTTACCCGATGGGACAGAGATCCCCGTACCTTCCCGCAGACATTGCGGGTTGTCGTGGTCGGACCATTTTTGGAAGGTAGACGAGGTCCTTGAAAGGAAAGGCGCGATGCATAAGGGATGGCTTGGCGATGCGGTTGTAAGGGTTTGCGACGCGGCCGCGGTGGCGAAAGTCATCACTGAAATGCTCAGGGACAATCCGGATTTGTTTTCGGATAATCATCCCTTGGATCATGAATATGGATGATGAAAGGGCCGTCCGGTAACGGATGGCCCTAAAACTTGCCGTTACAGACAGCGCGGGGAACCGAAGGTGCTTTTACCGGGCGATGCGGATTAATCGGGGGGAACAAGAATAATGTTGACGGCGAATGAAAGCGGTGTTATCTTAAGGTTAATAAATTAAATCGATTTAAAAGGTGATTTTATTATGAGCAGTGGCAACGGTCATACGACGATGAAGGATGTCGCTAGGTTGGCTGGGGTATCTCCTGCAACGGTTTCATTGGCTCTCGGAAATGATCCTCGCGTCAATATTAAGACGCGCAAACTTGTTAGAGAAGCGGCGGATAAGCTACGCTATATCCCCAATGAGATAGGTAGAAGCCTGCGATCCCAGAAGACGGAGACGATCGCGCTAGTCATCCCGCACACGTCTCAGCACGTATTTTCTCATCCCTATTTTGCCAAGCTTTTAGAAGGGATTACGGAAGTGCTAAACGAAAACGGATACAACTTGCTTCTATCCACGACTGCGGAAGAGAATGACGAGCAATCCGCGTACGAGAAAGTTCTTCGAAACCGGAGAGCCGACGGTGTTATCGTATCGTCAGCCTCGTTGTTTGATCGGAATTTCCTGCGATTGGTCGACTCCGGTTTTCCGGTCGTGTACCTTGGGCCTTGGACTAACAATGACATCTATACCGTCGAGAGAGACGATGTAATGGGAGCCTTCTCTGCTACGGATCACCTGCTGAAGCTTGGGAGGCGTAAGATTGTCCACTTCACAGGTCCCTTGAACCACCAAGTCGGGCGAGATCGGTTGGAAGGCTATCGGCTCGCCCATCAACAGAATCAGGTGCCTGTCAACGAGGAGCTCGTCATCGAGAAAGATTTGTCCGTGAATGCGGGATATGAAGGGGTGACAGAACTGCTTGATCGCCAGATCCCTTTCGATGCTTTATTCGCGGGCAACGACTTGATGGCCATTGGGGCGATGAAGCAATTGTTGGAGAGAGGGATTAAGGTTCCGGAACAAATCTCGGTAGTGGGGTTCGACGATATCGATATGGCCAGTATGTTTCATCCGACGTTAACGACAGTACACCAGCCCATGAAGCAAACGGGTATCCTTGCGGCACAGAAATTACTTGGTGTTTTGAATGGGCGAGAGGACATCGAGAAGAAAACGGTTCTGCAAACGAAATTAATGATCAGGGAATCTTGCGGAGGGTAAAAAAGATCTTCCGTAATTTTTTACTCAATATTTAAATCGATTTAATTAAGGAGGTGATAGCCTCTCTAAGCCATAGAATTGTTAATTGGGGTAAAGAAATGGCACTATGGGAAGTTTAGTTGAAATGGGGAGGTCATAACATGAAAATTAAGGGTTATGGGAAAATGACAGCACTCGCACTTATTTTGTCAATGATCGCATTATTAACAGCGGCTTGCGGCAACGGCTCGAACAATAAAGGCAACGCCGGAAGCTCGCCGGACTCGGAAGCAAGCGCCGTTACCGGGGAGAAGGTCGAACTGACCTTTTGGAACGGATTTACGGGTCCAGACCGTCCGGCTTATGAAGCTCTAGTACAAAAGTTCAACGATTCTCAACCTAACATTCACATTAAGATGGACATTACGCCATGGGATACGCTGCTGGCCAAGCTTCCTACCTCTTGGGTGACAGGGGAAGGACCTGATATGGCAGCATTCAGCTACTCTTTGATTCCAAAGTACGCCAAATCGAATCTGATTCTTCCGCTCGATGAACTCTATAAAGGTGATCTGAAGGAAGAAATGTTCCCGCAGGGGCTTACGAAAGTGTTGAAATACGAAGGCAAGTGGTATGCTGCACCTGCGAACTTCGCGACGCTAATGCTGTATTACAATAAAGATTTATTCAAAGCCGCTGGACTTGATCCGGAGAAGCCGCCAACGACCTGGGCTGAGTGGCAGAATGCCATCGTGCAGACGACAAAGACGTCCGGGAATGACAAGCAGTACGGGCTTGTGCTTGCAGATCATGCCACGATTCCAATGTGGCCAATCCTCGTATGGGGCAACGGCGGAGACTTCGTAGCCGAAGGGCAAAGCAAGATGCTCGATCCGAAGACGGTCGAGGCATTTAAAGTATGGTCCGATCTCGTTAACAATAAAGGAATAACGCCTACCGGACTGACAGGCGCTGAAGCGGATAAATTATTTCAGTCCGGCAAAGCAGCGATGGAAATGAACGGTCCTTGGATGACGGCGGGCTACACTGCCGCAGGCCTGAACTACGATGTGGCCCCAATTCCGGTCGGACCGGGGGGGCCGGCTACGCTGGCTGATTCTGTAGCTCTAGTAGCTGGAAGGAATACAAAGCATAAAGCCGAAATCCTGGCATTCATGAAGTTCTGGAATAGCAAGGAGTCACAGGAGTACTTATCGTTGAACAGCGGCTTCCCGCCTACGCGATCCGATATGCTCGATAACGAGAAACTCAAGGAGAACGCCTTCGTATCGAAGTTTGCCGCCACTTCTTCAAGCGCCCGGTTTTACTTATCCGGACTTGAAAATTACGCAAAAATTAACGATGAAGCGATTGTTCCCGCCATTCAATTCATGACGATAAATAAAAAGAATGTCGAAGAAACGCTGCAGAATGCGGACAAAACATTGCTCGGGCTGCTATCGGGAAAGTAAGCATTCGAATTTGAGTGGAATGGAGCCAGCCTGTAGGGCTCGGCTCCATTCAGAAATGAGGGAAACCCATGCATACAAAGCGGGGGAAATGGCTTCTCGGGCAGGAAAAGACGGCGCTCTATTTCCTGCTGCCTTCTTTTCTCGTCTTGGGATTGTTTGTGTTTTGGCCGATTATAAATTCATTCATTTTAAGCTTTTATAATTGGAACTTATTCGACGTTGTGCACCCGTTCGTCGGATTGGATAACTATCGGATGCTCATGCAAGATGAGAGGTTTTGGAATTCCGTCTATCAGACCGGCTATTATACGCTGCTGTCCGTTCCAATAGGAATCGTGCTTTCACTATTATTAGCTGTTCTGATCAAATTGCCGCTTCGCGGGATGACGTTTTTCAAAGCAATCTACTTTTTGCCCGTTATTTCATCTTTTGCTGTCATAGCGATTATTTGGAGCTTTTTGCTCGATCCTGACATCGGGCTGCTTTCGTATTACCTGCATGAATGGGGCATCCCGGTTAAAGATTGGCTGCGAAATCCCGATTGGGCAATGCCGGCTGTTATCATGGTCGCTGTCTGGAAGAATATCGGCTTTAATATGGTTATATTTCTCGCCGGGCTACAGGAAATCCCGGAATCGGTATACGAGGCATCCAAGCTGGACGGGGCAGGCCCTGTCAGAAGGTTCTGGAGCGTAACGTTGCCAATGCTGCGTCATACGCTGCTATTCGTCGTCATTATATCGGTCATTTCCTCCTTCCAAGTATTCGACCAGGTGTACGTCATGACTCGGGGAGGTCCGGTGTTCAAGACGGAAACAATCGTTTATTTCATCTATCATTATGGCTTCGAGGAGCTGGATATGGGTTATGCATCCAGTGCATCCGCGTTGTTGTTCGTAGTCGTGCTTCTTATTACGTTATTGCAACTACGAATATTCAAATTTAATGAAACAAACTAGAGGGTGAAATAAATGAGGCAAGTTGCTGGCAGATCGGTTTCGTACGTTCTCCTTTTTCTTGCAGCAGTCGCAATAGCATTCCCGTTCTTATGGATGGTGCTGACTTCCTTGAAGCCGGAAAACGAAATCGTTCGTTTCCCTCCGACGCTGTGGCCGGACACGTTTACTTTGTCTGCATATCAGGATGTATGGAATCGGATCCCGTTTATGCAATTTTTTAAGAATACGGTTTTGTTCGCAGGCGGCGTAACCTTAGTGTCGTTGCTGCTCGATTCGTTGGCTGCGTATGCGTTTGGCAGACTTCAATTCCGTGGAAGAAACCTATTGTTTGTGTTAGTTCTTGTTGCTCTGATGATTCCGGTTCAAGTTACGATGATTCCGCTGTTCATCATGCTGAACAAATTCGGTTGGGTCAACACTTGGATCGGTCTCATTCTGCCACGCGCAACGAACGCATTCGGCATTTTCATGCTTCGCCAATTTTTTATCGGACTTCCCAAAGAGCTGGACGAATCGGCTAGAATCGACGGCTGCTCCGAATTCCGAATATACTGGAACATTATTTTGCCGCTTGCCAAGCCTGCGCTGGCTAGCTTGGCGTTGTTCCATGTGATGTACAACTGGAACGATCTGCTGTGGCCCCTAATTATGACCAATAACGATACCCTTCGGACGCTGCCTGCGGGATTGGCGTTGTTCATGGGACAGCATGTGGTCGAATACGGCGTGTTAACTGCCGGAGCGTCGTTGGCGTTGGCTCCGCTGGTTATCGCTTTCCTGATGGCTCAAAAATATTTCATTCAGGGTATAGCCTTTACCGGAATTAAATAAATAGGAGTGGACCCGATGAGAGAGAAAGAATCATGGATATGGGCGCTTGGTATAGAGGATACGTTTATCGGTCAAACGAACAGACAAGAGAGACCGCTGGATGAATACGAGCTGACGCAGCACTACCGATTCTGGAAAGAAGACTTAGACGCTGCCCGCGCTACCGGCGCAACGATGATCCGTTACGGCATTCCGTGGTATAAAGTGGAACCGGAGCCTGACGTTTTCGACTGGTCGTGGGTGGATCCGGTGATGAAGGATTTTGCCTTGCATCCTGAAATGACGCCGATTATCGATCTGATGCATTACGGGACTCCGAGTTGGCTCAAGAACGAATTCATGAACGGACAATATCCCGAACGGGTCGCATCGTACGCCTCAGCTTTCGCCGAGCGGTACGGAGAGCTTGTCCGCTACTATACTCCGCTTAACGAGCCGTACATTAATGCGGAGTGGTCCGGCTGGACGGGCACTTGGCCGCCCTATATGAAGGGTCATTTGGGATTCGTGCAAATGATGAAGCAGTTGTCCAAAGGGATCATTCTTACGATGGAGGCGGTTCGGAAACAACGAAGCGATGCGCTGTTCGTGCATGTGGAAGCGTCAAAGCTGTTCCTAACGAACGATCCATCGCTTACGAAAGAAACCGCCTTATGGAATGAGATCCGTTACATGATGTGGGAGCTGATTCAAGGATTTGTCGGTGAGGATCATCCGCTTTATGCTTGGCTTATCGATCATGGCGTGACAGAAGAAGACTTCTCCTGGTATCGGGAGCGCGCGGTGGAGCTTGACATCGTAGGCATTAATTATTACCCGCAATTTTCCGTTAACGAGATTACACGGGAAACGTTGGATCAGGAGCTCGTTCCTTCGGTCATTCCCGGGACCGGCGAGCATTTGGTCCAAATCGCCGAAGATATTTACAGGCGCTATAAGAAGCCTGTTTTCATAACAGAAACGAGCTACAAAGGAACCGTCGAGCAACGCATCGACTGGATGGAGGAGTTATTCGTCTCCTGCAGGAAAATAGTGGACGGGGGCGTCGATCTGATCGGCGTGACTTGGTTTCCATTCCTCGATATGGTGGACTGGCCTTATCGAAACAACGACCGGACGCTAGTGGAGAATATCGTCACTTTCGGATTGGTCACGTTGGAGCAGCAAGCTGACGGGACCTTGAAGCGAGTGAAGAACGCCGCGTACGAAAGGTTTGAGGAAGAGATCCGACGTTCCGGGGAACCTTATCACAAATGACGCAAATTTTTTGGAGAACACACAAGAAATGAAATGGTCCTTCAGTCGCAAACCCCCATCGCTAGGTGGGGGCTGTTTGGTTTTCAAGCACGGATACAACGTCAGCAAGAGACCTTATGTTGAATTTGAATGGCGATGTATTATAAATTTGCTATTCATGATTAAGCTATCGGATTCTATAGTTTTCTTGCTTTGACTACAAAAGTTACAGGAAGCATCTTTGCTTTTTTTGCAAAATCGCTGTTATCATCCCGCGATTGCATAATCTCATCATCAGATTGCTCAATCATTTGCTCAATTACAAATCCCGCTTTTGCCAACGCATTCACATAGGTTGATAATTTACGGTCCGATAATGTTAGCGCACCTTCTTCAAGAGATACCGAATACCAAGATTCATCGAAATAACATTTTTTAAAAGCAAGCATATTATTTTCTGCAACAACACATTTGTGTATAGGGTGAGACCAACTGAAAATAAAAACACCGTCTTTTTTAAGGTAAGAAGCGATCCGGCAAAAAGTACCCTCAAGGTCGGTGGTCCAGCCTATGGCATAAATCGAATAAACAAAGTCAAAATAATCCACTGGTATGCCGCATTCTTCTTCCATGGGGGAACAGATCAATTTTGCTGAATGACCGCATGCCTTCAAATGTTGCGTTGCCTTTTCGATTTGTTTTTCTGATATATCCACAGCCCATAGTTCAGATGCTTTGCGTTCCCCATGATACTGCAAGGATTGACCGTTTCCACAGCCTATCTCTAGCATCTTTTTCCCTGAGACATCGCCAAAAAGCTGGCATTTTTCTTCTGAGACAAATGCTCCATAAAAAGGAAGCACAATTGCTCCTAAGAAGTCATTTCCTTTTGTATCCCAATAGAAGCTGTTTGTTTTATAAACAGAGTTTTTGTCCATGTCGACCGAGATGGCGCAGCCAACCTCGCCAGCTCCTATAATATTTGTTTTATAAACAGAATTCTTATCCATGCCGACGCCCTCCCCAAAAATAAATAATAGGAGCCAAAACGTATATACCGACTTGCGCGTTATCCTAATAACACATATCGAACACGAACACTCTGCGCTATTAACCCCAAAAATAATATACCATTTTTTATGCTATGACGGGTGGCTCAGTACACAAGAGGATGAGTTGAATCTACTTTCTAAAGAAAGTTGGAGCAGGTTATTTGAACCGGAGAGAGTTGATGCACTATTGGCTGAGCACGTATGGGAGCACTTAACTTACGAAGAGGGCTGGTACTGGGTCACGAATAGGATATAAGTCTGAAAAGTTTCTGATGCGGTTTTGAGCTACCGGGCAGAATTTATTAATACAGAAAAAGGAAACTAACTTTTCATAAAGAATATAGAATGTGACAAGGAGATGATGCATTAATGCAACTAGTCGTGCATCTCGACGAACCGTGGCAAAAAGAGTCTGTGGAAGAGATTGCGCGCCGCTTCGAAGCATTGAACCCTGGAGTAAAAATAATAGTTAAGGTTGTTCCTAACGGCGAGATCCTTACAGCCCTTTACAATGGGGAATCCGATGCCGATCTTGTACAGTTGTTTAACGGAGACATTGTCGATTGCAGCAAGAATGGACTATTGCTTGATCTGAAGATATGGCTGGGACAGAACCACGAGTTGAAAAGTTTGTTTCACCCTTCGATCTTCCGCTTGGTAGAGACTGAAGGACGAGTTGCCGTGCTTCCGCTTAGCGCCAGCATGAAAGGTATTTTCTATAACAAGCAATGGTTTGACAAGGCCGGTATTCCTTATCCAGTAGAAGGTTGGACTTGGAATGATTTTGAGGAGATAGCAGTTCGTCTGCAGCGTGCGAATGTGCACGAAGGAGAAGAACGTTTTGCGGCCCGAATCTCGTTTCATCGTGAGTATATTGGTCTTCTACTGCTCACCGCTGGCACAGATTGGTTGTCCCCTGATAGAAATAGAGCCTCTGGGTATACAAACAGTGTGAAATCTGTGCAAGCTGTGAATTGGGCAGTTGATCTTGTCCGCAAGCACCAAGTTGCATGGGCAACCCAAGAGTATTTCTTAAACAGCGACTTGCTTCGAAACGAAGCGGGGATGATTCTTGATTACTATAATATGCTGCATGAATTCCAACCTCATCTGAAGGAAGATCTCGGTGTAGCGGGATTGCCGCTATTTAACGAAGGACATAGGGTGAACGAGCCGTGGGTTTGCGGTTTCGGAATTTCGTCCAAAACCGTTAACCCTGAACTGGCCTGGTCTCTCCTTTGTGAATTGACCTGTACCAACAATGAGTTGACCCGGCTTGTGACGGAAGGATCAATCGCACCTCTTCGCTCCGTATATTCGGAGGTAGGGCATGACAGTGACCCCTTGCGCAATGCCATACTGGCGGAACTTGCGAATAGTGCACAACTTCCGGTCTCAGCAGGGAACATCGCCTTGTTTGAATTGTTGGACCATTATGTGAATCCTGCTTTGGCCCGTATTGTGTTCGAAGGTGCCGACGTTAAGGAGACACTAGACGATTTAGCCATCGTGCTAGACGGTAAACTTCAAGACTAATTATTAGCACCTGTGTTAAGCTCCCTCAATATGATTTAGTTTCCTCACGCAAACTAACAGGTCTCGATAGTTCAGCGTTATTTACATTCCAGTTCAAAGAAAAATCCGGTCTAATTACTATATTTTGTAACCAATAATTAAGCTCCCATGGAAGAACGATATTTCTTCCATGATTTATGGTGCCGCCGGCGGCATGGATGGCTAACGGGAGTGTGCAGAAATAGGAAATTAGTGGTAATCTAGTGTTGTTAATTTAAAAAGGGGAGGACGATGAAGTGGCACCAAAACATATAGTTTCTGCGGCAACAATTGTAGTTAATGAGCGTAACGAAATATTATTGATAAAAGGACCTAAACGAGGATGGGAAATGCCTGGAGGGCAGGTTGAAGAAGGTGAATCATTGAGAGATGCAGCGATAAGGGAAACAAAGGAAGAGAGCGGTATAGATATAGAAGTGACAAAGTTTTGTGGTGTTTTTCAAAATGTAAGTAGTAGTATTTGTAACACTTTATTTTTAGGCAGACCAGTCGGAGGAGAATTAACAACTACCCCTGAGTCTTTAGAAGTAGGATTTTTTCCAATCGAAACAGCATTAGAGATTGTAAATTGGGGAAATTTTAAGCAAAGAATTGAGCTTTGCTTGAATGAAGAACTTCATCCTTTTTATGTTGAATTTTCCATTCCGCTTAAGGATTGCTAGAGCGCCATAAGTTTCCATGGAGTTGATTAAATTGTTTGTTGAAGATAGAATATATGCAGAGCAATTGTTAAATGAAGCGGCGATATCAGGGTACGAAATTGATCAACAACCCATTTATATATGGGGAGAATGAAGAGTACGCCTGGGCAAAGTATCTGATTTTTATCAGATACTTTTATTTATTTACGGAGGAAGGAGTATCGATATGTTGCAAGCATTGATCAATGAAGTAATAGAGCTGGGGTTCCTTCCACAGCCGGTTTCTGTTTGGAGAGAGCTGAAGGGCGGTACGCAAAGCACGGTCGGAGTCCTCGGTACGGAAGATCGTCCTCATTTGTATGTGCTGAAGGCGAATACAAAAGAACTGATAGAGAATGAGACACGATTCCTTTCCCTGTATCCGGACATTGGGCTTCTACCTACGGTCCTTTACGTTGACCCGGCACTTCGCTATTTCGTTTATGATTTTATTCCGGGCAGCACGCGCTATGTCCGCGGGAATAAGAGAAAGTTAATGACAGCGCTTGTGGACGGGATTCTTGCCCACTATGTCCACCCGGAGTCGTACGACGCATACAAGTCGGTTGAGACAACCGAACATACGGAGGATTCGATTCGGTATGCGGCGTCATTTATCGACGGGCAGCTCAGCGAGGAAGATCACAGTTTGGTTGCGGCGTTAAGTCGTGAGCGTTCTGACGTCACTGACCGCGGAGACCTCTATGTGCTGCACGGCGATTTCGGCGTCCACAACTTTCTTTTCACCGACGATGGGTTGGCAGGGGTCATCGATCCTATTCCGGTCATTGGATGCAAACGGTACGACTTGTTGTATGCCTTCTGCTCGTCTCCGGATGAGCTTACCCTTCCCATATTGCTTCATGCAGTTCAACGGGCAGAGGAAGAGAGAGAAGTCGACATTAGGTTGTTGTCCCGGGACATGATCCTTGAACTATATAGAAGGATATCGACATGCCTGCGCTTTCATCCAGAAGATTTTCCCCAGTACTTGCAGGCTTGGGGGGAGTGGAAGAAGATCTACGCAAGCTCGTAAAATGAAATGAGGAAGAGTTGCTTAAGACCCGGATAGGCGGCCACGGCGGGATCCTCAAGACGTTATTCCATATCATCGAAGTTGAGTATAGTTGGACAGTAACGCTTCGAGGGAATCCAGATCCCGGCTTGTGACTAACGAGTATCCGATAACCGGGAAACCTATAAAAAGTATGCCCACCTTACGGGTTGTTAAGGTGAGCATAACCTTTATCCGATACTACCTCGATACGTTTAGATCCGCGGACGATCCCTTTTTCCTGCGGATGAAGCGCCGATCGATGAGAAAAGCGATGAGCAAGGACAGGACGCCGAGCAAAACCGGTACGCCAAACGCTTCAAAAGAGAAGGAGCTGCCTTTCAGCTTCAGGTGGTCGGTGGCGCGATATTCGAGCCGCTTGGCGGCAAATTTCGCCGTCTGGATATCCTCCTGCCCGGCCAAATCCTCGAATGCGGGATCCATTGCAAACCGATCCGCCGCGTCGCGGTGCAGGAACAGCAGTTTCGCGCCGTTGCCGCTGTTCTTCCATTGATTGATGTCTTCGGCGGCAGTAGACTCGGCATCGGCACCGACGACAATCATTTTCGCCAGCTTCGGCACGTTTTTTATCTGATAACGCGCGACTAGGTTCAGGCCGTGCTTCGTTACGATCGGTTCGTTCGCGCTGGAAACGGTCAACGTCGTCGTCGTACCGGAAGCGGCGTACGTATCGAACGCGGCGGACAAATCCAGTTCATCGGCGCCGTTATATAGCAGCACGCCCGCCTTTACTTTGTTCCATTGATAAGCGTTGTTCAGTACGTACGTTATATCGCTCAACCCGGCAACGAACGGTTTCATTTGCGGGTTTGCCACGTAATCGTAAGAGGGATAGTTCATCTCTTCCGCCACTTTCTTCGCGGCTGCTTCGCCCAACTGCTGGGAGATGACGTACAGCGTAGCGTCGATCCCCGATGTCAGACCGGCAGAAGATACGATATTGCCTTGCGGGACGTAACGCCGATCTTTCACCCACCGGATTTCCGGATATTTTTTAATGAGCCGGTTGATGTCTCCCCAATGCGTCGCGGCCGATTTGCCGTTCAGCAAGCCGGTATCCGCCAGGTTTTCAGCTCCGTTGCAAATGGAGATCAATGTCGTCTTGGCGCCAGAGTGCTTCCGAATCCAATCACGGACAGGCGCATATTTTTTCTCGTTCAAAATCGGCATAAACGGAATGACGATAATGTCCGGGCTTTTGCCGAGCATCGCATCCATTTCGTCAAACGAATAATGCGGGACGACGTCGAGTCCGCCGGTTAGCGATTTAATTTCGCGATCGGGGGCAGCGCCGTATACATTGTAAGCTTCAGTCATCGCAAACATCTCGTACGGGACGAGAAAATCGAACACTTCCGTCACTTCGTTCGCCAGCAGCACGGCTACTGTTGGTTTGTTTGCGTCATATTTCGGTACCTGCACATCCGTCAGTGCAGGGGGAGCTTTATCGTAAACCGACATTCCAGCATTCATCGTATGGATGAACCCGGCCGCGCCTGTCCCCCCTACGACGACGACAAAAACGATGAGATAGATAATGATGCGTAATACAGTTTTCACTTGTTTCACTCCTTCTAGCGTTGCTTACCCATAAAACTTAACAAAACAAGATGAACATATCATCTGTCTGTGGCTCGGTAGAGGGGCTCGGCTAACGTTGGAGCGGCTACTGGACCCAAGTCTGTTTTCTTTTTTTTGCATGACTCGATAGGGCTATAATACGGCGAAATTGTCATCAGTTCGCGGAATGACATTGCGTCGCCGAGAGCTACAGATCCTCCCGGATGTCCTTCCGATAATGTCCGGGCGTGGTGCCGGTAATCTTCTTGAAGATGCGGATAAAGCTGTTGACGGACGTATACCGCAGCTTCTCCGTGACGGCCTGAATGGAGCGGTTCGGATCGGCCAGCAGCTCTTTGGCGATGCCGATCCGGTATTGGATGACGTAGTCGACGAAGTTGATGTCCATCGTCTTCTTGAACGCTCGGCTGAGCTGCGACGCGCTAAGCCCGACGAGCTCCGCGCACAGCTGCAGCGAGATGTCCTCGTCATAATGCGCGTGGATGTACGCGACGACCTCTTCGACCTGCTGCTTCTCCGGCTGCGCTCTTTCCGACTGCGGCGGCGTCAGCTTGTCGAAGAAGTGCCTGCGGAAAAAAGCGGCGATCTCCCGCAGATTGCGCTGCTTCTCCAGCTCCATCGTCAGCTGTCGGCGGTTGACCGGCTCCATTAGCGCGTTCGGCTGCTGGTTCACCGAGTGGATCATCGCCCCCAGCAGCTGCGAGCAGTAGGTTTTGAGAGCCTCGGGGGTGAGCGTGATGTCGTCCCTCAGCCATTGAATCAACTGGTCGAACCGCTCCATCGCCTCCTCGTGCCGGAAGTCCTGCAGCGATTGCAGAATCAAGTTCTCCAGCTCGACGAGCGCGTCTGCCTGGCCGGAGACGGCCGGGTCCAGCTCGTCGCTGATGATCACCTTGTTGGCTCCCAGCGTAAAGCTGTACCGAAGCGCATGTCTCGCTTGCAGGAAAGCGTCGTGGATGCCGGACAGGCCGGATTCGGAGAAGCTGACGGAGATGACGCAATTCAGCTTCAGATAGGTCTGAATGGCATGAAGCAGCTCGCCGGCGTAGACGCGGGCAAGGCGCGGGGCGGCCGCTTCCGGCTGATTCAGTACGGCGAACAGGCCGGGCTGGATCATCATGATTCGCGTGACGCCTTGCTTGCGCATAATCTCGCTCGCGATGTTCTCCACGGCGAAGTAGAACAGGAACTGATCGTTCCGCGAATAGCGAGCCTCCATCTGCTGCGAATCGACTTCGATTAGATACAGCCCGATCGGATTGCCGCCGAAGGGCTCCAGCTGAACGGCCCGGCCGCTTGCGTTGAAGTTGCCGAGCAGCAAGCTCATCAGGCTGTAGTGCTCGGCGTGCGCGAGATACAGCTCCACGTCTTTCTTCAGAAGATCGTTGCTCTCTTCCATGTTCTGAATGTAATCCGCGATGTAGTGGAATTCATCCTTGAGCGCGGTCCCGCTCTGCTGCTTGAATACGCGCTGCGTAAGCTTGTGCACCGGCCGATAGATCGTCCGGGACGTCCGGATCGCGATGACGACGGCCACGACGATAAAGGCGATGCTGACTCCGAGCAGCCAGTCGCGCAGCTGATCGGTCTCTCTATGAACGAGCGCGACCGGCAGAATCGAGACGTAGTACCAGTCGCGGTTGCCGGAATAGACCGCATTGATCAACGAGGGCTTGCCGTCCAGATTAAACGTGAACCCGTTGTTTGCCAGATTTCTTCCCTGCGCCAGCTGGGCCATCAATTCGGGAGAGTCGATGCGGCTGCCCACCTTGGCCGGTTCGGAGTGCATAACCACATATCCGGACGGGTTGACCACCAAGTAGGCGGCGGGATCGATCTCGTTCGCTTTGAGCTTGGCGCTTAACGATACGGCGTCCAGGTAGACGATGAAGACGCCCTTCACCCCTTCCGAGCTCGCATGATAGGTAGGCCGGATGAAGGTGATGACAGGCCGCTTCAACCGCGCATTGATCTCATTGCGCGTGTCGATCCAGGCGCCGTATTGGGTCAGCGTGAGCGAGGTGCGCAGGGCGACCGGGTCGAGAAATTCGCTCGGCTGTATCAGCGAGCCGCCGGAGGTGACGATCTTGCCGTAGGGGATGCTGTAGAAGTCGATCTCCGCGACGTTTTCCATGCCGCTGCGCAAATTCGTCAGCACCGAGTACAGATCGTTGACCAGACGGAAGTTCTGATAGGTCAGATCTTCTTGCGTAAACCGGCCGAGCGCCGAATTGGCGTACGTGTATTGCAGCATGAGCTCGTCGAACTTCTTGAACTGCTCGTTCATTTCCTTCTCGACCTGATTGAGGAACACTTGGTGCATCTGATCCGTCTGGTCGCCGATGATCCGGTTGCTGATGAGCGACGACACGATGGCCGTGATGGCTACTGGGATGCTGGACAGCAGAATGAGGGAGACGAGAAGCCGATTCTTCAGCTTCCATCCCGAAGCCAGGGGGGCCAGCATTCGCGTCAGCCGACGCCACGGACGATGATCCATACTCAGTCTCCTTCATAGCTTCGCTTGATGGCGCTTGTAGTATAACATAAGCCGGAACGGTTCTTGGAGAACAATCGGCACACCCTTTTTGCCAGTCATGACTGCGCTTGCAAAAAAAGTGCACGCCCCGGAAAAACGCCGCGGCGGCGCGGTTTGGCATACGCTTTATTTGCTGCAAGAACGGTGGATTGCCGGGCGTTGCATTCGCCGCCTATCATAAGGGCGAAAGGGGGGAGACGCGATGACAAACAGGAGAGGAGCTTCGGATGCGGGATGGCAGCACGGATCGCACGTATCGATAGACGGCATGACGGATGGCGGCAGCGCTTTATCAGGGAACGGTACCTATGGCTGATGGCGCTGCCGGGTTTGCTATACTTTATCATCTATAAGTACGTCCCGCTGATGGGGATCGTCATTGCCTTTCAGAAATACAAGCCGGTTCAGGGATTCCTACACAGCGATTGGGTAGGCCTGAACAACTTCAGGCGCATCTTCGACACGCCGGAGATCGGAAAATACTTCATCAACACCGCGATCATCAGCTGTTATCAGATCGTGTTCGCCTTTACGGTGCCGATCTTCATCGCCATCATGCTCCATGAGATCCGCAGCGCGGCATTCAAGAAGATCGCGCAGACGCTGCTGTACCTGCCTCACTTCTTATCCTGGGTTGTGGTCGCCGGCATCTTCTACCTGCTGTTCCAGAGCGACGGGCAGATCAATCACTTGCTCGCTTCCTGGGGGCTTCATCCGATCAACATTCTCTCGAACAAGGACAATTTCCGAGGTATGCTCGTTCTGCAGGTCATCTGGAAAGAATCCGGCTGGGGCACGATTATTTACTTGGCCGCCCTGACGGGGATCGCCCCGGAGCTGTACGAAGCGGCCAAGATGGACGGGGCCGGAAGGCTGCGGCAGATCTTCCATATTACGCTGCCCGGCATCCGCTCCACGATTCTGATTCTGTTCATCCTCCGACTCGGCTCCGTTCTGGACGTCGGCTTCGAGCAGATCTACCTGATGCTGAACGCGTCCGTCTCGGATGTCGGGGAGGTACTGGATACGTATGTGTACCGAATGGGCGTCGTCAACGGAGACTTCAGCTTCACGACGGCCGTAGGATTGTTGAAAGGGCTTGTCGGCATGATGCTGATCGTGACGGCGAACCGGCTGGCGCGGGCATTCGGCGAGAGAGGCGTTTATTAGAATGAACTAGTTCCATCTATTGCGAGAGGCGGGTCACTATGAAAATCGGAAAAGGATTGACGATTGCAACAGCACTCATGCTGACGGGAGCGATGCTGACGGCTTGCGGCGACAAGGGAGCAGGCGCCAACGCCGCGAATGCGAGCGGCAAGCCGTCGGCAGCGACGGAGAAGAAGTACAAGATCAGCGCGATGAGCATCCTGTACGGGGCGGCGCCCCCGGATAACGGCACCGGCAAGAAAGCGATCGAGGACCGCTACCATATCGAATACAATTACATTCCGGTCGCTTCCGGCGAGTATAACAACAAGCTGGGCGTCACGCTCGCCTCGGGCGACGTTCCGGACGCGGTGCTATTCCCTTACCTGGACGCCGTTTACTTCAGCTCGATCAACAGCGGGCAATTCCTGCCGCTGGACGCCTATCTGAACGATAGCGCCAAGTACCCGAACCTGGCCAAGCTGCCGAAGGATGTCATGGACACGTTGAAGAGCAACGGCCACGTCTACGGCGTTCCGCGGCTGCGCGGCATTCCGGGAGCGACGATTGTCCTCCGCAAAGACTGGCTCGATAAGCTCGGGCTTCAGGTGCCGACCACCTACGACGAGCTGTACGACGTCATGAAGGCATTCAGCGAGAAAGACCCGGACGGTAACGGGAAGAAGGATACCTATGGTCTCGCGGCGGGCGTCAGCAACGGCTTCCCGTTCATCTCGCTGATGGCGGCCATGCATGCCGGTCCGAGCGTCGGCTGGGTCGAAGACGGCAAGGGCGGCATCGTGCCCGGCGAGTTCGCGCCGAATAACAAGGAAGCGGTCGGCTACTTGGCCAAGCTGTACAAGGATGGACTGATCGCCCCCGACTTCGCGATCAAGAAGGACGCGCAGATCGAGGACGACTTCCTGCTGGGCAAGGCGGGCGTCGTGGGGAACTGGGGGTATACCTCCTTCAATAAGGAACGTCTCGAGAAGGCGAGGGCGGTCGATCCGAAGTTTGAAGTGGTGGCGATTCCGCCGCTGAAGGCGCCGGACGGTTCGGAAGGCGGCTATGTGAAGGGAGCGGGCTTCTTCGGCGTCTTCGCGCTGAACAAGGAGCTGGAGAAGGACCCGGGCAAGCTGGACAAAGTGCTGCACATGCTGGACGATCAGCTCGGCGACGACGGAGCGACCTTCTTCAAGTGGGGCGTGGAAGGCGTTCACTACAAAGTCGAGAACGGCCAGAAGGTGGTCACCGATCTCGGCAAGACCGAAGGGCCGAACCAGTACCAACTGACCAACCACGCCAACGAAGGCGACTGGATTCTGCTCTCCTCCGACACGCCGGAGACGACCGCGCTGAAGCAGAATTCGTTCGCGGTCGCCATGCAGGGCAAGCCGTACACCTCGCAGGACGTCGGTCTCTACTCCGCCACGAACGCGGAGAAGGGGGCCGAGCTGACGAAGAACGTCGTCGACGGCCTCGTAACGGTCATTACGGGCCAGAAGCCGATCGATTATTTGGACCAAATGTTCGCGGACTGGAAGTCCAGAGGCGGCAGCCAGATTCTGACCGAGATGAACGAAGCCTGGAAAGCCAGAAAGTAAGGCGCCGCCTTACTTCATTCCGATCGGGAGGGCGGGGAGCGTCCCTATCTTCCCGGTCGTCCGCAAAGGTGGATTTGCCGTGAATACATCCAAAATGTCCAGCCGCTTGTTCGATTCGGCGAATACGCTGCTGCTTGCGCTGCTTACCCTTCTGTGCGCGCTGCCGATCGTGAATGTGGTCGCGATGTCGGTGGCCTCGCTGCAGGACATCGTGTCGGGCAAATTTATTTTGTGGCCGAAGCATCTCGACTTCAAGGCTTACAGTTATATTTTCAATACCGGCGTCTTCTTCTCGTCTCTCAAGAATACCGTCTGGATTACCGTTGTCGGCACCATCGTCAACCTGGCCGTCACGACGCTGCTCGCCTACGTCTGCTCGCGGCAGCGATTCAGCGGCAGGCGAATGATCCTGTTCATGGTCCTGTTCACGATGCTGTTCAGCGGAGGCATGATTCCGACCTATCTGGTCGTCAAAGCGACGGGACTGATGAATTCGCTCTGGGCGCTCGTCATTCCGTCGGCCGTATCCGCGTTCAACATGCTCGTGATGAGGGAGTTCTTCGAATCGATCCACGAGAGCATTATCGAATCCGCGACGATCGACGGCTGCAACGATTTGGGCATCTTTTTCCGGATCGTGCTGCCGCTCTCCGTTCCGTCGCTGGCTACCTTTACGCTGTTCTATGCGGTCGGCAATTGGAACCAATACTTCGCGGCCATTCTGTATCTGAACGATTCGTCGCTCTGGCCGCTGCAGATTCTGCTCCGCCAAGTGGTGCTGATCGGGCAGAGCGACATCTACTCCCGGCTCAATGCCGGCGAGGTGATTCCGCTGCCGGTCTCGACGCAGATGGCGACCGTCGTGCTGGCGTCGGCTCCGATCGTCGTGCTGTATCCGTTCCTTCAGCGCTACTTCGTGCAAGGGCTGACACTTGGGGCCGTGAAGGGATAGGCATGCATTAATAGGAAGCAAGAAGCCATACCAATTCGATTCCGGAGGTTATCGATATGGCAGGCAGAGCTTATAAGCTGATGTCGCTGCTGGTGGCGCTGGCCTTGATCGTGACGCTCGTCCCTATGGGGACGGGCTCCGCGCTTGCCGCCACGGCAAACACGCCTTACAAGACAACGCTGGGCACGCTGACGACAATGAATTGGGGCGGCGGCGACGCCAGGCCCGGATTCGCAACGGCGAACGGAGATCTGTACGCGGTCTGGGGCCGGGGCAACGCGTTCAAGATGAGGAAGGCGACGACCTATGCCGGGCTTGCGACCGCGACGGAAAATACGGTGACGGGGATGGACGCGGCCGACTGGGTCGTCGGCTTGTATTACAATAGCGCGAACAGTACGTTCTACATGACCGCCCACGTCGAATACGACTACTTCCTGGGCAGCGATGCCGCGCATCATTATCGGAAAATCAAGCTGTACAAATCGACCGACAATCTTGCAACCGTTACCAAAGTAGGCGACGTCGTCACGAGCGATAACTCGGATATTCACGGCTACGTCGACTATACCGGCAACTATTACGATTTCGGCGCCGGCGACCAGAACTTCTACGTCGACGAGGCGGGGGGCTACGCCTATATTTTCTATGCACACGCTTGGGCCGATTTGCGATCCTCCGCCTTCTCCCAGGGCATGTTCAAGAGCGAGAGGGTCGCGCGCTGCCCCATCAGCCAACTGAACGATCCGACGGCTTGGAAGAGTTTCTACCAAGGTAGCTGGAACGAGCCGGCGAGAGGCGGCCACGCTTCGGACCTGGCGAACGGCTCGAACGGGTACGTCTTCTACAGCTCGGTCATCGGCAAATACTTGATGGTCTACAACAACACCGTCGCATCGGCTACAAGTCTGGAGCTTCAGGACTGGTCGCCTCTGTACACGAATTCGGACTTGACCTGGTTCTACTACGCTTCGGCGCTGGATATGGACACGTTCAGTCCTTATATCATCGGCGGCAACGCCATCTACCTGGAGCTGACCCGGAGGCGTTCGGCGCCGTTGACCGTTACCGGCGCGACGACGACGAGAACGGTCATCGACCCGGTCTATCCGACGGAATCGGTTCCGGACGGCAATTACGGCTGGGATTGGGCCTTTACGGGAACGCTCGAGCCGAAGCCGACGACCTACATCGTCTCCTATCAATGGCCCTACCAAACGCATACGGCCGGCATCAACTTCTATTCGGACTACACGGTCCCGCATTCGGAGAACTACGGACTCGGCATGCGCATGACTTCGGCGGCGGTCGGCGATTACGTGCTGCTGAACATCAACGTGCCGACGGCGGGTACCTACCGTCTATACAGCTACAACGCCACCGGACCGGCGGCAGGCGACTTCCAGCTCGCCGTCGACGGGACGAATCAGGGCGGCCAGGTCTCCCTGTTCGAAGCGGCGCCCGCGCATCCGCAGAACGGCCTCGGCTACAAGAAGACCGACATGGGCACGGTGACGTTCGCGACGGCCGGCAACCATCAGTTCCGGTATACGGTCACGGGCAAGAACGCATCCAGCACCGGCTACCAGCTGTACTTCGACGTGATCAAGCTCGTCCAGGCCGCGACGACTCCGCCGGCCGGAACGGCGACGCTGGCGCCGACGGCGGACGCCTACGTGCGGGACGGCGCCTATGCCGATGTCAATTACGGCACCGATCCGACGCTGCAGGTGAAGAAGGACGGGACGGATTACAACCGCAAGTCGTATCTCAAGTTCGATCTCGCTTCCTTCGGCGGAACGTCCGCGACGTCGGCGAAGCTGCGGGTGTACGCCAACGCGGCGGGCACGGACGGAGCGAGGACAATCAAGCTGTACGGCAACTCGAACAAGAGCTGGACCGAATCGGGGCTGAAGTGGTCCAACGCGCCGGCCGCCGACACGTTCGTGACCAGCGTCAGCGTCAACGGCTCGACGGGCGTCTGGTACGAATTCGATGTGACGTCCTATATGAACAGCCAACTGACGGTGGCGGATTCGATCGTATCGTTCGAGCTTGTGAACGAGGGCGCCGCGACGTCGCAGAATCAGGTGGCGTTCAACAGCCGGGAGGCGGCGAGCCATGCTCCGCAGCTTGTTCTACAATAAGGGGGCTGTGACTTGCTGACCGAACGCTATTCGCCGGAGGAGCTGCTGTCCGTGCTTCTGCCCGTGCGGCGGTTCCGACCCTTTCCGACGGCGGATGACCGCCCGGCATGGGAGGCGATCCCGGACCGGCTCCGGACGTCCTGGCTGCGGGAAGGGGAAGCCTTCCTCGGGTATCGTTGGCCCTCGCTGCTGGCATCCGACTTTCTGGCTTACGCGCGGACCGGCAGCCGCCATTACGATTCCCTGTACCAGCTGCGCCGGGCGGCTCTAGGCTGTCTGGTCGTATGCGAATGTCTCGAAGGCAAGGGCCGATTCCTCGACGACATCGCGAACGGCGTCTTCGTTCTGTGCGAGGAGACCTCCTGGTGCCTGCCGGCGCATATGAGCCTGTCCCGGGGCGGCGAAGGGCTGGGGCTTGCGGACCCGGAAGAACCCGTCGTCGACCTGTTCGCGGCCGATACCGGCGCGCTTCTCGCCTGGACCGCCTATCTCCTGCAAGATCGTCTGGACCGCATCAGTCCGCTCGTCTGCCGGCGCATCCGGCAGGAGGTCGGGAGACGGATTCTCGTCCCCTACGAGACGAGAAGCGACTTCTGGTGGATGGGCTTCGCCGGGCACGAGCCGAACAACTGGAATCCCTGGTGCCATTCGAATGTGCTGGCCGCCGTCCTTCTCCTGGAGGAAGACGAGGGGCGCAGAGTTCGGCTGACGAATCGCATCATGAGCAGCCTGGATCGCTATCTGGCCGTGCAATACCCCGACGGAGGCTGCGACGAGGGGCCGACCTATTGGAATGTCGCGGCGGGAAGCCTGTTCGACTGTCTGGAGCTGCTGTACATGGCGACCGACGGGGCCGTCGATTTGTACGACCGGCCGTTGATCCGCCAGTTAGGCCAATATATCGCGAAGGTATCGATCCACGGTGCGTATTACGTCAACTTCGCGGACGGCTCGGCGGAACCCCGGCTCGATTACGCGCTCATCTATCGATACGGCCGCCGCATCGGCGACCCGTCCATGACGGCGCTGGGGTTGAGCGGGATGCGCGAGGCAGCTTCGGTCTATGACGGCGGCCACATCTTCTTCCTGTTCCGCGAGCTCGCCGGCATCGGGCTGGCCGCAGAGCTGGAGCGGGACCGAGGGATGGCGGAGCGGGAATCGGAGCCGGAACCGGCATACGAGCTGGACGGCTGGCTGGACCGGATTCAGGTCATGACAGCCCGGGAGCGCTCCGATCGCATGGGCTTGTACTTGGCCGTCAAGGGCGGCCATAACGGCGAGAGCCACAATCATAACGACATTGGACAGTTTGTCGTCTATGCGGACGGGGAGCCCTTCCTCATCGATGTAGGCGTCGAGAATTATTCCGCTCGGACGTTCGGCCCCGGCCGCTACGATATCTGGACGATGCAGTCCGGCTATCACAATCTTCCGGCCGTCAACGGGTATGACCAGACGGCGGGTAAGGCGTTTCGCGCTCGCGAGGTGATCTACGAAGCCGACGAGAACGGAGCGCGGATGTCGCTGGACCTGGCGGGAGCGTATCCGCCGGAGGCGGGTCTGCGGCAGTGGCGAAGAACGGTCGCGCTGCATCGCGGGCCGAACGCGTTCGTCGAGCTGACGGAACGATGCCTGTTCTCCGGGACGCCGGAGTCCGTCGTGCTGAACTGGATGACGTGTGGGCCGCCGGACCTGTCGACGGACGGCGTCGTTCGGCTGCCCGGCAAGGAAGGGCGGGCGCTGCGGCTGGAATACGACGCGAAGCTGTTCTCCGCTTCGGCGGAGCGGATAGACATACGCGATTCGAAGCTGCGGGCAGTGTGGGGCGATCGGTTGTACCGGATCCGGATGGAGCTCTCCCTCCGCTCTCCGAGCGCCGAATGGATCATCAAGATCAGGCAAGGCGAGGCGGGCCTGTAACCGCCCGCCGGCCGGCATATGACGATATGGAGAACCGTGCTGCGGCAGAACGCGCTTCGCGAATCGAAGGGCCGTCCCACAAAGGACGGCCCTAAAACTTGCCGTTACAGACAGCGCGGAGAACCGCTCCACAAGAAAGGGCGAAGGTTCAGTTGACGAATAAATAATTTGGAGTTAATGTTATTAACATGAAATAGATAGAGGATGTGCGGCAATCCGAAATGGAAGATGACAAGCAACAGCCCGAGCAACTCACGCGGCCCTACCGAATGCAGGCCAGGGCAAGGTCTGCGGCATTGACAGGTGAACGTATACTTGATGCTGCGGTTGAGGTTTTTTACGAGCAACCGGTCCATAACATCTCTCTTGAGGATGTCGCGCGCCGCTCCGGGGTTACGGTGCAGACGGTGATACGGCACTACGGAAGCAAAGAAGGACTTTTCACTGCTGCCTCCGAGCGCGAATCGAGACGAATAACCAGTGATCGCGACCAAGCGGCGGCGGGTGACACGGCAGGGGCAATACGTATATTGCTCGATCACTACGAGGAGGTAGGTGAGGGGGTACTTCGCATGTTGGCTGAGGAGCATCGGATGCCTGCACTGCGCGAGATTATTGACCGTGGCCGTGATTATCACCGGCAATGGTGCGAGCGAGTCTTCACCCCGGCGCTCACCGGACGAGATGAGATCGAGAGGGAGAGACGCCTCGCTCAGTTGATAGCTGTGACGGATATCTACACATGGAAACTTCTGAGTCGCGATTACGGTTTGAGCCGAGAACAAACGGAGCTCGCTCTGGGTGAGCTACTTCATCCCCTAACAGGAGGTAATTAGATGGCTCGTATTCTTGCCTATACCTCACCCGCTCGTGGACACTTGTATCCGCTGACTTCGATTCTGGATGAGCTTTGCGCACGAGGTCACGACATCATACTTCGCACGCTGGCCTCGCAGTTGGAACTTGCACGATCACGTGGCTTCGACGCTGCTCCAATCGATAACCGGATCGAAGCAATGCCTCACGATGATTATAAAGCGCGCACAGCGCGGGGAGGGCTGCAACGCGCCGTAAGCATGTTTAGCGCGCGTGCAGAATATGACGGCCCCGATCTGCAGCAAGCGATCGAGAGCACGCGCCCCGACGCAGTAATCGTCGACGTGAACTGCTGGGGCGCTGTCGCGGCTGCGGAGGCTTGGGGCGGTCCGTGGGCGACATTCTGCCCCTATCCGCTCGCATTGACCTCACGCGATGCGCCGCCTTTTGGTCCCGGGCTTCCACCTGCGCGCGGACTTTTAGGGAGGATGCGCGATCGCGCTCTGAAGCCGCTGTTTGTAGGTACTTTCGAGCGCACTATGCTGCCGCCGCTCAACGAAGTACGCTTGAGTTTTAAGCTCGACCCGGTAAGCAGCGCCGACGATATGTTTGGCCGCCCTCCGCTTTTACTCTACCTCACAGCCGAACCGTTCGAGTACCCACGCTCGGATTGGCCGTCAAACATCGTCATGGTCGGCCCCTGCGCTTGGGACCCTCCTGCCGAACCGCCCGAATGGTTAGCTAAGATCGAACGTCCAATCGTGCTTGTCACAACCTCCTCAGAGTTCCAGAATGACGGTCGCCTCATCGAGGCAGCGCTGGACGCTCTTTCGAATGAGAATGTCCACATCATCGCTACGCTCCCCGCACAAGATTCAGCCGCTTTCCGAACACCAGCCAATGTCAGCTTATTTCCATTTCTCCCGCATGGACTCATTCTTGACCGCGCAGTATGTGCAATTACCCATGGCGGAATGGGGGCCACCCAGAAGGCGCTGGTACACGGCGTACCTGTGTGCGCAGTTCCTTTCGGACGCGATCAACTGGAGGTAGCGCGTCGCGTTGAGGTAGCCGGAGCAGGCACGCGGCTGCCCGCCAGCCGACTCAGCCCGGATCGCCTACGTACCAAGGTTCGCGAGGCGATGGCGTGCGTCGAAGGTGCCCGCAGAATATCCGAAGGATTCGCGTTAGCGGGTGGGCCCAGTGCCGCGGCCGCTGCTTTTGAGAAGCGTCTTTTAAGACGTCCCAGCGACTAAGTCGCGCCGCGACAACCATCATAAAACGAAATCGCTTGTGTCACGACATGAACAAGGACCGTCTAGCGCCGCTTATGGCGCCGGGCGGTCCTTTTAGGCTTAGAAGACGATGATGACGCCATTAACGGCAACCGCGCCGGTGCCGACGTTCGTGATCCGCAGCCGGAACGTGCCGGCCGGGACGACGAACCGGAGCACGGCCGTGCGGGTTCCGACGAGCGTGATGCTGTTGGTGACGGGTCGTCCGGTCACCGCGTTCACGATCTGATATCGGACTCGGGGAGTCGCGATAGAGCCGGCCGCCGGGCTCTGGCTGACGATTACTTCTCCGGTCGTCACGGCGCCGATCGCCGTGAAGGCGTTCGTTGTAACGGACTGGCCGGGTACAATTCTCGGGAATCGGAACACGACCAGTCTGCGTATGCGCAATTGGGAACGGCTCTGCGTCAGTTTCAATGATGCCAATGTCTCACCCCCTATCCTTTGATCTCCAATCAGCGTATGAAAAACCATTGTCTCCGGATTGGACAAGACAGAAAGATGAGCAACTCGCATAACCCGTAATGCATAACCCGAAACGCAAAACGCCCCATCCCTGCACCCGCAATCGCGAGTAGCAAGATGGGCGTTTTGATTGAATTTTTAGCCTGTACCATAATTTTTAGTTGTTGACAAAAATGTTTACCTAGTGCAAAAATATAGGCATCGGTAAAAATGCGTTTGGAAAGCTGGGAAATCGATCAATGATTCAAGAAAAGAGGAAAAAACCATGAGTTTAGGCGTTCAGCGTGCGAATGACAATCAAGGATGGCTGCGCAGGAGCTCAAACGTTAGTTTGGAGGAAGTAAACAACTCCGTTAAAGTCCCATCCAAGTCAGGGTTTTGGAGGAAGTTTTTGGCGTTCGCGGGACCGGGGTCTCTGGTAGCCGTCGGTTATGTGGATCCGGGCAACTGGGCCACATCGATAGCGGGAGGAGCGCGTTTTGGCTACACTCTTTTGTCCGTCATTTTGATTTCGAATTTGATTGCCATGCTGCTTCAAGCATTGGCAGCCAAACTCGGAGTCGTGACAGGAAGGGACTTGGCACAGGCAACCCGAGACGCGGTTGGCCGAAAAACGTCTGCATTTCTGTGGGTTTTGACCGAACTTGCGATTGTAGCGACCGATTTGGCCGAAGTGATCGGGTCTGCGATTGCCCTTAATTTATTGTTCGGCATACCCTTGCTATGGGGTATCGCAATCACTACATTCGATGTATTGCTGTTGTTGCTTTTGCAGAAAAAAGGATTCCGAATTATCGAATCCATTATTATCGTGTTGTTGCTTACCATCTTTGGCGTCTTTGCCTTTGAATTGATCATATCCAAGCCGGAAGTATCGGCTCTATTAGGCGGTTATGTTCCCAAATTCGAGATTGTGACGAATCCGGAAATGCTCTTTATTTCTTTGGGCATTCTGGGGGCAACCGTTATGCCGCACAACCTCTATTTGCACTCGTCCATCGTGCAGACCCGGCAATACGAACGCAATCCGAAGGGGCGTAAAGAAGCCGTCAAATATTCGATTATCGATTCGAATATATCCTTATTCTTCGCCTTCTTGATCAACTCCGCCATTTTGATATTGGGGGCAGCTGCCTTTCACGGGACCGGGTTAGACGTGTCCGAAATCGAAGGAGCGTACGAAATGTTGAGCCCCACTCTAGGCGTCGGAATTGCAAGTACTTTATTTGCGGTAGCGTTGCTTGCCTCCGGGCAGAACTCGACCATCACCGGAACGTTAACGGGACAAATTGTGATGGAAGGATTCGTACATTTAAGAGTATCCCCTTGGCTTCGTCGACTTCTTACCCGATTGCTTGCCGTAATACCTGCGCTTGTTGTCACATGGTTAGCCGGGTCAAAGGGAACAGGCAGTTTGTTGTTATGGAGTCAAGTGGTGCTCAGCCTGCAGCTGCCTTTTGCCGTCATTCCCCTCGTCCTATTCACCAGCGACAAAAGAAAAATGGGGGAATTCGCAAACCGGTTATGGGTCAAAACGTTGGCATGGCTGTCAACAGGAGTCATTCTTGCTCTAAATGTGTTCCTGGTCGCGTACATTATCGTTACCGGTCATGAATTAGGGTAAAAGAACGCGAAAGATTTCGGCATCATGGTTTGCCTGCGCGAACCAAATTTGACCGCTTGGGGCAATCCCAAGCGGTCATTTGCATTTTAAATGGACTTCGCTATTAGTGAGACAGAGCGTTTCGCTGACGGCGAAGATGTCAGTGGGCAGAATCCCGCTAATGATGGAAGCTTGCTTAGCAGCTGTCTGTCTACGCTCCCTGAAACACGGACTTCGGATACTGCACTTCCGGATAATCCTTATTGGGACCAGTCAGAAGCTTGCTCTCGATTCCGCGCAAATGTTGGTTGAAGAACTCCAGTACATAGCGGTTGACGAGCGCTGCTCCCCTCGCTCCATTTATGCTACCCGTCATGCCGGTTTTTTGGATGAGCGGCGAGTACAACTGAAGATCGGTAAAGTTGAAATGCTTGGCTCCTTCGACATAGACCGCTTTTCCGCCGCCTTGCTGCGTTACGCGGTCGATCAGTTTCGACTCCTGTTCCCGGTTCGCCAGGATCGTATCGAATTGTTCCCTCGTCAACCGGAGCGACTTCAGCTCTTCGTCGGTGATCGGGGTCTTGCGATACTTCACCTGTTGTTGGTTCACCTGCGTAAACTCTTCCGATTCCATGAACATAAACGGTTTCTTCATGTCGTCCCGGCCCGTCGTTTCGAATATCGTCCCGTCCATATCCACGCCGGCTTTGATTCGCGGGTTTGTATATGCGGCCTCGAAAGCCTCCGCCCCTCCAAAGGAATGACCCATCATGCCGATGTTGTTCATATCCAACATCCCTTTGAACTTGCTGGCGATGGCGTCCGTGTTCAAGCTGTCCAATTGATCGACGACAAAGGCGACATCCTTGTTCCACACTTGCAATATGGCGCGGCTAGCCTCGAAAAACTGATCTTGGGGCTGCTCAGTACGAAGGCCGGTTACCCGGCCGTCGGGAAAAGCGGTCGCGATCGTGCTGTAAGTATGATCGATAGCAAACACGATATAACCGTGACTGGCAAGATTTTCGGCCTGCGAGGTGTGCAAGATTCTGCCGACCCCCATGCCGTGCGATAGCAGCACTACCGGGTACGGATTGTCAGCCGGCAGCAGATCTGCATTGGCGTAAGCGTTAGCCCGACTGTATTTCCAGTAGTCAAGCGCAAACGCGGGAACGCCCAGATTGTCGGAATAAGCTTGCATATAGGTTTGGAACAGCTTTTTCTCCCGAGGGAACACCGCGCTTTTCCCGGTGCTGCCGCCTGACTTCATAGCAGGGTACCATACCTGAACCATAAGCTCCCGCTTGTCGTCTTTCTGCTCCGTGAACGTCTCTTCCCGGCCAGTGTCGATAAAATGGAACGTCTCCGTCCCTACTCTAAGATCGCCTGTGGGTTTCGGTAAATGAAAGACCGGCAGCAGCAACGACAAGGCAACCGAGCCGCCCAACAAAACAGTGAAGATGGCCAACATCGAGTAATGCAGCGGTTTCCATAGCTTTCTGCGTCCCGATACGGCCACGGCGACAAGCAGCCCCGCGACGATGTAGGCCGGAATCATCTGCCACCTGTATCCTTCAAGCAGATGTGCGGCCAACAATACGCCGCAAGCGATGCCGGCTGCAACACCGGCCTTTCGGTACGATTCCTTGCGAACAAGCAACACAATCAGAACCGCAGCGCAGGAAGCGACTAACAACATTTCCAATACCCGCATCCGTTTCTCTCCCTTGTTCTCTGTGTTTCTTCTATCGTAAGAGACCAAGGTTAAAACGAAGGGACGATTCCGGTTAAATACGGTTTAAAACGCCTGCTTCTATATGAAAAATCTAAGCGAAATCTATTTTTTATATATTTTTCATCTAGATTCCTTCATGTTAACGTAAGATAGAAGAGGAGGGAGGTTCGATCATGATCAACGATACCGATCTGACACATCTGCGGCGCTGTGTTGAACTGGCAAGGGCTGCACTAGAGGTGGGCGACGAGCCGTTCGGTTCGGTCCTGGTCTCCGCCAGCGGAGATGTGCTGACGGAAGACCACAACCATGTCGCGAGCGGCGACCATACCCAGCACCCGGAGTTTGCGTTGGCGCGGTGGGCAGCCCAGCACATGACAGCGGAAGAACGAGCCAAGGCGTCGGTCTATACCTCGGGCGAGCATTGCCCGATGTGCGCTGCGGCCCATGGTTGGGTGGGGCTAGGCCGAATCGTGTATGCGAGTTCCTCCGCACAATTGGCGCAATGGCTGAGCGAGATGGGCGTTGCTCCATCGCGCGTCCGCAATCTTCCGATCCACGAAGTCATTCGGGATACTGCCGTGGACGGCCCTGTTCCCGAACTCGCGGAGCAAGTACGGGAACTCCATCGTCAGTTTCACGCAAACAGGCGGGGACTGTCCTAGTACACGAAATGTTGATCGCCTATGCGTACGCGAATAATCGACCTCGCGTCAGGCGCAAATTGGGAGAGGTATAAATAACCGGGCTGCGTGACGTCTTCCATGAGGTACGCGGATTGGTTGCTCTCGGGACGACGGTACCGGTTCAAGCCGGCAATGATCGTTGCTGCCGGCACGACGCCGAAAGGGTGCCCATAATAGAGGTCGTCCCCAATCTTGATGACATTCTCGCCGCGCCATTGCGGCGTATCGGGGGAAAAATCAGGATTGTTGAAATAGAGTAAGTCGCCGAGATAAGACTCCGTTCCCGATTTGGTAGTCAACCGTAGATTATCGTTAACATCCCAGTCATATAGAAACAAATCGGCGAAGAGGCGGTTGAAATCGGACTCCGGAATCGAATCGAGCACCCCCTTGTATACCACGATGGTGGTGGCGGTCGCGCATTCGGTGGCGTATTTGCTGCCGTTATTAAAAATATCCCGGATTCCCGCAGCCGGCGCGCTGTCGTCCCTAATCCGGAATCCGCCAATCTCTGTTAAATTCCAAAATTGCTCGTTGCAGTGGGCATTTTTGAAGGTGGCAAACCGCAAGCCGCTGTGGCTTAAAGCATCAGCCTCGGCGACGATGGCGGCCCTCAGTGCCATTTCGAAACGCAAATGCCGAACGGATTGATAATTGTAGGTAACCGCACTGTTCTTTTTCTGCTCATAAACCTTGATCGCAACGGGAGACCATGAGGCAGTATCCACGGGCATTTCGGTATTAGAAATCGTAATGATTAGAATCCTCCTCCTTCCTTTACAATTTACGCTGCAGGATTACCCCTTCGCCTGCATTTGAATTTGCCGGGCAACCCGCTCCCCCAGTTCGACCGACGCGTGGTGCAGGTAGCTCAGTACAATGCTTTGCGTCTCGCGGGAGATGCCGGCGAGATCGGCAGCGAGGTTATCCACCAAATGTTCTTGGTGCACAGGAGGGAGGGCGTGATAATACTGGCCGGCTTGCGTAAAGTTATCCGGCTTGGAGAGGTCGGACCGCACGAGATGGCCCTCCACGTATCTGCCGTTGCCGCTGGTCACCAGGGAAGCGGGCGACCAGTTCTCCTGATGGTTGACCGGAATCTTGCGGAAATCCGGACCTATCCGCCGGCGCTGCGAATCCCAGTATATATTTGCGCGTCCCTGCAGCATCTTGTCGTCCGACAATTCCGCGCCTTCCAATAGATTGGAGGGCGAGAAGGCGATTTTCTCCACCTGCTCCATATAATTATCCGGGTTACGGTTCAGGACCAGCCGGCCGACCATCAGTAAAGGATATTGCTGTTCCCCCCAAATCTTGGTGTCGTCCAGCGGATCATAGGGAAGAATGGCCTCGTCCCGGGGATTCATCAGCTGCACATACAGCCCATACTCGACGGTCTTGCCCGCCGCTAAGGTATCATACAGATCTTTGCCTGCAATATCCGGATTCTCGCCGCTCAACCGGGCCGCTTCGTCACGGTCGATATAATGCATCCCGGCCATCGGAATCCAATGGTATTTCACATACGTGCGGGCACCCTGCGCATTTCTCCACACATAGGTGTTGACGCTGTGACCCGGGATGTGGCGGAAGCTCTTAACCGTGCCTGCGTCCGAGTAGAGCCAGACCAGAAAATGAGTGGATTCGGGCGCTCTGGCCACGAAGCTCCAGAACCGTTCGGGATCGATCAGGTTGTTGACCGGCGAGGGCGAAAAGGCCTTGATGGACTCGGGAAAACGTATGGCGTCCCGGATTAGAAACACGGGGATGTGGTTGCAGAGGAGATCGAAGACCCCTTTCTCCGTATAAAACTTGGTGGAGAATCCCCGCACGTTGCGGGAGGTATCCGGGGTGCCTTTGTTGCTCACGGCCAGGGAAAATCTCACCGTGACGGGGACCTGCTGACCGGGCGTTTGGAGAAAGCAAAGCTGCGTGTAAGCCGACATGGCATTCACGGTCTGAAAATATCCGAAAGCGCCGTAGCCTTTGACGTGAACGGGCCGCTCCAGAATCTTGCTATGTACAAAAGTCTCCAGCGTCTCATGCAAAATGTTGTCTTGTTCGAGTACGGGACCTTGATCGCCGACCGTCTGCGAATGATAAGCCGCCATGAAATCCCCTGCCCATGGTGCAGAAGGATGCCGTTTGACCTGTTCGTCTCCTGCTGCATGCTGCGGTGGCTGCGCTGAGGGTCTTGAGGGAAATCCGTTGTTCTCTTCCATCACTCTGCCTCCCATGGCCATCAAGTCCATTCTCCCGGTACAATATGGTTTATGCGGAGCTTCTATGCACTTATGACCCGGTAATTACAAAGTAACGATTGAATTACTTCCTTCTCCTAACGCTCTTGTACAGGTCTTCTCCATAGCTGGTAGGCGTAGGCTTCCGGCGATACAGCTTGTAAGAGCGAAGGCCGTCTTCGCTGCGTTCCGGGGAGAGGAATTCCACCTGGCTTCGTTGTTGCGAATACGCCCAGTCGGCCAATTCATAGAAATGGGTGACGATACAGACTTTTAATTGCAATTCATAGCAGACGGTGAGAAAATCCTTCGCAATGGCGGAGCCTTCCCGCTCTGTCGTAGAGGCGAAGGGTTCATTCATGAGCAATAGGGAGCGGGCCGTCAGTTGGTTCACGATTCCGTCCAGCCGTGCCAGCTCTTCATCCAGCTTGCCGCTTCGCATGTTCTCGTCTTCTTCTCTGGTAAAGTGGGTAAAAATGCAGTCGCACAAGTTCGCGCGAAAGGAAGCGGCGGGCACGAACAATCCGCACTGCATCATCAATTGCGCGAGTCCGATGCTTCGCAAGAAGGTCGTTTTTCCTCCCTGATTCGTACCGGAAATCATCAGCAAGAGCGTATCTTCCCCGTTCCAATCGTTGGACACCGGCCGGCTTCCGTTGCATAGGACGAGACCGGGATCGTATAGGCCCGTAAAGGAAAGACATCTCTCATTCGCATGCAGCGGGATCGGAAAAGCGACTTCGCAGCCCCGCTCGGCAAGCGTTGCATGCAAGCGAACGCAGCCGACATAGAAGCTGCTTTCGAAGCGAAGCAATTCGAAGAAGATTAAGGTCTCGTCGATCCAACGTCTGACGATTCTCAGAACGTTCGCCAAGGCGCTTTCCTCGATCTCTGCCAGGCTATGCGCCAGGTGAAGCGCGCCTGATTTTCCAGGTCTCCTGATCAGAGAAAATTTGGGGGCCTCCCGCATCTGTCCGAGCGTGTAATTCGTACCTTTCAGGCCGTCTCCCAAGGACGCTCCGATGCGCAAGCGACGCCCCTGTACAGCTTGCTGGAGGAGCTTGCAATGGGTACCGGCGTCTGACAGCAAGGTGTCCGGATAGGCCTGGCCAAGCCGCCGAAACAGGCGGATCAATCCCTCGGATCGATCGTGTCCAAGGCGCGATCTGCCCAAATTCCGGAGCGCCAGAAGGGCAGTTAGGATGACGGCTATCAGAGCCGTTGCGGTTTTCAGCTTTTCGACGACCGAGATGTTGCGAGAGAAGCTGGGCTTCATTTGCATCCGATAATCGGCCGCTTGGAGATCCACGTTAGACGCAATCGCATACATGTCTTCGATCAGGTCCGGATAACGGATACAGTCCTTTACCATTTGCTGTCTGTACAGAATCGCGGAGGCCTCGATCTCGACGTGAGGAACGAGCTTGCTTGCCGTATCCAGCACAAACCGGTCCCCTTGCGACATGGCTTCCAACAGGGGCTCGACTTGCAAATCTTGCATGAAAGGAAGGTCGTCCAAGGACTGGCGGGGGACAAATTCCTGGCATTCATACAGCAAATAAGGCTTCATCGTTGAATTCTTTCCTTGAGTTGATGTCGGGTTAAGCCGTATTTCCTGACCAGAGAAGAGGCGTGAACGAGCCCGTCGGCTTGCTGCCGGCGAATTCGGAACGTTCGCCTTGAGAGATCCTCCGGGTCTGTTGCGGCCACTAGGCTTACGAATTTATCATGCGAAGCGGCAAGCTCGAAAATATGCGTGACATACAAGCACGTTGCGCCCACCTCCAGCAGGTCCAGCAAGACTTGGCTCCCCATCGCATAAGCGTCATGAGTAGACGTTGTACAAAAAAGCTCGTTGAACAGAATGACGCTGCGGTCCGTGGCATGGTTCAATATAGGCTTCAGCCGATCAAGCTCGTCCTGCAGCTTGCCTGACCGATGGCCCGGCTGCTCCCGGGAGGGGAAATGCGTGAAAATGCGGTCGAATTCGAACAGGACGGCCTGCCTGCACGGAACCGGACAGCCGATGGCGCTCAGGTGCAGCATTTGACCGAAGGAGCGGGCAAACGTCGTTTTTCCCCCTTGGTTCGGGCCTGTCAGCACCAAGATGCGTTCATGGTCTTCCAGGTCGAAAGAGTTGCCGACAACCGTTGCTCCAGAATGCCGTGCGGAGGTGGCCAGAGAAAGATCATACCCGCCTTGGATACGGAGTTCTCTCTTGCCGCTGATCTCCGGGTAGGCGTAGCTCAGTCCGTTGCGTTGAAGAGAATGGAAATATCGCAGGCAAGCCAGATAAAATTGGACTTCCCGTTCAAAAACGAGGAGGGAGGGTTCGATAAATGGCGAATGTTCGGCATAAAAGGCGTCCAGCTTGCGGAATGGCAGCGGAAAGCGCTTCTTGATCGCTTTCAGCATGCTCCTCTCCATGTCCGACAGATGCAGTCCAGGAAAAAGGCGGAAGCTGAATGGATTCGCTGCCGTCTGCTCTTGCCGAAACGCGGCGCTTAAGGCCTGGCAATAGTCTTGCTCGCCGTCGGCCGGAGAGATCGTCATGGTCCCGTCCTCAAAGGTGATGTCGAATCGGATTCGGCTGAATTCCCGATGCAGCTCCGTTGCTTCCTTGCTCAATGCGGCAAAGTACGGGGCATGAATAAAATCGGTCAGCCAATTGTAGAAACGAGCAAGCCCTTGCGATTGCAGATCGGCGCTTGTCAGGATGCGCTGGAGTTCCCTGACCGAGAGGCTATAGAGGTTAGCTGCGTCAAGCAGCCACTTCATTCGTTGGTCCGGATCTTCGAATGTTCGGCTGTATGTCTCGTACTCCCGTACCTTCCGCATCTTTTCGGAGAAAGCGGCAAAGGCTTCGAACAAGCCGCCGTGATCGATTTCCCGCATGATGGCCAAGCGGTATCGAATGCAGTCCGCATTCTCAAGCTTGTTGTAGAATAAGGGCTCCAGGTCGTATTCCTCCGTTCCTCTCACCATATCCCGGATAATCGTATCCATATGAATATCGCGGAACATCGCGGGCGGGTCTTTTTGTACATGGACCATGCTCGAGCGCGCGGAATCGAAAAGAATGCTCTGGTAAATCACGAAGGCCCTCCTTTATACGTGTCCGACAATCGGGGACGCGAGCAGGATAGATCGCTTAATCTGTCGATTGGAGCTACAACGCGTCAACATCTCGGAGATAGTCTTCGAGAATCGAACGTATGATTTCGGAGGCGGGATAATTCCCTTTGTCGCAGCGCCGGTCGATCTCCGTCCAGAGCTTCTCCGGCAGAGTCAGAGAGAGCTTGCGGGTAACGCCGATGGCTTTGCGCCCCGCGCCTGCTCGGTGCCCTCCTCTGGAGACGGGTGGAGTAGAGGCGGCTGGCTCGTTCGGGGGCGGTTGCTTCTTCGGATCGCGTTCCATGTTCATCACCTGATTTCAGCTTAACATGGGTTGGAATTGAAGTGAATTTCTGCTACTTTAATCAACGGCTGATGTCACTTGTTACAGATGACGCGGCGAACCGTATCGGGACTAGCAAATAAATCCACTATTTTTCATATGTTTGTGAGTATTTTGGGAGATTGACCTACTATAATTCGATAGGAGCCAGATCGGCGGTCGTATAAAAAGGTCAAGGAGAAGTGGTGATGAACAAGTTTCGCTCGATATTGCTATGCATGCTTGGACTCTTTCTTGTTGCGAGTAACTTTTCCTTTGCCGCAGCTGCAGAGCCATCGGCTATAGAACCGAAGGCGGGAATGAAGGGAACCGGAACCGCGAACAATCCATACGTGATCGAGTCGGCGGATCATATGTATTCCATCATGCTCGTTCAAAGCGCGTATATGTTGAAGAGTTATTACGTATTGGGCGCGAATATCGATATCAGTTCGCTCAATTGGAAGCCGTTCGGCAAACGAGGGGCGGAATTCACGGGAAGCTTTGACGGCAATGGATACACGATTACCGGTTTGAAGGTCAACAAGCCTTCGGATCAGTACGTCGGGTTTTTCGGACGAATTAAGGACGCGACCTTGAAAAATATCGTTCTGACGAACGTTTCCGTGAACGGGAGCGGGTATACGGGCGGTCTTGCGGGCGCGACGGAAAACAGCACGATCGAGAATTGTTCGGTAAGCGGCAACGTCTCGTCAACGGACAAAGTCGTCGGCGGATTGGTCGGCTATAACGGCGGGAAAATCGTCGGCAGCTTTTCCACGGGGACCGTGACGGGCAACCATCATGTCGGCGGACTGGTCGGCGAGCTGCATACCGATCCCGATATCGGTCCGGCGTCGATCGAATCCAGCTACTCTTTGAGCGACGTGTCTTCTTCCCTAAACACGGACGGGAACTATATCGGCGGACTCGTAGGCTCCTCACTGCAAGGAACGGTCAAAACGAGCTATGCCGCCGGCCGCGTGACGGGCAATCTGGATACATCGGGCGGATTGTTCGGTACCGGAGGGTCGAAGCTCGGCTATCGCGACACGTTCGTCAATAACGTATGGAATAAAGAGAGCACGGGCCAAGCCAAAGGCATCGGCTCTCCGTACGAGGGTGGACCCGATCCTGCCGGGAACAAAGGATTGACAAGCGCGGAAATGCGGCAAACCGCCGGCTACCCGGGCTGGGACTTCAAAAACGAATGGATCTTAAGCGAGGATGCCGATCATCCTATTCTACGTAAGCAGCTGGCTACGATGAAGGTGCAATCGATTCACGCGATTCCGCAGCATTTGAATCTGTTGGCGAACCGTACCGTTTCTTTGTCCGTATATGCGAGTTTTGATGACAGTCATACTTACAACATCACCGGTCTGGCAGACGATCAGGGTCAGCCTCAGGGCTTATTCCAGCAAGAGAAACAAGCGGAGCAATACCTCGTAACGGCGGGAAGTCAGCCCGGCAGCGGAAGTATCTTGATCTCGTATCGGGGCGAAACGACTTCCGTCCCGGTCATCGTAAGCGGCGTTCCGCTGCTGGCCAACGTCCGTTCGTCGCCATCCCAAGTGTCGGAAGACGCCCGATACGAGTCGGAGATTCAGTTGAGGATTCAGGATGGAAAGGGGCAGCCGTACCCGTTTCTTGAAGTGAGTCTGGATCAAGGAAACGGGGACACGGACATCGATCCCCCAAACCGAATGACCGACGAAAACGGTGAAGCGAGCTTTACGGTCAAGAGCCCCAAGGTGGGCCGTATCGCGTACAAAGTCATGGCGACGGCGTATCATCTGGAGATGGGGGAAATCGCGGTCGATTTTCTGCCTGGCAAGGTAAGTTCCGCCAGAACGTCAATCGAGCCGAAGTCCCAAATCGTCGTGCTCGACGGGGAAGCCCAAGGCGTCATTACCGTTGCTTTAAGAGATTCGCTGAATACGCCTCTTGCGGGACACCGTTTGGAGCTCGTTCGCGCGGATGGGGCGCCGATCGATCCCAACGTGGTTAGCGTAACCGATGAAGAGGGACAAGCCGAATTCACGGTCACGAATTCGACGGCGGAAACCGTCTCGTATCAAGTGCTCGATCTTGACGATCAAGTGGAGGCGGGCGAGGCGGAGATTACGTTCGTGGCGAATACGGTGGATCGGTCGAAGTCAACTTTTCAGGCGCTGCCTTCCATGGTCGTCGCCGACGATGCCACCGAAGCGGTGCTGACCTTGGTTCTTAAAAATGCGGCCGATCTTCCGATCGCGGGGCGCCAAGTCGACTTGTATCTGGGCGGAACGGACGGGCCCGTCATCGGATCGGGAACGACGGACGCCGCGGGAAAAGCAGCGTTTAAGGCGAAAAGCGCTACGATCGGTACGAACCTGTACACCGCTGTCGCCAAAGTCGGCGATGAGGCCGAGCTGTTTACCGTTACGGTAGATTTCGTGGCGGACGAAATCGATTTAGGCGCATCCCGCTACGCGGTTTCGGCCGACGAGGCGCGGGCCGACGGCTCTGAATCGGTAAATGTCCTTGTTGTTCTAAAAGACAAGCTTGGCAATCCCGTCAAAGGCGGACGCGTCGAACTCGGGCAAACGGGCGAATCCCTGATTTCGCCGCAAAGCGTGTTGACCGACGAGTCGGGCGAAGCTCGGTTTTCCATCGCAAGCCATGCGGTAGAGACGGTAAGCTATACCGTCATAACCCCCAAAGGGGCGCTTGGGAACGCTTTTCAAATTCGGTTCGCGGATTTCTTTAGAGACGCGATCCGGGTCGAAAGCGAAAGCTATCGTTTAAAAGTCGGCGATGCCTCCGACGTGATGGTTTACGCCGATTATAAGAGCCGCGAGAAGGAGGTTTCAAAGCTTGTCGATTGGCGTTCGTCGGATTCGTCCGTAGCGGGATTGCAAGACGGCAAAATCGTTGCGGTGGGCGTCGGCAGCGCAAGGATAACGATCTCGTATCTCGGCATCGAGAAGGAAATTTCCGTGACGGTGACCCCAAAGGAGGACGGCGGAAACCCTGATCCAGGTCCCGGACCGGATCCAACGCCAAGTCCAACGCCAGGTCCAACACCAAATCCAACGCCAAGTCCAACACCAAATCCCGGAACGGGTTCCGGACCTGGACCTGGATCTGGACCTGTTCCTAATCCAAGTCCGAGCCCGGGACAAAACCCCGATAACGGGGAAAAGGATGGCGATAACGGCGGCAATCGTCCGGGAACGCAGCCTGAACGCCCTCCGATCGCGTTTACGGACATCGGCCAACATTGGGCGAAAGAGCCAATCGAAAAAGCGACCAAGAACGGTATCGCCTTTGGCTATCCGGATCGCACCTTCAAACCGGATCGATCGATCACGCGCGCGGAATTTACGGCGATGCTCGTTCGCGCCTTGGGATTAAAGGGTGTCGGCGGAACCGTCCCGGCCTTAAGCGATTGGGGCGAGTTGAAAGATTGGTCGCGCGAGGGGATCAGCGCCGCTTGGCAAGCCGGAATCGTCAGCGGTTACGGCGACGGCGGCTTCCATCCGGATGCGGACATTACCCGCGTCGAGATGGCGGTCATGATCGTGCGCGCGCTAGGCAGCGGCTCAAGATCAAGCGAGAAAGCCTCTTTTGCAGACGAAGCCGCCATACCGGCATGGGCCAGAGACGATGTGGCAATAGCCAGGGAACTGGGCATCGTCCAAGGCAGGGGCAACGACCGGTTCGACCCGCTCGCGAAAGCGACCCGCGCCGAATCTGTCGCGATCCTGATGAAGCTGCTGGACTATTTGACATCTTCGCAGTTCGCCGTTCCCTAGATATCTCACTGGGCACCCAATCGGGTGCCTTTTTTCACTCTGAAGGGGATGCGATATCAGTATATAATTGCTAAATCGGCATCTCTTCGGTTCGTTAGGTGTTGATATTGTAGTCAACTGCACGAAAACTATGCGGAAATTTGGTTACGCAACCTGAAGTTGCGGCCCCCCCCGCAACGAATGCGTTCTTTACTTGAGCATACGATTACGCCAATATGGGCTTATACATGGGAAAGAAAGGCAGCTGTTGCTATGATTTTCGGGGAGAAGTTAAAAACGGAAAGATCGAAGAAAGGTTGGTCGCAAGAAGAACTGGCCGCGAAATTGTTCGTAACCCGGCAATCCGTTTCGAAATGGGAGAATGGTCAGAACTACCCCAGCATTGAAATTCTTATCAAAGTTAGCGATCTATTCGGTTTAACCATCGACGAGTTACTAAGGAGCGATGAGGAGTTGACAAAAAATGTGATCAAAGAAAGCAAACAATTGGCTCATCCGAGAATTAAATTTCTTTTTGATGTCCTCTTTTTAGCGGGCCTGTTGCTGTTGGCGATCAAACTCGGCATACTTGGTCTGAACAAAGTAGCGGGATTCGACATTACGTTGTACGGCGGAAAGTTCTTTTGGAATTTTGGTTCGCTCATTCTGATGGTGATCGGGGGAATCGGCTCCAATATCCTTAAGGAGATGTACAAACAAGACTGATCCGACTCGGACATGATCAGGGACGCCACAAAGAATACATCGCCATGGACCGGTATCGCCACAAGCGGGGTCGTCCTACCGATACAGTACCATAGTTCAATTTACCGCCTTTAAGATCAGGCGGTTTTCTTTTGGTCAAAACAGGATTACCGTAGGAATATTTTCATGCGAAAAAATAAGTTTTTTAATATGTATTTAAGAGCTAGTTTATTTCTCCTTGCTAGCATTTAAGAATACTGTCGCGAAAGGAGAATAGATTAGAATGGAAACTGCTAACAAATTAGCAAGTTCGTCGATTAATAAGATTCCTCAATTAACGCTTTTGTTCTGGATTATGAAGATCGCTGCGACAACGTTGGGAGAAACAGGCAGCGATTTAGTTACGGTTCCTGGAGCGGATGATAATTATCTGATTCCTTTTTTATTTTTTATAGGCGTTTTTGTTGTCTTCCTAACCATTCAATTGTTTGTTAAGAAATATGTACCTCCTGTGTATTGGGTTGTTATTACGTCAACTAGTCTTGCGGGCACTGCATTTTCTGACTACATGGATCGTTCATTAGGATTAGGGTATATGAAAGGTTCTCTTTTATTAGTCAGTTTGCTGGTTATTATTTTTTTATTTTGGTATATCACTGAACCTACATTAAACGTAAAAAGTATTGCAACAAAACGAGTTGAAGTTCTTTATTGGGTTGCCATTCTGGTTTCGAACACATTAGGAACCGCGGCAGGAGATTTTTTATCGCACAAGGCTGAAGGAGTCGGGAAGTTAGCCGGTGGAGGAAGCTTCCTGGAACAAGGGTTGGGACTTACAATTGCGCAAGGCGCACTGCTCACAGGGGGCCTCATTTTACTCGTCCTATTCGCGTATTGGTTTACGAAAATGAATCGAGTCATTTTATTCTGGTTAGCATTCATTTTGACTCGTCCTTTTGGAGCGACGTTTGGGGATTACTTGATCAAGCCTCACGAAAAAGGCGGACTAGGACTTGAAAATGGCACACAAATTGCTTCTGGCATTTTATTGGGTATTCTTGTAATCTGTATTATCATTGAGTACGCAAAACCTAAAAGAGCGGATGATCCATCTGATTCGGCGCTTATCGCGATCAAGTGAATGATCCGGACAACGAAGGCACCCATTCGGGTGCCTTTTGATTTCTCCGCTTTAATGTTTGATTCGTTTATACAACGCTCGACCGCCCTTTTTCAAACCGCATCGCGTTCAGGCTTGCCACGCTTTAGGGGCATTTTTTAGGCTTCAAAATAGATGCAGATGAATATTATTAAACGAATTACCGGAAGGACCAAGGAACTGCCCGAAGGAGGAAAGTCATAAAATGCCAAGCATGGTCTACATGATGAGTAATAGGGAAGTAATGAATGAAGTCATTGCTTTTTACCGGGATATGAACGGCATACTCACCTTTGCAGGATCATACCCGACATATGGAAGAGGTACGGGTACCAGGGAAGTCTCGCCTGCGACAGCAAACGATGGCATCGATCCTCTTGCGTCACAAGGCTCACTATCTTTGTCCCGCGATGGCCGTTTATTATTTGCAGTTAATGCGGGCAGCAATAGCATCAGCAGTTTCATCATTACCGACAGCGGAGGACTAGTTATCGCTGATGTGAAGCCATCGGAAGGGGCTCAGCCAAATAGCTTAGATGTATTCGGTAATCTTCTTTATGTTTCAAATGTGGGTAATGCCGCCAATCATTTTGCATCCAACATCGCTGGCTTTCGAATAGAAGATAACGGACGTCTTACTCCTATTCCGGGATCCGCCCATTCTCTAAGTACGATCAATGCTCAGCCGGCGCAGGTCTTATTCACTCCGGACGGCAGTAAAATCGTTGTATCCGAGCTTACTACAGGCCATCTCAGCGTATTCCATGTTAATAAAAAGGGTACGGTTACAGGACCCATCATTAATGATTCTAATGGGATGGGACCGTTCGGCGCTCGTTTCCTATCCTCAGGACTTCTTTTAGTTACGGAGGTGGCTTCTAGCGCGCTGTCATCCTATTCAATGAGTGACAATGGGCTGCTTCAAGTGATCAGCGGCTCTGTACTGAACGGCCAGAAGACAGCATGTTGGGTTACGACTACGAGGGATGAACGTTTTGCATTTACCACCAATACCTTAAGCGGCACAATATCCACCTACCGTATAGATGGCAACGGGGCGCTGACGGTGATGGGGCATATTACAAGTACGCCGTTAGGAGCACCTACTGGCCTGCCAATAGATGCCGGGGTAAGCAGAGATGGACGCCATTTTTACACCCTTAACGGGAATCAAGGTACCGTATCCGTATTTCATATCAAGGATGATGGCAGTCTAGTCAGATTGCAGGTTGCCGCATCGGCCAACATTCCGTATTTTGGATCACAAGGTTTAGCTGTTCTCTGAGGCGGTATTCGTATGGACATGCAGGCTTCATCAAAGGAATTTCCTTGTTTTTGTCGAAATAGGTTAGATTATGATGACAAAACGAAAAACGATCCTTATTACAGGGTCATTCTTTTTCGCCTTATTCCTGATTCGAATCATCTGGGCTTTTCTTCAGTCGTCGCCGGATCACCCTTGTGCGGTTCGGGGCGAGTTAGATTTGCGCGGCTTCGACTTCACCAAGGATCGCACGGTTGCATTAGACGGAGATTGGGAGTTCTATCCCGGCAAGTTTGTGATGCGAAGCGGGTCGAACGCAATCTCATCCGAAGAGGGCAGGATGTTCATTCAAGTTCCCGGCAAGTGGAACTCGTCTATATCCGCGCACAACTCGCCATACGGCTATGGCTCCTATCGTCTGCGCGTCAAGGTCAACCCGGATAACGAGCTAACCTATGGCATCCGCGTTTCGAACGTGCGTACTTCGGCCGAACTCTATGTGAACGATCGTCTTGTGGCGGGAGAGGGGCAGCCTGCAGAGAACAAACAGCAGTATACAGCCCGAAGCATGCCTTACACCGCTGCTTTCAAGGCCGATACAGGCGAGATCGATATTGTCGTACAAGCTGCGAATTATGACAACAGCACCCAAGGCGGTTTGGTAGAATCGATCAGGTTCGGTAGCGAACGTGCGGTGGACAAAGAAGTAGGGTTTTCCGTCAACATGCAGTTAGTCGTATGTGTCGTTCTGATGATTCATGCCTTGTACGCGCTTATTCTGTATGCGATCGGCACCCGACAAAAGGCTTTGATCTACTTCTTTATGCTCGTTGTTAGTACCGTTCTCATGACACTGCTCGACGATGACAAGCTTTTGCTCGTTTGGCTGCCGGCCATCGACTACGAGTGGTCCATGAAACTCGTTCTTCTGTCCTTTATTGGAGTCGCAGCTTTCCTGCTGCAGTTTGCCAAAAGCCTCTTGCCGGAGCATGCGAAAAACAGCGTGTTCCGCTGGTTCCCCGTGCTCTGCGCGATGGCCGCGATCTCGATCGTACTTTTGCCGGCCGGGTTGGCGCGGGGCGGATTGATCGTCTACTACGCCTTGGATTTGCTCGCTTGCGTGTACTTTCTGACGTTCTCGCTGCGTACGGTCCTGAAGAACGATAAGGACGCCATTTATTTGGTCGTTGGCCTAACTGGTATTTTGACGAATATCATGGGAGGCTATCTCAAGGGTCTGCTCGATATGGGATACTACCCGATCGACCTGATCGTTGCGTTCCTCGCTTTTGCGTCTTTCTGGTTCAAACGTTATTTCCGTCAATCCGACCAAACGGCCAAGCTCGCCGAGAAGCTTCGGAAGGCGGACAAGCTGAAGGACGATTTCCTAGCCAACACCTCCCATGAATTGCGGAATCCGCTGCATGGCATCCTTAACATCGCCCAGACCGTTCTGGATACCGGAATGAAAGATCAAGACGACAAAAACAAAGAGAACATGAAGCTGCTTATTTCCGTAGGCAAGCGAATGTCCTACATGCTTAACGATCTGCTGGACATGACGCGGCTTCAGGAGAACGGCATCCGCTTGCACATAGGGAGTGTCCGCGTTCAGGGAGTCGCATCCGGCGTAACCGATATGCTTCGTTTCATGACGGAAGGCAAGCCGATTCGCATCGTCAACGACATTCCGGCCAACTTCCCTCCTGTCATGGCCGATGAAAACCGGCTTACGCAAATTTTGTTCAACCTGCTTCACAATGCGGTGAAATACACGGACCAAGGACAGATCGCCATAAAGGCCGAGGTCAAGGACGGTAAGGCGAACATCATCGTCGCAGACACCGGCATCGGGATCGATCTAGAAACACGGCAAAGGATGTTTGCGCCCTACGAGCAGGGGGACTCTGGCATAACGGCAATCGGAGGCGGGCTCGGGCTCGGATTAAGTATATGCAAGCAGCTGGTAGAGCTGCATGGAAGCGCGTTGGAGGTGAACTCCATTCCGGGCCAAGGTTCGGTCTTCAGCTTTGCCTTGCGGTTATCCGATTCATCCACCCGACAGGGCGAGGCGGCCATGCTCGCTCCGTTACCGCCCGTTTATGCGGAAACGGCGGTTTCTGCAGAAGCGGCGGTTTCCGCTTCCCCTGAACCTCGCGGCGACATTTCCGGACTGGAATCGGCGATCGGTTCGGACCGGCCCAACCTTCTGGTCATAGACGACGATGCCGTCAATTTAAATATATTGAGCAGCCTTCTTGCTTCGGAAAAGTATAACGTCGTCACCGCTGCAAGCGGACGTGACGCGCTTGCCATTCTGGATACCAGAGAATGGGACTTGATCATTACCGACATCATGATGCCGCATATGTCCGGATACGAATTGTCCCGCTTCGTTCGCGAGCGCTTCTCCGTCTCGGAGCTTCCCATTCTGCTCCTGACCGCTCGCGGCAGGCCGGAAGATATCGGTACCGGATTCCTGTCGGGGGCCAACGATTACGTAACGAAACCCGTTGATGCGATGGAACTGAAGTCCAGAGTAAGGGCGTTGACTGAATTGAAGCAATCGGTGCGCGACAGGCTGCGCATGGAAGCGGCTTGGCTTCAGGCGCAAATTCAACCGCATTTTCTGTACAACACGCTCAATTCGATAGCCGCGCTCAGCGAGATCGATAATGAGAAAATGAGCGCGTTGCTTGAAGCATTCGGCCATTACTTGCGGGCAAGTTTCGACTTTCGGAATTTGGAACGGCTCGTTCCGCTTGAGCATGAGCTTGGTCTGGTCCGCTCGTATCTGTATATCGAAAAGGAACGTTTTGACGACAGACTAAGCATTCGCTGGGAGGTGGACGAAGGGATTCAATTGCAAGTTCCCCCGCTCAGCATCCAACCTCTTGTTGAAAACGCCGTACGACACGGCCTGCTAAGCCGCGAGGAAGGCGGAGAAATTCATATCCGGATTTCCGCAAATGAACATGAGGCGGAAATTTCGGTCGCAGATAACGGCGTGGGGATGGATGAGGAAGAGGCAAGGCGCGTCCTGGACAGCCGTCAGGACGTAAAGGCGGGAATCGGCTTGTCCAATACGGATCGACGATTGAAACAGCTGTACGGAAAAGGATTGCAAATCCGGAGTGTTCCGAATCAAGGCACGATCGTCAGCTTTGTCGTGCCGACATGAGGGGAGGATTTTTTCCATCGCGCAAACCATTCCAATATGCCGGGACTGGGATCGGTCTCCGCTTCCTGTTTCAATAGGCGGGTCAGAAATTCATACTGTTTTTGAACGGAATCCGCGTCGTTCAGCCGGGCATAGATCTTCATAAGCGCGAGATAACCATCTTCATGCAGAGGTTCCTGCTTTTGGATTTGATGGTAAACGCCAAGCGCTTCCCTATTCATGTCGCAAGAACAATAGAATTGCCCCAACTGCTGGGCATGCTGCAGCCATAGCGCCTTTAGCCTTTGGCGTTCGCTCTCCGCCCATGCATAATGATCCTCTTCGTAAAAATCGCCGCGATACTTATCGAGCAGTCGCTGATGATCGGGGGCTTGCTCGATGGAAACCGGGTTTAAGCGGCGAAGCTCTTGTTCCCATTCTTCCGCGTCGATTCGCAGCCCTTTCGACTCCAGGATATATCCGTACTGAGCGTATCGGATCGAGATATAGCCATCCCCGACCGTATTCTTCCATACGCTGCGAATCCGATTCATACTCGTCTGCAGGTTGGCGAGCCCTTTGCGTTCGTCCAATTCCGGCCAAAGCAATTCCAGCAAAGTATTTTTGCTAATTACTTTCCCCCGATGATAGAGCAAGTAGGCGAACAACTCTTTCGCCTTCGTCGTTCTCCACTTCAGGAATTCCAATTCCCCATTCGGCTTCCGGATTTGCATGTCGCCCAAGCAACGGTACAACAATCCTTCCTCTTTCGGCGGTTCCGGATGATGCTGGGCAACGCGTTCACGCAGACGCTGTATGGTTTGGCTCAACCGTTCACGTCTTAACGGCTTCATTAAGTAATCGGTAGCATCCAGTTTGAATGCCTCAACCGCGTATTCATCATAGGCTGTCACATAGACGATCTTCGTGTCCGGCGAGATCGAACGTATTCGCTCTGTCGCCTTTAAACCATTCAATCCCGGCATTTGAATATCCAGAAAGACGGCGTCGGGTTGGGATTCGCCAATCTGCTTGATCGCCAACTCTGCCTTCGAGAAGGAGCCAGCGACTTTGCAATCGTGAAACTCCCCCAGCATTTTTTCTAACCTTAATAACGCAAGCCGCTCATCGTCTACCAGCATGACTTTCATTTGGATGCAGCCTCCCAACCGTCGGACCTTGAATCCCTATTTCTCCTGATATATCTATATCGGCAAGACGGGACTTCAAATTTATTCTGTGGTTAGAGTTTGGTTAGAGGTTTTGTCTATAATGTTGTGCATAGAAAACCGTACTTTTTGTCGTTTGGTGCGGAATATTCGCTATAAGTAAGTGAATTCAAAGGAGGATCAAATGATGTTTGCGAAGATGAAATGGAAGAAGCCGCTCAACCTGCTATTGGCCAGCGCCCTGACAACAGGCTTATTGTCTGCTGCATGGGCCCCTCAGACAGCCAAAGCGGCGCCTGATCCCGTCTATCCGGGCGGGGTATCCAACAACCTGCACCTATGGCTTCGTGCCGAAGACGGCGTGACGGCAGCGAACGGTACCGTTTCGGAATGGAAGGATCAGAGCGGTCATGGCCGTGATTTTTCCCAAGCTGACCCTGCCAAACAACCCGCTTATAATGATGACAGCAACCGGCTTAACTTTAACAAGGCCATCAATTTTGATGGAACCAAATTTCTGCAAAATGCGAATGGTATTCTGGGGAATAATACCTCCTACGATAATTTCAATGTGTTTATCATTTCGGGAACTGGGAATACGAGCAACTCCGTTTTTTGGGAAAATACGGCTGGCGGTGGCAGATTCCAGGTCCATCTTCCTTATGGCGGAGTCGTTTATTGGGATGCAGGGAATCAAGGTGGACAGCGAATATCCACTCCGGGAGTATCCGCAGAAGTAGGGAAATATTATATTTGGAACTTTAATTATGGCTTAGGCAGTACCACAGACGCCGGTCAATCCATTTATCGCAATGGGGAAAGTCTTAAATTTAAGGCCGGCCAGCCGGCCGATCCTCCCATCAAGGGGATTGGCAACCCTATGGTTCTTGGCAGAGAGATTGCTGACCAAGGTTATTATAAAGGCCAAGTAGGCGAATTCATCTTCTATTCAGGCCCATTAACGGTAGAAGACAGACAGAAGATCAATTCCTATTTAGCGATTAAATATGGCGTATCGTTAAGCAACGTCAATTATGTGGATTCAAAGGCTAACGTCATTTGGCAAGCGGATGCCGACTATAACAATAACATTGCAGGCATCGCCCGTGACGATGGACAAGGCTTGCAGCAGAAACAAAGCCGTTCCGCCAACGATGCTTCCAAGTTGACGATCGGGATCGGCGCGCTGTCGGAAAAAAATGAAGCCATCACAGAGGAGCTGCAAGACAAACAGTCCTTGGTCTGGGGCGACAATGGCAAGAACTTAACCTTCAATACGCCCATGGATTCCGCCAATAAAAACTATGCCGACCGGATTTGGAAGGTCCAAAACACCAACGGCGTTGGCGATGTGCAAATATCGATTTTAAAAAGCGCCGTCCCTGCAGACGCAATCTTGGTCGTAAGCGACAGCGCGGATTTTAAAGACGCTAAGGAGTATACACTAACTGAAACTTCGTTGAGTAGCGTTGCTTACTATACGACCACAACAAAAGTGGCGCTAGCGAACGATCAATTTTTCACTTATGCGATTCCGGTGCCCGGATTAGATCGTGCCACGCTTGAGCAAGTCGTAGCGGGCCAGAAACAAATCACCCTTAGCTTTGACCAAGATTTGCGCAGCTTGACGGACCTGAATGGATTTGTAATTAAAGTTGGCACCGCTACGGTAACACTTAATGCAGGGGATTATCAATTGGATCCCACCGACCCTAAGAAGTTGATTCTCACTTTGCCCAATGGAACCGACGTTACCGGTAAAACGGTGAGCGTATCCTATGATGGAACGGGCACTTTGAAAGGCACGAATGGTAGAACCGCTCATCCGTTTACGATGAATGCGATCGACTCGTATGCCGATGCTCTGTCGATCACGAAGCCCGGCGCGGACCCGGTAGCCGTCGGCAAGCCAACAATTGAAGGCACTGTCGAACCGGGCTCTACGGTGAACATCGTAATCAAGGATTCGAATGGCAATCCGGTAACAGGCGCAGGCGGCGCTGCAACTGTTGACGGCAACGGCAACTGGACGTTTGTTCCCAATGTGAGCTTGACAGACGGCAACTACAAGATTGAGGCAACCGCGGTTAAAAACAACCGGACGGCAACCAAGTCCAGCGGGATCCAGGTTGCGATACCAGAACCAACGTTAACCGTCACTGAACCAAGCGGCGATACGGTTTACGTACCTAAGCCTGAAGTGAAGGGAACCGCCGATAAGGACGCAGCCGTCACGGTTACGATTAAAGACAAAGACGGCCATGTAGTAGATTCGCAGGCCGTAACTGTCAATCCTGACGGTACTTGGAGCTTCCAACCCGGTAACGACTTGGTCGATGGGGACTACACCGTTGAAGTGACAGCGACGAAAGACGGAAAGACGTCAAAACAAACAAAAAATGTCGCCATCAACACTTCCCTGCCGGCGTTAACCATCACCGAACCGAGCGGCAATACCGTTTCCGTGCCTAAGCCTGTAGTGAAGGGGACCGCCGATCCGGGCGCAGCCGTCACGGTTACGATTAAAGACAAGAACGACCAAGTCGTCGATACGCAAGCCGCAACGGTCAATCCGGACGGAACTTGGAGCTTCCAGGCCAAAACCGACCTGGCCGACGGCGACTACACCGTTGAAGCGACCGCGACAAAAGATGGAAAAACATCTACGCAAACGAAACCGATTACGGTTGATACTGCAAACCGTTCTTCCCTGACCGGACTGGAACTCAAGGGCTGGAACGGAACGCCAATCGAACTGGCGCCAGTCGCTGGGGGAGTCGAGAACCAGTATACGGCTTCCGTATCCAATAGCGTCTATGCCGTAACGGCTCTGCCAACGGCACTTGATCCGAACGCGAAGATCGAAGTCTCCGTGAATAACGGCACTTGGCAGGAAGTTCCGAACGGTGCGGCAAGCGGAGATCTGAATCTGAATGTAGGCCCGAATACGATCGTAGTGAAGGTTACGGATAGCAAAGGCAATGTAACGGAGTATAAGCTGACCGTCACTAGAGCATCTGGCAGCGGCGAAAATCCCGGCGGACCTGGTGGACCCACCACGACCCCCACGCCTACGCCGACTGTGACGCCAAAACCGGGTGAATCGGGAATCGAAACCTCGGTGAACGGCAATAACGGAACGTTTGCCACCGGCACGACGTCAACCTCGGGAGACCGCACGGTTACGTCGGTTCAAGTCGACCTAGACAAGCTTGCCGGGGAATTGGCCAAAGGAAACGGACAGAAGCTTGGGATTCGTTCTCCGAAGGACGGCGATGTGAAAGTTGACGGATTAACGGCTGGAACCGTCAAACAAATCGCCGACAAGGGCGCAAGCCTGGAAATCAGCAACCCGCTGGCCATCTATCCGGTTCCTGGCGGCAAGATGGACTTGAACGGGGTGTCCAAGCAACTGAATGACGCGGGGCTGGGCGACATCGCGGTCCACATCGACATCGCTCGCTCTTCGGATGCCGTCATTTCTAACGCCAAGAACCAAGCGGCTGCGGAAGGCTACGAGTTGCTCGTGACGCCGGTCGATCTCGACCTGAGCTTCTCGCATGACGGCAAGACGGTAAGATCGGAACAGCTGAACGGCTACGCAGCGAAATACATCGCTCTGCCGGACGGCATTGATCCGAATCGCATCACGACGGGTGTCATTATCAATGAGGACGGCAGTGTGTACCATGTACCGACGGTCGTAACGAAAGTCAACAACCGTTACTATGCATTGATTAACGATCTGCGCAGCCATGGTACGTACTCCGTCATCTGGAATCCGCAGGATTTCGACGATGTGAAGAACCATTGGGGCAAGGCGGATGTGAACAATATCGCCGCAAGGCTTGATCTTGCGGGGACAGGGAACAATACGTTCTCGCCTAACCGCAACGTAACGCGTTCCGAGTTCTCGGAGATCGTGGTTAACGGTCTGGGCTTGTTGCGTCAGAACGCTCCGCAGAATAAATTCTCCGATGTTCCGGATTCCGCTTGGTACCGGAAAACGGTATCGATCGCCAATGAATTCGATATCGTTCGCGGGTTCAACGACGGCCAGTTCTACGGCAATCGGCAGATTACGAGAGAACAGGGGATCGCGATGATCGCCCGGGCCTACCAACTGATCGAACCGAAAGCCGCGCTTGGTCAGGATCAAATCGATTCTCTGTTGGCGAAGTATGAGGACGCGAAAAACGTATCGGCTTGGGCGAGAGAGGACGTCGCTCGGATGATTGAGGCGGGGATCGTGCAAGGCAACGGACCGCAGCTTCTGACCCCGCAGTCGAACATGACGCGCGCCGAAGTGACTGCGTTGATCGCAAGATTACTCAAAACGACCACTCTGATTGACAAGTAAACTACGTTTACCCAACAACCACTGCCGACTTAAACAGTCGTCGGTGGTTGTTTTTTTGGCCCGGCAGGTTATTATTCGCCACTAGACCCGTTAAGCTGAAACCTATCAGAAGTGACGGCGATAAATGTTATTGGGGGCTTGGGGGCTTAATGGTAAACTTATACTTATGGAACCGCACACTCTGAGATGCTAATTGCCTAGGTAAATGAGGAGATGAAGATTTGCCTACGATATTGGTAGTAGAAGATGAAAAAGAGATACGTGAGATGATCGTTAATCATTTAAAGGCGGATAGCTTTGATATTGTCGAAGCAGCCGATGGCGAAGAAGCCTTGTTCATCATCAGCAAGCATAAATTTGATCTCATTTTATTAGATTTGATGCTGCCCAAGTTGAGCGGTAAGAAAGTGATGGCCCATATTAGAGAGCGTTGCTTGGTGCCATTGCTCATCATATCAGCTAAGGATACAGAGACAGATAAAATTCTCGGACTCGAATTAGGGGCGGACGACTACATAACAAAACCGTTCTCGATGGGCGAGTTGAACGCACGAATACACGCTCTGCTTCGAAGGGCTGGTTACTCTCGTTCAACGTCCGAAGAAACGATGATACGTCTCGGTCAACTGGAATTAAACATGGAGGACTACTCACTGGTCAAGCCGGATCGGAAGATCAATCTTACAGCCAAGGAATTCGAGATCCTCAAGCTATTTTTCACCCATCCCAAAAAAGTATTTACGAAAGCGCAAATTTATTCGAGCGTATGGCAGGAGGATTTTGTCGGGGACGTCAACACGGTAATGGTGCATATCAGCCGCCTTCGCGACAAGATTGAAGATAACCCTGCCGAGCCGAGAATCATTAAGACTGTCTGGGGAATCGGCTATAAGTTGGGAGATCAGGCATGAGGTATGTGCTTCTTCTTTCTGCGTTATGCGTTGTCTTGCTGCTCATTCTCATCTATGCCCTTATTCAGTTAAGGATCAAGAACAAGCACATTTGCGAAATCGCAATATCGCTTGAAAATTACTCGCAAGATGCGGTGAATTCAAGGGTCCGATTGTTGACAGCCGATCCGAGCAGCCGTCGATTGATTGAAAATATGAATCAACTTCTGAAGGAACATGAAAATTACCGTATTCGTGATGCGCAAACACGCGATGAGATGGGCAAAATGTTATCCAACGTGTCGCATGATCTACGTACACCTATGACGATCATACTTGGATATGTTCATGCGTTGAATGCCAACCCCGATATGAACAGCGACCAGGCAAAAGCCTATCTGTACAAAGTAGAAAACAAAACGAAAGAAATCATCGACATGATGAATGATTTTTTCTCCCTATCGAAGCTGGAATCTGGGGATGTGCAAATACAACTTTCAAGGCACAATGTATCGGAGATTTTACGAGAGAACATATTGGCCTACCACGATATCATCACCGGAATGAAGCGCAATGTTGACATCAGCCTTCCCGAAGAAGACTGTTATGCTCTAACGAATCGGGAAGCTCTCAATCGCATTCTCGGCAATCTGATTAACAATGCCATCAAATATGGCGCAGACGGAGATACCATTGGTTTTAACGTTAACGATCAAAATGATAAGGTGTACATCGAGATCTGGGATAACGGCAAAGGGATCCCGCATTCACAAATCCAGCGGATCTTCGAACGCTTGTATACCTTGGAAGAATCGCGCAGCAAAGATTTGGGGGGAAGTGGATTGGGCCTCGCTATCGTAAAGGTTCTGGTGGAAAAAATGGGGGGAGAAATAGAGGCGTGCAGTCTTCCTTATGAGAAGACCAGTTTCCGCTTTTACTTGCGAATGTAAGAAATATGTATGATTGAAGACAGATCTTTTACAGATCTGTCTTTTATAATCTAGAGGTGAGAAACACGAAAGGAGCTAAGGTATGACATACGCCATACAAACTCACGGCCTGAGTAAGCGCATCGGCGGACATACGATTGTGGACAATCTCAATATGAATGTAAAAGCCGGAGAAATATACGCTTTTTTGGGCGGCAACGGTTCAGGCAAAACAAGTACGCTCAAGATGATCGCCAATCTGTGGAAACCAACAGCGGGCAGTATTGAAGTGTTTGGGAAAACAATCAAGCCTCAATCTTACGAATATTTACAGAATGTTGGCAGCATTATCGAATATCCACGTTTCTATGAAAGACTCTCTGCTCGCAAAAATTTGGAAATTCATCAAAAACTCAGCGGTTATGAGGAAAAAGGTTGTATTGATCAGGTATTGAAGCAGGTCGATTTGTCTCTTAGCAGTGAAAGTCCGGTCTCTACGTTCTCCTTGGGCATGAAGCAACGGCTGGGTTTGGCTCGGGCAATCCTGACGCGCCCCTCTCTGTTGCTGCTGGACGAACCGATTAATAGCCTTGATCCGGCGGGCATCAAAGAAATACGCAGTTTACTCATCGATTTATCCAAACAAAGAGGGCTTGCGATCGTCATTTCCAGCCATATCCTAAGCGAATTAGAGGAGATGGCGGCGACAGTGGGGATTATTCATCGAGGGAGAATGTTGACCGAACTTTCTTATCAAGCGATTTCCGAAATGAACCGACAAAGCATCGAATTCATGGTGGACGACGGACAAAAAGCCGCTTTTCTACTACACGAGAGGCTTGGCTTGTCCAAATTCACAGTCGTTGATGCTCATACGATTCGCCTCTATGAACGTTTGAATGAAGGCGGGAAAATCAATGGATTGCTCTCAAGCGAAGGGGTAGAGGTACGGTCCATGGTGTTGAAGCAAGATACGCTGGAGGATTATTTCTTGTCATTAGTGGACAGAAGCAACAATCATGCAGGGGAGTCGAAATAGCATGGGAGTAATCATTCAATGCGAACTCATGAAGCTTAAACATCGAGGGCGAATATTCGGCATTATTGGAGCCTCGTTGGTATCGGCCGGTCTGATGGTTCCCATCTTTTTGTTGTTGGAGACAGGCATGAATGATTGGAACTCCATCTTTGTGATCTGCTTTATTATATCAGCGTTCATCACGCAAATTTTCCTGTGTGTCCTTTCTGGAGAAATTTTCACGCAGGAATATGAACAGAAGACGATCCAACCCATGCTCATGTATCCGATCGATCGTTCTCGACTCTACTATGGGAAGATGGCGGTCATGTTCATGTATGGTTTACTTGCAACCGTATTGTCTTCCTTGCTTCCTTTGATATCCATATCGGTTGTAAATGTGTTCCATGTCAGCGTGACCGAGCCGTTCACCCTCGGCCATTGGTTAACCTTTGCTTTTTTATTGGTCGTCTTTAGCGTGACTCATACCGTAGGATCGATCGTTTACAGTTACTTTTCCATTGTGCGTCGCTCCACGTTGCTTAAGGTGCTTGCATGTATCCTGCTTATTTCTCCGTTTGGAGGAGGCGAGACGGGAGAAAACGTCTTTTTCCGTTTGATCTCGGTCGGTATCATGACGGTGCTGTCTCTCTTATTTCTCATCCCAACTTTGAAGACATTTAAATCTGAGGACGTTGGATAGGAAATTTTCTATAATTGGAGGTGTATCAAAGCGTTATGGGGAACAGCAACAAGAACAGAACAGTTTTTTTAATCGCCATTGTAGCTATTATAATTATTATCAATATAACATTGTCATTGACTGTATCTTGGTGGTAGAGACACCTCACCGATCGGGCAGTCCCAGATTCGAGCGGTATTCGGCGGGCCCGTACGCCGACGGCGTTCCGTTGCCTGACGAAGACCGCGTGATGGAGATCAAGACGGCGAACCCGTAACGCTCGCAGCGAAAAAAACGATGCCCTTCCGGGATTTTCCCGGAGGGGCATCCGCGTCTCTCGCGCCCATTCGCCATTTTTTCGGATCAAGCTGAATCCGTTATCGATCCCGAGTCGCCTGCGCCGCCCCGCAGCTGTCGCGCACGACCAGCTCCGAAGGAATGACGACGTTCTGGGGCGCGCGGTCCTTCTTGCGGCCGAGCAGCTTGAGCATCAGCTTGGCGCCTTCCTTGCCGATCTCGTAGAGATCGGTCGTCGCGGAGGAGATGCCGTACTTGGCCGCGGCGGCGCTGTTCTCGAAGCTGACGAGCGCAAGATCGCCCGGCAGGCCGATGCCGCGCTCCCGCGCGAAGTCGACGACGCCGACGGCCTGGGCATCGCGGCCCGCGACGACGGCCGTCGGGGGTTCCTTCAGCGCGAGGAACGCCTCGGCCGCCTTGTAGCCGCTCTGCTCCTTCTCGTCGCCGATGAACAGGTAGTCGTCCCGCACCCGCATGCCGGCTTCCTTCATCGCGTCCTTGAACCCTTCGTGCCGGTCCTCGCATACCAGGTACTTGAGCGGCCCCGGGCTGATGAACGCGATACGGCTATGGCCGAGAGCGAGGAGATGCCGGGTGTTTTTATAAGCAATCTCGTAATTGTCGACGTCCACGGAGTTGACCCTGTTCGTCAGACTGTTGCTGCCGACGATGACGACGGGGAAGTTCTGCTCGGTCAGCTCTTCGATGATATGCGAGTCGTGCTCCGGCAGGCAGATCAGCACGCCGTCCATGGCGCGTTCGCGCATGAGCTTGACCAGCTTGGGCGTCTTGGCCTTGTGGCCAAAGCTGTCCCACGACAGCAGCAGATTGTAGTCCTTCTGATCGAGCACCTCGCCGATGCCCTGGAGCAGATGATTGAAGTTGTTGTTGCCCGAAAAGGAGAAGAAATCGGTGGCCGGATGGGGCGTGAAGAGGCAGACGGTATTCGTCTTGCGGGTCACGAGTCCGCGCGCAGCCGAGTTGGGCTGGTAATTGAGGCGCTTGATGATCTCCATGATGCGGGCCTTGGTCTCGGGGGCCACGGGTGCCGTGCCGTTGAAGGCGAAGGAGACGGTCGAGATGGAGACGCCTGCTTCTCTCGCGATATCTTTGATCGTAACCATGGGAAGAAACCTCGCTTAAAACGTTTTTATTAATATAACATACAACCCGTAAACTGTGGCAAAAATCGAAGGGGATTATGACTCGCAGATGTGCGTTTTAATAAAATGAATCTCGAAAAAGGTTGATATGACGGGGTTTTTTCGATAATAAAAACGTTTTATTTTAGGATTGAGAAACGCTTGAAAGAGGTGCTATGATGAAAAGGCAAGGAAAAAGAAAGGGCTTACAATAGTCCTTTCCAATCATGGCGGACATGAAAGAAAATCGGGAATCGGACGAAATCGCATCTCGAACGCCATTTTCCAAGCCTGCCGAGCGTAATGAGTAAAAACGTTTTATTAAAAAATCGCAGAAAGGGGAACTGAACGAATGAAACGAAACCAACGATTGGCCCTGCTGATGGCCGCTTCGCTGTCCGTCGCCTCGCTGTCCGCCTGCGCCGGATCGGGCGGGAAGGGAGACGCATCGCCGTCCGCCTCCTCGGGGGGCGCGTCCGCTTCGCCTTCCGCCACCGCCACCGCCTCCGCCTCCGCCGGAGCGGCTAAGGCCAAGAAAACGATCGTTTTCTCCACGATCACGAATTACTACACGGCGGGCCTGAAGCAGGCGGCCGAGGATTACCAGAAGCTCCACCCGGAGACGACGGTCAAGATCGATATCGTCTCGGACAATACGACCTACATGACGTCCTTCCAGGCGAAGATGGCGGCCGGCGGCGACGACGCGCCCGATATCGTGCACGCCAACCTGCTGGGCGACACGCCGGCCGGCAACGTCAAGAAGGGGTACATCCTCAAGCTGAACGACTTCATATCGGAGCCCAATCCGTACAATAACGGCGTATCGCTGCGCGACGGCATCAACGGCGACTACTGGCCTTACGCGTACACGTCCGACGGCGACATCTTCATGCTGCCGTTCGACCTGGTCGGCACCGGGTTCTACTACAACAAGGATCTGTTCGCCAAGGCCGGCATCGCCGAGACGCCGACGACCTGGGAGGACCTGTTCGCCGACCTTCAGAAGCTGAAGGATCAGAAGATCATCCCGCTCTCCATGTCGCAGGCGACCGGATCCGACTACGAAGGCTGGATGGTAGGAGCGTTCGAGGACTGGGCCAACCGTTCGCGCATTCCGGAGATCATCGTCCAGCCGGGCGACGCCCGCAGCACGCCGGAGGTCGAGGCGATCAACGGAAAGATTCAATACAAGGCGGACGATCCGTTCTTCGATATCGGCGCGGTCGTCGACGCCGAGCGGACGATGGCGCTGTGGAAGTCCGGCAAGTACGACCTTCAGGGGCCGGCCGAGCAGAAAATCTGGTCCACGCTGAAGCAGCTGTCCGGATATCTGCAGCCGGGATACGCGACGATGAAGGACGCCGACGCGTACCAGCTGTTCATCTCCGGCAAGGCGGCGGCCTATTGGAACGGCAGCTGGCAGGTCGGGCAGCTGCTGAAGGACCAGCAAGCGCTCGGCGGCAAGGGCTTCGAATGGGGAACCTTCAAATTCCCGGGCTTCAAGCAAGCCGATCCGAACTTCCCGGGCGCCCCCCGCGGCATCCTCGTGCCGGGCCACCAGTTGTCCGTGACGAACAAGAAGGACGCGGACACGGTCGCCCGCGCCAAGGACTTCCTGCTCTTCCTGTACTCGCCCGAAGAAGCGCAGAAGGTGTTCACGACGACGATCGACGCCGGCCAGTTCGTGCAGGGGCCGAGCCTGGTGAAGGGCGTCACGCTGCCGGACGAGGTCAATGCCTACCTGGACGGCTTCAAGGTCGCGGGCAACATGAACGGCCAGATCGGCCAGATCGCGACGGGCAATCCGGCCGCCGAGCCGAACGCGACCGCCGAACTGAAGGGGCTCGAATTGCAATATTACAATAATAAGCTCACGCTTGAGCAGTTCCTGCAGAAGAAGGCCGATTTCGTCAAGAAGACCAATGAGAAATATATCGCGGACAATCAATTCGACCTCGATCCCAAGACCAATCCCTAACCGACGCGCACGAGCGGTCCGGAGGGCGCCGTCAGGCGCTCCCGGCCGCTTCTGTCGTGCGAGTCCGCCCCAAAGGAGCTGATCCTGTGAATACGGCGCGATGGAGAAGATACGGACTTTCCTATTTGTTTCTGCTGCCTTCCTTCTTGTTTATCGTCGTCTTCCTCTACTATCCCGTCATTCTGGCCTTCTTCCATTCCTTCACCGACTGGAATCTCGTCCAGACCAAGTGGACGGGACTGCGCAACTTCCGGACGATGTTCGGCGATTCGAGCTTCCGGACCGGCGCCGTCAACCAGATCGTCTATACACTGACGGACGTGTTCAAGGCGATCGTATTCCCGCTGCTGGCCGCGGAGCTGATCTTCCTGATCGGCGGACCGAAGCTTAAATATACGTTCCGCACCGGCTTCATTCTGCCGATGCTGCTGCCCGGCATCGTGACCATCCTGCTGTGGCAGAACATCTACGACCCGAACAACGGGCTGATCAACCAACTGCTGATGCTGCTCGGTCTGGAGAGCTGGAGCCACGCGTGGCTCGGCGAAGACGCAACCGCCCTGTGGGCGATCGTCTTTTACAACTTCCCGTTTATCGCCGGACTGCCGTTCCTTATCTTCTATGCGGCGATCGGCAATATGAGCCAGGAGCAGATCGAGGCGGCCCGGATCGACGGCGCGAGCGGCTGGCAGGTGTTCGCCCGCATCCATCTGCCGTTCCTCGTGCCGCAGTTCAAGGTGGTCATCATCCTGACGATCATCGGCAGCCTCCAGGACTTCGTGAAGATTATGGTCATGACCGGCGGCGGTCCCGGCGTGGCGACGACCAATCCGGCCATGATCATGTACAACGCCGCTTTCGGCAGCTCGCAGTACGGCTACGGCTCCGCTATCGGCGTATCGTTGTTCCTTGTCATCCTCGTGCTGACGCTGTTCAATATGAGGTTTCTCAAGTCCGACTATTAGGAGGTCCTGCCATGACTGCGCGCATACCGAGATGGGCGGGCTCCGCCGTGCTTGTCCTGCTGCTCGTCGCTACGCTCGTGCCGTTTTTCCTGCTCGTTTATTTTTCGTTCAAGGACCAGATCGAGATTCTCGTCGACTTCTGGGGCCTGCCGTCCGCTCTTAAATGGGAAAATTATTCGGCCGCCTGGGACGCCGTCAAATCCAGCATCGGCCATTCGTTATACGTCTGCTTCGTAACCGTGCTGGGCGCCGTCCTGCTCGGCTCGCTGTCCGGCTTCGTATTCGCGAGGCACCGCTTCCCGCTGCGGGGGCTGCTGTATCTGATGCTGATCGGGGTCATGATGATCCCTTCGCTGCTCAATATCGTGCCATTGTACGCGATTATCAACAATCTCGGCTTTACGAACAGCTACCTGGGTCTGATCCTGCCCTATATCGCCGGCACGCAGCTGCTCGGCATCATGCTGTGCCGCACCTTCTACGAATCGCTGCCCCAGGAGCTGTTCGAGGCGGCCCGGATCGACGGCGGCGGCGAGTTCTACGTCTACGCCCGGATCGCGCTGCCGCTGAGCCTGCCGATCCTCGTCACCGTGGCCATCGTCACCTTCCTGGCGGTATACAGCGATTACCTGTGGCCGTTCATCGTGCTGGGCCAGGAACAGATGACGTTCACGATGGCCGCGGTCGGCCTGAACCGCGCGGGACGGACCGACGTCGGCCTGTCGTTCGCGGCTTATATCATCGGCAGCGTGCCGACGATTCTGCTCATTTTGTTCGGCATGAAGTACTACATCGAAGGCATGGTCACCGGCGCCGTCAAGGCGTAAGCGAGGAACCGAATTGCCGGGAAAAGAGGCTGACACATCTTGGATATCGTAAACGACTGCGCGCTGCCGGCATGGATCTGGCATCGGGAACGCCATGAGAAACGAAGCTTGACGCTGACGGCGACCGTGAGGGCGGACCGTCCGATCGAGGGGGCGGCATTCCGCATGGCGCTGACGGGCGGAGCCGTCGTCCGGTGGAACGGGGAGACCGTCGCCCGAGTCGCCGAATCACCCGCCGCGACGGCGGCGTTCGTCGACGTCGAAGGGTTCCCGGCGACGATCCCGGCCGGCGAGCACGCGCTGGCCATTGAGATCGAGGTCCGGGAGATCTATCCCATCGCCGACGTCAATGCCTATCTGCACGAACGGAGAGTCGGATTTATCGGATACGTCGAAGGAGACGGACTGTGGCTGCCGAGCGGTACGAACTGGCTGGCCGACGGGGAGAACGCCGCGGTCGTCGCCCTGCTGGGCGAGGAGCCGTTCGGCGACCTTGCGGCTTCGCCGGCCTGGTTCGTGCGCGGCGGATTTGGCGATATCGTCGCGGCGCCGCTCGCCGATCCGGTCCTGCTGGAGCGCTCGGGGCTTGCGGCGTCGCCCGCCGAAGACGGCGCGTGGCGCATTCGGGGGACGCTGGCCGGGACCGGCGGTCCGCCGCTAGAGGAGCCGCGCGCGGAGCGCCTGGAGCTGTTCTACCATCTGCGCAAGCAGAACGAATGGAAGCTGCGCCGGGAAGCGCAGCTGCGGCTGAACCTGGCCGCCTTGCCGCAGGCGACCGTCGATCTCGGCCGCGAGTACAACGCGCGGCTGCGGGTCGTCAACGAGGCCGAGGCGGAGCTGACCGTGCTCTGGAACGGCGCCGAGTCGCTGCAGGAGCTGGCGCGCTATGACGGCTGCATCACCGAGTGGTTCCGGGCCGCGCCCGGAGAGACGCGGCTTACGCTGCCGCAGGGCATGCGCTACGTGCGCCTCTATTTTCTGGGCGCGGAGAATGCCGCGTTCGCCGCGGAGGTCCGGTTCGAGGCCGTCCAGGTCGCGTTGGAGCAGACGGGCTCGTTCGCGTCGGACGTCACCCGCTTGCCTCTCATCTATGACGTGTCCGCGCACACGAGCCGGATCTGCCATCAGATCGGTCTCTGGGACGGCATCAAGCGGGACCGGCTGAACTGGACGTTCGATCTGTACATGGCCGCGAGGTCCTGCTACTTCCTATGGGACGACACGGCCGTCATCCGGCGCGCGCTCCGCGAGCTCGGAGAGGGCACGCCGCGCGGCAAATGGATGAACGGCATTTGCGAATACACGCTGTGGTGGCTGCAGGCGGTGGCCGAATACGTCTTCTACACGGGGGACCGCATGTTCGCGCTGGAGCTGCGGGAGCCGCTGCTGCGCCACGCCGGATGGGTGTACGAGCATGCCGACCCCCTCACGGGCAGACTGGCGCCGGAAGGCAGCATCCTGATCGAATGGGTACCGCTGACCCCGGCGGAGCGCGAGGCGGGACTGCAGGCGATCTACGGCATGACGCTCGGCGCGCTGGAGCGGCTGTCTTCCGATATGCCCGAGCTTGGCCTGGGCCGGCTGCCGGCAAGGCCGCGGACGGACGAGAGCGAGTACATGCGGGAGGACAACCGGCTGGCGATCAAGGCGCTCGGCATGCTGGCCGGCCTGGTGAGCGAGACGCGGGCGCGGGCGTTCCTGGCGGTTTACGAGTTGAAAGACCCCGTGACGCCGCTGTCCGCCTACCAGCTCGCCGAATGCTGTTCGCGGTACGGCATGCACGATCGCGCCTACGGGATTATCGAGCGGGTGTGGGGAGGCATGCTCGATCGCGGTGCGACGACCTTCTGGGAGAGCTATACCGACGCGTACGCGGGGGACGACTATCATGACGTCCTCACGACCTACGAGGCGTACGGCTCGTACCGGATCAGCCTCTGCCATTCCTGGTCGAGCACGCCGGTCAAGTGGATCGCCGAGACGGTGCTCGGCCTCGAATGCCTATCGCCGGGCTTCGCCGCCGTCCGGTTCAAGCCGACGGCGGTCGGCGGCATCGCCAGCTGCTCCGGTACCGTACACACCCCGCGCGGTCCGATCGCCGTCTCCTGGCGGAAGGACGAGGGCGGGGAGCTGACGGGCACGATCCGCGCTCCTGAAGGCATCGAGGTCGTCGTGGACGGCATCGCCGCCGTCGTATCCTGATGCCGCCGTCAGACCGTGGTCCCCGCGGCTGCCGCGTCTCGGGCGGAGCGTCGCATACCGCGGTCCGGCACCCTTACGAGGCCCCGGTATCGGCGCGCGCGCATGGCGGGGCATAGCCGGGGAGGAGGAGAGGACATGGACGGCGAGCGAACGGCAGGCGGGCTTCGGCCCGGGGCGGAGCACTCCCTCTTGCGGCGGAACTGGCGGATCGATATCGCGGCCGCGGTCGTGAACAGCCTCTGCCTGGGCATGATCGTCCCGTATATCGCGGTCATGGCGCTGCGCTTCGGCGGCGGCGCCTGGCATACGGCCGCTATCGCGTCCGCGGCGGCCGCCGCGAATTTGCTCGCGATTTTCTGGGGGAGGCTTACGGCGGGGTACGGCAGGGTGCGGCTCGTTTTTTTGTTTCACGGTGCGGCGCGTCTCGCGCTGCTGCCGATGGCTTTCGTCCGCGACCCCGCTTCCCTCGCCGTGTTGACGCTGCTGTTTTTTGCGCTCCAGGGGGTAGCGACGCCCGCCTATATCGGGCTGATGCGGTCTATCTATCCGGAGGGCAGGCGGGCGACCTACATGGCCATCGTCCGGGTATCTGCGGGGCTCGCCATGCTGGCGGGCACGTACGTGTCGGGGACGTGGCTGGCCGACGACTTCAAGACGGCGGCACTGATCGGCTTCGCCCTGGGCGTCGCCGGCATCTGCCTGTTCGCGCTTATCCGCGAGCCTTCGGATCGGCCGGAGACGGCCGTCGAGGGCAGAACGCGCTGGTCGGAGACGTTCGCCGCCGTACGCTCGGACCGCGGCTTTCAGCTGCTGTTGGCAGGCGTTTTCATCTACGAGTTTTTCATGCTGCTGCCGGCTTCCGTCTATCCGGTCTATCAAGTGGACAGGATGGCGCTTACGAACGGACAGATCGGCCTGCTGAGCATGGCGACCACGGGCGCTGCCCTGCTCTTCAACCCGCTCTGGGGCCGGGTCATCGACAAGCGGACGGCGATTCCCGTACTGTCCTGGTGCGCGGTATCGGGCACGCTGCTGCCGCTGGCTTACTGGCTGCTGCCCGGCTTCGTTCCCGCCGCGGCAGGCGCCTTCGCGGCGGGGATCGCTTCTTCGGGCATGGATCTGGCCTGGATGAACCACCTGTCCCGTTCCTCGGGACGGTATTTGTCCTCCTTCAGCGGCATCTATCTGTCCCTCGTCGGCTTTCGCGGCATCGCCGCTCCCCTCTGCGGCGCCGCGATGGCCGAATGGACGGGATTGCCCGCCGTTTTCGCCCTCTCCTTTTTTGCCGGCTGGGCGGCGCTCGTGCCGTTCTTGCTGCTGCTCCCCGCCTCGCGGTCGCGAGACGGCGCGGCACGGCATGAACGTTCATAGGCAGCTCGAAAAATGTTCAAATGCCTGTTCGCGCTATAGATGATACTGTGAACCACCGTTAAGGGACAGCTCATCAACGATCCGCGATTTTCCGCATTCTGATATAATAAATGAAAATTTATTCAGGAGCCGAGGACGTTGAAGGTCGATCGGTCTCAGGATCATTTCTTTACAATGGCAAGAACCATTGGGTAGTGTCCAAAGTCATCGAATTACAGGGAGGACACCAAGAATGAAGCCATATATTGAGAACCTGACCGCCGTAATTGAACAATTCGAACAATCTGGCATCAGTTACTCGTTAGGTGGAAGCGGTTTGTTGCATAGCTTGGGGATAACAAACTCGGTGCGTGACTGGGACGTTATGACTGAGGCACCTAAGGATCGTGTTTTGAATGCTTTGCAGAACTACGAAGTAGTAGAAACCACAAGCGGGAATTTCCCTTTTGGCACCGCGTATAAGCTATTGGTACATAGTGAGAACCCGCAAGTCGAAATATTAGGTAGACTATCGATATATACCGATAAGGGTCTGTGCAGAATGCCATCGATCCACGTCTCACGTTGGAACGGTGATGGCTGTCATTACGGCGACGCTTGGTTCGAACGCCACGTTGGAAACGATGGTGCCCGCAGATCTGAACCGGGCGATTCACACCTCTTTTATCATAGCGGCTGCCGTGACGCTGCTGGGAATCCTAGTCGCCTTTGTAACCTTAAAGCAAAAAAGGCCGGCGACGGAGGATATCAAAGTGACGGCACCGCATTAAATTTCCACTGACCCGTCTCCCCGGAGGCGGGTCTCCTGGTTGTCCAACTGACCCTGACAAGAGAACTCGACTTCCAAAAGGGAAAGCCCCTGCTGCGTTCGGAAACGCAGAGGGGCTTCTTCGTTCGGCGGAATACCGATTATCGGCGAGCTGCCGTGATCAGTTCCTTGACCATCTCTTCCTGGTTGGGGTCCAAGCCCCAGAAGTAGGCCAAATAGCAAACGCCGTCCTGCTGCCACAGATAGTAGGTTTGGCTGCGGATGTCCGGGTCGTTCGGACGGACCCCGCGGAGATTGATGGCATTGTCATCGTCCTTGCCGACGGTGACGGCTACGCCGTTCATGTCGAGCGTCCGCACGTCCGACAGCTTGGCGGCATCGACGAGCGGGACATTGCTCTGATAAAGCGAGATCTCGTCGTTGAGCTTGTAGACCTTGGAGTCGGAGGACGCGCGATAGGTGCTCCAGAGGGCGTCGGCGTCCGGCCGGAAGGAGAAGCCCGTATTCCGGTCCCCCGTCTGGAGCAGCATGACGTCCGACAGCTTCACTTCGCCGTTCGAGAGCGCGGCGGGGAGCTTGACGTCGAAGCCGAGAATTTTCTCGGCCGCCGTCAGGTCCTGCTCGTCGTAGAGCGGGAACGAGTTGCCGAGCCCTTCGTAGGTGGCGTTCCGGGCTTGCTGCACGGGGACGAAGGAGGTCAAGATCGGCTCCAGCTCCTTCTGCGTGAGATTGCGCCAATGCTGCGGAAGGCCTTCTTTTAACGTATGGTTCTCGCTGTAGAAGTCGATCGAGTACCAGACGTCTCCGACTTGCCAGACGAAGCTCTTGGCGACTTCCGGGAGGTGCCAGTCGTAGCTTTGAATCTCGGTGACCAGCGTGCCCGGCATATTCGCGTACGTCGCCTCTTCATAACGGAAGGTGCGCGGCTGCGCGGGACCCCACATCGCGGGCGCGATGCTGCGAGCGTCTCCGCCTTCTTGCCGGCTGTACTTCTTCAGCAAGTTGCCTTTGGAGGCGTTCACCTCGAAGGTCCGGACGTTATCCGTCCCGTAGCCGGACTTGAACCGCAGGGTGACCAAATCCTCGGCGCGCTGCACGTACTTCTCCAGGATGTCGATGCTCTCCAATTCGTAGCCGACCGGGAGGTGGTCCGGCACCTGGAAGGCGACGTCGGTGAAGGCGGCCGCTCTCGGCAGGCTGTGGAACCACTTGGCCCAATCGTTCAGCCGCTCGATCGGAAGGCGGGAGGAGGCGTTCTCCTTCCCGGCGTTCGCGGCGGGGGCTCCGCTAGGGACGACGCTCTTCGCGGGCGCCGAGGCGATCGTGATCAGGACTACGCCTACGGCGAGCACCAGAACGATCGCGGCTGCGGACAGTCTGTAAGAGCCTTTCTTGAACTTGGCAATCATCGTAATCCTCCGTTTCATCTCATGGCGGTCTTCCAGAAAGTGCGATAAATTGACGCGGGGAACGGCGCTTCGGGCGAGCAGCCGCGACAGCATCAGGAGCGTCATCCCGTACGAGGACGATTCCCTCTCGCCCAGCACCTCGAGCACGCCCGCGTCGCAGGCGACTTCCCGGTCGGCCTTCATCTTGCGCATCGCCAGCCACGCGACGGGATTGAACCAATGGACGAATACCGTCAGCGTCCAGAGGAGATTGAGCCACAGATCCCGGCGCTTGTAGTGGGTCAGCTCGTGCAGCAGGATATGCGCGAGCTGCCGCTCGTCGGCGATCGCGACGAGATCCTCGGGCACATAGATGCCGGGCTTGGCCAAGCCATAGAGGCAGGGGCTGCTCAGGCTGCCGGTCTCATACGCGGCGATCCGGCGCTTGATGCCGAGCCGCTCCTTGCATGCCTCCAGCACGGAGAGCACCGCTTCGTCGTCGATCCTGCGGGCGCCGCTCACGCTCCGCGCGAATCTCCGCGTCGCGAGCAGGTAGTAAGCCAGCAGCGCCGCCAGCCCGCCCAGCCAGACGACCGCGCCGATCCGGAGGCCGTTATGCAGCCAGTCCCGATCCGAGCCGGCCGCTGCCGTCGGAGAGCTTGTCCGAGCCGACTCGGCCGGCGAAGAAGCCGGTGCCGCCGTCGCCTGCGGGGCCGAACCCGAGGCGGTCTCCGTGCCTGCACGGTGTCCCGTCGAGGCGCCTGCATCGGAAGAATGACTTCCGGTCGATCCATCCTGCGGTGCAGGCTGGGTCTGCGACTGCCAGACTTCATGTACGACCTGCGGCAGCAGATGGTACAAGCTGAGCGAGCTGTACGGCCCGATCGGCACGAGCAGCTTGATCAGCAACAGGAACCATAGCCCATGAACCACCCGCGGGCCGAGCCGTTTGCCGAACAGCCGGCGGATCAGGAGCAGCGGCAGGAGGATGACCGCGGAGGCGAGGGAGGCGGCCAATACGAAGGCGAACGCCGCTTCGAGAAGCCTCATACGCCCGGCTCGTCCTTCTTCATCTTCTCGAGCAGCTGCTGGAGCTGCTCGATATCCGCGTCGGAGAGCTTCTCCTCCTCCAGGAACTTCGCGCACATCAGCCCGACGGCGCCGTTGTAGACCCGATTCAGGAAGGTCTTGTTCTCCGACTTCAGATACTCGTCATGCGAGACGAGCGGATAGTACAGGTAGTTCCGGCCGGCTTTCTCGAACCGGATCGCTTCCTTCTTGAGCAGCCGATTCAGGAACGTCTTGATCGTCTGATCCGACCAGTCCATCTGCTGCTTCAGCTGCTCGATGATCTCGTTCGCCGACAGAGGCTCCTTTTGCCAGAGCAGCTTCATGACTTCGCTCTCGGCCTCCGAGATGCGAGGGGGATTGTTCATCGTCGTCACCTTCCCACTTTCGTTTACGCGCGTAAACGTTAATTAGAAATTACACGTGTAAACGATAAAAGTCAAGCGGGAAAATGCGGCAAACGGATCGTGGAACGTCAGGAAGGCTGTCCCTTTATTAATGGTGTCAGCGGAAGGAATCTATCGTGCCGAACCATGCTTTGTTTTCGGCAAACAACCGCCGCTTTTCGCAAGCGCTTACATGTTATGTAAGATAACATGACTCGTGTTTTATGAATTATATATTAAATTTAATGTTAGATAACATGTCGGATGGCGTTATTTACTGTAGGTTGGACATTAGCATAGGAAGAAGATCGATACCGCCTCCGGGAAGCCGCCCGCGCTCGGCGGATCGGCCGTCCGGGCACGACAAAGGAGGGACTCCATTGATCCGATTTCAAGCCGTCGACAAGCATTATGGGTCGTTTCACGTGCTCAAGGACATTCATCTCGCCGTCCATCAGGGCGAAGTCGTCGTCGTCGTCGGCCCGTCCGGCTCCGGCAAGAGCACGCTGCTCCGCTGCATCAACCGGCTGGAGACGATCGCGAGCGGGGAACTGACCGTGAACGAAGTCCGCGTGAATGACAAGAAAACCGACATCAACAAGCTGAGGCGCGACATCGGCATGGTCTTTCAGCATTTCAACCTGTATCCGCACAAGAAAGTGATTGAAAATATTACGCTGGCCCCGATCAAAGTGCTCGGCTTATCCAAGCAGGAGGCCGAGGAGACCGCGTTGTTCTACCTGGAGAAGGTCGGCATCCGGGACAAGGCGGGGGCGTATCCGGCCCAATTGTCCGGCGGCCAGCAGCAGCGGGTGGCGATCGCCCGGGGCCTGGCGATGAAGCCGAAGATTATGCTATTCGACGAGCCGACGTCCGCGCTGGACCCGGAGATGGTCGGGGAAGTGCTCGACGTCATGAAGACGCTCGCCCGCGAAGGCATGACGATGGTCGTCGTCACCCACGAGATGGGCTTCGCGCGGGAAGTGGCCGACCGGGTCGTGTTCATGGACCAGGGGAGGATTCTGGAGGAGGCAACGCCGGCGGAGTTTTTCGCGAATCCGCGCGAGGAGCGGGCGCGCGCGTTTCTCAGCCGTTTAATAAGACATGGATAACGGGAGAGGAGCACGACAGATGAGACAAAGAAAATGGTTCGTCCTGGGTCTCGCCATGCTGGTATTGACGGTTCTGACGCTTGCCGGGTGCGGCAAGAAGGAGGGGAATGGCGCCGGCGGCGCGTCGCCTTCCTCCTCCGCATCGGCTTCGTCTTCGGCCGCGTCCGCAGGCGGTACGTCGGCGCTCGATGCGATCAAGAGCAGGGGCAAGCTCATCGTCGGCGTCAAGTACGATACGCGTCTCTTCGGCCTGAAGGATCCTGCCAGCGGCAAAGTGGAAGGCTTCGACATCGACGTCGCCAAAGGATTGGCCAAGGAGCTGCTGGGAGACGAGAGCAAGCTCGAACTGAAGGAAGTCACTTCGAAAACGCGCATCCCGATGCTGGACAACGGCGACATCGATCTGATCGTCGCGACGATGACGATCTCGGAGGAGCGCAAGAAGCAAGTCGACTTTTCCGACGTCTACTTCAAAGCCGGCCAGTCGCTGCTGGTGAAGAAGGGCAGCCCGATCAAGTCCATCGCCGATATCAAGAAGGGAACGAAAGTGATCGGCGTCAAAGGCTCCACCTCGGTCAAGAACATCGCGGAGAAGGCGCCGGACGCGACGGTGCTCGAATTCGATAACTATCAGGACGCTTTCACCGCGCTCAAAGCGGGCCAGGGCAACGTGCTGACGACGGATAACGCGATTCTGTACGGGATGGCCAGCCAGGATTCGAATTACGAGGTCGTAGGCGGCACCTTCACCGACGAACCGTACGGCATCGCGGCGAAGAAGGGCAACGCCGATCTGGTCGCCTTCGTCAACGACTATTTGAAGAAGCTGCAGGACAGCGGCGAGTACGACAAGCTCTATGAGAAATGGATCGGGGAGACGCCGATGAAAGAATGAACCCGCTGAAGGCGGACGGGGGAGCTTCTCCCTCGTCTTCCGTTTGGGGCATACAGGGAGGGATCGCGCGGGATGCTTGATTTTACGATCCTGACGGACAACTTCGGGACCTATTTGAGAGGCTTCGGCAACACCGCTTACGCCAGCGTTCTCGCCTTGGCCGGAAGCTTCCTTCTCGGCACGCTGCTCGCCGTGTTCCGCATCACGCCCGTGAAGCCGCTGCAATGGATCGGCACGGCTTACGTCGAGTTTGTTCGGAACATTCCGTTGCTTCTGGTCGTGTATTTGTTCTTCCTCGGCCTTCCGTCGATCGGCGTCGTTCTGAGCCCGTTCGCCTGCGGTACGCTCGGTCTGGCCGTCTATACCGCCGCGTTCATCGCGGAAGCGGTCCGAGCAGGCATCCTCTCCGTTCCGAAGGGGCAGATGGAAGCCGCTCGGTCGTCCGGGCTGTCTTACGGGATGACGATGCGGCTCGTCATTCTTCCGCAAGCGGTGAAGATCGTCATACCGCCGCTGAACAACCAATTTATCAATTTGATCAAGAACTCTTCCATTTTGAGCGTCATCTCCGGATTCGACCTGATGTTCTACGCCGACCGGATCGCTTCCGATACGTACGTCGTTTTCAGCACTTATATATTTGCCGGCCTGTTCTACCTGCTGCTTACCCTTCCTTTAAGCTACGCGACCGGATGGCTGGAGCGCCGGTTGGCCAGACACGATTGAGGAGGTGGATCCGATGGACTTCAAAGACGCTTACAAGTGGGTCAACCTCGAATTCATACTGGAAGGCTTCCTCGTGACGCTCGAGGTGGCCGCCGCCGCCATTGCGCTCAGCTTTCTGATCGGCTGCATCGCCGGCACGGTCCGGTATATGAAGATTCCCGTCCTCTCGCAGCTTGCGGCTTTCCTGGTGGAATTGGTCCGCAACTTGCCGCTGCTGCTGATCATCTTCTTTACGATGTTCGCGCTGCCGGAAGTCGGCATCAAATTCGGCATCGTCCAATCCGCGATCATTGCGCTCACCGTGTTCGAGGCGGCGATGATTTCGGAGATCGTACGCAGCGGCTTGAACTCCATTCCGAAGGGCCAGGTCGAAGCGAGCCGCTCTTCGGGCTTGACTTCGTTCCAGACGCTCTGGCACATCGTGCTGCCGCAAGGCTTGCGCCGCATGGTCCCGCCGTTGGTCAGCCAGTTCATCTCGCTGCTGAAGGATACTTCGCTGGCTGTCATCATCGCGCTGCCCGAGCTGATGCACAACGCCAATATCGTCATCGCCCACAATTTCCAGACCGCGGTTCCGATTCTGATGTTCGCGGCCTTCCTCTATTTCGTCGTCAATTACGCCCTGTCGCTCGCCTCCCGAAGACTGGAGAACCGCATGGCCTAACAACGCGCCGGTCTCGTTGTGGTCATGCTTCTGCTTGAGACGGCGTATACATGGGTTGAAAAAACTGGGGCCATCAATCCGCCTTTAGCGGACTATCCTTTTGGGATTTGCTTGTCTGACCGAGTCGGGCTGCCCCGAATTCCAAGGTTGAAATCGCTCCGGACCATGGTACGATAGTAAAAAATCCTTGACAGGCCATGGGATGGAGGAATCCGGATGACCGACTCTCCCTCTCCATCAAAGATTGGACTGAGAATGCAGACCTTGTTCAAGAACGAAACGTTGCAAATTTTCATCATCGCGATCATGACTGCGTTCGCCGGGGAGTTCAAAATCAATCCTTTCCACGGCGAGATTTTTCGCCTTGGCCTCGGAGCCAGCACCTTGCTGCTCTTTCTTCTGCTGATGCAGCATTTGCCGTTCGTCAGAACCGGAGCGGTCACGGGACTCGTCGTCGTGCTGTTCCGGATGACGGAAGATGCGATCTTCTTCCCGGGCGCCTTCTCCGCCGCCTCCAGCTTCCTAAACCACTTGGCCGGCGGCGTTTTCTACGTCGCGTTCGCGCTGGGCATGAGCTTCATCCAGATGAGGATCGCGGCGCTGCAGCCCTTGATGCTAGGCGTCATCGTCTCCGCCATCGATCTGCTGGCGAACGAGACCGAGCTTTTCACCCGCAGGCTTATGGAAGGGATGTCGCCGTTCCACAACAACGGGATCGTGCTGCTGGGGGCGATCGCCGTGCTGCGCAGCTACTTCATCATCGGGTTGTTCAGCAGCATCACGATTCGCCAGATGCGGCTGATCCAGGCCGAGCAGCAGAAGCGGATCGAACAGATGCTGCATATCGGCTCGGGACTGTACGGGGAAACGTTCTATCTGCGGAAATCGATGGATACGATCGAGCGGATCACGGCGAGCAGCTTCGAGCTGTACAGCAAGCTGAAGTCGGCGTCGCTGACCGAGCACAGCCGGCAGGCGCTGGGCATCGCCCAGCAGATCCACGAAGTGAAGAAGGATTCCCAGCGGATCCTGGCGGGGCTGACGAAGCTGTATGACCGGGAAATCGCCCAGGAGATGAATCTGGAGGAGATTTTCCGATACGTCATCAAGGCGAATCAAACTTACAGCGAAATGCTGAAGAAAGAGCTGACGATCGAAGGGGATCTGAAGGTCGACTTCTCGACGTCCCATTATATCGTCCTGCTCACCGTGCTCAACAATCTGGTGGCCAACGCCGTCGAGGCGATGAACCGTTACGGGTTCATCCGGATTTGCGCCTTCGATCGGGGAGACCGGACGGTATTCGAGGTCGTCGATTCCGGCAAGGGCATTCCCGAGCGGGACCGACAAATGATATTCGAGCCCGGCTTCACGACGAAGTTCAATCAGGACGGCGTCGCGGCTACCGGGATCGGGCTCTCGCACGTGCGGGACATCGTAGGGTCGTTCGGCGGCGAGATTCGGGTCGCCACCCCCGAGAGCGGCAAGGGGGCCCGCTTTATCGTCGCACTTCCCACAATAACGTTGCGGAAAGGGGCGTAAAGATGCTGCCAAGCTTTTGTATCGTTGACGATGATGCCGTCAGCACCCGGATGCTGCAAAATATTATTGAGGATAGCAGCTTCGGAAGCGTTCTCGGGACGGCGGGGGGAGGGGTGACGGGCGCCAGCCTCATTCTGGACACGAATCCGGACATCGTGCTCATCGACTTGCTCATGGCCGATCAGGACGGCATCGAGACGATCATTCAGCTCAAGGGGAGAGGATATCCCGGGCGGTTCGTCATGATCTCGCAGGTGGAGAACAAAGAGATGGTCGGCCAGGCTTACCGGAACGGAATCGAATTTTTCATCCGCAAGCCGATCAATTGGGTGGAAGTGGAATCGGTGTTGCAGAAAGTAAGCGAACGGTGGATGCTCGACCGGTACCTGCTCGAGATCAAGCGGTCGCTCGCGCAGCTCGATCCGCTTCAGCCGGGTTCGGCGCCTGCGCGCAAGGAGAAAAACGTTCGCGACGTCGTCGGGCAAATCATGACGGACCTCGGGATCGTCGGAGAGACCGGCAGCAAGGACATTCTGTCGATCATGGAATGGCTCGCGGAGAACAACCGGGGGCGCGATTTCCCGCAGCTCCGGGAGCTGTACGCATCCTCGGTATTGGCGGCCAACCCACAGACGCAGGATCTGGAGAAGGGAAGCAAAGCGGTCGAACAGCGAATCCGCAGAACCGTCATCGCTGCCCTCGCCAATATGGCGTCCATCGGACTGACGGACTACAGCCATCCCAAGTTCGAGTATTACGCGCCGCTCTACTTCGACTTCCAGGACATTCGGCTGAAGATGCGGGAGATCGAGGAGGACGTCTCGCCCGGCAAAGGGAAGGTGAATGTCAAAAAGTTTTTGCAGGTGCTCTATATGGAGACGTTGAACAAGCTGAACGGTTGAAGAACGGCGGTCATGGAGTTGTCGCCGTAGTCTATCGAAAAGCGGATTCTAAACACATCGCAATCGGGAAGAAATTGCTGCCAATTCGAGTATCGGAAGAATCTCCGAGGGTGGGGATGTAAAGGCCCAAGTGTGCGGCTGGCTGAAAGATAAGTACGGGGTATCGTGGCAAGTTGTTCCTGCCGCGCTAACCGAAATGGTAAGCGATCCCGATCCCGAGAAATCGGAAAGAGTAATGAAGGCATTGCTCCAAACGAAAAGTAAAATCGACATCAAGACATTAATGGAGGCGTATGAGGGAAAGTTCGCCTACTAGGAATCCAAAGACAAACGCATCACATGACGCCGACTTCCCGCTGTACCCACTTCGACGAATCCGAACTCGCTAAATTGCGGAACAAACCCCATGAACCGATAGCTTGGAGAATCGGGGGCGACAGGGTAGGCTTCAACAACGGTTGCCCCCGCTGACGCGAGTGCTCGACGGCGGCTTGAATCAGTTGATTCATAACGCCATGTCCACGGTATTTCCGAGACACGAAGAAACAGACCAGAGACCAGACCTTGTCCGGATTCTCATCCGGTTCATATACGCCTCCGAGCTCCCGATAGGTCGAGCGCGGAGCGATCGAGCACCATGCTATCGGCTCATCGCCTACGTAGCCCAATATACCGACAGGAGTAGCCTCTTGCACCATTTTACGAATGGCAGATTTTTTGCTCTCCTTGTTCTCTCGATCCTCAGGTTTCCCGCGCCACACCATACACCAGCAGTTCTTGGGCCCTCCTCTGCTCTCAAAAAGCTTCTCGAAATCCGACCAACGGTCTTGATCGACTTCAAAGAAATCCAGTTGCTCTAAAGGGTTGGACATTTCCATGATTGCCTCACATTCATTGATACGACCTTGATTATTTTCGGATCATTTTATAATTCATCTTCTATGCTTGCGTATTCCGTATATTTCCATATCAACGGCTAGTTCGTTCCAAGAATCGTATTGGTCTCAATAAACGTCCTCCCACTACAGATTCTGCAGGAACGGCTTCAGGTTCTGTTCCAGGAGGTGACCTACAAGAACGTCCGAGAGTTAATAATTCAATTATCAAATTACCCATGTAATTCTTGAATAATACAACACGACAACGAGGGACTCTTCTGTTGTTAGTTCTTTTTATAATCGTAAAACCCGTTTAACCTTTCACTTATCATAACTAATGATGCTATTTTATTGAAGGGAACAAATTGGAGTCTCATATAAGTAAACTAGATAAGTGAATTGGATATCATAGAACTTTACAGTTCAAATATTGTTTGTTACTATTTTTGTAATATTTTGTCGTGAATAGGAGTTGTCTTATGGATTTTATTCCGTTTAATAGAATGAAAGAACGTGTTGAAAATGGAAAAAAAGAATCTCCTTTTACTCACTTTAATGACTTGCTTAACTTAGGTGAAATGTTTATCAAGCTTACAACACTAGGAATTTTGTCGGCTGTTGAGGAAGAACGGGAGGAACATAGGTATAGATCTCTACATAATCTTGTTAGAGTAAGTGGAATAGGCGATTGGGTGCAAATTCTTTTTAATATTTTGCATGGGCCAGGAGCCGCCTACATTATTGATGAGGCATTCGAGGAAAAAAGACAATTAAGTGAGATTCGCAAAACAAGTTGGCATAATGATTCAGCTAAGCAACTTTATGAATCGTTAAAAATACTTATTCCAACAATCCAAACCAATTGGGATGGAATGAGTTGGTTTGAATTATTTGCACGTTTACGGAATAAAACAAGAGGTCATGGTGCTTTAACTTCAGAAACGGCATCACTAATAATTAAATATTTAGAAGAATCAATGGCTCCATTTCTTGAAGAATTATTAATTTTTAAACGACAGTGGGTTTTTTTAAAACAAAACTTATCTGGCAAGTATAATGTCCAACCGTTGAGTAAGAATATCGAGTCTTTTAATTATTTGAAATCGGCAAAAGAATATGATTTTACTAATGGAGTATATATCTATTTTGGTAAGCCTAAACATATAGAGTTGATTGAATTTGAATCTGAATCAGATGATTTATTTATTGCAAATGGTGGCTTTACAGAGAAAAAATATGAACTCTTGTCTTACTTTACTGGTAGAGTACAGTTAGGTAATTCGGATATTTATAAGCGAATATTAACACCTTTACCTAATAGTGAAACTGACGGACTAGATGAGCTAGACGTTCGTGGGAAATGTTTTACTAATCTTCCTCCTGTTGTTGATGGGTATGTTAAACGTAAAATTGAGGAAGAAATATATCCCATACTAATTAATGATAGACATCCGGTTGTTACATTACTTGGCCGAGGAGGAGTTGGTAAAACTTCTGCCGCCTTAAAAGTGCTTAATGAGATTATGTTAGAATCTCGTTATCAATCAATATTGTGGTTTAGTTCTAGAGATATTGACTTGAAGGAAACGGGAGCAAAACAAGTAAAACCTCAAGTGTTGACGTTACAAGAAATGGCACGAGAATATTGGAAACTTGTTGATAAATCTAAACTTGAGGAAAAGACTCAAATTCAAGTTGATGATTTCTTGGCCCAATTGACAAAAACTGATGTAGGTCCAACTCTATTTGTTTTTGATAATTTTGAGACTGTGGCTAATCCGGTTGAACTATTTAGACAACTCGATACGTTTATTAGAAGCCCTAATAAAATCTTGATAACTACAAGACACCGTGAGTTTAAAGGAGATTATCCCATTGAAGTAAAAGGTATGTTAGAACCTGAATTTCGTGAACTTGTAACTGCAACTACCAAAAGACTTAACATGTCAATTTTGGAGGAAAAGGATTTACAAGAGTTATTTAGAAAATCCGAAGGACATCCCTATGTTGTTAAAATTGCATTAGGGGAGATGTCCAAACCTGGAATTAGAAGGCCGTTAGATCAAGTGATAGCAAGTAGAGATGATATTTTAGATGCTCTATTTGAGAGAACATATATGATGTTGTCTCCCGGTGCTAAAAGAGTTTTTCTCACATTATGTAATTGGAGATCCACTCTGCCATACCTTGCAGTAGAAGCAGTTATGTTAAGAACGAGGACGGAAGATGATCGTTTTGATCCCCAAGAAGCTATTGAAGAATTAAGTAGGGTTTCTTTTATAGAAATAGCTACATCTGATAATGATAATGAATTGTTTATTAATGTACCGATTGCAGCTTCGATATTTGGAAAAAGAAAGCTATCTGTTGATCAATCAAAAGCATTAATTGAATCAGCAACAGAGTTTTTGCAATACTTTGGTGCGACCCAAAATACCGATATACGTCACGGGCTTAAACCTAGAATTCATCGGCTATTTTCTAATCTAAAAAGGACACTCGACGGTACACCTAGCAGGTTGAAAGATTATTTACCGATGCTTGAATTTATTGCACGCCACTATTCCGCGGCATGGATTAATATTGCAAATTTGGTCGAAGAATTCGAAAATGAAAATAAAGTAGAGCTTGTAAAACATTATTTGCAGAAATATTTAGAGTATGCACCTGAAAGTGAAGAAACAGTTAGAGTTTGGAGTAGAATTGCAGAATTAAATGAAGGCATAGATGACATGCAAGGTGTAATACATGCGTTAATCGAAAAATGTATGATTGGTAACAGACCGTATTACGAAATAAGTAATGTTGCAAATAAATTTAATGGTTTTCTTAGAGAAAGATTGTTGGATATTGATTCGGAAGAAAAACGAGTTCTGGCAAAAAAATTATTGGATCTGTTAGAGAGTAGAATTGTTGAAGCTTCTGCAACAGACTGCTCAAGAATAGCATGGTTATGTTTGCATTTGCAGGATGAAGAGAAAGCAAGCTATTATACAGAATTAGGATTATCAAAAGATAGTGAAAACGAATACTGTCTTAGTTTAAAAAGCAGATTTGGTCATATTAATTTTGTTTGGTCATAAATCCTGAGCGTTGTAAGGGATGCTGCATCGAAGCCATATTCAATGGCTTCGATTTTTTTAATGGACTCATAACTTACTTTCCATTAAACAAATAGGCTTCTAAAAATGAGAAACAAAAATTCCGATGGAAAAGTTTTGTGAAGAGTGGAGTCGAGCCTCTTTTGCTTTTCAGAAAAGTAAGCGTTTGAACCAAGGTAAATTAAACGACACCATTCGACAACGCTCCCAAAATTTCTCTGCTATAGTAGTCCTATCTACATCATTCTATCAACCTATGTAGAACTTTGGGGGCAGGGAGTGTCGTGACATGAAGAAAAAGGCAGGGCTCTTATTTTCGGCATTGCTACTGATGGTGACGCTAGTTGTGCCGTATCGCGCAAGTGCGGCTATCGTATTCTATGACGTAGGCGTGTCCTACTGGGCGTATCCTCAGATCATCAGCATGTCTGAGGTGGGGCTGATCAAGGGGTACTCGGACAATTCGTTTAAGCCGAAGAAGGCGGTGACGCGGGAGGAATTCGCGGCGCTGATCACGCGCGCGTTCTACCTGGACTTGCCGGAGGAGGGTACGACGCCGACGTTCGCGGACGTGGCGAAGTCGAGATGGTCGTACTCGGACATCGAAGCTTCGAAGGACTTCCTGACGGGGTATTATCCGCCGTCAGGCAAGGCATTCTTCGATCCGACCGCCAGCGCGACGCGGGAGGATGTGGCGGTCGCGCTCGTGAAGACGCTCGGCTACCAGCCGGACGATCTGCAGGACGATAGCGTGCTGGATCGCTTCTACGACGGTGACAAGGTGTCGCCGAACATGCAAACCTATGTGGCGCTCGCCGTGGAGAACAAGCTTGTGACCGGCTACGAGGACGGCACCTTCCGGCCGAACCAAGGGGTGACCCGCGCCGAAGCCGCCGCGCTGCTGTACCGGGTCATCAAGGGAGCCGCGGGCGACAGCCAGCAAGGGCTCGCGCTGAACGTCTCCGTCCCGGAGACGACGCAGACGCCGACCTTCTACATCACCGGCGACGTGACCAAGGGCGCCAAGGTCTTCATTAACAACAAGGAAGTTCAAGTCACGCAAGGGCAGTTCCGTGAGGGCTTCCGCCTGAACGAAGAAGGAACCTACACGTACACGATCTCCGCGCGACTGGCCGGGGGCAAGACGGAGAACGTGACGAAGACGGTGAAGTACGAGAAGGGTGCGCCTACGCTCACCGTGAACGGCGTGCCGGAGACAACCGACAAGAAGACGATCACGGTCACCTGGACCGTCAAGGACAGCAACGACCCTTCTCCAGTCGTCTATGTGAACGGGGAAAAGCAGTACAGCTCCTCCGGCTCCACCACGGTCAGCCTGAATGACGGCGACAACGAGATCACCGTCATCGCGGAGAACAGCGCCGGCAAGTCGGCCAAGGTGGTCAAGCACGTCGTCTTCCAAGGCAACGGTCCGACGCTGAACGTAATGAACGTGCCGGAATCCACGGACAAGGATACTTTGAACGTGACCTGGACCGTGCAGGACAAGAACGATTCCTCGCCCAAGGTCTATCTGAACGGGCAGCAACTGTACGGCACGTCCACGACGGTCAGCCTGCGCGAAGGCGCCAACACGCTCTCGTTCAAGGCCGTGAACAGCCTGGGCAAGACGACCGAAGTGACGAAGACGGTCGTCCTGAACGGAGCGGCGCCGACGCTGACGGTCGATCCACTGCCGGCCACGACGAACAAGAATTCCGTCCGCGTCAGCTGGACGGTCCAGGACAAGAACGACACCTCTCCGAAGGTGTACGTGAACGGAGAGCAAGCCTACGGCAGCAGCGCGACCGTCTCCCTGCAGCCGGGGTTGAACAAGATCACCGTTCGCGCGGTCAACAAGCAAGGCAAGTCGACGGAGAAGACGGCGGAGATCACGTTTTCGAACAGCGGACCTGCGCTGGTCATCCAATCCGTCCCGTCCACGACGGACAAGAAGACCGTAACGGTGAGCTGGACGGTAAGCGACAGCAACGACAACTACCCGAAAGTGTACGTGAATGATCAGCAGGTCTATGGCAGCAGCGCGACCATCACGCTGACGCCGGGGTCCAACACGATCAAGTTCAGAGCCGTGAACAGCGCCGGCGCGACGACCGAAGATTCGCGCACGATCGTGTTCGAGCCGACCGGACCGAAGCTCGTCCTGGGCTACGCGCCGGAGACGACGACTTCGCAGACGATCACGCTCACCTGGACGGTCACCGACGACAATGACAGCGCTCCGAAGGTGTACGTGAACGATCAACTAATCAATTATTCCACCAGCTTGAATGTCACGTTGAATCCTGGCGCCAACACGTTCAAGATTGTAGCGAGCAACAACCTCGGCAAGACGACTGAAGTCACGCACACGGTCACTTATACGCCTGCATCGCAGTAAGCGACAGTCGATTCCAACCAAGAGGAATCGTCCCGAGGTTTAAAATGCTAGGGTTTAGCCCCTAGCATTTGGGAGAGGATGAGTCGGCTTTAGCGCCGACTCATCCTCTCCCAAATTTACTTTTACAGTTGGCTTGCCAGGTAGTCGGCCAGTTGATCGAACGTACCGCCGAAGCCTTGTTTGACCATTGGCGCCATCTCGTCGAATGCGGCTTGCTCCTCGTCGGAAGCGTTTAGCGGCCCGCCTTGCAACGTCAGCGTCGTCTTGTTGTCTTTCTCTTCGAGCGTTAAAATATTCAGAATTTCAAGCGGCCAGTTCGGGTTGAATGGCGCCCGGATCGTATTCCCCTGTTCGTCGGAGAAGGATTGAACGAACACTAGCTTTTCCGGCTCGTTTACTTCTCGATAGACGAATTTGCCCCACATCACGTGGTTGCCGTCCGGAGACTTCTGGCAGCCAAAGAACTCCCCGCCGGGCCGGACATCCATTTTGGCTATCTCGAGCGAAAAGCCTTGCGGTCCCCACCATTTCCCAAAATGCGCGGGATCCGTCCAAACCTGAAAGACCAGTTTTCGCGGCGCATTGAATTCACGAGTAAGCAGCAATCCTTGATTTAACTTTTCCATAAATATGATTCCTCCTCTATTAGGTAAAGGGATCTTATCCCCTTCCTCCGTTGTTCAGTTCGTTCAAATAGTCGACTAGTCGGTCAACCCGGTCTTCCATCCCTCGGAACGATGCCAGCCATTCGTCGATTTCCTTTAGTGGTTCCGGCCTCAAACGATAGTAACGTCTATTAGCCTCGGGACGCACTTCCACAATGCCGGCTTCGCTAAGGACCTTTAGATGCTTGGACGCTTGCGGCTGATGAATCCGAAGTCCGTCCGCAATCTCTCCGACCGTATGAGGACCCTCTCGCAACAGCTCCACGATCTGCAATCGGTTGGGTTCAGCCAGCGCACTCAGGGTTGCAGCTTTTATTCGCTCCCCCTCCCCTCCCGATGCGATGGATCACAATGAACTAGATGCTTTCGTCAGTAGTTTTGATAGCAAATCGTAGTCGGGGTTATCGCTTTCGCGGATCTTAAGCCACTTACGTTCAGCCGGACCCTCGAAACCTTTAGGAACGTCAAGGCCATTCGCGTTCATGATCATAAATGCAATGGCATCCTTGGCCGGGGAAATGACTGCTGCAAACTGTCCGTTCTTCAGAAAATGCGGTTTCTTGTACTGAATCTTCTCTTCGACTTCCGGAATTACTTCATGGACCATCCGGCGAAGCTTGCCGCATACCTCCACCTGCCAGGGATTAAGGTTTTCAATAAACGAGGTCACTTCTTGGTTCATGATATCGCTCTCCTTTTTTGGATTTGATTGGTACTGGTTCTGGATTCAATATACCTCAATAAGAATATTCCTGTCAAGGAATTTAGGGAATATGTCTGTCTGTACTTACTGTCGCTATCTCTAAAAAAGTCTAGGGGGTTAATGCCCTAGCAAATAGCATAGCGCTTTCCTGCATGAAGGGTTCGAGCGCGAAATTGGATACGACATATTTATCTGCCGGAATCGCAGCATGAACCATTCCCTCAAGAATTTCTCCAAAAAAACGGCGGGGCAGAAATAACGCTCTGCCCCGCCATTGCTCAGATTTGGCTGTGGAGACAGCCCCTCGCCTTACAATCCGTTTGCTTTTATATATTTCAGATCATTTAACAGGAATTCAGCGAATTTCGCATCGATCGACTTTCCGCTGTCTTTGGTTATGGCTTGAATAAGATCTTCGAACATTTTCATCTGATTTTTATCTTTATTTGCTTTCTGGATGTTCTTCACTTTGGATTGCAGGCTTTGAGCCGTGCTATGATTGGCAATCCACTTGTTGCTCTCCCCGATGGAGAGGAGGGCACCTAAGTGATTCATATCCATAACGGATGTTAACGTTAGGGTCGTGTCCGACTTGTTCCCCGCAAAGTCTTCAGCCGTAATGATAAGCGCATGGTTCCCGGCGGATAACGCAAGCGGTGAAATCTTATCGATGGATCCGATGTTTACGCCGTCTAAGGCGTAAGCAATGGCTTTCACGCCGCTCAAGTTATCCGATGCCGTGACGACCAATTTCACATTGGAATCCGTTTGATAGAATGACGTGGATCCAGCAGAGGAAACCGCCGGCGCCGTTTGATCGATCCAGATTTGGACGGTTTGGGCATCTTCGACATTGTTGGCTTTATCGATGGAGCGATACGCGATGACGTTCTTTCCTTCATTGGAGATGGACACCGGACCTTGAACGACGAGCCATTCTCCTTCGTTTAATCGATATTCGGTTCTCGCTACGCCGACGCCATTTACGTTATCCGTTGCGGTAAAAGTGAGCGTAACCGCTTGGCGATTGTAGTGGTTCTCTCCGGAGACGCCTTCCACTTGAACGGATGTCGTCGGAGCGATGGCATCCGCGAGCTCTACGGCGCCGATCGCAAGCGGTTTAAGCTGGTAGACGCCCTTAAAGATGGAGGAGATGCCTGAGATGCCGACTTGGCTTCCCGCCGGAAACGCGGATTTAAATCCGTCGAAGTTGATTCCGGTTCGACCGTCCACGCGCACGTGAGTGGCGCTTGCGCCGTTCACGACGTCGAATTCAAAGGAACCGGCAGGCGTTGCCGTGATATAGTTTTGAATCGTGACATTCTCCAGCTTCACCAGACGGCCTTGATTATCCTCGTTAAGCGCCGGTTGAACGATGGCTGCCGGCAGGCTGGCTGTCCCGATTTTCTTAAGGACAACAGGGTCTGTTAATTCCAGCTCGGTGTTAAAGGCCGTTATCTTCGCGCTGATCGAGATCTTATCGCCGGCATGATAACCCGTTGCGCTTTGGAACACGTAGATTCCGGCCGTATCGTCCTGTACATAGAATCCTTGACCGCCGAATGCTCCCGGCTCCGAAGTGATGATGCCTTCAACCGTTACGAGATTGCCTTCCGCCGCATGACGAGCGTCCGCGATGGAGATTTTCCCCGGAACCGGCGGTTGATCCGTCGGCAACGGTTCAGCAGGCACGTTGGCAATCGATACGGTTTCCGTAATTTCGTTGTTGCCGTTGACCTTCAGTCTTAAGCTAGCTTGGCCAACTGCAGACGGGTTGATCTGAACGGTTAAGTCTTTATAGGCGTGACCCGCGGCGTCGGCCGTAGCGGAGAAGCTTGCGCTATATCCGTAGCCGGTAGGCCAGGTGCCGTCCGCATTTTGGAATTTGGCTACCTGGGTTCCTCCAGCCAGGTATATACCTACGGACAGATTCGAGACGGTTTGTCCAGGCAAGAGGTTGTCCGCCGTTACGCGAATTTGGAACTGCTCCGCGTTCGGCAGCGTGCTCTGGCGGACGAATTTATATTGCCCTTGAACCGGGGGCTGCTGCGTGGATCCATAAGAACCCGATCTAAAAGTAGAAGGGTCGTACCACTTGTAACCGGCATTCGGCGGGGCCCAAGGTTCCGGCTGAGGCTCCGTCGACAGAGCAGGCGTTTCGCTGGCGAGCAGTTGGGTCGGTTGATCCAATTGAAGCCCTGCTACTTGATTCAGGCTGGTGTAGCTTTCATGATTCGCTAACCATTCGACGGTATGCACCAGGAAAGTGGCATCATCGGCTTCGCCTTTGAACCCGTCATAGGTTGTCTTCTTCGCACCCGTATCTTCTCGCAAATATTTCGGCGTTGCGTCTTCTACCGGAGAGGAGTCGCCGATAAAGGCTGCTTTCCCCGCACCCAGTTTGGATACGGCCGCGAACGGACCCTCCGCACGGCCTCCGCCGCTGTAAATGCCGCTGTCTACGGCATTCGCCCAGGCAGGAACGTTCGTTGGAACATAGACGAGTCCTTTTGCTTTGGTCGGATCCATGATCGCAAGCGTGGAACCTGCATGCATCGCTACGGAGCCGACCCCTGCGGTAATTCCGAACGATTGGTCCGGCTTTACTACGTCAGTCAAGTTATCGACATCGCCAAGCGCGTTGTAGCGGAAGCGGACGCCGAAGTTTTGACCCAACCAATCCGAGCTTTGCAAGCCTTGCATCGCCGGGGATGCCGCTTCTTCGGCCGACATTCCTTTGGCCGGATTGTCCCATGCGCCGCGACGGTAACCGTTAAATACCTCCGAAGCATCCCAACGGTTTTTATTGCGGTCCGCGTTGTAATGATCGGAGATAAAGAAGATGCTTCCGCCTTCTTTCGTGTATTGAAGCATCGCATCTTGTTCGGATTTCTTAAAGGGAATATTTGCTTCTCCGATAATGAAAACGTCGTAATTTTTTAGTTTGTCGTAGGTGACGGCTTGCTCGCCAAACGTATACGGGATCGGGCGGTCAAGCGACTCTACGGTAAAGCCGTCAGCTTTTAGTCCGTCGGCGAAATCGGAGAATCCGCCGTCAATGACCCAGTCGGCCGCGCCGGCCGTTTGGGCATGCGTGTTGTCGAAGAGGACCTTCTTGCCAGTTCCATTCGGCAGCGGAGGGACTGGAACTGTTGGATCTGTTGGATCTGTTGGGTTTGTTGGATCTGTTGGATCTGGAGGAGTAGAGTCATCAACAATAGCAAGGGCGGTAGGCGACTTTAATCCCGGAAAATTATTGTAAGCGGCTAAAGCACCTGTTACTTTTACTTTTTTCCCGATGATACTAGGATTGGTTTGAAGTCCGAATTGCGAGCGATAAGCCGTTGAAAGTTGGACGTCCAGTAATTTTGCTTTGTCGCGTTCACCCGAAGCATCCCCGATTAAGAGGTTTAGATCATTGGAGAATGGGGCTTGAAAGTTGGCCGTTAAAGAACCGGTTGCATGCCCGACGATATACCCTTCCACCGTGCCGGTCCCGCTGTTATTGGCAATAGCCTCTGCGACGGTCAGCGAACCGTCGGCATTAGCAGCCGACGCCTTGCTTGGCGAATAACCGAAAAAGTTCGATAACACCAAGAGCGCGGCTAGTGCTGTCCATGTGAGCTTCTGAACGAAACTTGATCTCATATTCTACTTTCCTCCTCTATTGAAGTTTAGCTTAGAATAACTCGCTAAGATTTGATATGAACGCAAATGTTGTTAAGCGGGTATAAAAGTTGCAGGTATGATTAAACGATCCGTCGGGAAAATTAGAGTATGGCCTATTGCCGTTCCAGCATAAAAAATGCCTGTTTATTTTTCCATGAATATCACAACAATAAATCCTGTCAACAGCTTTGATGACGAAAGCTGGTTTTCCTTTCGTTGATCCTGCAAGCGCTTTCTCGGTATGATAGATCCAGATCACAATCTTACTCACACCGCAGTGTGAACACGATAGAGGAGGAGGTTGCACATGAGTCAAGCGGAGCAAGCGCTTCCGGCTCCAGAGGGCCGCATCAAAGTCGCGATTCAACGCTTCGGCCGGTTTCTGAGCGGCATGGTCATGCCGAACATCGGAGCGTTTATCGCATGGGGGCTGATTACGGCTCTGTTTATTCCTACGGGGTGGATCCCGAACGAGACGCTGGCCAAACTGGTCGGCCCGATGATCACGTATCTGCTGCCGCTGCTGATCGGCTACACCGGCGGGCAGATGGTGCACGGCACGAGGGGCGGGGTCATCGGCGCCACCGCCACGATGGGCGTCATCGTCGGCAGCGACATCCCGATGTTCCTCGGCGCCATGATCATGGGTCCATTGGCTGCCGTCATTCTGAAGCGGTTCGACCGGCTCATCGACGGCAAGATCCGCTCCGGCTTCGAGATGCTGGTGAACAACTTCTCGTCCGGCATCATCGGCGGATTGCTAGCGATCGCGGCGTTCAAGGGCATCGGCCCGGTCGTCGAAGCGATCAGCCGAGGGCTGGCGAACGGCGTCGAGTTCCTCGTGAACAACCACCTGATCCCACTCGCGAACATCCTGATCGAACCGGGCAAGGTGCTGTTCCTGAACAACGCCATCAACCACGGCGTGCTCGGCCCGATCGCCCTCGAACAGGCGTCCCAGACCGGCAAGTCGCTGTTGTTCATGCTGGAGTCGAACCCCGGTCCGGGCCTTGGTATCCTGCTCGCCTACTGGGTGTTCGGCCGGGGCATGGTCAAGCAATCCGCGCCGGGCGCCGTCATCATTCATTTCCTGGGCGGTATTCATGAGATCTACTTCCCGTATATCCTGATGAATCCGCGCCTCATTCTGGCCGCGATCTCGGGGGGCATCGTCGGTACGCTCACGTTCTCGACGTTCGGAGCGGGACTGGTGGCCACGCCTTCGCCGGGCAGCATCTTCGCCTTTATGGCCATGGCGCCCAAGGGCGGCCTGCTTCCCGTCCTGAGCGGCGTGCTCACGGCGGCGATAGCTTCCTTCCTCGTGGCTTCGGTCCTGCTGAAGACGGGCAAGCAAACGCAAGAAGGCGACCTCGAGGCGGCGTCCGAGAAGATGAAGGAGATGAAGGCGCAGTCCAAAGGCCAACCCGTTCCGGCGGCAAGCGCGGCGGCAGCGACCGTCGTGAAGGCCAACGCCGACGTGAACAAGATCGTATTCGCCTGCGACGCCGGAATGGGGTCGAGCGCGATGGGCGCCTCCATCTTGAGGAAGAAGCTGAACAAAGCGCAGATTCCGGTCACCGTCACGAATACGGCCATCAGCGACATCCCGTCCGATGCGGACATTATCGTCACCCATAAAACGTTAACGGATCGCGCAAAATTAAAAGCGCCGGACGCCGAGCACATCTCCATCGACGACTTCCTCAAAGCGAGGGAGTACGACGAGCTCGTCGAACGGCTGAGTCGCGATTGATACGGAATAGAGGAGCTGGAGGGCGCAGCGCTGACGGATTCGACGTCGGCGTTGTGTCCATTTCTCGGCGTATCCGTAAGGATAAGCTTCTCCTATCCTTTGCCGGTCCGTCTCCGATAAAAACGTGTCGCCGCTGGAAAGGCGGCAAAGCCGTCTTTACTTGGTCATACAGAATGTATAGATTTTATGCCTATTCATCTCTGTATGACCTCCGATAAAAACGTGTCGCCGCTAGAAAGGCGGCAAAGCCGTCTTTACTTGGAAGGGGAAATGTCGGCCATGATCGTCTCCAATCGGCAGCGCCGCCTATTGGAAGTGCTGCTCAAGCGGCAAGGGGAAGTGACCGCCGGAGAGATCGCGGAAGAGCTCCAGATCAGCACGAGAACCGTTCATCGGGAGATTCAGGAGCTGGAGCCCATCCTGCACGAGAACCGGCTGTCTCTCGTCAAGAAGTCCGGCATCGGCATCTCCATCCATGGCAAGGAAGAGGATGTGGCGCGGTTCAAGCGGCTGCTCGGCGCCTCCGTCTCCGCCAACTACTCGTCGGAGGAGCGCAAGACGCTCATCCTCTGCCGGCTGCTGGAGGAAGCCGAGCCGGTCAAGCTCTACGCGCTCGCGCATACGCTGCATGCGGCGATCCCGACGATCGCCCGGGATCTGGACGAGATGGAGCCGCAGCTGCGCAAGAACGGGCTGGAGTTGGTCCGCAGAAGAGGGTACGGGGTGGAGATCGCCGGCGAGGAGTCCGCGAAGCGCAGTCTGATCGCCATGATGGCCCAGACGTATCTAGACGAATCGGATCTGTTCGGAGCTTCGCCGGAAGCGCCGTCTGCGGGCCCCGTCACCGCCCAACTGCTCCGTATGGCCGGCAAAAAACATATTTTGGACATCGAGCAGCTGCTGTGGAAGATCGAGGAGGGCTGGCCGAACCGCCTGTCGGACACCGCCTACACCCGGCTGTTGATCCGTCTCTCCGTGGCGTTCGCGCGGATGCGGGCGCAGCATTGGATCGCGCCCTCCGAAGAGACGGGCGTCCAAGCGGGGTCGCCGTCGCCGAAGCTCGAACGGTTCGCGCAGGCGTTCGGCATCGATTGGCCGGATGCCGAGAAGGCCTATGTGCAGCGGCTGATCGACGAAGTGAAGGAGGCCGCGCCGCCGCCTTCCGCTACGCCTCTGGAGATGTATGGAGTGACGCTGGCGGAGTCGGCGGTCGATCTGATTCGGGCGGTGGGGAAGCGGATCGACGTTTCCTTCGACAAGGACCGTTCGCTGCTGGACGGACTCGTCCGGCATCTGGGACCGGCGCTGGAGCGGCTGCGCGAAGGGGAAGCGATCCGCAATCCGCTGCTTCCGCAGATTCGCAAAGATTACGCGCCGCTGTTCGCCGCGGTCCGGTCCGGCACGGACGAGGCGCTGCGGGACATCGAAGTCCCCGACGAGGAGATCGGCTACTTGGTGATGCACTTCGGCGCCGCCATGGAACGGTGGAAGATGTTCCCGAGAAGCGTGCGCGCCCTGCTCGTATGCACGAGCGGCATCGGCTCCTCCAAGCTGCTCGCGGTCCGCATCAACAAGGAGATTCCGCAGATCGACCTGATCGGGAACTATTCTTGGTACGAGGCCGCGCGGATTCCGCAAGACCGTTACGATCTGATCGTCTCGACGGTTGATCTACCGGTGGAGCCGGGCCGCTACATCAAGCTCAGTCCGCTGCTGACGAGCGAAGAGGCGGAGAAGCTGCGGGCCTACATCCGCAAGCTCGCCGCCGCCCCGCCGCCGCCCGCGGCCGGGCCGAAGGACGAGGCGGGGCCGCTCGAGCGGCTGCGGCGGATGAGCGCGTACACGTCGGAGATCGTGCAGGTGCTCGATCCGTTCGAGGTGTATCCCTTGGAGCTCGGCGACCGAAGCCGGGATCTGCGGGCCGTCCTGACGGCCGTGCTGGCGGAGGTGTCGCCGAAGGGGAACCTGGAGAACGAGGAACGGCTGGTCGAGCAGCTGATCGAGCGGGAGCGTCACGGCAGTCAGCTCATAACGGATACGAAGCTGGTGCTGTTTCATACGAGGAGCGAATGGGTACGCAAGCCTGTCTTGTCCTTGTTTCGTCTGGATCCGCCGCTCTTCCTGGGGGCGGAAGGCAAGGACGAGGTACGGCAGATTCTGTTGATGCTGGCGCCCCGGCAGCTGGACCGTCCCGGTCTGGAGGTGCTGAGCGAGATCAGCGCCATGCTGCTGCAGCCGGAGATGATCCGGCTGTTGGAGGAGGCCGACGCGGATGCGATCAAAGCCTTTATCTCGCGGGAGCTGGAGAGTTTTATGAGGACATTAGAGAATGGAGAGAATGAATATGAGCATCTTGTCCAGAGAAAAAGTGAAGCTGAACGTCCAAGTAAAGGATAAATACGAAGCGATCCGGCTGGCCGGCCAGCTGCTTGTCGACGCGGGGCACGTGCCCGAAGCTTATGTCGACAAAATGATCGAGCGGGAGGGCGTCTCCTCCACCTACATCGGCGGGGGATTGGCGATGCCGCACGGCACGAACGACGCCAAGCCGCTGATCCGCTCCACCGGGATGTCCGTGCTGGTCGTGCCCGAAGGCGTCGACTTCGGCGAGGAGCGGGCAAACCTCGTCATCGGACTCGCAGCGGTGGGCGAGGAGCATCTGGACGTGCTGTCCAGCGTCGCCGTTCTCGTAGCGGAGGAAGACGACATGCAGCGCATCCTTCAGGCCTCTTCCGAAGAGGAGCTTATCGCGATCTTCGAAGAAGGGATGGAACTATGAAGGCGGTCCATTTCGGCGCCGGCAACATCGGTCTCGGCTTTATTGGCCTGCTGCTGTCCCGGGCGGGCTATGAGCTCCGATTCGTCGACGTGAGCGAGGAGCGGGTGTCCCTGCTGAACGAGCGCGGAGCTTATCGGGTGACGCTGGCGAACGAGGAAGCGGAGACGACGACCGTCAGCGGCGTATCGGCGATCCACGGCCGGGAGACGGAGCGCGTCGCGCGGGCGATCGCCGAAGCCGATCTGGTGACGACGGCGGTCGGCCTGACGGCGCTGCCCTATATCGCCGAGAGCATCGCGAAGGGGATCGAGCTGCGGCTGGGGGGAGCATCGGGCGCGGGAGCGGCCGGGGTCGCCCCGCTGGCGGTCATCGCCTGCGAGAATGCGATCGGCGGCAGCACGGCGCTGAAGCAGCACGTGTACGGTTATCTGTCCCCGGCGCTTCAAGAGCGGGCGGCCGGGCGGATCGCGTTCCCCGACGCGGCGGTGGACCGGATCGTGCCGCTTCAGCAGCACGAAGACCCGCTGCAGGTGACGGTCGAGCCGTTCTATGAATGGGTGGTCGACCGCTCTGCCCTGCCGGAAGGTTATCCGCTCCTGGACGGCGTTCATTATGTCGACCGGCTCGGGCCTTATATCGAGCGCAAGCTATTCACGGTCAATACGGGGCATTGCAGCGCCGCCTATCACGGATATTTGAAAGGATACGCCACCATTCAGGAGGCGATGCGGGACGAGGAGATCGTCGCACTAGTTCGCGGGGTACTGGGAGAGACGGGTGCGGTACTTGTCCGCCAATACGGCTTCGACGAGACGGAGCACGGCCATTATATCGATCAAATCATCGAACGCTTCCGCAACCCTTATCTGACCGACGAAGTCGTGCGCGTCGGCCGGTCTCCGATCCGCAAGCTGGCGGCGAACGACCGGCTCGTCCGGCCGGCGATGCTGGCGCAGGAGCTCGGCATCGGCACGGCCGGCTTGACCGGCGCGATGGCCGCCGCGCTGCGGTTCGACTATGCGGACGACCCGGAGGCGGCCGAGCTTCAGCGGTCGCTGCGGGAGCAAGGGCTCAGCGAGACGCTGGTTCGCTATACGGGCATCCCGGCCGGCCATCCGCTGCACGACGCCGTGACCCTCGCCTATGAGGCGCTCGGTCGGCTGCACCCCGAGACGGGCGCCTCTGCGCTGCCGCACAAGCCGGAACGTCACGATGCGTAAGGAGGGAGAACGCATGACTCGGAAGATTGAAGGAATTGCCGCTTCTTCGGGAATCGCGATCGCCCGCGCGGTCGTCCTGAACGCGGAGACGTATGTGCCGGTCAGGAGCCCGGCGGAGGAGCCGGAGCGGGAAGTCGAGCGGTTCCGCGCTGCGGTTCGTCAAGCGCAGGGCGAGATCGAGCGCATCCGGGCATCCGTGGAGGAGAAGCTGGGCGCTGAGAAAGCCGCGATCTTCGAAGGGCATCTGCTCATCCTGGAGGACCCCGATCTGATCGAGACGGTCGAGGGGCAGATTCGGGAGGAGGCGGTGAACGCCGAATACGCGCTGCACGAGGTGGCGCAGACGTTCATCGAGGCGCTCGGCCAGCTCGAAGACGAGGCGCTGCGGGAACGCGCCGCCGACGTGCGCGACGTTAGCGGGCGTATTCTAAACGCGCTGCGGGGCGTTCAAGGCGGCGATCTGTCGCAGCTCGCCGAAGAATGCGTCGTCGTGGCGTCCGACCTGACGCCGTCCGATACGGCGCAATTGAATCTGGCAGTCGTGCGGGGCTTCGTCACCGAGATCGGTAGCCGCACGTCCCATTCGGCGATTATGGCCCGTTCCCTGGACGTTCCCGCGATCGTGGGCGCCGGGGCCGGCGTCCGCGGCATTCCTGCCGGCGCCATCCTCGTGATGGATGCGACCGAAGGGGTGCTGCTGGTCGATCCGAGCCCGGAAGAGCTGGCTGCGTATACGGAGAAGAAGGCCCAGTACGACCGGCGCCAAGCCGAGCTAAGGCAGTGGGCGAAGCGGGCTTCGGTATCGTCCGACGGGCACCGGGTCGAGATCGCGGCCAACATCGGCAAGCTGGAGGACGTCCAGAAAGCGCTCGACAACGGCGCCGAAGCGATCGGGCTGTTCCGCACGGAGTTCCTCTACATGGGACGCAGCGAGCTGCCGACCGAAGAGGAGCAGTTCCAGAGCTACAAGTACGTCCTGGAGAAAATGGCGGGCAAGCCGGTCGTCATCCGGACGCTCGACATCGGTGGGGACAAGGAGCTTCCTTACCTGGATCTGCCGAAGGAGAGCAATCCGTTCCTCGGCCAGCGGGCGCTGCGCCTCTGCCTGGAGCGGCAGGACGTCTTCCGCGCCCAGCTTCGCGCGCTGCTGCGGGCTAGCCGTTACGGGAACCTGAAGATCATGTTCCCGATGATCGCCGTGCTGGAGGAGCTGCTGGAGGCCAAGCGGATTCTCGAAGAAGAGAAGACGCAGCTCGTCGCTTCCGGCGTCGAAGTATCGGAGACCATCGAAGTCGGCATGATGATCGAAGTGCCATCGGCGGCCGTGTCGGCGGATCTGTTCGCGAAGGAAGCGGACTTTTTCAGCATCGGCACGAACGATCTGATTCAATATACGATGGCCGCCGACCGGATGAACGAGACGGTGTCCTATCTGTATCAGCCATGCCACCCGTCCATTCTGCGCCTCATCCGCCACGTCATCGACGCGGCGCGCGCGGAGGGCAAGTGGGTCGGCGTGTGCGGCGAGATGGCGGGCGACCTGACGGCGATCCCGCTGCTGCTCGGTCTCGGCTTGCACGAATTCAGCATGAGCGCGGGCTCGATCCTCCCGGCGCGCGAGCGCATCGGCTCGCTGTCGCATGGCGACTGGCAGTCGCTGTCCCGGCAGGCGCTGTCGCTGCGCGGCCACCGGGAAGTTCAGAGCTTCGTACAGCAACAGTTGGAAGGGGGAATTCACGCATGATTACGCAATCTTTCACGGTCACGAGCCCGACGGGCCTCCACGTCCGCCCGATCAAGACATTCGTCGAGGCGGCGGGCAAGTTCCCCTGCAAGATCAGCGTGCTGAGCAAGGGCAAGAAGGTCAACGGCAAGAGCTCGCTCAGCATGCTCACCCTCGGCGTCGCCGCTCACGATGAAGTGACGCTGGAGATCGACGGCGAAGGGGAGCAGGAAGCGATGAAGACGCTGGGCGAGATTCTCCTTCGGATTCACGAATAAAGGCACCTTCATCTCTTAGTGTAAGAAGATCAAGAGCCCGGCAGCGTATGCCGGGCTCTTGGCGTTGGACCCGCGCGGATAGAGCGGGCAAGCGCAGTTTCTCGAACGAGATTGACAGATAATATCCGGCACTTTGCGGACTAAGACTGCTTTGCTTTCATGGCCGCGACGAATTCGAGCACCTTCTTCGCCGCCGGAGAAGCGTTCTTGTATGAGAGGAGCGGGGCTGTCATGGAACTGGGGACGAACGGATCGTATTACGCGGTAATCTTCACGAGCCAACGCACGGAGGGAGATCAAGGCTACGGCAGCATGGCCGACCGGATGGAGCAGTTGGCGGGCGAGCAGCCGGGCTTCCTGGGCGTGGAGAGCGTCAGGGACGCTTCGGGCGCCGGCATCACCGTCTCCTACTGGGATAGCCTCGAGGCGATCACCAACTGGAAGCAGAATCAAGCCCATCTAGCGGCGCAAGACAAGGGCAAGCAGGTCTGGTACGAGAGCTACAAGGTCCGGATCTGCAAGGTCGAGCGAGAGTACGCCTACTGACAAATAGTCCTATTTGCTTTCCGCGTCAAAGGCAGCACATGATCGTCAATCGGCGTCGTCATGGAACGTGTTGGTGGAGGGGGGATAGAAGCCGACGCCCTTGCCTTCCAGCATTGTGTAGAAGACATTCCCCCGATTGTCCGCATGCATCCCGTCGGTGGTCGTGCGTTTGCTGCCGATAGCCCGTACATCCGTCCGGGATTCGCCTCTCCAATGCCAAGAAAGGGTATAATAGACGGATATAAGCCAACCCTAAAGAGGCTGCTGGGTGGTGGAGGAGGATAAGATGACAGAGAAGGAAGCAAGCGTAGAGGCCGGATGGCATTTCGATAACAGCTACGCCCGTCTGCCGGCGATCTTGTACACTAGGCTCGAACCGACCCCCGTGCGTTCGCCGGAGCTCGGCGTTCTGAATGAGGCGTTGGCCGCCTCCCTCGGGTTGAACGTCCAAGCGCTGCGGCGCGACGAAGGCGTAGAGGCGCTCGCCGGCAACCGGATTCCCGAGGGAGCCGAGCCGCTGGCCCAAGCTTATGCCGGGCATCAATTCGGGTATCTCAACCTGCTCGGGGATGGCCGGGCGGTGCTGCTCGGCGAGCACATCGCTCTCCAAGGGGAGCGGGTCGATATTCAGCTGAAGGGTTCGGGCGTCACGCCGTACTCCCGCCAAGGCGACGGGCGGGCGGCGCTTGGACCGATGCTGCGCGAATACATCATCAGCGAAGCCATGCATGCGCTGGGGATCCCGACCACCCGCAGCCTGGCGGTCGTGACGACAGGGGAGTCCATCTACCGCGAGACCGAGCTCCCGGGCGCCGTTCTGACCCGCGTGGCGGCCAGCCATCTTCGCGTCGGCACCTTTCAATACGCGGCCAACTGGGGCACGGTCCAGGATCTTCGCGCCCTGGCCGATTACACCTTGGAGAGACATTATCCGGAAGCGGCGGCCACGGAGGCCGGCGGGAACCGCTATCTGCTCCTCCTTAGGGAAGCGATCCAGCGTCAGGCCGCGCTGATCGCCCAGTGGCAGCTCGTCGGCTTCATTCACGGCGTGATGAACACCGACAACATGGCGCTGAGCGGAGAGACGATCGATTACGGTCCTTGCGCCTTCATGGATACCTATGACCCCGCGACGGTATTCAGCTCCATCGACAGGCAGGGCCGCTATGCCTATGGCAATCAGCCGCCTATCGCCGCATGGAATCTCGCGAGATTCGCCGAGAGCCTCCTGCCGCTGCTGCATGACGACGAAGAAGTTGCCGTCCGGCAGGCCGAGGACGCGCTGTCGGGGTTCGCCGAGCAGTATCGCCGCCATTGGCTCGCGGGGATGAGGCATAAGCTGGGTATCTTTAACGAAGAGCCGCAGGACGAATCCCTCATCGAGGACCTTCTCCAGATGATGCAGAAGCATGGGGCGGACTACACCAATACGTTCCGCGCGCTTACCCTGGAGAAGCCGGAGGATACGGTCCTGCAGGGCACCGCCGAATTTGCCCGGTGGCACGAGCTGTGGCAGGCCAGACTGGGCAGGCAGGAGGAGACCCCATCCGCCTCGCTTCAGTTGATGCGCAGCCGCAACCCCGCGGTCATCCCGCGCAACCACCGGGTCGAAGAGGCGCTGGAAGCCGCGGTGAACGAAGGCGACTACAGCGTGATGGAGAGACTGCTCGAGGCGCTGTCGCGTCCCTACGCGTACGCTCCCGAACAGGATCCTTACGCCGCGCCGCCTGCGCGATCCGGCCGCCCTTATCGAACGTTCTGCGGCACCTGATCCAGGAAGGGCTCCAACTAGCCAGGATAACCTCGCCCGCCTTTGCCGACCGGAGCCGGATCGGCGCCTCGGCGTCCTCAGGGATCGCCGAGGCTTATCGCTGTCGCCGCCACTGAGCGATATCAAGCGCCTTCGCGAGGCTTTATCTTAGCGGGACTTATCCGTAGGGAGATCCCGCACAACCGCACCGCGACCACGGCTAAGACGATCGATACGAGACAAACGGCGACGTAATGCAGGAGGCTATTCGTGATCAACAGAGCCTCCAGATGTACGGTCTCTGCCGCTCCCCGAACCAGCACGATGGCGATCGGATGCAGGATATAGATCCAGACGCGCCATTCCCGGAAAGTCCTGCCCGATCGTCCCTTCCACTGCAGCGCCCATCGGAACAGGAAGTAAGCAGCCGGCAGCGCGAATATGTACATGCTGTCATGCCTGGGCATCCCTGCTAGGTTCAGGAGCATGCCTTCGGTCAGCATCAGGGCGAGCGAGACCAAGAACAAGCCGGCATTCGCGAGCGGTCTTCGCTCCGGCTGCGGCCGCTTGGCGGCCCAAGCCCCCAATGCCAGATAGATCGGCGCGTAGAACAACCCGTTGCGCGTGTAATCGAACGCCTTGAACAGGCCTGCGTACAATTGCGAGAAGGCTTCGTTGGCCTTGAACAGGCCATAGTAGCTATCGCCTAGCAGGCCTACGACGTACAGGAGACCCGCCGCGGCCAGCATCGCCGGCAGAGGCAGGGTCCGATACAGCCATGTCGTCAGCAGGATCCCGATCAGCAGTGCGGGCAGATACCACAAGTGATAGAAAGTGCCGTCGAACACGAGATCCTTCATCAGCGAATATGCGCTGAAATCTTCGGTAAAGTAACCTGTATAGAGGTTAAGCGGAACGTACAGCAGCAGGGCGACGGCGTACAGCTTCCCGATTTTTCGCAGATAGCCGTACATCGCCTCCCGATCCACGCGAGGATCGCCATTCAGCTTGCGGAAATAGAAGAATCCGGATGTCATGAAGAAGATCGGAACGGCAATCCGGCTCAGGATACCGCTCAGCAGAAAGTCGGCATCGGGGCTGACGGAAGTCAGCGGACTCGTATGGTTGGCGACCACCAACAGCGCCGCGATCAGCTTCAACCAGTCCAGGCCGCCGTAATTCGCTCTCTTGCCTGGTGAATCTACCCTATCCATCTCGTTTGCCTTCACCGTGTATCCCCCTGCGCCGTCTCGTTGTCTATTAACTGTAATCCTCAGTCATAAAGACTCTTATAATTCATTTTTAAATTAGACTTAAGACTCCTTAAGATAAATAAAGGCAAAAGAAAAGACCGGGCAGAGCAGCCCGGTCCATGAAGGGTCTCTATCGCAACGCGACATCCGGCCAGCGGCATGCCGTTCAGGAACGCGAGATGGGCGTGGCGGACGCATCGTCACGATCCATCCTTTTTACGGAAGCCGCTTGCCCTACCTTCCGCCATCACTTTCTCCAACGCTTTCCTCATCTCTCGTCCCGCATGTCCCCAGCTCAGTCGGAGCGCATCCTGTCGGGCACGCTTTCCCTTGCTCCTGCATAGCCCGGGGTGAAGATAGGCCTTGCGCAGTTGCGCCTTAAGCCCGGCAAGATCGACTTCCGCCCATTGCTGTCCGGGCCCGGCGAATAGAGAACGGAAGGACTTGGAGATGGCGGATCTCTTCTTCATGCTGGAAGAGGGGCTCTGCAGCCGGTAAGGAACAAGGAACGAATTGGCGGATGTCAAGAAGTCCATCTGACCTCCCCAAGAGGTAGCGATCACCGGTATTCCGCTCGCCATCGCCTCCATATAGGGCATTCCTACCCCTTCGCCGCGTGTAGGCAAGACGAAGACATCGCCCAAAGTATAGAGCCCTTTGAGCGCCTTGCTGCCCATGTATCCGGTCAGAACGACATACGGAGCCGGTCGGTGGGGAATGCGGAGCGATGCCCGATAGCGCTCGATCCGCCGGCGAATCCAGGCTCCATTCTCCCGAGCGCTATACCCGTTCGTCTTGATGACCAGCAAGACGCGATCCTTGTGCGAGAACGCCTCCCAGTAGGCGCGCAGCAGCGCCTCGGGGTTTTTGCGGTGCTGAAATCCGAAAACGGAGACAAACACGAATTTCCCGGCAGCGCTCGGCAGCCGATATGGCGGATTGGACGGGGAAAAGGCCTTCGTGTCGACCCCGTGCGGAACGATATGGATAGGGACTCGGACCCCGCTCTTCCGCAAGGCTCTATAGTTATGCCGGGTTGGAACGAATACCCCGTTATATTGGTTAATCGCCGTCTTCCAACTCCGGGGGATCTGCGTGGTCTCCCATACCGTATTCAGGATAATGCGATCATAGCGTCTTCTTTCTCTTATGACCTGAAGCGTATGGGGAGGGTAGTGGTAGATGAGCACTCGCTTCGGTTCGCGCTTTCCGGACGGATTGCGCGCGGCTTCCCTGAACGATGCTGTCGTAACGGGGACGCCTTGTCTGCGCAACGCCTTTACATACTCTCGGCTGGAGTTGCCGAGACCGCCTTTACGTTGGATTGGGCCGCGCCAATGCACGCGATAGGGGGGCGCCATCGTTTCAACTCCATGAAATTCAAATGGTGCCAACAGAATATGTCATACGGTCGTATGCGGAGTGGGCTTTCTGCGCAGAACTTGCTTTTCGCAAGAGACGATTAGACTTTCTCACTTTAACCAGCCCTTGTTCTGCGCAATCGCCACGGCATCGATGCGATTCTTGGCCTCCAGCTTCTGCAGGATCTCGGAGATATAATTGCGGATCGTCGCCGGCGACAAGAAGATCAGCTTGCTAATCTCCGCGACGGTGTGCCCTTCCTTCAGGTGAATCAGCACTTCGCATTCGCGCGCCGTGAGCGGATTCGTCTCCTCCATCATCGAGAACGTCAGATGAGGACTGAATACCCGGCGTCCTTCATGGATCTTGCGCAAAGCCTCGGCCAATTCCGAGACGGGCGCTTCCTTCAAGAGATAACCCCGCACGCCCGCATGGACCGCGCGCTGATAATACCCGCTTCTGGCAAACGTGGTGACGATGACGATCCGGCAGGGATGGCCTTCCGCCTGCAGCGTCTCCGCCACCTCCAGCCCGCTCAGCAGGGGCATCTCGATATCGAGTACGGCGATGTCGGCTTCCTGCTTGCGGATCAGCGCTAGCGCCTGCTCGCCGTTGTCCGCCTCGCCGACGACCTCGATATCGTCTTCCAGCGATAGCAGCCGGCTGATCGCGCCCCGGAGCATACCCTGATCCTCTGCGATTACGATCTTCATCCTACGACCTCCGCGATGTTCGGTTTGGCGATCTTCGGCACGGTGATCGACACCCGCGTTCCCCAGGCTTGATCGGAGACCAGCTCAAGCTTGCCCTCGATGAGCAGCAGTCGTTCCTTCATCCCGAGCAGCCCGTTGCCGAATTGTTCGAGCCGGGAGCTGTCCCTTGCCATGCCGGTGCCGTTGTCCTGCACGTGCAGCATGTATTGGCCGGGCTCCTCGCAGAGGGTCGCCTTGCAGCGGTCGGCGCCGCTATGCTTGATCACGTTCGTCACGCACTCGCGCAGGCACATGCCCAGTATATTCTGAATGATCGGTACTGCGGCTAGGGAACTGCGATTGACGCCTTCGAAGGCAATGCCTGCCGACTGGAAGATCTCTTCGGCCTGCCGGAATTCTTCACCGATATCGATAGACTGCATATCGCTGATCAACTCCCGAACCTGCAGCAGCGTCGATCTCGAGATCTGCTGCACGTCGCGCGCTTCTTCGAGGGCTTGATTCGGGTGACCGGCGATGAGCCTCTCCACCAGCTCGCTTTTCAGCGTGATCAGCGATAATTGATGGCCGAGCGTGTCGTGCAGATCCCTGGCAATCCGCTGGCGCTCCTCGTTCTTGATCAGCCGGGCGATCTCGTCGTTGGCGTCCCGAAGCTTGGATTTGACCTCGCAGGACATCTGGTACAGCTTCAATATATAGGGTACCGCGGCTAACGCCAGGATCAAGGGCAGCCATTCGTGCCGCCACGCCACGGAAAGAAGCCCCCCGTCAAACAGAAAAAGCGTACCGCAGAAGGAAGCCAGCATGAACCCGGCCATCCCGGAAATGCGGCGGTAGGAGCTCAGCCAGCTCATGCTTATCGCCGGGTGCAAGCCGAGACCCACCAGCCAAGGGTTCGCAACGGCCGCCATGATCGAGATCGCTATAATCTGTACGATAATGTACATCTCGCGGCGCTTCGCATCGACGTAGCTTTGCCTGTACCCTGCAGCAAAGATTAGGAAAAGGATCAATTCAAACCCTATTAGACGCTTCGGCCAGAGCAAATAGAAAAACGGGAGGAGCAAGGGCGCCAGCATCAACCATTTTCGCATTTCGATCGCTTCCCGACTTCAGGATTTGTATTCATCGTAACACGGGAACGATTTATCTACATCCTTCTGATCAGATCGTTCGATCATCTTGTCCCTGCTTCGGCACACGGCAGAACAGCGGATAGATCAGCGTGCACACCAGCGCGGCGACCGTCATCAGCGCGCCCGCCATATCCAGCGTCATCAACACGAACGCGAGATATAGAATCGGCGCAAACAGCAAGATGCCCGGCATCGCGGACAGCGCGGACGCCCAGATCCATGCCCCCTTCCGCAGGACGTAAGATACGTTCAGTCCGGTCAGGCTGAACAGCAGCGGCCACGCGAACAGGTAGCTCCCGCCCGGCAGATACAGCGTCGTCGCCGCGCAGAGGAGCACCCACAGCAGCAGCGCGCCGATCCACAGGTTCTCCGTTCGCACGTAGCGCGAGCACCGCCGGATCAGTACGGTCGTGATCAGCAGCACGAGCAGCAGGAGGCCGATGAGATAGTACGTCCCGACGCCGAGGTCCTTCATGATGGATATATAATAGGGCCTCGGCACGCTCGCCCGCAGGATCATCCATGCGAAGGCGACTACCCCGAGCACCGCCGCCATATGAAGCAGGGACACGAGGAATCCTCCCGCCATTCCCTTCAGGCTCAGCCGGTGCCGATACGTGCCGTGCCATACGGTAACGGCGAACAGCAGCACGATGAGCACCGTGAACCCGAGCGCCCATGATTCCGGATAGCTGATCATGCTCCAGCCGAAGGCGTTGAAGTAGATCCGGTCTTCCTGCTCCACGTCGGACAGATCCAACTGGCCGAAATGCCGTGCCAGACTTAGCATGTAGTCTCCTTGGTGCTGCAGGCTGGAACGGTCGAGGTTGTCCGGCGTATCCAACGCCGTATGGTACGCATCGAGCCCCACGCCGAAGGCAAAGTTCAGGCCGGGCAGCCCGCCCTCGCGGAATACCGTGAGATCGGTATCGTTGGGCATTAACTTATAAAAATTGTAGATGAGGGAGTAAGCCAGCGGCTGCTTCGCCGCCTTCATGAACTCTCGGATCAGCCATCCGTTCCGTTCGCTCGTCTCGAACAGGAAGGAAGGCCCTTTATTCCCTCTCGCTTCAAAGTTGAGGACCAATCCGACATCCTTGGCCCAGGGATGCTCTCTCATGAACGCTTCCGCGCCCAGCAGGCCTAACTCTTCGCCGTCCGTCATGAGCAGCAGCAGATCGTTCTGAAGCGGACCCGACGCTTGAATCGCGCGTACGGTCTCCAGCATGGCTGCGATAGAAGCCCCGTCGTCGGCAGCCCCCGGCCCGCCCGGAACGGAGTCGTAATGCGCCGCGATCATGAGGGCCTTGCTATTGTCCAAACCCGGAATTCGCGCCACGATGTTCTCGACGACGACGGGCAACCCGGGATCCCCGTTCGATGGGTCTTCCGGCCGCTTCGCCTTCGGCTGCTCCACGACGACTCGCTGCGCTTCGGCTCGCTGCACCTCAGGCTTCAAGCCCAGGTCTTCGAGCTCCGCCAGCAGCTCAGCCCGCACCCGGTCATGCGCGGCCGACCCGACCGGATGCGGTTCCTTTGCTATGATACTGAGCTTCTCCATCGCGCGAGCGGCAGAGAATTCGTTGGGAGGGGCATCGGGACCGTCGGGGTGCGGCGCCCGGATCTGCAGCAGTCCGACGAGCATCGCGCCGAGCAGCAGAGCGAGAATGCCTATTCGCTTCAGCCATCTGGCGGCCCTGAATCCGACTACCAGTCCGGATTCCGGTCTGACTTGATTAGGAGGTGGGGGAGTCGCAAGATTCCTCGGCATCATCGATTACTCCGGCGCAGCCGATTCGGAATCAGGATAATCGAGATCGACACAACGATCGCGTGAATCGGCGCCGAGATATCGCCGATATGCGGCTCGGGCGGATAGGCCCAGTCCATCAAAGTCAGCAGCAGCGCAAATCCGATAGCGATCCAGGTATAATGCAGGCGGGGCCTCGCCGTCTTCTCGCGCAGCTTGACATAGATGAACGCGCCTACCAGATTGGATACGACGGAGGCGATCAGAATGGACACCGGATTCAGCTGCTTGAAGTGGAATCCGGTCACTGCGATGAGCAGGTAATACAAGCCAATACTGACAACGCCTGAGATAAGACCTGCGAGCAAGCCGACCGACCAGGTTCTTTTCATGAGGAGCCCTTCTTTCTATTTTTCAACAGAATACCTGAAGGGCATGGGGGGCTGAAGTGATGAATATCATAACATGCCATCCGGAGCGGGCCTGAGCGAGATGGATTAAAATCAAATTGTACCTATCGTCCGGCAGGCGGATCGTATTATGCTCATCTGTAGAGCAAGCGGAGAGCGAGGTATAGCGATGCCGAATTTCGTACGCTAGTCTGAACTTTGCCGGCTATTCCAGACTAGGAGGAACACGATATGCATGAGGCTTTATCATCGATGCGCTTGGAGACCGAGCGCTTAATCATTCGTCCCTATCGAGCAAGCGACCTGATGCCATCGTTCGAACTGATGCAGGATCCGACGTTGCTCGCTTATATGCATATAGACGTCATGCCGTTTGAAGCGTACAAAGGACTGTTCGCATGGCTGATGGACAGCTACCGTACGCCGTTCGACGGGCCGTTCAAGTATTCGTTCGTCATCGAGCGCAGAGCGACGGGCGAGATGATCGGCTGGTGCGGGGTAGGCGTCCTGGATTGCTGCGCGCCGGACAAAGAGCTATATTACTTGATCCGTCGCGACCAATGGGGCAGCGGCTATGCGACCGAAGCGGCTGCCGCTCTGGCGGCGTACGCGTTCAGGACGATCGGGCTGAATCGGCTGTACGCCAAGGCCGATCCGCGGAACAAAGCGTCGCTCAGGGTCTTCGAGAAGCTGGGGTTCGGATTCGACCGCGTGCTGGAGGGATTGACTGGCGAAGACGCAGACTGCAACGGCGAGCTGCTGTACGTGCTCGCGAAGGGCGGGTTCGACGCGCGGGACGGGAGATGAGAGAAGCCCGCTGCGCAAGGCGGGTTCTGGAGGATGGGGATTTACCGTCTTTGACAGCAAAGGAGCTGCCCGCGGGCAGCTCCTTTGGCGTGCCTGTTGTTCCGCTTACCAGTTGTTGCCCGAACCCGAGACGGTGAAGCTCGACGAGGCATTCAAGAACTTGCCGGACGGCGCGCCGTTCACGGTATTGCCCGTGAAGGTCGAGCTGCCGGTCGCCGAGCCTCGGACGTAGACGCCGTAGGTACCGGCATTTGTGATCGTATTGGACGCATAGGTGACGGAGATGTTCGGCGCCGGTTCTTCGATGAAGATGCCGGCATACGTGCTGTCTTGAATCGTATTGCCGGACACCGTGACAGTCAGGTTCTGCGCCTTGCCGGCGTTGCCCACCCAATACGCCCAGATCGCGCCGATCTGATAGCCGTAGTCCTTGTGCATCGAGCCGCTTCGGACGAGCTTGTTGTTCTGAACCGTCAACGTGCCGGTCATCGACGGCGGATTGAAGTTCGTGCCGTAGGAGATCCCGGAGCCGTTGACCACCGTATCGGCGACCAGATTGCCGATGACCTTGTTGTCCTTCCCGCCGTAGATCGCGATGTTGTTGGCCAGCGTAGGAATCTGCACCGTGTTGTAGCTGAACGTATTGTTGGTATCCAGGTACGTGTCCGACCACATCGCCAGACCGTCGTCGCCGCTGTTCCGGATTGAATTGTTCGTGACGGTTGTATTGGAAGTGCCGTAGTGGAGATTGACGGCGTCTGCCCAGACGTCCCTGACCCTGGAACCCGAGATGGTGGCGTTAATCGTCTGGTTGGTGAGCCAGAACCCGACCTTGGCGTGCTCGATCCACAGGTTGGTCAGGGTGGAGTTGGTTCCGTTGCCTTCCACGCCGGATACGCCGTTGTAGTCGTCCCGGATGACGTCGTTCGCGCTGATCTTGAAGTCGGAGAGCGTCACGTTGCCGCCTCTCAGATAGATGCCCGCGTAGTTGCCGGAGAGCGTGGAATACCAGACGCCGGCCCCTTTGATCGATACGCCGCTATCCAGATACAGCCTTGTTCCGGTTCCGTCGTAGCCGGCGCCTTTGTTCCCATTGTTCAACGTAAAGGCGCCCGCCGGAATCCAGACGCCTTTGTACGTCCCACCGGAGCTCTTCACCGCGTTGATCGCGTTGTTGATGGCCGCCGTGTCGTCCAGACCGTCGTTGGGGACCGCTCCGTAGCTGGCGATGGACACGTAGTTCGCCGGCATCGCGAGGGGGGCGGGGATCGCTTCGGTCTCGATCAAGTCGACCGCGACATAGGCGGTCGAGCCGAAGTTGAGGTTCGAAGCGGTCCGCTGCAGCTTGAGGACCGTTCCCGCCGGATAGGACTTATCCAGGACGACGGACACTTCGTCGTACATATGGTGCGGCGTGGTCGGCGTCGCGTTCGGGTTGTTGGACCAGCGGACCTGCCCGCCTTCGGTGTCCCAAGCGCCATAGTTCCAGCTGTACTTGGAAGTGAGCGGAATATCCCGGTTCAGCGTCCCGCCGATATACAGGCTGATGGCCGAATCGATGCCGGTCCCGGCCGCGTTGTCCGGGATGGCATAGCGGATCGTCACGCCCTGTGCAGCTTTGGCGAGCGTAATCTGAACGTATTGACCGGCAGCCGTGAGCTGTACCGCCTTCCTCCCCGAAGCTTCGGAAGCGAGGTTGCCGAAAGTCGTAGAGGGGCCGATCAGAGTGCCGGAATAAGCCGCATCCTCTGCTTCATAAGTGTCGTAAGGCATCGTAGCGCCATACGTTCCCGGAGGCGGCGTCGGTGTCGGACTTGGCGTCGGCGTCGGTGTCGGTGTTGGTGTTGGTGTTGGGGTAGGAGTCGGGGTTGGTGTCGGTGTCGGTGTCGGCGTGGGCATTCCTCCCGACCCGTAGACCTCGAACTCGGCCGCTTGGCCTCCCGTCGCTCCCGTATTCGCCGTGAAGCTCAGCCGAACATATCGGACGGAGCTTGCCGCGAACGCGATCGTCACCGTATTGCCCGTGGTCGGGTTGAAGATATAGGCCGCCGAAGCCGCGAGCGTGCTGAAGGTCGTATTGTTGGTGCTGCCAAGCACGGAGAGCGTCTGCGTCCTGGCGCCCCAGGAAGCCGGCAGCTTCAAGACGACGGTGCCGACGGTCTGCGCGCTGCCCAGATCGACGGTCAGCGTATTCGGATAGGCGTTGGCCGCCCCTTCATAATAGCTCGATGAATTGCCGTCAACGGCATTGGATGCAGGGAACCCGGAATAGCTATTGTTGGCGGCGATCGATTTGTTCAAAGCCAGGTTGGTTCCCAGGGAGGCGTCAATCGTTAGATTGTCCAGATTGACGTTGCCCGTGTCGGTCGTATCGAACTTGTATGCGATCGTATTGCTGCCCGCGTTGAGCGAGACCGTCTCCGTCTGGGTCGCCCAGGAATCCCAGTTGGCCGTCGCGGCCAGGGCGATCTGCTTCAGCTTGGCGCCGTTCACGTAGAGACTCAGAGTCTGCGTCGACCCGGTGCCGTTCGCATAGCGGAGCGAAGCCGTATAGCTGCCGGTAGAGGGAGCGCTTACAGTAAAGGCGGTCGAAGCACTGCCTTTGTTGGTATCCGTATACCCGCCTACGAAGCCCGTGCCGGTGTATCCGGCGTGATCGGAGGCGACTGCGGCGCCGCCCGCCCGCGCGGCCGATTCCGCTTCATAGGTCTGCGCCGCCGCGGAGGCGACAGGGGCCCAAGGGACTTGCAGAGATAATAGGGACAGCGCCAGCACATAAGCGAACAACCGGTTCATTCTTGCTTTTTTGAACATGCGATGACCTCCATGGATGGTTTAAATACCGAATCGCCAATGGCTGAATCCTTCTGCGCGTTAGCGGGAGCCTCCTCTCTGAACGCAGGGAGATCGGGAGTGCCTTCCGTGTATCCATTGTAGGAATAGCGCCTCCGCGGTAACTACTAAGCTGATGACATTTTCGGCTAGAATTGTGACCATGAGCTGGCGGGGAAGGCGACAGGACGAAGAAGACTCCCGAATATTTCAGGAGTCTTCTTCGTTAGGCCGATCCATGAAGGAACAAATCGACGATCTGCCGGACCAGCGCCTGGGTGACGGTCAGCCGATCGAACCGCGCCACTGGAGCGCCCACCGAGTGGGGATGGAGGCTGTTCGCTATGCGCCAGCGTCGACCTTCGCGGGCGGCAGCCGAAACGGCGTCCGGAAGAACAACCGGATGACCAGCTCGGCTGCCAAGCCGAGCAGAACTATCGTTCCGAACACGCTCGAGGCGTAGCCGGCCTCATAGGACAAGCCGAGGAGACGGGTGAGCGTCCACGTCAGCGCGTGGATGGAGAGGTTCGTGAAGCAGAACGCATAGCTGCGGACCATCCAGCGGCGGTGCTTGTCGACCCGTCTCCGTCTGATCTGAACAAGGGCCGTAACCGTCATGGCGATCCAGGCCATGTTCATAAGGTTGAACGCCATGCTGACGGCTCTTCCTCCGGTCGCATAAGGGGCCATGTATCCGGACGTTACGCAGACCGCGAGCACGCTAACGATGTAGACATACCCCGTGACCCGGTGAAGCAACCGGTGATTCCGCAGCAGCCGATCCGAGAAGTTCAAGGCGCCTGCCAGCAGGGCCAAGCAGGCGGCGACGATATGGATGTCCAAGACACGGAGCCATACCGGGAGACGCAGCGGGTGCGCAAGCGCCGTCTTGTGGCTGAGGAACGAGGCGGCCTGCGGGTCGAAGACCAGGCGGTTCAAGAGCGTCCAGACGACAAAGCCCGCCGCGAGCGCGGCGACGATGCGGTAAAGCCCTCTACCGCTCATGTCTCCGCCGCCCGAAGCCGCGGCCGCCGCGCAGACGGGCGAACCGGAAGGCGACAAAGAGGAACAACGAGATGCCCAGCCAGACGTTAGCCGAGATTAGGATTTGACGTCCAAGTTCCATAGGTACCGCTCCTTTCCTAGCTGAATCAAGCTTCTACGCCTAAGAATAACCGGCAAAAATACCGAAACGAGGGATAAAAGAATCACAAAACCATCAACGAACCGTCACAGAACGCAACAGTGAAACGTCCGGCGAGAAAGGAATGGTATACTGGCCTTAATGAAACTTGGACATTTAGAGCGATACCAGTAAAGGCGGAGATAGCGGTGAGTCGACAGCAAACCGTCCTTGTCGTGGACGACGACAAGAGCATCGTAGATCTGATGAGGGATTTCCTGGAGAACGACGGATTCCGCGTCCTGACGGCGAACGGCGCCGCGGAAGCGCTGGCCAAATTCCAAGAAGCTTCCGTGCATTGCCTGATTCTCGACATCATGATGCCGGGGCAGGACGGGTTCGAGCTCTGCCGCCGGATCCGGGCGACCAGCGAGGTGCCGATCCTGTTCCTAAGCGCCCGCGACGATGACGTCCACAAGATCCGCGGCTTGGGCATCGGAGGAGACGACTACATCGTCAAGACTGCTTCCCCGAGCGAGATCGTCGCCCGCGTGAAGGCGGTATTGCGAAGGGCGGCCGCTCCTTCGATGAATGCGGCCCCGCGCATGCTGAATTACGGGCGCCTGAAGCTGGACTTCTCTACGCGCGACGTGCTCGTCGATGGAGAGCAGGTGTCCTTGACACCGAAGGAATACGATCTGCTGCGCTTGCTGAGCGAGCATCCCAACCAAGTGTTCACCTACGAGCAGCTGCTCGGACGATTCTGGGAGGGCGTGGGCGACAAGCATACGGTGCGGGTTCATATGGCCCGCTTGCGCGAGAAGATCGAACTCGACCCCGATCAACCCCGCTATCTGGCGAACGTGTGGGGCATTGGCTATCGTTTCGAGGGCAAGCCGGTATGAAGAGGCTTCGAATCCGCAGCTTTCTGGTGCTCGCGCTTCTGTTGATCTGCCATCTGCCTTGGTTCACCTATGTCATCGTCCGTCTCGTGGAGACGCAGTCGCTGCGCCTTCATCTGGGAGAAGGGCAGCGGAGTGCTGCAGGTCTATGGGTGGCCGCGCTAGCGGGGCTGCTCCTGGCCGTCATCCTCATCGGGTATGGCATGCGCAGGTGGATCGTTCAACCGCTGGAGGCCATGGGCAGAGGGGCCAGACGGATTGCCGAAGGCGATCTGGATATCGCCCTGCCCGACTCCCGGATCCGGGAGATCTCCGAAGTGCGCGACGGGTTCGAGACGATGGTCGAGGGACTTCGGCGGTCCATGGCGCATCAGGCTGAGCTGGAGGAGGAGAGGCGCTTCTTCATCGGCGCCATCGCCCACGATCTCCGTACGCCCTTGTTCGCCTTAAGAGGATACTTGGATGGCCTCGACCAAGGCATCGCCGCTTCGCCGGAACAGATGAAGAAATATGTAGCCGTCTGCAAAGAGAAGTCGAATCAACTGGATCGCCTCGTGTCGGACCTGTTCGCGTTCGCCAAGACGGAATATCTGGAGATGGCGCACGCGGAAGACGTCGTGGACTTGAACGCGGAGCTGGCTCGGTCCGTCGAAGGGATCCGCCGATCGGCGCAGGCCAAGGGGATATCGATCGTGGCCGAATCTTCCGGCGAGGCTTGCTTGATCAGAGGAGACGCCCATCAGTTGGAGCGGGCGATCGGCAATCTGCTGGATAACGCGGCGAGGCATACTCCGCCTCACGGCGAGATTCAGGTGCGATGCCGGACGGAGGGGCAACGGGCGGTGGTCGCCATTCGGGACACGGGTCCCGGATTCTCCCCGTCCGATCTTCCCCGCGTCTTCGAGCCGCTGTACCGGGGAGAGGCCTCGCGCAATCGGGAGACGGGCGGGGCGGGCCTGGGCCTCGCCATCGCCTATCGCATCTTCAAGGCGCATGGCGGAGACTTGACCGCAGCCAATCGTCCGGACGGCGGGGCGGAGCTAACGGGCTGGGTCCCGATCGCGCGCTGATCGCAAGATCGGGGGATTGCACCCCTGAGGTAGCGCCGGCCGGCATTAGAGATTATGATAAGGCTGAGCCTAGTCTATTAACGGGGCCTCTCCGGATTCGCGGACAGAATAATAGAGAGAAGGAACCGATGTGCCTCGTTTACTCTTCTTCGTCTTGATCGTCTTGAGCCTCATTTGGGGCGGTTCGTTTTTCTTTATCAAGCAGCTGCTGCACGATTTCGGCCCTTGGACGATCGCGTTCCTTCGGTCCAGCTTCGGTCTGATCACCATCTCGGCGATCATGCTCGTCTTGCGGAAGCCGTTCGCGCTCAGACAGATTCAGTGGTTCCCCATGGCGGTCATGGCTCTGTTCAATACGGCCATTCCATGGGCGATCATCGCCTTCAGCGAGACGAGATTGACCAGCAGCATGGCATCCATCTTAAATGCGACAACGCCGTTGTGGACGATCGTGGTGGGCGCGGCGATATTCAAGGCGGCTACGAACCGGATGCAGTGGATCGGCATGGGCATCGCATTTATCGGACTGCTCGTCTTGCTGGATATCAATCCGCATTCCGTCGTGTCGGTCGATGTCGTCGGGTTTGTGAGCATGATCGCGGCAACGTTGTGCTATGCGGTCGGCTCTCAGCTATCCAAACGGCTGAAGGGCGTATCCATGTATCAGATTACGTTCGGCACGCTGCTGTGCGCCATGCTGGGCAGCGGGACCGTCGCCTTCCTGGCGGAGCCGGTCTCGCTGCCGCGCCTGGCCTCGTTGACGAACCTCTCGATGCTGATCGGATTAGGCGTCTTCGGGTCGGGCGTCGCCTACATTCTGTTCTATTTCCTGATTCAAAAAGGCAGCCCCGAATTCGCGACGATGGTGACCTACCTGGTGCCGGGAACCGCGATTATCTGGGGAGGCGCGCTGCTGAACGAGCCCATCCATTGGAGCTTGTTGGCCGGGCTGGTCTGCATACTGGGCGGCGTATTCGTCACCGGCAGAAAACGGGCCCGAACCGAGGCTGCCCGAAAGTAAAGCAGCAAGCGATGCGGCATCATCGCCCGTCTGATCCCGCCTGCGTCATTTCTCATTTCGGCAGCACGGCAGAAGGGACTGTCTCAGAAGGCCGATTGGGCCCGGAGGGACAGTCCCTTGGCGCGTTTTCGCCACTCCAGCTCGCCGACCTCCCATGTAGGTAAAGTCAGGATCCTTCGCGTTCTTGTCCGCTAACGTGCCCGGCTTAGGAGGCGGATGCCGATTCCCGGCCTGTACGCGCCGCGCTTCTCCCCAGGACGCCGCCGAACACGAACATCGCGAGCGAGAGTCCGAGGCAGACCGCCGCGAAGAGGCCGATCGACGCGTATCCGCCGAGATGGACATAGAGCAAGCCGGCGATCCAGGCACCCAGCGTGTTCGCGCCGTTCATGGTCGAGTTGGCGAGGCTCGATATCGTCCCCCGGATGGAGGCGTTCAGCGAAGTGAGCGCCCCCATGGCGATCGGGAAGATGATGCCGAGCGTCGCGAAAATGATCAAGTACCCGACCGTCACGACGGGGAGAACCGTCAGCCGCGGGATCACCGCATAGAGCACGATAAGCAACGACATGCCCGCGGCCACCGCGCGCGTAGAGCCGAGCTTGCGGGTCGCATAAGCGCTCACGATGCTGCCCAGCAGCGTGCCGAACCCGAGGAACATCATCACGGTCCCGATCTGCCCGATCGGAAGCGCGAAGCGGTCGGCCATCCATTTGCCGACGAAGGCGAAGGCGGTGCCGCTCCCCAAGTGAAGGAGCAGGTAGGCGAGGAAGCCGCTTCTAGCTTTGCCGCTCGTGAGCAGCGGGACATACCGGCGTAGGATGGACGTCCGTTCGCGCGTGCCGGGTCTCATGTCGGGCAGCAAGAAGAAGGCGACGGCCATGAGCAGCAGCGAAGCGATCCCGACCGTCCAGAACGGAACGGACCAATGGGTGACCGCGAGCCAGCTCCCGATCGGCACGCCGAGCGCCTGGGAGGCGGCAAGCCCCGCAAAGGCGATGCCCATCGTCTTCGGGATGCGGGACGCCGGCACGACGGCGGGGATGGAGGCCCATACCTGGGGCGCCGTGAACGCCGCGCTCACGCCGGCCAGGAAGCGGAACAGGCACATCGTCCAGAAGCTGTCCGCGAAGCCGCACAAGATCGTCGAGATCGAGAAGCCGAGCAAGCCGCCGAGGAGCACGATCCGCCGGTTCCAGCCGTCGGACAGGGGACCCGCGATCAGGGCGAAGACGGCCGATCCGAGCGTGTAGGCGCCGAGCATCCATCCGGCGGCCCCCGTCGAGACGCCGAACTCAGCCTGCAGCGTCGGAAGCAAGGGAGAGATGAGGAACGTGTCGGTTCCGATCATGAACATGATGAGGAAGAATAACGCGGTATATTTACGCATGGTCGATCACTCCTTAGGGTTTAGTGTTGCCTGCCGTATCTATCCTAAGTCATAATGGTGACAGAAACTGTCATCGACCCGTTCGCGGATGAAAAAAGGAGGCGGTTGGAATGCCCAAGTCCAAGAGGCTGATGGAACTGATGATGACCGTCAACCGGAAGCGGCGGTTCAAGGTGCAGGAGCTCGCCGACGAATTCGGGGTCTCCAAGCGCACCATGCTCAGGGATCTGCAGGAGCTGAGCGAGCTGGGCGTGCCGCTGTACTCGGAAGTCGGTCCACACGGGGGCTATCAGGTGGTCCGGGAGAGGGTGCTGCCTCCGATCGCATTCACGGAGGAAGAGGCCGTGGCGATGTTCTTTGCGGTTCACGCCTTGCGCCATTACTCCTCGCTGCCGTTCGAAGCGGAATCCGCTTCGGCGCTGAGCAAGTTCTACCTTCATATGCCCGGGGACGTCCGGGACCGGATCGACGGCATGAAGGACAGGGTCGACTTCATTACGCCGACCAGGCGGGGCGATGCCCCCTGCCTCGCCATTCTTCTAGACGCGGCCGTTCAACGGAAGATACTCGTTGTCGAATATGCGTCGAAGGAGGAGGGCGCGACCAGCCGCCGAATTCAGCCGGTCTGCATTTATGCGAACAACGGATTCTGGTATTGCACGGCCTACTGCTTCCTGCGCAAGGGCTTTCGCGTGTTCCGGTGCGACCGGATACGCGAGGCGGCGTACGACGCGTCCGGCACGGAGCCGCTCGACCTGGGCGACGTTCGCCTCAGCCGGCGGGATGCCGCGGAGCCGAGGGAGCCTATACGCCTTCGTGCAGAACTGACCCGGTCCGGCGTTCAGCGTTGCGAGGCCGAGCTGTGGCTCACTCCGATGCTGCAAGTGCGAGAAGACGGGAGCGGCGCGATCGACAAGGACGTGTCCCGCGGCGACATTCCTTTTTACGCGGAGTTCTTCATCGGACTAGGGAGCGAGGCGGTCCTGGAGGAGCCGGCGGAGTTGAAGGAGGCGATCCGGCAGAAGCTCTCCGAATTGTTGGTCCGATATCAATGAACCTCGCCGCGGACGCTCCGGCACTCCCTATCTAAGCTGTACGTGTAATATGGGAAGACCGAAGACCCCTCCGGCGAGGGGTCTTCGGCTTGTTCCAGCGGACAAAACGGGGGAGTCAAGAGGGAGGAGGCGGCGCACAAGCCTTGCGCGGCGCGCTTTGTAGGCCGCTGCTACTGGTAAAATGATCCTTTGGTCCCGCTTCACGAAAGGATAATTATTCTATAATTGATTCATCAGATACGACAACGTACGACATTTTTCACAGAAAAGGCGAGGTAAACCCTTATGCTTTCTCCTTTCCTCAAGAAAAAGAAGTCATCCGAACGGCTGCCGGAGCAGGACCTAAGCGAACAGTCGGCGTCTTATGATCTGCCCGAGGACGCGTTGACGCTGTTGGATACGCCCGATAGCGGGGAAGAGAGCTCTAGCTCCATTTTTGCGAAGAAGTCTCCTATGGATAAGAAATCGCTCGATCTGGTATTCGCCGTCGAGCAGATGATTCAGGCCAAGCAGGGCATCGAGGCCAGCAACTATGAGATGCAAGACCGATTGAACTATGCGAATGGCCACATCGATCGGTTGAACAAAGACCTGAAGAATCTGAACAAGGTCATCGAGGATCGCGAGAAGAGCATCATGGAGCTGGAGCAGAAGCTGACCGAGAAAAACCTGAAAGTCGATCAGATGATGGACGACTACCGAGAGCTCCAATCGGTCCTGTCGGACGAAATCGAAGAGCTGAAGGGGGCCAATGAGGTCGAGCGTCAAAAGTACGCGTCTTTGCTGCAAAAAAACAACGAGACCCAGGCCGAGAAAAACAAGCGGATCGGCGAGCTGGAAGAGAAGATCGGCAAGCTCGAAGTGGAACATACGCATATGAAGCAGAAGTTCGAGACGCTCCGCCAGGAGAAGGCGTATCTGGTGAACATGGTCAACGACTTTACCGCTCGGATGACATCTCCTTTCTCGCCGACTGCAAGCGCGAATGACGGGATCGCGACGGAGTGAGGTTACGAGTTTAACGGACGAGAAGGTCGAGGATTGGCATGGAGACGTATAGCACGCAAGTGATCGAATTGCTGTCGCTTGGGAGACTGCAGGATGACCGCTTCCAGATCAAGATCGCTGTCACTTTTCAGGACCAACGAACTTCGCACGCGCTGGAGATCGATGAGTTCACTTATCTTCATCTGGATGCGCTGCAGCCGTTGAACGGGGGGCGGGTTCGGCTCTCTCCCTACCCCAAATGGGACCCCTATCGCAACACCTACTATGGCGCATTGATCCGAATGAATGGCGTCTCGCGGGAAACGTTGTATTTTGCCTGCAGCGAGGCGTTCAAAACGCAGCTGCAGCGGGTCCGGGAGAGGGAGAGCCTCTCCGCGCCGCCTCATGACGAGGTCGCTACGGGCAGACCGGCAGCCATAGCCTCTGAAGGTGCCGGGCCGCATCCGGCCGAGCAGGCTTCGATACCTTCCGGGCCGCACCATGCCCGTCGGACTCCCGCACCTCACCGCTCTCGCAGAGTACGCCGAACCTCTGCCCCGACCGGATGGAAGACCATACGGTACCTGGTCGCCGGCGGATTGTTGGTCTACTTGTGCATCTGGTACGCGGGCTACCGGTTGACAGATGACGCCGACATCCTGAGCGGGCATGCCGGCACGGCGAAGGCGGCGACGACGGTCGCGGCAGGGACCGCGGACTTGCCGATCGGAGATCTCTCTACGGCAGCGGATCAAGAGGGCGCCGTCGTCCAGGTTGCCAAGTATGAGAAGGATACAGCCGCCCAGGCGGAGGCTGAGCCGGTTCAGACGGCGCCTGCGCAGAACGCGGCCTCGTCGTCTTCCGCAGCGGTTCACGGGAACTACGAGGTCTTTGAGATCGACGGCGATCAGAGCTTCTACGGGCTGCCGAAGGCCTATGTGGCATTGACGTTCGATGACGGCCCGTCCGCCTATACGAAGAAGATCGTAGACATCTTGATCGAGCAGAAGGTAGCCGCGACGTTTCTATTCATAGGGCAGAACGTAAGCCGCCATTCGGATGCGGTTACTTACGCGAGCGAGCAGGGGATGTCGATCGGGAACCACTCTTGGGATCACAGCGTGATGACGAAGGCCGACCGCGAGGAACAGCGCAAGAATCTAGCCAAGACTTCCGAGATTCTCGAATCGCTCACGCATACGCCCGTTACCCTGTTCCGCCCCCCTTACGGCGCCATCGACGACGTCTTGATCGCCAGCGCGAAGGAGGAGCGGTTGAAGGTATTGCTGTGGAACCGCGACCCCGAAGATTGGCATGCCAAGAAGCCGGAGGATATCCTCAAGTACTTCCATGAGGTCAAAGCCCCCGGCGGCGTGTACGTGCTCCACGAAGACAAGAAGACGGTAGAAGCGCTGCCGGATATTATCGCGTATTTGAAGAAGAACAAGCTGAAATTCGCCACATTCAAGTAATTCGCGGCGAGCAGAGACACCTTCAGGAATGAAGAAGCGCCGACCTCCATCCAGACAAGGATGGAAGGCCGGCGCTTTTTGACTTATCCCTTCCGCATCGGGATGCCTGCTAGCGGTGTCCTTAATCGTACGCCGGCCGGTAGGTGAGGATCGCGCCGCCGGTGCTGAGCGTCTTGGCGTCGACGAAGCGCAGGTCGAATCGCTCGCTACCCTCTCTGAACAGACGCTCGCCGCGGCCCAGGACGACCGGATAGACCCAGAGCCGGTATTCGTCGACGAGACGGTGCTTCATCAGCGTCTGTACGAGATCGCCGCTGCCTACGACCAGCAGGTCGCGGCCGGGCTGTTCTTTGAGCTTCGCGACCTCTTGGGCCAGGTCACCGCGGATCAGCGTGGCGTTCCACTCCGCCTGCGCCAAGGTTTTCGACGCCACGTACTTCGGCATGCTGTTCATCCGATCTGCCAGTCCTTGCATGCCGGTCATTGAGGGCCATGCGGCCGCGAAGCCCTCATAGGTTTTGCGCCCCAGGAGCAGTGCCTCCGCCTCGTAAGCCTGCTCAACAATCGCAGACAAATGATCCTCGCAAGTATATGGCTTCTGCCAACCCCCGTATTCAAATTCATTCGGATCGCCGGGCGCTTGCATAACCCCATCCAACGTCACAAATTGCTGTACGATCACTTTTCTCATGGTTGATCCTGCTCCTTTATGGATTGTTTTGGTTCGTTGCTCATCCTTGCGCGTCGCCTGTACGAGACAGTCAGAGCATCTTCAGCCTCTCAGCCTCTTCAACATCGCTACGGTCTCCGGGTCCTGAGACAGCTCGGCCGCCTCGCGGACTTGGCGAATCTCGATCTCGCTCGCTCCCGGCCCGTGCGGCTCCGGCATGCGCTTGGCCCAGTCGACAGCTTCCTCTCTCGATCCCGCCTCAATGAGCGTGAACCCGGAGATGGAATCCCTCGCCTCCTCGAAAGGTCCTTCCGTCACGACGGGCCTGCCTCCGGGGTTCGGATAGGCGATGCGGATCCCGTTCGAGCCCGGCAGGAGATCCTCGGCGGCGAGCAGCGCGCCGGCCTGCACCAATGCCCCGTTGTACTTCATCCTCGCGTCCAGCTGATCCTGACGGAGTCTGGCCGAACGCAGGGCACCCGCAGACGGTCTGACAATCAGGAGAAATCGCATGCGTGTTCACCTCCTCTCCATGATTAGGACGGCGCGCAACGTTGAATTCGGCCGCTATGAAGACGACGAACGGGACGTGTCCTGATCGACACCCCGCCCGTTCATTTTGAGAGATATTTTGCAGCGGAGCTTCGGTGATGCAGCCTGAAGAGGCCGATCCGTCAAGGATCGACCCCTCAGAAGCGCTCGCCAACCGTTATGCGCAATTCACGGAGATGCTGGATCGGGAGCTGGGGGTCGGTCCCTCGCTCGTAGTGAAGGCGGTCTATGAGCAGTTGTTGTCGGAGCTGGCTTAAATCCACAAGATGGTCCCTATCGAGGACCTCCCTCTCGCAAGAGAGGATGGAGGCCTTTTGCGCGTAATCTCATGCAGCAATGGCAAGGAACGAAAGGATTCCTATTGACAACCTGGAGGCAGGAAATTATAGTTATAAACTAGTGATATTGATAATCATTATCGATTAAATTGTCATTCATTCCCCCATACAAGGAGATTCGAACATGAAGAACAAGCTGCTCATCCCTATGCTGTTGCTGCTGCTCATTGCGCTAAGCGCCTGCGGCAAAAATGCCGCGAACAACGGCGAGACCTCGCCTTCCCCAAGCGCCGGCGCATCCCCATCGCAGAGCGCCAGCGCGTCGGCTTCGAGCGAAGCGGCGACCGGCACGATCAGCTACGCCTCCGAGAACGGAGCCATCAAGGTGCCGACGAATCCGCAGCGGATCGTCGCGCTCACGAATGCGCCGAACGTGCTCTCGCTGGGCGGAACACTGGTCGGCGTAGACGAGTGGACGGGGAAGAATCCCCTTTTTGCGGACAAGCTGAATGGCGTTCAAGTGGTGTCGGAGAACGACTTGGAAAAGATCATCGAGCTGAAGCCGGACCTGATCGTCGGCGGCGCGGACATGAAGAACTTCGACAAGCTGAGCAAGATCGCGCCGACGGTCGCGTACACGTGGGGCAAGCTGGACTACCTGGCGCAGCAGTTGGAGATTGGCAAGCTGCTGAACAAAGAGAAGGAAGCGCAGGCTTGGATCGATGACTTCAAGCAGCGCGCGGAAGCGATCGGCAAAGAGATCAAAGCTAAGAACGGCGAGAACGTTACCGTGTCGGTGTTCGAGACGGATGCGAAAAGCTTCTACGTCCTCGGCAGCAACTGGGCGCGCGGCACGGAAATCCTGTATCAGGCCATGGGTCTGGGCATGCCGGAGAAGGTAAAAAAGGATGCGCTTGGGCCGGGTTACTATACATTATCCCAAGAGGTTCTGCCCGAGTATGCCGGCGACTATATCGTGCTCAGCAGGAGCGCCTCGGCCGACAATGCTTTTATGAAGAGCAGAACGTGGAGCGACATTCCGGCCGTCAAGAACAAGCATGTCATCGAGATCGATACGGAAGCGTCCTCGTACAGCGATCCGACGACGCTCGAATACTTGCTGAAGATCTTTAAGGAAGGCTTCCTGGGCGAGGCGTAAGCTTCGATTATGGCGCCTCGATCCCGATCCGCGACTCCAATCAACCCTTTTACAGGGAGAATTTGCAACTGCGTGAAAAGTGGGCGGGTATACGGGGCCCGAGATGAATATTGAGATACAATAGGGTCTGACGAGGGGATTCTCTGAATCGGATTCGGGGAGGAGGCGGCTCCCCCCGGAAAGGTTTGAACAACAACGTGATTACTGGAAGGGTACCCTATCAAAGGGTACCCTTCAGTACGTTTAAGGCAGCACATTCCCCGCCGAACGGTAGATCTCGTACCACTCTTCGCGCGTCAGGCGAATGTCGGCTGCTTTACAGCAGTCCTTCAGGCGCTCGATGTTCATCGTCCCGATGACCGGCTGCATGTTCGCCGGGTGGCGGAGCAGCCAAGCGATGGCGATCGTCGTGTTGCTGACCTCGTATTTGGCTGCGACTTCGTCGATCTTCTTGTTCAGCTCGGGGAACAGCTCATTGTCGAGGAATACGCCCTTGAAGAATCCGTATTGGAACGGCGACCAAGGCTGGATCGTGATGTCATGCAGCCTGCAGAAGTCGAGGATGCTGCCGTCGCGGTTCACGGCCGCGTCGTTCTCCATGTTGACGTTGAAGCCTTGGGAGATCATCGTCGTATTCGTGATGCTGAGCTGGAGCTGGTTGGCCACGATCGGCTGCTTCACGAACTTCTTCAGCAGCTGGATCTGCATCGGGTTCTGGTTGGAGACGCCGAAGTGGCGCACCTTGCCTGCACGCTCCAGCTGATCGAACGCTTCCGCCACTTCTTCCGGCTCGACGAGCGTATCCGGGCGGTGCAGCAGCAGCACGTCCAGATAGTCGGTTCTGAGCCGCTTCAGGATGCCGTCCACCGCATTCAGAATGTGCTCCTTGGAGAAGTCGAACAAGCCTTGGCGAATACCGCACTTCGATTGGAGGATGACCTGTTCACGGACGCTCGGGCTCATCTGGATGGCATCGGCGAAGATCTCCTCGCACGTCCCCCCGCCATAGATATCTGCATGCTCGAAGAAGTTCGCGCCTTCCTCCAGCGCCGTCCGGACGAAGCGTTCGGCCTGGGGCTTGTCCAGCGAGTTGATGCGCATGCAGCCGACTGCGACGACAGGAACCTCCAGCGTGCTGGTGCCGAGTTTAATCGTTTTCATGATTATGTACCTCCGATTCGAATAGGATGGAGATGCGAAAAGACGGAACGAATGCTATTTTATTGTGGCACAGACCGGCACGGAATTTCAATACGAACGGGCGACACGGGCTTCGATTCGCCGAAGCGGCATGCGCCGGCGCGGCGGCGGGCAGACAAGGACCGGGCAAACTGCCCGGTCTTGTCGTCCTTGTCCGCAAGTTCACGCCACCGACTCGCCGAATCCGATCGTGTAGCCTTGGGGATCCCGTATGGCGAATTCTCGTATCCGGTATTCATTGGTGCGAAGCTCGTACTGGAAGACCGCGCCCTTCGACTTGAACTCCTCGTAAAGCCGGTCGACGCCTTCGACCATGGCGAACACATGGAGAGCCTCACGACCGTGCGCGGGCGCATGAGGCACGATCTCCCGGGCAGGATCGCTCTCATGGAAGATCATTTGCAGACCGTCGCGCTCGGCGAACCCCATCTCTTCGTCGCACCAAAATCCAAGTTGGCGATAGTAATCCAGCACAGCTTTGCGATCGGACACGAAAAAGACCGCCGAAAAATGCGTAATGCGACTTGAGGGAACGGCGTTCATGGCGATTCCTCCCTGATCTTTGACTTTTTCCTATATGGGAAGTTCGCCTTGCAGGCTCCATTCTCCTGTCGGCGACAGGCGGTCGAACCGGGCCAGGTTCCCGGACCCTCTGAGGACGGGAGCGGGAGGCCGTACAACGCCGAAAAGTCTTAAAACCGCTATGGTTGGGTCTTCAAATCCGAATTCCGGAGGCTGCGCCTGGCGCGCAACCGCGAAGGCGGCCTCGCGGCCAGCAGCGTGGCGCTCTACAAGCTGCTTGCGCAGTACGAGGAACGGCTGGGCGAGCTGCGGAGTCCGGCCTGATCCGCAACATACGGCCAAAGCAAAAGCAGTTCCTCGGCGGTAAGCGACCGCCGAGGAACTGCTTTTTTGATCCTGCAGGATGAATAAGCTTCACGCCCGGAACGATCAGCCGTTCATAAATCCGACTGCCTTCAACAGGCGGCTCAGCATCACGGCCGCTTCCGCGCGGGTGACCGCTTGGGCCGGGGCAAAGGTGTTGTCGGTATGGCCCTGGACGATGCCCGCGGCTTGGGCAGCCATGACGGCTTCGCGCGCCCAGGCGCCGATGAGAGCCTGATCCTTGAACGGCTGGGCGGACTGTCCCGCTGTCAGCGGCTTGCCTGCCAGCTTCGCGGCGCGGCCGATCAGGACCGCGATCTGCTCGCGGGTAATCGGCGCGTTCGGCTGGTAGGTGTCGTCGGTAAAGCCGTCGATCAATCCGGCCTGATGGGCGGCGCCGATGACATCCGCATACCAGGCTGTTGCGGTGACATCCGTAAATGCAGCCGGGGATGCCGGCGCCCGCAATGCCATGGCGCGCGACAGCAGGGCGGCGAATTCCGCTCTGGTGGTCGATGCGCGCGGCGAGAAGGCGGTAGCGGACGTCCCGTTCATGATGCCCTTGGTGGCAAGCAGCTCGATCTCCGGCTTTGCCCAGTAGGCGGTCAAGTCGGAGAAGGTCTTGGATTTGGCTTGAACAAGCGCAAAAGTGCTGTTGCCCGGGCTGAAGATCACGGCTTGTCCCTGATTAAACGTAGCCGGAACGATGGTGACCGTGCCGTCCTTCTCGATGCGTACGGCCAACATGCGGCTGGGCTCGATGGTTCCCGTATAAGCGATCGTACGAGGGACATAGGCGCCGCCGAAGTCGCTCACCTCGACGCGCTTGCCGCTCTTCGCCGTCGCCATGACCGCGAAGGTGACGGGATCGCCGATCGGCGCGTAACCGGCTTGCTGCAGCGCGTTCTTCGCCGCGGGAGCTTCCGGATAGGCGGCTTGAACGAGACGGATCGAGACCGTCATGTCGCTAAGCGAAGTGCCCAGGTTGGCCGCGAGCTCGGCATATGGAATCGACGACAGCGGCAGACGATATCCCGCGAAGCCGGAACCCACTTGCAGCACCGTGCCGGCCGGAGCTGCGGAGCCCGTCAGCGAAGAGGCGGGCAGCTGAAGCTCCAATGGCTTCGCTTGGTCGGGCTGCAGCGTCACCTGAAGGATCGGGTTGGCCAGTCCGGAGCCGGACAGGCGGGTCAGCGCATCCTTCAAGGCCTCGGCGGCGATCGTAGAGATCCGAACCGGCTGACCGTCCGCATCCTGTTGTTCCTTAGTTGCGATCGCTTTGGCAGTCAACGCTACGCCGCCCGGTATCTGTACGATAGTCCCCGCATCAGGCGCAGGAGTTGGCGTAGCGGCAGGTGTCGGCTGCGGCGTAGACGGCTGTGATGGCGAAGTCGACGGCGATGGCGACGGTGACGGCGTTGGTGTCGGCGTCGGTGTCGACGATGGCGAAGGCGTCGGATCGCTAGCTGCTGCCCGAGTCGCCGTGACGTTGTAGTTCTTCGTAGTCGTGCCGTCCTGCGCGGTTACGATCACCGTGATGGCGTTATCCCCTGCTTTTAGCGCCATGGACTTCGGTTGCCCGGAGGTGTAGCTGTCACCGTTTACGGTAACCGGGGACAACGAATCCGTAGCCGCAGCCTGGATCTCGAGCGTATCGACGTCATGTTCGACGTTAACCGTATAGTTCAACTGCGATGGCGAGAAGTCCGGGCTCAGCTTGCCTTGACTGACGGACAGCCGGTCCAAGGTCGCGACATCGATCAGCTTGCCGGCCTTCATGTCGGCTACGACCAGGGCATAATCCTGCACGGCCTGATGCGCGTAGTCTTCGGCCGCATTCAGCATGAGCGTCGAGAGCGTGTCCCAATTCGGCGCCACGTCCGTCGCGAACGCGTCTTCGAAGCTCGATTGCAGGCCGCCTTCCGGCGCATCGTTGTCGGAACGGGCGTGGGCAAGGGCATAAGCGGTGCCGGCATCGGCGGCATACTCCCCGAGGTTGCCCGATCCCGTAAACGTACTATCGGTATAATCGCCTTTGTAAGGAGAGATCTCCCGAATCAGATAAGTGCGATCGGAGCCGGTCAATACGCCCAAGTAGGGGTCGGTATCGATCGACAGCGCTTGATAGGCCTGTTTGGACTTGTTGGCGTCCTGCCGCTGCTCCTTTACGTCCAGCAGGATGTCGTCCGCATCGGAGGAGGTAGGTCCTTCGATCAAGACGTTATAGCGAAGGACCCCCATGCTGCCGATGCCTTGATTGATGCGGCGGACGGTTTTCTTGACGGTGAAAAAGCGGTCGAAGTCGGCATCGTTCAGCGTCGAATCGGCTCGGATATTTTGCAGATAGCTGTTCCAATGGGAGGAGAGCTCCACAAGCTCGGCAGCCGTAGCCGCTTGATACTTGGTCGATCCCGCTTTGTTAATATCGCTGTTCCACTTCGTGACTTGCGCGGTACGCGCGGCAGCCAGCGTGGGGCCCGCTTTGCTCGTGACCTTGTTCATCGCCGACTTCGTATAGGCGGACAACCGATCGCTGGTCAGCTTGTACGCCGTCTCGTCGATGGCGCCGCTATGGATGCCGAGAACCGTATTCTTGTAGGCCTCCATAAACTGTTTAGCGGCCCACCTGAAGTCCCCATCCGGCGCGTTCGCAAGGGCGGTGCCGGAGCTGTCGTACTTCGCCAGATAGATGCTCGTTGCAAAGCGAAGCAGATCGTCGTAGAAATGGCCGACGCCCGAACTGTCCGGATCGTTCAGATCGAATACCGCTTCGCCTTTGCTGTCGTTGAAGAACCCGACATTCTGGATATGGGCGTCGCCTTGCACATAAGATTGAATGCCGTCGTAGGCTCGGAGCGCCTGCGGCAGCGGCAGCACGCCCGTCTGCAGATCGGCTTCATACAGGGCGTTCGTCCCCCGGAAGAAGGTGAAGACGTTGCCCGCCAAGCCGTCCGCGCCGTACTTGTAAGCCTTCGTGACCGGATCGTTGAAGAACCGATTGTCCTGGACGATCTGCTGCTCCACATAAGCTTTGCGCGTTTGGCTGGCATCTACGGGCGCATGGGCTCTCAGAAGCGTGAAGCCGGCAATGACTTCGGAATCCGTCGCGCCGACCGCCTGAACGGCGGCTCCCTTGATGATCACGGTCAAGCCCAGATCGTTCAGAACGGGAGAATCGGCTCGACCGGCGATAGCGAACACGATCCGATTCGCGCCGGCATCGGCCGACGCTTGAAGGGCGAGCCCTGCCGGCAAGCCCGCGACCGTATAATCCGTTCCCGCTGTCAGCGGGTCGGCTTCGGATACGCTGCGGACGATGCTGGAACCCGTCAATTGAACGGCAAAGACGGCCTGTGCCGGATCGATCTCCAACGCGTTCTTCATGGCTGCTTGGGTGGCACCTGGCACCGCAATGCCCGTCACCTGGGGATGCGCGGAAGCATGAATCAGCTGAATGCCGCCGATGGTGCCGGAATCGGGATACGCGTTCGCCGGCGACAGCGCGGCGCCTTTGACGACCGCCTGAAGCGCGGCGTCCGCCGTTACCGGCGATTCGGCCGTCCCGCCGACCGCGAAGGTGATCGACTTGCCGTCGTCCGCGCCCGTTGCGGTCGCGTTCAGACCTGCAGGCAGGCCGCTGAGGACGTAGTCGGCGCCTGACGTTAACTCGCCCGTACGCACATGGCCGACGGACAGGTTGATCTTGAACGATTGTCCAGGGCTGACTCCCGTATCCGAGGCCATGATCACCGTGTTCGCGCCCGCATCGGCAGCGCCCTGAATCGCGGGCTCGCGCATGGTGCTGTTGCGCGCGACGAACACGCTCTTGACCTGTACGAAGTCATTCATGTTGTCATCCGTATCGTAGCCGTTCCCGTTTCCGGGCACGAAGGTATCGGTGGCGCCTACGACCGCTCCGCCGGCGTCCACCCCTTTGCGGACAAGACCTTTCTGATAAGAGCCGTCGGGCGCTACGCCGGTCCCTTCATAGGCGTTGGCGGCATTGCTCGCGCCGTAGCCGACGAAGTCGATGGCCGCCGGCTTTTGAGCCGTCAGCTTGCCCGTCGTCTGAACCAGCGCGATTTTGCCGCCGTCCTTGTTGAGATGGGGAAAGCCGGCCGGCGCGACCGCATCGGCGAAGCTGTCCGTCAGCGCTTTGACGAATTTGGTCGGATCCGCGGCTTCCGCGGCTTTTTTGGTTCCCAGCTTGACCAGATAGAAGCCGTGCGCTTTGATCGTGCTCTTGGACGGATCCGTCCCGAGCGGCGCTACATTCCAATCCGTACCGTCCGCCGAATCGTACACGGCGTACTGTACCGACCAATTCGTCAGAGTGACATCCGCGTCCGTCGGATTGTACAGCTCGACATAGTCATGGGAGTAGATGGACGGACCTTTGCTGAAGTTGTCCGTTCCTCCCGCATAGATCTGGCTGATGACGATATGATCGGCATTCTGGGCGCCGGTTGCCGCAGCCGCCGCCTTTGTGCCCGTGCCGGGCAGCAGTTCGCCGAGCAGCGGGTTGAGCACGAGCAGGACGCCTAGAACGGCCGCGATGGCTTGTCTTCTCCATGTTCTTTTTCTTAACAAGATAAGAGCCCCCTTAGGTATGTACGAAAGTCGAACGATGCCGTCTTCCTTGCCATTATATTAGCGGAGTGTCACGGCACCGTTAGCGGAATGTAAGAGGGGGGTTAACGGACGGATAAATCAGGAAGGAAGCCGTCATCTGAAGCCGGGATTCGGCGGCAGGCCCGGCTTATGCCGGATCGATCGGAGGCTTGGCCGCGATGTCCGGGTTGGCGGACATGATCGCTTCGGCCTTCTCCCAGAGCCGGGGCAGGAATCGCATCACGTCGTCGGCCCGCCGGAGCAGGTCGTCGTTAGAGGCGATGCAGAGGTCGGCGATGACGGCTTCAAAGGCCGGAACGTGCGCCTGCCGTACGGCAGGCGGTGCGTCCGCGCTGAGAATCTGATGGCAGCGCGCGAAGGTGGCGACGATCCAGAACATCGCTTCGCGATGGCAGCCGGACCGGATGAGCTCGCGGCTGCCGTCGATCGCGATCGGACGGGCTGCCGCTGTGATGTCCGTCCTGAAGAAGAACGGGGTCTTCGCCACGGCAGCGGCTGCGTCGAACGTACGCGCAAGCTCATCGAGATGCCGCTGGACGCGTGGGGCCGTCAGACGCGCGCAGCCTAGCAGCTGCAGCAGATCTTCATAGAACTCGGCGTGTCCGTATTCGCGAAGGACGTCGCGCGCCGCCAGATAGCGGCGCCGCACGGTCGGGTTGCGAAGCGCGGCCACGAGCAGCACGTGCGTCGTCACGCCCGTCGGGAACAACCAAGCGGTCACCTTGTCGTGCAGCGGGGCTGCGGTATCGATCGCCCGCAGCCCGTCTTCGATCCGCTGCCGCGCGTTCTCGCATCGGCGGCGCACCCAAGGCAGCTCGGCGAACCGGCGAGATACTTCGGCTTGAAGCTTTCCCAGATGGCCGGTTGGGTCGGCGATGATCGTGTTCATGCGGAAGCTGCCCGCTAGATGATAGGAGGCGAGAACTTCCTCCATAGAGGCGAGCTGGTTCCATGACAGGTACGTGATCTCTAGCAAAGCGCCGCGGTAGACGAACTTCCCAAGCTTCTTCGGGGGTTCGTCTCCTTCGGTGACGACCACGACATCGATGTCGGAGGTCGCCGCCAACGGGACGTCATGAGGCAATCCGACGATCGAGCCGCTGAAGTAAGCCCCCTTGAATCCGGCTTCTATGCCGGCATGCGTCAAGACCCACTCGGAAGCCGTTGCCCGCGCAAGACCGACGTTCATATGTACCAGCCTCCTTTGTGATCCGATCATTGGGCGTGCTCCTATTATAAGCGTTAGATGGCGCCCGATCATCACCGCTGTCCGACCCGCACGGCGCGGAGGAACCGATTCCGAGTCGCGATTCCGCATGGCTGGACGCAAAATCCGCTTTTCAATTGGCGAAATAGCTGATATCATTCTTCGTAATTGCACTTATTAAATATCTTAAATAAGTGTGGACGAGGGGATGAGCATCGTGAACGAGCTGCCTGCAACGCCGAGAGATATGAGCAGGGTGATCCTGGGCGGGATCCGGGCCACGCTGCTGTCGCAAGGAAGCGCGACGAAGGCGGAGCTGAGCCGCCGGCTGCAGATCAGCTTTCCGACCGTGAGCAAGTTCCTGGCTCAGATGGAGCGGGATGGGGAGCTGATCGCGGTCGGCATGGACGACTCCAGCGGCGGCAGGAGAGCGAAGAGATACGCCTACAACCCCGAACACGTCCTCGGCCTGGCGGTCTTCCTGGAGAGGACGGAGACGCATTACGCGGTCTTCAACGGCTTGGGCGAAGTGAAGGAACAGGGCCAAGCGCCGAGCTTCCTCTTGGACGGCGTCCAGCGCTTCGCCGAGCACGTGGAGGAGATCGCCGCCCGCTATCCGAAGATCCGCGCATTGGCCATCGGGGTGCCCGGCTCGGTCAACCAAGGCCGGATCATTCATATCCCCGACTACGAGGCGTTCCGCGACTTCGATCTGAAGGGATACTTCGAAGACCGGCTCGCCATTCCGGTCGTCGTCGAGAACGATATGAACGCGGCCGTCCTCGGCTATCACGCCCGGAAGAGCGACCGGGACAATCCCTCCCTGGTCTACTTGTACTTCGGCCAGAACGGCCCGGGCGCCGGGATCCTGATCAACGGGAACATCGTGCGGGGCAGCACGTTCTTCTCGGGGGAAGTGTCGTTCGTCCCGCAGTACGACGACCGCAGCTTCGGGGATGCGTTGAACCAGGGCGGCGTATCGGAGAAAGGGCGGCTGGGCGGCGAGGAGATCGATGCCGTGAGCCGGCTGGTCGCATCGTTTGCGGCGATCCTGAATCCGCACGCGGTCATCTTCAACCGGGACGAGGTGAGCGACGACGTCATCGACCGGATCGCTTCGAGGAGCGCGGCCTATATTCCTGAGGCGCATCTGCCGGCGCTCGACGCGAGCGATTGGCGACAGGACTACTTATTCGGCTTGCAGCATCTCGGACGGAGTCTCATGATCTCCGCGCCGTACAGAGCTTAAGCATCAGAGGAACAGGAGGCCCTTATGGCTACCTTCTTTTTGTTGATTATCTACTTGGCCTTCATCAGCTTGGGGCTGCCGGATTCGCTGCTCGGGTCGGCGTGGCCCGTGATGCAGCCGGACTTTCATGCGCCGCTCGAGACGGCCGGCATGCTGTATATGGTCATCGCAGCCGGCACCATTGTGTCCAGCCTAGCAAGCGGCGCCGTATTGAACCGGTTCGGCACCGGCAAGGTCACGCTCGTCAGCTGCATCATGACGGCCGGCGCGCTGCTGGGCTTCTCCTTCGCGCCGTCGCTGGGCTGGCTCGTCGTCTGCGCCATTCCGCTCGGACTGGGCGCCGGTTCCGTCGACGCCGGATTGAACAACTACGTCGCCGCGCATTACAAAGCGCACCACATGAGCTGGCTCCACTGCTTCTGGGGCGTCGGCGCGACGGCGGGGCCCTTGATCATGGCGCAGTTCATCTCGGGGCGGAGCGCCTGGAGAGAGGGCTACATGACGGTAGCCTGCATCCAGTTCGCGCTGGTGATCATCCTCTTCTTCGCGCTGCCGCTCTGGGATCGTGTCGCCAGGGCCCACGGCGCCGCTGCGGGCGAGGCGCAGGCGGAGTCCGGCGGCCGCGCGGAGGACGGGACGGCGCAGCCGACCAAGCCCTTGCGGATCAAGGGCGTGAAGCTGGCGCTGGGCGCCTTCCTGTTCTACTCCGGCGTCGAGGCGACGCTGGGCCTGTGGGGCAGCAGCTTCCTGGTCGATCAGAAGGGGTTGTCCCCGGCGGTCGCCGCGCAATGGGTGTCCCTCTACTATGCGGGCATCACCGTCGGCCGGTTCATGACGGGATTCATTACGTTCAAAGCGAGCAACCGCATGCTCATCCGAGGCGGGCAGATCACCGCGCTGGCCGGCGCGGCGCTGCTGCTCCTGCCCTTGCCGTCCGGGTTCGCGCTGGCGGGCTTCATGACCGTCGGCCTGGGATTGGCGCCGATCTTCCCGTGCATGCTGCATGAGACGCCCGTACGTTTCGGGAAGAAGCACGCCCAGTCCATCATGGGCTACCAGATGGCGCTCGCCTACACGGGCAGCACGTGCCTGCCGCCGCTGCTCGGCTACGCCGCTTCCCATTCGACCGTCGGCATCTTCCCGTTCTTCGTCGTCCTCTCCGCCGCGGCGATGTGGCTGCTGTCGGAGCGCTTGAACGCCTTCTTGCAGGGCGCGGCGGCTCCCCGGGAACCGGGCGCGATCGAGGGGTAAGAGGCCCGGCGTGCAGGAGCCGCGGGAGGCCGAGAATCTCATGCCGCGGAACGTCCGGTTGGCAGAAGGGGCGCAATTTTGGTAGTCTGGAGAAAAAAGGGCATGCCTTCGGCGACATCCCCTAACCGAGAGGATCGGCGGAATGGAAAAAAAGCTGCTGTACATTCACATCAAGGAAGAGATCGAGCGTAGAATCAACGCGGGAGAGATCAAGCCGGGAGAGAAGCTGCCTTCCGAGCCCGAGCTGGCCAAGGCGTTCGAGGTCAGCCGTCCCACCCTGAGAGAATCCCTCAAGATGCTGCAAAGGGAAGGGACGCTGATCAGCAAGAACGGCGTCGGCACCTATGTGAACGAACGGCCCTCTTCCATTCTCAATCCTTTGAACAAGCTACGCAGCCTCGGCGAGATGATCAAGAGCGTAGGCTACCAGGAGAGCGAGACGGACGTGAAGATCTACACGCGCGAGGCGGAGCCCGAATGGCTGGAGAAGCTCGGCACGGCCGATCCGGTCGTCGTGCTGGAGCGCATCCGGACCGCGGACGATCAGAAGGTAGCGTTCTACTACAATATTTTCCCCCGGGAGATCGCCGCCGATCATTTCGAGGCCGGTTTCTCAGGCGCCATCTTCGACTTCCTCCGGAGCGCGCTGGGCATCCGCATCGCTTACGCGATGACCGAGATCTGCGCGGTCGGCAGCACAGGCGAGCGGGACCGCAAAGCGGCCGAAGTGCTCGGCGGCGAGCTGCTCCTGCTGAAGCAGCTGCACTTCGACGCGGACGACCGCCCCGTGTTCTACTCGCTGGACTACCTCAAGAGCAGCGCCTTCAAGCTGTTCGTCAAACGCGACTGACCGTCGTTCATACGGCTCCGCCCGGCACTCCCGGACGCTTTCGGCCACCCGGCTGATCGTCTGCTTCAGTTTATCCGTACCCGCATCGCCCCCCGTCGGCGATGCGGTTTTTTTTTCTCCGCTCCATACGTGCCGCCCTCCTCCGTGCGTCTATTCCTATCCGTATAACCTCCGATAAACGCGTGTCGCCCTCTTCGGAAGACGGCAAAGCCGTTTTGACTTGGTCGTACACCAGAATGTATGAAGCGATACGTCGATCCATCACGTATGACCTCCGATCAAAACGTATCGCCGTCTGAGAGGACGCTTAAGCCGCGTTTTTACTGGTGGGAGCGGCTTCACGTCGGCCGTACTTGGGTCGGGAAAACAATAACTTGCAAACATACAACTTTTTTTGCCTGTTTTGGCGTAAAAAAGGAGAAAACTTGCAAGCATACAACTTATTTGAGCCAAAATCACCGAACGAGCGAAAATGGGCTGAATAAGTGGTACTTTTGCAACTTATTCTTGTTTGGACGACGTAAGCGGCGAGAAAAGTGGTACTTTTACAACTTTTTCATTCTAGTGGCTGCTGCAGGCCGTTTTTTTTGTTCTACAGCATGTATAAGTTTAACGCCTATCCATCATTGTATAACCTCCGATAAAAACGTGTCACCCTCCTCCGGGAGGACGGCAATGCCGTTTTTACTTGGTCATACAGCATTCATAAGTCTCGCGCCTACTCCTGTCCGTATGACCTCCGATAAAAACGTGTCGCCCTCCCCAGGAGGAAGGCAATGCCGGTTTTACTTGCCATTTCGCGTTAATAAAAGTTTTACTCGCGATTGATGCGGCGTTAACACTCGTTTTCTACAGTATAGATGTCAGACAGCTTCGCGAGAGAATAAGGAGGATCATCCATGTTCAGGAGATGGGGAAAGAGAACAGGAAACGTACTGGCATTGGCATTGCTGGCAAGCATGACGGTATTGGGCGCATGCGGCCAGAGCAACGACGGCGGCGGCTCGGCGGCCAGCCCTTCCGCCGGCGGCACGGAGAGCGCGTCATCCGGCGCGTCGGCCAGCCCGGAAGCTTCAAGCGCCTCGGGATCGAACAAGCTGGTCTTGTATTCCGCTTTGAACGAGGACGACGTCATCCAGCTGAAGCAGAAGTTCAAGGAAGACACCGGCATCGAGATCGAATACTTGAACCTGGGCAGCGCAGGAGAAGCCAGCACCCGCGTCCAAGCGGAGAAGGATTCGCCGAAAGCGGACATCCTCGTGGGCGGATCGGTGGAATTCTACCAGCCGCTGGCCGAGCAGGGCATCCTGGAGAAGTATACGTCGCCTAACGCAGGCGAGCTTGACGCGAAGTTCAACGATCCGAACGGGTTCTGGCAAGGCTGGTACATGGGCGTGCTCGGCATCGTGCTGAACAAAGAACGGTTCGACAAGGAGCTGGCGCCCAAAGGCGTCAAGGAGCCTGCGACCTGGGACGATCTGCTCGATCCCGCCTACAAAGGGCTGTTCATTACCTCCAACCCCGCGACCGCGGGCGGCGGCTACATCTTCGTAGCGGATCAACTGTTCCGCCTCGGCGAGGACAAGGGCTGGGACTATCTGAAGCAGTTGAACGCCAACGTCCATCACTATACGCCGAAGGCAGGCGACGGCATCAACCTGACCGCCACGGGCGAGTTCGTGGCCGGCATGTCCTGGGCCCACGACATCGTCAAGTCGGCCAAGCAGGGCTATCCGATCAAGGTGATCGTGCCGCAGCAGACCGCGTATGAGATCGGCGGCGTCGGCATCGTCAAGGGCGGCGCGAACGCGGAGAACGCGAAGAAGTTCGTCGACTGGCTGCTGACCAAGGAGATCGGCGAAATGAATACGAAGATGTCCAACCGGTACTCCGTACGCAAGGACGTCGCTCCGCCGGAAGGGATGACGCCGATCGAGAACGTCAATCTCGTCGATTACGATCGTGCCAAAGCGGCCGGGATGAAGGCGGACGTCGTGAAGAAATTTACCGATATGATCGGCACCAAGTAACGGCGAGCAAGGAACGGCACGCCGAATCGCGTCAACGCCCGCCTGATCAGGGAACGGCGCCGACGGCCCATTTGCCTTCCACGAACGGAACACTTCCTTCCCCGCTGAAGGAAGTGTTCCCACATTGCTAGACAGACGTTCAGAGAAGAGGTGGACCGCAAGTGATCTCATCCGCTCTCCGCAAAACGTGGATGGACATCAAGAAGCTCAAGCATGAACCCGCGCTGGCGGTCGTGATCGCGGCCGTCCTTGTCACGACCGGTTTCTTCGTGCTGTGGCCGATCGTCAAGGTCGTCAGTTTTCCCCGTCCGGCCGATTATCTTCAGCTGTTCACGAATGCAAGATGGTTCCAGGCCGCGCTGAACAGCTTGTTCATGACGGCGATCTCCACGCTGTCCTGCACGGCCGTCGCTTTTCTGTTCGCTTATGCGATCACCAGGCTCGATATTCCGCTCAAAGGCTTGTTCCGCTTCGTCACGCTGCTGCCGATCGTCTCGCCGCCGTTCATCGTGGCGTTGTCTTATATTCTATTGTTCGGCAGGCAAGGCATCGTCTCAAAGCAGCTGCTTCAAGCGAACTTCGATATCTATGGCTGGCACGGCCTGTGGCTCGTACAGACGGTCACCTTTTTCCCGTACGCCTATGCGGTTATCTACGGCGTGCTGAAGACCTCCGCCGTCCACCTGGAATATGCGGCTCACAATCTCGGCGCCACGCGCTGGCAAGTGTTCCGGCACGTCTTCCTGCCGCTCTGCCGGCCGGGTATCGCCGGGGGAGCCTTGATCGCTGCGATGAACGTCTTGGCCGACTTCGGCAATCCGATGATCATCGCGGGCAACTTTACCCTGCTTCCGACCGAAGCTTATATGCAAATGTCCGGCTGGTTCGACTTGTCCTCGGCCTCGGTGCTGTCGACCGCGCTGCTGCTGCCCGCCCTAGGGCTATTCCTGGCGAATCGGGTCTGGGTAGGGAGGCGCTCCTACGTGGTCGTAACCGGCAAGGAGTCGAGTCTCCGGGCCTATCCGGTTCCCTCTTACGTCAAATGGGGCTTGTTCGCCTGCTGCCTCTTCGTCGCGCTGTTCGTGCTGGCGGTGTACGGGGTGCTGTTCTACGGCGCGTTCACGAAGACGTGGGGCTACGATTGGAGCTTCACGCTGCGGAATCTGAAGTACGTCTCGGCCAAAGGAACGGAGCTCTACAACAGCATCCGCTATGCGCTCTTCTCCTCGCTGGCCGCGGCCGTCCTCGCGATGATTCTCGCCTATCTCGCGGAGCGCAAGCGTATCGGCGTGAACCGGCTGCTCGACTTGCTGGCGATTCTGCCCGGCGCGGTCCCCGGCGTGTTCCTCGGACTCGGGTTCGCGATGGCGTTCAACCGGGCGCCGTTCGAGCTGACGGGCACCTCCGCGATCATGATTCTCGCTCTGACGTTCTGGAATCTGCCGACCTGCTACAGCGCCTGTCTGGCCGGCTTCCAGCAGATCGGCCGATCGCTGGAGGAAGCCTCGCTCAATCTGGGCGCGGGCAGCTTCCGAACGTTCCGCAGCATCCTGCTGCCGCTGCTGAAGGGGCCGTTCCTGTCCGGGCTGGCCGTATCCTTCCTCCGTTCGGTGACTTGTCTTAGCGTCATTATCTTCATCTATTCCGCCCATACGTCCGTCGGCACGGTCTCCATCCTGAGCCTCGTTCAGAACGGAGCCTGGGGGGGCGCGTCCGCGTTCACCGTCGTGCTGATCTCCATCGCCTTCGCGGTGCTTGCCGCGACGCGGCTGATCCCGGCGACCCAAGATCGGAGGTCCTTATGAACGCAGCCATGCCGCACATTGCCATCGACAACGTCTCCAAGACCTTTGGCTCCTTCGCCGCCCTCCAGGGCATCACGCTGGACATCCCGCAAGGGAGCTTCACGACGCTGCTCGGCCCGAGCGGCTGCGGCAAGACGACCTTGATGCGGCTGATCGCGGGCTTCGACGAACCGGACGGCGGCGAGATCCGGATCGACGGAGTCAAAGTGAACGGGGTCCCGGCGTTCCGGCGCCAGACGCCGCTCGTGTTCCAAGAGTATGCACTGTTTCCGCATATGACCGTCTATGAGAATATCGCTTACGGCTTGAAGCTGCAAAAAACGCCTCGGGAACAGATCGGGCGGAAGATGGGCGAGATGCTGGAGATGTTCGGCCTGACGGGGCTCGACAACCGGCTGCCCAAGCAATTAAGCGGCGGACAGCAGCAGCGCGTTGCGTTCGCGCGGGCGCTCGTCATGGGGCAGCGCGTGCTGCTGATGGACGAGCCGCTTAGCAATCTCGACGCCAAGATGCGGGTGGAGGTGCGCAGCGAGCTGCGAGAGCTGCAGCAGCGGGCCGGCATCACCGCCATCTTCGTGACCCACGATCAGGACGAGGCGTTGTCCCTCTCGGACCGGATCGCCGTCTTCGACAAGGGCCGCATCCGCCAGGCGGGCACGCCTTGGGAGGTGTACTTCAAGCCGGACAACGCGTTCGTCGCCGACTTCGTCGGGACCGCCAACTTCATTCCCGGCGAAGTCGCGGGCGTAGAAGGGACGGACGTCGTCGTCCGCTGCGCGCCTTCGCTGCTGCGCGTCGACGCGGGCGGACGTGCCTTCCGCCCGGGCGACCGGGTGACGCTGGTCGTCCGGCCGGAGTGCATCTCCATCTCCGCCGAGGAGGCCGACGGCGGCGTCGACGCCGCGAACAGCTGGAGCGGCGAGATCGTGAACAGCACCTTCCTGGGGCGGCTGATCCGCTATCGCGTCCGCTGCGGACCGCTGGCGTGCATCGTGGACGATGCCGACCCGAGCGTCAGAGGATTCCTCCGGGGAGCCGTCCGTCTGCGGCTCGATCCCGGCAAGATTCACGTGCTGCCGGGGGAGGGGGGAGGATGAGGCGGCCTGCGCAAGTCCGATTCCTCAACGTCGGCTGGGGAGACGCCCATCTCATCCGGCTGCCTTCGGGAGCGGTGACGCTCATCGACGGAGGAGACGGGATCGCCGGGCCGGACCGCGACCATCCGCTGTCCTGGATGGACCGAGAGGGCGTGAGCCGTCTGGATTGGATGATCCTGACGCACATCCACGAGGATCACTTGAACGGGTTGCTCGACGTTGCCCGCAGGCGCCAGGTGGCTAGGGCGGTCCTTCCCTACGAGCTGCCTCCGCTGCCGTTCGCGTTGCCGGATGCGGCGGACGGGCTGACTGCCGGCGCGGCGCGGGTGCTCCGCATGCTGGCCGCGTACGAAGAGCTCGTCCGTCTGCTGAGGGAGCAGGGGACGGACATTCGCTGGCGCTCCGCCTACGGCTCGGCCGGCCATGCGGTCCTCTGGGAAGAGGAGGACTGCGCGCTCGCGCACTTGTATCCCTGGGCGGGCGATCCGCAGCCCGGTCTCGACGCGCTGCGGGAGGCGGTCCGCGAAGACGGGCAGTCCTTCGAGTCGCGGCTTGCGGCCTTGGAGGCTTTCTTCAGCTTGTCGAACGACGACAGCTCCGTCTATCGCCTGGCGTCCGCGGCGGATCCCGCCGGGGGCGTCTTGTTCGGCGGCGATCAAGTGATAGCGGGATGGGAGCGGCTCCTGCGGCGCGCAGACCTGCGGAGCAAGGTATGGAAGGTGCCCCATCATGGCTTGGAGGACGCCTTTCAGGCGGGAATCCTGTCCGCGATCGCGCCCGAACATGGCGTCATCCCGATTTGTCTCGATCGCTCCTTGCCTCTGAGGGAGAATTGGGACCGGATTCAAGCTTCATCGGACGCGGTCCTGCACCTGACCGGCAGCTGCGCGCCGGGAGATAGCGTCCGCTTGGCGGACGGACCGATCGAAGTCTGGATCGGCGGCTGAGGCTGAAGCGGGAGCGAATCGGCTTCGGTATCGGTATCGGTACCAGACCAGAATCAGACCAGAATCGGACCAGAACCGGACCAGAACCGGACTAGAACCGGACTAGAATCGGACTAGAACCGGACTAGAACCGGACTAGAACCGGACCAGAACTGGACCAGAACCGGACCAGAACCAGAACTAGAACCAGAATTAGAACCAGAATTAGAACCAGAAACAGAAACAGAAACAGAACCGGAATTAGAACCAGAATTAGAACCAGAATTAGAACCAGAATTAGAACCAGAAACAGGAACAGAAACAGAACCGGAATTAGAACCAGAATTAGAACCAGAGTCAGCACCAGAATCGGTATCAGCACCTTAAGCGTCATTTCCCATCGGCATCGGAGGAATGGAATCATGAACGGGTACGGCTTCAGCTTGCTCATCGCTTTCTTGACGGGCTTGCTGTCCGTTGCGCAAGGCGCGATCAACGCGTCCATCGGCCGGGGTCAAGGGCAGTACGTCATGATCATCGGCGTCTCCCTCATCCAGATCCTGGCGGCGTCGCTGCTGCTGCGAATCTCCGGATCGCCGCAGCAGCTGACGGCCTGGTTCCATCCGGGGATGATCGTCTCCGGCTTGCTCGGCGTCGGCATCATGTTCGGCGTCTCCAAGGCGACGGGGACGGCGGGCGCGCTGCCCGTCTTCGTCACCGCCGTCGCTGGCCAGATCGCCGCCTCCGCCGCGATGGACCATTGGGGGCTCATGGGCTTGCCCCGATCTCCCTTCACCCTGCAGAAGCTGGGCAGCGTGCTGGTCATCGCGGCAGGCATCTACTGGCTATTGAAATCCCAACCTAACTAATCCAAAGGAGTCGCCATGAACGAAGACCAGATCTACGAGAATCCCCTGCTGGCATCCGCCATCCGCTATGCGAAGGAAGCGGGGGAACAGATTCTGCAGCGCATGAGCGCGCCTTACCGCGTCGGCGACAAGGTCAATCGCGCCGACCTGGTCACGGATGTCGACTTGCACAGCGAGCAGTTCATTCGCGCGGCAATCGGGCGCGACTATCCGGACCACTGGATCCTGTCCGAAGAGACGGACGGCGCCCGGGATGCCTTCGGCTTCATGGAGCTTCCGGTTCCCGGCTTCGGATGGATTATCGATCCGATCGACGGGACGATCAACTTCGTGCACGGGATTCCCCACTTCGCCGTCTCCATCGGCATCGTACAGGACGGGAGCCTCCTGCACGGCGTCGTATTCAACCCGGCGACCCGGGAGCTCTATCACGCCTCCCGCGGAGACGGAGCCTTCCTCAACGGTAAACGCATCCGGGCCGGCGCGGAGACGGACATCGGCCGCGCGCTGCTCGCGACCGGCTTCCAGGCTTCGGACTGGCGGCAGGACTCCGTGGCCGCCGCGCAGGTGAGCCGCGTCGCCGGCATCTCCCGCAGCGTCCGCATCTTAGGCGCGGCCAGCCTGGATCTGTGCATGATCGCCTGCGGCCGGCTGAGCGGCTTCTGGCACGACGGTCTCTACCCGTGGGACGTCGCCGCCGGACTGCTCATCGTCCGGGAGGCGGGCGGAGCCGTGACGAACGCCGAGGGAGAGCCGTTCTCCATGAGCGACAAGACGCTGGTCGCTTCCAATGCGTATCTGCACGGCGATTTGCTGTCGCTACTATTTACAGAAGCTTAACGGCCCGCTGATACGGCTCATACAAATGTTCTTTACGATAAATATGCTGTCTGACATCTTGATGTCTGACAGCATAATCCGAACTGGAGGGATGTTTGATGAGACGGCTTCGCAAGTGGATGGGCTATGGGTTGGCGGCTACGCTGCTGTTGGCTTGGATCGGTTCGATCGCTCCCGCCGAGGCGCATGCGGCTACGAGCAAGGAGATCGCGGCTTACTGGGCGCCGGAGTTCTACCAGGATCTGAACGATACCTACGGCTACCGCGCCGACTACGTCACGAACTTCAACTATGACGGGGATTGGGTAGGCAACAACAACTGGGAGAACATCGACGCGCATCCGCTGAAGTCGTATATCTACTATTCGCTGGTCGAGACGGAGACCCATTACTTTATCGGCTACTATGATTACCATGCCCGGGACGACGGCCCGCTGACTTTGGACCGCCACGAGAACGATCTGGAAGGCGTGCTGCTGGTCATTCGCAAGGACGGCAGCGCCTACGGTTCGTTCCAACTGATGGAGACGGTCGCCCACAATCAGATGTACCAATACAGCAATCTGCCGCTCACGAACGGCTCCGATAACGTGGACGGAGGCGTGCTGTTCAACGGCTCCCACGCCAAGGTGTTCATCCAGTCCAACGGACAGAGCCCGTTCGGCGGCCATGGCAACTATGCGTATGACGGCTCCGGCGCGCCGGGCGGCGACGGCATCGTCTACTATTACGGCGGCAAGGCGGACGTCGTCACCGACGGCTCCGGCAGCTACACCCATCGCTACAGCTACGATCTATTGTCCTTCGACGACTTCTGGAGCCGCCGCTACGACATCGGGGACGGGCATACGTTCGGCAGCTGGGGCAAGCTCGACGGCGACAACTATCAGCCTGACTCCGCGGCCATGCCTTGGGTATGGGACGACGCCGACGACGGCCCGACCTTCGCGGGAGACTTCCTTAGCGACCCGGCCCACATGGTAGATACGCACCTGAACGGGCTCGGCACCTTTTCCCACGTCTACGTGAACCATCCCTACTACTCTCATCGGATCCAGGTCAGCAGCGTGACCAGCCTGGCCAACCGGGATCCCTTCGGCGGCAAGAGCGACCTCTACGTCAAGATCCGCGCGAACGGCAGCGGCGTATCCGACGACCGGCTGTGGAAGAAGAACGACGCGCCGATCGGGACCCCCTACGCCGTGGCCTGGGGGACGATGGACGCCACCTTCCCGGGACAATACAGCTCATCTTACAACGATCGCTATGTCAACGTTCCGGCAGGCAGCCCGATCGCGATCGAGATCTACGACTCGGACGGCACTAGCGGCGACGACGGCATGGGGACGCTGAACGCCTCTCCGGCGCCGGGCCAGACCGTGACCTGGACCGATGCCGCCACTTCGAACGGCGAAGCGAGAGTGACCGCCACGATCCAGGCGTCGAACAACTAAAGCGACGGCTGGCGGGGGCTGTCTCAGAAGGTCATGCAATTGACCTGAGAGACAGCCCCTTTGACGTCGCAGCGGCGAACGCGCGTGATGTGGCGTACTGGATACGTCACATTGGCGTCGCTGCGTCGAAGATGCGTGATGTGACGTACTGGGTACGTCACATTGGCCTCGCAGCGGCGAACGCGCGTGATGTGACGTACTGGGTACGTCACATTGGCCTCGCAGCGGCGAACGCGCGTGATGTGACGTACTGGATACGTCACATTGGCATCGCAGCGGCGAACGCGCGTGATGTGACGTACTGGATACGTCACATTGACCTCGTCGCTGGCGAGCAAATTATTTGAAGTACTGAAAAAAACCCAAAAGCGCCCCGACCAGACGAATCGGTCAGCCGTTGGCTGCCGGTACGAATGGAGGGGGCGCTTTTCAGTGTTCACGGGCGATTCCCGGGATGGAGAAAGGCGGTTAGGGCGCCGTTACCGTCACCGTGTAGGTCTGCGTCGCGGCATAGCCGAGCGAGTCGGTTGCCTTCACGGTGAAAGTGTAGCTCCCCTCCGTCGTCGGACTGCCGCTGAAAAGTCCGGTCGAAGAGAACGCGGTTCCCGGCGGCAGCGCGCCCGCGACGAACGTATAGGTCATCGTGCCGTAACCGCCGGACAGTTTCTGCAGCGAGCCGACGAAGGCTTCGCCTACCTTCAGGGGACCGATTGCCGCCGGAAGCACGATGGGGGCGGGAGGGTCCACCACGATCGTATAGATCTGGGTAGCGGAATAGCCAAGCGAATCCGTCGCTTTGATAGTGAAAGTGTAGCTCCCCTCCGTCGTCGGACTGCCGCTGAAGAGTCCGGTCGAAGAGAACGCGGTTCCCGGCGGCAGCGCGCCCGCGACGAACGTATAGGTCATCGTGCCGTAACCGCCGGACAGTTTTTGCAGCGAGCCGACGAAGGCTTCGCCTACCTTCAGGGGACCGATTGCCGCCGGCAGCACGATGGGGGCGGGAGGGTCCACCACGATCGTATAGATCTGGGTAGCGGAATAGCCAAGCGTATCCGTCGCTTTGATGGTAAAGGTGTAGCTCCCCTCCGTCGTCGGGGCGCCGCTGAAGAGTCCGGTCGAAGAGAACGCGGTTCCCGGCGGCAGCGCGCCCGCCACGAGCGTATAGGTCATCGTGCCGTAACCGCCGGACAGTTTCTGCAGCGAGCCGTTGAATGCTTCGCCTGCCTTCAGGGGGCCGAATGTCGCCGGCAGCACGATGGGGGCGGGAGGATTGACCGTAACCGTATAGCTCTGCGTTGCGGCATAGCCGAGCGAATCGGTCGCCTTCACGGTGAAGGTATAGCTCCCTTCCGTCGTCGGGGTGCCGCTGAAGAGTCCGGTCGAGGTGAGCGCGATGCCAGGCGGCAGACTGCCCGCCGTGAGCGTATAGGTCATGGTGCCGTAACCGCCGGACAGCTTCTCGAGCGAGCCGTGGAATGCTTCGCCCACCTTCAACGGGCCGATCGCCGCCGGCAGCACGATGGGGGCGGGGGGATTCACCGTGACCGTATAAACCTGGGTAGCGGTATGACCGATCGAATCGGTCGCCTTTACGGTGAAGGTATAGCTCCCCTCCGTCGTCGGAGTGCCGCTGAAGCCGCCGGCCGAGGTGAACGCGGTGCCTGGCGGCAGCCCGCCCGCCGTGAGCGCGTAGTTAATCGTGCCGAATCCGCCGGACAATTTCTCGAGCGAGCTGACGAAGGCTACGCCTACCCTCAAGGGTCCGATCGCTTCCGGCAGCACGATGGGCGCGTCTACATCCGGTGTCGGGGCTGGCGTAGGAGATGGCGTAGGCGCAGGCGATTCTGTAGGTGTGGGCGTAACTGTAGGCGCAGGCGATTCTGTAGGTGTGGGCGTAACTGTAGGCGCAGGCGTATCTGTAGGTGCGGGCGTAACTGTCGGCGTGGACGTAGCTATAGGCGTAGGTGTAGGTGTGGATACTGGCGGCGCAGCTGTTGGGGCAGGCGTAGGCGTAGCTAAGCCTCCCGTAGGTGCGGGCGTTGGCTCTCCGCCGACGCGCCCCGCCTTCCGCGCGGCATCGATCATGACCACGGCGCTCGCGCGGGTGACCGGGGCCGTAGGCCGGAACGTTCCGTCAGCGTAGCCTTGCAAGATCCCCTTATCCACCAACAGCGCGACAGCCCCCGAGCTCTCCACGGCGATCTCGCTCGCGTCCGCGAAGGAAGAAGCTTTCGCCATCCCGACGTCCAAATTCAGCAGCGTCGCAAGCAGGAGCGCGGCTTCCTGACGGGTTACCGGCTGTCCGGGCCACGCCGGTCCTGCGTCGATGCCGCTGACGTAGCCCGCTTTTAGCGCCTTGGCGATCTCCGCTTCATACCAGCGACCCGCCGCGAGATTCCCGACGGAGACGCCGGCGGCATCCGTGAGTTCGAAAGCACGGTTCACCAACGTCAGGAACTCCGCCCGCGAGACGATCCGATCCGGCAGGAGGGTCCCGTCAGCGTAACCTTGCAGCCAACCTTTGTCCAGCCAATCTTTTAACGTAGACGAAGCCCAGGAGCGGCCCGCTTCTTCGTAAGCTTTCTGCGGCGGGGCAAATCCGGTCAGGGTAAACGTCAGTACGCTGCATGCGAGAAGGAACGACAGCCGGCTCCCCCATCTGGCCATAAGCATCGACTCTCCCTCAAAATGGATTTCTAATCCCGATTGTACGAGATCCATTCCGCGGTGGCTGTCGAACGAGATCCGCCGGTTTTGCCGATTCGTCACCAACATTCCCGATTGGTGGGTATCCGCTACGGCAACTGAACGTAGCACGGCGTTGTCAGATTTGGAGAGGGCGGCGCGGAGGAACCTGTCGAAGGCAGTAGAGGGCGATGAGCATCGCCAAGCTGGCGGCGCTGAACGTAAGCACGAGAATCGTGGTCTTGCTATAAAAAGTAACACTAAGGAATACCAAGGAACACCGCGTTCGATGATCGTAGAATAGGAGATCGATTTTGGATAGAAGGAGGGAAGGCGAACTTGCCTGCCCCAAGCTCCGCGTGAAAGCTAAACCCATTCGTCTCCCAATATGATACAATATGTATCATATATTGGAGGTGATTGTGCGTGTTCATGCGGACGGCGCTAAGCGGCATAAGGAAGTGGCAGTGGTTGGTATGGCTCTCCTTCTTCGATGCCTTCGCGACGGATACGGGCCTTCGCCTGCAGGTCGTTCAGGAAGCGAATCCCCTGGCTCGAGCCTTGTACGAGACGAACGTAGCGCTCTTCTACGGCTACAAGCTCCTCTTGCCGTTGATCCTGCTCGCGTTGCATCGGCATGTGGAAGGGCGCTCGTACATTCAGAAGGCGGGGGTGATCGCGACCATCCTGTACGGCTTGATCGCGCTCTATCATGTCGGCTGGCTCCTGTTCGTCATAGCCGAATAGGTGCCGCATCCGTTCCTTGCGGCCGGAATTATTTTCTACCCGCATGTCCCTTATTATGTTAAATTATAAACAGAAATTCGCCGAATCTTGTCAAATATACGCAAATGACCGTGCGCATATACGCCGATCGACCGCGAGATGTTCACATACAAAGGAGAAAATGTCCTCAATGCCCGTGCTGTCCAGCACTTACAACGTCCCCCTCGTTCTTCTCTCATTCCTGATCGCGATTCTGGCTTCCTACGCCGCCTTGGATCTCGGCGTCCGCATTCACAAAGCCAAAGCCCCCGCGCGCTACATCTGGCTGTGCGGCGGCGCATTTGCCATGGGGATGGGCATCTGGGCGATGCACTTCATCGCGATGCTTGCGTTCCACCTGTCCGCCGTACCCGTCTCGTACAATCTCGCGACGGTCCTCTTGTCGATCCTGCCGGCGATTCTGGCCTCGGGTCTGGCGCTGCATATCGTCAACCGGCCCGAAGCGCGCACCTCTCATTACATCGTTAGCGCGCTGTTCATCGGGGCGGGGATCGTATCCATGCACTATATCGGAATGGCAGCGATGGTCATGGAAGCCGCCATCCGCTACAATCCGTTCCTATGGGCGCTCTCCGCCGCGATCGCGCTTGCGACGTCTTATGCGGCGCTGCTCTTGCTGCGCGATGCGCGGCGCCATGCGGGCTCCTTCGGGGGCTGGCGGAGAAAAGCCTTCGGCGCCCTCATCATGGCGATCGCCATCTCCGGCATGCACTATACGGGCATGTCCGCGGCTACGTTCGAGCACGACCATCAAGCCATGGGCGCGTCATCCTCCGCGATCGACAGCACCCTTCTCGCCTATTCCATCGGCATCGCCATGTTCATTCTGCTCGTGCTCGTGCTTATCAGCGCAATCGTAGACGACCGGTTCGAATCGCGGACGGCGGCTTCGGAGCGCAAGTTCCGTTCGGTTATCGAATCCGCGAACGATGCGATTATTTTGTCCGACTACAGGGGCGTCATTATCTCCTGGAACCAAAGCGCCCAGCACATTTTCGGCTACGCGGAGCAAGAAGTGCTGAACCGGCGGCTCGAGGTCATCATTCCCGATCGATACAAAGAGGCGCACCGGCTCGGGATGGCGCGCTACAAGGACACGGGAGACCCCTATATTATCGGCAAGACGGTCGAAATGCACGGGCTGCGCAAGGACGGGACGGAGTTCCCGCTCGAGCTCTCGATGGCGACCTGGCAGGAAGAAGGCAGCAGCTTCTACAGCAGCATTATCCGGGATATTACCGAACGTAAGAAGGCCGAGGAGAAGATGAACCGGATGGTCTATCGGGACCCGCTGACGGATCTCCCGAACCGGCATCTGCTGAACGATCGCCTGGCGCAGGCGCTGGATCAGGCGAGCAAGAACAAGATGACGATCGGCATCATGTTTATCGATCTCGATCGGTTCAAATACATCAACGACACGCTCGGACACGCCATGGGCGACCTTCTGCTGATTGAGGCCGCCAGCCGCATCCAGTCCTGCACGAGCAAAGGGGACACCGTCTCGCGCCAGGGCGGCGACGAGTTCCTGGTTCTGCTGCCGAACACCACGGCCGACGAAGTGACGAGAAAGGCGCAGCGTCTCCTGCAGCTGTTCGCGCAGCCGTTCGTGCTGAACGATGCCGAGATGTTCGTGACGCCCTCGATCGGGATCAGCCTGTATCCGTCCGACGGCAGAGACATCGAGACGCTGATCAAGAATGCGGATACGGCGATGTACCGCGTCAAAGAGCAAGGAAAGAACAACTTCCAGTTCTACACGCCGGATATGAACGAAGCCGTCACGAAGAAGATGAAGCTTGAGATCGGATTGCGTAAAGGCTTGGAGCGCCGGGAATTCAAAGTCCACTACCAGCCGCAGATGGACGTCGGCACCGGCAAGATCACGGGCGTAGAAGCGCTGCTCCGCTGGCACCACCCGGAGCTCGGCAACGTGTCTCCGGCCGAATTCATCCCCTTGGCCGAAGAGACGGGATTAATCATCCCGATCGGCGAGTGGGTGCTCTACGAGGCATGCAGGCAAGCGAAATCGTGGCAGGACGAGGGACTACCCCCGATGCGCGTGGCCGTCAATATCTCGTCGCGGCAATTCCAGCAGAGCAATCTGCTGGAGGCGGTCAGCCGAGTGCTGCATGACACAGGGCTGGAGCCGCAGTATCTGGAGCTGGAGCTGACGGAGAGCATTATCCAGGACTCTAAGTACGCGATCGGCACCATGCAGAAGCTGAAGGAGATGGGCACCAGCTTGTCCATCGACGACTTTGGGACGGGCTATTCATCCCTAAGCTATCTGAAGCTGTTCCCTATCGACACCTTGAAGATCGACCAATCCTTCACGAGAAATATACTGGCCGACGCCAAGGATGCGGCGCTCGTTCAGACGATCATCAACATGGCGCACAATCTGGAGCTCAAGGTCATCGCGGAGGGCGTCGAGACGCAGGAGCAGCTTCACTTCCTCACCCAGCGCCATTGCAACGAGGCGCAGGGCTACTACTTCAGCCGTCCGATCGCTCCCGAGGATCTGTCGGCGATCCTGCGGGGGCGGCTGACCGCGCCGACGCCGCTGCTGCCTCAGAGTTAGAATAAGGGCTACGCCGACATCGAAACCGGGCAGCCCTTATTGTTAGGATCTGCGGCGAAGCCCTCGCGGCCTGGTTCCTCTCTCGGCTCAACCGGCGATCTTCAAGCCGACGACGGAGAGAATGACGCCGAGCATGCAGCCGATGCGCGCCCAGCTCTTCGGTTCCTTGAAGAAGATCATCCCGACGATGGCGGCGCCGACGGTGCCGATGCCGGTCCACACCGCGTAAGCCGTCGCTAGTTGGATCGTCTCCATCGCCCGGATCAGCAGCTGGAAGCTCAGGAGGAATCCGACGATCAGGATGAGGTTGTTGGTCCAATTGTTCTTCTCCGCCACCCGCTTGATGCCGATGACCCCGATGATCTCAAGCAGCCCCGCGGCGACGAGCAGGAGCCAATTCATGCGGTCTCACTTCCTTTACCCGACAGTTTCAAGCCGATAATGCAAGCCAGCAGCAGCAGGATGAACGCGATGCGTATCGCGCTCACGCCCCCGCTGGACACGATCTCCACCAACGTGGTTCCGAGCGTGCCCATCCCGGCGAAGACGGCGTATACCGTGCCGACCGGCAGCGCTTTGGTCGCGCGGATCAGGAGGTCGAAGCTGGTCAGCAGCGCGACCAAGATGACGATACTCGGAACGTACGCGTATTTGAATCCGCTGGCCCATACGATCTCCAGCAGCCCGCCCATCACGACATAGCTCCAGGCACGGGATTCAGGAATGGGCCGTTCTATCTGCTTCGCCATGGGGCGTCCCCTCCTGATCCTGTTGCAAGTAAGCATCGACGATGCGGTCGATGTAGCCCATCACGTCGGCATCCAATCCATAGACTTTGGTCTCCTCGTTCGCCTCGGGGCGAATCATCGTCCAGTATTTCTCGATCAACTGCTCGTCTTGTTCGAACCAATCCATAGAGATCTCTACAAACTGCCGGGCGAGATCTTGGGAGACGTCCGAGGACGGGGGTTCGTGTAGATGCTCCATGGCCGCGCGGATTAGCTTCGCCCACTTCATGGCGCGGGGATCCTCCGAGCTCAGATCCGGCAGGTTCTTCAGGATGCGAATCTCGCGTTCCGTAAAATGCCGGGCGAAGAACGACTCTCGCACGTTCGGCGGCGTCTGCAGCGCCCGGATGAACAGAAAGATGTCCTCCGCTTCGATCTCGCCCTTCATCTCTAGCGCATGCCGCGCCGTCTGCAGCAACTTCTCCATCTCGTCGAGGCGGGTCCTCTCTTCCGCGATCGCGGCGAGCTCGAAGTCGAGAAACGACTTCCAACGGGACTCCTGGGCGCCCTTCCCCGTTGTCAACAGCAGCTCCTTGATGGAAGCAAGCGTAAAGCCTAATTCCTTCAGAGCGGTAATATGCTGCAGCAATCGCAATTCCTCATTCGAATAATAGCGATAGCCCGATTCGGCTACCTTGGCAGGCTTGAGCAGCCCGAGCTCGTCATAGTATCGCAGCGTTCGAATCGATATATGGGTCCTTTTGGACAGCTGTCCGATGGTGAACATACGGTCCCTCCTCTCTGCTACCAGTATAAAGTCTCCAGTATGCGTGAGAGTCAAGGCTTTTCGCGAGAAAAGGTTGATGGCGTCACGGGATAGCGGCTTATAATGGAGCTAAGATCGCTTCCGATGCGCCGCAGGCGTGGAAAGGAGACCCCCGTGAAGCCATTCGGGAAGGAAGAAAAAAGGATTGTGGTCGACGGTCATCCCTATCATTGCGTCATCGACGAGATCCCGCATCATGAGCGGGTTAGCTTGAGGATCTATGCTTCCAAAACCGCTTGTTGCGAGGTGCTGTTCACCTGGAAGGGGAATTGGCGGATCAACCTGCACAAGCCCAAAACGCTCGCAAGTCTCGTGCGTTATGCGATAGCGCAAGGCTGGGACTGCCATCGGGAAAATAGCGCGATGAAAATCGAGGATGGCGATCTCCTTATCGAGACGTTAAGCCTGGAGGCGTGAGCCTACCCTAAGCTGGCGTTCAACGGGCGTGGGGGAGATCGGCGGGGTAGGTACGCGCAGGGGCCGCGACCGTCCGAATGCTGTAGGCGATGCAGAATTGCGCGGCGTAATAAGTGGTCATGATGAGGACGTTGGCGTGCGCCACGTCGGAGACGAAGAGATTCCAGGAGAGGATGGAGTCGGAGATCATGAACAGGAGGCTGCCGACGATCGCCCAAGCTTTGCCGGTCATGATGGCGGACCAGACCATGAGAGAGATCACGGCGATGTAGAGAATCACGGGGATGATCAGGCCGTCCTTGCCGTCTCGGACGAGCGCGTGGACGAGCTCCCAGCCCATGAATACGGCATAGAGGCCGATCGGGACGATCGCAGCGGACCGAATCCGCGAGGATCGCCATTGGCGGAAGAAGCTCGCCATATAGAACAGGTGTCCGATGAGGAAGGCGGACAACCCGACGATGAACCACCCCAGCAGACCGTCTCCCAGCATGCAGAAGAACAAGCCGATCAATAGCATCCAATGGCAACCCCTCCGAGGGGTCGGGAAATGCAGGTAGGCGTACGCGATGACGAGCCACATCGGGATCAGCTTGAACAGCAGCTTGACCGCGTGCGGATCCGACGGGATCACGAAAATGTACAACGCGCTCATCAACAGAATCAGCAGCGGCAACCCGTACTTTTTCACAGGGATTGCTCCTTTGTCGGGAGATAGAAGCTACTTCAGGAACCGTTTGATCCATCTCAGCGCATGCTTCGCGTTCGGATACCGAAAGGGAATATCGAACAAGGTCGTCTGCTTGAGCACGCCCTTGCGGTGCGAGAACAGTTCGAAGCTGCTCCGGCCGTGATAGGCGCCCATCCCGCTGCCGCCAACCCCGCCGAAAGGCAGGTAGGGCGAGGTAAAGTGATAGACGGTATCGTTCACGCAGCCGCCTCCGAAGGAGGCGTCGTTCAGCACCTGCCGCTGAATCGGCTTGCTCTCCGAGAAAATATACAGCGCGAGCGGCTTGGGCCGGCGATTGATGGCTTCGATGACCTGCCCGATATCTTGGTACGCCAACACGGGCAGGATCGGACCGAAGATCTCGTCCTGCATGACGGGGGCGTCGGGGGAGACCTCGGTCAGCACCGTCGGCTCGATCAGCAGCGCGTTCGGGTCGCTCTGCCCGCCCGCGGCGGCGACGCCGTCCGCCAGGAAGGCCTGCAGCCGGCGGAAATGCTTGTCGCTCACGATGCGCGTGTAGGACGCGTTCGCGAGCGGGTTCGCGCCGTACAGCTCGTCGATGGCGCGCTTCAGGTGATCGAGAAACGCGGTCTTCACGGATTGATGCACATATACGTAATCCGGCGCGACGCACGTCTGGCCGGCATTCATGAACTTGCCCCAGGCGATCCGCTTGGCGGCCAGCTTCAGATTCGCGTCTTCGTGCACGATGCAGGGGCTTTTGCCCCCGAGCTCCAGCGTGACCGGGGTCAGCCGCTTGGCGGCGGCCTCCATGACGACCTTCCCGACCGCGGTTCCGCCCGTGAAGAAGATGTAGTCCACCGGTTCGGCCAGCAGCGCCTGGCTCGTCTCGGCGTCGCCTTGGACGACGGCGATATATTCCGCTCCGAATGTCTCCCGAATGAGCAGAGCCAGCACCTCGGAGGTGCGGGGCGTGAGCTCGGACGGCTTCACGACGGCGCAGTTGCCGGCGGCGATCGCCCCGATGAGCGGCGCGATCGCGAGCTGGAACGGGAAGTTCCAGGGGGCGATGATGAGGACGACGCCGTAAGGCTCCGGATAGATCGAGCTGCGCGAGCCGATGTGCGTGAGGGGCGTCTTGACCTTCCGGGGGCGGGCCCAGGAACGTAGATGCTTCATGACGAAGCGGATCTCCTTCAGCACGATGCCGACTTCGGAGGCGTAAGCCTCGAATTCGGATTTGTTCAGATCCTGCCGCAGCGCCTGCAGGATCCCGCGCTCATGCTTGCGAATGGCGTTCCCCAGCTGGCGGAGCGCCTCCTGCCGGTAGGCGAGCGGCTTGGTCTGGCCGGTCTCGAAGAAGGCTTGTTGCTTGCGGATCAATGCCGTGCAGCTATCCACGCGTTCACCTCGCGAGTTCCGATTCCATGTTCGTATACGCTTATCTTGTTGGTTCGGGGGTCCGCTGTCAAGATAGCGCATACATTCGGCTGCGTTTGCTGACCGTCATGCGGAGCGGGAGGCCTGGTCCGGCGCTGTAACGATACATTTTATCGTTGCAGCGGGCTGAGGCGCCGTGATCGGCGCTGTAACGATACTTTTTATCGTTGCAGCGGGCTGAGGTGCCGTGTTGGGGTCTGTAGCGATACTTTTTATCGTTACAGCGGGCTGAGGCGCCGTGTTGGGGTCTGTAACGATACATTTTATCGTTGCAGCGGGCTGAGGCGCCGTGATCGGCGCTGTAGCGATACTTTTTATCGTTACAGCGGGCTGAGGCGCCGTGTTGGGGTCTGTAACGATACATTTTATCGTTGCAGCGGGCTGAGGCGCCGTGATCGGCGCTGTAACGATACTTTTTATCGTTGCAGCGGGCTGAGGCGCCATGTTCGGGTCTGTAGCGATATTTTTTTATCGTTACAGCGGGCTGAGGCTATCAATCGGACGCAAATGAAAAGAGATTCGAATGCGGCCGCTTGGCCTCGCATCCGAATCTCCTTACGCAATCAGGAGAAAGCATCCAACAGCAGGTCGATCGCCAGCTCCGCGTCCACGTCGACGCAAACTTGGATCGGGGCGCCGACGGCAGGCATGCGGCGCAGGTCCGCGATCGTCATGCCGGCGCTCTTCTTGCCCTCGCACTCGACCGACAGGTGCATCGTCTGGCTACGCACGATGCCCGGCTCCACGGCGGCCAACATTGTGAGCGGTCGTGCAAAGGCGCGCACTGGCGGAATGCGTTGGATTGGCGGTAGAAGTCGAAGTAGTACTGCATCGAGCGGTTCACGAAGCTGGCCGCTTCGCGGTTGTGCGGGCTGCACGTCCGCTCCAGCGCGTCCAGATGGGATTGATGCAGCAGCGTGCGCATCGTGACGTCCAGGCCGACCAGCGTGACCGGCAGCCCGGATTGGATGACGAGGTCCGCTGCTTCCGGATCTCCCCATATATTCGCTTCGGATACGGGGGTGACGTTCCCTGGGACGCGAATCGCGCCTCCCATGATATAGACGTGCTTGACCTTGGACGGGAGGCTCGGGTCCTTGCGCAGCGCGTGCGCAAGATTGGTCAGTCTGCCCAGCGCCACGATAACCAGCTCGTCCCGACGCTCCTCAGCCGCTCGGACGATGAAGTCTTCGGCGGGTTCCGCGATCGCCCGTTGTCCGGACGGCGGCAGCTCTACGTCTCCAATGCCGTTCTCGCCGTGCACGTTCGTGGAGAACCCTGCGAGCTCGCGAGCAAGCGGGCGGGAAGCGCCCTGGCTGACGGGGATCTTGCCCTCGCGTCCGGCCAGCTTCACGATTCGAAGCGTATTCTCGGTCGCCTGCTCGACGGGGATGTTGCCGAATACGGTCGTGATGCCGACGATATCGGCTTTGCCGCACTTCAAGCCGTAAAGGATGGCCAGCGCGTCGTCGATGCCGGTGTCGGCGTCGATGAGGATCTTCGGTAGGGTCATCTCATGCTCCTTTAGGGGTTGATGGGCAGGAAGTCTGCCAGCGGGTTGATTTGCAGGAAACTTTCAGCTCTTGCTTCATCGGCATCCCGTCCCAGGCGCCGTCTTTCATCTCCCGGCGGCGGCCGCGACAGCCGAATTCGGCTTCATCGGGCGTCTTCCTGCAGCAAGCGGGCCATCAACAGCCGGACCAGCCGCTCCGCATCCACGTCGAGACACACCTCTACATTGGCGTTGTCGGCCTTCGTCGCCACCGTCTGTCCGGTCTTCGGCCGATGATCGTATTCAATCTGCACGCTCATCTTCTGCGTCTTCACGAGGCTGCGGTCGATGAGTAGGGAGACCGTGAGCGGGTCGTGCATGAACGTGTGGTCTTCCTTCACGAAGGCGAACCACCGCGCCATCATATCCGCGAGCTTCAGATTGAGAGGGTCGTTCGACTGAATCAGCCGCTGCCGCTCCTGTTCCGTGATCTGGACCTTCAAGGTCACGTCGAGTCCGACCATGACGATCGGCGCGCCGCTGCCGAAGACGACGGAGGCGGCTTCGGGATCGCAGGAGATGTTATGCTCCACGATTCGCATGTCCGCCCCGTTGTCGCCGAGCCGGGTCACGCCGCCCATCAGCACGATTTCTTTGACGTTGCGCGCCACCTGCGGCTCGCGGATGAGGGATGCGGCGATATTGGTGAGCGGCCCGATCGGGATCAGCGTGATCTCGCCGGGGTTGCGCATGACGGTATCGATGATGAAGTCCACGGCATGACGGCTGTCGTAAGTCAGCTCTTCACCTGGCTCCAGCAGGCCGTCGCCTTCGTGGCCCGCCATCCAGACGGGGCGGTTGCGCAGCAGCGACTCGTCCAGGCCGGCCAATACGGGGATTCCCGTGCGGCCCGAGAGCATCAGCATCTTGCTGACCATCCTCGCGCGGAGACGGGCGTCGCCGTATACGGTCGTGACCCCTTCGAGCTTCAGTTCGGGAGAACGCAGGGCGAGGGCGATCGCCATCGCGTCGTCGATGTCGCTGCCGATATCGGTATCTATGATTACACGGTTCATCGTTCCAGTCCTTTCCGTGGACGCCCGGGCTGGGACATCCGGCTATAAGTCTAATGTTGAGAAATTCATACCGCAGCCGGGTTCTGACCTCAACATCCGAGAATGACGCCGCTTGCGCATAAACAGCTAGCGTTCGTGCGCCTTAGGGCCATCTCGGACGTCAAACCTGCTTGGCCTTTTTCAATTCTTTCTTCGTCATCTTCCGTTTCTTCATCTTGGTCTCGGCCACCGCGTAGACGACCAGTCCGATCACCGTGACGACATAGGGGGTCGTGCCGACGAGCTCGGCGGGGATCTTCAAGATCTGGAGCGCATTCGCGAGCGCGTCCGCCGCCCCGAAGAGCAGGGAGGACAGGAAGGTGCCGATCGTCGTGCTGCGTCCCACGGCCTCCGCCGCGATCCCGATCCAGCCGCGCCCCGCGGTCATGTCCCGCGTGAAGAGCGACAGGTAGCCCATCGACATGTAGGCGCCGCCGAGGGCCGCGAAGAAGCCGCTGATCAGCAGCGAGACGAACTGGACGCGGTTGACCCGGACGCCGACCGATTGGGCGGCCTGGGGGTTCTCCCCGACGGACCGGATGCGCAGGCCGAGCGGCGTCTTCGCCAGCAGGTAGTAGAGGCCGGCGACGGAGACGAGCGAGACGTACGTGAGCACGTTGTGTCCCGACAAGATCGGGCCCAGCACGGGAATGTCCTGCAGCAGCGGGATGTGCAGGGAAGGGAGCGTCGCGCTCTTCAGCGACGTCGAGGCGCCCTTGTCTCCGCTGACCAGGTACAGGATGAACACCGTGCCGCCGGAGGCGAACATGTTGACCGCGATCCCGCCCAGGATGATGTGCGTCTTGAACTTCAGCGTGAAAAATCCGAGCAGCGCGGCGATGGCGACGCCCGCGAGAATCCCGGCCAACAAGCCGACCCAGGCGCTGCCCGTATAGGCGCTCACGATGACGCCGGTCAAAGCCGAGACGAGCATCGTCCCCTCAAGGCCGATGTTGACGATGCCGGCCTTGTTCGAGATCAGAGCGCCGAGCGCCGCGAACAGGATCGGCGTCATGACGCGCAGCACGGAGAAGGCGAAGTCCGTCGAGAACAGAATATCGAAGAAGTTACTCACGGATTCCCGCCTCCTTCAGCAGCATCCGGGTCTTCCAGAACTTCAGGAACTGCTCGGCGGAGATGAGCAGGATGATGACGGCCTGGACGATGGAGATCATCTCGGCCGGGACGTCGGACATGCGGGCCATCTGGTCGGCGCCGATGCGGATGTAGGCCAGGAACAGCGCGGCGCCGATGACGGACAGCGGATTGTTCTTGGCGAGCAGCGCGACCAGCGCCCCGTCGAGCCCGTACCCGGGCAGGGACGTCCACTGGAACCGGGTATACATGCCGAGCACCTCGACGGATCCGCCCATGCCTGCCAGGAAGCCCGCGATGAGATGCACCGTGATGATGACCTTCGTCGTGTTGATGCCGGAGTATTCGGCGAAGGACCGGTTCGAGCCTGTCATGCGCAGCTCGTAGCCCCACTTGGTTCGATACATGTAGTAGTGCACGGCGACGATGCACAGCAGCGCGAGAATCAAGCCCAAGTGGATGCGCGTGCCCGGGATGAGATTCGGAAGCAGCGCCGTCGGCTGCAGCTTGTACGAAGAATTGCTGAACGCCTGGGGGTCCCGCAGCTTGTAGTTCAGGAAGTACAGGCCGACCCCGAACAGGATGCTGTTGAACATCAGCGACGTGACGAGCTCGTTGACGTTCCATTTGGCCTTCAAAATGCCGGGGATGGCCGACAGCAGCGCGCCGGTGAGCGCCCCGGCCAGGATGGAGACGATCGGGTGCAGCCAGCCGCTCAGCGTCCAGTGGATGGCGATCGTCGAAGCGACGATGCCCGCGAAGTAGAACAGGCCTTCGGCGCCCAGGTTGAACAGGTTCGTCCGGAACAGCAGGACGACGGACAGCCCGGTGAACATCAGCGGGATCGCCATTTCCACCACATTGCCGAGATGGGAGACCGACGAGACCGGTTCGACCAGGAAGATCAGGATCGTCCGCAGCGGATCGTCGCTGATGATCGCGATGATTAGGAAGGTCAAGAGGAGGGCGATGAGGATAACCGCCAGCGTCCGGATCTTCTCGAAGTGTGCCGATTTAATCATGGATAGCCCTCCTGACTTCCGCATCGCTCTGCCGCTCGATGCCGAGCATGGCGAAACCTAGACGCTCTTCCGTCACTTGCTTGACGTCGGGGTAGTACGCGACGAATTGCCCGTTGTACATGACGAGGAGGCTGTCGCTCACTTCCAGGATCTCGTTCAGGTCCGCGGACAGAAGCAGGATGGCGCAGCCGTCCGCCCGCATCTCCAGCAGCCGTTGATGGATCAGCTGGGCCGCGCCCACGTCCACGCCACGGGTGGGCTGCTCGGCGATCAGCAGCTTCGGACCGGCTTCGCACTCCCGGGCGACGACGACCTTCTGCATATTTCCGCCGGACAGCATGCCGATCGGCTGCTCCGGACCTTTCGCGCGGATCTTGTACCGGTCGATCTGCGCCTCGGAGAAACCGGCGATTTTCTTGCGGTTCAGCAGCAGTCCCTTGTTCCATTCCTTCATTCGGTAGAACATCGAGATGAGGTTGTCCGAGATGCTGGCGTCCTTGGCCGCCCCTTGGCGCATCCGGTCTTCGGGAATGTAGGAGACGCCCAGCTGCCGAATCTCCTTGATCGTACGTCCCAGGATCGTCTCTCCGCCGACCGCGACTTCGCCTTCGGCACCGGAGAGGCTGCCGGTCAGCGCCTTGACCAGCTCGGCTTGCCCGTTGCCCTCGACGCCCGCGATGCCCACGATCTCGCCTTCGCGGATCGTGAATCCGATGTCCTGCAGGACCGGCTTCCGTTCGGGATTGATATACGAGAGATTCCGCACCTGAAGGACGGAGGGGCCGGGCGGGCGATCGCCTTTGTCATACTTCAGCACGACGTTCCGGCCTACCATCAGCCGGGAGATCTCCTGCTCGGACACCGCCGACGTCTCGAACACGCCTTCCGTCCTGCCGCCGCGCATGATGGTGATCCGGTCGCAGATCACTTTGACTTCCTTCAGCTTGTGGGAGATGAAGACGATCGTGTGGCCTTCGCGCTTCAGCGCCAGGAGCTGCCGGAACAGCTCTTCGGTCTCCTGGGGCGTCAGCACGGCCGTCGGCTCGTCCAGGATGAGAATATGGGCGCCGCGGATCAGCACCTTGAGGATCTCGACCTTCTGCTTCATGCCGACGGAGAGGTCCTCCACCTTTGCCAACGGATCGATCGCGAGGTTGTACCGGGCGGACAGCTCCCGCGTCATGCGGATCGCTTCTTTGTAGTGAATGTTGAAGCCCTTGGTCGGCTCCATGCCGAGGATCATATTGTCGACGACGGTGAGCGAGGGGACGAGCATGAAGTGCTGATGCACCATGCCGATGCCGTTGTCGATGGCATCCTGGGGCGAGCGGAACCGCACCTTGCGGCCGTCCAGCACCATCTCGCCTTCGCTGGGCTCCTCCATGCCGAAGATCATCTTCATCAGCGTGGACTTGCCCGCGCCGTTCTCGCCGACGATCGCATGGATCTCGCCCTTGTCGAGCGAGAAGTTCACGTTCGCGTTCGCGACGACGCCGTTCGGATAGACCTTTGATATTTTTCTCATCTCCAGCAGGGGAGATTGATCCATGACCGTATGGCTCCTTTCGTATCAGTCGGTCCAGAAGAGCGAAGGGGATTCCCGCGCTGGCAGAATCCCCTTCGACGAGCGAGTTATGGTTTGACGGACTGGCGAATCTCTTCGATCTTGCTCGTATCCATCCCCATCGCGTTGCTGACCTTGATCTCGCCCAAGGCGAGCTTCTTCTTGAGGTCTTCGATCCGGGTACGGATCGATTCCGGCAGGACGCTGCCGTACACGCCGTTCTCGGCCAGGCCTACGCCGTCTTGCTGAAGACCGGCGACTTCCAGCTTGCCCTTCGCGAGCGTGCCTTCTTTGGCTTGCTTCACCGCGTTCAGGATGACGGAGTCGATCTTCTTGATGGCGGAGGTGAAGATGAGGCTCGCTTTCTCGTCGTCGGTGCCTTGCATCATGGCCGATTGGTCGGAGTCGACGCCGATCGCGTACTTCTTCTGCTCCTTGGCGGCATCGAAGACGCCGAGCCCCGTTCCGCCCGCGACGTTGAAGATGACGTCCACGCCGGATTTGTACTGGAGCAGGGACATCTCTTTGCCTTTGCCCGGATTCGCGAAGTCTCCCGCATAGGAGATGGCGACCTTGATATCCGGCACGACGTACTTGGCGCCCTCGATGTAGCCGACCAGGAAGGCGTTGATGCCCGGGATGTCCATGCCGCCCAGGAAGCCGATCTTCTTGTCCGGATTCGCGTTCGGCAGGTCGGAGGTCGAAGCGAGCGCGGCCGCGGCGCCGGCGAGGAAGGAGACCTCGTTGGTGGCGTAGGAGACGGCGTAGACGTTCGAAGCGACTTCGGCGATGTCCGTGTCGTAGTTGATGAAAGTCTTATCGGGGTGCTTCTCGGCCGTCGCGTTCAGCAGCTCCGTGATCTGCGATCCGCCGGAGATGATGACGTCCCAGTCTTGGGCGGCCACATCGTCGAAGGTCGGCTCCCACTTCGTCTGGTCCGCGCCCATCTCGATGACCTTGGTGGAGGCGCCGAGCTTCTCTTTGACTTGGTTCAGGCCTGCGTTCGCGGCGTCGAAGAACGACTTGTCCCCGAGCGTGCCCGGGATGAGCAGCACGACCTTGAACCCGCCCTTGTCCGGCTTGTCGGCACCGTCGTTGGATCCGGCATTGCCGGGCGTCGTCGTATTTTTAGAGCAAGCGGTTACAAGAATCATAACCATCAGCAAGAGCAAAGGCAGCGCTTTTTTCATCGACCGATCCCTCTTTTCGCGTATTTGTGCGTTCATCGACGGCCGTCTGATTAAAGCTTGCCAGGATTTAATGATTCGGCTATCCATGTGGTATAATCGTAGCAAAAATCAGAGCGGTTATTTATCCGCATTCGGTCAGAATTCTTATACGATTCGGCTAATATGGAGATGAGCGCGGGTGAATTCGCTCGACTTTCTATTCTATTCCAAGCGGGAATCCAGCCGATATATCCCGCTGCACAGCCATGAGTGCTACGAGCTGGTTTATTATTTTGGCGGTTCGGGGGAGTCCCGGATCGGTTCGCGGTTCTTCGCCTTCGCCGACAACATGTTCGCCGTCATCTCGCCCGGCACGATCCACGATGAACGGCACGACCTCGAGGGCGACGTGCTGTTCATCGGCTTCCACAGCGACAGCGCCGCGCTGCGGAAGATCGACGCGGTCATTCAGGACGACGAGGACAGCTATCTGAAGCAGCTGATCCTTCGGATGAACGAAGAGTTCACGGGGAAAAAGCACGGCTACTCCGACATGCTGAACTACATGACCGGCGAGCTCGTCATTCAGATCCAGCGGCTGACGGACAGGCGGCGGTCCGAGGAGTCGTCCTTGAGCCAGCTGCAATATGTACGCAACTATATGGAGGAGAACTACCGGCAGAAGATCGCGATCGAGTCGCTCGCGAAGATGTCGGGATACAGCTACGATCGCTTCCGCCATCTGTTCCGGGAGACGTACGGCATCGCGCCGCTGCAATATTTGTTCAAGAAACGGATGGAGTACGCCAAGCTCATGCTGTACGAGACGAATCTGCAAGTGTCCGAGATCGCGCTGTCGGCCGGCTTCTCCAGCGAGGTGCAGTTCTGCAGCATGTTCAAGCGCGAGACGGGTTTGACGGCCAAGGCCTTCAGGAAACGTACCGAACGGCAAGGATAGCTGCGACAGAAACGGCATCGGCATCGGCATCGGCGGCGACTGAGGCTGCAGGAACTGCAGCAGTGGCGGCAACGGGACGCCCCTACTGGCATTATGGGCCTCGTTCGCGCAATACATTCGCCGTTCGGGCCAACCTCCAACGCGAGCAGCAGGGCGCCATTGGCTGCCGCGAGCTGCGATAAATACCAAAATGCAAAAGCACCTTCGAGTGGAGGGTGCTTTTTTGCCGTTGCTGCGTCGGTTCCTGCAATGTCCCGGAGGGACGCCCATAGGAAGAGGGTGGCCGAAACCTACTTGGCCGCAAAGGACCGAGATAACCCCATTGTGCGGTTATCTTAGCGTTTCGGGGTCGCAAAAGGACCGAGATAACCTCATTCTGCGCTTATCTCCACGCCGCCTCGGCCAAGGACGCGAGCGGGGGGGCGGCCAATCGGCTAAATCATGCGGCTCTGCCATGTAGTCAATTAACTTGACTAAAATGACGATCGTGCTATGATGGATATAAGTCAATTAGCTTGACTATATGGACACTGGAGGAAACACGATGATGGAGAAGAATAAGGAATTGGTAAGCGCGTTTGTTCGGGAGTTCTGGAACGAAGGGAACCTATACTGCCTGGAACGGTATCTGTCGGCGGACTATATCGACCACGCCTATGTCCCGGGCAATCGGGAAGGGCTCGCGCAGATGGCCGGCATCTTGCGTGCGGCGTTTCCGGATCAAGCATCCGCCGTGGAGAGCATGGTTGCGCAGGATGATCGCGTGGTCGTCAGACTGAGGCTGACGGGGACGCATGAAGGGAACTTCAGAGGGACGGAAGCGACATTCAACCCGGTGGACGTGAAGCTGTACCGGGAATACCGGATCGCGGACGGCAAGATCGCGGAGCACTGGGCGCTGCTCGACACCGCCTCGCTGCTTCGCCAGATCGGCGCGGAATTGAACGAGCAGCCAGCCTGCCGGATCAAATGATCGTTCAAAGGAGTAGGAGGCCGTCCCGAATGGGGGCGGCCTCCGTTCTTTTCCCCGATCCGTGGTAAAATGGTACAAAGCCATCGGCGTTAGGATGGATCCGGCTGGAGGGACGCGGCAATGACGGAACAGGCTTGGGGCTACGAACTGACGATTCTCTTCGCGAATGCATTTCGCATGGCCGTTGAAGAGCTGCATGATGAACTGGCGAAGATCGGATTCGACGACGTGCGGCCTTCCCATGGCTTTATCTTTCAGAGAATCTCCCATGGCGGCGCGACCGGCAACGAGTTGGCCGACCATCTGGGCATTACCAAGCAGGCGGCGAGTCTGACGATCGATTATCTGGAGCGGCAAGGCTACGTGAGCCGGCAGCCTCATCCTTCGGACCGGAGAGGCAAGCTCGTCGTGCTGACGGAGCGGGGATGGGCATGCATCCGCGAGACGGAGCGCATCTTCTCGGCGATCGAGAGCCGTTGGGAACAGTCGCTCGGCCAAGACAAAGTACAAGCCCTCCGGTTGAATATGCGCGAATTGGTCGGCACCTTCCCGAATGGCAAGCCGGGCGCGTTCCGCCCCGTCTGGTAGTGCCGACTGAATAGGATAGTCCGAGTCTCATGACAAAAAGCCTGCCGCCCCGGCAGGCTTTTCGCAATGCATCAATACCGCATCCAATGTCTAATAGACGACCTTCCAATTATGATCGCAGGTAGCGACTATGGTCTTGCGCGCCAGGATATAGTCGGCCAGAATCTCCGTCATGTCCGTCGGGATGTCGCGGACGACCGGCTTGTCCTTCAGCATGTCGAAGTTGCCGCCGCCGCCCGCGCGATAGCTGTTCATGGCGACGTCAAAGGCAGCTTCCAGATCCATGGGGATGCCGCCATATAGCAGCTTGGCGACCCGCTGACCCTCCGGCATCGCGATGTTCAACTCGTATTCGATCCCTTCCCACATATCGTAGTTGAAGTGCTGCGGCTTCGGCTCCAGGTAGGCGGGAGACACCGCGAGGCCGCCCGTCCGTTCATCCAAGACGAAGTAGCCGGCGTTTTTCTCGAGCGCTTCCTTGATGTCTCGGCCGGACAGCCGTATGACTTTGAGCGTATTGGGATAAATATAATTGGACACGACGTCGCGCATCGTGATTTGTCCGTCGAATCCTCGGGCCTCATTCGTAAAGATGGCCGCACAGGAGATCTCCGCCCCCGTCACTTCCATCTGCACCCGATTGACGAACTCCGTGAACGCATGATCCGCTTGCCGGGCCGCGAACGGGTCCGCGATCGAGAGCTCGCCCTCGGCCGTGCCGATCGGCTGATCCAGCCATTCCTGCGTCTTCCGTTCATCCGCCGCGAACATGGCGAGCAGCTCCTCGTCCGCCGCGACCGATTCGTCCACTTGCAGCAGCCTGGCGGTCTTGCGCCGCAGCGTCCAACGGCCGTCTTCTCCGCGCTCGAAGGCCAACTGCACCTTCGCGAGCGCTTGGCCGGCGCTGCCGGGCTGCGCGATCGCCACGCCGTTCATCTCGCCGGCCAGCAGCCGGTGCTGATGTCCGGTCAGGAGAACATCGATGCCCGGGATTCGCGAGCAGATCTCGTAGCCTTGATTCTCCCCCGTGAGCGGTTCGGTCGGTTCGCCCGTGGCCGGGTCCCGCTCGAATCCGCCATGGTAGGCGACGACGACCGCGTCCGGCCGCTCCGTCTCGCGGATCTGCGCGACCCAGCGCCGGATGGAGGCCGCCGCGTCTTCGAAAGCCAGGCCTTCGACATGGGCCGGCTCCTCCCAATTCGGGATATAGGAGGTCGTCGCCCCGAGCACGGCGATCCGGATCCCCTCCGGTATCGTGAAGATCCGGTAAGGCTGGCCGAACGCCGGCTCGCCGTCGGCCGCGCGCAAGATGTTGGCCGACAGCCACGGACAGTCGGAATCTGCGACCGCATGGCCCAGCAGCTCCAGGCCGTAGTTGAACTCGTGATTGCCGAACACGGCGGCATCGTAGCGCAGCGCATTGAGCGCCTGGGCGGCCGGGTGCGTGCCGCTCCGATCGTACTTGGCATAGTGGTACATGAACGGCGTTCCCTGCAAGAGATCGCCGTTGTCCAGGAGCAGCAGCGCCGGATCCTCGCGGCGTTCCTGCTGGATGAGCGTTGACAGCTTCGCCATGCCGAGCGGCTTGTCCCCGGGACCCCGATAGTCCGTCGGATAGAGATGGCCGTGGACGTCGCTAGTGCTTAATATCGTTACGATGGTTTCCTCTTGCGGGTGCATCCCAATCCCCTCCCTCCCGAGTATAGCGCCTTCCTGCATAGATTCCTTATAGATAACAGAAAATTAACATGGGGTTTACAATAATCGCGAGACGGGCCTATATACCTATGTTACCATTGCATTCGTAACGAAAATACACAAATAAAGCTTGGTGTGGAGGGTTACTATGTTAAAGAGATTTACCGTTCTCGTAAGCATTATGGCAGTAGTCGCGTTGCTGCTGGCCGGTTGCGGCAGCAAAAACAATAACGCTGGAAACAGCGCATCTCCGAGCGACAGCGCGTCGCCTAGCGCCAGCGCATCGCCGTCTCCCGAAGCGTCGGCTCCGGCCGGCTACGTGCCGAAGACTCTCACCGTTCAATTCGTGCCTTCGCAAAACGCGGATACGCTGGAAGCCAAGGCGAAGCCGCTCGAGAAGCTGCTGAGCGACAAGCTGGGCATCGACGTCAAAGTCAGCGTGTCCACCGACTATAACACCATCATCGAAGCGATGGCGTCCAAGCAAGTCGACGTCGGCTTCCTGCCTCCGACCGCTTACGTGCTGGCGAAGGACAAAGGCGCGGCCGAAGTCATCCTGCAAGCCCAGCGTTTCGGCGTGAACGACGAGACTGGCGCGCCTACGGATCAGCTCGCCGACTCTTACAAGTCCATGATCATCGTGAAGAAGGATTCCCCGATCAAGACGATCGAAGACCTGAAGGGCAAGAAGATCGCTTATCAGAACGTAACGTCTTCCGCAGGTTATGTATGGCCGGCCGCGCTGCTGATGGATCACAAGCTGGACCCGCTGCATGACGTGACTCCGGTCACGGTCAAGGGTCACGACCAAGGCGTCATCGCCGTGCTGAACGGCGACGTGGATGCCGCGGCGATCTTCCAAGACGCGCGCAACACCGTGAAGAAGGACTACCCGACCGTCTTCGAAGATACCCGCGTGCTGTCCTTCACGGAGCCGATCCCGAACGACACGATCTCCGTCCGTTCCGATATGGACGCAGATTTCATCGCCAAGCTGAAGCAAGCCTTCATCGACATCGGCAAGAGCGAAGAAGGACACGCCATCATCAAGGATATCTACACCCACGAAGGCTACGTCGAGTCCAACGACGGCATCTTCGACATCGTCCGGCAATACAACGCGAAGGTGAAGACCGAGTAATCGGCCTTAAGCTTCCCGTCTCCGCCGCTTGGCCCGATCGCTTTTCCGACAGCCAGCCGAATGTCTATTCGCTGGCTGATCTTTTATTTTCGGCCTTCCCGATCCCACACCGAATGCGCAAAGGACTGATGGATCCATGATCGAACTTCGCAACGTGTCCAAGATCTATCCGAACGGCACCAAGGGCTTGAACAACATCAATTTGACCTTCGGCAAAGGCGAGTTCGTCGTCGTCGTCGGTCTGTCCGGCGCGGGCAAGTCCACGCTGCTCCGATCCATCAACCGGCTGCACGAGATCTCGGAAGGCGATATCCGGATCCAGGGCCAGTCGATCACCGCGGCCAAGGGCGTTCAGCTGCGCCGCATCCGCCGCGGGATCGGCATGGTCTTCCAGAGCTTCAACCTGGTGAAGCGTTCGTCGGTGCTGCGCAACGTGCTCGCCGGACGGGTCGGCTATCACTCGACGCTGAGGACGCTGTTCGGCTTCCCGAAGCATGACGTCGAGCTGGCGCTGCAGGCGCTCGGCCGGGTGAACATCGCGGAGAAGGCGTATACCCGCGCCGATCAGCTGTCCGGCGGCCAGCAGCAGCGGGTCGCGATCGCCCGCGTGCTGGCGCAGGAGGCCCAGATCATCCTGGCCGACGAGCCCGTGGCCTCGCTGGACCCGCTGACGACCAAGCAGGTGATGGACGACCTGCAGCGGATCAATCAGGAGCTGGGCATCACGACCATCGTCAACCTGCATTACATCGACCTTGCACGCGAGTATGCGACGCGCATCGTCGGCCTGCGCGCCGGCGAAGTGGTCTTCGACGGGCCGGTCTCCGAAGCGACGGACGAGCGGTTCGCCGAGATCTACGGCCGCCCGATTCAGCGGGACGAGCTGCTCGAGGTCGCGCAGCCATGAACGGCACCCCGACGCCGTCCGCCGCGCTGCCGAAGCCGCCTCGCAAGCTTAAGCACCTGCTCACGCTCGTGCTGGTCATCCTCCTGCTGTGGGGCAGCGCCCACCGGATCGAGGCTTCCTTCGGAAGGCTGTTCAAGGGCTTGCCCAACATGTGGGATCTCATCGCCGAGATGTTCCCGCCGAAGTGGACCTACTTCGACAACGTGGTCCAGCCGATGCTGGACACGATACGCATGGCGATCGCCGGGACGACGCTGGGCGCGATCGTCGCGGTGCCCATCGCCGTGCTGGCGGCCAGCAACATGGTCCGCTCGCCATGGATCTACCAGTTTTTCCGGATCGTCCTCAATCTGCTCCGGACGGTTCCGGACCTGCTGCTGGCGGCGCTCTTCGTGGCGATCTTCGGTCTCGGGATGATTCCCGGCATTCTCGCGCTGGCGGTGTTCTCGGTCGGCCTGATCGCCAAGCTGACCTACGAGTCGCTGGAGACGATCGACCGCGGACCGATGGAGGCGATGACCTCCGTCGGCGCGAACAAGCTGCAGCTCATCCTGTTCAGCGTCGTGCCGCAGATGATCCCGTATTTTATCTCTTACGTGCTGTATACCCTGGAGATCAACGTGCGCGCGGCCGCCGTGCTGGGACTGGTCGGGGCCGGCGGCATCGGCCTCTACTACGAGAAGACGCTGGGCTTCCTGGAGTATGACAAGACCAACGCCATCATTCTGTTCACGCTGGCTATCGTACTGGCGGTAGACTATCTAAGCACGAAGCTGCGGGAGAAATTGCTATGAATCGTAAACGTTGGGTTCGCTGGCTGATCTTTGCGGTCATTGTCCTGATCTATGTTTGGACCTTCTGGGGCCTCCCCTTGTCGGGCATCAAGGAGACGGCCGGCCAGATTACGCGCTCCATCTTCCGCGGCCTGTTCCACCCCGACTGGGGTTACGTCTATTTGCCGGACGGCGAGGACCTGCTGCGCGGCCTGCTGGACACGCTCGCCATCGCGGTGCTCGGCACGTTCATCTCCGCGATCCTGTGCGTCCCGTTCGCCTTCTGGGCGTCGGCCAACCGGGGCAAGTCCAGGGTGCACTCCGGGACGGGCAAGGTCATCCTGAGCGTCGTCCGGACGTTCCCGGAGATCATCCTGGCGCTCTTGTTCATCAAGGCGGTCGGCCCCGGCTCCTTCGCCGGCGCGCTGGCGCTGGGCCTGCACTCGATCGGCATGCTCGGCAAGCTGTTCGCCGAGGAGATCGAGAACATGGACGCCGGACCGACGGAGGCGCTCATCGCCACCGGCGCGAGCCGAATGCAGATTCTATGGTTCGCGATCCTCCCGCAGGTGCTGCCGGGCTTCCTGTCCTATACGCTGTACCGCTTCGAGCTCAACGTCCGATCCGCTACGATCCTGGGCATCATCGGCGCGGGTGGGATCGGGACGCCCCTGATCTTCGCGCTCAACACGCGGCACTGGGACCGGGTCGGCATCATTCTGCTCGGCATCATCGTCACCGTGACGCTGATCGATCTCGCGTCCGGTTACTTCCGCCGCAAGCTGGCCTAATTCCAGCATTCACAGACAACGCCAAGCGCAGGCCGCTTGGCGTTGTTTGATGTCCCGCCCCCACGGGCGAGCTTTTTGTCCCGCCCCGGGGAATTTTTTGTTCCGCGCGCCGCCGCTCGAAGAAAATAAGCGCATGTGAACATACGAGTCGGTTCCGGGAAGCGGCGTTCAACCCGTACAATGGTCCACAAAGACTGAGTAGGGGATGACCGATATGACCGTTCTCCGTACCGAATCCAATCCGATCCTGAAGCCCGGGGAGGGCCTCGATTCTTAGCTCTCACCGGCACGGGCAGGCGCGACTTGCTCGTGCTTTTGCCGTTTTTTTGCGGTACGCTAGACCGGGGGGGAGAGAGATGACATTCGCGCAAGGACGGCGCCGGCTGCGGTCGCTATGGCCCAAGACGCTCCGAGAAAGACTCATCCTCCTGCTCGTCGTCGTGACCATCACGCCGATCCTGCTGATCGGCGTCACTTCCTACCATTGGATGTACCAGGTGCAGATCGAGAAGAGCAGCCTGAGCGATCAGTCGATCGTCAACTACGAGAGGGACGCGTTGGACAAAGCGTTCACGAACCTGGCCAGCGTATCGCAGCTCCTGGTCATCAACGGCGGCCTCGGGGACGACGTGATGGATTACCTGGAGACGGAGGACCCGCTGGAGAAAACCAGACGTTTCCTCTCGATCGACAAGTCGCTGACCAACATCGGGTATTCCAATCCGATCATTAACGCCGTGTTCTTCTATATCCCGGCGTACGAGAGCCGCATTCAGTTCGAGACGGCTCCGCTGAAGCCGGAATGGATCGGGACCCGGCTCGAGGAGATGCCCTTCGAACGATTCTATCAAGCCAATCAGCTGTCCTATTACGGCCCGCACCCGTCGGTCCTGTACGCACACGACGACCTGGTCGTCTCCTTGCTGCGCAAGATCGAATACGGGGTGGGCAAGCACTATTACGTCTATCTGGAGACGAAGTTTAACGATCTCGTCCATTCCCCGTCGGACAATGCCCAAGGCTCGCAGCGCAAGCAGATTCTGTCGCGCGCGGACGGGACGATCCTGTACAGCGATCTGCCCGATTATCGGGCGGGCGAGCCGATCGATGACCAGGGCGGCAGCTTCAAGGGCTACGAGCCCTTCGTCGCCGCGGGGTCGGCGGGGTGGAAGCTGCATCTGCTCGTGCCGACCTCTGAATACAAGAAGGAAGTGAATCTCTGGCAGAACCAATTCTTCCTGATGGCGGCGCTGTCGTTCTTCGTCACCGTCGCCGCGGCGGCCTACATCCTGCGGATGGTGAACCGTCCGCTCCGCCAGATCAACCACGAGATCGCGCGGTTCAGCTACAATCAGACCGAAGGCCCGTCGCTGCGGACGCCGCTGCAGGAATTCGACATGCTGTTCACGAGCTTCCGGAAGATGAGGGAGAACATCGTCGAGCTCATCTACGAGGTGGAACAGAAGGAGAAGCGGAAGGCCGAGCTGGAGGTGGAGAAGCTGATGTCGCAGATCAACCCGCACTTCCTGCACAACTCGCTCAACACGATCCAGTGGCTGGCCCGTGCGAACGGCCAGACGGAGATTTTCAATCTGGTCAAAGTCTTTTCCCGGGTGCTCCATTATAATCTAGCTAAGAGCAGCATGATCGTGACGATCCGCGAGGAGCTCGGGGCTCTGCAGGACTACATCGAGCTGCAGAACGTCCGGTACGATCAGCGGTTCGGCGTCCATGTCGATTGCGAACCGGAGATGCTGGACGTGCCGATCCCCCGATTCATCCTGCAGCCGCTCGTCGAGAACGCGCTCTACCACGGCCTGATGAGCGAGCAGGGCTGCATCTTCGTAACGATCAAGCGCTGCGAGGCTTACCGGATCGGCATCGTCGTCTCCGACAACGGCAAGGGCATCCCCCCGGACAAGGTGGCGCAGCTGCTCGAAGGGGGCGAACGGACCAAGTCGGGACTCGGCATCGGCCTGAATTACGTCAAGAAGATGCTCGAAGTCTACTACGATCACGAGGCCGTCATGGAGATCGTCAGCGCGATCGACGAAGGCACGACGATCACGATCACGATCCCGGATCGGATATTAGGCGGTGAAGACCATGATTAAAGCATTCATCGTAGAGGACGAGCCGCTCGTCCGCAGAGGCATCCGCAGCATGCTGCCGCTCGGCGACTACGGCATGGAGTGGGTCGGGGAGGCGTCCAGCGCGGAGGAAGCGCTGGAAGCGCTAGAGCGGAGCGACATCGACCTGCTCTTCACCGACATCTCGATGCCGGGGATGGACGGGCTGGAGCTGGTGCGGACGATCAAGTCGAAGCACCCCCGCGTGCGCTCGGTCGTGCTGACCTGCCACCAGGAGTTCGACTACCTGCAGCAGGCGCTCCGTCTCGGCGCGATCGACTATATGGTCAAGACGCAGCTGGACGACGACTCCGTCGTGGAGCTTCTCGAGCGTCTCGCGAAGCAGTTCGAGCAGGCGCCGCTGAGCGAGCGGCAGGCGGACGCGCGTCGCGGCGACGATCGGGAGGAATTGCTTGACGGCTGGCGCCGCATGATCTGGTTCATGGACGACGCGGAGTACAACGCCATCTCGGGCTTCGTGCTGCAGTCCTGCCAGGCGGCGGAGTGGCGGGCCGTCCTGGCGGAGGCTTGCGAAGCGTGGCTCGCGAAGTGCCCGTCCCTGGAGAAGCTGAAGCCGCTGCTGGCGGAGCTGGACGGCAAGCGCGCCATGCACGATCTGGGCGTGTGGGCGAGGGCCGTCCGCGCCGAAGTTCAGAAGCTCCTGCGCAACACGATGTACTCCGAAGAAGTCATTCACGCCATTCTTCGGGCGGTCGACCTGCTGAACGAGCACACGGGAGGCAAGATCAGCCAACCCGACATCTGCCGGGCGATCAATATGAGCATCAGCTACTTCAGCAAAAGCTTCAAGGAGATCGTCGGGCTGTCGTTCGTGGTCTACGTGCAGGAGATCAACATCCGATCGGCGCAGCGGCTGCTGCAGACGACCAACGCCCCGATCTACCAGGTGTCGGAGCAGGCCGGATTCCACGACGAGAAGTACTTCGGCAAGATCTTCCGGCAGAAGACGGGGCTGACGCCCAGCGAGTACAGGCTGCGGTTCAGAGAGCAATAGGCGCGCGGCGAGAGAGCCGATCGTCCGGACGAGGAAATACTTCGCCGGCACGGTCGGTTTTTTTGTTTTTCCCGTCGCTTCTTGCAAGAAAACACGCGGAATCCGAGAAATCGCTGTGTACTTGTCGCGGATGCGATGCGCTTACAATAGGGATACGGATCGATCGCCGGGGGCCGCCGCGCGGACCCGGCGACGGGGTGGAGGTTGAGGGATGAGCAAGACCGGCATCAAACACAAAGGGCTTCGGGATCTGGCGCGCAACCGGTACTTGTACGCGCTCGCCGTTCCGGCCATCGTATTCAGCATCGTCTTCGCCTATCTGCCCATGCTCGGCGTCGTCCTCGCGTTCCAGGACTTCAACCCGCTGAAGGGACTGTTCGGGAGCAAGTGGATCGGACTCGACAACTTCAGGTTCTTCTTCAGAGGCCAAGACTGGCTCATCATCACGGGCAATACCGTGATGTACAATCTGCTCTTCATCGTCACGGGCACGATCCTGTCGCTCGCGTTCGCGATCATGCTGACGGAGCTAGGGAAGAGCGTCATCGTGCGGGTGATGCAGTCGGTCATGATCCTGCCGAACTTCATCTCCTGGCCCATCATCGGCCTGTTCTCGGTCGCGTTCTTCACGGCGGACACGGGCGTCGTCAACCGATTCCTGAGCGCGATCGGCGCGCGCGACATCGCGTTCTACTCGGACGACAAGGCGTGGCCGTTCATCCTCGTGCTCCTGAACATCTGGAAGACGGCGGGCTTCGGCGCGATCGTCTACATGGCCGCGATCGTGGGCATCGACAAGGGGCTGTACGAGGCGGCGAGGATCGACGGAGCCTCCCGGTTCCAGAGCATCTTCCGGATCACGCTGCCGATGCTGAAGAGCACGATCGTCATGCTGTTCCTGCTCAGCCTGGGCAACATTTTCGGAGGCAATCTGGAGATGATCTACTCGCTCGTCGGGGACAATTCGTTCCTGTTCGGGACGACGGACACGATCGACACCTACGTGTTCCGGGCGCTGCGCACGGCCGGCTCGCTCGGCATGACCCAGGCGATCGCGCTGTACCAGTCGCTCGTCGGGTTCGTCCTGGTCGTCGCGGCGAACAAGATCGCGGGCAAATTGGATAAGGACTCGGCGCTGTTCTAAGGGGGGAAGCCGGCTTTGAAAAATTCGATAAGCGATAAATGGATGTCCGCCGTCTTCTACGTGCTGATCGGCTTGTTCGCCATCGCGTGCCTGTATCCGTTCCTGCTCGTCATCGCGAGCTCCCTGACGCAGGAATCCGCGCTGCTGCGGGATGGCTACAAGCTGCTCCCGCAGCAATGGTCGGGCGCCGCCTACCGGGCGATCTTCACGACGAGCACGATTCCGAAGGCGTACCTGGTCACCATCTTCGTCACGGTCGTCGGGACGGCGCTCAGCATTCTCGTGACGAGCATGGCTGCGTATGCGCTGTCCGGACGCAGATTGCACTACGCGGGGCATCTCTCCTTGTTCTTCTACTTCACGATGCTGTTCAGCGGCGGCATGGTGTCGAACTACATCCTCACGACGAAGTATCTGCACCTGCAGAACTCGATCTGGGTCTATATCCTGCCTGCGCTGCTGTCGCCCTGGAACTTGTTCCTGATGCGCAACTTCTTCAATGACCTGCCGAAGGAGCTGTTCGAGTCGGTCAAGATCGACGGCGCGGGCGAGATGCGGATCCTGCGCTCGATCGTGCTGCCGCTGTCGCTGCCGGCGATCGCGACGATCGGCTTGTTCTATGCGCTCGGGTACTGGTCCTCTTGGACGCCCGCCATGCTGTACATCGACAATCCGAATCTCTTCTCGCTGCAGTACATCATCATGCAGATCATCCGCAACGTCGACATGGCGCAGACGATCGCGGTATCGGGGTCTCCATCCGCCTCGCAGGTCGCGCCGGCCTACACGGTCCGGCTCGCGACGGCCGTCGTCACGATCGGCCCGATCATTTTCCTCTATCCGTTCCTGCAGCGATACTTCGTCGGGGGCTTGCGGGTAGGGGCCATCAAAGGCTGAACACGGCCGGGAGGCCGGTTGGCATATCGATTGATACCTTTAGGGGAGGGTTTCGCTTGAAAAAGAAAAGAGTCCAAACCGTATCCGGCGTATTCGCGGTCAGTCTGGTTGCGCTGTCGCTGGCTGCCTGCTCCGGCAACAAGGAGAACGGCGCCGATTCATCCGCGTCCGGCTCCGCATCGCCAACCGCATCCGCGACCGCGTCCGGAGAAGCCTCCGGCGCCAAGCTCGATCCGGTCACGCTGAACGTCATGCTGTGGGGCGACAAGCCGAAGCAGTTCGACGACGTGGTCGCCGAATTCGAGAGACAGACCAAAGATTCGCTGAACGTCAAGCTCAACGTCACGTTCACCCCGCAAGCGGACTATATCAATAAGCTGAAGCTCAAGCTGTCGGCGGGCGAACAGGTCGACATCGCCTTCGACGCGCCCTGGATGAACATGAACACGTTCATCGCGCAGGACAACTATACGAATCTCGACCCGTACTTCAAGAACGACAAGTATCCGGGCCTCAAAAAGGCGTTCGGCGACGGCTTCCTGGGCAACAACAAGTTCGCCGGTCCGGACGGCCAGCTCCACACGTACGGCGTGCCGCTCGGCCAATACCTGGGCGACTTGTCGGTCATCTACTACCGCAAGGATCTGGCGGCGAAGTACGGCATGGCCGACCTCAAGACGTACGAAGATCTGCAAGCCTACTATGACAAGGTGCTGGCGAACGACAAGAACACGATCCCGTTCGTCGTGAAGAACGACGGTCAGTACGGCGCGGTGACGGCGATCCAGGGCAACACGGACCAGCCGTTCAAGTTCCGGTCCAACCTGTGGGACGTGAACCTGGGTCCGAACGTGATCGCAACCGCCCAGATCGAGAACCGCAAGGTCGTGAACGTCACGATTACGGGCGACAGCACGGACAACATCGCGAAGCTCCCCGCGCCGTTCGACAAGCCGGACTACAGCACCGACGTCGCCATTCGCGAATGGCACGACAAAGGCTACATCGAGAAGGAGCCCATCGTCCGCAAGGATGCGCGCGGCACGTTCACGGCCGGCAAGGGGGCGTCCATGATGGAGGGGCTGTCCAACTTCGATACGATCAACGCGCAGCTGAAGTCGGGCGTGCCGACGGCGGAGCTCGGCGTCTTCGTGACGCAGAAGACGGCGCGCGAGCAGGTGCAGCCGAACCCGTACCTGATCTCGGACTTCCGGGTGTGGAACTTCCTCGCGATCCCGAAGACGTCGGCCAACGCGGACCGGGCGATGGCCTTCCTCGATTGGATCTTCCAGAGCCAGGATAACCACGACTTGTTCGAACTCGGCATCAAGGGCAAGAACTGGGAGCCGGTCGGCGACGACAAGTTCAAGTATCCGGACGGCGTCGATCTGACGCAGAACTACAACTTCCCGGGCTACATGCTGACCTGGAATCCGACCTATATCCGTTTGTCGGCGAACGTACCGGATGAGCTGGTCTCCTCCTACCGTTATCTGGCGGATGAGAAGACGTACGTCAAGTCGGCGCTCGCGGGCTTTGCCTTCAATCAGGACGCGGTGAAGAACCAGCTGGCGAATCCGGACTTCACGACGCTCACGAACGAGCAGCTGTCGTTCAAGCTCGGCATGGTAGCCGATCCGGCGGAAGGACTGGCGAAGCTGCAGAAGAAGTGGGACGGCAACAAGCGTCTGCAGAAGGACATCGCGGACATCAAGGCCGAGCTGACCAAGCAGCTTCAAGCGTTCCTCGACCAGCAGCCTGCCCAGTAACCGATGGAGAGGCGGCATTGCGAGCAGGCGCAATCTGCCGCGATCCGCCGCTTCCCGACGTTTTCCCTTCGTCCAACCCTTCGCTTAGAAAGGCTGTTGCCTCATGATTCGGAGAGTCCAGCTCATGCCGGATAAGCCCGCGCCGTACTTCATGCGGGACTGGCGGCGCGTCGCCGCGCAGTACGACAAGCTCGCGTTCGACTTTGAGACGCAAGGGGAGTTCCGCCCCCTCATCTGGTGGGATCAGTCGCGGCGCAACGGCGTGCGTCGGGCGTTCGGGCTGCCGTCCTACCTGGGCGCTCCCCGCAAGGGCGGACGCCACGAAGCGATCAACACCGCGGCGGCCGTGCTCGGCGCCACGTTAGTCGGGATCGACAAGCAAGATCAAGACGGGCATGACTGGGTATCGATGCTCTCGGCCTACTACAACGTAGACAACGGCGAAGCGCTGTTCCTGAACCGGACGAACGTCAAGGCGGGGCGGACGTTCTGGTACGAGATCTATCCCCATGTGCTGCTCTATTCGCTATCCTCCTATTATCCGGCCGCCGAACGGCTGGAAGAGCTGATGCGTCTGACGGCGGACCGGTGGCTGCTCGCCTACGAGGCGCTGATCGACGCGTCGGGTCTGCCGGACTTCGACCATCTGGCCTTTAACTTCAAGACGATGCGGCCGGTAGACAACGGCCGCTGGCGCGAGCCGGAGGCGGCGGCGGGCGTCGCCTGGCTGCAGCTGATGGCGTATGCGAGATGGGGCGGCCGCGAGCGGCTCGCCGCCGCGGAAGGCTGCCTCGCCTTCCTGGAACGGCGAGATCGCAATCCGTTCTACGAGATTCTGCTGCCCTACGGGGCGTACGCGGCGGCGCGGATGAACGCCGAGCACGGCGCCTCGCACGATGTCGCGAAGCTCGTCAACTGGGTATTCGACGGCGACAGCGAGTGCCGGCCGGGCTGGGGCGTCGTGGCGGAGCGCTGGGGCGGGTACGACTGCCACGGCCTCGTCGGCAGCCTGACGGACTGGGGCCAGCGCTGGGATCGGAAGCGGAACAACGCGTCCTTCGAGCTCGATCCGCAGCGGAGCGGGTACGCCTTCGCGGCCAACACGTTCTCCGTCGCGGCGGGACTCGTGCCGCTCGTCCGCTACGATGCACGATTCGCGAGAGACATCGGCAAATGGATGCTGAACGCCGCGAACGCGGCCAGACTCTTCTATCCGCGCGCGCTGCCGGGTAAGAAGCAGTCCTGCGCCTTCTATCGGGGGGACGAGGAGGACGTCATCGCCTACGAAGGGCTGCGCAAATGGTGGGATCACCAGAGCCCTTACGCCACGGGAGACGCGATCCGCTACAGCTGGGGCTCGATCGACCTCGGACTGTACGGTTCCTCGCATGCGGGGATCTTCGGCGGCATCATCGCGCAGACCGAGGTCGAAGGCATTCTGCGCCTCGATTGCCTGCGCACCGATTACTATCATGCCCAGGCCTATCCTACCTATCTTTATTACAATCCGTATCCGGAGGCGCGGGAGATCCGCGTCGACGTCGGCGAGGCGCCCATCCGCCTATACGATGCGGTGTCGCACGCGTTCGTGACGGCAAGCGCGTCGGGAACGGCCGTCTTGACGCTGCCGCCTTCCGCCGCCGTGCTGGCGGTTCACGTCCCCGCGCGCAGTCTGGCGGCCGACGCGGGAGGCCGGCGATTCGCGGACGGCGTTATCATTGACTATCAGATTCCGCAATTCTAGCATCGGAGGACATGGGGCTTATGCTGCTTGAACTAACCCAAACCCAAACCTGCGCGCAATTGATCGAGGCCTTCGAGCGCCAACCGCCGAACGGGGCGGGCGAGAAGCTTCGCTTCGAAGGCGTAGACGGGCGAGACGTCTACAACATCACCGCGATATTCGAGGACCAAGGCATCCCCATCCTCGCGGGGCGCGTGGAAGGCCGAGACACCGAATTTTCCGAGGTCGTCTTCTTCCGCCAGGAAGGGGAGGCGTGGGTCCCGCATCCGGATCTGCCGTCCTATGGGCTGCAGGATCCGTTTTTCACCCGCATCCGGGACGAGCTGATCTTCGGCGGCGTCGACGTGATCGCCGATCCGCACGATCCGAGCGAGATCGTCTCCTGGGTGACGCGCCTGTACCGGGGGACGTCGCTCGCAGATCTGCGTCTCGTTTTCACGGGGCCCGACCATATGAAGGACCTGCGCGTCGTCGAGCTTACGGACGGCAGGATCGGGGTGCTGACGCGGCCGCAGGGAGCCGCGAAAGGCGGACGGGGGCAGATCGGATTTTTCACGGTCGACGCGCTCGAGCATCTGACCGTGCAGGCGGTGCTGGACGCGCCCGTCTACGAGGACCAGTTCGTCCGGGAGGAGTGGGGCGGAGCCAATGAGCCGCGCCTGCTCGCCAACGGCTTGATTGGCGTACTCGGCCATATCGCCTGCTATGACGCGTTGGGAGACCGGCACTACTATGCGATGACGTTCGCCATCCGCCCGGACACGTCCGAGCGGACGGCCATGAAGATCATCGCGCGGCGCGGCAGCTTCCCGCCGGGAGCGGCCAAGCGCCCGGATCTGACGGACGTCATCTTCAGCGGCGGCTTGGTGCGCAAGCCGGGCGGCCTGGCGGACCTCTACGTCGGGGCGAGCGACGCCGAAGCGTACCGGATCGAGATCGAAGATCCGTTCCTGGAGTACGAACGGCTGTAATCCTGCAGTACGAACGGGCGTAGCCCGTGTGCGAACGGATGCAATTCTGAAATGGGAACGGCTGTAAACGGGCAATGGTAAATCGCAGCAGGGGCTGTCCCAACAGGTCATAAACGGACCTAGGGACAGTCCCTTTAGCCTTACTGCGGCATATGTAAACTGCCTACATGGGCGGTCGGCGAGCTGGAGCGGCGAATGTGCGGAAATAATAGGGGAGCGATATTTACACGTTTCTGGATGGTAGTGTATGGTATAGTCACCATTGATTTGGTTGTTGCTTCGTTCAACTACACGTTCGCAGGAGGGAAACCGTTATGTTTGCGTTTTCGGCCCTAGCCGCATTTGTGGTCGTCGTACTGGGGCTATTCTTGATTCCGGGACCGGCCGTACTCCTTACGATCACCCGTACCGTCCAAGGAGGCCGCAAAGGCGGGATCATGACCGGCCTTGGCATCGCCACCGGCGATCTGATTCACACCTTGTTTGCGGCAGTGGGGCTTTCCGCGATTTTGATGACGTCCTCGCTCGCGTTTAATTTTGTGAAATACGCCGGCGTCGCCTATCTGCTGTACCTGGGCATCAAGGCGATCCTGGAGAAGCCCGCAGACCCCGAACTTCCGAAGATCCCGCCGGTCTCGCCGCGGAAGGCGTACGGGCAAGCCATCATGATCGAAGTGCTCAACCCGAAGACCTCGCTGTTCTTTCTGGCGTTCTTGCCGCAGTTCGTGCATCCGGATCGCGGGTCGTCGATCGTGCAGTTTCTGGTTCTTGGCTTGATCTTCGTGCTGTTAAGCGCGATCTATACCACCGTCATCGCGGTCAGCGTCCGAGCCTTGGGCCGGGTGGTCAAGCGCGTATCGTGGATCGGACGCCTGAGCGGCAAGATCGTCGGGACGATCTATATCGGCCTTGGCGTGAGGGTCGCGCTCCAGCAGCGCTAGGCGGGCGATGCGGCCCAGGACACACGGGCGCCGGCGGATCGAGCGTCCAATGGCAAAAAAAGGGATGAAGCAGATCAACCTGCTTCATCCCGTTTTTGCGTTCGCTTCCCTGCGCCTTCGACGCAGATCAAGGCTTCCCGCAAATGCCGTAGAAGAAGATGTGCACCATGCCCTCCAGGAAGCCGTCCATATCCTCGCTCTGCTGGGCCATGGACAGCATGAACTCGTACTGGTTCATGTAGAGTTGAATGAACGCCAGGACGTGGTCGATGGAGACGGCCTCCGAGATCTCCCCGCTGTCCTTCCCTTCCTGGAGCATCCGGATCGTCAGCGGGATGGCTCTTTCCCGGTATCGCTCCTCGAGATACCGGCTCAGCTCCTGATCCTCCGCGAGCAGCTCCCTGATTAATCCGGGCGGGAAGTCGTGGTAGATCGTTTTCTCCAGTCCGATGATGTGCTGGATCTGTTCTTTTAAGGAATGTCCTTCGTTCATGTACGCTTCGAAATCTTGAATGACGTTGTCGAAGAAGTCGCGGAATACCGCTCGGATCAGCTCGTCCTTGTTCCCGAAATAGTTGTAGATCGTGACCTGCGAGACCTGGGCCGCGCTGGAGATGTCGGCGATCCGGATCTTCTTGGGCTCCGAGGTCCGAAGCAGGTCCATGGTGGCCTTCGTGATCTTTTCTTTGATCTGGCTGGCGCGTTTCTCAAATCCGTTCATTGCCGTTCACCCTAACGTGAAGAAATAGTTTATGATCTAATTCGTGAAATATCACAGTTAAAATATTTCACAAAATCGTTGACGGAGGTATCGACGAGGTATATTATAACATATGAAATATGAGGACTGGAATATTTCATTTCTTCATTCCTCTTGGAGGTGCGGCATGTTAACCGTTCAGCATTTAACGAAGACCTTTTCAAATGGCAAAGGAATATTCGATGTCTCGTTCTCGGTAGCCAAGGGCGAAGTCTTCGGCTTCCTGGGACCGAACGGCGCGGGGAAGTCGACGACGATCCGCCATATCATGGGCTTCATGAAGCCGGACCAAGGATCCGTGAAGGTGAACGGCCGGGATACTTGGAAGGAGCAGGGGAAGTTCCAGGCCGACGTCGGGTACCTGCCGGGAGAGATCGCCTTCGTCGAAGGGATGACCGGGAAGACTTTCCTCGACTTCATGGCCGATATGCAGGGAATCCGGGATCTGTCCCGGCGCCGCCAATTGATCGAACGGCTGCAATTCGACGTGAACACGCCCATCCGGAAGATGTCCAAAGGCATGAAGCAAAAGGTCGGCATCGTGGCCGCCTTCATGCACGATCCCAAGGTGATCATCCTGGATGAGCCGACGTCGGGTCTCGATCCATTGATGCAGAAGGTGTTCATCGAGATCGTGCTGGAGGAGAAGGTCCGGGGCAAGACGTTCCTGATGTCCTCCCACAGCTTCCCCGAGATCGAGCGTACCTGCGACCGGGCGGCGATCATCAAGGACGGCGTCCTCATCGCCGTGAAGGACATTCACGAGCTGCAGTCCATGCAGCGCAAGCTGTTCGAGGTCACCTTCGAGGATGCGGCCGAGGCGGAGGCGTTCCTGCATTCGGGCTTGCCCGTCGAATCGCGCGAAGGCAATCGGATGCGGGTCGCCGTTCAGGGCGACTACGACCGGTTCGTCGCGGAGACGGCCAAATACAGGGTGCGCAATATCGATATCTTCACGCAGAACCTGGAGGACATCTTCATGAATTACTATGACCGGAAGGGGATCGCCCAATGAACGCCGCCTTGTACAGGAGAATGCTGAAGGTCAATATGAAGGGCTTCATGAACTACGCCATCGGATCGGCGTTCTATATTCTGCTGATGTTCTGGCTCTATCCCGGCATCGCCCAGAACGCGAAGGCCATCGACGATCTGGTGGCGTCCATGCCCAAGGGCGTCGGCAGCGCCTTCGGCCTCAACGGATTCGGCACGGCCGAGGCGTTCATCTCGGGCGAATATTACGGGTTGATCCTGGTGCTCATCCTCGCGGTCGTCTGCGTGCAGCTGTCGACGCAGCTCATGGCCAAACTGGTCGATCAAGGCGCGATGGCCTATCTGCTGTCCGCTCCGACGACCAGAGGCAAGGTCGCCTTCACGCAAGCGGCCGTCCTGACGACCGGACTGTTCCTGATCCTGGCGGTCACGACCCTCGCCGGGTTCGCGGGGGACGCCTGGTTCCTGCGGAGAGACTACGCGTTCGACACCGCCGGCTTCATCCGGCTGAATACGGCCGCGTTCCTGCTCTTCTTCGCCGTCGCGGGCATCGCCTTCCTGGTATCGGCGCTCTCCAATGACGAGAAGAAGGCGCGCGGCATCTCCGGACTGATCACGTTCGGGTTCTTCAGCCTGGACTTGATCGGCAAGTTCAGCGACAAGATCGACTGGATGCGGAATATCTCCCTCTTCTCGCTGTATCGCCCGGGCGAGGTGGTTAACGGAGAGGGAGACATGGTCGCCGCCTTCATCGTCCTTGCCGCGATCGGGCTCGTCGCGTTCGGCCTCGCCATCGCGCTGTTCCGCAAGCGCGACCTGCCTCTATAAACGAAAGGGCGATGGGCGTTCCAGAAAGGCTGCATTGGGGTAGGGATATTCCGGCAGTTTGGAGACAGGAGGAGCGTCTCAGGCGCCTGCCAATCCGCTCCATAACTATGGCTGAAGCTTGCGATCGAACGAGCATGACGGCTTCAAAATGTAGTATAATGCAAAGTAACCGCATAAATGCCGACGACACCCCGGTGGCGTCGGGAGAGGTTCTAGAACACCCTCTATAAAAAACTAAGGAAACGGTATCTCCTTAGATATCGTTTTTTTGTCGTTCTAAGAGAGGAGCGCGACAAGATGAATCGAGAAAAAGCAGTCGTCGTCTTTAGCGGCGGCCAAGATAGCACAACCTGCCTGTTCTGGGCGATGCAGCGCTTCGGCGAGGTGGAAGCCGTCACCTTCAACTATGGGCAGCGTCATCAACTGGAGCTGGACTGCGCGGCGCGGATTGCGAAGGAGCAGCAGGTGAGGCACCACGTGCTGGATATGTCTCTGCTGAACCAGCTGGCGCCCAATGCGCTGACGAGGCAGGAGATCGCGATCGAGGACAAGGAGGGCGAGCTGCCGACGACCTTCGTCGACGGGCGCAACCTGCTGTTCTTGACGTTCGCGGCGGTATTGGCCAAGCAGATCGGGGCGAAGCATATCGTGACCGGCGTGTGCGAGACGGACTTCAGCGGCTATCCGGATTGCCGGGACGTCTTTATCAAATCGCTGAACGTGACGCTGAACCTGTCGATGGACTATCCCTTCGTCATCGACACGCCGCTGATGTGGCTGACCAAGGCGCAGACATGGCAGATGGCCGGCGAGCTCGGCGTGCTGGACTACGTGCGGGAACGGACGCTCACTTGCTACAACGGCATCGTAGCCGACGGCTGCGGCGACTGCCCGTCCTGCCGCCTTCGCAAGAAAGGGTGGGAGGAATATGTCCAGGCGAAGAATGAGGGGGTCGCGTTATGATCCAACAAATCTACCCTTCGGTGGCTCACCCCTACCGCTATGAACTGAACAAGGACCTGCAATTCGCAGCTGCGCACTACGTACCGGCCGATGCCGCGGGCAAGTGCAGCCGGATGCACGGGCACACCTACTTCGTCAACGTGACGATCGCGGGGGACGAATTGAACGCGGAAGGCTTCCTGGTCAACTTCGCGGAGATCAAACAGCTGATCCACGACCGTTTCGACCATTCGGTACTGAACGAGCACGAGGCTTACTTCCAAGACGACGATCCGGATCGCTACCCGACGACGGAGATCGTCGCCCGCACGATCGCGGAGATCGTGCAGGACGGGCTCGACCGTTCGGACAACAAGCCGCGGTGCGTACAAGTCTTCTTGAGAGAGACGCCGACCAGCTATGTCGTATACCGGCCGCAGGCCGGGAGGACCCGATGACCGCCGCTGGCCGCTTCCCCGTCATGGAGATCTTCGGTCCCACGGTGCAGGGAGAAGGGATGGTCATCGGGCGGAAAACGATGTTCGTGCGCACGGCGGGCTGCGACTATGCCTGCTCCTGGTGCGATTCGGCCTTCACCTGGGACGGCACGGGCAAGCGGGACATCCGCATGCTGACCGCGGCGGAGATCGTCTCGGAGTTGTTCCGGCTAGGCGGCGAGTCGTTCTCCCATGTCACCCTATCGGGCGGCAATCCGGCGCTCCTGGCGCGCCTGGACGAACTGATCGCTCTGCTGCACGATCGGGGAATCGAGGTGGCGCTGGAGACGCAGGGCAGCCTGTGGCGGGATTGGTTCCTGGCGATCGACGATCTGACGCTATCCCCCAAGCCGCCCAGCTCGGGGATGAACGCCGATTGGGCCGTGCTCGATCAGCTGGTCGCCAAGCTGACGGAGCTCAACCGCAATTATAGCCTGAAGGTCGTCGTGTTCGACGAGACGGATCTGGCCTACGCCGGAGAGGTCCATCGCCGGTATCCGCACGCCTCCCTGTATCTGCAGTCGGGCAACGACGATCTCGCGGAACGCGATCCGGCGGTGCTGCTGAATCGCCTGCTGCGGCGCTACGAGTGGCTGGTCCAGCGCGTCATGGATTCGACTTCGCTCAAGTCCGTGCGGGTGCTGCCGCAGCTTCATGCCTGGCTGTGGGGCAACAAACGCGGCGTCTAGCCGCGGAAGGTCGAACGACGCCGGACCGATAAATACGAGATGGTTTGGGAAACCGGATCCCTTTGCCGACCGCAAAGGAGAATCCGGTTTTTTTCTTTGGATACCGCGAAGGGCGCCGCGAGGCGGAATGGACAGAGCGAATCGGCTATGACCCCGCAGGGCAAAGGCCGTATCTCCAACTCTGAAAAAAATAGATCTACCCATACATGTCATATATATGTTAGATTGATAGGTTGTCATTTTCATGAATTTTCATGCCCAACAAGGGGGTAAACGCATTCATCGTGTTGGCGGAAATCAAAATAAGAATGTCATCTATATTGACACCTCGGCGGATAGAAATTATTATAATTATCATCAATGGAGAAAATAACTCCTTGAAAGAATGAAAATGGCGGTAAATACATCGTAAAACCCCTTAATACACACTTTTCCAGCCTTAATTACTCTCATGGTGAAATTAATTAGGAGAATGCCCGTGGAGAAGCACGATCAAGGATTCATGAAGAAGCAGAACAAGCTGACGGTCTTCGAGATCATCAAGAATCACCATCCGATCTCGCGCGCCTCGATCGCCAAGCGAACGGGCATGAGCCCGACGACGGTGAGTCGGATCGTCGGGGAGTTGACGGAGCAGGGATACTTGCTGAACTCGGAGCAGATCTCCGCCGGTCTCGGCCGGAAGTCGACGCTCCTCAGCATGGTGAACGCGGCCGTGCTGTCGGTGGGCGTCGAGCTGGACCGTACGGTCATGAGCGTCGGCATCGTCGACATCCAAGGCAAGCTGGTGTGCAGCGGTAAGTATTCGCGGGCCCCGGACGAGAGTCCCGATCGGACGATCGATCGGATCGGCGAAGCGATCGAGCAGCTGACGCAGCTGCAATCCATCGACAAGACCCGCATCGTCGGCATCGGCGTCGGACTGCCCGGCATCGTGAACAACGAGGAGGGGATCGTCGTCTTCTCCGTCCAGCTCGGCTGGAAGAACGTGCCGCTCGCCGCGCGATTGAAGGAGCTGACCGGCTACGAGATCGCGGTCGACAACGAACTCAAGGTGCGGGCGCTAGCCGAGCATCTGAAGGGGGCGGCGGTCGGATCGAGGCGGACCGCGCTGCTGGGCTTCGGTCATGGCGTCGGCTCTGCCATCATCCTCGAGGGCGATATCTACCGGGGCCACATGAACAGCGCGGGCGAGATCGGGCATACGACGGTCGATCCCAGCGGCATGATGTGCGAGTGCGGCAAATCCGGTTGCTTGCAGACGTATATCAATATCGGCTCGCTGCTGTCCGAAGCCAATCGGATTCGTCCGATGAGCACGATCGAAGAGCTGTTCGACGCGAGGCGCGCGGGGGAGCATTGGGCGGTTCATCTGATCGAGCGCGCGCTCATGTATATGGCCATCACGATCAACAACGTCGTCTGCATGTACAACCCCGACAGCGTCATCTTGAGCGGAGAGCTGGTGGACAAGTTCCCCGAGATCTATGAAGAGGTTGAGAAGCTGTATCTCTCCCGCTACGTCTGGATGCCCTTAGTCGGATCGTTCGCCTTTCACCGTTCGATGCTGGACGAGAGAGGCGTCATGATCGGTTCGGGCCTGCTGTCGCAGAATCGGTTTTTTGCATTGGAATAAGCTTCGGAGAACTGGGGGGCCGGCATCATGGGATTCAAGCCATTGGTTGAAGAATATCGGGGCGGTGTCCTCGAGAACGTGCACTACGGCGCGATTAGCGTCGTGGACGAGCACGGACGCATCCTGTACAAGGCCGGCGATCCGGCGCATATGACGTTCCTGCGATCGGCGGCCAAGCCCTTCCAGGCGATGCCCGTCATGAAGCGCCGCATTGACGAAGCGTACGGCCTCACGGGGCAGGAAGCCGCGTTGTTCGCCGCCTCGCACCGGGGCGAAGCGTATCACGTCGCGTCGCTGGAGTCGCTGTTCCGCAAGATGGGACTTCGCGAAGACGACCTCCACTGCTGCGCCAGTTATCCGCTCAACGAGGAGGCCAAGGCGGAGCGCCTGCGCGCCCATGAGCCGAAGCGCCGGATCTTCCACAACTGCTCGGGCAAGCATGCCGGATTAATGGGACTCAGCAAGCATATGGGCTGGGACGAGCGGACCTACTACGACCTCTCGCATCCCGTTCAGCAGGAGATTCTGGACGTCGCGGCGGATATCGCCGAGGTGCCGAAGGATGCGATCCCGCTCGGCGTCGACGGCTGCGGACTGCCGATCTTCGCGCTCCCGCTTCACAAGATCGCGTACGCCTATCTGAAGCTGGCCTGTCCCGACCTGATCGGGGATCCCGGCAACCGCCAAGCCGCCGCCGCGATCGCCAAGTTGATGAACGACAATCCGGATATGATCGCGGATCGGAAGTTCGTCTGCTCGGCGCTGCTGCGGGACGACAATCTGTCGGCCAAAGGCGGGGCGAAGGGCGTCTACGGCATCGGGCTGCGCAAGGAGCGGATCGGCATCTCGCTCAAAGTATCCGACGGCTCGGAGCAGGTGTGGCCGTGCATCATCGCCTCCATCCTGGAGCGGCTCGGATACGGCAACCAAGCGACGATCGACCGGCTATACGCGCTCGTCCCGAACGAGATTGTGAACGACGGCGGCACGCCGGTCGGAGAACGCCGGGCCGTATTTCATTGACCATTTAGAATGGATAAGTTTCACGATTATCCATTTCTAAATGGTCTCCGATAAAAACGTCTCGCCCTCTTTCAGGGACGGCGAAGCCGTTTTTACTTGGGAACATTGATCGGATTCAAGTGCGGGAGTAATCTCCATGTCCCGATCGCGGTCTGACAGGGAGCTATTCTAATACAACAATAATGGATAGGGAGTGTTGAGGTTGAAGGCAAAGAGAAAATCTTGGTTGGCATTCATGCTGCTCGTCATCGTCGCGGTCGTCGCCGCGGGATGCGGGAACTCCAACAATGAAGCGAAGAATAGCGGATCGGCGTCGCCGAGCCCGTCGGCGGGCGCGAGTGCAAGCGCAGGGGCGGGCGCCAAGGACGGCAAAGGCATCACCATCGCCATCAACACGAACATCATCACGCTGGACCCGCACAACGCGAGCGATACGCACTCGATCAGCGCGGCCAGAACGATGTACGAAGGCCTGCTGGGCTTCGACGAGAACATGAACCTCGTACCCGTACTGGCTACCGAATACAAGATCAGCGACGACGGCCTAGTCTACACGTTCACGCTGCGGGACAACGTGAAGTTCCAGGATGGCACCGACTTCAACGCCGAAGCCGTGAAGGCCAACATCGCCCGTATCCAAGACGAGAAGAACAACCTGAGATTGCGCAGGAGCTTCGCCAAAGTCGCCAAAGTGGAAGCGCCGGACGCCAAGACCGTCGTATTCACGCTTAGCGAGCCGTACAACGCCTTCTTGAACAAAGTCGCGATGGCAGGCATGATCAGCCCCAAAGCGTTGACCGAGAGCGGCGCCGATATCGCGAAGAAGCCGGTCGGCACGGGCCCGTTCAAGCTCAAGGACTGGACGCAAGGCGACAGCCTCGTCGTCGAGAAGAATGCCGACTACTGGCAGCAAGGATTCCCGAAGGTCGAGAGCGTCACGTTCCGCTCCGTGCCTGAGAACGGCTCGCGGATCGCCATGCTGAAGACCGGCGAAGCCGACTTCATCTATCCGCTGCCGACCGAGCAAGCATCCGAAGTCGAAGGCAAAGACGGCATCTCCGTCATCAAGACCGATTCGACGATCGTTCGCTATGTGACGCTCAACACGATGAAGAAGCCGTTCGACGACGTGAAGGTCCGTCAAGCCATCAACTACGCGATCAACAAAGAAGCGTATATCAAAGTCGTCAAGTCGGGCCTCGGCGTCAAGCTGGATTCGACGATGTCCTCGAAGACGCAGTATTATTCGCAGCAAACGGGCTATGACTACGACCTGGAAAAAGCGAAGCAGCTGCTCGCCGATGCCGGCTACCCGAACGGCTTCAGCGCCGAGATCTGGGGCGAGAACGACTCCGAGACGATCAAGGGCATGCAGTTCATTCAGCAGCAATTGGCGCTGGTCGGCATCAAGCTGGACGTGAAGTCGATGGAGGGCGGCACGCTGTCCGACCAGATCAATGCCGCGAAGACGCCTGAAGAAGCCAAGATTCAAATGTGGTACGTGAGCTGGTCGCCGTCTTCCGGCGATGCGGACGGCGCGACGCGCGGGCTGTTCAGCAGCGAGATGTTCCCGCCTGCTGGCTCCAACACCGCGTACTACAAGAACGCCAGCGTCGACCAATGGATCGCCGACGCGAACAAAGCGACCGACGCGGAGAAGGCGAAGGCCATCTACGCCGATATTCAGAAGACGATCTGGAACGACGCGCCGTGGGCTTTCATGGGCGTAGATCAGATCATCTCCGGCAGCCGCTCGACGCTGGAAGGCGTCAAGGTATTCCCGGACGGCTCCATTAACGTGCTGAACGCGCAAGTCAAATAGTCGCACGCAAGGCGAAGTCTCATATTCATTGAACGGAGCCGCTTCTATCATTCATCCGAGAAGCGGCTCCCTTTATCTTTGTCGATACGGAAGGAGGTTTAGGCGTTGGGCAGATATGCGTTGCAAAGACTGATCGGCGTCATTCCGTTGCTGTTCATCGTGTCCGTGCTGGTCTTCCTATTCATCCACTTGATCCCTGGGGATCCGGCCCGCCTCATCGCCGGCAAGGAAGCCACGCTCGAAGAGATCCAGGGCATTCAGCATCAGCTTGGCCTGGACTTGCCGCTGTGGAAGCAGTACTTCAACTATATGGGCGACCTGCTGAGCGGGAACCTCGGCCAGTCGATCCGCTCGGGGTTGCCGGTGACCGACATGCTGGCGAGCCGGGTCATGCCGACCTTGTGGCTGACGCTCCTTAGCATGGCCTGGGCGCTGGTGATCGGCCTCTTCATCGGCGTCGTCTCCGCGGTGTACCGCAATCGATGGCCGGACTACGTGGGGACGCTGGTCGCGATCTCGGGCATGTCCATTCCCGGGTTCTGGCTCGGCCTCGTGCTCATTCAAGTGTTCTCCGTGCAGCTCGGTTGGGTGCCGACGGGCGGCGTCGATTCCTGGAAGTCCTACATTATGCCTTCGCTGACGCTGGGAGCGGGCATCATGTCCATGCTGGCGCGCTACTCGCGGTCGTCCATGCTGGAGACGATGCGGGAGGACTATATCCGCACCGGCCGCGCGAAAGGGTTGCGCGAGACGGTCGTCGTCGGGCGGCACGCGCTCCGCAATTCGCTCATCCAGGTCGTGACCGTGGCCGGACTCCAATTCGGCTTCCTGCTCGGCGGCTCCGTCATGGTGGAGTCGGTATTCAGCATCCCGGGAATCGGGCGGCTGCTGGTCGACTCGATTCTTTATCGGGATTACACGGTGATTCAAGCGCTGCTGCTCATTTTCGCCACCCAATTCATACTGATCAACTTAATCGTGGATTTGCTGTACGGCGTGCTCAATCCGAAGATCCGGTATTCCTGACGGATGGGCTTAAGTAACGTGGAGGATGAGGAGGGGCATCATGCCTGACAATTCGATTGGAATGGGCGCCGGTTCCGGATCTTCGCTGCCTCTGGAGGCGGCCCCGGCAAGAACGGCGGGACGGTTCAAGGCGTTCTATCGCAAGTTTCGCAAACAACGGTTGGCCTTCGCGGCGGCCTGCTTCATTATATTGCTACTGCTCGTGGCGATTCTCGGTCCGTTCCTAACGCCGTACAATCCGGATACGCCGAACTACGATGCGCTCATGCAAGGTCCGTCGGCGCACCATTGGGCGGGGACGGACGAATACGGGCGCGACATCATGAGCCGGCTCATCGACGGCACCCGCCTGTCGCTCGCCGTCAGCCTCAGCGCCGTATTCATCGCGGCGGTGCTCGGCACGATCCTCGGCCTGCTGAGCGGCTACTACGGCGGCTGGCTCGATCGCCTGATCATGCGCGGCAGCGACGTGCTGTTCTCGTTCCCCGACCTGCTGCTGGCGATCGGGATCGTGGCCATCCTCGGCCCGGGCTTGTCCAACGTCGTCATCGCGGTGGCCGTATTCGGCACCCCGTCCTTCGCCCGCATCATCCGCAGCGTGACGTTGTCCGTCAAGGAGACGCTGTTCGTGGAGGCGACGCGGTCCATGGGGGCCAAGGACAGCCGCATCATCTGGCGCCATATTTTCCCCGAGACGGTATCGAGCATCATCGTGAACGTCTCGATGCGGATCGGCGGGGCCATCCTGGCCGCCGCGTCGCTCAGCTTCCTCGGCATGGGCGCGAAGACGACGGAGCCCGACTGGGGCGCCATGCTGAGCATGGGACGCGACTATCTCAGCATCGCGCCGCACATCGTGTACTTCCCGGGCTTGACCATCTTCCTGGCGGTGCTCGCGTTCAACATCTTCGGGGACGGGCTGCGCGACGCGCTGGATCCCAAGATCAAAAACTAAGGAGGGATCGGACGTGACTGCACATCTATTGGAAGTCGAGGGTTTGAAGACGGAGTTCAAACGCGGCGACGGCAGCATCACCGCGGTCGCGGGCGTGAGCTTCCATATCGAGAAGGGCGAAGTGCTGGGGCTCGTCGGCGAATCCGGCTGCGGCAAGAGCGTAACGTCGCTGTCCATCATGCGGCTGCTCAAGGATACGCCCGGCAAGATCACCGGCGGCGCCGTCCGGTTCGAAGGGACCGATCTGACGAAGCTCTCGGAGAGAGACATGCGTAGGACGCGGGGCAACGACCTGGCGATGATCTTCCAGGAGCCGATGACCTCGCTCAATCCGGTGCTGCGCATCGGCCTGCAGCTGATGGAGCCGATTCGGCTGCACTTGGGCTATGACCGCAAGCAGGCGCGCGCGCACGCCGTTCATATGCTGAAGCTGGTCGGCATCCCGCGCGCCGAGGAGGTCGTGGACGACTATCCGCATCAGCTGTCCGGCGGCATGCGGCAGCGGGTGATGATCGCCATGGCGATGTCCTGCCACCCGAAGCTGCTCATCGCGGATGAGCCGACGACGGCGCTCGATGTGACCATCCAGGCGCAGATCCTCGACCTGATGAAGCGGCTCAAAGAGGAGCAGGACATGGGCATGCTGCTCATCACGCACGACCTGGGCGTCGTGGCGGAGCTGTGCGACCGGGTCGTCGTCATGTACGCCGGCCGCGTCGTCGAGGAAGCCTCCGTCCGGGAGCTGTTCGCGAATCCGCAGCACCCCTATACGAAGGGCCTGATCCAGTCCGTTCCGAAGCTCCGGCAGAAGGTGCGCCGACTCGATTCGATCAAGGGCAACGTGCCCGACCTGTCGCAGATGCCGTCCGGCTGCAAGTTCGCGCCGCGCTGCCAGTTCGTCATGGACAAGTGCTTGGCGCGGGAGCCGGACTTGATCCCGGTCGCGGGCGCCTCGGAGCGCAAGAGCCGCTGCTGGCTGACGCAAGAGGAGAACGCGGAAGGAGGAGAGCGCGCATGAACGGCACTCCGCTCATTGAAGTGCGAGGGTTGAAGAAGTCGTTTTCGATCAAAAAAGGCTTCCTCGGCCGAACGAAATATTTGAACGCGGTAGACGGCATCTCCTTCGCCATCCGCAAGGGAGAGACGTTCAGCCTCGTCGGCGAGAGCGGCTGCGGCAAGTCGACGACCGGCCGGCTGGTGACGCGTCTGCTGGAGCCGAACGCCGGCGAGGTGTGGTTCGACGGCCAGGACATCAGCCATATGTCCTACAATCAGATGCGGCCGCTCCGCAAAAATATGCAGATGGTGTTCCAGGATCCGTACGCCTCGCTGAATCCGCGGATGAAGGTGAAGGATCTGGTCGCCGAACCGGTGCTCATCCATACGAAGCTGACCGCGAAGGAGAGGGACAAGTTGGCTTGTGAGCTGCTTGAGACCGTCGGTCTGAACAGCCAGCATGCCGAGCGCTTCGCGCACGAGTTCAGCGGCGGGCAGCGGCAGCGGATCGGGATCGCACGCGCGCTGTCCGTGCGCCCGAGCCTGATCGTCGCGGACGAGCCGGTGTCCGCGCTCGACGTGTCGATCCAGTCGCAGGTGCTGAACCTGCTGCAGGATCTGCAGGAAGAGTACGGCCTGACCTATCTGTTCATCTCCCACGACCTGAGCGTCGTCGAGCATATCAGCGACCGGATCGGCGTCATGTACCTGGGCGCCCTCGTGGAGACGGCCGACAAGGACGCGCTGTACGACCGTCCGCTGCATCCGTACACCCAGGCACTGCTCTCGTCCGTTCCCGTGCCGGACCCGACGCTGCCGAAGGAGCGCATCATCCTGAAGGGCGACCTGCCGAGCCCGGTCAACCCGCCGAGCGGCTGCCGGTTCCATACGAGATGCCCTTCGTGCATGGAGATCTGCAAGCAGCACGTGCCCGCCTTCCGTGAAGTGGAGCCGGGCCACGAGGTGGCTTGCCATCTGTACGACGAAGAGATGATGAAGTTGGCGCGTTAACGGTTGGCAGGGACGAAGCGAAGTAGAAGTAAGAAGTAGAAGAGAAATGAATAGAAAAGAAGGCGAAGCGATGAAGATCGTATTCGATTCCGCGGGCGAGACGGATATTCTCGTATATCCCGCATATGTTGAAGAGACTTTCCCTTACAAGCTGCGGGATGACCGCAGGTCCGCCGGTACCGTCACTTGGCTGCTCGGACGTACGGAGGAAGAACGCGACGTGCTCGCGGTCGGCATGGGCGAGCGCGGCGCGTCGACGCTGGAGCGGGTGCGTCGGGCAGCCGGCTCCGCCGCCCGCGCCCTGCGGCGCGAAGGCCGGCGAAGCGCCGTCCTCATGCGCGCCGCAGGCGGCGCCGAGGGCAGCATCGCGGCAGCCGATTGGGCGCAGGCGTGGACGGAAGGCTGGCTGCTCGGCCTTTACCGTTACGAGACCTATCGGGAGGCGACGAAGGACCGCGGCTCCGTGGAGCTCGCGCTGCGTTCGGCCGACTGGCCCGAACTGTCCCGGGAGGCGCTCGAAGCCGCGGTCGGGACGGGCCGCGTGCGCGCCGACGGCGCCATGCTCGCGCGCGACCTGGTGAACGAGTCGCCCGTCACGCTGCATCCGGACCGGTTCGCGGAATGGATGGCCGAGTACTTCGATCGCGAGGATGTGCCCGTGAAGGTGCGCGTCTACCGGGGGCAGGATCTGGCGGACCGCGAAATGAACGGGCTGCTCGCCGTAGGCGCGGGGAGCAAGCATCGGCCCGCGCTCGTCGAGATCCGGTATGAAGGCGATCCCCGGCTGCCGATGCTGGCGCTGGTCGGCAAGGGCGTCACCTTCGATATGGGCGGCATGAACGCGAAGACCGCCGGCGACATCACCGACGCCCGCATGGACATGGGCGGCGCGGCCGCCGTCGTCGGAGCCATGGATATCCTGGTGCGCAGCCGGGCGCAGGTCAACGTCGTCGCCTTGATTCCGGTGGTCGACAATGTGCCCGACGCGGCGGCGATCCTGCCGTCCACGATCATCCGCTACCCGAACGGGCTCACCGTAGAGGTCGCCAACACGGACGGCGAGGGCCGGCTCATCCTGGCGGATGCGCTCCTCCACGCGGCGAACCTCGGCGCGGCCGAAGCCGTCGATATCGCCACGCTGACGGGCAACGTCGGCGCGGCGCTCGGACTCGGGCTCGCCGGCATCTGGGGCGACGAGGGCATGAGCGGCCGTCTCGTCGAGATCGGCGAGCGCAACGGCGAGCGGCTGTGGCCGATGCCGCTCATGGACGAGTACGAGTCCGAGCTGCGCAGCCCCTATGCCGATCTGCGCAATGTCGGCCGGTCGCCGTACGGCGGCGCCATCCTGGCGGCGCTGTTCATCCGGCGCTTCGTGGCGCCCGGCATGCGCTGGGTGCATATCGACATGGCCGGAACGGTGCAGTACAAGCAGGACGAGAGCTATTCGGAGATGGGCGCGACGGGTTACGGCGCGCGCTTGCTCGCCGACTATGCGGCGGAGCGGGCGGGCGATGCCCGGGACGCGCTTAAGGAGACGGAATCATGAAGCTGGAAGTCATAGCGACTTGTATAGAGGATGCGTTAATCGCGGAGGAGAACGGCGCCGATCGCCTGGAGCTGATCACGGCCATCACCGAAGGCGGCTTGACGCCGGGGATCGGCTTGGTCGAACAGGTGGCGAAGACGGTGCGCATCCCGGTCCATGTGATCGTGCGGCCGCATAGCCGCTCCTTCGTCTACTCCAAGCTGGATCTGTTGACGATGGCGGCGGAGACGAAGGCGATCGCGGCCAGCGGGGCAGCGGGCATCGTGGTCGGCGCCCTGACGGCGGAAGGCCGCATCGACGAGCAAGCGCTCGAGGTGCTGCTGCCGCTGACGAACGGGCTGCAGGTCACTTTCCACAAAGCGTTCGACGAGCTGGACGACCAGATCGCCGGATTGCGGACGCTCCGCCAATACCCGGAGATCACGCGGGTGCTCACCTCCGCCGGTCCGGGTCCGGCGTCGGAAGCGGCCGGGGCGATCCGCCGGCTGGTCGAGGAGGCCGGGCACGGATCGCCCCAGATCCTCGCGGGCGGCGGAATGAAGCTGGAGGGCATCCGGGACTTCATCGAGACGTCCGGCGTCCGGGAAGTGCACTTCGGCACGGCGGTCCGGCAGGGCCGCGACGCCCTGGCGCCGATCGACCCTGCGGCGCTTCGGGCGTTAGCCGGCAGCCTCCGGTCCGCGGGGACCTTGAAATAAACAAGCGAAAAGGTGAATGGCTATGCGAATTGCAGCACAGAATGCAGCGGAAGAATATGTCGTCGGTATCGACCTGGGCGGAACGAAGATCGCGGCGGCGCTATTCGATGGGAATGGTTTGCTGTTAAATAGAGAGCAGATGGAAACGGCGGGCGCGCGCACCGCGGATGAAGTGGTCGAGCGGATGGCCGGCATGGTCCGTTCCGTCTCCCAGGGGCGGACGCTGACCGGCGTCGGATTGGCTTCTCCGGGGGCGGTCAACAGTCGCGACGGCATCGTCATCAACGGGACCAACTTGCCGGAATGGGACAACGTCCCGTTGAAGAAATGGATGGAAGGGAAGCTCGGCGTCCCGGTGCAGGTCGTGAACGACGCGAATGCGGCGGCTTGGGGCGAATACGTGAGAGGAGCGGGCCAAGGCGCGAGCAACATGGTCTACGTGACGCTCAGCACCGGCATCGGGGCGGGCATCGTCATAGAAGGCCAGCTGCTGCTAGGCACCCACTCCTTCGCGGGCGAGCTCGGCCACGCGATCATCGATCCGGACGGACCGGTCTGCAGCTGCGGGCGGCGCGGCTGCTGGGAAGTGTTCGCCTCGGGCACGGCCATCCGGGATACGGCGCTGCGGGCGATGCGGGAGCGGGATTCCGCGATCGCGGAGCTGGCCGCCGCAAGCGGGGAAGAGGTGTCGTCCCGGCACGTCTTCGAGGCGATGAAGCTGGGCGATCCGGTCGCGACCGAAGTCATCGGGCGGACGATCGATCATATGGCGCTGGGGATGGCCAACGTCGTTCATATCTTCAATCCGGACCGCATCGTGGTCGGCGGGGGCGTGAGCAAGGCGGGCGATCTGCTGTTCCCGGCGCTCCGGGAGAAGACGGAGGAGCTGGTGATGAAGCCGTACAGAGGCACGTACACGATTGTTCCCGCAGGCCTGAAGGACGATGTCGGCCTGCTAGGCGCCGCGGCGCTATTCCATACGGGCAAGGAGGGAATTGCGGGATGAGCACGAGAGAAGAGCGAACGAGATGGTTCTTAAGAGACCGCTTCGGTCTGTTTATCCACTGGGGACTGTATGCGATCCCGGCCAGAGGCGAGTGGGTGCGCGGCAACGAGCGGATGAGCCGCGAGCATTATTTGCGGTATTTCCATGAATTCGACGCCTCCCGGTACGATCCGAAGGCATGGGCGAGAGCCGCCAAGCAGGCGGGACAGAAGTATGCGGTGCTGACGACGAAGCATCACGACGGCTTCTGCCTGTTCGATAGCAAGCTGACGGACTTCAAGGCGACGAACACGCCGGCCGGCCGCGACCTGGTCCGCGAATACGTCGACGCCTTCCGCGCGGAAGGGATCGCCGTCGGCTTGTACTATTCGCTCATCGACTGGCATCACGACGACTATCCCGGCTACGGGGACAAAGCCCATCCGGACCGCGACAACGAAGCGGCCAAGGACAAGCCGATCCAGTTCGATCGCTACCTGGACTATATGCATGGCCAGGTCGAGGAGCTGCTCACCCAATACGGCAAGATCGACATCATGTGGTTCGACTTCTCGTACGACAACATGACAGGGGAAAAGTGGCGTGCGACCGAACTCGTCCGCAAGATCCGCTCCATTCAGCCGGACATCCTCATCGACAACCGGCTGGGCGGCCACATTCGGGCGGCGGAGCCCGAGGAGTACGCGGGAGACTTTTTCTCCCCCGAGCAGATCATCCCGCCGGGCGGCATCGTCGACGTGAACGGCCGGTCCATCCCTTGGGAAGCGTGCATCACCCTCAACGACAACTGGGGGTACCACTCCGAGGACCGGAACTACAAGTCCGCGAAGCAAGTCGTCCGCACGATGGTCGAGTGCGTCAGCAAGAACGGCAATCTGCTCCTCAACGTGGGACCGGACGCCAAGGGCGAGATGACGCGCGAGTCGCTCTCGGTGCTCGGCGAAGTCGGAGAGTGGCTGCGGCTGAACGGCGACAGCATCTATGGCTGCGGCATCTCGGAGCTGGCGAAGCCGGAGTGGGGCCGTTACACCCAGAAGGGCAACCTGCTGTACGCGCACGTGTACGACCGGGGGATCGGGCCGATCTACTTCCAAGGCTTGAAGGGGAAGATCAAGAAAGCCCGGCTGCTGCGGGACGGCACGGAGCTGAAGGTCGAGGCGCCGTGGATGGCGGAGGAGTACTCGGACGTCGCGGGCGGCGACTTCATCACCTTGAAGGGCGCCGAGCTGCCGGACGACATGGATACGGTCATCGAGCTGGAGCTGGAAGGGCAGCCTTTACACGGTTAGCACACTAGGCCTTCGTTCGGCCGCGACCGGACGAAGGCTGTTTTTTGGTGAAATGGCGTTGCGGGAGGAAGACGCCGCTTCCGATTACTGACGATTGCTGCTGTAACGATACTTTTTATCGTTACAGGACTCGGACGACCGCCAATTGCCGCTGTAACGATACATTTTATCGTTACAGGACTCGGACAGCCGCCGATCGCCGCTGTAACGATACTTTTTATCGTTACAGGACTCGGACAGCCGCCGATCGCCGCTGTAACGATACTTTTTATCGTTACAGGACTCGGACGACCGCCAATTGCCGCTGTAACGATACTTTTTATCGTTACAGGACTCGGACAGCCGCCGATCGCCGCTGTAACGATACTTTTTATCGTTGCAGGACTCGGACGACCGCCGATCGCTGCTGTAACGATACTTTTTATCGTTACAGGACTCGGACCGCCAAATACATCTTTTAACTGGCCTCATCTGTCCAAAAGCCAACTGTGCAGGTGCGTAAATGGCTTCTGACCTGATTCCGATTTTATTCAAACCATAAAATCGCTCCAAGTCCAATAGAAGCAAAAAATGGATACGGTGGCCAACGAGGATTTGGTTAATGGAAGTATGATATACCAGAATGTCCCCCAAGGCCCGCACCCATCGATAACAGACGCTTGATCCAACTCACGAGGAATTCCCCGAATAAATTGAATCATGAGGAAGGCATAAGACTAGAAGCATGAACGAAAATTTCGCTTTCCGGCTTCAATGAGCTGGCAACTGTTGAATAAAGGTTCTATATTTACAAACAAAGTGAGCCGATGGTACGATTTATATTATTTCATTTCATATAGGTGGCCTATGAGAAAAAAATTACAAATTTACATATCGTCTACTTTCAACGATCTTATTGAGGAAAGACATACCGCTGTTGAAGCCGTACTTCAAGCCGGTCATATCCCTGCTGGAATCGAGCAATTTTTCAAGGAAAGTCCAATGAAAATGAGGAAGAGATGGATCGATGAGTCCGATGTATTTATCCTGATTCTCGGAGGATTCTATGGTTTAACGCTTCCTGATGAATCCAAGAGCTATACACATTGGGAATATGAGTATGCCGGAGAAACGGGCAAACCTAGATTTGCTTTTGTTGTCACAGATGAAGCATTAAGACAAAAGCCATACGACTTCGCAGCAATTGAATACTATCAGAAGTTTCAAGAGTTTAAGCAATCGGTCATGGAACAAATCCCTACCTATTATGTTGAAGATGTACGGCACATTAAAATGGTACTTCGTGATCAATTGCCGGAGTATGCGGCAAGAGACGATTTGTATGGCTGGGTTTCCGGCAAGGATGTCCCGGATATACCAAAGTTATTGGAAGAGAATGCAAGTTTGTTGAGAGAGAATGCTAAATTAATTGCTGAGTTAGAGAAACATTAAAGAGCAAATAAATGAACAACAAAAGACACTATAACTGGTAATGCTGAAGCGCAGGGCATTCGATATGCGAATATTATAATCTTTGGATATGCGTGTCTTTAAAATCCGTTTCGTATTTCAATCCATAACCTATCATTCGATCCATACCGATATGAACCATCCAGATGAAGCCGATTCATCATGAGGAAGTCGATCGAGAAAGCCAGTCCCGCCAGTAACAACAGCAAAGGCGTGACGAACGTATGGGCAAAATTATACGTATACGCTCCTGTCTTTTTGCTGACCGCATATCCGATCATGGACACGTCGGGCAGCATTAGCAGCAGCAGGAAGACGGCCCAATTGTACCCGTCGGAAAAGTACAAATAGGTGCCTAAGACCAGAACGACTAGTCCTTCGATTCGAATCAATTTCTTAATCATGGTTTTATTCCCCATTTGCCTGGGCTGCAGATCGCATTCCGTCAAGCATCCAGGCCCATTCCAAGCAAATCAATTCCGACACGCAGTGCCCAACTCTACAATGACATATGAATGTAAAATAATAGTATTTTCTCCAAACCGTCTTCGACAGCTTCGGGCAGCGGCCTCACCCTATCCACTGCCAACACGACCTTCGAGTCATGGGTAAGCAGCTAAGCCTCATTTTCTGATAAAATGGAACAAAAGAATATGGGAAATGGTGGGAGAATGATGTCCGGGGTACATCGCATCTTAATCATAGAAGATGACCATTCCATTGTTGAGATGCTGCACAACGCCTTTAGCCGCGAAGGCTTTCTGATCAACGAGGCAGCGGATGGCATCGAAGGCTTAGCGCTATTCTCGAGCAAGGACTACGACCTTGTGCTTGTAGATCTGATGTTGCCGGGGCTTGACGGTATGGAAGTCATTCGCAGGATCAGAGAGAGAAGCAAGGTGCCGATACTCATTATGTCTGCTAGGGACGGAGATGTCGACAAGGCGCTAGGTCTCGGATTCGGGGCGGACGATTATATTCAGAAGCCTTTCTCGACGATTGAGCTGTCCGCGAGGATGAAGGCAGCCATTCGAAGAGCCACGATTTACTCCAATTCGGAACGGCAGAGAGAACCTTCCGTGCACATCGGGAACCTGGAACTAGACTTTGAAACGTATTCCGTGAAGAAAAGCGGTAAAGAAGTACGGCTAACTGCCAAGGAGTTCGATATTCTGAAGCTTTTCGTGACGAACAAAAACCGGGTTTTCACCAAATCCCAGCTCTACGGGCTCATCTGGAACGACGACTATATGGGAGACGAGAACGTCATCAACGTTCATATCAGGAGGTTAAGGGAGAAGATCGAAGATGATCCTTCTCGTCCGGCTTACATCAAAACCTTATGGGGAATCGGCTACAAATGGGAGGGCGGATGAGGTGAACGTCCTCCTTGTTGCTGTTATCGTCATTCTAGCCGGCTTCCTCATCGCGCGTTCCCGATCGAATGCCCGAAGAACCTCCGAATTGCGGCAGATTCGCGGCAAGCTGGAGCAGATTCTGGAGAGCCGTTCAGGCGAGAAGCTCCTCTACATGACCCGGGATTCTGAGCTTCAAGTGCTCATGACCGATATCAATCGGCTGCTCGACAGCAACCTGAAAGCGTCGGCCGAGTATGCAAGGACCCGAATCGCGTCTCGCAAGATGCTTGCGAATGTCTCACACGATCTCAGAACGCCACTGACGGTCGTTCTCGGATACGCGGAGGCACTTCATCTACGGCCACACATCGAAGAAGACGAGCGGAACGAGCTGTTAGCCAGGCTGTTTGGCAAGACGAAAGAGGCCGTGCGTTTGATCGATACTTTCTTTGACTTGGCAAAGCTCGAATCCGGGGATGCGGATATTCCTTTGAGCCGCATCAACGTCAGCGAGACCTGCAGGCAGAGTATTCTTCAGTTCCACGAGAAGATCGAAAGCCTCGGGTTCGAGGTGTTGCTTGATATTCCTCAAGGTCCGATGTACGCGCTTGGCAATGAAGATGCACTCAGACGAATCCTGGACAATCTGATCTCTAACGCACTGCGTTACGGATCGGACGGCAGAACGATCGGCCTGACGCTGAGGGACGAAGGCGCTTCCGTTCGGGTTGATGTGTGGGATCGGGGGAAAGGAATCGAAAAAGCACATCAGGAACTCGTATTCGAGCGATTGTATGTACTGGATGACTCCAGGAATACAAAGATGCAGGGAAGCGGCCTCGGACTTACGATTGCTCGAAGGCTTGCCGAATCCATGGGGGGATCGATCGAATTAATCAGCAAGCCTTACGAACGGAACATCTTCATCGTTCGGTTAAGGAAATTCAACTTAAGAAACTCGTAAGGAACGAGTAAGGAAAAAACGCCATTTCATCCGTTATGCTCATCGTAAGAACGGAAGGAAGGGAAGCATGCCAATGACCTACGTACTGCAAACGCATCGATTATCCAAGTCGTTTAAGGGCAAAGAGTCCGTATCCGAAGTGAATATGAAGGTCAAACAAGGGGAAATTTACGGTTTCCTTGGGCCTAACGGAGCGGGCAAAACCACGATTATGAAGATGTTGACCAATCTCATCAAACCAACGTCCGGGGAGATTGAGCTATTTGGCGAGAAGCTGACCCCTGCCTCTTACACAATGCTGGGCAGGATAGGCTCGATTATCGAATACCCCATTTTCTACGACAAGCTGACGGCCCAAGCCAACCTGAAGCTTCATTGCGAATACATGGGTTATTACAACAAGAAAGCCATCGGCGAAGCGCTGGAATTGGTTCAGTTGCGAGGCATCGACGGCAAGCCCGTCAAAGACTTCTCGCTCGGGATGAAGCAACGGTTAGGCATCGCGAGGGCAATTGCGACGAAGCCGGAGTTGCTTATTCTAGACGAACCAATTAACGGGCTAGATCCGGTCGGCATTAAGGAGATAAGAAACCTGCTGCGTATTTTGTCCCAAGAATACGGAATCTCCATTCTGGTCTCCAGTCACCTCCTCGCGGAGATCGAGCAGCTGGCGGATACGATCGGGGTCATCAACCATGGCCGGCTGATTCAGGAAGTCTCTCTCGAACAGATCCGCGAGACGAACGCCGAGTACATCGAATTCCAGACGAACGACTGTCAGAAAGCGGCTTACGTGCTCACGCAACATCTAAACATTTCGAATATTCGCGTCATCGGCAACCGGTCGATTCGGGTGTACGATCTCTCGATCCCGCTTGCCCAAATGAATAAAGCTCTTATTATGAACGACGTGGCGTTAGAGTCGATCCATCAGAAGAACAGCTCTCTCGAAGAGTACTTCATCGGGTTACTGAACGGGGGTGAACAAAGTGCTTAAGCTGATCCAGCTTGAATTAATAAAATACAAGATCAATGGCTATGTTCGGGTAGCCTTGATCGCTATGGCTTGCATCTTCGGCTTGATATGCCTAATCGCCTTTAACCGATCGGAAGGTCAGGCCTTCCAGGATAGCGAGACGCTGTTCTTTGCAATCGACACGTTTACAAAGGGGACATTCATCGTATTCGCATCGGTTCTTCTCTCACGCTTCATTATCGACGAATACAGGACGAAATCGATTACCGTTTTATTTATGTACCCGATCAATCGCAAGAAACTGATGATAGCGAAGCTATTCATTGTGTTCTCGTTCACGTTCATTTCCATCGTGCTTTGCAATCTGATCGTCGGCTCCCTGATGTTGTTGCTCAACCACTTTTACGAATTTATGAATGAGACATTAACGGTGGGACAAGTTGGGCGGCAAGCGCTTGCCATTATCATGAACGCGCTGGCAGCAAGCTTTATAAGTCTGATCCCGCTGTTTTTTGGCATGAGGAAGTATTCGACAGCGGCAACAATCATAACTTCCGTTCTGATCGTCATCGCGATCTACAACGTTTCGGATGGCTTCTCGCTCAATTCAATTGTCGTCATCCCCATCGCCTTGTCGTGGATTGGAGCAATTATCGCTTATGCTTCGTTCCGCAATATCGAGCGCAAGGATATTAATCCGTAACCGAAAAAAACGAGGGCCTACGATGGGGTTGTGCACCAGGTCATAGCCTGGCGAGTGACATCGCGACTACCCCAACCGCTACGCATTCATCAACGCGTCGACCCATTCGTAGCAAGCCGACAGCTCCTCGTCGCTCACGAAGTCCGACCGGTGCTCGAACATGATCTTCACGCCCGGGTTCTCCTGCCGGATGATCCGCAGATAGTCCCCGATCGGCGCCCAGCCGTCGCGAGGATCCTGCCAAGGCAGTACAGGATAGCGTTTCGTGACGACTTGGCCCCCCATGTCCATCTGCATATTGGAAAGGTGAACCGTCTCCGCATATTTGGCATAGCGATTCAAGATCGCCTTCGCATCGAAGCGGGGATCGATCCGATCCTGCAGGTAGAGTCTGATGGTATCCAGGCAGAGTCGGATCCGGGGATGGTTGTCCAACAGGCCGGTGAGCCAGTCCGCTTCATAGACGTATCGGTTCAGCGCATCGAGCTCCAGCACTGGGGTGAAGCGGTACTCCTCGCCTTTGCGCGAGAGCCATGCGAAGAGACGCTCGCTCCGCTCCCGGAACGACTCGGGCGGATAGGCGCTCTCGAGCGCGTATTCGCTCCGGTCGTCGAACCGCCAAGGGCTCCAATCCACCCGATCGTCCAAGATGACGGGCTTCGGATAGTGGAACAAGACGTAGCTGGGCCGGAGCTCGGACACATAAGCCAGCTCCCGTTCGACGAGATCGTAAGCTTGCAGGCGAACGGCATCCTCGCCGGCGAGGAAGAGCGCATCCCGCCCTTGCACGCCGGCCGTCTCGGACCTGAACGGAAAGTGGACGCCGATCCGGAATCCGGCCGCCTGCGATTCCTCCCGCAAGCGGACCTCGTCGCGCTCCTGCCCGAACATGCAGGCTTCGATGCCGTAGAAGCCCGGCCGAAAGTCGCGACGGTACTTCGCGTCGTCGAAGCCGCCGTATTGTCCAATGATAAATCGGTTCATAGGGATGGATATGCTCCTCTCGTCTCGCTCTGGATATGCATCTTAACTGTAAACGATTGCCTTCCCTGCGAAGTTGCGATGGTCCGGCTAAAACCGGACTCTTTGTCTTGACGGGAGCCATGCCCGGCAGTAGAATGATGAAAATATAAAACGCGATGACGAGAACAAGTAGATCCGGGCGAGCCGTACAGAGAGCTGCTGGCAGGTGCGAAACGGCTCCGTCCCTTTGGGGACGGGGCGTTTTTGTATTTAAACCCAAGCGAGGAGGAGCGATATGCTGCAAAGTTTCGATGCGCGCGATGGCGTACGGAGCCGGAATGAGTTCATGGCGGATGAGGTACCGTACAATCTGATCCACCGGATCTGCGAATCCGAGCAGGCCGCCTGTCTCAAGTCCGAGGACGACACCTTGATCTTCGCCCAGTCCATAGGGAATAATCCGTGGCTGTGGATCGCGAAGGGCGTGCCGGAGAAGCGGAGGGACGCGCTCCTGGGCGAGCTGCTCTCGCGGCTCGGAGATGCTTCGCTCCCCGGGATCACGGGGGAGCCGGCGACGGCCGAACGCTTCGCGCAGATGTACGCTGAGGCGCACGGACTGACCGCCGAGACGGCGATGACCTTGGCGGCGTATGTCTGCCCGGCGGTCCGGCCGCCGCTGGAGGTCGCGGGAACGCTGCGCCAAGCGCAAGCATCGGACGCGGAGATCGTCGCGGACCTCCTGGCGGGCTTCTCGCAGGGCGCGCATGGGGTGACGGTAGAACCGGCAAGCCAGATACCGGCTGCGGAGCGGATGATCGGCGCGCGGACGCTGTATCTCTGGACGGTCGACGGCCGCTCCGTCTCCATGGCGAACATCGGGCACCGCTCGCCCCGGCATGCGAGGATCAACGCGGTCTATACGCCGGCAGCCTACCGCAAGCGGGGATACGCCAGCGCCATCGTGGCCGCGCTGTGCGAGATCGTGAAGTCGGAGGGCTTGGCGCCGATGCTGTACGCGGACATGAAGAACCCCGACGCCAACCAGGTCTATCGCCGGATCGGCTTCGTCGCGTGCGGAACCGTTGTCGATATGAAGTTTAAATAAGCAACTTATGCTAACAGCAGCGGACCGCCCTCGCAAGCCGGGGGCGGCTTTTTTTGATTTCGAAAATGGTGCCGATCCGCGTTCTCCGGCATCTTCAGAATAAATTCAATATTTCCCCGGCTTCGCCTTTAGAATTTCAGGATAAGATGGAGCCAGCTAGGGGGAGGATCCGCATGAGGCTGTTGGAGATAGGCTTGATCGCGATCAATTTTGGCCTGCTGTTCCGGGCGGTTATCGCGAATAGGAAAGGGAGCAAGGGATCCATCATTCCTTTGGTCATCGCCGTTGGTCTGGTGATCGCACAGGTCGTCGTAGAAGGCGGACGATGGCAGATGATTCCGGCGTATTTGACGCCGATCGTCCTGATCGCTTTCTTGGGCAAGCAGAAGGAAGGGAGCCGAAGCAGAACGGCCGTCACGGTTCAAGTGGCGCTATTGACGTTATTTTTGGCGGTCTCGGTTGCGCTGCCCGCGCTGCTGCCGGTTATCTCATTTGCGAAACCGACGGGGCCCTATCCAGTCGGAACGACGGTTTTTCACTGGGTGGATGAGCGGCGGGGAGAATCTTATACGGAGAATCCGGATGACAAACGCGAGTTGATGGTCCAAATTTGGTATCCTGCAGCCGAAGGCGGGGGGAAAAAGCAAAGCCCGTATGTCCAAAACGCGTCGAAAATGACGGCAGCGATCTCATCCAAAATGCTGGGTCTCCCGGCTTTCGCGTTCAGCCATCTAAGGCTTGCGAAGACGCACTCCTTGCTGGAAGCCAAGCTTTCGGATTCGGAAAGCCCTTATCCCGTACTGATTTTTTCCCATGGGATGAACGGGTACCGCAATCAAAATACGTTCCAGGTAGAGGAACTTGCGAGCCATGGTTATATCGTGGTAGGCATCGATTATGCCTATGAAGCCGCTGCCTCCGTCTATCCCGACGGACGCGCAGCCATGAGCAAGATCGGCGCCGACCTTACCTCTAATGCCAAATACGATGAGCATATACCGCTTTGGACCGACGATGCGACCTTTGTGCTCGATCAAGTGGAGAAGCTCAATCTGAACGATTCGACAGGCCGGTTTACCGGCAAAATCGATATGAATCGCGTCGGCATGTTCGGGCATTCGTTCGGGGGAGCCGTTACGGTTCAAATGTTGAGAAAAGATCCCCGCGTTAAGGCAGCCCTAAGCATGGACGGCGGGTTTTACGGCCAGCCGGTCTCCGACGAAGGGCTCGGCAAACCGTTCTTGATGATGTATTCAGAGGAGACATACAAGAAGGTGATGACCGCTTTTGACGATGTCGCGGGCAAGACAGGCGTGGGAAGCCGCGAGGCGTTCGAAGCGCCCAGGAAAGAATATATTCAAAGATCGGCCCATGCTCTTGCAGGCGGAGGGCTCTCCATCCTTATTCCGGGTTCAAAGCATGCAAGCTACTCCGATCTTGCCTTGTTCTCTCCATTGCTAGGCTTGGGCAGCGCAGACCCGCGCCGGGACCACCGTATCGTGAACGAATTCAGCGTTGCCTTTTTCGACCGGTATTTAAAAGGAAAGGACGACTCCGCGCTCCAAGATCTGGCTGCCCGATATCCGGAATTGAACTACAAAGTGAACAGATGAAGATGGAATTGAGAAAATGGGAGAATCGTTTAGCGCCTTGGGCGCGTTGGCCGGGGGCTTCTTGGTCGGGTACGGCTCCGCGAGCGGAGGAGGAGGTCGAGGTCGAGTCTCCTCGTGCCCGCGATGTGCGGCCAAGCGGGCGTGTGGCGTCGGCAACCCGGATCAGGGATGCGCCGCGCCGCGGGACGGCCGGCTAGAGCCAGCCGGACCAGACGTCGAGCCGGTTCCCGTTCAGATCGTAGAACCGGAAGTTTTTGCGGTTGCCGTCGTACAGCTTGATCTCGGAGACGCTGACGCCCTGCGCCTTCAGATGTTCGTAGGTCCGCTCGATATCGTCCGATTTGAAGGTGAGCAGGTGCATGTCGTAATCTTCGCCCTCCCAATCGTCGGTCTTGTAGATCAGGCTCGCCTCTTCTTCATGCTTCGCGGTGACCAGCATGATCTCCGGTCCGCCGCCCAAGTCGAAGCTGAAGCCCGTCCAGCGCAAGCCGAGCTTCTCTTGGTACCACTTAATCGTGGCCTCCCGATCCTTCGCGGGCAAGTAGACGCAATCGATTTGTCCGACGATAGGCTTCTCCATGCGCAACGCACCTCCATTCGATTCGGAAGGCGCCTAATTAAGGCTGGGCAAGCTGCCTTCCTTCGTTCCTATTCGCAATTGTAACGTTTTCCCAGCGAATATTAAACAACAAACGTTGGGAGCTATCTCTTCCGTATGGATGCCTCAAATGGTCGTAAATTCGGACCTCGAGACAGTCCCTTTAGCCTAACTGCGGCGTATGTAAACTGCCTACATGGGCGGTCGGCGAGCTGGAGCGGCGATGATCCATATTTGGACGTGATGCTGGCGAAAACGCACCCACCAAGGGACTGTCCCTCCGGGCCCAATCGGCCTTCTGAGACAGTCCCTTGTTCATGCGGGGGCAAGTCTATCCAACTTGGAGTGGAGAAAAAGGACGAATCCCCTTATCATGGAAGGAAAGCGCAAAATGAGCAGCTCCGCCAGCCGGAATCTGTCGATTCCGCGCCACGCCGTTCGTTGTCCTAGTAGAAGCGAAGTTGCCGCTAAATTCAAGGAGGAGATCCCCGATGAGATTCATGATGATCGTAAAAGCCACGCAAGACTCCGAGGCCGGCGTCATGCCGAGCCAAGAGCTCGTCGACGCGATGATGAAGTATAACGAGGAGTTGATGAAGGCCGGCGTGCTGCTGGCGGCCGAAGGCCTGCATTCGAGCGCGGGCGCGATCCGCATCTCCTATCCGGAAGCCGGAGGCAAGCCCAAGATCATCGACGGCCCCTTCACGGAGACGAAGGAATTGATCGCCGGCTTCACCCTCATCGAGGTCAAGTCGAGGGAAGAAGCGATCGAGTGGGCCAAGCGGATGCCGGATCCCCACGGCTTCGGCGAAGGCGTCATCGAGCTCCGTCAGGTCATTGAGCCGCCGGAGCTGACGCAGGATCCGGAGTCGCAGGCGATGCACGTCCTGGTGCGAGATCTAGGACAGCAGAAGATATGAGGGAGGCGTCCTCTGCCCATCGGACGATCGATGCCATCTGGCGGATCGAATCGGCCAAGATCATCGCCGCGCTCGCGCGGATGGTGCGGGATATCGGGGTGGCCGAGGATCTGGCGCATGACGCGCTCGTCATCGCGCTGGAGAAGTGGCCGGAGACCGGCATTCCGGACAACCCCGGAGCGTGGCTCATGGCGACGGCCAAGCGCCGCGCGCTCGATCTGCTGCGCCGGAACCAGACGCTCGGGCGCAAGTATGAAGAGCTGGGGCGGGTGACGAACGACTGGCACGAAGAGGAATTCGGCGCCGGTCTGGACGGGGAAGTCGCCGACGATCTGCTGCGCCTGATCTTCACGACCTGCCATCCGGTCCTGTCGGCAGAGGCGCGGGTGGCGCTGACGCTGCGGCTGCTCGGCGGGCTTACTACCGAGGAGATCGCGCATGCGTACCTCGTGCCGGAGCCGACCGTGGCGCAGCGGATCGTTCGGGCCAAGAAGACGCTGTCGGCGGCGCGCGTGCCCTTCGAGGTGCCCGAGGGGGCCGAGCTGAAGCCCCGTCTCGCATCGGTCCTCGAAGTCCTTTATCTCATGTTCAACGAAGGCTACTCGGCGACGGGCGGGGATCATTGGATCCGCCCCGTGCTCTGCATGGAGGCGCTCCGGCTGGGGCGGATCCTCGCAGAGATCGCGCCGCAGGAGTCCGAGGTGCATGGCTTGGTCGCCTTGATGGAGATCCAGGCCTCGCGATTGGCGACGCGGGTGACTCCGACGGGCGAGCCGATCCTGCTGATGGATCAGAACCGGGGGCTGTGGGATCAGCTTCTCATCCGCCGCGGGCTCGCGGCCTTGCGGCGCGCGGAAGAGGTCGGCGGCATGCTGGGCCCCTATGCGCTGCAGGCGTCCATCACCGCGTGTCACGCCAGGGCCCGTACGCCGGAAGAGACCGACTGGGTGCGGATCGCGGCGCTGTACGAGGCGCTGGCGATGGTCGCGCCGTCGCCCGTGGTAGAGCTGAATCGGGCGGTGTCGCTGTCGATGGCGTTCGGTCCTGCGGTAGGCCTTGAGATCGTCGACGCGATCAGCGCGGAGCCCTCCTTGAAGGCGTATCACCTCCTGCCAAGCGTCCGCGGAGACCTGCTCGCGAAGCTCGGCAGGACGGCGGAGGCGTGCGAGGAGTTCAAGCGGGCCGCGTCGCTGACCGGCAACGCACAGGAGAAAACGCTGCTGCTGAAGCGCGCGGCGGACTGTTCGTCGGCTCCGGAAGCGGATCTCCCCCGTCCATAAAACTTTTTCAAAAAAGTTTTTCGCGCGTGTCGATTCTCGCGTTCTGCGTTCGTCGTCCATATAGAGGCCGGGTTTTGGAGTGACGTATCACCTGGAAATCCGGAACAATAGACCTGAGAGGATGATTTGAACATGAACGCCAAGTTGACTCCGTACATCGCATCGCAAGACGCCAGAGCCCAAGCAGACTTCTATATTCAAGCATTGGGCGGCGAAATTCAATCTCTGATGACGCACGGCCAGAACCCCGGTTCCCCGGCCGAGTTGTCGGACAAGGTGATGCACATGGTGCTGTCGGTCGCGGGAGGCAACGTGCTGTTCCTGTCCGACGCCTTCGGGCCGACCGGCGCGGAGGGCAGCGTCGCCTTCGGACTGGCCTTCGGCGACGTCGAAGCGGCGCGCCAAGCTTATGCCAACCTCGGGGAAGGCGGCACGCAGAAGCATCCGTTCGAACGGCAGACCTGGGGCGCGTATTACGGCGAAGTCGTGGACCGGTTCGGGATCCGGTGGCAGATCGTCCAGCAAGACTAATCTACGAGACTATCGACAATCAAAGGAGCAAAGATAAACATGAGCCAGGATGTCGTCGATTTTATCAAGGAAGTCAAGGAGCCGTGGCAGGCCGAGCTCTGCACGCAGCTCAGGGACGTCGTTCATCGGTCGATCCCGGAAGTTCAGGAGCGTCTGCAGTACAAAAAGCCGCATTTCCTCAAGAACGGCAAATATGCCGCAGTCATCTCCACGTCGAAGGACGCGATCAGCTTCACGATCTTCAACGCCGCGGGTCTCGAGCTCCCGGAAGGTCTGTTCGACGGCCCGCCCGAGCGCAAGACGATCAAGCTTCGCCCAGGCCAGGCGGTCGATCAGGCGCAGCTCTCCGCGTGGGTGAGCCAGGCGAGCGCAGCGCTGTAAATCTGCATAGGTACGCTACAAAGGAGGCTTCCCGATCATAGGGGAGCCTCTTTGAATGCCAGCAGCTTGGAAAAAGTTTTCTTCACGGGCAGCTACGGAATCTCTTCAATACCTTTCGTTTCGTCTCCTCATCCAGCGGCCCCTTTATTTTGTTTTGATTTTCGCTCATTCTTTCTTCTCTATGAAATATATAAAAATAGCTTCTTTGATAGGCATTGTCTATAATTGCGCCGAGCGATGAGATACTAGGGTCAAAGGGCGCGTCAATAAGCAGGAAAACAAGGTCTTCGGCCATGTTTTTCTGCTTTTTGCGTGGTCGCCTTCGATATTGGATATATTGCCATTCCCGCTTCCAGCAACTATACTAATAACACAACCCCATTTGAAAAAGGTTACCAAAATCAAAAAAAGAGAGATGATCGAATTGAACGAGAACGGCTTCAAAGTCGGGGTCTCCAACAAAGACGGCCAGCTCGGATTTCTGTATTCGAGAGGCGGTCTTCGGGAAGGAGCCGGCCGCAAAAGCATCGGCGCCACGAAGAAGATATCTTTGACGCTGCCGGACGACATCTGGGAGAAGCTCGAAAAGCAGGGCATAGAGCATCGTATGTCCCGTTCCGAGGTGCTTCGTCAAATTCTGGAATCCTATTATTCGAGTTAATATCCCCGGAGAGTACGGTGAGGCTATGTTAGCGGAGATAACCAAAGAATCCCTCCTGAACGCGCTGCAGTACGTATCGAGAGCTGCATCGGCGAATCATCCTATCCCCCTCTTATCGGGTATCCATCTCCAGGTCGCTGCCGATGGCTTCATTCTGCGGTCCAACAATACCAGTCTGTCCGTCGAGTATCGGATTCCGCTTCATAGCACCGGCATGAACGTGCGCAGAACGGGCAGTATTGTCGTGCCCGCACGATACTTTAACGAGATGATTCGGAAACTCCAACCGGGAATGATGACATTAGAAACAGCGGAGCCGTTCATCCTCTCGATCCGGTCGGGCGCCTCGCAATGCCGATTATGCGGGATGGATGCGGCAGACTTTCCGTCCATGAATCGGTTGGATGAAGCCGCGGACGACAAGCTGCGGATGAACAATGGCGTTCTAAAGTCCATTATTAAGCAGGTAGCCGTTGCCGCCTCCGCGTCCGAGTCCAGACCGGTGCTAACCGGGGTGTGGTTCGCGCAGGGCGAGGCTTCGCTTCAATTCGTAGCTACGGACGGCATACGACTCGCTTCCCGGACGCTGCCGTCCGCCCGCCGAGCGGTGCCCCGATCGCCCGTGACGGTCCCCAGCAGGAATCTGTACGAGATCTCGAAAATGTTAAACGATGAAGAGGGGACTGTGGAGATCGAAGTGAACGGCCGCCAGATGAGGATCAGCACAGGCGAGTTAAGGATTCAGTCCGCGCTGCTCGAGGGCGCGTATCCTTCCGTTCACCATCTCATCCCGCGTTCCTACTTATCCGAGGTTACCGTTGAGACTGCAAGATTAGTGCAGGCTGCGGAGCGCGTCGCGGTATTCACGAGCGAGAGCATTGTCAGGCTGGAAGCTATCGGAGAACGGCTGGTCTTCACTTCACGGACGGCGGAGATCGGAGAAGTCCAGGATGAAGTCCCGGTTCGGGAGTCGAATGGCGAGCCGTTCACGCTATCGCTGAATGGCAAGTATCTCGTAGAGATCTTGCGCTGTCTGGAAGGCGAGCGCGTCACATTAAGGTATTCGGGACAGAGGAGTCCCCTGGTCATTTTGCCCGCCGCCGATCCATCGTCAGCCTTGTACCTGATCACGCCCGTCCGGACGGCGAATTGACGCGTTCGTCAAAGCGTCTTGCGGACAAATGGGGCCATGGTGTGGCGAAGACCTGTAAAGAGACGTACTGGGTACGTCACATTGGCCTTGCAGAGGCGAAGACCTGCAAAGAGACGTACTGGGTACGTCACATAGACCTTGCAGAGGCGAAGACATGCAAAGAGACGTACTAGGTACGTCACATTGGCCATGCGGCGGCGAAGATCTGTAAAGAGACGTACTAGGTACGTCACATAGCCCCTGCAGAGGCGAAGGCATGCAAAGAGACGTACTGGGTACGATACTTTGGCCATGCAGCGGCGAAGACATGCAAAGAGACGTACTAGGTACGTCACATTGGCCATGCGGCGGCGAAGATCTGTAAAGAGACGTACTAGGTACGTCACATAGCCCCTGCAGAGGCGAAGGCATGCAAAGAGACGTACTGGATACGTCACATTGGCCTTGCAGAGGCGAAGACCTGCAAAGAGACGTACTGGGTACGATACTTTGGCCTTGCAGAGGCGAAGACCTGCAAAGAGACGTACTGGGTACGATACTTTGGCCTTGCAGAGGCGAAGGCATGCAAAGAGACGTATTGGGTACGTCTCTTTGGCCGTACAGGGCGAGAAGACACGCAAAAGAGGCTGCCCCCGGTCTGTGTAGACCTACTGGGACAGCCTCTGAATACTTCATTGTTCTCTCTATTTCTTGGCAGCTTGGCCGATTAGGTTCAGCAGCACCGTGACCGCTTCCGCCCGCGTCATCTTGCCGGACGGATCGAACCGGTTCGCGCCTTTGCCTTCGGTTAAGCCCAGCTTCCGGATGGCGCTTACCGCGCCTTTCGCCCACGCCGGAATGTCCTTGTCGTCCGCGAAGCCGGTCTCCGCGTTTGCCTCGAGCGGCTGCCCGAGCGCGTTCGCGATCATCGCCGCCATCTCGGCCCGCGTGACCGCGGCGTTCGGACGGAAGCTGCCGTCGCCGAAGCCCTTGAGGATGCCGGCTTGCACCGCTTGCGCGATCGCCTCCCGCGCCCAGGTGCCGATCTTCTCCTGGTCCGAGAACGCCAGCTCGCCGCCGGCTCCTTGAAGCTTCAGCGCCTTCGCCAGCATGACGGCGAATTCCGCGCGCGTCACGGTCTGGTTCGGCTTGAAGGTGCCGTTCGCGTAGCCGGAGACGATCCCGGCGCCGACGGCTTGCAGGATCTTCGCTTCGGCCCAGTGGCCGGAGACGTCACCGAACTTCGGCGCCGGACCGGTCTGAGGCACGTCCGCCTTGTCTACCGCGAATACGGCGAATGTGCCCGCTTGCTTGGTCTCCACGGAGATGCGATTGCCGTTCACCTTGCCGTTCGCGACGGACAGCCATTTCTTGCCGGCTTCGTCATAGTAGAATATGGCCGGCTCTTGGCTGCTCTTCAAGCTTGCCGGTTGGAAGACCAGGGTCAACGTCGCCGGCTTCGAGAGGTTCTCGGAGCCGCTCTTCGCGATGACGTAGATCGGGCTGACGAGAATCTCGCCATGTTGGATCAGCGATTGAGGATTCGTCGCTTCCTCGATCGTCAGCTTGATCTCTCGATCCGTCGCGCCTGCCGGGATGGAGAGGCTTACCCGGCTCCCCAGACTGACTTCTCCCGCTTGACCGGCGGGCAGCGTCAGCTGGCCGTTGGCGGAGGCCGCCGGACCGCCCGGAGGCGAGGTCGCCCCATCGCCGTTACCGCCGCTGCCGCCACCGCCATTCCCGTTACCGCCACCGCCGCTGCTGGCGGATGCGCGATACACGTTGACCGTGTACGTTTTCTTCGTGCCGTCCCTTGCCGTCACTTCGATGACGATCTCGTTCTGGCCTGCCGCGAGACTGATCGCCTCGCTGGCGGCTCCGCCCGCGACCGTCTGGCCGTTGACGCGGATCGCGGCCTGCGGATCGGCGGCGGCAGCCGTGACGGTCACGCTCGCCACGCTGTTCGCCACGCTGGCTCCGTACGTCGACGTTCCCGGCACGAAGGCCGGGCTTAGCGCGCCGCTAGAGAGCGCCAATCCGCTCAAGTCCGCGTTGCTGCCGGAGATGCGGTTCACGTTGACCGTGTAGACGTTCACTGTGCCGTCCTCGGCCGTCACGCCGATGCGGATCGGGTTCGGGCCCACCTGCAAGCCGGTCGCCTGATAGCTGTATACCGAACCCGTCACCGACCGGTATACGGCGCCCGTCACCGACACGGTCTGGGTCGGATCCGCGTAGGCGAGAGACAGATCCAGGCTGGTCGTCTCGTAGTCCAAGCTTACTTCGTAGTTCAGGACTTGCGGCGCGAATGCCGGAGACAACGTCGCCTGATCCACGCTTAAATCGGACAGCAGCGCATTGTTGCTAAGCCATTGGGCATACAAGACCCAGCCTTCCGTACCCATGACGAACGCATCTCCCGCGCCGTAGCCCGTCCCGCTGCCGTCCGCGGCCGTATTCCAGCCCGCGAACGTATAGCCGGTCTTCGTCAGGCCTTCAGTATTGCCCTGGACGATCACGCTGCTGTTGTAGGCGTGATCGTCGGTAGCCGGTACGCTGCCGCCGGTGCTGCCGTTGCCTACGTAGGAGACGGGGTAACGATTGACCGTCCATACCGCGTACAACGTCACGCCAGCCGCGCCGATCGCAAATGTGTCGCCCGCGCCGTAGCTCGTACCGCTGCCATCGGCCTTCGTATTCCAGCCCGCGAACGTATGCCCGATCTTCTCCAGCCCGCCGACGTTGCCGAGCACCGTGACGGTCGTCTCGAAGTCGTAGCTGCCGTCCTCCGGCGCATCTCCGCCGGTCTGGCCGTTGCCGTCATAGACGACGGTGTAGCTGTTGATCGCCCACTTGGCATAGAGCGTGACATCTGCCGCGCCGATCGTGAAGGCGTCCGCCTCCGCGTAGGTCGTGCCGCTGCCGTCCGCGGCCGTATTCCAGCCATCGAACGTGTAGCCCGTCTTCTCCAGCCCGCCGGCGTTGCCTTGCACGACGACGCTCGTGTCGTAGACGTGGCTGCCGCTGGCCGGTACGCTGCCGCCGGTGCTGCCGTTGCCGTCATAGACGACCGCGTAGCTGTTGATAGTCCACTTGGCATAGAGCGTGACATCCTCCGCGCCGATCGTGAATGTATCCGCCTCGGCGTAGCTCGTGCCGCTCTCGTCAGCCTTCGTATTCCACCCTGCAAAGGTATATCCGGTCTTGACCAAGCTTCCGTTGTTGCCTAGTACCGCGACCGTCGTGTCGTAATCATGTCTCATGTCTGCCGGTACGCTGCCGCCCGTGCTGCCGTTGCCGTCGTAGGCGACCTTGTAGCTGTTGATCGACCATGTCGCGAACAGCGTCACGTCCTCCGCGGGCATTGTGAAGGTTGCTGCCGCGGCATATGCCGTGCCGCTGCCGTCCGCCTTCGTGTTCCAGCCCGCGAACGTATATCCCGTCTTGATCAGTTGGCCGGGATTGCCCGGTACGGTCACGCCGGTATTGTAGTCATGGCTTTCGACCGCAGGCGCGCTGCCGCCGGTGCTGCCATTGCCGTCGTAGGCGACCGCGTAGCTATTAACGCTCCACTTCGCGTACAGCGTCACGTCTTCCGCGCCGATCGCAAATGCGTCACCCGCGCCGTAGCTCGCACCGCTGCCGTCCGCTTTCGTGTTCCAGCCAGCGAACGTATAGCCCGTCCGAACCAACTGGCCGGTGTTGCCCGCCACTTGCACGTTCGTATCGTAGACGTGGCTGCTGCTCTCGGGAACGATGCCGCCCGTGCTGCCGTTGGCGTCGTAGGCGACCGCGTAGCTGTTGATCGACCACTGCGCGTACAGCGTCACGTTCGCCGCGCCGATGGCGAACGTGTCCCCGGCGCCGTATCGCGCGCCGCTGCCGTCCGCCGCCGTATTCCAGGACTTGAACGTATGGCCCGTCTTTTCCAGGCTGCCTTGGCTCGGCACCGTTACGCTTTTGCCGTAGTCCTGATAGCTAGTCGCCGGGGCGCTGCCGCCCGTGCTGCCGTTGCCCGCATAGGTCACCGAGTAGCTGTTGATCGCCCACTTCGGATACAACGTCACGTCGGCCGCGCCGACGGTGAGCGTATCGCCGGGGTTGTAGCTCGTCCCGCTGCCGTCAGCCGCCGTATTCCAACCGGCGAACGTATAGCCTGTCCGAACCAGCAGGTCGGTATTGCCCGGTACCGTGACGCTCGTGCCGTAGAGATGGCTGCCGCTGGCAGGCGCGCTGCCGCCCGTGCCGCCGTTGCCGGCATAAGCGACCGTGTAGCTGTTCGGCGACCACTTCGCATACAGCGTCACGCCTGCCGCGCCCATGGCGAAGGTGTCGCCCGGGCCGTAATTCGTGCCGCTGCCATCCGCTTTCGTATTCCAGCCCGCGAACGAATGGCCGGTCTTGATCAGGTTGCCGGTGTTGCCCGCCACGGGGACGCTCGTATTGTAGTCGTAGCTGCCGCCTGCAGGCGCATTGCCGCCCGTGCTGCCGTTGCCGTCGTAGGCGACGGCGTAACTGTTGGCCTTCCACTTGGCATACAGCTGCGTGTCGCCCGCGATCGCCGTCGCGAACGAGAACGGCGCCGACAGGCCGCTATCCGCATACCAGCCGTCGAAGGTGTAGCCCGTCTTCGTCGGCGCCGCCGGCTCGGATGCCGTGCTGCCGTAAGTTCTCGTCTGGCTGCTCACCGCCGATCCGCCGTTGCTGTCGAAGCTGACCGTGTAGCTGTTGGCCTTCCACTTCGCGTACAGCGTCACGCCTGCCGCGCCCATGACGAAGGTGTTGCCGGGCGCGTAGCTTGTGCCGCCGCCGTTCGCCGCGGTATTCCACCCGTCGAAGGCGTGGCCGGTTTTGACGAGATTGCCGGAATTGCCGGCGACGGTCACGCTCGATTGATAGTCGTAGCTGGCATCCACGGGCGGAGTGCCGCCGGTGCTTCCGTTGCCGTCATAGTGCAGGGGGAAAGTGCCCAGCTTCCACTGCGCGTAGAGCGTCACGTCTCCCTCGCCCATCTTGAACGAGGCTCCCGCCGCATAGCCGGTGCCGCTGCCGTTCGCCGCGGTATTCCACCCGTTCCATACATAGCCGGTATTGGCGAGATTGCCGGTGTTCCCCGCTACGTTGACGTTAGTATCGTAGGCATAGCTTCCGTTGGCGGGTACGCTGCCGCCGGTGCTGCCGTTGGCATTGTAGGAGACCGTAAAGCTTGCGAGGACCCATTTCGCGTACAAGATCGCGCCGGACGATCCGAGCGCGAACGTCTCCCCTGCCCGGTAGACCGTCCCGCTGCCGTCCGACGCGAGCGTCCAACCGTCCAGCACGTAGCCCGTTTTTTGCAGATTGCCGGTATTGGCGAGCACTTTCACGCTGGCGTTGTTGTCGTAGCCGGCGCCGTCGACCGGAACGGCTCCGCTCGTGCTGCCGTTGCCGTCGTAGGCGACGGTGTTCTTGAGCGCGATGACGGTCGCTTTCCAGCCCTTGCCCCGATCTTGGAAGGCGACGTACGGAACGCCGTCTTGAAAAGCCAAGGACGTGTACCACGCGCCATCGGCGAAGTAGGCATCGCCTCCGACGAGCTCCCAGCCGCTGCCGTTGAACTTTCGGATTTCGGCTTTGCCGGAAAAGGTCTGGCAAGCGACATAAGGCGTGCCGCTCTCGAAGGCGAGGTTGTTAAACGTGGACTGCTCCGACGAAAAGCCGGCGTTGCCAACCATTTGCCAGCCTCCGTCGTAGACCATCACCGAAGTGCGGCTGCCGTTCGCGCTATCCGAGAAAGCCATATACGGCTTGCCGTTATAGAAAGTCACGGAGATATCGCTAGCCTGGCCCGGCGTGAATCCTTTGCTGCCTAGCGGCGACCAGTTGCTTCCGTTAAACATCGACACCGAGCCTCTGGACGCGGCGTCTATCGTATCCCGGTAACCGGCATAGACGATACCGTTGTTGACGGCGATCGAGACGTAGTTTGCCTGATTTCCCGAGAAGGGGCCGCCTCCGACGGTATCCCAGCCGCTCCCGTTGAACTTTTTTACCACGCCTTTATAGCTATTGGTTTTATCCTGATAGCCGACATACAACGAACCGTTGTCGATGTACAGCGAGGAATAATCGGATGAGCCCGAAGACACGCTGCCCCCGCCGACGCCCGTCCAGGTATTGCCGCTTAGCGTCATCAAGGTGGTCTTGGCGCCGTTTCCGGCATCCGCAAAGGCGACATAGGGCGTTCCGTTCCAAAATTTCAATGCGATGTACGTCGCGGCGCCGGCGGAAAATCCGCCATTGCCGACGAGCGTCCATCCGCTGCCGTCGTATTTCATCACCGTCGCCTTGTTGCCGTTGCTCCAATCGGCGAACGCGACATAAGGCGTCCCGTCGGAGAACGCCAGCGAGGTATAGCCGACCTGTCCGGGCGAAAATCCGGCGCCGCCAACCGGGCTCCACTTCTTGAGTTCGGCGGCGTAGGCAGGCTTGCCCTCGAGCGCCAGCCATCCCGGGATCCCCCCGAAGGCTACCAGCAGCGCGAGCAGCAGCATTCTGATTCTTTTCCAGCTCATGTTCGATCCTCCCGTTCTTCTGGCGGTCGCTCCTCTTTCCTCCTTGGATTCTCGATATCGACGCGGTTCATAGGAGTATGCATGGTTTCACCTCGTTTTCATCGGATCGGCAAGATCCTTTTTGTCCATGATCAGCATACCGTTCGCATGTGCACCAAAACTGAAAAGAAAGCGCTTCATGTCAGGTTTGGGACAAAAAAAGTCGAAGGATGCATAGAAATGACGGGATTTCTAGAAAGAGACGGCGGAAACGATGCCGATAAGGAACAAGGATGATCGTTCCCGACCGCAGAACCGCGCGGCGTTCCCGCAAATCGGTTTGAGACCACGAGAAAAAGTCGGGTTCGCGCACGGGGCTGGGTGGGTTGAAGTCCGGGATAACGCGAAAGTCGGGTTCGCGCACGGGGCCTGGTGGGGTTGAAGTCCGGGAACGCGAAAAGTCAGGTAACGCGCGGCGCCGGTGTCGTTCAGCTGCGAGCTGGGAGGGCGTAGACCGCTCCTATAGGCGCATGTACGAGGCCTACACTCGGATTTTCGAGCGTTGCGGCCTGGTCTTCCGGGCGGTCGAAGCCGATCCCGGCGCCATCGGCGGCGAAGGCGGGACCCACGAGTTCATGGCGATCGCCGAAGCGGGCGAAGATACGATCGCGTCATGCACGCGGTGCGGCTACAGCGCGAACTTGGAGCAAGCGGAAACGGGCTTGCCGGAGGAGGACGCCGAGGGGATGGCGGAGGCCGAAGAGAGGCGAGGAGCGATTGCGGAGGCGGATGTCGAAGAAGCAGAGCGCATCTATACGCCCGGCATTCGGACGATCGAGCAGCTGACGTCCTCTCTCGGGATCGAGCCGCGGCACGTTATCAAGACGCTGATCTACTTCGCGGACGGGCAGCCGGTAGCCGTGCTGGTGCGAGGGGACCACGAAGCGAACGAAGCCAAGCTGCTCCGCGCTTTGAATGCCGAGCAGGCGGAGCTGGCCGATGCCCCGACACCGTCGCGTCGGTCACGGGGGCGCCCCCGGGCTTCGCGGGGCCGATCGGCCTGGGCATCCCGATCCTTGTAGACGAGGCGGTCGCGCGGATGCCGTCCGGCGTCTGCGGGGCGAACGAGGCGGATTATCATGTCCGTCGCGCGGTTCCGGGCCGGGACTTCGCCGTTCATCGCACCGGGGATTTCCGCAACGCGCGGGAAGGCGACCGCTGTCCGCGCTGCGGGCAAGGCGAGCTGCGTCTGGGCAGAGGGATCGAGGTCGGCCACGTCTTTAAGCTGGGGACCAAATACAGCGAAGCGCTCGGAGCCGCGTATCTGGACGCGGAGGGACGCGAGCGGCCGCTCCTCATGGGATGCTACGGAATCGGCGTCTCGCGGCTGCTGGCGGCGATCGTCGAGCAGCGCCATGACGACAAAGGCATCGTCTGGCCGGCCGCGATCGCGCCTTATCGGGCGCATATCGTGCCCGTATCCGCACGCGACGAGACGCAGAAACGCGTGGCGGAGGCGCTCTATGAGGAGCTTGCGCGGCTGGGGATCGAAGCGCTGCTGGACGACCGGGACGAGCGGGCCGGCGTCAAGTTCAACGATGCGGACCTGATCGGCATTCCGTACCGCATCGTCGTCGGCAAGCAGGCCGGGGAGGGCCTCGTCGAGTATACGGTCCGAGCGGACGGGGAGAAGCGCCTGCTGACGGTCCAAGATGTGATCGCGCGCATCCGCGAGGCCGCTGCGGCTACATGAGGAAGCGCCAGATCAGCCAGGAAACGATTGCGGACAGCCACGAGACGAAGCCGAAGATCATGACGATTTTGTTTTCGCTCCAGCCGTACTTGAGGCTGAAGTGAAAATGGATCGGCGTCATGCGGAAGATGCGAAGCTTCGTCTTCTTGTAGTACCAAACCTGCAGCATGACGGAAAACTGCTCGGCCAGATAGACGGAGAACAGCAGCGGAATGAGGATTTCGACTTTTTCGAGCACGGCCAGGAAGGCGAGCGAACCGCCGATCGCGAGCGATCCGGTATCGCCCATGAACGCCTTGGCCGGGTAGATGTTGTAAAGAAACAGGCCGAGCAGGCAGCCGATCATGACGAGGGAGAACGTCTTTACTTCGGCATGCTCCGAGATCGCGAAGAAGAAAAAGTAGGTCGGAATGGCGACGTTGATGAGGAGCCCGTCCAGTCCGTCCGTAAAGTTGATCGCGTTGGCCGACCCGACGATAAAGAGCACCACGAGGATCAGATAAACGTATAAGGGGAGCTGAAGACTGAACCCGCCGAACAGGGCGATATCCGGACTCAGATCGAACTGGTAGAGCAGGACGAACAGCAGCAAGATCGTGACGGCGAATTGGCAGATCAGCTTCGTCCGCCCGGACATCCCGGACGGATCTTGATAGGCGGCCTTCTTGAAGTCGTCCATGAAGCCGATCAGGCTGAACAGCACGAAAGTGCCGCCCAAAAATACGATCAGCGGCTCCGGGTGGAAATAGGCGGACGTAGCGACGCCCGTGAGCAGGATGAGGCCGGCCATCAGCGGCGTGCCGCGCTTGGCCTGATGGTCGGGCGGCAGTTCGACCCGGATGGGCTGGGTGAGCTTCAAAGTGCGCAGCCCCCAGATGAGCAGGGGCGTCAGCATCGCGACGAGCAGGAAGGACAGGCCTAAGGCGCGAAGCAGCGAAAAGTTCATCGGAGGTACGCTCCCTTAACGAGATCTCTTGTCCTATTATACTTTCGGCAGGCGGACGAATATGCCTTTTAGCCGCTGGGCGTCACGTTGCGATTCGCGAGCGTGTCCGCAGCCGGCATGTTCGGGTATGCGGCGGCGCCGGACTTAACACTGCGAAGGCTGAATCTTCTGCAGATTGGAGATGACTGCCTCGTCGATCGGCAGATTCAGCCGGCTCATCGCCAGGAGGACGGCCCCGGCGGCGGGGGAGAATCGGGGCTGAACCACGGCGAAGCGCTTGCGTTTGCCTGCCTGCAGCCGTTCCTTGAGGGAGCGGGAGAAGTAGGGGCTGGCGACGACGCTGCCCGTAAACGCGACCGGGACCGTGTCATCGGAGAAGGCGGGGGCCAGCAGTTCGATGCCGACCCTGATCTGGGCGATCGCCCGGTCCGAGACGCGAATGGCGACGGCGCTCCCCCGATCGGCGGCGGCCGTGACGAACGGGGCGAATCGGCCGAAGCGCAGGTCGCGTTCCTGCCGGTCTTCCTCGAATCCGGTGCGGGCGAGGCTGTAGAACTCAGCGATGGAGCGCACATCCCAATGCGCCAGCATGGACTGAACGAGGCCATCGTCGGTGGAGTCCGCATTCCCCGCGAGAACCTCATAGACGGCATCATAGGCGATGAAGCGCGCGGCGCTGGCGGCATAGTGGCGGAAGTCGTAGTTGCGCAGGGGGCGGCCGTCTTCGGCAATGCCGACGATGATCGACCCCGTCCCCGAGATGACGATGATGCCGGGCTGCGCCATGAACGCGCCGTAATGGGCGACGATCGCATCATTGACGTGCCACTTCGGACAGGCGAGGCCCGGGAGATCGGTCAGCGGTTCGACCCAGGCCAGATCCTCTTCCGAATCATAGCCGGCGATGCCCGCCGCGACGCCCAGCACCTCGCGCGTCGTTTTGCCCGCCTTCTCGAGCGCGGATCGCATGGCGTTCCGGACATTCTGCGTGGCGGACGCGTCCTTGTAGACGGAGGCGGCGCCATGGGCCGCATACGACAGCACGTTCCCGGCGACATCGCAGATCATCACCCGGGTATGGGTCCCGCCGCCGTCGACGCCAATCACGATTCCATTAACGGACATATTGAATCCCTCGTTAGCCATTTGGTTTTAATATTTCCGGCCGATTCCTCATGGATGGCTCTAATGATATATACACCGCACAGCCATCTGTTTCCTCTTTGGCGTTACGATTCGGGAATTGCCGGCGTAATTTCCGAAGATCGACCGATGCCGACGGTACGCTGGAACGAGGGGGGGAGCGGAGGCGGGGATGAACTTGGCCGCCAAAGCCGTGCAGGCCACAGCCAACAGCAAGGGCGCCCCCGATAGCGGGGACGCCCTGCCTGCAGCCGGCGAACCGGCTAGCGGGATGCCGTGTTAGCCCTCGATCCGGGCCAGCTCCTTGCGCACGAGCGGCGCGACCTTGGTGCCGAGCAGCTCGATGGCGTGCAGGATCTCTCGGTGCGGCATCTTGCTGACGTCCACGTGCAGGAAGAACCGCGTGACGCCAAGGTTCTTGCGCAGCAGCACGATCTTCTCCGCCACGTATTCGGGGTCGCCGACGTAGAGGGCGCCCCGCAGGCTGCGCGCGGCATCGAAGGCCGCGCGGTCGTACGGCGGCCAACCCCGCTCGCGGCCGATGACGTTCATCTGCGCCTGCATGGGGGGGAAGAACGCGTCTGCCGCCTGCTCGGTCGTATCGCCGATGAAGCCGTGCGAGTGCGTCGCGATCGGCAGCTTGTCAGGATCGTGCCCGGCCTCGCGGGCCGCCTGGCGGTACAGGTCTACGATCGGCGCGAAGCGCTCCGGCATGCCGCCGATGATCGCGAGGGCGATCGGCAGTCCCAGCATGCCCGCGCGGACGGCCGACTCCGGGTTGCCGCCGCTCGCGATCCATACCGGCAGCGGATCCTGCACGGAGCGGGGGTAGACGCCCAGGTTGCGGATCGCGGGCCGATGGCCGCCGTTCCAGGTCACCTTTTCCGACTCGCGGATGGCGAGCAGCAGCTTCAGCTTCTCCTCGAACAGCTCGTCGTAGTCGTCCAGGCTGTAGCCGAAGAGCGGGAAGGACTCGATGAACGAGCCGCGGCCCGCCATGATCTCGGCCCGTCCGTTGGAGAGGCCGTCCAGGGTAGAGAAGGCTTGATAGACGCGGACCGGATCGTCCGAGGACAGCACGGTGACGGCGCTCGTCAGCCGAATCCGCTTGGTCATGGCCGCCGCCGCCGCCAGGACGACGGCGGGCGCGCTGCCCGCGTAGTCGGGCCGATGATGCTCCCCGACCCCGTAGACGTCGAGTCCGACCTGGTCGGCCAGGACGATCTCATCCACCGCTTGGCGCAGCCGTTCGGCGTGGCTGATCGCTTTTCCCGTCGCCGGGTCTGGCGTCGCTTCGAGAAAGGTGCTGATTCCGATTTCCATGTTGACTGCCGAGTCGGCCATTGGATCTCCTCCTTCTGTATGAGAGTAGTGTACTATAAAATATAGCGTTTCTCAAATATAGTAAGTAAAAGGCGGTTCAGATGCTTCGTCAGGTCGCTGCGAATGGAAGGCCGTTATTACTCATTTGGGGAAGCGAATCCGCACTTTGAACTGGTCGCCGCTGATCTCGATGCCGATCTCGCCTCCCTGCAGCTCGACGATGCTTTTCACGATGGACAGCCCCAGTCCGGACCCTTCGGTATGACGCGAGACGTCCGCCCGCTTGAAGCGCTCGAAGAGATCCTGCGCATCGAAATCGATCTCGTACGACGAGGTATTCTGGATATGGAAGATCACGCTGTCTTTCGCTTCCTCTAGGGAGATATAGATTCTCGTATGGGGGACCGAATATTTCTTCGCGTTGCCGATCAAATTCTCGAATACCCGCCAGGTTTTGTTGCCGTCCAGATGGGCGTAGATGTGCGGCTTTTCGATTTTCACGCGGATTGAATTGGAGAATTCCTCGTCGTCCTTATGACTCTCCGCCATCGCCTGGGTCAGCAACGCGGCGACGTCGATATGTTGAATATCGAGATCAACCGCACCGCTGGCCATTTTGGATACTTCGAATAGATCGTCGATCAATAGTTTGAGCCGGAGCGATTTCCGATTCAAGACCTCCACGTAATGCTTGGCCTTTTCGGAAGGAATATCTTCTTTTTTTAACAAATCCACGTAGTTGATGATCGAGGTCAAGGGCGTTTTGAGATCGTGCGACACGTTGGTGATCAATTCCGTCTTCATGCGTTCGCTCTTGATCCGGCTTGCCAGCGCATTCTGGTAACCCAGCTTCATATTGTTGATGGAGGCGGCCAGCCGGCCCAAGGCATCCTTCCCTGCGACCTGGATCTCGGATTCCAGATTGCCCGTGGCGATCTCTTCCGTCCCCTTGCTAATCCGATGGAACTTCCCGACCTTCCCCAGCACGATCGGGATGACGATCAGCGCGTACGCGGCCTCGTAGAGAATCAGCCATCTTGCTTCGGATCGGTAGTACCAGAAGGACAATCTCCAGCCGATGATGCCCGCGATAGCCGACAGGACCGCGAAGGCGAGAACTTGAAGAGAGACTTTTTTCTCCTCCCATCCGCCCGCCCACATTCGGAGGTAGGCGTACGGCCAGCTTTGCAGCCATAGCCTGCGCAGGGGAAGCCGCGTCATTCCGGTCAGGATATGCCGAAGCCGGGCTCCGGTACTTCTTGCGCCTTTACTTCTTCTCGATTTTGTATCCAATCCCCCATACCACCTTTAAGTACTTCGGGTCTTTCGGATTGATCTCGATTTTTTCGCGAATGTTCCGTATGTGCACGGCAACGGTGTTCTCCGAAGCGAAAAATTGTTCGTCCCAGATCCGTTCGTAGATCTCCTCGATCGAGAAGACGCGTCCCGGATTCTCCATGAGCAAGGCCAGAATCTTGTATTCCTTGGGCGTGAGCCGGACTTCTTCGCCGTCCACTTCGACGCTCTTCGAGCTTTTGTTCAGGACAAGCCCCCTGATCCGGATCTTGTCTTCGTTGATCTGCTGCGCGCCGCCCAGATTCGTGAACCGCCTCAACTGGGACCGGACGCGGGCGATCAGCTCCAGCGGGTTGAACGGCTTGGTGATATAGTCGTCCGCGCCTACGTTCAATCCCATGATCTTGTCGTTGTCTTCGGATTTGGCCGACAGCATGATAATCGGAATATTTAAGTGCTCGCGAATTCGGAACGTCGCTTGTACGCCATCCATCTCGGGCATCATGACGTCCATGAGGACCAGATGGATGTCTTGCTTGTCGAGAATCTCCAGCGCTTCCGCGCCGTTCGCGGCCGTGAAGACGGACAGATTCTCGCTTTTCAAATAGATCGTGAGCGCTTCCCTGATCTCTAATTCGTCGTCGACGATCAGCACGTTGTACGGGGTCATCCTATTCACCTACAAATCCGTGATTCCGTTGCCCAGGCGGAGCGCCTTTTAATTTTTCCGTAGCGATGCCCAATTATACAACCCAGTATAACAAGGATCATATAAAACGGCATATCCCGATCTATCGGCTTCCGCAGCTCCGACAGCAAGCTGGAGGGGGCGGCCTCCGCGTCCGTATAGAATCCGTAGACCCCCAATCGGCCGAGCAAGCCCATGAATAGCGTGTTGTTCACGGTATGGACATAGCTCCTGGCACCGATGCGGTTCAGGCGATGAACGAGCGTCGGATTCCGCAGTATCCGGGATACGGGCATGGCCACGAAGGTAAAGGGCTTCTCCTTCACATAGGCGAGGATGTCGTCTTCCGAAGCGTTGGACTGATATAGAGAGTAGATTTTGTTCGGAAAAGGATAGATCTTCATGACGGTATCGTACATCTCCGGGCTATAAATCTCCGGAATAATGCGCTGCAAAAGCGAAGGGTCTGCGGCATTCGCTTGGCTTACGAGATATTCGAATTGCCGCTTCACCTTCGACGTATCCGTTTCCTTCGTATCCGTGATCAGGCTGATATCCGGATAGCGCGCCAATAGTCGGATCAGATCGTTCATATCCAGCGGGCGATACTTGCCCAATATCGGCGCCGTCTTGAATTCCGGGAGCGTCGGGGGTCGGCCGGGCGGGTCGGCCAGCCCGGGCTGCATGCGTCCGGACCAATCGTGCCGCGCGGCCAGCTCCCCGTCCGAAGTGAGGATCAAGTCGGCTTCGAACAGGCGGTAACCCATGAGATAGCTATTCATAAATGCCTCATAAGAGTTGGTATAGGAGAAGCCGTCAATGCCTCCAAGCGCATGAGCGATAAATGCACGGTCGTCCCCGCCGTTCGATTCGGCCGCAACGGCGCGCGTCTTCCATCCGCAACCGGCTAAGCAGAGTAGGATGAGGCAGATGATCAAGCCGCGTCTTCTGTTCATTTCTTTTCGTCGTCCCCTTTCTCGTTGCCTGCGTAGATATCGTAGCGCACGTTTTTGAACGGGAAGCGACGGAAAAACGAAAGAAATGATGAAGATTCATCTGGCCGCCCCGCATTTGTCATTGCCGTGAACACGTGTTAATCTGGAGAGGAATTCCTTATTTATTTGCGTTTGGCGATTATTTTACGGAGGTGGATTTATGAAAGCGTTATTTATCGGAGGGACGGGCACGATCAGCTCGGCGATTACCAGGCAACTGCTGGAGCAAGGCTGCGAGCTCTATCTGTTGAACAGAGGCAACCGCAACGAGACTTTGCCGCCGGGCGCGAAGATCATTCAGGCCGACATCCGGGACGAGGCGCGCGTAGCGGAGCTGCTCGAGGGTCTGTCGTTCGACGTCGTCGCCGACTTCATCGCATTCGAGCCCGCGCAGCTCGAGAGAGACTATCGGCTCTTCAAGGACAAGACGAGACAATTCATTTTCATAAGCTCCGCCTCTGCCTACCAGACGCCGCTGTCCGACTACCGCATCACTGAGGGGACGCCCTTGTCGAATCCTTACTGGGCGTACTCCCGCAACAAGATCGCCTGCGAAGACTATCTCCTGAAGCAGTACCGCGAGGAGGGCTTCCCGATCACGATCGTCCGGCCGAGCCATACGTACGACGAACGCACCATTCCGCTGGGCGTCCACGGCCGCAAAGGGACTTGGCAGGTCGCCAGACGGATGCTGGCCGACAAGCCCGTGATCATCCATGGGGACGGCACCTCCCTGTGGACGATGACGCACAACCGCGACTTCGCCAAGGGCTTCATCGGCCTCATGGGCAACATCCATGCGATCGGCGAGTCGGTCCACATCACGTCGGACGAATCCGTCACGTGGAATCAGATCTACGAGGCCATCGCGGCCGCGCTCGGCGTGAAGCTCCAGGCCGTCCACGTCGCTTCCGAGTTCTTGGACGCGTGCAGCACCGAGGACTATAGGGGCGGATTGCTCGGGGACAAGGCCAATACGGTCGTCTTCGACAACGCGAAGCTGAAGCGGCTCGTCCCAGACTTCGTCGCCACGACCCGACTCGATCAAGGGATTCGGGAGACGATCGCCTATATTCTGGCGCATCCGGAGCATCAGACGGAGGATCCGGAGTTCGACCGCTGGTGCGACAAGGTGATCGAAGCGCTGGATCAGGCGCGGAAGTCCATCTTGGCGTAAAACGGGGAAAGGTTACAAGGGGATGACGGACAATGGCATTTGTGAATGGCATCGAGCTGAGCCGTAGATTCCATGCGGAATGGATCGAGCCGCTCCTGTTCGGCCGATGGCCGCTGCTTCGCTATGCGTCGGCGCTGATCGGCCCAGGCAGCGAAGTGCTCGGATTCGATACCGAGATGTCGACGGATCACGATTGGGGTCCGCGCGTCTGCCTGTTCGTTCAGGAACGGGACGAGAGCCTGACCGACGAGATCGCACGGGCCTTGCGGGCGGGCCTGCCCGACCGCTTCCGCGGCTACCCGGTAGATCCGAATCAATCCGTGGTGACGACGCTTCGGCAGTATGCGGGAGAGCGGCTTGCCGTCGATATCCGGCAGGAGCTGCAGCTCGTCGACTGGCTCGCCTTCCCTTCCCAGACCTTGGCGGAGCTGACGGGGGGAGCGGTATTCCGCGACGATACGGGCGAGCTGACGGCGCTGCGGCATCGGCTTCATGCTTATCCGCATGACGTCTGGCTGTATCTGATGGCGTCCACCTGGCAGCGAATCGGGCAAGAAGAACATCTGACACTGCGGTCGGGTTACGTGGGGGATGAACTCGGCTCCAGCCTCATCGCCTCGAGGATCGTCGCCGATATGATGAATCTTTGTTTTCTGATGGAGCGCCGGTATGCCCCTTATCCGAAATGGTTCGGAACGGCGTTCAAGGGAATTGAAGCCGCGGACGAACTGCTGCCGCTGTTGACCGAGGTTCAGTCGGCCCACGCATGGAGAGCGCGGGAAGCCGCGTTAAGCCAGGCGTATGCGTGCGTCGCGCGCCTGCACAACCGGCTGGGGATCACCGCGGCCATGCCGGAGGAGACCGCCGCATTCTATGACCGCCCGTTCCAGGTCATCCGGGGCGAGACTTTTGCCCGAGCGATCGCGGGCGCCATTGCGGACCCGGTCATGCGCAAGCTGTCCGAGCGGCGCTTGATTGGCGGGATCGATCAGATTACGGACAACACCGACTTTCGGGCGATCCACCAGGGGACTTGGCGCGAAGGAGCGTCGAGGCGGAACGCGATTCGGATCTTATACGACGAACTGTTGAGGTAGACGCCATCGGTTCGGGGAAACGCAGAACGGGATGGAGCGGCGAGAAGCGGCTTCATCCCGTTTTGATGTTGGGCCCCTGTCGAACGCAGCCCGCCGTACCGGATCCGATCGTTCGGGTGGCTTACGCTTTCTGAATCGCGAGCGTCGGCGCGGCCCTGGCGTGAACGCGCGGAACGATGGGCCGACGGTGCCTATCTGGAGCCGGATCGGGAATTCTGCTATCCGTGCCTGGAGGCCGTCAAGCGCGCGCTCGACGAGCATCGTCTTCAAGAGGAAGGGGCGACTAGCGAATCGTTATTCGTCCTTGCCGCGGTGGAGGCGAATGGCTAAGCCGGGATAGGCCGACGCGATCCGGTTCTGCGTCTCCTCCCGTGCCCGGTGGTCGAAGGGCGCATTGCCCAAACCGGAATTTGCCCGGAAGACGAAGAATTGGTATTTTCTAGAGAGGAGGTGGGGAGTGGTGCGAGAGAATTCCGATATTCATCAGAACTTCAATGGGCTGTTCGACGGACTCCAGATGCGCAGGAAGGCTGAGAACCGGACAGAGCGGATGGGGCTCCGCCCGCACCTTGGCGAGGGGACCATTCACCGCTTGGTGCCGCGCGTCGATCTCGGAATGGCCATCGCCGACTTCAAGCTGCGCCGGGATCGAGAGGTACATCTTCGCACGGAGACGCCTATGGTGGAGCTAAGCTATTGCCTGCACGGCGCGAGGGAGATTCAAGTCTCCGGCGCCCGCTATCAGGTGGCTGCCGGCAGCTACGCCCTGCAATTCGTCAATCCCGCGAGCGCCCGGATGCATTTCGGCGAGGATCAGCACATTCGAATGCTGAGCATCGCGATTCCCGTGGCCACCTTCCACCGGTTTATGGAGGCGACTGACGGGAGCCGGGAGGCTGACTTCAACCGCATCATCGGGTCGCAGCCCTACCGCCTATACCGGGAGACCATCGATCCGACGGCAACCGTCCTCTTGAGGCAGATGACGCAAGCGATCGATCGCGGAGGTATCCGGAATCTGGAGGTCGAGAGCCGAATGCTGGAGCTGATGTCCGCTGCCTTTAGCTCCTTGCTGCAGGAGAGCAGACTTTCCTCCGCCAAGCTGTCGCGAACCGACCGCTCCAAGATCGAACGCGCGCGAGAGATCGTGCTGGCGAAGATGGCGGATCCGCCATCGCTCTTGGAGCTGTCCCGGCAGATCGGCTTGAACGACTACAAGCTCAAGATCGGCTTCAAGGAAATATACGGCCATACCGTCTTCGGATACTTGAGGGACCAACGCCTGGAGAAAGCGTACCGTCTGCTCCAGGAGGGGGAAGGCAGCGTCCTTGAGGTGTCCTATGCGGTGGGCTATTCGAATCCCAGTTATTTTGCGGAAGCCTTCCGGGACAAATATGGCGTCAACCCCGGAGAATTGCTGCGGCGGACGTCCCGCTCTGCGCGCTAACCGTTCCTCGGAGCGGTTTTTTTGCGCCGCAATTGCGAGATTCGTCCCGCTAACCGTCTCCAGGCTCCGCCTGCCGGTAGAGCGCCTGCGCGAGGAAGTGCTACGCTTGGCGCATCTGAAGGAGAGGAGAGAGGCGCATGACGGAACTCCAAGGATCGACGCTGCAAGAAGAATTGAAAGCCGTGGAGAAGTATGGCAAGGAGGTTCTCCCCAAGATAGCCCAAGCAGCCATTGAGCAATCGATAGAAACGCTTCGGGAATCGGGGAGCGCGCAGGGGTTGGGCGTGGGAGATTCGGCTCCCGACTTTACCTTGGCGAATCAAGCGGGCAACGCCGTCACGCTGTCCGAGGAGTTGGCCAAGGGGCCCGTGATTCTCACCTTTTACCGGGGGGCGTGGTGTCCGTTCTGCAACCTGGAGCTGAGGGCGTATCAACGTATCCTGGGACGTATTCAGGTGTCGGGCGCCCAGCTCCTCGCAATCAGTCCGCAGACGCCGGATCGCTCGCTGACCGCGCAAGAGAAGAACGAGCTGGGCTACCACGTGCTAAGCGATATCGGGAATCGGACGGCGGAGCGGTACAAGCTGAAGTTCAAGCTCCCGGATGCGCTGCATGACATTTATCGTTCGCTCGGCTTCGCTCTCGACGCGTACAACGGAGACGATACTTGGGAGCTGCCCGTGCCGGCCACCTATGTCATTGGCCGCCAGGGAAGGACCGAACTGGCGAGCGTGGACCCGGATTATCGCACGCGGCTGGAGCCGAGCGAAGTCTTGAATGTCCTGCAATCCTTGTAGATCGGCAATCGGCAATCGGCAGTCATACGTGAAGACCGAATTCCTTGGGCGGTTTGCCCAAGGAATTTTTGACGTCCGCATGGACAGAGAGGGTGTATAATAGGACGAGATGTTGCTAACGAAAGGCGGTTGCCGCATGAAGAGAATTGCTATCGATATGGACGAGGTTGTCGCGGACTTTAATCTCAAGCACCTGCACGTGTTCAATCGCGATTACAATGACAATGTCACGTTGGACGACCTGATGGGGTGCCATCTCCGGGATCTGCGTCCCCACTTGATTCAGGAGATTCGAAGCTACCTGGACGATCCGACCTTCTTCCGCGACCTGGACGTTATGAAGGACAGCCAGGAAGTCATTCGGGCGCTCAGCGAACATTACGAGATCTTCATCACGACCGCGGCCATGGAGGTTCCAGCTTCCTTCACCGCCAAGTACGAATGGCTCAAGGAGCACTTCGGCTTCCTCGACGAGATGAACTTCGTGTTCTGCGGGGACAAGAGCATCATTCAAGCCGATTATCTCATCGACGATAACGCGCGGCACTTCAAGCGCTTCTCCGGCCAGGGCATCCTGTTCACGTCGCCGCACAACGTCAACGAGACCGGCTACGTCCGGGTGAACAGCTGGCTGGAAGTACGGGATTACTTTCTGAGATGATCGTCGGGCTCGACAAAGCTTGATGGACGTCAGGACTGGGACTTTGGACAGGCGTTCAAGTTTCCGTTCGGCTTCTTCGATCACCTTCATCGTGCGCCCCGCCGCGGCGCACAGCCGTCGAGAACTTCAGATACGTCGTTTTTTCCGCATTGGATACGTTCGCGCAACTACGAGAGGCTGCCCGCTCCGGGCGGCCTTTTGGGTATTTTCTCCCGAAAAAACGAGACTTTTGAACCGGAATAACGTTAATATACAATGTCCCCTATTGGAGGAAAAACTTTCTTGCCTGTAGAATGTTACTAGAGCTCGAAAATTGTCATTTGTGCGGGGCTGGCTGGTCTCCTCGCCATCGCCTGCCGATACATAGAATGCCGGACAACGCGAACATATCAAAAAAGGATGAAAGCCGATGCGGGAACAACTCGATGCCGCTATAGATAGGAAGGTCGGAAACTGGCTGGGGTGGCAGATGTTCTATGTGATCCTATACCCGATCGCCCTTCTGCAGATCCCGTTGTTTTGGATTCGCTTCGCGAGGCATGAATATTTGCGAGGCCAGAATTTCGGCATTCTGATGATCCACTTTTTAGCGCTTGCCTTTCTATCCCTCATCGGCATCATCGTGGCGGCGTTTACCGACGTCTGGGGCTTCACGGTCATCGATTTTGTCATTCTGGGCTTGCCTTGCTTGGTGCTCGGGCTCGTATTCGCAGGCTTCTACGGCTCCATCAACAACCGCAAGCTCGCGCTGCTCGAGCGGTATCATGCGCTGGCCATGGACGAGAACTATACGCACGTAGGCGAGATTGCCGCCCAGATGGGCCGATCGGTGACCGCTGCCGCGCTAGCGCTGAATTTCATGAATGAATACGGCGTTCTGCCCTACTACGTGGACGAAGCGACCGGGGAATTGATTCACGACGAGGAATACGAGGAGCTAGCCGAAGAAGACGAAGACGAAGAAGAGGAAGAGGAAGAGGACGAGGAATGGGACGAGGAGGAGACGGAGGGCGAGGCTGAGGTCGAGGTTGAGTATGAAGACGACGAAGAAGACGTGGATGTCGTAGACGACGGGCCCCTGACCATCGAATGCGCCGGCTGCGGCTCCAAGGCGCAGATCTACCGCGGCCAGGCGGCGACGTGCGAATACTGCGCCACCCCGCTCAGCTGGCCCGCCCGAGTCTCCTAAGCACTGGCAGGCTTGATCACATCATTTGATACAGAAGAAGGAGATGACCGATCTTGCGGGAGAATCTGAAAAAGGCGATGTCCAAACAAGTAGGAAGCTGGCTGAATTGGCAGCTTATCCTCGTTATCGCATATCCGTTGTCGCTCTTGCAGATTGTCTTGTTCTGGATTCGATTCGCGAGATTCGAGTATCTCCGGTCCATGAACGTTTTTATCGTGGCGCTTCACTTCTACGTGATTACTTTTTACTGTATCGTAGCGATGATCATCACGACGGCAACCGACGGCAAGGACGACAATCCGGCGAGAGACGGCTTCCTATTCCTAGGTATCTTTTTTGCGGTCATCGCCCTCATCTTCCATTGGATCTATAAAGCGGTGAACGACCGGAAGCTGGAACTGCTCGATACGTACTACCAGCTGGCGATGCATCCTTCCTATACGAACGTGAACCAGATCGCCGTCTATACGGGCCGATCGCCGGCCGCCGTCGTCCTGGCCCTGCAGTTCATGAATCAATACGGCCTATTGCCGGTGCTGGCGAATGAAGCGACCGGCGAGCTCTTCTACGACGAACGCTATCAGGAGGCGGCTCCTCCGGAAGAGGAATGGCAGGATACACAGCCGCATGCCGAAGCGCAGACCGTCTCCGACAACGGCCCCCTCACCGTCGAGTGCGCCGGCTGCGGCTCCAAGGCGCAGATCTACAGGGACAGGCCGGCCGTATGCGAGTACTGCGCCACGCCGCTGAGCTGGCCCGCCCAGGTCTCTTAGGTCCTAGCTTGGGACAAACGTACTTATTTCACGCCGAAGAAGGAGAGAACCGGGATTGAAGGAGCAGCTGAGAAAAGCCATAAACAACCGGGTGCGGACCTGGATGGGTTGGCAGCTCTTCCTCGTGATCTTGTATCCGTTGTCGATTTTGCAGATGATTTTGTTTTGGACGCGATTTTCGAGACACGAGCACTTGAAAGGAAAGAAAGTTTTTATCGTCGCGCTTCACTTTTACGGTCTCACCTTTTTCTGCGCATTCGGGTTCCTCAGTCGCGTCTTTTCCTCCGATCCGGACGATCAGGCGGCGGTGGGCAGCTACGTAATCATAGCCATCTTTGTCGTCGCCATCGGGCTGATCCTGCAAGGGATCTCTAAATTCGTGAACAATCGGAAGATCGAGCTGCTCGGGTGGTACTATCAGGTGGCGATGAACAACGCCTTTACCAACGTGAATCAGATCGCCGCCTATGCGAGCCGTCCGGTCGCCTCCGTCAAGCTGGCGCTGAAGTTCATGAACGAGTACGGGCTATTGCCGGTGCTGGTGAACGAGGCGACAGGCGAGCTCCTCTACGACATGCGATATCGCCAGGGGGAGTCGACGATGGAGGCTTGGGACGGCGCTGAGGCGGCCGCCGGAGCCGAGACCCCCGTCGACAGTGGCCCGATCGCCGTAGACAGCGGTCCGATCACCGTCGAATGCACCGGCTGCGGCTCCAAAGCCCAAATCTACCGCAACAAGGCGGCGACATGCGAGTACTGCAGCACGCCGCTGAATTGACTGCCCAAGCCTTGTTACCCATCTCATACCTAAGGAGCGGATCCCATGGCCGTTGTAGACGTATTGAAGTTCGAAGCCCCGGCGGACGTGTTCGCCTGGAAATACCCCAATTCAGAGTTGGGAACGTGGACGCAATTAATCGTTCATGAGACGCAAGAAGCCATCCTGTTCAAGGGCGGACGCGCCCTCGACCTGTTCGGACCGGGCAGGCATACGCTGGAAACGGCGAACATTCCGCTGCTGCAATCGCTGGTCAACCTGCCGTTCGGGGGCAAGTCTCCCTTCGCGGCCGAAGTATGGTTCGTCAACAAGGCGCATGTCCTGGACGTCAAGTGGGGGACGCAAGCGCCGCTGCAGCTTCAGGATCCCAAGTACCAGCTATTCGTCGCCGTGCGTTCGTTCGGACAGTTCGGGGTGCAGATCGAAGACTCGCGCAAGTTTCTGCTGAAGCTGATCGGAGCGGTCCCGCTCTTCGACAGGGAAGCCCTGATCACGTATTTCCGCGGCTTGCTGATGATGAACATCAACGAACTAATCTCTTCCTATCTGGTTCGCAAGAAGGTCAGCATCTTGGAGATCAACGCCTATGTGGGCGAGATTGCCGAGCATACCCGGGAGCGTCTCGCGCCGATCTTCGAGGAGTACGGCATCCGGCTGCTCAACTTCACCATCGGCTCCATCAATATTCCGGACAACGATCCGTCGACCGTCAAGCTCAAGGAAGCGCTGGCGAAGAAGGCGGAGATGGACATTATCGGCTATACCTATCAGCAGGAACGGACGTTCAACACGCTGGAGGGCGCAGCCAAGAACGAAGGCAGCGGCAGCGCGAACGTCATGGGCGCGGGCATCGGGCTCGGGATGGGCTTCGGCGTCGGGGGCGCCGTCGGCGGACAGATGGCGGGCTTGACGCAGCAGATGGATACGTCGGTCTACAACAAGAAGTGCGGCAAGTGCCAGAGTCTCAACCGGAGCGATGCCGGCTTCTGCATGACGTGCGGCGCGAAGATGAACGACCTGCAGCCGGCTGCCCCGCAAGAGGTCGAATGCAGCCGGTGCGGCAAGTCCTTCCCCGCCTCGGCGAAGTTCTGCCCGGACTGCGGCGACCCGAACACCCCTTGCCCCAAGTGCGGGGCGGACAACGCCGTGGACGCGGCCCAATGCCGCAAGTGCGGCACCTCCCTCGCCCCGCCGAAGGCTTGCGGCAAGTGCGGGGAGAAGCTCGAGGGGGACGTGAAGTTCTGCCCGAACTGCGGGACGAGCACGGCCGAGCTGCGGTGCGGCAACTGCCAGCACGAGGTGAAGCCCGGACAGAAGTTCTGCCTGGAGTGCGGTCATAACCTGACAAAGCAGGAGGAATAACATGAGCCAGCCTCGTTCGTACTTCCGGATCGATACGTTTATCTATGTGCTTGCCCTCATCGTCACGGTGGCCGCCGTCTTCCTGACCGGCTTGCCCGTCTATCGGCCCGGACACTTTATCTTCACGGTCGGTTCGCTGCTGCTGGCGGAGACGGCCGCCTACGGCTATTCGCGCTACATGAGCTCCATCAAGCGGAGCTTCGGCAAGACGGGACCCAGCTACTTGGGCTACGGAACGGTCATCGTCTTGTACTTCATTGCCGTTCTCGGCATTATCGTGCTGTTCTCGATTATGTTGGACGTGTCTACGGGTTCTTACGCTCTGATCCATCTGATCGCGCTTGCGATCGCCGGCATTCTCGGAGGCTTCATGGCTTTCTCCGTGAAAAACGCGGAGGAGCAGGAAGACGAGGCGGCGGCTTCGGTACAGTGGGTAAGCGGGATGCTGCAGTCCCTCCTGTCGGCCAAGCTGCATCTGAACGCCGTCAGCGACGCGAGCGCCGTTCCGCTGAAGCGGAGCGTGGAGGAGCTGGAGGAGAAGGTGCGCTACAGCGATCCCGTGACCCATCCCTCGATGCGGGACACGGACCAATTGCTCCTGCAGCGGGTGCAGCTCCTCGCCGACGATATCCAGCTGCTCGGCGGCGGCTTGAATGTCGCCGAGCAGTCGGAACCGCTCGCCCGGCGGGTCGGCGAGCTCTCGAACCAAGTCACCCTGCGCAATCAGCAGCTCATTCAGCTCAAGTAAGGGATCCGTTGCAGCGGCCGAAACCCGCAGCGATTAGAGCGGGTTTTCCGCCTTATTCGCGAAAAGTGCATGCCTCCGCCGCGATTAAAGCGGATTTTCCGCCTTAAACGCGAAAAGTGCGTGCCTCCGCCGCGATTAGAGCGGATTTTCCGCCTTAATCGCGAAAAGTGCATGCCTCCGCCGCGATTAAAGCGGATTTTCCGCCTTAAACGCGAAAAGTGCGTGCCCTCGCAGTGAGTAGAGCGGATTTTCCGCCTTAATCGCGGAAAGTGCATGCCCCCCGCAGAGGTGATTTGGCAGACTAGGGTGCCTTGTATCTTGGGTCAAAGTTCATGATAAAAGCAATTGTATTAAAAAAGCATTCAGCCGGCGGACCGGCTGGATGCTTTTTCGTACCAGGGGCGCGGCTGCGGGTCCTTCGGCGCAAGCGACGAGACAATACCTACGCCTTGGGCGCGGGGCTTCTTTAGGAACATTCTGGATGGTTCCGCAACATGCGTCTCCAGGGTCGATGAATCCCCGATCTCTCTGCGCCTCCAGGGTCGATGAACCCCCGATCACTCTGCGCCTTCAGGGTCGATGAATCCCCGCTCTCTCTGCGTCTCCAGGCTCGATGGATCCCCGATCCCCCTGCGCCTCGCCCTCTTTCGTGGACGGAGACCGAATTTGCATGACGGATTTCGGTTAATTCCGTGTTCGACTGCGGGAATTGGGGCAAAGTGTGGTAAAGTTAAGCTATTGCGTTTGAAGCCAACCATTTGCACCTATAAGGAGACCTTATGAATTTCAAGGACTTAAATATCGTACCGCCGATTCTCAAGGCGTTAAGCAAAGAAAATTACACGACACCTACGCCGATCCAGCAGCAGGCGATCCCCGCCGTCCTCGAGGGCCGCGATCTGTTCGGCTGCGCGCAGACGGGCACGGGCAAGACGGCCGCGTTCGCGCTGCCGATCCTGCAGCTCTTAAGCGCGCAGCAAGCCAGACCGAATACGCAGCGTCCGATCCGATCCCTGATCCTGACGCCGACGCGGGAGCTGGCCATCCAGATCGCCGACAACATGAAGGCCTACGGCCAGTTCACGAATCTGCGGAGCTCCGTCATCGTGGGCGGCGTATCGCAGAAAGCGCAGGAAGAGATGCTGGCCCGCGGCACGGATGTCCTGATCGCGACCCCGGGGAGACTCATCGACCTGATGAATCAAGGGTTCGCCGATCTGCGGCACGTGCAGATCCTCGTGCTGGACGAGGCTGACCGCATGCTGGACATGGGCTTCATCCACGACATGAAGCGGATTATCGCGAAGCTCCCGGTCAAGCGCCAGACGCTGTTCTTCTCGGCGACGATGCCGCCCGAGATCACCAGCATGGTGGATTCGCTCCTGGTGAATCCGGTCAAGATCGAGATCACGCCGGTATCGTCCACCGTGGACCGCATCGAGCAATCCATCTACTTCGTGGACAAAGAGAACAAGCTGAACCTGCTGAGCCTGCTGCTGCAGGATCCTTCCATCGCTTCGGCGCTGGTGTTCACCCGCACCAAGCACGGCGCCGACCGCGTCGCGCGCGGGCTGACCAAGGCGAAGGTCACCGCGCAGGCGATTCACGGCGACAAGTCCCAGAACGCCCGCCAGGCCGCCTTGAACAATTTCAAGAACGGTACCACGCGCGTGCTGGTCGCGACGGATATCGCGGCGAGGGGCATCGACATCGAGGAATTGTCGCACGTGATCAACTTCAACCTGCCGAACATTCCGGAGACTTACGTTCACCGGATCGGCCGGACGGGGCGGGCGGGGCACAGCGGGATCGCGATCTCGTTCTGCGAATTCGAAGAGCTCCCCTACCTGAAGGATATCGAGAAATTGATCAAGAAGACGATCCCGAGGATCGAGAATCACCCGTATCCGATGCTGAACACGAGCCCGGCGCCGAAGGCGGCAGGACCGTCGGGCGGCGGAAACGGCAGGCAGCAAGGGCAGCAGCAGCAGCAGCCGAAGGCGGCCAGAGGCGGCAATGCGTCAGGCGGCGCGAATGCGCGGCAGCCGGGACAGCAGCAGTCGAAGCCGGCCCAGGGCGGGCAGGCTGTCGGGGCAAATGCGAAGCAGCCCGGGCACCAGTCCAGGTCCGCGAAGGGCGGGAATGTCTCCGGCGGGAACGTGAGGCCGCAGGGGCAGCAGCCCAGGCCTGAGAAGGCAGGAGGCGCAGCGAACGCGAACGCCAAGCAGCGGCAACCGGGGCAGCCTCGGCCTGCGACGGCAGGCAGCGGAGCGGGCTCCAACGTGAGATGGCCCGATCCGTCCAGATCGTCGGGGCGGAGATAGGCACGGATTCGGTCATGCGAGATGGCCGAGCCATCGCAATCATAGGACAGAATCGAGCATGACTTTACTACCCGTGGAATGATGGGGAACATAGAGAGGGGGTACGGAGAAGAGCCGCCGACGGCTCTTCGGACCTCATGTCCCATGACCAAATTTTAACCAGAGATGCCATTCTGGATGCCGCCGAACAGGTTTTGCGGCGTTATGGACCGGAGAAGACGTCCGTCGTCGACATCGCGAAGGCGCTCAATGTCAGCCACGGTACGCTGTACCGTCACTTCGCCAGCAAGGCCGCGCTGCGCGAAGCCGTCACCGAGCGCTGGCTCGATGCGAGCATCTCCGCGCCGCTGGAAGCCATCGTCCACCGGACGGACGGCAGCGCCGCCGATCGGCTCCGTTCCTGGATGGAGGCGCTCATCCAGGCCAAGCGGACGTATCTGGCGCAGGATGCGGAGATGTTCGCCATGTATACGGCGGTCACGGTGGAGTCGGTCGCGGTCATTCACGCCCACGTGGATCACCTGGTCCGCCAGATGGCGCAGATCGTCGAAGGCGGTATGCGGTCGGGCGAGTTCAAGGCCGGACGGCCGGAAGATGTCGCGCGGGCGTTATTCTCCGCGACCGCGAGATTTCACCATCCCGCGCATGCCCAGGAGTGGCTGTCCGGGACGATGGACGCGGACTTCGAAGCGGTATGGCGTCTACTGCTCTCCGGCCTCGCCGCTTAGTCCTTCGTACCGCCTATTCAGCCCTTCGCCTCATGGAATCGTGAGCGCGGAGGGCTTTCGTATCGCTATCGAATGACAAAAAATAAAATATGTTATTTGACATTTGTATTTGAGGGAGACTATAATCAACGCATGGAGTCAATCGATCATGAAGGGCTGGGATGGCAGATGGAGAAGAAGCTGGCAGGCAAAGTCGCATTGGTAACGGGCGCGTCGCGCGGCATCGGGCGCAAGATCGCGGAGGATCTGGCGCTACATGGCGCGAAAGTCGTCGTCAACTACGCGAGCAGCCCGGCCAAGGCGGAGGAAGCGGTAGCCGCCATCCGCCGGCAAGGCGGGGAGGCGATCGGGATTCAAGCCGACGTTAGCCGCGTAGCGGAAGTGGAGCGCTTGTTCAAGGAGACGCTCGAGGCCTATGGCCGGATCGACATCCTGGTCAACAACGCGGGCATCATGATCACGAAGCCGATCGCGAGCGTGACGGAAGAGGACTTCGACCGCCATTTCGCGATTAACGTCAAGGGGACCTACTTCGCCATCCAACAGGCGGCGCAGCATATGAACGAGAATGGAAGGATCATCAACTTCTCCACGTCCGTGGCGGGACAGATGTTCCCGACCTACAGCGTCTATGCAGGCACGAAGGGCGCGGTCGAGCAATTCACCCGTCAATTGGCCAAGGAGCTGGGACCGAAGGGCATCACGATCAATGCCGTCGCGCCGGGTCCGGTCAACACCGAGCTCTTCAACGTCGGGAAGACCGAGGAGCAGATCAAGTCCATCGCCAGCATGAATGCGTTCGGCCGGCTCGGCGAGCCGGAGGACATCTCGCAGGTCGTCCTGTTTCTGGCCGGACCGGAGTCGCAATGGGTCACCGGTCAGACCCTTCGCGCGAACGGCGGATACGTCTAAGCTTGCCCATCCTCGCGCCGAAGAACAACGCAGAGAAACCGCCGATCGCCCGGCGGTTTCTTTTGCGTTCCATATGCCTAGCCTAACTGCGCTTCAACAGCAAGTACATAAAGTACGGCGCGCCGATCAAGGCGACCATGACGCCCGCGGGAATGCCGTCGGGATCGACGACCTGCCTGCCGATCGTATCGGCCAGCAGCAGGAACCAGCCCCCGATGAGCAGCGCGACGGGGACGGACAGCTGGTGCCGCGGTCCGACGATCGCCTTGGCGATATGCGGCGCCATGAGCCCGATGAAGGCGATTCCGCCGGTCACGGATACGGCGGCCGCGGCCAGCGCCACCGCAACCACGAGCAGGACGATCCGCTCGGAGCGGATCGCGACGCCGACGCCGACCGCGGTCGGCTCGCTGAGCCCCAGGAGGTTCAGCCGATTGGCCTTGTACAGGGTGAACGGGATGAGGATCGCGAGCCATGGGACGATCGCCCAGATGAAGGGCCAATCCGTCCCCCAGATATTGCCCGCCAGCCAGCGCGAGATAAAGTCGACCTTGGAACGTTCGGCGGACGAGATCAGGACGATCATCACCCCGGACAGCGCCATGGAGAAGCCTACGCCGGTCAGCACCAGCTTGACGGGCTGCAACCCGGAATGCCGGGAGGCCGAGAACGCGTAGATGAGACCCGCGGTGACGAACGCGCCTGCGAACGCGACCGCCGGGAGCAGATAGACGAAGGTGCCCGGATCGAGCGGCAGGAACAGAAAGAACACGGCAATCGCGACGCCCGCACCGGAGTTGATGCCGACGATGCCCGGGTCAGCGAGGTCGTTCCGGGTGATGCCCTGCAGGATGGAGCCGGATACCGCCAGCGCCATTCCGGACAGCAGGGTGATGACGATGCGCGGCAAACGTACCGAGTACAGCACGAACTCTTCCTTGAACGTGCCGTGACCGAGCAGCGTCGGGATCAGCCGGCCATAGGACAGCTTGGAGTACCCCATGCCCATGCCGGCGACCACCGTAACGAGGATCAGAGCGATGAGCAAGCCGACGGCGATGCGATATTTACGGATAACGGCCGGGTGTATCATGTGAAGGCTTTGCCCCCTTTATGCACGATGAACAGGAAGAAGGGCAAGCCCACCAGCGCGACGATCGCCGCCACCGGCGTCTCGTAAGGCGAATTGATCGTACGGCCTAGCGTATCTGCGAGCAGCATGAACGAACCGCCTGTGACGGCCGACATCGGCACGACGTAGCGGTAGTCCGTCCCGACGATCGCGCGCACGATGTGCGGAATCATGAGCCCGATGAAAGTCATGTTCCCGACCAGCGCGACGGAAGCTCCGGCGAGCAGGATCATGACGATGAACAGGACGGCCTTGACGCGCGCCGTATTCTGGCCCAGGCCGACGGCGACCTCTTCGCTCATGCTGAGGATGGTGAGCTGTCTGGACAGCGCGACAGAGACGATCAGCCCGACCGTGATGAACGGGACGATGACCTGCAGCTGCCCCCACGACGTGCCGATGATGCCGCCGGCCGTCCACATGGAGACGTCCTTGGAGATCTTGAACGCGAGGCCGACGCCTTCGGCGATCGCGTACAGGAAGGCGGAGACCGCCGCGCCGGCCAAGACGAGGCGCAGCGGAGAGAAGCCGCCCTTCTTCATCGCGACGATGCCGAAGACCAGACCCGTGCCGACCGCCGCCCCGATGAAGCAGGCGATCATGATGCCGAAGTAGCCCGCCGACGGCACGAACGCCATCGTGACGGCGAGCGCCGCGTTGGCGCCCGCCGTCAAGCCGAGCAGGCCCGGATCGGCCAGCGGATTGCGCGTCATGCCTTGCATGATGGCGCCGGAGACGGCGAGCGCCGCGCCCACGAAGATGGCCGCGATCTCCCGCGGCAACCGGATCTCCCGGATGAGGGAGATCTTTTCGCCGACGGCGTCTGTGGCGAGCGCCTGCCATACGTCCTTCAGGCTCGTATTCGCCGCTCCGAGCGCCATGGCGACGGCGAACATTGCCACGAAGAAGACGAGGCCGCCTATGAACTTGTACCCGAAAGGAATGGAACGTCTTTGATCGCTATTCATCGGTCGCCTATCCTAAAAAGTGTTTTTTGAAAAATGCCAGCTGATACTCGAGCGTCAACGGGTCGTTGAAGTAGAACGCTTTGGCGTCGGCTTCATAGACATGGTTGTTCTTGACGGCCGGAATGTTCTTGTACGTGTCGGTTTTTTGGAACGAGTTGTCGGCATCTCCGTTTTTGCTGAAGATCAGATAGTCGCCGGCATATTCGGGCAGGACTTCGAGCGAGAGGGCGTAGTAGCCGTCCTTCAGCGCCATATCCTTCACTTTTTGCGGCATTTTCAGCTTCATTTCCCGGTACAGAATCTCAGTGCCGCGGCCCCAGTTGTCGCCGAAGACGTAGAGCTGCTTGTCGAAGTTCTCGATGACCGAGACCGTGGCGTTCTCGCCGATCTTGGCTTTGATTTCTTCGCCGGCTTGCTGGGCGCGCTGCTTGAAGTCGTCGACCCAAGCTTGCGCTTCTTTTTCCTTGTTCAGCAGCTTGCCGATCTCCAGATGCTGGGTTAAGTAATCGACCTTGCCGTATGTGTAGGTAACCGTAGGCGCGATCTCCTTGAGCTTGTCGATGTTCTTGATATTCGACAGGCCGATGATCAGATCCGGATCGAGCTCGATGATCTTCTCGAGGTTCTCGTCGGACACTTCTTGCGCGTCCTTGAGCTTATCCTGGAACTCCGGGTTCATCTTCGACCAGGAGTCGACGCCGACCAACGGAACGCCGAGCGACATGACATTGCCTGTGTAGGAGGAGAGAACGACGACCCGCTTCGGGTCGGCCGGCACTTCGACCGGACCGCTCTCGGATTGATAAGTGATCGTTCCGGACTTCTGGGAAGCCTCGGGCGATGCGGGGGAGGATGCGGATGCGGAAGGCGAAGACGGAGCTCCGCCGGAAGACTTAGCCGGCTGATTGCTGCTGTTGCTGCTGCATGCGCTCAGTACGAGTAGCACCAAGATCAGCAGCGGAATGACCTTTTTCATGTTCGACGGATTCTCCCTTAATGAGGTTGTATGTGATGCACATCGGTTTGTCGGTGCGCGGGTCGCGGCCGATCTCCGCGTCGATGTTGAATACTTGCTTGAGCACGTCGCGGCGGATGACTTCTTCATTGGTGCCGGCTTTGACGATCTCGCCGTCTTTGAGCGCAATGATATAGTCCGCGAACCGGGCGGCTTGGTTCAGGTCGTGAAGCACCATGACGATCGTGCGGCCTTGTTCGGTATTCAGCTTCTTCAGCAGCTCCAAGACCTCGAGCTGATGCGCCATATCCAGGTACGTCGTCGGCTCGTCGAGGAAGATGATCTCGGTCTCCTGGGCGAGCGCCATCGCGATCCAGACCCGTTGGCGTTGACCGCCCGACAGCGCGTCGACGGACCGATGCTTGAACGCGATCGTACCGGTCGCCTCGAGCGCCCAGTCGATGACCTCGATATCTTTGGGGGTGAGGCGCCCCATGCCTTTCTGATACGGATAGCGGCCATACGAGACCAGTTCGCCGACCGTCAATCCGCTGGCGCTCTCCGGCGTCTGCGGCAGGATCGCCATCTTCTTGGCGAGCAGCTTGGTGTTCTCCTTCGCGATGCTCATGCCGTCTAGCATGATCGCCCCCGACTGGTGCGGGATGATGCGGGTGACCGCCTTGAGCAGCGTGGATTTGCCGCAGCCGTTCGAGCCGATGATGGCCGTGACTTGCCGGTCCGGGATGACGACGCTCAGATCCTTAACGATCGAACGATCTCCGTAGCCGATGTTCAAGTCTTCCGTATAGAGACGAACCACGATAGAACCTCCTTCTGGGAATAAGTATGCATGCAATGGCGGATTTTAAATGATAATGATTATCAATGTCGGTCACCCTCTAAAGATAAAGAGAATTTCATTCGCTGTCAATCGGTTTTTTCTTGATCCACGGAAAGGACCATCGGCCGTACAAGCGTTAGGAAAGCAATAACTTGTAAAAGTACAACTTATTTTGCCCATTATGGCGATTTGAAGGAAAGAACTTGTAATCGTACAACTTATTTGAACCAATATCACCGAATGAGCGAAAAGGGACCGAATAAGTGGTACTATTGCAACTTATCATGGTTTGAACGACGTTAGCGGCGAAAAAAATGGTACGTTTACAACTTATTGTGGTTTGGAGGACGTTAGCGGTTGAAAAAGGAGTACATCTTCTATAAAACATATCGCCGCTCCTTGTAAGACGGCGAAGCCGTTTTTACTTGAAAAGCGGAACGGAAAGGTGTATATTCAAGTCAATTGAGAATGATAATCAATGTTAATATGAGCATAGGGAGAGACGACATGGATCGGGAGCTGTTCGACGTGACGATAATCGGGGGAGGCCCTGCGGGGCTGTACTCGGCATTCTATAGCGGACTTCGCGAGATGAAGACGAAGCTGATCGAATATCAGCCGCAGTTGGGCGGGAAGGTCCATGTCTATCCGGAGAAAATGATCTGGGACATCGGAGGCGTCACGCCGATCCCCGGCGCCAAGCTAATCGAGCAGCTTGTCCAGCAGGGTCTCACGTTCAGCCCCGAGGTCGTGTTGAACGAGAAAGTCGAATCGATCACCCGCGATGCCGACGGGATCTTCGAGCTCCATGCGTCATCCGGCCGTACGCACTATTCGAAGACGGTCATCGTCGCGGTGGGCAGCGGCATCCTGAAGCCGCAGAAGCTGAAGATCGAAGGCGCGGAGCGTTACGAAGTGACGAATCTTCATTATACGGTGAAGTCGCTCAAGCAATTCAAGGACAAGACGGTCATCATCTCGGGCGGCGGCAACGCGGCCATCGATTGGGCGAACGAGCTCGAGCCCGTGGCGCGCCGGGTGTTCCTCGCCTGCCGCAGAGACGCACTGACCGGCCATGAAGCGCAAGTCTCCCAGCTGATGAACAGCTCGGCGGTCTGCCTCTTCCAGACCCAGATCACGAAGCTGCTGGCCAGCGCGGATCACACGGTCATCGAGCGCGTGGAGCTGACGGATCAGGGGAGCGACGAAGTCACGCACCTGCCTATAGATGAAGTGATCATCAACCATGGCTACGAGCAGGATACGAGCCTGCTCAACAACAGCGACCTGAAGATGGCGATGGCGGAGTACGGCCTCATCGCGGGCAATCCGAACAGCGAGTCTTCGGTGCCGGGACTGTACGCGGCTGGAGATATTCTCACGCACGAAGGCAAGCTGCACCTCATCGCAGGCGCCTTCCAGGACGCGGCCAACGCGGTGAACATGGCGAAGCGGTACATCCAGCCGGACGCCGACAAGGTCGCGATGGTCTCCTCGCACAACGAAGCGTTCAAGGCGCGCAACAAGGAGCTCCTGAAGCAAATGCTGGGCTAGCGGCCAGTCCTTGTTATAGCGGCCCGCCTGGGCCGCTTTATTTATAGCCATCCTTTCCATGGCCGCGACCTGCGCACTATGACACAATAGGGGAAAAGACAGTCGGCGACGATGGGAAGGGGATGCCGGAATGCGCATTCGATTGCGGCCTTTGCGGCTGCCGGACGACTATGCAGGAATGGCCGCGCTGCTGAACACGTACTGGTCCGAGCCAACGACGGCTCGACGGCTGGAAGAGGACGATGCCAAGCTGTATGAAGTCGGTCATACCTATCTGGACGAGAACGGACTGCTGGGCGGCTATGACCGGACGCGGCAGGTGGCGGTGACCGAAGCGGACGAGATCGTGGGATACGTCTGGTCGTGGCGGGCGCCGTGGACGGAACCGGGCTATCTGAACAATACGCTGGTCGTGGCGGAGGCGTACCGCGGCCAAGGCGTTGGGAGCGAGCTACTGCGCCATGTCTTGGGGTGGGGCGGCGGACTCGGAGCGACGACGCTGATCACGGAAGTATGGGACGATCAGCCGGCTTCGCTCCGATTCGCGCAGCGCAGAGGATTCGTCATCGAGCGGCACGGCTACCAATCGGTTCTGCAGATGGATCGAACCGATCTGAAGGCGCTGAACGCGGACGAGACGCTGCGGAGGCTGGAGCGCGAAGGATTGCGATTCACGACGCTCGCGGAGGAGCCGGGCGAGGAGAGCGAGCGGAAGCTCTACGCGCTGTACAAGGAGACGTTGGTGGATATTCCCGGCTATATCGGGGAGGTTCCCGAGATCGGCGAGTGGCGGAAATGGTACTTGCAGGCGGATGGATACGCGCCGGATCAAGTCCTCATCGCCGCGGACGGCGACCGGTATGCGGGCGTCACCAACGTGCTCCATCATGCCGCGACGAACGGGATGTACCACGAATACACGGGTGTGGGCAGAGCCTATCGCGGACGCGGCGTCGCCTTGGGATTGAAGCTCCTGGCCGTGCGGCTAGCCGCGCGGCGCGGGGCCGCCTATATCCGGACGGACAACGATTCGACGAACGAGCCGATCCTGAAGATCAACCGGCGGTTGGGCTACGAGCCTCTGCGAGGGTCGTACCGTATCGTCGCCAAGCTGAAGGAGGTCGCGCCTTCACCGTCGGGTACGCCATAACAAAAAGCTAGCGGGATCGCTTCCCGCTAGCTTTTTCCCATCTTAGGACGTTCCGTGTAGAAGACGCTGGCCTGCAGCACGTCCAGCGCATGTTCGATCTCCGCCAGCAATTCAGGGGTTGCGTCTTGGGTCCGTGCCATGAAGCGAGCCTCCATCTGCCCGAACACGCCATCCATCATGGCCTGCCCCTGCGGGGAGAGCCGGATCGCATGCTTACGCCGATCGCCCGCGACGGCGAGCTTCTCGCACAGCCGCTTGTCGCTGAGCTTCTTCAGCTCGCGGCTCGTGTTCGGCATGGACATAAACAGGCAGTCGCTGATGTCGCTCAACGTGACGGGCTGGCTGACCGCGATATACTCCAGCATGCTGTATTGCAGGGGCGTAATCTCGTCCAATCGGATATCCTTCGTGAACTCGTGCTTCACTTGATGCACGGAAGCCGTGAAGGCCACGAACTTCCGGAACAGACCATTCGTATCCACAAGATCACCTCTAACCTCCACGATAACAATTTCGTTATCATAATACAATTATCATTTGACAACAAAATTGATGACGTGCTATTATTTTGTTATCAAATGATAAGTAACGAGGTGGCGCCATGAACGTACTGGTCATTTTTACGCATCCGAATCATCACAGCCTAAGCTACGCTTTCCTTCAGCAGGTAGTAGAAGGAAGCAGCGAAAATCCCCGTATCTCGGAGATTCAGGTGCTGGATCTGTATGCGGAAGGGTTCAATCCGGTCTTGGTGTTCGACAAGCAGAAGCGCAGAAGGGATATGCACGCGGATCCGGCCCTCGCGAAGTATCGGGAGCAGATCCGTTGGGCCGACAAGATCGTCCTCGTGTATCCGATCTGGTGGGGCCGCCCGCCCGCCATGCTGCTGGGATACATCGACCAGATGTTCGCTTCGGGCTTCGCCTATCGGGACAAGGGCGGACTGCTGCCGGAGGGGCTGCTCAAGGGGAAGTCGGCGGTATGCGTATCGACGATGAAGGGGCCAGCGGGTTATCCGCTGCTCTGGCTGCACAATGCGCACAAAGTGCTGATGAAGCGGGCGCTCTTCGGCTTCGTGGGCATCCGGAAGGTGAAGTTCTTCGAATTCGGGAACATGGAGAGCCCGAAGGGCAACCAGGAAGCCAAGCTGGCGAAGATCCGCCGGTACTTCAGCGCCGTGGCCGGGTAACGCGCCCGTTCGGCCGGCAGGCGAGGCTCATCGAAGAGAAGGATTCGGCAGCGAAAAAAAGACCAACCGGCCAGTGCATGCCGGTTGGTCTTTGTCGTTGTCCTCCGTTGCGGGACACGGCGGACGATCAAGCGATGCCGTAATGGACCGCCATCTGACGCACGTGCCGCTTCAGCTCCTCGATGAGTTCGGGCGGATCGAGCACGGTCACCTGGCTGCCGTAGCTCAGAATCTTCTGAACCGCCCGTTCCAACGAGGAATATCCGGCGGCGACGGACAAGGTCCCGTCCGGGTGGTCCGTGATCCGGTCGAAGCCGAACTCGTCGCGGACTCTGGTCTTCGCTTCCGGGCTGAAGCACAGCTTCGCCTTCACCTTGGCGAAGTCGGCGCGGCTCATGAACTGCCGTTCGACGTCCTGAAGCGTGAAGTCGCGGCGCTCGAACGTCTCGGACAGCGTCTTCAGCCGCAGCATGCGGGTGAGTCTGAAGATGCGGATATCGGACCGGGCGAGGCAGTAGCCGTACAGATACCAGACATAGCCTTTGAGGAACAGGCCCATCGGCTCGACCGAGCGCTCCGACTCCGCTCCCTTGGTGTCCAGATATTCGAAGCGCACCAGGCGCAGCTGCTTGATCGCTTCATGCAGCGGGCCGATCTTCTCTTTGTCGTTCGGCGTCGGCTGGAAGTCCAGATCGAGGTTGGCCGCGTCCGCTACGCCTGCCTGCTGCGGCATCAGAGCGCCGATCTTCTCCAGCAGCTTGTCGATATTCAAGCTCTCGGTGGCCGATCGTGCGCCTCGCAAGGCGGAGTAGATGGCGGAGAAGTCGTCCAGCGACAGGACCTGCCTGTCGATGCGGAAGCTGGACATAATCTCGTATCCGCCGTCCGAGCCGGGGAAGGAGACGATCGGGATGCCGGCTTGGTTGATCGCATCCATATCCCGGTAGATTGTCCGCAGAGACACCTCGAAGCGTTCGGCCAGCTCGGTCGCGCTGACGCGGGGCTGATTCATGAGGGTCATCGTGATGGAGAGCAGACGATCCAGCTTCACGTTGCATCCTCCTTCGCTATCGTCGCCTTATTCGCGTGTATTCTTTTCTACATCCCTTGGCCGATGACCTTCTTTTGACCGGAGGGGATCTTGAAGAGCCTCTAGAACAAAAAGTGAATAAATTTGGTACAAACCGTGATATAATTGGAATATTATAACGGACGAGGTGGTTCTCAGGTGATCGGTCGCAGCGGCAATCCGACATTGAACGACAATACTTTTGAACGAACGAGGCAATACGGCGGCACGAGCAGAATGACGATCGAGGGCACGGTCAACAAAGCGTTCATTACGCTCGTGATTCTGCTTGGTGCGGCATTCGTCACATGGTCGATGTACTTCGACGGACAGAACGTGATGGGATACGCGGTCGGGGGGGCGCTCATCGGGTTCGTCCTGGCGCTGATCATCAGCTTCAAGGCGACTACCGCGCCTTATCTGGTGCCGATCTACGCTTTGATGGAAGGCGTATTCCTAGGCGCGCTCTCCGCGCAGTACGAAGCGAGGTTTGACGGCATCACCTTGCAGGCCGCCCTGCTGACGATGTGCGTCTTCATCGCCCTGCTCCTGGCTTACAAGACGAGGATCATCCAGGCGACGGAGAACTTCAAGCTGGGCGTGTTCGCCGCTACGGCGGGGGTCGCGCTGCTCTATCTGGTCAGCTTCGTGCTCGGCCTGTGCGGCATCACCGTACCCTATCTGCATGAGAGCAACTGGATCGGCATCGGCATCTCGGTTGTCATCGTGATCATCGCGGCGCTGAATCTCGTGTTGGACTTCGACTTCATCGAGAACGGCGCGGCGCAGGGCGCTCCGAAGTACATGGAGTGGTACGGCGCCTTCGGATTGATGGTCACCTTGGTGTGGCTGTATCTGGAGATCGTCCGCTTGCTCGCCAAGATCATGAGCCGGGATTAATCGCACTTTCAGAAGAGGCTCCGTCCCGCAGGGGACGGAGCTTTTCCATCCGGCAGCTATCCCTGGATCTCATCGAGACGGAAGAGGACCCGAAGTACCGCAAGAAATACGCCGCCGTCTGGCGGTAATAACGCATGCCGAAAGGGCACCCTGCGCGGGTGCCCTTTCGATCTGCCTCTCGCTGGATTAGCGGAAGCGGCGGAAGAAGGCTTGGATGTCGGGCGCCAGCACGTCCGGCGCGTCCAGGGCGGCGAAGTGGGTGCCCCGTTCGAACTCCGACCAGTGGACGACGTTGGTGTTGTCCCGATAGGCGAACCGCTTCATGGACTTGAAGTCGTGGCCCATGACGGCGACGCCGGTCGGCGCGGCGTTCGGCCCTTGCGCGGCGGGATTCTGGTTGTGCGCGTTCTCGTAATAGATGCGCGTGGACGACTCGACGGTGTTGGTCAGCCAGTAGAGCATGACGTTCGTCAGGAACGCGTCGCGGCCGATGAAGTCGACATGGTCGCCGAAGCCGTTGAACAGCTCCGCGATCCAGGCCATCTGGCCGACCGGCGAGTCGGCGAGGCCGTAGGAGAGCGTCTGCGGCCGGGTCGATTGAATCGCGTTGAAGCCGGCCCGCTCATGGAAGTTCGCGAGGAACGCGAGACGCTGCTGATCGTCCTCGGACAAGTCCGCCATCTCCGCCGGATCGCCGGACGGGAAAGAGAACAGCTGCAACACGTGGATGCCGAGGAGGCCTTCGGGCTGCTGGATGCCCAGCTCCCGGGAGACGAGCGCGCCGAGGTCGCTGCCGTGCGAGCCGTATTGCGCGTAGCCGAGCCGCTTCATCAGGACGTCCCAGGCCCGGGCGATGCGGGCGATGTCCCAGCCGGCCGCCAGATCCGGTCCCGCGAATCCGAAGCCGGGCACGGAAGGGATCACGAGGTGGAAGGCGTCCGCCGGATCGCCGCCGTGGGCGCGAGGGTCGGTCAGCGGCCCGATCAGCTCCAGGAACTCCACGATCGAGCTCGGCCAGCCGTGCGTGAGGATCAGCGGGACCGCGTTCGGCTCGGGCGAGCGGACGTGCATGAAGTGGATGTTGGCGCCGTCGATCGTCGTCGTGAACTGCGGGTATCCGTTCAGGCGCGCTTCCTGCTCGCGCCAGTCGTAGCCGTTCTGCCAGTAGGCCGCGAGGTCCTTCACGTAGTCAAGCGGGACGCCGTACTTCCAGCCGGCCTCCGGCAACGCGTTCAACCAGCGGGTGCGGGACAGGCGGTTTTGCAGATCGTCCAGGTCGGCTTGCGGGATGGCGATGCGGAACGGGCGGATCTCGGTGTCGGCTGCGCTTGCGATCGGGTTAACGTTGGTCATGGGGGAAGGCCTCCTCAAAGGGTTTGTCGTTCTCTTCTCTACGCTTCTTATCTTAGACCACCGACCCTGACACCCTTATGTCAGGGTCGCCGGAGGCGTGGAACTTTTCTCGATTTTCTTTCGGCGGACCTTTGCGATACCGTTTACACCCCGCGGGAACTGCGATACGCTAGGGGAAATGAGAGAAGACGAACGGATTTGCGCGGTGCCGGATGTCCTTTTTGAGTTGCGATAATCGGTTAACAGATCGGCATGCCTTGCACAATCAAGCGAGAGTAGGAGAGTCCGACCGATGAACTGGATCGAAGCGTACGGCAGCGAGATCGAAGCCGTCTTCGCGCATGCGGCAGCCGATGCGGCCCGGTTCCCGGCCCCGTTCGACCGGATGGGACAGGCACTGCTGGCCGGGTGCAATCCGCTGAACGGCCGAGAGGGCACTAATATGATCTGCTTCCTGCTGCCCTGCTGGCTGAAGGAGGAGACGGGGAGCCCGGAGGCGTTGTGCCGGGATCTGGCCGCGGGCAACGTGTTTGCGATGCTGCATTATTTTCTGCTGGACGACGTCATGGACGGCGATGCGGGTCCGCTGGCCCTGGAAGCGAGGGACGCGCTGGCGCTGGGGCAGCTCTGCCACGGCGTATTCCGAGACTATTACGGCCGATACTTTGACAGGGAGTCCCCGCTCTGGCCGTATGATCGCCGCTATCTCGAGGAGTGGGCGGCCGCCGTATCCGAAGAGCGGCGGCGGCCGGCCGATCCGCGCGATCCGGTACGGCTCGCCCGCAAGTCGGCGCCGATCAAGCTCTGCGCGGCAGGCATGCTGATCCTCGCCGGGCGGCTTGACCGCCTCCCCGTCATCGCGGAGGCGATCGAGCTCGTGCTGGCGACGCTGCAGTTGTCCGACGACTGGGCGGATTGGCGGGACGACCTGGCCGGAGCGCAGGCGAATGCCTTCCTCGCGCTGGCGCGGGAGGGGACGGGGCTGGCGCCGCATGAGCCGCTGGACGAGCGGCGGGTGAGGCAGGCGATCTATCGCGAGCGGGCGTTGGATCGGCTTGCCGATATCGTTCGGACGTATGGCGAGCGTCTGCGCTGCCTGCCCGGCGCGCCCGTTCCGCTGCTTGAATTTCACGAGGCGATGCATCAAGGATTGCTTCGGGACGCGGCTGCTGCAGAGGAGATGGTTATGAGTCTGGCGACGGAGGGTGGATTTGCCTATTATTTGTCGAATCAAGTGAAAAAATAGGAGATTTTACCTGATAGGCGTGATATGATTGGGAGGAAAGTCATCCACTTTTTGGAGGTCATGTCCGCATGTCGTTGGAATCTCTGAAGGTACAGATTATTAAGAAGGCCTGGGAAGATCCCGCATTCAAGGCAGCGCTCTTGAGCGAACCGAAGAAGGCCATCCAAGAAGCATTCGACATCGAGATTCCCGCGGAAGTTGAACTGAAAGTGGTAGAAGAAAAACCGTCGCTCTACTATCTGGTCCTGCCTCAGAATCCGGAAGACGCCGCCGGCGGCAACTCAGGCGTGCAGTTCGTCTGGTAATTGCTCCGCCTGTTCCGGATCGGCCAACGGGAACCGAATCGTCACTTCGGTTCCTTTTCCTTTTTCGCTGCGGAATACGATCGTGCCCTGCATCACTTCGATGATCCGGATCGTGACCATCATGCCGAGACCCGTCCCTTTGGACTTCGTCGAGAAATAAGGAACCCCCAGCTTGGCCAGCTGCTCCTCATCCATTCCCTCGCCATTGTCTTTGATCCAGACAAAGACCTCCCCCGCTTGCGCGATCGCTTTGATCTCGATCCATCCGTCCTTGCCCAAGGCTTCGATGCTGTTCTTGATCATATTGATAAACGCTTGCTTGAACTTGGAGGAATTGCCGATCACGAACAGATCGTTCTCCGCATGGAATCGGATCACGCCGCCGTGCATCGCCGCGAGGGGCGTCATCATCGCTTCGATCTTCTTCAGCTCCTCGGACAGGTTCAATACGCCGACGGTATCCATCTCCGGCCTGGCGAACGTGAGATAGTCGGTGATGATATCGGACGCGCGATCCAGCTCGTTGGTGGCCAAGTCGAAGTAAGATTTGCTCTTCGGATCGGTCCGGGTCGCGAGCAGCTGCAGGAATCCCCGCGTGACTTGCAGGGGGTTGCGGACTTCATGGGCGATCGAGGCGGCCATATCGCTGATGATCTTCAGCTTCTCCGTCCGCTGAAGATTATGATTGTAGAGCTCGAGCTCTTTGGAATAGCGGACGAGCATCGCGTAGTCGGTCGAGATGCGTCTGGCGAGAATGACGACGAGCGAGAAGATCAGCATAATAACGCCGAACTTCCACAGGAACAGGATGTAGGTCTTGCTGCTCAAGTAGTAGAAGGTCAGATCGAGCACCCCGGACAAGGCGAACAAGAGGAGCCCGGCCGACAGGATGACGGCGTCCCGGTTCCCCTTGATGGCATGGCGGGCGGACAGCCCGATCAGGAGCAGCAGCTGAACCAGGATGAGCACGCCCATGATGCCGTTCAGGAAGAAATAGTAGATCGCGTAGTGCTGCTCGCCCGCGAATTCATAGACGAAGCGCGCCGCCAGACAGAACGCGGCGTAGCCGGCCTGGATGCGGGTGAACTTCGTGAAGAAGGCGTACTGCCGCTCGAAGACCTGATCGATATAGTGATTCAGCGCGGGAGCCAGTACGATCAAGGCCACGTCGAACAGCAGCAGCAGGAGCTTGCCGTACGTTGGCAGATAGATATAAGGCAGCGGGGAATAGACGATGATGAGCGTGCCCAGCATCAAGGCCACCAAGCAGAGCGACACCCATGAACTGCGCTGCCTGCGGTGCAGATAGCCCGAGCACAGCAGCATGATTAACGCCAGGAAAGCGATGGCGGTCCCGAGCATCAGATCGGGCAAGTCCTTGGTCACGTAGCGATGGGACAAGCGCTCGAAGTCGTCGATCCGAAAGCCGCTGAGAACGCCTGCGCGCTCGCTCGTGGTGAGAATGCGAATATCGTACGCCATCGGCGTCGAAGCGCTCTCGATCGGCACCAGAAGTTTGTTCAGGTCGAACTCGAAGTCGCGCTTCGACGCGAAGATCTGCCGGCGATCTTGGAATACGGACAAGTCCAGTCCGTACATGCGCTCGACAAGCAAGCCCGGCCGCAGCCATTCGGCGGTCGGAGGCAGCGTGATGCGGATCCAGACGCCCTGCATGCCCACCGGCAAGCTGGACAGCGGGCGGTCGATGCCCGCGTCCAACCAAGTTCCGTTCGGAGGGGGACCGTTGTCCAACGCGGCATGGGCCGGAATCCATTGCGCTTGCCATTCTCGGATGTCGATCGCGTTCCGCGCTGCCGAAGCCGGTTGGGGAAGGCAGAGGAACCATAATATCGTAAGGGCAATTGCCCGCAAAAGCGCTCGTCCAAGCAGCGATTTCATTGTGCACCTCGTACTATACGGCTATCCAGGTACAAAAGGCTTGTTATCACCTAGTTAAAGGTTATGTTTCGACAATTTCTTACAATCTCCTCTAATCGGGTGCAAGTTCTTTTTGATATCGGACCCTGCACTAGGATATCGCCCCCCGGGAGCGAGAAGGCAAATTCGAAAAAATTTGTTTACACATATAATATGTACACGTATAATAAAGACAAATACGAAATGAGGTGGATCCAGGATGTGGACTTTCGAACACACCGTAACAACCAAGGCCAAAGTAGAGACGATCTGGGCGCTCTATAGCGATATCTCGACATGGGTCGCGTGGGATGCGGGCATCGTTCATGCCTCGCTGGAGGGGCCCTTCGCCGCGGGCACCCGGGGACTGCTGCAGCCGGAGGGGCAGGAGAAGCTGCCCTTCGTCCTCACGGAAGTAGAGCCGCAGCGCGGATTCTCGGACTTGACCGAGATGCCGGATGCAGGCATCTCCATTCGATTCGATCACCGTCTGGCGTCGATTGCCGAGGGGACGCGCGTGACGCACCGGGTGACGATCGCCGGTCCGAATGCGGATCATCTGGGCGCGGAGATCGGAGCCGGCATGAAGAACGGTATCCCGCTCTCGGTCGCATCGCTAGCGGCCATGGCGCTGGAGAGGGAGCGGCAGCATGGGGACTGAGGAGGGACGGGCGCATAGCCGCTATTGGATTGGCGTCGTCTCCGCTTCCCACGTCCAGCGCGGCGTGCAGGGCGGATTCGCTCAGCTCTGCCACGGCAAGGCGGCCCCTCTGCGCAAGATGCGGTCCGGCGACTGGCTCATCTACTACTCGCCGCGCACGGATCTCTCGCACGGCGAGCCGCTCCAGGCGTTCACCGCAATCGGCCAGGTGGAGGACGATCGCGTCTACGAATACCGGTTGTCCGATTCGTTTGTACCATTCCGACGCAATATACGCTACAATCGATGCAATGCCGTGAAGATCGGCAACCTGCTAGGACAACTTAGCTTCACGCGCGAGAATCGGCATTGGGGGTATTTGTTCCGCTCGGGGCATTTCGAGATCGGACGCGAAGACTTCCTGACGATTGCGGGAGCCATGCTGGAGGATCATGATGAATTCGGAATTCAAGGAAGCGAACGATAGCCCCGGCTTTCTGCTGTGGCAGGTTACGAACGTATGGCAGAAGGAGATTCGGCATGCGCTGGAGCCGCTCGATCTGACGCATCCCCAGTTCGTGCTCCTCTTCTCCTGCCAGTGGCTGAACGACAAAGCGGGCCATGCAGGCGTGACGCAGATTCAGCTGGCGCAGCATGCGCAGGTGGATGTGAACGTCACCTCGCAAGTGCTGCGAACGCTGGAGAGGAAAGGATATGTCGTACGCGGCGCGCATCCTACCGACACGCGGGCGAAGGCCATCATGCCCACGCCGGCCGGCGATGCGCTAGCCTCACGTGCCGTTCAGGCCGTCGAAGCGGCCGATCGGGCATTTTTCGCCAGTCTCCCGGAGGAAGACCGGGGGCAATTGATTCGAACCATGCTGCAGCTGATTAAGAGGTAGCAGGGCGAGGCGTGTAACCTTCCGCTTGCCAGCCGCGTCTAGAGGGAGAGGGTAGACCTGTCCGTCATAGACAAACTTGAGGCGAGGAAAGGTGATTGGAACGTTGAACGGCAAGAGAAATCAGACGCTAGCAAAGTTCATGATCGTGTGGATGGCGTTGACGCTAGGGGTGGGACTGGCCGGCTTCCCACAGACGGCTCATATGGCTTCCTCGTCGGAGACGAACGTGGTATTCCAAGACGCGGCATTGGAGGCGGGGCTAAAAGAAATCCTGCAGAAGAGCGGCGAAACGTCCCTGACGGCGGCGGACTTGCAGTCCCTCGCCGTGGTGGATCTGCCGGGCCGCGGCATCCGCGATCTGGGCGGGCTGGAGTACGCGACCAACCTGACCCATCTGAACCTGTCGGACAACGAGATCTCGGACCTCGCTCCGCTGCTTCCGCTGACGGAGATTCGCGGATTGAACCTCACGAGGAACCGGATCGCATCCCTTGACGCGCTATCCGCGATGAAGGATATGGGGCAGCTGGAGGTCGCGCAGAACGAGATCGCGTCGCTGGACGTCATCCGTGGCTTCTCGCGCCTGCATACGCTGGACGTCTCGTACAACAAGCTCGCGAATATCGACGCGCTCGCGGGGGCGTCCAACCTCACGACGCTGAGTATCAGCGGCAATCAGCTGACCCGGCTGGACCCGGTCGGCCGGCTGGCGAAGCTGGAGAGCCTCAGGGCCGCCGAGAACCGCATTGAGGACCTCGCGCCGCTGCGATCGCTCAAAGGTCTCATGCATCTCGCGATCGACGGCAATCGGGTGACGGATCTCGGTCCGCTTCGCGATCTGACCGGGATGCGGAGCTTGACGGCGGACCGCAACCGGATCAAGGATCTGACGCCGCTCCGGAATCTGACCCAGCTGTACATGATCTATGTGAACAAGAACGAGGTCTACAGCCTGGAGCCGCTGAAGGGGCATGCCAAGCTGTCCTATCTGCATGTGTCGCAAAACCGGATCTGGAACCTGGAGCCGATCCAGGACATCCGGTTCGACTTCTCGTTCGACACGGGCGCGGCGAGGTACGGCTTGGATGTGACATACAACTACTTGGACACCCGCGCGGGGACGAAGACGGCGAAGCTGATCCAGAAGCTGAATCCCGACTACCTGCCCGCCACGCAGAAGCTGACGCAGCGGCTCGTCTTGGGCAAGACCGTCGCCTACGTCGGCGACAAGACGTATACGCTGCCGACCGCGCCGTTCACGATGGGCGATCGTACCTTCATGCCGATCCGGTTCGTGTCCGAGCAGTTGGGCGCCACCGTCAACTGGAACGCCGCCAAGAAGCAGGTGACGATCATCAAGGGCGGCAAGACGATTCAGTGGACGGCCGGCGAGAAGAAAGCGCTGGTCAACGGCAAAGCGGTCGCCTACGATGTGCCGATGACCCTCAGGAACGGCAGTACGTTCCTACCGATCCGCTTCGTCTCCGAGCAGCTGCAATCGTCGGTAGAGTATGAACCGGCGCAGAAGATGGTCATTATTTTTGACGAGGCTTGAAGTGGAAAGCAAGAGAGAAGGATACCTGGGATTCAGGTGTCCTTCTCTTGTTGTATGGGCATTCGCGGAGCAACGAACCCTTCAATTGCATACATTGGGATAGACATTCACCCATATCGGAGGGATAGAATCATGAATCCGGACTTAATGTCCCCGTCTCTGACGCTGATGGCGGACTCCAATGAAGTCGTCAACTACAAGCGGGACCCGCATAATTACATCACCCAATTGTTCGCCGCGCAATTTCCACCTATTCAGAACGGCTTCTTCAACGTTCGCTTGAGCAGGGGCATCATCGTTCAACCGCACTGGCATACGAACGTGACCGAGCTCGTCTTTGTGATCAGCGGCGAAGCGGTGACGTCCGTCTTCAACCCGTTCACGCAGCGGCTGATGACTTACCGCTTGGGACCGGGTCAAGTCGCGCAGTTTCCCAAAGGCTGGTTCCACTGGATCGTCGCGCTGTCGGACGAGGCGCAACTCCTGACGATCTTCGATCAGCCTACGCCAGACGTCGTATACGGCTCGGACTTCCTCCGCTTCCTACCCAAGGAGATTGCGGGCCGCGCCTATTGTGTGGATGAAGCGGCGTATGCCGAAGCGGTGGCGCCGATTCGCGAGTCGGTCATCCTAGGCCCGCCGCCCGGGTGCATGCAGCGCGAGGAAGATCAATATGCCGCACGGCAGATGCCCCCTTATCCAGGCTTGCACCCCTTCCAACCGCCGTATTCCGCTTATTATCCCCACATGCAGCCGGAGCCGTATCCGACTCAACCTCAGATGCCGTATCCGGAGTTCGGTTTCTTATAAGGTGCGTAAAGAGACGTACCGGGTACGACTGGTACGACTCATAGCCCTACTTCAAGCGAAGATGCGCAAAGAGGCAGTCCCTGTGGTCGTTCTAGACCCTTATGGGACTGCCTCTTGTGTTAATTCCATGAACTCATCGGTCAGTCAATGTTCGCAATCCCCCACTTGCCGTCCTTGTTCTTCCTCGCCGTGAAGGTGTAGTTGGAATGCTGCACTTTGCCGTTCTCCGACTTGTCGAATCCGATCACGATGTTCTTGCGTCCCGTCTCGGCGTCATAGGGCGCAATTTGGATGAGCTCCGTGAATTTGAACTGGAGGGCCGGCTCGAGCAGGAAGTCGAAGTAGTCGCTGTCCGCGGATGACAGCGTCGCCCGGAACGCCGCCTTGTCTTTCGCTGCGAGGGCTGAGATACTCCCCTTTACGAGCTGAAGGACGGTCTCCTCCTCCGCATCCGCTCCCTTCGGGAAGTCGATCGTCACTCCCGGCTTGAAGACGTCGGCATTCGAAGTCGAGGGAGGCGGCAACTTCACGGTCTCCTTGCGCTTCTCTCCGTCCAGCCGATAGACGACTTGACCTTCCTGCATCGTGACTCCGCCGGCAACCCAGTGCGTGTACCCCGATTGGACGTATTGCCCCTGGAGGTCGACGACACCGCTCTCCTCGTCGTTGCTGTCTCCCATCATGCCCGAGGAATAAGCGTAGAAAGCGGTCTTGAGGGCGGGCGCGGTCCCCTGCGCCTCTGTCCACTTCTTCTTCAGGAATAGCGAGAAGGCGTCGCTATCGTTCGCGACGCGAGCCTGCCAAGTCACGACGGGCCCGTCTTCCGTCATCTCTATCCAGGAGACGACATCCCCTTGAATCAGGTAGAATCGCAGCGCCTCTCCTTCGGGGAATAGAAAAGTATTGCTGTAATACTCGCTGTCGTGCTTCGGCAGGAGCGCGGGGCGTTCGCTATGAAGCCGCCCGAGCGCCAGCTTCATGGCCAGCTTGCGTGCGCTCTCCAGGCTGCCGTTATAGAGAACTGCTTGATCGGCTGCGCCGAGCGGCGACCGGATCGAGACGGTGCCGTTGCTCCAGTCCACGGGATAGCCGAAGGTCTGGGACAGGAACCGGAGCGGCACATAGACGCGGCCGCTCGCCATCTGTGCGGGCGCATCCAACGAGACTTCTTCAGATTGGCCCGGGTAGGCCCCCGACAACAGCGCCTTGTTCTTGCCAACGGTGAGCTTGACGCTCTCGGACCACTTGCGAACCGTAGCGGTCTTGCTCTTCGCATCCCAGGCAACCGTTGCGCCCAGCGCCTCCGAGGCGGCGCGGAGCGGGACGAGCACGTGTCCATTTGTGACGAGGGGTGCAGTCTCCGTCTTCACGGGCTTATCTCGAATGAGCAGCTTGACAGGCGCAGCCGCATAGGCGGACGAACCGACGACGACAGCGAGGAGCAGGACGATCGCGACCGGGAATTTTCTCAAACGCCGCACACACCTTCCTAGATAATGAAATTCTTCCAGTTAGACGTGAACGAAGGAAGATTAGTTTCGATTCCTTCGCGTTCGCCGCGGAAAGATTGGTTATAGCCATTCTGTCGCTTTCGCCTCGCGCCGCGCGGTCGTACAATGTAGTTGTCGGGCCCGACGAATCTCCAGGAAAGGAGTTGATCGTGTTGATCTACCATCCTGAGGTGATCTCCGTTTAGTCGGAGGTCGCCACTTAAGGGGGGAGGCCGCAAGGCCTCCTTTTTCATCGTTCAGATCGTTTCACGCCTTTTCCTATCTGAATGATCCGCGCACAGCAAGTCTCTACTGCTTACGAGGCAGAGGCACCGTTTTATGCGCACCCCGGACTTGAGATTCATTTTGGAAAATTTACGTATTTTTGTTGTAGAATGAAAGGGCTTTCTATATACTGAAACCGTGCACCATCATTTCAAGGAAAGGGGATATTCAACATGCTGCTCGTTCACAAGGGGAGAGAACGCTAACTGAATACCGTTATTTCCAGACGCCCGTTTAATGGAATAGGTATTTAGGGAGCACGAGCCTTGCGTTCGTGTTTTTGTTTTTCTTAAGAACCACTACTCGAGAGGAGGAAAAAAGATGGTTAAGGCATTCGCTGAACCGATGAAGATCAACGTCAACGCGTTTGAGATGAAGGAGGACCAACTTGAACTACAAAAATGGGAGAGATGTGCTTCCCCCTAGCTTGCTTCAGGAGCTGCAGAAATACGTAAACGGCGAACTGGTCTATATTCCTAAACTGGACGAACAGCGCGCCCGCTGGGGAGAAGTCAGCGGAACGAGGAAGCTGCTGGCGGAACGCAACAAGGAGATCTGCCGATTGCATTCGGACGGATCGACCATCGCGGAGCTGGAACTGATATACCACTTGTCCAGCGAGAGCATCCGCAAAATTATCATTAAATCACGGAGACAGCCGGTCGTCGGCGGAGGAGTCCATGTCGATTCAAAATACGCTCCCGGAACCTATTCGCGTTCAACTGCCCGGTGAGCCGATATTCAGCGTTAAGACGGATCTGATGCCCGACGGACGATTCGGGGAGCTGTGGTTCGCGGTCACCGAACGGGAGGTTGCGCTGTGGAGCGCGGATGGCACGCCTTCGTTCCGGCTGGACGTGGGGGAGCTGTCCGAAGCCCGGGCGGTGAACGGTATCGGCGGCGGCACGCTGCTGGCCGATACGAAGAGCGGCCCGGTCGTCGTCGCGCGGTACACGGCGGCACTGTCCCCCGTGTTCGGCTTCGCCGCGAAGCTGCTCACCGCGATGGCCAAGCAAGAGGAGCTGCCGGTCGTCTCGGAGAAGGAATTTCCCCGATACTGCCCCAGCTGCGGCAACCCGTTAACCGAGGAGACGCAATCTTGTCCGATCTGCAAGAGCAAAGGCAAGGTGCTCTTCCGCATGCTGGGGTACGCCAAGCCGTATAAGCTACAGATGGCCGTCGCCATCGTGCTGCTCATGCTGACCACGGTCGTCGAGCTGATCCCGCCGTATCTGACCAAGATCATGATCGACGACGTGCTGCAGCCCAAGAATACGGGCTCGGCCCTGCTATGGGTCGTGCTCGGGCTAGGCGCCACCTCCCTGGTCATGTCCGTCATGCAGACGGTCCGCGGCCTGATCGGGGTCTGGGTCGGCTCCAAGCTGATGGGCGATCTCCGCAACGACATCTACACCGCGCTCATGCGGCTGTCGCTCGCCTTCTTCGACCGGCGTCAGACGTCGCAGTTCGTCGGCCGGGTCAATAGCGACTCGGAGGCGATGCGTCAGTTCATGACGGACGGCGTCATCTGGGTCAGCGGGGAGACGCTGCGCGTCGTCGCCATCTTCGTCATCATGTTCGGACTCGATTGGAAGCTGACGCTGTTCGCGCTCATCCCGATGCCGTTCATGGTGCTCGTCTCCCTGACGCTGTGGCCGAAGATCGGCCGCAGATGGTACCAGCAATGGCGCTCGATCTTCCGGCTGAACGTGCTGGTCGGCGACTCGCTGCAGGGGATCCGCGTCGTCAAGGCGTTCGGCCAGGAGACGACGGAGATGTCCCGCTACTCGGCGGCCAACCGCGAGCTCGTCCGCAACAATATCCGGATCGAAGGCTTGTGGCAGGGCATGTTCCCGCTGTTCTCCTTCGTGGCGGGCATCGGGACGCTGCTGATCTGGTACAACGGGGGCTCTTCCGTCATCCGCGGAGATCTGCAGCTCGGGGTGCTCATGGCGCTCATCGCCTACTTGGGCATGCTGTTCGGCCCGCTGCAATGGGTCAGCCAGATGATCAACTGGGCGAGCCACGCGCTGGCTTCGGCGGATCGCGTCTTCGAGATCATGGATACGCCTTCCGACGTGCCCGACGCGCGGGATCCATCGCCCATCGGCACCATCCGGGGAGACGTAGCCTTCGAACGCGTCTATTACGGCTACGAGAAACACCACCCCGTCCTGAAGGACGTGAACCTGCAGGTCAAGGCGGGCGAGATGATCGGGCTGGTCGGCCACTCCGGCGCGGGCAAGTCGACGTTCATCAACCTTATCTGCCGCTTCTACGACACGGACGAGGGACGAATCCGCATCGACGGCATCGATCTGCGGAGCATCAGCCAGACCGACCTGCGCAAGCAGATCGGCGTCGTGCTGCAGGAGACGTTCCTGTTCGACGGCACGATCGCGGAGAATATCGCCTACTCCAAGCCGGACGCGACGCCGGAGGAGATCATGCGGGCGGCCAAGATTGCGAACGCGCACGACTTCATCGTTCGGCTGCCGGACGGCTACGACACGAGGGTCGGGGAGCGCGGCCACCGTCTGTCGGGCGGAGAGAAGCAGCGGGTGTCGATCGCCCGCGCGATCATCCACGATCCGCGCATCCTGATCCTGGACGAAGCGACGGCCTCGGTGGACACGGAGACCGAGCGGCAGATTCAGGAGGCGATCTCGCGCCTCGTGAAGGGCCGCACGACGTTCGCCATCGCCCACCGGCTATCCACCCTGCGCAATGCGGACCGGCTGGTCGTCCTGGAGAAGGGGAAGATCGTAGAGGTCGGTACGCACGAAGAGCTGCTGGCCATCGAGGGCGGCGCTTACCGCAAGCTCGTCGACGCGCAGAAAGAGCTCTCCAAGATCAAGGGGGTAGAAGGCGGATGAGCGATGATCTGTACGATATTCGCATGATCGCGCCGGAGGAAGTCTACTTCAGCCGGGGACCCGGCGGCGTCTTCCAAGGCGTGCTGGACGGCAAAACCTATTCGGAGCTGGTCGTCTACCGCGCGTTTCCGTTCCTTTATACCACGCAATATATCTCCATTCGGGATGCCAAGGGCGAGGAGCTCGGCATCGTACGGGATATCCGCGATCTGGACGAGGAGAGCGCGAAGGAGCTGGAGCGGGAGCTTCAATTCCGATACTTCCTGCCGCGCGTGACGCGGGTGGACAGCGTGAAGCAGAAGTCCGACCTCTGGATCTGGGAGCTCCAGACGAACCTGGGCCCGACGAGGATCGCGATGCGGAACCTGCACGAATTCATGCAGTTCCCCGGCGGCAGCCGCATCATCCTGACCGATATCAACGGCAAGCGTTGCGAGATTCCGGATTGGCAGGCGCTCGACAGCCGCAGCCGGATGCAGTTGACGGACGTCGTGTAGGGGCGGCAAGCGGACAGGAAAACAGATAGGCAGAAGGGCATCCTCCCGGGGGTGTCCTTTTTGCGATTGTGGTAGAATGATCCCGACAGCCCGGCGGAAGCAGCCGGGAAACGGCAAGGAAGGAGCGGGCGACATGCATCTGCTGGATCGGCGATCCGGAATGGACGGGGAAATCGCGGTCTACGAGAGGACGGAGTTGTACGGGGAGATGGGCAAATACCGCTGCCTGCAATTCGCCGACGGGGCCCTTCAGGGCGCGATTGATCTGCGGGACCCGTCCCGCGTCGTATTGGCCTACCAACGGGCGCTGATTCACTTGATGTCGTACAACGAACCGGCCTTCGAGCGGGCATTCGTCATCGGGCACGGCGCGGGAACGATCGCGAGCCGTTTCGCGGACCGGCAGTTCAAGGTGGCGGAAATCGACGAAGCGATCGTGTCGCTAAGCAGGCAGTACTTCGGCTATTGGTTGGACAACGTGACCGTCGGGGACGGCCGCCGGGTTCTCGAAGCCGAGGCGCCCGGCGCCTACGACTACATCCTCGTGGACGCCTTTACCGCCAAGGGAACGCCTCGCCATCTCGCGAGCCTGCCCTTTTTCCGGATGACGGCGGAGAAGCTGGGGCCACGAGGTATCCTATTTCTTAATTTGATCGGCCGGGCGCGCGGCGACAAACGCATCGCGTCGGTCTATACGACTCTGAGGGAAGCGTTCCCGCACGTTCGCGCGTTCTATCTCGGCGGACGCGACGATCCGAGCGACGGCAACTTCATCCTCGCGGGGGCGAAGCGGGAGATCGGGTGGCAGGAGGCGCAGATGGCCGGATTTGCGGAGACGGAGCCGGAGCAGGGGTATGTCGTGGGGGATTGAGGGGATGGCGCGTTGCGCATGTTGGATTACGGAAAAAAAGAAGAGCCTGTTGAACGTTCAACAGGCTCTCGCGATTGCATGAAAAACGATTCCTAAGAGAAGATGTTGGATTTGATCTCCTGGATGACGCGCACCATTTCCGTCACAGATGCATCGGCGTTTAACAGGGCATCACCTTCAATCGTAAGATCTTGGAGGCGGTCCCGAATATCGGGATCGATCGACTCGTTATCGATTAGCAATTGGGCCATCGCGATCTGATACTGCAAGTAATGACGCACGGTGAGCAGCTTTACGCCGACTACTTTGCTAGCCGAGGCATTGCCAACGGTAACGGTCAGTTTCACTTGGAAGCCCAGATCGTTGTCGCTCGTGTTAAGCTGGTTGATGATCAGATCGTCCCCGGTATCATTGATCCCCACATAAGTTGCGTAGGTGACCGAGGTCGTAGAAGCGGGGACAAGATCGGACAGACGGATCGAAGTCCCAGCATTTAATGCAATGCTTGGCATGAGGTAGGTCATTCCGTTAACCGAGCTTGTTCCGATCAGATACTCATCCGATTGGAATTTGCTCAACTCGGCATGGGCCGGATTTACAGTTCCCTCATACTGAGGCTCGTCGTCTCTCATCGTGTTGCGATCGATAAAGGTGACTTCGCCGTTCAGAATGTTCATGGCGAAGACGTCCCAATAGATCTCGGTGCCGTCGCCTTCAGGGATGGAATAGGACTTAGTCGGCGTAGTTACCGAGCCTACATAGATATCCACTTGCGCTCCGGATTTACGAAGCGTACTGATGCCGGCATAGTGATGTACATAGAATTGATAGAAACCGTCCGTGCGATAACGGATGGTTGTCGTTTCCGGACCATAGGAATCCGTGTCGTCAATATCTAGGTCGGCATAAGTGGTGGAGTTTACAGAGTATGATTTTCTGCCGTACCACGTGTGGAAATATTCAAGTCCATCTACTGTCGGGCCGAGCAGATGGGAGTCTTCATCGCGCGGGTTTTCTCCCCAAGTCAATACAATGCGAATTTCGCCTTCGTTCGGGATTCGAACCGCTTTCTCGTCTTTGTTGCGATACACTTCTCCGGTTAAAGAGGTTCCGATAATAAAAGTCACGAGAAAGCCCGGTTTGACCAGTTCTCCAGTATAAACACCAGGTCTAAGATCGGCGAAATATTCTCCATTCGCATCTGTGACTACAGTTGCTGCGATGTCCCCCGTCTTGGCGTCGACGCCGCGCCGGAAGTTAATATGCATGTCCGGTACTGGCTGATTGTTAGCATCCACGATTTTGCCCGTAAATCCGTATACCGTATCCGGAATAGACGGGGAACCGCCGGAGCCGCCGCTTACAGGTGTGCTAACCGCAGGCTGACCGCCAACGGTCGCGCTCACGCCGTTGCCGACGATGACGCGCTCAGGCGTCTGAGCGATTGAGCTGCCGTTAGCATTGATCGTGGCCGTGCCGATCGCGCCTTGACCCGTTACATTGGTTACGGCGTTCAGAATCAAAGCAGCTACGCGAGCGCCAGCAGCGATATTCACGTCTGTACCTGTGGCAGATGCCGTTACGTTCAGCTGTTCGATCGAGCCTTGGGTGAGGTCCAGCTTGATGGACGTGGCGATGACATCAACCGAATTGAATCGGCCTGCCATGCTGACTTCAGCGCCTTGCGGGATAACCGAAGACAGTACGACATCGCCAAAGCCGCTTCCCGTCATTTGGGACTCTTCCAGGCGCGCGCCCGATTGCAGCGTAATTTGCTGCACGGTCGTCGAGCCCTCCGCTACGATGCGGATGCTGCCGTCTCTCTTATCTACGATGACCGTCAGTAGGACGGAGTCGTTCAGATGGACGGAGTTCTTGCCGCCGCCGAGGATCGTCGTCTTGCCCTTGACGGTCACTTGGTTCAGGTAGACGTCGCCTTGGCCGACGCCTTCGCCGATGACGAGGTCTCCCTCGATGACGATGTTGTTGAGCGTAACGCCCGGAACGGAGATCAGCGCGGAGCCGTATACGGTCGTAGCCGTAGACTTGTCGCCGTAGCTGCCCGCTTTGTCATAGGTGACGGCCGGTTTAACGGCAGTTTGCCATTGCAGGGCGCGATCGAGCAACGTCACGGCTTCCGCGCGCGTCAGGTTGTCCGACGGGCGGAATTTGCCTTTGTCGCCGATCATCAGGCCCGCGTCGATCGCGGCGCCGATGGAGCCTTTGCTCCAAGCCGGAGCGTTCGCCACGTCGGACAGTTGACCTGCCGAATTGGACTCCGCGAGCTTCAGCAGTTTGGTCAGGATGACAGCCGCTTCCTGACGGGTAATCTGCTTGTTCGGCTTGAAGGTCTGGTCGCTGTAGCCGCTAATGTAGCCGCCCTTTTGGGCTTTGGCTACTTCCGCGTAGAACCAATTGCCTTCTTTTACGTCTTTGAACGCAATGGCGGCTTGCTCGGTGAGGCTTTGGGACTTGTTGACGAGGGTAACGAATTCCGCGCGCGTCACATCGCGGTTCGGCTTCACGGAGCCGTCCTCGAACCCGGTGATCAGGCCTTGGCCAAGCCAGTCTTTCAATACTTTCTCTGCCCAGTGGCCGGCTACGTCATAGCCGGTCTCCTGTTTCTGCGCGCCTGTCTGTCCGGTAGCTGCGAATGCAGTGCCGAAGGAGGACAGAACGATACAGAGGGCGAAAAACAGGAAAAGACTCTTCTGTTTCCAAGCGCTCCTCTTCATGAAACCTACAAACCTCCATTCAATTTCGGTCTTGAGAATCAGTGCGTGGTAGTTAAAAAGACCGATAGGTACTAGATCGGCAGAAGGGGGTCTTGGGATTAGCTGGAACTGCAAGAAATTTAACGGAAACGGCGATTTTAATTAATCTTTAGAAAACAGTGGGGCGAAGCAGCTGATGAAGGTGGAAAAGAGACGTACTGGATACGACACTTTGGCGGTTTAGGTGACGAAGACGGAAAAGAGACGTACTGGATACGTCTCTTTGGCGGTTTAGGCGATGAAGGCAGGAAAGAGACGTACTGGGTACGTCACATTGGTGGTTTAGGTGACGAAGGCGGGAAAGAGACGTACTGGATACGTCTCTTTGGCGGTTTAGGTGACGAAGACGGAAAAGAGACGTACTGGATACGTCACTTCGGCGGTTTAGGTGACGAAGGCGGAAAAGAGACGTACTGGATACGTCACTTCGGCGGTTTAGGTGACGAAGACGGAAAAGAGACGTATGGGGTACGTCTCTTTGGCGGTTTAGGTGACGAAGACGGAAAAGAGACGTACTGGGTACGACACTTTGGCGGTTTAGGTGACGAAGACGGAAAAGAGACGTATGGGGTACGTCTCTTGGGGGCTGCTGCGGCGAAGATGACAAAGAGGCAGTCCCCGCGGTCTTTTAGACACCTTAGGGGTTGCCTCTGTCCTTTACTTCTTCACGACCGGAACCCAGATTTCGCAGCGATAATGCTCGGCCGTCGTATCTCCCGACGGATAGACCTCCATCTCCGGTCCGCCTGCGTGCTCGTAGCCGGTTGCCGGGAACCACTCCTGGTAGATTCGGCTGAAGACGCTTTGGATCGCGCCGGGGAGCGGGCCGACGGACGGGAAGATCGCCCACGTCGCCGCCGGGATCGAAGCCCGCTCCAAGCCGTCGGCCGCATCCGCGGCGACATGCTCGCGGGAGGCGTCGATCCGGCCGGCGACCATATACGTGAAATCTCCCTCGCCAGGCTGCATATCGAGGCAGACGCCGTACAGGAGATCGCCGTCTCCAAAGGCGCTAAGTCGGGCGGCGGTGCCGTCCTGATTGCTGGCGGCCCAAAGCTCCGCGATGCGGGGCTGTTCCCCGTCCTTCAGTCGAATCGATTTGCCGACGACCTCGAAGCCTTCTTTCTCCACGATCCGATAGTCCATATCTTTGTCTCCCTTCAACGATAGGTGGAAGGAGATGCGGGGGTAGGCTTTGAGCGAGACGCCGGGCTGGCGCGCTTCCGATGGCGAGACGCCGTGGATCTTGCGGAACGCCTTGGCGAACGACTCCGGCGAATCGTAGCCGTACTTGAGCGCCGCGTCGATCACCTTGACGGACGACGACGCGATCTCCTGCGCGGCCAGCGTCAGCCTCCGCTTGCGCATGTACTCGGCGATCGTCATGCCCGTCAGCATGAAGAACATGCGTTGGAAATGGAACGGGGACACATAAGCCGCCTTCGCGATCTCCTCGATATCCAGCCGTTCTTCCATGCTTCCCTCCATGAGATCCAACGCATCCATCATCCGTTTGAGCCAATCCAACCGCATCCGCTCCCTTCGATTCCTATCTTAGCAACTTACAGCCGGGCGATCCTGTCATTGCGTGCTTTCAATGAACAGATTGTACCGATTATCAGAGGTGTCTTCAAGGAGGAAGTAACCGGCGGGGCGGCGCGAGGATTGCGTGCCGGGAGAGTCTTGACCACCGCCTTCAGCGATCCTCCCTGCCATGATCGCGGCGGACTTATTTGCTTCTAATAAGAGCGAATCGAACGGGAATTGGATCTGCCGATCGGTGCCGACATCATCCGCTGGTATGAACAATGGAAGTTGAATAACGCTTCGTAAAGGGCCTGTCGATACGAAGGAAGCCGGAGAGGGCCGGGCGAATCTCGTACAACTACAACCCAGCCTTCTCGTTCAGCCGACGGACAAAACGATCTTGCCGCGGCCGTGTCCGCTCTCGACCATCCGATGCGCATCCGCGGCTCGATGCAGCGGCAGTACCTGGCGGAGATGAATCTTGAGCTTCCCCAGCGCATAGAGATCGACAAGCCCCCGCAGTCTCTCCGCGGTCCGCGTGCCGCTCAGCGACGGGACGCCGAGCGCTTGCGCAAGCTCGAAAGACACCATCGTCCGGATCTGGTTCAAGTCCTTCACGAGCGCCACGGACGCCTGCAGGGCTTCCGGTCCGGCGGCGTCCAAGACGGCGTCCACGCCGTCAGGGGCTATCTCGCGGACCCGCTCTGCGAGCCCGTCGCCGTATCGGACGGGGATCGCGCCAAGCGAGCGGAGATAGTCGTGGTTGGGCTCGCTGGCGGTGCCGATGACCGTCTTCGCTCCCCATGCCAGCGCTACCTGGATCGCGGCGGTGCCAAGACCCCCGGCGGCGCCGTGAATGAGCACCGTGTCTCCCGCCCCGACATCGAGCGCCCGCAGCGCCATATGGGCCCCTTGCGTGTTGCCGGAGAATCCTCCGGCGACGGCCCAGGGCATGCCGGGAGGCTTGCGCACGATCTGGTCTGCGCCCACCGTCACATATTCGGCGTACCCGTTCAGCATCGTGAAGCCGAGCACCTCATCTCCAGCGGCGAAATCGGTCACCCCGTCGCCGACCTGATCGATGACGCCGGCGAATTCGTTGCCTGGCACCACGGGCAGCCTAGGCTTCAGACTGGCGGGCGGCTCTCCTCTGCGAATTCCGCAGTCGAAGGGCATCACGCCCGCCGCCATGACGCGGACCCGTACTTCGCCGGGTCCGGCTTGCGGGTCCGGGAGCTCGATAAGCGTCAGGACCTCGGGTGAACCAAAAGATACAGCAGCCATTGCTCTCATGAGAGATCTCTCCTTGGCAGATCGGCGATCGTCGTCGCGACGCTCCGACCCTTTCTATTGAATTGCAAGTAGTAGATTCCCGACATCAACAGGACGACAAGCGCAAGCAGCAGATAAATATTGCTGTAGACGAACGCCGCGGGGTGCGATTGCGCCGGATTCCAGCCAGATCCGGCCCCGCGGTCCACCATCGTGCTGTAGAGGCTCGAACAGACGGCGCCGGCGATGAAGTTCAGCATCGAGAGGAGCCCCATGCCCACGCCGACCTGCTCCTTGGGGAGCGTGCGGGAGATCGCGTTGGACAGCGCGATGTAGGAAAAGGTCTGTCCGATATTCCCGAAGATCAGGAAGAAGGCGATCCCAAGCGGGGCGGCTGCCGCAAAGGACGACAGAAGCGCGAAGCAGGTGAAGAACAGCAGGCTCGCCGCATAGAAGAGGAACCCGTTGCCTTGGAGATCCGCCAGTTTGCCGCCCGTTCTCCCCAGCGCGGCCGTCGCCGTGGCTGCCGGAACCATGACGAGACCGACCCAGCCGGCGGACAGGTGCTGAACCTGCGTCAACAACTGCGGACTCAGGAAAGGGAGCGAATAGCCGACCCCGGTCCCCAGGAAGGCCAACGTCAACCCCGTCCCGTACCCCTTGCTCCGGAACAGCTCCGGCTTCATGAACGGTTCCTTCGCGGTCCGTATTCGCGCGGCGAACAGGAGGAAGCAGACGAAGCTGCCCGCGGCAGGCGGCCATGCCCGGTTCGTGATCGCGAGCAGCAGCAGCGCCACCGTCCCCGCGAGCAATCCGCCGCCCAGCCAATCGATCCGGCCGCGCCGCAGAGGCTCGTCGATCAGATATTTGCGGTAATACGGCAAGACGAGCACGGTAAGCAGCGGGACGCAGAACAGATAGCGCCAATGGACCGCGCTGATCAGGAGCGCGGCGACGGCCGGGCCGATCGCGCTGCCGATCGCGCCTCCGGTCATCGCGATGCCCAGCGCGCGCCCCCGTCTCTCCTGCGGGAAATAGCGCACGGGCAGAATGGCGGCTGTCGCCGGGATGACGGCGGATCCCGCGGCTTGGATCATACGGCCGATGAGGACCGTCTCGAAGTTCCGCGAGGTCAGGCCGAGGAGGCAGCCGAACGACAGGAGGATAATGCCGATCGTGATCAGTGTCTTGAGCTTGTAGCTATCGGCGAGCTTGCCGTAGAGGACAGTCCCGACGGCGAAGATCAAGAGGTAGGCCGAGGCGATCCAGCTCACTTGGGCGAAGGACAACCGGTATTCGCGCATGATCTCGGGCAGCGCCAGGTTGAACATCGTCCCGCTCATGACCGAGATGGCGAGGGTGAAGGCGAGGATTCGAATGAGCCGATCTCCGGCCTGCCGCTGCCTTTCACTAGACATCGTGCACCATTCCTCTCTTTATAGACTGGACGCCGCCGCTTGGTTTCCCTTATTCTATAGTCGATTCGGTATAAACAAAAATATATCGTTTGACATATAGATCATATACTTGAGTATATGGAGGGAAGCGCATGGAGCTGCTTCAATTGCGATACTTCCGGACGGTGGCTCGCCTTGAGCATATGACGCAAGCCGCTCAGAAGCTGCGCATCGCTCAGCCCGCGCTGAGCAAGACGATCGCCCGGCTGGAGGAGGACGTCGGCGTTCCGCTGTTCGACCGCGGCGGCGGACGGATTCGGCTGAACCGGTTCGGCAAGGCGTATCTGGACAAAGTGGAGAAGGCGTTAAACCTGCTGGAGGAGGGGCAACGGGAAGTGTCCGAGCTCGCAGGGTTGGAGCAGGGGAGCATCCATCTGGTGACGTCGACGGTCGATCGTCTGTCCGAGCCTTTGCACGCGTTTGTCGCGCGGTATCCGGATATCCACTTCCGCATCTCGCAGGCCCGTCCGGACGAGATGGCGCAGCTGCTCGAATCCGGCGAGGTGGACCTCGTCTTCGCGGCGATGCCGATCGACCGCCCCGGATTGACGATGGAGATCGTCCTGAGCGAGGAGCTCTATCTTGCTGTACCAAAGGGGCATCGCTTCGCGGATCGGGCGCGCATCCATCTGCGCGAAGCGGCGAATGAGCCCTTTATCGGGTACAAAGAAGACTTTATCTTTCAGCGCATGAACGATGCGTTCTTCGAAGCGGCGGGATTCGCGCCCAACTTCGTCTGCCGAGTCGACGAGCCGCCCGCAGTCGCGAGTCTTGTTCGGGCCGGTCTTGGCTTGGCCCTCTATGCCTGCCAGAACAGAGAGAGCGTCGATATGCAACTCCTATCGATCGAGAGTCCCGTCTGCCAACGGCAGTATCGTCTCATCTGGCATGACAAACGCTACCTCTCCTTGGCGGCGCGGAAGTTTCGCGATTTCGTCCTCGATTATTTTGCGGAGGGGCGTGCGGCGTTGGAGGCGTAAGCCTCTCCCCTGCATCCCGTATGTCAACGGAATATTGGCCTCTGAGGAGGCGAAGCGAAGGCTCGGTTCCTGCGGACCGTGCTTTTTCTTTTGCCCGTCGCGGCAGAATGATCGAACCCTTCTCGAAAAGAGAGAGTATTTAAATTGACAGTAACATTCAAATTATATAAAGTATCAAATGGAATCGTAAATCAAAATATTGGAAGGCGGAAACGGTCATGAGAAATCCGGCAGCCCGCAAATGGTGGGTGCTTGGGGCGCTTGCGCTCAGTCTGCTTACGGTAGGTCTTGATCTGACGGTACTCAATCTGGCACTGCCTACTCTCGCCACAGATCTGCACGCGACGAACGGCGAGCTGCAATGGTTCGCCGACGCCTACAATCTCGTGCTGGCGGCGGCGCTCCTCCCGGCCGGCCTGCTCGGCGACAGGTTCGGCCGCAAGAAGATGCTGCTCCTGGCATTGGTCTTGTTCGGAGCGGCCTCCTTGGCTTGCGCATACGCCGACTCGGCGGCGGGGCTGATCGCGGGACGCGCCGCGCTCGGACTCGGCGCCGCGCTCCTGATGCCCTTGTCCATGTCGATCATTCCCGTGCTGTTCACGGAGGAGGAGCGCCCGAAGGCCATCGGCATCTGGACGATGGCGAACGCGATCGGCATTCCGCTCGGCCCGATCGTCGGCGGCTGGCTGCTGAACCATTACTGGTGGGGCTCCGTGTTCCTGATTAATCTGCCGATCATCGCCGTCGCGCTCGTCGCGGTGGCGGTGCTGCTGTCGGAATCCCGTAGCGCCGTTCGATCCCGGGTAGACGTCTTGGGCGTACTGACTTCCAGTCTGGGGCTGGTCTGCGTGACGTATGGCGTGATCGAAGCGGGGGAGAAAGGCTGGGGCAACGGGGCGGCCCTGTCCACGCTGCTAGGCGGGATGGCGCTGCTGGGGGCGTTCGTGCTCTGGGAGCGTCGTGCCCGCCATCCGCTCGTCGATCTGTCGCTGTTCCGGTCCAAGAGCTTCACCTGGGGGTCGCTGCTCGCGACGGCCGTCTCCTTCTCGATGTTCGGCTTGCTGTTTGTCGCGCCGCAATATTTTCAAGCGGTCGAAGGGGCGGATGCTTTCGGGACGGGACTGCGGCTGCTCCCCATCATGGGCGGTCTGCTAATCGGGGCCAAGGTAGCCGAGCCTCTCCTTCCCCGCCGGGGCGCGCGGGGCATCCTGTCGACAGGCTTCTTGCTCCTCGCGGCGGGATTGGCCATGGGAGCGGTCACCGGCGTGGAGAGCGGCTACGGCTATGCCTCCGTCTGGCTGTCCGTCGTCGGGCTCGGGATCGGATTCACGCTGCCGACGGCCATGGATGCGGCGATCGGGGCGCTGTCCACCGAGCGCAGCGGCGTCGGCTCCGCGCTGATCATGGCGCTGCGTCAAGTCGGCGGCACGATCGGGGTCGCGGTCCTGGGGACTGTGCTCAGCAGCGGATATCGTGATAAACTGGTTACGGACGGACTGTCCGGCGAGCTCGCCGAGACGGTGCGTCGCAGCGTATCCGCGGGCGTGGCAGTCGCGCATCAGATCGATTCGCCGGCATTGCTCGCTTCGGTGCGTTCGTCCTTCGTTCACGGGATGGGCGCCATGCTGTGGATATGCGGAGCCGTCGCTGCGCTGGGCATCATCCTCACGCTCGTCTTCCTGCCGCGGTATGCGGCGCGGGAGAAGGCGCCGGAGACGGAGCTGACCACATGAGGGAGTGAGTTCGTTTGTCATCCGAGGTTCAACCGCCCCAGGGCTTGCGCGAGCGCAAGAAGATGAAGACGATGGCGGCCATACAGCGGCACGCCATGCGGCTTTTTCGGGAAAAAGGCTATCAAGCGACGACCGTGGAACAGATCGCCGAAGCGGCGGAGGTCTCTCCCAGCACGTTCTTCCGTTACTTTCCGACCAAGGAAGACGTGGTGGTCAGGGACGACTACGACCCTCTGCTCATCGAGGCATTCGAGGGACAGCCGCCAGATCTGAGTCCCTTCCAAGCGTTGCGCAACGCGATGCAGGCGGGGCTGCGCGAGATCGCCCCCGATGAATTGACTACGCTCCTCCGCGAGAGGAACCGGTTGATCTTGACGGTACCGGAGCTTAGGGCCGCTATGATGAGCAACTTGTCGGACACGATGCTCTTGCTCGCCAGACTGGTCGCCAGGCGCGTCGGCCGCGCAGAGGACGATCTGGCCGTGCAGACATTCGCCGGAGCCTTCGTGGGCGCCATCTTTGCGGTCATGAACCTTCACGCGACGGATCCCGAAGCCGACTTCGGAGATCTCCTCGACCGGGCCTTGTCCCATTTGGAGGCAGGTCTGCCGCTGTGAGCAAGGGAGAATCTTGGCGTAGGTCCCTGGGCATGAGAACATACGGACGGATGGGCGGGGAAGTCCCGCTCATCCGTTTTTGCCGTGGCGGGCAAGCCGCTTCGATTCATGTTAGAATGGTCTGAGGAACGGGCCTCGCGAGGCCGCGGGCCGTTGACATAGAACGAGAAGAGGTACCTTCATGAACCAACCATCCATCTACGGATTAACCTTAGATCAGCTTGTCGCTTGGCTCGCCGAACGCGGGCACAAGAAGTCCCGGGCGCATCAAGTCTGGGAATGGCTGTACCGCAAGCGCGTCGGGGACTTTGCCGGGATGACGGACGTGAACGCGGATTGCGTCGCCCTACTGGACGAACACTTCGTCATTCGGACGCAGACCGAGCACCTCCGGCAGGAATCCGCGGACGGGACGATCAAGTTCCTGTTCAGGCTGCGGGACGGCAATCTGATCGAGACGGTCCTGATGCGGCACAAATACGGGCTGTCCGTCTGCGTCACGACCCAGGTCGGCTGCAACATCGGCTGCAGCTTCTGCGCCAGCGGGCTGATCGCCAAGAGCCGCGACTTGTCCGCCGGCGAGATCGCCGAGCAGATCATGAACGTGCAGCGCCATCTGGATCAGGCGGGACAGGACGAGAAAGTCAGTCACGTCGTGGTGATGGGGATCGGCGAGCCGTTCGATAACTTCGCCAACCTCATGGATTTCCTGCAGGTCATTGCCGATCACAAGGGTCTCGCGATCGGTCCCAGACACATCACCGTATCGACGAGCGGCCTGGCAGACAAGATCCGCGCGTTCGCCGATACGCAGCTGCCGGTCAACCTGGCCGTCTCGCTGCACGCGCCGAACAACGAACTGCGGACGCGGATCATGAAGATCAATCGCGCGATCCCGATCGAGAAGCTGATGCCGGCGATCGACTACTATCTGGAGAAGACGAAGCGGCGGATTACGCTCGAGTATATTCTGCTCCGGGATGTCAACGACCGCGTAGAACATGCGATGGAGCTGGCGGAGCTAATCGCCGACCGCCGCAAGCTCGCTACGGTCAACTTGATTCCCTACAACCCCGTAGACGAGCACAGTCAGTATCAGCGCAGCGAGCAGGCTGCGATCATGGCTTTCTACGATACGCTGAAAAAGCAAGGCATTAACGTCAGCGTCCGTTTGGAGCACGGGGCGGATATCGACGCCGCCTGCGGACAGCTCCGCAGCAAGCAGATGAACCGTCCCGAAGCCGCCAGCCCGACCGCCTAGAGCGGCCGGGCTTTTCCGTCTCCGGGGACCGACCGGCCGCAGCATGCGGAAGAATCGTACGGAAGCGAACGCAGCCCGGCCGCTTAGCGCGGTCGGGCTGTTCGTCTACGGCGGGGGAGATCCGGTTCCCCGGCACGTATGGCGGCGTGCTTAAGCTTGAAGCTGCTGACGCGCCGCCGCTCCGATCTTCGCGACGCGGATCGCCATCAAGGCCGCGAAGAAGCAGACGAAGCCGGCGACCACGAACGGAACGGTATAGGCGCCGAGCCACTGCCGCACCGCGCCCGCGCCATAGGCCGCTACCGATGCGCCGACCTGGTGGGCGACGACGATCCAGCCGAAGATCATGCCGGATTTGGCTTTGCCGAACTCCTGGGAGGCGAGCTTCACCGTAGGCGGCACGGTTGCGATCCAATCCAGGCCGTAGAACACGCTGAACACCAGGAGCGCCGTCGGACCCGCGCTAAGCGCATACGGGAGGAAGATCAGCGAGAGGCCGCGGAAGCCGTAATACCAGAACAGCAGCCACCGGCTGTCGAAGCGGTCGGAGAGCCAGCCCGAGAGCGTCGTGCCGATGAGGTCGAACATCCCCATCAGGGCGAGCAGCCCCGCGGCCGTCACTTCGGCGATCCCGTGGTCGCCGCAGGCGGGGATCAGATGGGTGCCGATCAGGCCGTTCGTCGAGAAGCCGCAGAAGAAGAACGTGCCGGCGAGCAGCCAGAAGGTGGCGCTCCGGAGGCTCGAACGCAGCGCTTGGAGCGGCGCGAGGAAGATGCTGCCTCGGAACGGCTCCGGCTTCGTCACCCGTTCCTCGCCGTAGGCGGGAAGGCCGACGTCGGAAGGGTGGTTGCGCATGCCGATCGCGACGAGGATCATCACGACGAAGATGACGGCGACGGCCGTAAAGACGGCGTATCTCCACCCGATCTGGGCGGTGATCTGCGCGAGCAAGGGCAGGAAGAGCAGCTGCCCCGTGGCGGCGCTCGCGGTCAGCAGACCGACGACGAGCCCTTTGCGTTTGACGAACCAATGGTTCGTCACGGTGACGCCGAGGACGTTGGCCATCATCCCGGTGGCGAGTCCCGACACGAGTCCCCACAGCAGCTCAAACTGCCAGAGCGCGGTCATGAGGGGCGTGACGGCGAGGCTGGCGGCCAGCACGGCGAGCGACACGACGATGACTCTGCGAATGCCGAAGCGCTCGAGCACCGCGGCGGAGAAGGGGCCGACGAGACCGTACAGGAAGATCCCGACGGAGATGACGCCCGAGATGCCGCCGCGGCTCCAGCCGAATTCTTTCTCGAACGGCAGCATGAGGATGCTCGGCATGGAGCGAATTCCCGCAGAGACGAGCAGGGTGACGAAGGCGAGGAGAACGACGACCCACCCGTAATGAATTTTTCTAGGCGCCTTGGCGCTGCTTGCGTTCATTCGAACCCACTCCATATTTATGCTTTAGTTGTACATACAATAAAATGTGTGGCGTCGTGAGCCTTGCCCGACCGTCGCTTCCGCGAAGCGGTCTCCTCTTGACCGCGATCAAGTCTTCTCGAGATGCTCGCTCGTCGAGATCAGGTCCATCGACATTCGCGTCGCGAATTCCTCGCCCAGCACGGCTTCGTATCTTGCCTTCAGCCGCTTCGAGGCGTTGCGTATCTCTCCTTCGAGGGCCTGCCCCTTGGGCATCGGATAGACCAGCACGGTCTTGCCGTGCACCTTGCGTTCCACGAGCTGCTTGGTCTCCAGCTTATCGATGAACCGCGTGAGGGTGGAGGGCGCGATGCTGAGCTTCTCCGAGAGCTCCTTCTGCGTGATGCCTGGCGCGCTGTTCACGAGCCGGATCAGATAGCCGTACATCGGCGTAAGCCCCGTCGGCGCGAATTCCTCTTCGGCAATCTTGGTGATGGCGCGGCCCAGGCGATTGGCGGTGAAGAACATGCAGCTACTCAGGAAGCTATCATCCATGATCGGCGACCTCCGTTTTTTATTTTGTATGTACAACGAATATAATGGGTTTTCCTGACGTTGTCAATCCCATTTCGCCATATGAAAAAAGCACCCCGAAGGGTGCTCGCGCAAAGGTGCTGGAAATCATGGCTATCGAAACCTCGACTGCTGAATCCATGGTTGCAGCGCGCCTTTCTTTTGAAGCTGTCTGCCGGTGCCTAGACAGTCGTTCTCCGGCGGAAGAGCATCACCAGGCCGCCGGCCGCGATCAGTCCCATGGCGAGGATCGGCCGGCCGTGCAGCAGACTGCCGAAGAGCGCCCCGATGGCGAAGATCGCGAAGAAGAGCGCCGACAGCACCGTCAGGATGTTGATCGGGATGAGCAGCCACTTGTTCCGCGTGCCGAACCAATAGAGCTCGAACAAGCCGACCGCGACGGCGAAGATAAAGCCCGGCCACATGAACGACCAGCTGTCGAACAGCATGGACACCTGGCAGACGAGTCCCGCCGTGAGCAGGATGCCCCCGGGGACCAGCACGCCGACGCCCCGTCGCTGCAGGAGCGAGAAGTACAGCCAGTGGAAGAATACGCCGAGCGGCAGCACGAACATGCTCGGCCAGAAATAAGCGAAGATCGAGCCCGTTCCCCAGTGCACTCCGCCCCGGGTGAACATAAAGATGCCCAAGAGGATGAGGATCGGGCCCAGCAAGAAGTTGCGGCTCGCATTCAGATTCAAAGGAAGTCCCTCCCGTTATCCGTTGCCATTGTTACTTCAAGAATACCAGGAACAGGGGCAAGCGTCTTCGGCTGAGGGACGTGGTGCTTATCGGACGCGAGACGGTTGACGGAATAAGGGTAAATGTGCTTGACGGCGCGCGGATTAGCAATAGGCGGCCCGAGAAGGGTCGCGCTTGCTCGCCTTCGCCGTATCCCTCCGCTCCAGCGCGCGGCTCCAGCCGGTCAAGGCGACGGCGAAGAGCACCATGATGGCGCCTACCCATGTCGTATGAATCAAGCCGAGCGAATCCGTCACGACGCCGCCCAGATAGGCGCCGATGGCGATGCCGCCATTGAACGCGGCGATGTTGACGGCCGAAGCCGTGTCGACGGCGTTCGGGGCGTAGCGCTTGGCGAGCGTCACGACGTGCGACTGCAAGCCGGGCACGTTCATGAAGGCGAGCAGTCCCATGAAGAAGATCGTGGCGACGCCGGCGATCTTGAACGGCACGGTGAAGGCGAGCACGAAGAGCACGACCGCCTGCACGGCGAACATGTAGAACAGGGCGCCGATCGGATTGCGGTTGGCCGCCCTCCCCCCGACGACATTGCCGATGGCGATGGCAATGCCGTACAAGAGGAGGATGCCGGCTACGGTCCTTTCCCCGAATCCGGTTATATCGTGCAGCAGCGGGGACAAATAAGTGAAGACGACGAACGTGCCCCCATAGCCGAGCGCGGTAATGGCGAAAGCCAGCAGCAGGCGTCCGTTCGCGGCGAGCTTGGCTTGATCGCGCACGCTCGTCTTCGTGCCGGGGCGCAGGTCCGCCGGGACCAAGACCAGGTTGGCGATCAGCGCAACCAAGCCGACGGCGACGATCGCGACGAAGGCCGTCCGCCAGCCCCAATGCTGGCCGATCAACGTGCCCAGCGGCACGCCGGTGACCGTCGCGACCGTAAGACCCGAGAACATGATGGAGATGGCGCTGGCTCTGCGGTTCTCGGCGACGAGGTCGGCCGCGATGGTGGAGCCGATCGACATGAACACCCCGTGCGCCAAGGCCGATACGACGCGGGCGACGAGGAGCAGGGCGATGCCGTTCGCGGCGGCGGCCAGGCTGTTGCCGGCGACGAAGACGATCATGATCCCGACGAGCAGCGTCTTGCGGGAGACGCCGGAGGTCAGGGACGTTAAGACGGGGGCGCCGAAGACGACGCCGAGGGCGTACAAGGTCACGGTGAGTCCCGCAGTCGTGACCGATATATGCAGGTCATCGGCGATCAAGGGCAGCAGCCCGACGCTGATGAACTCGGTTGTGCCGATGGCAAAGGCGCTGATCGCGAGCGCGATGAGCGCGAACGTGCTTTTTCTCTGCGCGTATGACATCATATTCACTCCTATGCGGTGGTAATGACCGGCCGGTAGGTGTATTATGAGACATCCGGATCAGAATGAACAGTACGCACCTTAAAGTAGGATAGGTACTTGAAAGTTCCTATAAGCGGATCGAAAGGATGTCATGAGGTGAACCAAAAGAAATACAACGTCTCGGTTGAGGCGGCCCTCGAAGTCATCGGCGGCAAATGGAAGTGCGTGATCCTGTGCCACTTGATGCGCGGGAAGAAAAGAACCAGCGACCTGAAGCGTCTGATGCCTGCCATCACGCAGAAGATGCTCACGCAGCAGCTGCGCGAGCTGGAGGAGCACGGCATTGTCAACCGAATCGCCTACAATCAGATTCCGCCGAAAGTGGAGTACGAGCTGAGCGAGTATGGGCACAGCTTGGAGCCGATCCTGAATTCGCTCTGCGAGTGGGGAGAGGCGCGCATCATTCGAGAGTATGGGGACAAGTTCGCCGTGCTGGAGGACAACATTCTCAATCATTAGAAATGCGTAAGAACGTACAAGAAAGGCGCTTGGACACGGCGCTGCAGCTGTTGGAGCCTGCGATCGTCATTATCCTTGGATTTTTTGCCGGCGTCCCGCTGAGCGGGAACGGCATCCATCTGGCGTAGAGCGGCGTGCCGGCGGTTGCTGCTGCTCTTCGTGAACGACTTCTTGGGGAAGAAGAAACGGTAAGAGGGCATGCTATGGAAGCGAGATGGCCATAGTACGTAAAGGGCGTACCCGATATGCCGCTTCAGCGTTACCGGCGCATATCGCCCAAAGAGACGTACCCCGTACGCCTCTTTTTCGCATGGATTCGTGTAGCCCCTCTTAATCTCCACGCAACCTTTGGGCGAAGACCCATTCCGCCAGCAGGAGATTGACGATGAGACCCAGCCAAATGTTGACTTCAAGCACGAGCGATACTACGGCTTGTACGCCGCCTGGCGGCAGCCCCCCGTGGCCCGCGACGAAGATCAAGATGCAGAGCGGCGTGATGAGCCGGGCGGTCGCCGCGACGAGCGTCACCGCATAGCTGCGCAGCATCCACAGCCCGTGCGCGCCGTATTGTCGCCGCCGAATGGCGACGTATCCCCGCCAGCCGGTGAAGAGCCACAGCGCGGCTAAAGTCAGGAAAGCCAGTTGGCGGATGAAGCTCTCGGTGAAGGCGCCTACGACCAGTCCCGTCGCGCCGCCGATCGCGACGCAAATCAAGTAGATGCGTCCGATCAGCCGATGAAGACCGGGGCGACGGCGCCGAAGAGCGGGGAGGAATTGAAGCCAGCCCACGGCAAGCGCCAGGAACGAAGCGAAGATATGGACGAGCAGCAGCGGAAAGTGCAGCGGGAAGGACGGGTCGAGATCGACGCGGCTGAGGCCGGGGTCCAGTAGGACATACGGGCCGACGGCGAATCCCGTCGCGCCTCCGAACAGGACGATGAGGATCAGCCAGCCGGGATTCCATTTACGCTTAGCAGGAGTCATTGTCATCTGCCGAATATATGAAGTCTCATGGCTGCCCCTCTTCCTCGGCCAGCCGCTCGACCAGCCGCTTGAGGATGGCCTGCTGCCCCTCGGTCGAAGGATGAATGCCGTCGGGGCCGAGCAGCTCCCCTGCTGCGGCTCCCTCGAACGCCGGCTGGACGTCGATCACCGTCTCCGGCCACCGGCGGATGAGGTCGCCGACGACGCGGATATCGGCATTCCGCCAATCCAACTGACCCAGCTTGAAATGCGGATTCGCAGAGACGCGCGCTTCGTCGAACAGCGGAGGCGTGATCCACGCCCATCTCGCGTCCGTCTGCGCGCCTGCGATCTGTCGGATCGCGGCGAGATTCCGGGCGGTCTCCTCCATGCTGACCAGCGAGATCGCCGAATCTCGGCCCATCCGCGCGACGTCGTTGGCCCCGGCCAGGAAGAAGATCCAGTCGGGCCGCCAGGCGCAGATGGAGGGGAGCCGGCCCAAGATCTGCGTCGTCGTCTGTCCGGATACCCCTTCGTTGACGATGCGGATGCCGTCCCGCGGCCGCCGGATCGCCAGCGCTTGCCGCAGCATCTCGAGCCAGGATACGCGATCGGCCGTCGTGCTCTCGCCGATCCCTACGATCGTCTCGCCGGGCTTGAAGGGCAGGCGGTCGATGCCTGCCGCGAAGACCGGGTTCGCGAGCAATCGCTCGGCGGCCTCCCGGGCTTGGTTCTCCAGCGCCAGCCGGGTCTCGCGGAGCGCGGCTTCGTCCATCCCGTACAGCGCCGCGATCAGCGGCTCGTCCCAATGCCGCACGAAGCCCAATAGCTTCTCGGGATGCTGGAACTGCACGAGCTTCGTCCAGGGGGACGGTGAGCGTTGATCCATTTTTTTGCCTCCTTAAGCGTTCTTTACTCCTTTCATCGTACTGCTCATTTCTAAATGGCGGCTAAATTCATATCTAAACAAAGCATTAAATCAGGATACGGCAAATCGACCGCTCGATTCGGCTGGTATTCGAAGCGATCCGCAATGAGGAATCAGGTCGTAAACAAGTCGCGACGAGTCGCGCCGACGGATAAAGAGGAATTTGGCCGCGCGAAACGGACCCTTTTTCAAGGGGCCGTTTTGAGATAAGGTGGGAGTACAGTGTCGATTCCGTAAACGAGGTGTTCCCGCATGTCCATGCCTTCCGGCCACAAGCAAGGCCTTCGCGAAGTGTTGTCGCTTCCCCAGATCGTCGCGCTCTACATCGGTTCCGTCATCGGGTCGGGCATCTTGCTCGTGCCCGGCCTGGCGGCTGAGCTCGCGGGGCCTTCCTCGATCGTCGCCTGGCTCGCGATGTCCATCCTCGTCATCCCGATGGCGATCACGATGGGCCTGCTCGCGGCGAGGCATCCGAGCTCCGGCGGCGTGTCCCACTTCGTCAAGTTGGCCTATGGCGCGCGCTACGGCAACCTCGTCGGCTGGTTCTTCCTGCTCTCCGTGCCGATCGGCGGCCCCGTCGTCGCGGTAACCGGCGCCCAGTACGTCGGCGTGCTGCTGCATTGGGGCAGCGGCCAGGTGCATGCGCTGGCCGCTTTGATCATGGTCGTCCCGTTCGTCATGAACATCTTTGGCCTCCGCTTGGCGGGGAGCGTGCAGACCGTCGTCATCGCCTTGATCCTGGCGATCCTGCTGCTGGCGATCGGCACGGCCATCCCGCATTACGATGCGGCCAACTTCACGCCCTTCCTGCCGCGCGGCGGGTTCAGCGTGATGAAGGCGGCCGGCCTCATGTTCTGGTGCTTCATCGGCTGGGAGGCGGTGACCCATCTGTCCGCCGAGTTCGTCGATCCGCGGCGGAACGCGATCCGGGGCGTCCTGTGGAGCGCCGGCGTCGTCGCCCTGATCTACTTCGCCGTCGCCTTCATGACGGTCGCTACGCACAGCTATGGCGACGGTCAATCGGCCGCCTCGCTCAGCGTGATGGTGCATCTCTCGCTGGGGCCCGTCGGCGGCTGGATCGTCGCGGTAGCCGCGCTGTTCATCTGTTTCGCCGCCCACAACGCCTATGCGAGCGCGGCGGCGCGCATCGCCTACGCCCTCGCCCGGGAGGGCGCCGCGCCCCGCTGGTTCGGCCGGCTGCATCGCAAGTACCGGACGCCCATCGGCGGACTCGCATTTCTGGCGGCGGGCAGCGCGATCGCGCTCGCGGTGCTGTACAGCGGCGTCGTCTCGCTGGCGCAGCTGATCGAGCTGCCCAACGCCACCTTCATCGCCACCTACATCGGCGGCTGCCTCGCGGGCGTCCGCCTCATGCGCGATTACCCGCTCGGGCGGGCGGCAGCCTGGATCTCGCTTGTCGTCACGCTGGGCCTGTACCCTTTCCTCGGGTGGTCGGCGCTCTATCCGCTTGTTATCGTGGCGATCGTGCAAGTCTGGCAGCGTCGCCGAACTTCGGCTGTTCCAGCGGGCTTGGCCCCAGCGGATCCAGCGAAGCCAGATCTTCCCGCTTCACATTCGTGATCGTCTGCACGCTTGTGTCTGCGATGGAATAGCGGTACAGCTTGAAGCGGTCCGAAGGGGATTCGCTCCTTTCCAATATCGGGATCATCCTTATAGACGACAACGGCGCCGGGAAGCTGGTTAAGGATGGTTAAATCTTTCTCCCCCCAATCTTCGCTTTATGACCCGATATCCTGTAGAATTGAAGAAGACGACGATACGGAGACGACATCAATCAGGATCGGGAGTGTCTAAGATGACGAGCGAAGACGAAGTGATCCTAACCCCGGAGGGGTTCGCGAGCCTCGAGCAAGAGCTGGAAGAGCTGAAGACCGTCAAGCGCAAAGAGCTTGCCGCCCGGATCAAGACGGCGATCAGCTACGGGGATCTGAAGGAAAACAGCGAATATCATTCCGCGAAGGACGATCAGGCGTTCATGGAGACGCGCATCCTTACGATCGAGAAGATGCTGAAGCGGGCGCGGGTCGTGAAGAGCGCGGGTGCCTCGATCGTGCAGGTCGGATCGATCGTGGTCCTGAACGACGTGGAGATGAGCGAGCGGATCGAATACCGGGTCGTAGGCGGGGCTGAAGCCAACGTGGCCGAGAACAAGATCTCATACGAGAGTCCGATGGGGAAAGCGCTCATGGGCCGATCCGTAGGGGACCTGATCCAGGTGGATGCGCCGATGGGGATCATCGAGTACGAGCTGCTGGAGATCAAGTCGGTTTAGCGCTCGTTGAAGTTGAAGGGGTCGCCTCGCGAAACGGAAAAAATCGTACGCTAAGCCATTCATTACATGAAAAAACCGGACCCTTTACTCTCCAAAGGATCCGGTTTTCGTTATCGGGTAGCTTGAGCCCGTTGAACTAACGTTCTGCGTTATGGATCTAACGCCTGACAAATAAAGAATTCAACGTCTCGTGGTTTTTGGCTTCATTCTTATGCCCAATAGGATGAAGGCGACATAGATTAAGATGGCAATCGAATCGATTAACGTATCCGCAAGTGCCGAAACGTCTTGGAATGCCGTTATACCGAGAATGACCATCAGTCGGACGATCAGAAGCGACACGATCGTCCATGCGGCAAACTGGATCTTCAATCGCTCGCTTTGGAACGACATGAAAATGAACGCGATGCCGAAGACCAGATTTTCCGCCGTGATGATGTGCCAGACATACATGAATACCGTCCGGGTATCCATGGTTATCGCGCTCACGTGGAGCGTCGGCAGCACGGCGGATTGCCCGTTCCATGCGTGCGTAACGGCAAACAGTATCGCAAGAATACCTGCAATCAGATAATAATAATTTCTAACCTTGACGTCCATGACATCCCTCCTCGGATATTCCAGGTTCCTTCTTTCGAATAGCCTGGTAAATCTCGCGAACGAAATCCGCCAGCCGCTGGTCGCTCTCATGATTAAGGTCCCTTAGCGCTTCGGCGGCTACGTCGAGCAACTGACTGATCTTTTCCAGACGGGCAATCTTCTTGCGCGTTTCTGCATGCTTGGCATCGAGGAACGCAGCGACTTCCCGGCAATAAGCAGGGTCTACATTCTCCATCCTGTGAAACCCAAACTTTCCCTTGATCTCGTCAAGAGAAAAGTCCGCATACTGCATGATTTGAATGTTCATCAAGTCGATGAGGTCGTTCTTCGAATACCTGCGGTACCGATTGTCTTCCCGGGACGGCGATACGATTCCAATCCGGTCATAGTACCGAAGCGTATCCTTCGGGATCCTAAGTAGCCGGGAGACCTCTTGTATAGAATATAATTGTTCCATGAATTCAAACTAACATTGGAGTATCCTCCAATGTCAAGTCGAGTTTTATATTTTTTTCGTCCAGGCTGTCCGAAATCCGAATAGGGGCTGTTCCGGTTGCCGTCTGGCGCCGGAGCGGCCCCTTCGCGTATGTCCCGACTCTGCTTATCTCGCCGGCCGTTTGAAGTAGCCGACCAGACGGTCGCCGTGCGGCATTACGGTTACCAGCTCCCAGCCGTTGCGCCCCCATAGCGCGAGCGCATGGTCGATATAGCCGGTGCCGGTCTGCCGCTGCCCTGCCGGAACGTTCAGATAGTCGCCGAGTCCGGCGTCCGTCCCATACTCCCAAGCTTGGGCCGGCTCCGCGCCGAAGTTCCGATAGGAGACGCCTTGGCCGGTCAAGCGCACCGCCGCGTACGACAATGCTGCGGCGATCGCGGACGGTTCCGTCTCCTCGAGAGCGAGGAAGTTCGGCGCCTGGGGGAGGCGGAACGAGACGTGCGAATGGAACAGCTGAAGAACGGCCGTCCCCGCCGCTACGCCGTCCGCGTCGCGCACGACGTACCAGCAGCAGCGCTCCCGCTCTTCGGGCGGTCCCCAGTTCTCGACGGAGTCGTGCCGGTTGAAGCCCGCGCGGATCGCATATCCGGCAGATTGGAGCCGCTGGGCGATCGGTTCCATCAGCCGCTGCACGAACGCGCCGTAGGCGCGGTCGCCGTAGTTCGCGAACATCTCGGTCAGCGCCTCCTCTTGTTCGTTCCAGATCGTGGTCCAGACCTCCGCCAGGTGGCGGTTCATCTGCTTGACGAGCGCGTGAATAGGGGATTCGGAGCGCCCTTCGGCGGGTACGTTATCGGAATTCGGGTTCATAAAACATCCTCCTCAGCAATCTAATTGTATTAGATTATTAATCTAATTGTGTTAGAATATAGCGTTATGCTATACTTGTCAAGAGAAAGGGGAGGTTCGACGATGGCGAGGAGAAGGGTTCGTCCTGCCCGGGATACGGAGGGTTCGGGCGGGGAAGCGCCGCTGCATATTCCGCTGGATCGGACGCGGATCCTGCACGCGGCCTTGGGGTTGTTGAACGAAGTCGGTCTGAAGGAGCTCAGCATGCGGAGGGTCGCGGACGCGCTCCAGGTGAAGACGGCTTCCCTCTACTATCATGTCAAGGACAAGGACCGGCTCTTGGAATGGATCGCGGATCGGATCAGCGAGGAATTGGGCGAATCCGAACCGGAGGGGACGTGGAGGGAGAAGCTGACGGCGTGGGGAGCGCATTTCCGGGCGGTCCTGCTTCGCTATCGGGATGCGACGGAGATCTTCAACTCGCATCTGGCCGCGGGTGCCGGCCGGCTCGCGCAGATCGAACGGCTTTACCGGATCTTTGCCGAGGCCGGCTTCCCGGATCCGCAGATCCCGTGGCTGTCCTCCATGCTCAAGAATTACGTGCTCGGGTTCGTAGCGGAGGAGCTTCGGCTGCTCGCGTTCGCCGGCCATGGCGAGGAGGCGATGGCGCAGCTGGGCGAGCAGTATAGCCGGTTCTACGGCGAGCTGCCGCCGGAACGGTTCCCGCATGTAGTCCGCCTGGCCGCCTATACGACCGAGTCGGACGGCGAAGCGGAGTTCCGCTTCGGATTGGACGTGCTCCTGGACGGATTCCAGGGACGGCGGTCAGCCGTTGGGCCTTGAAGTCTGGGAGATGCGCAGCCGCTCTGCCTTGGGCAAGTTGGCGTACACGAGCAGGTAAGACGCTTCGAGCATCTCGGACACGACGCGATCCGGCACGGTGCCGTCCAGCACGACGGTGTTCCAATGCCGCTTGTTCATATGGTAGCCGGGGAAGACGGTGCCGGGATAGGTCTCCCGCTGCAGCCAGGCTTCGTCCGGCGAGGTCTTCAGGTTGACGCTCTCCGACCCTTGCCAATCGCCGAGCAAGGCGAACATCTTGCTCCCCACATAGAGCACCGGCATCTTCGGATCGAAAGGGTACCGCAGGCTCGTTCCGGCATAGGACAATCCAAGCGCGATCAGGTCCTGATGCTTCATAGGCTTTTCTCGTAGCAGAGGCTATGCTCGGAATCCGCATATTCCCCGTATTTGGCGATTGCGGCGTATCCGTTCTTCTCGTAGAAACGGATGGCTTCGGGCTGCTCGGTTCCCGTCTCGAGCCGGATGACGGCGAAGCCCGTCTCTCTGGCCTTGCGCTCGAGCGCCTCCAGCATGCGGCCGGCGATGCCTTGGCGGCGGACGGACGCCTCCACGAAGAACCGCTTCAGCTCCGTCGTCTCGCCGCCCAGGGGCCGGATTGCGCCGCAGCCGACCGGCTCGTCGTCCGCGTAGGCGACCATGAGCGTGATCCGATGAACGTTCGGATCGTCGAAGTCCAGTCCGTGGATGTCTTCCGGCCGATAACGCGTAAGAAGATCCTCGTCCAGCTTGGCGATCATCCGCCGGAGGTCCGCGCTGTCCGATTGCACTTCGATTACTTGCACATTCATAAGAGTTCCTCATTTCTGCATCCGGATATGAATACAGAATAGCGGATAACTTGTCCTTCGAGAAGGGGGCATCCGCCTCCTGCCGGGAAGCGGTCTCCGATTCCGTCGGGGATACGATGGCCCGTCTGCGCGCACCTGGTTAATTCTCGCGACAGATGCACGCCATCAAAAATCTGCGGTCGGAGCGGGCAAACGGTC